>CABHNZ010000012.1 GCA_902167985.1 Shinella sp. UYSO24
GCCGGTGCGGTGGCGGCAGGGGCCGTTGCAGCCGGGGCGGGCGCGGAAGCGGCGGCGGGGCCTTTGCCGGCGGCACGTAGTCGGCAGGCGTCAGGTCGGTGATGCGGCCGTCCGTATAGGGCTTGTAGGGATTATGGGCGCCGAGATAGTCGGCAACCGCCTGTTCGAGGTTGGGGCCGAAATCATAGGCGTTCTGGGCATTGGTCGCGAAGATCTTGAAGCCGTCGCCGCCGGAGCGGACATAGTTGTTGGTGACGACGCCATAGGTCTTGGCCGGGTCGATGGCGACGAAGGTTTCGCCTTCCTTGACCAGAACGTTGCTGACGCGGCTGCCGACGGGCTTCGACTTGTCGAAGGAGAATTTCATGCCGGCGACCTGCGGGAAACGGCCGGCACCATCATCGATCTGGCTCACCCCGTTCTCGAGGGCGGCAACCACATCCGAACCCTTGATCTGGAATGTGGCGATCGTGTTCTGGAAGGGCAGGACGGTCAGGACGTCGCCCATGGTGATCTGGCCGGACTTGATCGAGGCACGCAGGCCGCCACCGTTCTGGATGGAAAGCGTGATGCCCTGGCCCTTGACGCGGTCGAGCTGCGCATCGGCCAGAAGGTTGCCCATGGTGCATTCCTTGGCGCGGCAGGTGCGGCGATCGCCATCGATGTCACCATCGGCGGCACCGACGAGCTTCTTCTTCATCTCCTCGATCGGCGCCTTCAGCTCCTGAATGCGAGCCGTCATCTTGCGTCGGGGATGAATTTCGCATCGACCGGGATCGGCTCGCCGACAGCGCTCTTCACCACGCCCTTGTCGTCGAAGACGACTTTCAGGTCGCCGAGATAGCGGCTGTACTGGAAGGCCTGAACGACCGGCACCTTGTAGCCCGCCGGATTGTCGACCCAGGTCGGATAGGGGCCTTCGGCACCCTTGACCGTGTTCGACAGGAGCGTGTGGGTATGGCCGCCGACGACGACATCGACGTCCGGCACCTTGGCGATCGCCGTCAGGTCGCGCGGATAGCCGACATGGGTGAGCGCGATGATCTTGTCGACGCCTTCGGCCTTCACGGCCTTCACCGCTTCGGTGATTTTTTCCACGTCGTTGGCAATGGTGATGTTGCTGCCCGGATTGGCGATTTCCGGCGTGTCATTGGTGACGGCGCCGACAATGCCGATCTTCTGGCCGGCGACGGTCAGGACGATATAGGGCTTGATGCGGTGGCCGATCTTGGCCGCAGCCGAGGGCACGACATTGGCGGTGACGACCGGGAACTGGACCTTGTCGAGGAAGGTCGCGAGAACATCGTCGCTGTCGTCGAATTCGTGGTTGCCGACGGTCATGGCGTCGAACTTCATGGCGTTCAGCACTTCGGCTTCCACGGCGCCCTTGTAGGTCGTGTAGAAGAGCGAGCCCTGGAAATTGTCGCCGGCATTCAGAAGAAGAACGTTCTTGCCCTGCGACGTCAGGCCGTCACGGGTCTGGTTGATGGCGGTGAAAAGACGCGCCGCACCACCGAAGCACTCGTTCTTGCCTTCCTCTTCCGCCGAGCAGGTGCTGTCATACTTGTTAACGGATTCGATGCGGGAGTGAAAGTCGTTGATGTGCAGGATGTCGAGTTCGAAATCCGCGAATGCGGCGCTGCTCGACAGGCCGACGACCGAAGCCGCAAACAGCCCTAGTCCCAATCTTTTCATCATCTTGTCTCTCTCCTTTTGAATGATCCCCGGCATGTCTGCCGTCAGATACGATCGTTCTAGCGTCCCACCATGACAATCGTTCTACGCGTATGCCGATGTCATGTTTCCATCGAAGGAAATGGGTTTCAAGGGAAATGTGACAAGCGTTGATAGGTGATTTTCGCCCATAACGCGAAAACCCCGCCAGTGGCGGGGTTTTTAGAAAGAGGCGAAATACACGCCAGTGTGGTGGCGGCTTCTGCGCTGCCGGGCCTTGCGTCTCAGCTGCGGCGGGCGAGCGAGAACTGGCGCCGGTATCCTGCGTGCAGTTCAGCTGGCTCGGCGTGACCAGTGCGCAGTTGACGCGCGACTGGGTCTTGCGCACCAGCGAGGTCAGGTTGATCTCGACCATGGTCGGCGACATGCTCGTATAGGTGCCGGTCGCCAGAACCGCGTTGCTGTCGGAGGCGCGGGTGGTGAAGGTACCGCCCTGGAATGTGGAGGTGATGCCGTTCGGATCGACCCAGGTGCCTTCGACGCCCTGCGGCTGGATGGCGGCCTGCTGCATGGGCTGCGGCGGGGGAGAGGACACGCAGGCGCTCAAGCTGGCAGCTGCGATCAGCGCAAAGCTTACTTTCAGTTTCATAGGTCAGTCTCCCGCGATTCGATCCGGCATATGGCGGCTGAACCATGCCGCTCCGCCTCATGTAACGCAAGCCTTGCCGATTGGCAGGCTCGCAATGGCATGTTTCTACATCGAAAACGCAAAACAGCGGGCAAGTGTTTCAAAAATGCACAGAAAACTTGGTGATCGCGGGGGTGAGGCAGGGCCGCGGCTTCGCTTCCCATGAGGCATCTGCGACATCCAATGCCGTCATCCTCGCCCTCGTGGCGAGGATCCAACCACGGTCACGACCGGCGTGGACAGATCCTCCGGTCAAGCCGGAGGATGACGAAGGCAGGGGGAGGTTTGCAGTGGGCGGGCCCAAACGCAATCGGGGCGGTCATGCCGCCCCGATTGTCTTTCAGATCATGTGCGTCCGATCAACGGACGAGGATGTTCTTGAACTGCCAGGCATCCTTGGTGTCGATGTCTTCCGGGAAGAGGCCCGGACGGCCATCGAGCGGGGTCCAGTCGGTGTAGTGACCTTCGACCGGGCCGAGATAGGGCAGCTGCACTTCGAGGCAGCGCTTGTAGTCGATCTCGTCGGCCTCGACGATGCCGGCCTCGGGTTTTCAAGCGCGTAGACCATGCCGGCGAGAACGGCCGACGTCACCTGCAGGCCGGTTGCGTTCTGGTAGGGGGCGATTTCGCGGGTTCTTCCAGCGAAAGGCGCGAACCGTACCAGTAGGCGTTCTTGTCGTGGCCGTAGAGGAGAACGCCGAGTTCGTCGACGCCGTCTTCCAGCTCGTGCTCGTCGAGAACGTGCAGAACCGCTGCGGCGTGCCGCCATTGCCGAACATTTCATGCAGCGACAGAACCGCGTCATTGGCCGGGTGGTAGGCATAGTGGCAGGTCGGGCGATAGGCGACCTCGCCGTCCTTTTCGACGGTGAAATAGTCGGCGATCGAGATCGACTCGTTATGGGTGACGAGGAAGCCGTATTGCGGGCCGGGCGTCGGGCACCAGGTGCGAACACGGGTGTTGGCGCCGGGCTGTTCCAGATAGATCGCCGCCTTGCAGCCCTTCTTGTGCTTCTTGGCGTTCTTCGGCATCCAGTTTTCATGGGTGCCCCAGCCGAGTTCGGCCGGCTGCAGACCTTCCGAGATGAAGCCTTCGACGGACCAGGTGTTCCAGAAGACGTTGAGCGGCTTCGGGTGCTTGGTGCGCTGGGTGTCGCGCTCGGCAATGTGGATGCCCTTGACGCCGACCTTCTTCATCAGCTTCGCCCAGCCTTCGCGGTCGTGCTGGTCCGGCTCGTCGAACTTCACTTCGAGATCGTTGGCGAGGTTGACGAGCGCCTGCTTGACGAACCACGAGACCATGCCCGGATTGGCGCCGCAGGTGGAAACGGCCGTCGTGCCGCCGGGGTTCTTCTTCTTCTCATGGCGCACGGTTTCGCGCAGCGCATAATTGGTACGGTCGGAATTCTTCAGGTTCTTGTCGAAGTAGAAGCCGAGCCAGGGTTCGACGACCGTATCGATGTAGAGAACGTCGAGCTTGCGGCAGAGCTTCATCAGATCGAGCGAGCCGGTATCGACCGACAGGTTGACGCAGAAGCCCTGGCCGCCCTTGCCGTCGTTCAGAAGCGACTTCAGGAGCTGCTTGTAATTGTCCTTGGTGACATGTTCCTTGACGTGGCGGATGCCGTGCTTGGCAAGGATTTCCATGTCGGCCGGCTCTTCGCGCGGGTCGATCACTACCATCCGGCTCTTGTCGAACTTGAAATGACGTTCGATGAGCGGCAGCGTGCCGCGGCCGATCGAGCCGAAACCGATCATCACGATCGGGCCGGTGATCTCGCCATACACCGGATAGGTCTTCTCTGACATGTCTTACTCCCTATGGACCCTATGGGTCGGATCGACTGCTATTTCCACCGCCCGTTTCCGGCGCCTTCCACCGGCCCGGCCGGCTATCCCGGCCAGTTTGTCCCGGGAAAGACCGAGATCTGGCGGTTCAGTGTAACGTGCGTGTGATTGGGCGGGCTAGATCATAAAATCTCGTCACAATAAAGGGGTGTTCGCTGCGCTGATGGCGGCTGAACGCTTTATCACAGCAGATACGTATCGGGGGGCGCCTGTAAAGCCCCCGGGGCATAACGATCCCTGGTCGGACCTTGGTCCGATCGGGCGCCAATAACGTCCGACACCCCTTGGCACATCGGGTCGGGCATCTACCTTAAAGCCTCAAGGGTAAGTGGAGATGTCAGAATGACGGATCTGGTGGCGGATAGCGACCTGTCGGCACAGCAGCCGGTCTTGCGGATTTCGCGCCGCAGGCCGAAGGCCATGCGTTCAACAGCGTCTGCGGCCGGGCGTCATCATGCCAACTGGGCGATCTGGCTGCTGTTCTGGGCGGTTGTCGCCATGGGCTGCACGATGGCGGTTGCCGTCGCTTCCGTGGATGTGTGACGTCTGTCAGTCGCCCTCGGGCCGTGCCGTCGGCGTTCCCTGATGGAAGGCCATGCGCCATTGGCCATCAGGCCCCAATCGCCAGATCGAGCTGCGATTGGTGAATAATGTGGTTCCATCATCCTGAAACCGGCGGCCGAGATAGGTGGCGAGCATGATGGTTTCACTCAGCGGCATCAGCGTGAAATCGTCGATTGCGGTTTTCACCGCGGCTGTTTCCGCGGTCAGGTTTTCGAGGATTTGACGCAGATCGTAATGGCGGCCCGAGCGGCCGAATTCCTGAAAATCAGGCTCCAGCAGTTCGCGCAGTCTTGCCTCAGAGCTTCTTGTCGCTGCGGTTTGCAGCTCTTCTTCAAGGGCCAGCAGATGAGCGCGAAGATCCGTCACCATCACCCGTTCACCAGCTCCGCCCGGATCAGCCCTCTCAGCGAATTGCCGACATAAAGCGTGCCGGCCGTCAGCTCGTCGCGCTTCAAAAGTGTCGATTTTGCCCGGCCTTCGCGGATCAGGTCGCCGCGCAGGATGCCGGCGAGGAGACCGGACGAGATCGGCGGGGTCAGGAGCTTGCCGTCCTTTTCCTCGAGGAAGACATTGGTGATCGTGCCCTCGCAGACCTCGCCGCGTTCGTTCAGGAGAATGACCTCGTCGGCCTCCTCCTTGGTGAACTCGGCGCGGGCCTTGTCATAGACCTCGCGGCGGGTGGTCTTGTGGCGGTAGATCGGGTCGTCGGAGGGCATGGTGGTCGAGGCGATCCTGACCCGCCAGACGGCGTCCTCCGCAAGCGGCGTGAACGGCGTCGTGGTGATGTCGAGATGGCCGCGGAAGGTGAGTTCGAGGCGCACGCGCAGCGGCTCATTGCCGGATGCGGCGGCTTTCAGCTGTTTCATGAGGTCGGCCGGGGCGGGGCGAAAGCCGAGGCAATCGGCCGAGCGGGTCAGCCGGCGGATATGCTGGTCGAGGCGCAGAAAGCCGTTGTCCGGCTCCCATCTCAAGGTTTCGATAAGGGCCAGATCGGCTGGTTTTGCGCCGCGAACCGCGCCTTTAGAAGACATTCCTGATACTCCGCTTCTGCGGTGGAATCGAAGACGATCCCGCCGCCGACATTGAAGACTGCCCGGCCTTTGCTGAAAAGGGTGATCGTGCGGATGCCCACGGAAAAGCGCATCGGACCCGCCGGATCACACCAGCCGATCGCGCCGCAATAGACATCGCGAGGGGCCGTTTCCAGTTCCGCGAGTATCCGCATCGCCCACATTTTTGGCGCGCCTGTGACGGAGCCGCAGGGGAAGAGCGCCTCAAGGATGTCCGTCAGGCCGATTTCGGGGCGCAATCTTGCGCGCACATGGCTCACCATCTGATGGACGGTCGGGTAGGTCTCGATATCGAAGAGTTTTGGCACCGAGAGCGTGCCGACCTCGCTGATGGCGGAAATGTCGTTGCGCAGGAGATCGACGATCATCCGGTTTTCGGCCTGCGTCTTCTCGTCGGCCAGCATGGCGGCAATGATCGCCGCGTCTTCGGCGGCGTCCCTGCCGCGCGGGGCGGTGCCCTTCATCGGATGGGTCTCGATCATCCGCTCGGTATCGACGGAGAAGAACAGTTCGGGCGAACGCGACAGGATGGTCGGGCCGCCGAGATCCGGTGTCAGGTCGATCAGGGCGCCATAGGAAACCGGCTGGCGGGCCGTCAGCGCGTCGAAGAGCGCCGGCGGCGTGCCGGTGTAGCGCGCCTCGATCGGCATGGTGAGATTGGCCTGATAGCAGTCGCCCTTGCGGATATGCTGGTGCAGGCGCTCGAATTTTTGGGCGTAGGTGTCGAAATCCCAGGCGGCGCGGAAATCTGTGAGGGTCGGCTCTTCGGTCTCGTCGGTTTGGGCGGCAGGGAGCGCGTCTGCCGAAGGGGCGTCGAAGAGGCCGATCGCGATCAGCGGCGTCTCGCGGTCATCGATGATGAAGGGCCGCAGCTTCTCCTCGAAAATATGGCCCGCTTCGTAGGAGATATAGCCGGCAAGCCAGTGGCCTGCCTTGCGGGCGTGTTCCAGCTTTTCGAGGGCGGGGAGGATTTCCGATGCCTTGCGGGCAATGACGATCTCCTTCGGGCGCTCGAAGAGAAGCGTCTTTCCGGCGCGGTCATCGCGGAACAGCGCGAAAGGGGAATGGGTCACGGGTCTGGTCCGCCGGGCGAATTGGACGCATTGGACGCGTTGAGCCGAGCATCGCATCGCGTCACGTATTGTCTTGTTTTTCTGGTGTGGCGGCCGCCCATCGAGCCGCCGCCACCATTTTACTTTGTCAGCCTTGCGACTTGTCGAGCGCTTCCAGTTCGTCGATCAGGCCTTCGATCATCGACAGGCCTTTCGACCAGAAGGACGGGTCGGTGGCGTCGAGGCCGAACGGCTTCAGCAGTTCGGAATGATGTTTTGTGCCGCCGGCCTTCAGGAGGTCGAAATACTTGTCCTGAAAACCGGGTGCTGCGTTCTGGTAGACGGCGTAGAGCGAGTTTACGAGGCAATCGCCGAAGGCATAGGCGTAGACATAGAAGGGCGAGTGGATGAAGTGGGGGATATAGGTCCACCACGTCTCGTAGCCTTCCGAGATCTTTATCGCCGGCCCGAGGCTTTCATTCTGCACCGAAAGCCACAATTCGCCGATCTGGTCGGCGGTCAGCTCGCCATCCTTGCGGGCCGTGTGGACCTTGCGCTCGAACTGGTAGAAGGCGATCTGGCGCACGACCGTGTTGATCATGTCCTCCACCTTCTGGGCGAGCATCGCCTTGCGCTCTCTTTTATCGGTGGTCTTTTCGAGAAGCGCGCGGAAGGTCAGCATCTCGCCGAAGACGGAGGCGGTTTCGGCGAGTGTCAGCGGCGTCTGGCACATCAAGGCACCCTGCCGCCGGCCAGAACCTGATGCACGCCATGGCCTAGCTCATGGGCAAGCGTCATCACGTCGCGCGGCTTGCCCATATAGTTGACGAGAACGTAAGGATGGGCCGATGGCACGGTCGGATGGGCGAAGGCGCCCGGCGCTTGCCGGGGCGGGCCGCGCATCGATCCAGTCCTCATCGAAGAAGCGGCCGGCGATTTTTGCCATTTCGGGTGCGAATGCGCCATAGGCCGACAGCACCGTCTCCTTGGCATCGGCCCAGGGGATCAGCGCCTCGGGGTTTCCGGCAGCGGCGCGTTGCGGTCCCAGTAGTTGAGCTGCTCCATTCCGAGCCATTTCGCCTTCATCGCGTAATAGCGGTGCGACAGGCGCGGATAGGCTTGCGTGACGGCTGCCGCCAGCGCATCGACCACTTCGCGCTCGACGCGGTTCGCCAGATGGCGGCTGTCGGCGATATCTTCGAAACCGCGCCAGCGGTCGGAAATATCCTTGTCCTTGGCGAGCGTATTGGTGACGAGGGTGAAGATCCTGAGATTGGCCTTGAAGGTCTTCGACAGGCTGGCCGCGGCCTTGGCGCGCACCTCGGGCTCGGCATCCTGCAGCATGTTGAGCGTGACTTCCATCGGCAGCATTTCGCCGTCGATCTCGAAACGCAGCTCGGCCATGGTCTCGTCGAACAGGCGGTTGAGGGCCGCCGCACTGGTCATCGACTTTTCGAGGAAGAGCTGTTCCAGCTTGTCATCCAGCTGGAAAGGCTTGTCCTTGCGAAGATCGACGATCCACGGGCGGTAGTGACCGGCCTTCGGATCGCGGTCCATGCAGGCGTCCATCACCGCGTCGTCGATACGGTTCATTTCGAGCGCGAAGAACAGGAGATGGGCGGAGAGATCCGTCAGCTTGGCCTGCACGTCGCCGTAGAACTTGCCATTGGCCGGGTCCAGCGTATCGGAGAAATAGGTGAGGCCGGCAAAGGAGCCGATCTTTCCGAGAAGATCGTCCAGCGCGTCATATTCGTCGAGCGCCTCGCCGATGCCGCCGGCACCGGTCTTCGTTGCGGCCTCGGCAAGCTTGCCCTTCCACTTGGCTTCGAAGGCCAGCGACTGTTCGCGGCCGCGCTCCAGATCGGCCTTCAGGCCCTCGTCGTCGCGTCCGGCATAGAGGTCGGAGAGCTTCCAGGTGGGCAGGATACCGAGTGCCGGGTCAGTGCCCGCGCCCTTCGCCGCCCCCTTGGCAGCACCTTCGGATACCGCAGAGGCCAGAATGGTCGCAACCGCGTTCGGATATTTTGTCATGTCCTGATCCTCGTAAAATCAACGCCTTGGGCCGTTGTTTCCTGTTTCGAACGCTGGCCGTTAAAATGCAAGCTTTTCTCAAAAGGGGATGTTCAAGCCTTTCTGGGACAACCGTTCATAGAAACTGCCCAAATGGCGCAAGATGCCGATGGGCGCACGATGAACGTTGCGGGAGCCGAGCATGATAGCCCACGTCCTTGTTGTCGATGACGATCCTATTCAACGCCGCCTTCTGAAGAATGCGGTGGAACGCCACGGCCATGTCGCACACGTTGCCGAAAACGGTCTGGCGGCTCTCGAGTTCCTCAAGCATACCAGCGGCCCGATCAATGTCATCGTGCTCGACCTGATGATGCCGGAAATGGACGGGCTGACCTTCCTCACCACCATTCGCGGCATGGGCATCGAGACGCCGGTCATCGTCCAGACGGGGCAGGGCGGTATCGAGACGGTGGTGGAAGCCATGCGCGCCGGTGCCTTCGACTTCGTCGTCAAGCCGGTCTCGCCGGAACGGATCGGCTCCTCTGTTGCGAACGCGCTGAAGCTCGACCAGAAGGAAACCAAGGCGAAATCCGTACGCCGCAAGGCGGGCGTCGTCGGCTTCAACGATATCGTCTCGGCCAGCCCCGACATGCTGCGGGTCATCGAGCTTGCCGAACGGGCCGCCCATTCCAACATTCCGGTCGTGCTCGAAGGCGAGAGCGGCGTCGGCAAGGAAATGATTGCCCGCGCCATCCAGTCGGCCAGCGACCGCGCCGGCAAACCGTTCATCACGGTCAACTGTGGCGCCATCCCGCATAATCTGGTCGAGAGCATTCTCTTCGGCCATGAGAAGGGTGCCTTTACCGGCGCGTCGGAAAAGCATACCGGCAAGTTTGTCGAGGCCGATGGCGGCACGCTGTTCCTCGACGAGATCGGCGATCTGCCGCTCGAAGTGCAGGTGAAGCTGCTGCGCGCCGTGCAGCAGGGCGAAGTCGAGACCGTCGGCGCCTCCAAGGTGCAGAAGGTCAATGTGCGGCTGATCTCGGCCACCAACAAGGATCTGATCGAGGAAGTGCGCGCCGGCCGGTTCCGCGAGGATCTCTACTACCGCCTCAATGTCTTCCCGATCACCATTCCGGCCTTGCGCCGCCGCAAGGAAGACGTTCCGCATCTCGCACGCGTCTTTGCCGAGCGGTTCTCGAGCGAGCAGAAGCTCGCCAACCCGGTCAGCGTCGGCCCCGGCGCCATGGCGATCCTGACGGCCTATGACTGGCCGGGCAATATCCGCCAGCTTGAAAATGCGATTTTCGCGCGGTGGTTCTGGCGGAAGGCGACGAGCTTTCGGAAGCCGATTTCCCGCAGATCGCCGCCCAGCTGCCGGATTTCCGCAGCGCCGAGCTTGCTGCAACGTCCGTTGCCACTCCTTCGGTTGCGACGATCCGGCAGATGCCGATGCGCGGCAGCGCCGAGGAGCAGGCCCGCACCGCGCAGATGCATGCGGAGCACCAGGCCGGCGGCCTGATCCGCGGGCAATGCTGGCTGCTGCCTATCCGACCGCCGAGAACGTCATCGTCAGCACCGATGCGGCCGGCGAAGTGCGCAAATTGGCTGATGTCGAAGAGGAACTCATCCGGTTCGCGCTGAAATTCTACCGCGGCCAGATGAGCCAGGTGGCGCGCAAGCTCGGTATCGGCCGCTCGACGCTCTATCGCAAGCTCAAGGATTACGGCATCGATCCGGATGACCCGTTGAAGGAAGCCGCCTGAGCAGGGCGGCCTCAAAAGGCCGCCTCTCGAGGCTGAAAGACCTGTGACTCCAGTCAATGTTCGCGCAAGCGTGGCGTGCTATCCTTTGTCAATCTCCCGTTCATCATCTATTGACTATAAGGGAGAAGGTTGTGCACCTGTGGCACATTTGCCATGGTGTCACCGCATTTGACAGTCACATGAGGCAGCAAGGGATGTTGCCTATCGGACGGGGATCGCTTTGCCGGAATTGAATGCAGCATACGGGCCGGCCCGCACGCGCGGGCGAGGCCTTGCCGCCCGGTTTGCCGCCGCCTGTGGCCGCAGGCTTGCTGCGGCAATCATCGTGCTGGCTGCCGCCCTGCCGATCCTCTCCGTCGCTGCCCGTGATGCGGCGGCCGAAGACAAGACCCTCAAGCTCTATTTTGCCCATACCGGCGAAAAAGCGGAAATCACGTTCAAGCGAAACGGTCGTTTGACCCGCGCGGCCTTGCCCAGCTCAACCACTTCCTGCGCGACTGGCGCAAGAACGAGGAAACGAAGATGGACCCGCGCCTCTTCGATCTGGTCTGGGAAGTCTATCGGCGCAGCGGCGCGACCGGCTATATCTATGTCGTGTCCGGCTATCGCTCGCCCGGCACCAACAATTTCCTGCGTACCCGTTCCGCCTATACGGGCGTTGCCGAAAAGAGCCAGCATATGCTCGGCAAGGCGATGGATTTCTTCATTCCGGGCGTCAAGCTGGCCACCCTGCGCGGCATTGCCATGCAGATGCAGATCGGCGGCGTCGGCTTCTATCCCACGTCGGGTTCGCCCTTCGTGCATCTCGATGTCGGCCGCGTGCGCGCATGGCCCCGGATGGATCGCGACGAACTGGTAAAACTCTTCCCCAAGGGCAATACGCTGCATGTGCCGGCCGACGGCAAGCCGCTGCCGGGCTATGACATCGCTCTTGCCGATTACAAGCGGCGCGTCAGCGATACGTCGATCCAGTCGGCGAGCACGGCCGGCGGTTCGTTCCGTGGCGATACGCCGGAGCGCAAGCGGCCCAATCTTCTCGCCATGCTCTTTGGTGGTGGTGCCGACGAGGCTGAGGATAACGAAGAGGAAGAGGCCCCGGCACGGTCGGCGCCTGCCGCGCCGGCTGCGACCGCCCGATCCGCGCCTGCACCTGCACAGGCACCGGCGGCTCCGCCTGTCGCACCGCCGGCCTCCGTCATGGTCGCTTCGGCCGAGGTTTCGCAGCCCGAGGCGATCAATGCGCCCGTGCCGCTGTCGCGTCCGGCCTTCCGCTCCGATGGCAGCCCGACGGGCTTTGCCAATGCGCTCTACTCGTCGAATTCCGGCAGCGGTCGCAATGCGGCACAGGATGCGCTTGCCATGCAGGCCGCGGCGCAGGCCGATGTCAATGCGGGCGGTAACGGCCAGTTTGCCGATCTCGCGGCCTATGCCGTTCCCGTGCCGACGCTGCTGCCGCCGCGCAGCATGAAGGGCGATGCACAGCAGAATGTGCTGACCGCCTCTGCCGATCCCGGTGCGCTGCCCGCCGATTTCGGCGCCGTGCCGCTGCCGCTCCAGAGGCCAGAAACCGGAATTCAACCTCAGGCCGCCGCTACGCTTGCCGCAGCGCATGTTCCGGCGCCGAGTGCCAATCCGCGTGAGGATGCAGCCCGTCAGGACGGACATTGGAAGGATGCCGATGGTCAGGCGCTGACACCGGCCCTCGTTGCAGCCCTTTCCGCCAGTGTTGATCCGGCCCCGGGTTCGGCTGCCGGCTCGGCTGCGGGTTCACAGGCAAAGGCTTTTGTCCCCGTTCCCGCATCCGCACCGGTTGCCGCCGCTCCCGCCCCCGCCCCCGTGGCTGCTTCGCGACCCTTGCCGGCACAGCGTCCGATGGAAGTCGCAGCGCTTCCGGCCAAGGCCGCTCAGGGTGCTGCGCGTGGAAACGGCCAGTTCGGTGATGCGTTCGACCGGCCGAAGGTTGCCTCGACCGCTGCCGCTACTGCACCTGTCAGGGGTGGTCGTGGTGGACGCGTTTCGTCCGAAGGCACACATGGTGGCGCGTCTGCGGGCGCTCTGACCGGCGATATGCTGGCCAAATGGGCGCTCAATACCAATCGCGCCGGCGCATCGGCTTCGGTCAAGGCGCCGCGTGTCGTCAGCCGCTCGCTCGATGGCGACTATTCGGCGGCCTATGCCGGCAATGGTTTCAAGCCGGTTTCGGCCACCGTTGCCATCGATCCGAGCCGTTTCAGCGGCCCGGGGCAATAAGGTTTTCCGAAGTTTGATGGGCCATGCCGGCCCGTCAACCTGTCGTCCTGCGCCGTTTTGCCAATCAGTTGGACCGGGCGGTTTTGCCAGTCTGTGTTGTCAGTCGGTTCTACTCGTGGGTGTCGCCAGTCCGTTTTGTCAGTTCAGTGCGCCAGTCCGGTGTGCCAGTCGGCGGAGGCGAGCGGCTGGGGCAAGCGGTTGCGTTCGCTTGGCTGATGAGGCGGGACGGAAGGTCACGCCGTTGAAACAGGTCATTTCCTTCAAATCCGGGTGATCGTGGCCCTGGCATGGTCTTCTTCATGCTGGGCGTGATTGCCTGATGCAGCGTTTCGCTTAGTTTTCAATGCAAGCATGTCGTTGAAGAAAAAGCGGTGATGTCTCATGGGTGCCGGATTTCGAAGAGTGTTTCTTGCCGCCTGCCTGTCCCTCGGTTTCGGCATTGCGGCGCATGCGGCGCCAGCTGGTGATGAGGTTCTGCATTATACATGGCAGGGGGTGGATCGGACGGCGATCCTGCATGTTCCTGAAGGTGCGGCCGGTCACAGGGCGCCGCTGGTCATCGTGCTCTACGGTTCCGACGACAGGGCGGCTTTCTTCCAGAAGAATAGCGGTTTCGACGCGGTGGCGGATCGCGAGAATTTTGTCGCGCTCTATCCGGAGGCGATCGATGGATGGTGGGCGCTCTCGGACAGGAAACCGCTTCTCAACGGCAAGCCGGTGGATGATGTCGGCCTGATCCGCACAATGATCGATGATCTGACCAGGCGCGGCATTGCCGATGGCGGCCATGTCTATGCCAGCGGCTTTTCGCTCGGCGCGCTGATGACCTATACGCTGGCCTGCGCCATGCCGGACAGGATCGCCGCCATTGCCGCCGTCTCCAGCGGTATCAACGAGGCGCAGGTGGAAGCCTGCAAGCCGGGTCATCCGATGCCGCTGATAATGGTGAGCGGCACGAGCGACAGCGTGCAGCTCTATGACGGCTATATCCGCTCCTTCGGCCGGCTACTGTCGGTGCCGGAAACGCTCGAATACTGGCGCCGTGCCGATGGCTGCACCGGCGAGGCGGCCGGCAAGCCGCTGCCGCATCTGAACGACCATGATCTGACGCGGACAAGCGTTATCCAGTGGTCGGGCTGCATGGCCAATACCGGCGTCGAACTCTACCGGATCGAAAACGGCGGCCATTGCTGGCCACGTCTTGCCGCTGCCGGACATGAGGCGGTGGTAGACGGCCCGCGTTTCGGCGGTTGCAGCAACGATATCGAAACGCCGGCTGAGGTGTGGAATTTCTTCAAGGGATTTTCACACGGGTAATCGGCGAGGGCGAGGCGAGCGGGATGTTCGTCTCGCGACAACATCGAAAAAGGCCCTGCCGGTTCTGCCGGCAGGGCCTTTGATATTTGATCCGCTGTTCGCAGAGATTACGTCACCAATTACGTCCGGGGTTTGAGGTTTTCCGGGTCGTAGAGCGGCTTGTAGCCCACGGCTGCGACTTCCACCGGATAGTCCTCGTTGAAGTAATTGACCGTCAGCTTGCGGCCGATCTCGCAATAGTCATGCGGCAGATAGGCGAGCGCGATATTCTTGCCGATGGTCGGGCCATAGGCGATCGAGGTCGTATAGGAGCGGCGGCCGAGTGCGTCGATCAGCACGTCGCCGGTCTCCGGGTCCATGACCGGCAGCGAGCCGACCGGATAGCGGGCAACGCCTTCGGCATCGGTGTTTTCGGTCATCACCAGCGTGCAGAGCATTGCCGGCTGATGGGCACGGGCCTTGTATTCCAGATGCTTGGCCTTGCCGCGGAAATCGGCTTCCTTGACCTTCGGGCGGGCAAGGTCGGCTTCGATCAGGTTATACTGGGTGATGAGGTCGGCATTCTGCAGGCGCAGCGACTTTTCCATGCGGCGCGAGTTTGCGTAGGTCTCGACGCCGAAGGCCATCACGCCGGTTGCGCGCAGCGCATCCCAGACGGCAAGGCCGTCCTCGTATTTCATATGCAGTTCCCAGCCCTGCTCGCCGACATAGGAAATGCGGAAGGCCGTGACTGATTTTCCTGATATCTCGATCGGCTTGATGGCTGCAAAGGCGAAGTTTTCGACATCGAGGCCGGCGGGATCGGCGACGACCTTCTTCAGCGTGTCGCGGGCATTCGGGCCCCAGATGCCGATGGTGATGAACTGTTCCGAGACGTCGGTGATCGTCACGTCGAGCCCTTATCCTCGGCGATGCGCTTCATGTAGTGGTAGTCGCGCGGGCCGGCATCGGCGCCGTTGACGAGGCGACCGCGGTCGGCCAGACGGAAGACGGTGAAATCGGCGCGCACCATGCCCTCGTCATCGAGGAAGTGGGTGTAGATGCCCTTGCCGATATTGGCATCGCCGCCGATCTTTGCGGCGCAGAGCCATTCGAGAAGCTCGACATGGTCGGGGCCGGCAATGTCCACCATGTGGAAGTGGCTGAGGTTGACGATGCCGCAATCCTCGCTCATCGCCAGATGCTCGGCATTGGAGACGCGCCAGAAATGGCGGCTGTCCCATTCATTGGCGCGCACTGGCACCTTGTCCGCGTATTTTTCGAGAAGATGCTCGTTGACGGCATAGCCATGGGCACGTTCCCAGCCGCCGAGTTCCATGAAATGGCCGCCAAGCTCCTTCTCGCGCTCGTAGAAGGGCGAGCGCTTGATGTCGCGGCCGGTGCCATAGGGTTCGCGCGGGTGGACCGCCGGGAAATAGATCTTCTGGGCTGCCTCATAGGTGCGGCCGTAGATGAAATCTTCCTTCAGCTGATGCTCGTAGAAGCGCGAATAGTCGATCGAGGAATGGTCGATCTCGGTGCGGCCGTCGGTCATCCAGTCGGCGATCAGCTTGCCGTAGCCGGGGCCGTCCTTGACCCAGATGGCGACGCAATACCAGAGGCCGCGGACCTTCTGGCTTTCGCCGCACGACGCGCCGCCGGCAGCCGAAACCTGCAGAAGACCGTTGAAGGAATGGCCTTCGTTATAGCCGAGTTCGCCGAGGATCGGGGTCAGTTCCATCGCACGCTCCAGCGGCGTCAGGATCTGTTCCATGTCGAGGTCGCGCTGCGAGGGCGAGAGGCGCGCCTCATGCTTTTCGAGGATTTCGCGCGGATGGCAGAGGCGCGGGTTTTCCGTCTCGTAGTAACCCCATTCGATCTGGCCGCCTTCGGTGGTCTTCGGGTCGCCGGTATCGCGCATATAGGCGGAATTGCCCTGGTCGCGCAGAAGCGGGAAGCCGATTTCCTTGCCGGTGCCTTCGAACTCGTTATAGGGGCCGAAGAAGGTCAGCGGGTGGTCTACCGGCATGACGGGCAGGTCCTCGCCGACCATTTCGGCGATCAGGCGGCCCCAGATGCCGGCGCAGACGATGACGTGATCGGCCATGATCGTGCCGCGATGGGTGACGACACCCTTGATGCGGCCACCCTCGACGATCAGCGACTGGGCCGGCGTGTTGCCGAAGACCTTCAGCTTGCCGGCCTTTTCGGCGGTATCAACCAGCTTGCCGGCGACGGTCTGAGAGCGCGGGATGACGAGGCCGGCATCCGGATCGTAAAGGCCGCCCATGACCTGATCTTCCTCGATCAGCGGGAATTTCTCCTTGATCTCGGCGGGCGAAACGTAATGCGCGCGGGTGCCAAAGGCCTTGGCGGAGGTCAGCTTGCGCTTGATCTCTTCCATCCAGGCATGATCACCGGTGCGGGCCACTTCAAGCCCGCCGATACGGGCGTAATGGCCCATCTTCTCGTAGAAATCGATCGAATACTGGGTGGTCCAGACCGAGAGATAGTCGTGGCTGGTCGTGTAGCAGAAATCCGAGGCATGGGCCGTGGAGCCGATATCGGTCGGGATGCCGGACTTGTCGATGCCGACGATATCGTCCCAGCCGCGTTCGACCAGATGATGGGCGATCGAGGCGCCGACGATGCCGCCGAGACCGATGATGACGACTTTAGCCTTGGTGGGAAATTCTGCCATGGTGAGACTCCTGAATCTGACCCGACCTTAATGGTCGCAAATGACTTCGTCGTGTCGATCTACGACATGGATCACCCACCAAGCGTCCAACGGATTTTCCCTGTGGGTGCGGCGAGGGCGGAAACCCTTGCGGTTCGCCCTCAGCCGGCCGTTGCGCCCAGTTCGATGGCCACGGTGCGGGCCGCCGACTTGCCGGCCCAGATGGCGCCCTCGACATAGCCGGGATAGGAGAGCGACAGTTCCGATGACGCAAACCGGACAGGGCCGAGACCCTTGCGCAACACGTCTTCGGCGTCGATCGCGCCCGGTTTGACAATGACGTCGCTATAGGCGCCGTCGCTCCAGGCATCGTCGGTCCAGTCGCGAACGGAGAAGCCGCGGATATCGGCGGCTTCCTGGCCAAGGGCTGCGACGAGGCGCTCGGTGATGAGGCCCGCAATTCCGCGTGCGGCCGGCCGTGCCATTCGAGCGCCAGCGGCCCGCCGACGAACATGACGAGGCCCGAATAATCCGCGCGGCTGGCATCGCAGGCATAGAGGCCCTGCGGATCGGCCCAGAGAACCGAGCCGCTTCTGTCCTCCCGGCGCCAGAAGGGTGCCTCGTAGCGGACGTTCAGCTTGATGACCGAGCCGGAACCCCAGGCGGAAAAGGCCTCGACGAGCGTGCCGGGAAGCGGCGGCTCATAGGAAAGCCGGTTTGCCATGATCGGCGGTATGGCGAGGATGAGGCGGCGGGCGGCAAGTTTTCCGTCCGCGGTTTCGACGGTGACGGCATCGTCCGTGTAGGAAAGGCCTGTCACGGGGTGGAAAGGTGCAGGCGGGCCCCCAGCGCTTCTGCCATGTCTTCGGCCAGCGCGTGCATCGTGTCTTCCGGAAAGGCTTCCATTTCGGAATGGGTATTGGTGATGCGCCGGTCGTTGGAGGCCAGATAGAAGAAGGCGATATCATCCGGCGAGCGGCACCAGAGGCCCTTGATGAGGCGCAGGAAGCTGCGGCGCACGTCATCCGGCACATCATCCTGCCGCGCCACCCATTCGCTGACGGTGATATGATGCAGGGTCCGATCGGCCGGGTCAGTGGCGATCATTCTTTCGCGCAGCGCATCGACGCCCTGCCAGATCTCATAGCCCTTTTCGAGCGGAATGACCGGCTGGTAGGTGGGGTTTCCGCCATCATAGGCCATCAGGATGCGGCGCTCGTGAGCCTTGGCGAGCGCCAGCACTTCGGGCATGTCGCGACAGACGAACTGGCCGCCGGTATCGACCCGCACGCCATCCTCGAAACGCTCCGAGGCCACCCTGCCGCCGACCGTGTCGCGGGCTTCGACGAGGATGACGTCGAGGCCTGCTGCGACAAGCTCGCTTGCCGCCGCAAGGCCGGTGAACCCTGCGCCCACGACGATCACGTCGTATTGTCGGTTCTCCAGCCCGTCTGCGCCAGCCATGGTGTCTGTCTCTCGTTGCGAATTGGGTACGTGCTGTCTGCCGGCATCTGTCTTGCCTGCCAGCAAAAAGCCCGCCGGGAGGGCGGGCTTCTCGTCATTCACTTCAATTGTCAGGCGGCGTCCTGATCGGCCGGGCCCTCGATCATGCCGAGTGCGGCCAGGTAGGTGTCGAGGATCAGATCCTCTTCCATCCGCTCCTGGTCGTCCTTCTTGCGCAGAGCGATGACCTTTTTCATGATCTTCGTGTCGTAGCCCATGGCCTTTGCCTCGCCATAGACATCCTTGATGTCGTCGGCGATGGTCTTCTTTTCTTCTTCAAGTCGTTCGATGCGCTCGATAAAGGCGCGGAGTTGGTCGCGGGCGACGCCATGGGCATCAGACATCGGGGCCTCCTGGGTTCTGTAAAATTCGATGATTGGTCGTCAACTGCCGAAAAGCAACGGCAAGGTCAAGCCCCAATGGTGTCTCACCGGGCCGTAACCCGCGGCTCCGGGCAGGCCCGTTCCAGCGGGCCATGCTTCGTCAGTCGTGTTGCGGCTTGTTGATTTCGAATGCGGCTTTTTGAGCGTCGCTTGCGTCTTTCTGGTACAGTTTCTGCCATTCGCCATAGGGCATGCCATAGACGATTTCGCGCGAGGCTTCCTTGGTGAGCGGCACGCCGGCGCCTTCGGCGGCCTCACGATACCAGTTGGAAAGGCAGTTGCGGCAGAAACCCGCCAGATTCATCATGTCGATATTCTGCACGTCGGTGCGCTCGCGCAGATGGCTGACGAGACGGCGGAAGGCGGCGGCCTCGAACTCGGTCTGCTGTTGCTGGGTGAGTTCGGTTGGCTGTTCCGGGCTTTCTCGGTCATGGCCGCATCTCCTTGTTCGGGTCTCGCCGTCAGGCCGGGTAGGGGCCGGTGCGCGAGGGAAAAATCTTCGCCTGGTGCAATGTGGGGTCGGCATTGAGCGTCTTGAAGATGGGCGCCAGCCTTTCCGCCCAGGCATCGATGCCGGCATCGGTGCCGATCAGATCCTGCCGGACCTCCAGAAGCGCGTGGGGAATGCCCTTCATCATGCAGTGCCGATACATGGTGTCGCCCTTCAGCGCGCCATCATAGGGCTCGTTGTCGCCGACGATTATATCGCCGGCTGCCGCCAGCTGGTCGATCAGCGGCCTGACCGCCCGGTCATCCGTGTCCCACAGCACGCCCGCATGCCAGGGGCGGGCATAGTCCTTCCAGAAGGGCGTGAAGGAATGCAGCGAAAGAACCAGCGGCGTGCGGCCCGATGTCTTCGCCACCTTGTCGATCACCCGGTCGACGGCGTGGTGATAGGGGCGATGGTAGGTGTCGAGGCGGTTCTGCCATTCTTCCGGCGTGATCGGGTGATTGCCGGGAATGATGGCGCCGTCGGAGATCTTCATCACCAGCGTCGGATCGTCCTCACCTCGGTTGGGATCGATCAGCAGGCGCGAGAAACAGCCGAGAACGGCGGGCACGCCCAATATTTTCGAGAGTTTCCGCGTCAGCCCCTCGATGCCGATATCGAAGGCGATATGGCGGGAAAAGGCCGCTTCCGGCAGGCCGAGGCTACCATATTCCTGCGGCAGGCGGTTCATCGCGTGGTCGGCGAGAAGCACCATTCCGCTGTCATATTGGCCGTCTAGGATCTCGAAAGGGCTGAAGTTCGGCATGGTCATCGATCTGTAAAGCAATGATTTGTTCCGGAAAAAGTGATGGCATGCGAAAGCTCCGCAATGCAAGGCCAGAAGGTGGGCCGCAAGGTGGGCCTGAAGCGCCACAAGAGGCGGGCGCAGACGGGGCGGCAGGCGCATGATCGAGGCGTCAAGGGGCTTGTTGAGGGCTTGAAGAGGGCTTGCGGAGCGGCGCGCGTCCGGAATATAATCGATTAGATTGCGTTGACTTTCGACCGGTAGCGAGCGAGAAAGTGCTTCACGACCAACGATCTGAACATGACGGAAACCGTGTCGAAAAAATCCCTGAAAAATACCATCGGCCGCTTTTTCACCGTGCCGGCATTCGCCTATGCGCTTTCCATCGGCGCGCCGCTTCTCGTGGCGAGCGAGGCGCATGCGGATTTTCGCGTGTGCAACGGCACCCAGAACCTCGTCGGTGTGGCGATCGGCTATCGCGGCAAGGACGGCTGGAACACCGAAGGCTGGTGGCAGGTGCCGGCCTCGACCTGCGCGACGCTGATCGAGGGCGAACTGCAATCGCGCTACTATTATCTCTATGCCGAGGATGCGGCCCGTGGCGGCCGCTGGACGGGTAATGTCAACATGTGCGTTGCCGAAAACGAGTTCAAGATCACCGGCGTCAACGACTGCTTTGCCCGTGGCTACCAGCGCATGGGCTTCAAGGAATATGACACGGGCCGTCAGGGCAGCTGGATGGTCCAGTTGTCCGATACGCCCGGTGCGGAGGAAGGCAAGAACTGATGAGGCGGAACCGTAAAGTAAAGATCCTTGCGACGCTTGGACCGGCATCCTCGAACGAGGACATGATCCAGAAGCTGCACGAAGCCGGAGCCGACCTTTTCCGGATCAACATGAGCCATGCCAGCCATGACGTGATGCGCGCGACGATCGGCCATATCCGTGCGGTCGAGAAGAAGTGCGGCCGTCCGATCGGCATTCTCTGTGACCTGCAGGGGCCGAAGCTGCGCGTCGGCAAGTTCGCCAATACCAAGGTGACGCTGACGGCCGGCCAGACCTTCACGCTGGACGACCAGAAGGACGTGCTCGGCGACGAGACTCGCGTCTATCTTCCGCATCCGGAAATCCTGCAGTCGGTGAAGGTCGGCGATCGTCTTCTGATCGACGACGGCAAGCTGGCGCTGAAGGCGGAAAAGGTCGATGGCAAGTCGATCGTCTGTAAGGTCATTGCCGGCACCAGCATTTCGGACCGCAAGGGCGTGAGCCTTCCCGACACGCTGCTGGCCGTCGGTGCACTGACCGACAAGGACCGCGTCGACCTCGATGCGGCACTCGAGACCAATGAAGTCGACTGGGTGGCGCTCTCCTTCGTGCAGCGCCCGGAAGATCTGGCGGAAGTGAAGAAGATCGCCCGCGGCCGCGTCGGCGTGATGTCGAAGATCGAGAAGCCGCAGGCTATCGAGCGGATCGACGAGATCATCGAACTCTCCGACGCCGTCATGGTTGCCCGTGGCGACCTTGGCGTCGAAATGCCGATCGAAGCGGTGCCGGGCATCCAGAAGCAGCTGACGCGCGCCTGCCGCCGCGCCGGCAAGCCGGTCGTCGTTGCAACCCAGATGCTCGAATCGATGATTACCTCGCCGGTTCCGACGCGCGCCGAAGTGTCGGACGTGTCGATCGCCGTGTTCGAAGGCGCCGATGCGATCATGCTTTCGGCCGAATCTGCCTCCGGCGACTATCCGGTCGAGGCCGTCTCGATGATGGCGTCGATCGCGGCGCAGGTCGAGCAGGATCCGTATTACCCGAACATCATCTACGCGCAGCGCGCCACGCCGGAAGCAACCGGTGCCGACGCGATCTCGCTTGCCGCGCGGCAGATCGCCGAGACGCTGCGCCTGTCGGCCATCGTCACCTATACGTCGTCGGGCACGACCGGCCTTCGCGCCTCGCGCGAGCGTCCGCAGGTGCCGATCATCGCGTTGTCGCCGAAGGTTCAGACGGCACGCCGTCTCTCCGTCGTCTGGGGCCTGCACTGCGTCGTCACCCATGACGCGACCGACCTCGACGACATGGTGAACCGCGCCTGCCGCATCACCGTCTCGGAAGGCTTTGCCAAGCCGGGCGACCGCATCATCATCTCGGCCGGCGTGCCGCTCGGAACGCCGGGCGCCACCAACATGATCCGCATCGCCTATGTCGGCGCTGACGGTCAGTCTGGCGCATAAGCGGGCCAGTACAGGTATTGAAATCGAAGCCGTCGGAGAGATCCGGCGGCTTTTTGCGTTTCAAGGGGCATCTCAGCGGGTGTCGATGGAAAAGTCCATTTCAGGCTCGGGTTCGTTGGCCGTCGGAGCGAGCCGGGCTTCCACGAGCCTTGCCGCCGCTGCAAGATCCCGTGGGCGGCCGGAGAGCTTTTCGAGGGCGGCGATCACCACGTCGGTTGCCAGATAGTCGGGCTTGTGGCCGAGACCGCGAATGACCACCAGCTCGGCGCCCTCTATCTGGCCGGCGATGGTGCGGGCATGGATGTCGGGCGAGACGATCCTGTCGCGGTCGCCGGTCATGACGATGGTGGGGGCGGTGATCTCGCCGTAATGCGGCGCCGTCTCCTTCAGATAGGCATTGAGGCGTTTGACGTCGAAGGCGTTGTGGCGGAAGTTTTCAGGCCGCAGAACGAGGGCAGGGGCGCCGTCCTTAACATAGCTATCCGGGCGCGGGTTGGGGTGGAAGACGGAGCGGGTGGCGCCATCCATCATCGCAAGGCCTGCCGGCAGCGACAGAAGCCGGGTGAAGAGCCAGCCAAGAACCGGTTGAGTTGCCGCGTGATAATACCAGTCAATGCCGCCCGGCCAGGGATGGGTGGCGGGCGAGAGCAGGAGGAGGCCTGCGGTGCGATCGGGGTGGCGCAGGGCGAATGAAGCGGCAATGGCGCCGCCGAAGGAATGACCGACGATGATCGCGCGGTTGATGGAGTGGTGTCGCATCAGCGCGGCAATCGCATCGGCCTGACCCGCGGGAACATCGTTTTCAGGGCCGCCACGCTCGGAATAGCCATGGCCGGGGCGATCGACGAAGAGAAGCTCGGCGCGGCCCTCCAGAGGCTTCAGAAAGCGCGCGCTGATCCTGAAGATTGCCGCTGGCGCCATGAATGAAAATGATCGGCGGCAGGTCGGATGTCGCTTCTGCGGCGGGTCGGTGAAGCGCATTCAGGCGGTAGCCGCCGATATCCGTCAATGTGCCGATATTGGGGTAGGATGCCTCTATGGCGCGGGCCTTCCAGGCGGTGAAGCCAAAACCGGCGGCGGCAAGGACAGCGATCGGGATGATCATTGCCTGCGGCTCCTGCCGGCAGGTGCCTGGGCGTGCCTATGCCCGCGGATGCCCGCGCTGGGGCGGCATCGATGGTCAGGTCAGGGAGCTGTTGCGAGGCGATCATCGCGGCGGTGCCTTGCCGCTCAGGTTCGGGTGCCGGCGAGCTTTTCCGACAGTTGCGAGACGGCCTTCTGGGCGTCCCTGTCTGCCGGATAGACGTCGAGATAGCGTTCCCAGGCCTTCAGCGCCAGATCGTCCTTGCCGGCTTCGGTGAGGATGCCGGCCATGCCGGCCAGCGCGCCGAAATGGCGGGGTTCCAGCTTCAGGACTTCGGCGATATCGGCCATCGACTTGGCCCTGTCGCCCATGACGTAGTTCAGCGTTGCCCGGCGATTCCATGCTTCCGTATAGGCGGGATCGAGGTCGATCGCCTCGTCGAGGAAATCGAGGGCTGCGGCGTTGCGCTTGTCCTTGATGGCGGTTGTGGCCCACTGCATCAGGAGGTTCACCGTGGCGCTGCCCGAATCGCTCATGCCGGCCATGATCTGCCGGGCTATGCCCTTTGCCTTTTCCGGGTCGCGCTCGCGCTTCAGTGCCGAGAAGAGCGGATCGACGGGGTTCTGGCCGCTGGCTGCGGTTTCAACAGGGCGCGAGTCGGACGGGGCGGTCGCAGCAAGCCTCGGTGCGGATGCCGGCGGGGAAGAGGCTTCCGGAGAAGAGGCTGGTGGGGACAAGGTTTGCGGGGCCGTGCCCGTGGCGGGCGGCGTCGCCTTGCCGAGCGGTGGCGGCATGGGCTGGCTTTCGGCCGCGCGCTTCGACAGATCGTCGGCGAAGGCGGGGGCCGTGAGAGAACCAAGCGCCACGGAGAGCGCGAGAACCAGACGTGGGGAGCTCAAACGAAAATGGCGCATGCGGATAAGGTAATCCGCATGCGCCGAAGGTCAAACCCGATTTTTACGCTATCGACAATTTGATCGGCTAGAACGGATACCGGAAGCCTCTTGTCGAAGGTTGCGTAAAATCAGCCCTGGCGGGCCTTGAAGCGCGGGTTCTGCTTGTTGATGATGTAAATGCGGCCCTTGCGGCGAACCAGGCGGTTGTCGCGGTGACGAGCCTTCAGCGCCTTGAGCGAGTTCTTGATCTTCATTGTACCGGTCCAGCAGTCTGTGGGCTCAAAGAGCCGATTGTCTTCTAATCAATCAAAAGCGCGCCGCCTTCAATATTGCAGGGGCGCGCTTTCAGGTTGGGCGAGCAATTAACCCGAGGCCGCGAGCATGTCAACCTTATGACGCGGTTTTCCGCCCGTTAAGCGCGGTGACATGGCCCATTTTCCGGCCCGGACGGGATTCCGTCTTGCCATAGAGGTGGACAAGCACATCCTTTGTCGAAAGCCATTGCGGAAGGGCCAGAATGTCGTCGCCGATCAGGTTGGTCATCACGCAGTCGGAATGACGATCCGGGTTGCCGAGCGGCAGGCCGGCAACCGCACGGATATGCTGCTCGAACTGCGAAATCACGCAGGCAGCCTCCGTCCAGTGGCCGGAATTGTGGACGCGCGGGGCGATTTCGTTGGCGATCAGCGTGCCATCGGCCATGACGAAGAATTCCATGCCGATGACGCCGACATAGCCCAGCGCCGCAAGAAGCTTTTCCGCTGAGTCGCGCGCGGTGACGGCCGTGGCATCGCTGACGCGGGCCGGAAGCGTCGAGGTGTGGAGGATGCCGTTCAGGTGGACGTTTTCCGCCGGGTCGTAGCAGGCGATCGCGCCATCGGTGCCACGGGCGGCGATGATCGAGACTTCCCGCTCGAAGGGCACGAAGCTTTCGAGGATGAGCGGCACGGCGCCGAGGGCCTCATAGGCGCCGGCAGGGCTGTCGGCTTCAGACTTGAAGACGCGCTGGCCCTTGCCGTCATAGCCCATGCGGCGGGTCTTGAGCACGCCCTTGCCGCCGAAATCTGAAAGCGCCTTTTCCAGCTCTTCCTGGCTATCGACCGAATGGAACTTTGCCGTCTCGATGCCGCAGGCATTGAGGTAGCGCTTCTCGGTCAAACGGTCCTGCGCCACTTCCAGCGCCTTGGCCGGCGGGTAGACGGGAACGGATTTTTCCAGCGCTTCCGCAGCCGTGACCGGCACGTTCTCGAATTCGTAGGTCACGACGTCGCAGAGCGAGGCAAGCTCGGCAAGTGCTGCCGGATCATCGTAGGCTGCGGTGATCTGGGCATTGGCCACCTGCGCTGCGGGACAATCGGCCTGCGGCTCCAGAATGATCGTGCGGAAGTTCAGTCTTGCGGCGGCCATCGCCAGCATGCGGCCGAGCTGGCCTCCGCCGATGATGCCGATGGTGCGGACGGTCATGGTCTCTCCCAAGGAGGGGTTCGGGTCTTTGCGACGCGGCGCCTGACGACCGTCAGGGCGCTTCGTCGATCGGGTAATCCGCAACGGATGCGGTATGGGCGGCGCGGTAATTGTCGAGCCGTTCGGCGAGGTCTTCATCCGAGAGCGCCAGCACGGCTGCCGCAAGAAGCGCGGCGTTGATGGCGCCGGCGCGGCCGATGGCAAGCGTGCCGACCGGAATGCCGGCCGGCATCTGGACGATCGAATAGAGGCTGTCCATGCCGCTCATCGTCTTGGACTGGACGGGCACGCCAAAGACCGGAAGCGGGGTCAGCGACGCGGTCATGCCCGGCAGGTGGGCGGCACCGCCGGCACCGGCGATGATGACCTTGAAGCCCTCGTCGCGGGCGCCCTTGGCAAATTCATACATCCGGTCAGGGGTGCGGTGTGCCGAAACGATGCGGGCCTCATAACCGATATCAAGCGCATCGAGCGTATCGGCGGCGTTCTTCATCGTCTCCCAGTCGGACTGGCTGCCCATGATGATGGCGACGGCGGGTCTTTCTGCGTGCATGGCGCTGTCCTTTGCGGTTCAGGCGATGATGTCGGGGACGATCTGGTCTTCGAGCTGGCTCATCTTGTCCTTGATGACCAGCTTCTTCTTCTTCATCCGCTGGACGCGCAGGGCATCGCAGCCAACCTTGATCATGGCGTTGATCGCCGCATCATAATCCTCGTGCTCCTGCCGGAGTTTCGCGAGTGCCAGGCGGATATCCGCCTGTTCCTGATCAGCCATGTCGTCTTCCCCATATCGGTCCGGCCTTTCCGGCCGGTCATTGTGGTGGGTCTTTTGGCGGCCCCCGGCCATATCCGCAAGCTCCTACCACCAAACCGCGTTAACTGGAAGTTAGCCGCGGCCACGAAATTGCCACATCCAAACCCCGATTTCTCCTTCGACAAATGGTGCGACCCGTGTCACACTTCCTTCGCAAACCTGAAGCTCCGGCTAAAGGGAAAGCCGGAGTAGGTGACCAAGGAAGGAACATGCCAAATGACCGTCCAGGCTCATATCGCATCGCTTGAGAAGAAGCATGGCGCTCTTGAGGAGGAGCTCCAGTCCATTATGGCCTCCCCCTCAGCAGATGACCGAGAAATTGCCGCCCTCAAGCGCCGCAAACTGCGCATCAAGGACGAAATGCAAAGACTGAAGGCTTCCACACGTCACTGAGTACTTTGTACCACGAACGGAGCAAACGCCGCCGCCTAGCAGATGAGTGCAGGCCTTGGAGATTGCGGCACACCAATCCACACAGACTGAAAGACCATCATACAGACTTATAAGAATAATGAGCTGATATGACTTTTCTGGCCGTGAGGGGAAACCCATCGCGGCCAGAATTGCTTTCAGGGTCTGGAGGGCAGAATCTGGGGGGGCGGCATTCCCGAGGCAGTGTCTGGGAGGCAGCGTCCGTCAGATAAGCCAGTCCGGCAGGCGAGCCGGCCCGGACGGTGCGCAAGACAAAGCCGGATGGCGAGGGACTAGGCCCAGAACTGGTCGAGCCAGAGGTTCAGGCGGTCGAAACCCTTTGCATTGACCGCGTATATCCGCCGCGTGCCCTGCGCCGTCACCGTGACGAGGTTGCTGTCCAGAAGCGCCTTCAGATGCTGCGAAACAGCGGGGCGGCTGATCGGCAAGCCATCGGCCAGCTCGTTCACGGTTCGGGGCGCACGACGCAACTCCTCCAGCAAATGGCGCCGGTTCGGGTCTGCGATGGCTGCAAACGGGTCAAGAGTTGTCATGTCGTCATATTATGACAAATATCGGTACGCCGCAAATGGATTGTGCGTCGCAGCAAGTGCTATGTCCTTTATTTCAAATTAGTTTTTTAGAATTGGTTGCATTTTGTTCCGATTGTTCTTTTTGGTTGCCGGCCGGTTTCGGCGGCGATCTGCGTGTGCCTTGTGGGGTGAAGCGGGTCGGTGACGGGGTGGCGCAGGCGGCTGCCATCATTGCAGACGGTTGATCCGGCGTGTCTTCCGGTCTATCGAATCGGCAAAACGCAATCAGCGCGGCTTACGCTCAGGCGGCCGTCGGATGGGAAAAGACATGACTGAACAGGAAGACCGTTGCCGCCTCGTGCTGATCCTGCCGGAGACGGATGACGTCGAGGCGCAGGCCAAGGTGCTTTCCGAGGCTCTTGCCGCAGGCGATGTCGCCTCCGTCATCGTGCCGCAATACGGATCCGACGACGGCGTTTTCCAGAAGCGCGCCGAGCTGGTCGTGCCGATCATCCAGGATGCGGGTGCCGCGGCGCTGGTTGCCGGCGACAGCCGGGTTGCGGGCCGCGCCAAGGCGGATGGGCTTCACATGGCCGGGCCGATTGCCGAGCTTGGCGAGGCAATCGAGAAATTCACCCCGAAGCTGATCGTCGGCGCCGGCGGCGCTGCCGACCGACATGTGGCGCTCGAAGTCGGCGAGCTTCGCCCGGATTACATCTTCTTCGGCAAGATCGACGGCGACATCAAGCCGGAAGCGCATCCGAAGAACCTGGCGCTGGCCGAATGGTGGGCCTCGATGGTGGAAATCCCCTGCATCGCGATGGGCGGCACGGATGTCGCCTCGGTTCTGCCGGTTGCCGAGACGGGCGCCGAGTTCGTGGCGCTGCGCGCGGCCGTGTTCGAACATCCGGAAGGTGCCGCAAGCGCTGTCCGTCAGGCCAATGCAATTCTGGACGAAAAAGCGCCACGGTTTGGAGCTTGATGGAGCGCATGCCGTCGATCCGTCGCCCCATATCCTTCCGCCTTTCCGTCCTAGCCCTGATGGCGATGTCGACGGTCCTGCCGATGATGACTGCGTCGAGGCCGCAGAGCCCGGTGCGCGCATCTCGCCGCCGCCGTCGTCATCGACGACATCGCGGCGGCCGCTCAGCCGCCCGGTGGAGGAGGATGCCGGGGCGTTGTCGAAGGATAGCCAGCCGGACGGGATCGTGCCCTCGGCGGGTGTCGAGCTTTACGAGCGGATGGGCGCGACATTGCCGCCGCTGCCGCCGGAAAAGCCGTTCACGGGCAAGATCGACGAGGCTTACGGCGATTATCAGCGCGGACTTTACGAGACGGCGCTTTCCAAGGCGCTGACCAAGGCTTCAGCCGGCGATGCGCCGTCGCAGACGCTGGTCGCGACGATGATGATGCGCGGCTTCGGCATCAAGCGCGATGCCAAGACGCCGTCTTCTGGTACAAGCAGGCGGCCGAGCGGGGCGATCCGCCGGCGATGTTCGAATATGCCCTTCTTCTGATGACCGGCCGCTATGTCGAGCAGGACAAGAAGAAGGCCGACGATTACATGCACCGCGCCGCCGAGGCCGGCAATTCATCCGCCCAGTTCAACTGGGGGCAGATCCTCGTTTCGGAAAATCCGGGCGAACGCGGGTTGCAGCTGGCCTTGCCCTATTACGAGAAATCGGCCGAACAGGGCGTCGCCGATGCGCAATATGCGGTGGCGCAGCTCTACAATACGCTGAAGGGCCTGCCGACGGAAAAGAAGAACCAGGCGCGCTACTGGCTGGAACGGGCCGCCAATGCCGGTTTCGACACGGCGCAGCTCGACATGGGCCTCTGGTATGTCAACGGTATTGCCGGACCGCAGGATTACGACAAGGGTTTTCAGTGGATGCGGATTGCCGCCTATCGCGGCAATGTCGTTGCACAGAACAAGCTGGCGCATCTCTATATAGAGGCGCTGGGCACAAGGCCCGATCCGGTCGAGGCGGCGAAATGGTATGTGCTCTCACGCCGCGCAGGCTTGCAGGATCCGTATCTCGAAGATTTCTATCTCGGGATCGAGGATTACCAGCAGAAGGAAGCGATCGACCGGGCGAACAAGTTCCGCCGCGGCTGATCGCCGGTTTCTGGTGTGCGTTTAAAGTGCCATCAGTGACTGGCGGATGATCAGGCCCTGCGCCAGAACGAGAACGAGCAGGACGGCGAACCACGCAATCGTGTAGCGACCGGCGATCTGGTCGAGACCGGATGCGAGTTTTGGTGCCAATGCAAAGCCGAGGGTCGCGATGACGGCCAGAACCGGGATGATGGAGAAGACAAGGCCGGGCGGATGCTGGTTGCCTGAAGAGAAGGGTAGCGGCAGGAGCGTGCCGGCCGGCAGCGCCGACCACATGCCGATCGAGATGAAGATGATGGTCGTCACCAGTCCGACGCTGATGATGAACGGCACGAGGGTTTTCATCGAATATCTCCGGGCTCGCCCTTTATCCCGTGTCCCTGACGTCATTGTCCGGCGATCGGCAAAAGGTCTCTGCTTTCGGCCAGCGCTTTATCAGGAGCGCTTCAAGCCTGCCTGGGGGCCTTTTCGCAGAGCATGAGGGGCGTTGCAAGCTGCGGTTCTACCATTGCGGCGGCGGAGCGACTTGAATTTCGCCCGGTTTTGTGGTCTTGAACCGGCCAATCACGCACAATCATCGCCGCACGCCGTCCCGTCCAGACGCGGACCGGGACAACCCAAGGATTTTCGCATGGCACGCTCCGCCCTTCTCAACGTCATGGTCCAGGCCGCTTTCAAGGCCGGCAAGTCGCTCAGCCGCGATTTCGGCGAGGTGCAGAACCTGCAGGTTTCGGTCAAGGGCCCGAGCGACTTCGTCTCGCAGGCCGATCTGCGCGCTGAAAAGATAGTCCGCGACGAGCTGATGAAATCGCGCCCGACCTACGGCTTCCTCGGCGAGGAAGGCGGCGAGGAAAAGGGCACGGACGGCGCGCACCGCTGGATCGTCGATCCGCTCGACGGCACAACCAACTTCCTGCACGGCATTCCGCAGTTCGCCGTCTCGATCGCGCTTGAGCGCAATGGCGAAATCGTTGCCGGTGTGATCTTCAATCCGGCCACCGACGAACTGTTCACCGCTGAAAAGGGCGGCGGCGCCTTCCTGAACGACCGTCGCCTGCGCGTCGGCGCGCGTCGCGTGCTCTCCGACTGTGTCATCGGCTGCGGCGTGCCGCATCTCGGCCGCGGCAATCACGGCAAGTTCCTCGTCGAACTGCGCCATGTGATGGGCGAAGTCGCCGGCATCCGCCGCATGGGCGCTGCTGCACTCGATCTCGCCTGGGTCGCTGCCGGCCGTCTCGACGGTTTCTGGGAAGCCGATCTTTCGCCGTGGGACATGGCAGCCGGCATTCTTCTGATCCGCGAAGCCGGCGGCTTCGTCAGCGACATGGCAGGCAGCAAGACCGACATGTTCGGCACCGGCTCGGTGATTGCCGGCAACGAACTGATCCAGAAGGCGCTGGTCGAAGTCGCCAACCGCCCGGTTCCGTCGCGCTGAGCCATTTCATGGCTTTCCCACGCCTGCCCCTATCGTCGGGGGCGGGCTTTGCCTCTTCCAAGCGCCGCTGCCTGCGGCGCTTTCGGCCGGTTCTGCACAGTAAGCGCGCCACGGCCTGCCGAGACCTTGCCAAATGTCGGTGACACCACGATTTTTGCACTGCGCGGACACTTCAATTCGTCTTAATTTTCCACTAGCTTCGGCCGCAAAGCAGTGCGGAGGCGAGGCGAGCGACGATGGCGAATGCGACAGTGGACGATCTGGACGAAACTGAAACGCAGCGCAGCGGCTATTCCCACAAGCTTTCAAGCCCGGCTTCCGCGCTCTGGACGATGCTGGTCTTCCTGATCATCGTCGGCTTCGTTTCGGCCGCGCTCTATCGTCAGGCGGCGCACGCATTCCAGACCAATCCGGGCCTTAACGGCTTCATTCTGGCGGTTCTCGCATCGGCATCCTGCTTGTCTTCGGCCAGGTTCTGTCGCTGATGCGGGAAGTGCGCTGGTTCAATTCCTACCGGGCCGCCGGCAGCGCCGACAAGGTGGGGCGTGACCCCAAACTGCTGGCGCCGATGCGCAGCCTGATCGGCGGCAAGCGCAAGGTGGCGCTGTCGACGACGACGCTGCGCTCCATCCTCGATTCGATCGGCACGCGGCTCGATGAAAGCCGAGACACGTCGCGTTATCTGATCGGCCTTCTCGTCTTCCTCGGCCTGCTTGGCACATTCTGGGGTCTGATCGGCACGATCGGCTCGATCAGCGACGTGATCGCCGCACTCGATCCGGGTTCGAACGGTTCGGGCGACATTCTCTCGGCCATCAAGAGCGGGCTTGCCCAGCCGCTTGCCGGCATGGGCACGGCGTTCTCGTCTTCGCTGCTCGGTCTTTCCGGCTCGCTGATCCTCGGCTTTCTCGACCTTCAGGCCGGCCGTTCACAGAACCGTTTTTACACCGAACTGGAAAACTGGCTGGCTTCCGTCACGGAAACCGGCTCGGATGCTTCGGCCGGCGTGGCGACAGTCGCCTCCGGCACTTCCGACGATATCAAGGTTCTGACCCGTGAATTGCGCAAGCTGACGGCCGCGCAGGTGGCAGCTCAGGCAAAGGCGCCGGATGGCGAGGCGAACGAGCGTTCGCTTGCCGCCATGGCCAATCTGGCCGAGGGCATTCAGGGTCTCGTCAAGAACATGCGCAACGAGCAGCAGATGCTGCGCGACTGGATCGAGGCGCAGCAGGAAGAATCAAAGGCGATGCGCCGGGCGCTCGACAGGCTCTCTGACAAGATCGGGAGCAAGTAAGCCATGGCGCTCGGCAGAAACCGCCGGCGCGACAGGGGCGTCGATTTCTGGCCCGGCTTCGTGGATGCGCTGTCCACGCTGCTGATGGCGATCATGTTCCTGCTCACCGTCTTCGTGCTGGCGCAGTTCCTGCTCAGCCGCGAAATCACCGGGCGCGATGAGGTGTTGAACCGGCTGAACAGCCAGATCGCCGAACTGACGCAGCTGCTGTCGCTCGAAAAGAGCAACAATCAGGATATCCAGGACCAGCTGGCCTCGCTGCAATCGTCGCTGGCGACGTCCGAGGGCGAGCGGTCGCGGCTGCAGCAGCTTCTGGCACAGGGTGCCGGCAATAGCGATGCGGCCAATGCCAAGGCGAATGCGCTTTCCGGCGAGCTTGCCAACGAGAAGCAGGTGAGCCAGCGGGCGATGAGCCAGATCGAGCTCCTCAACCAGCAGATCGCGGCGCTTCGTGCGCAGATCGCCGCCGTCGAGCAGGCGTTGCAGGCCTCGGAAGCCAAGGATGCCAATTCGCAGGCGCAGATCGCTGATCTCGGCCGCCGCCTCAACGTGGCGCTTGCCGCTCGCGTGCAGGAGCTCAACCGCTACCGTTCGGATTTCTTCGGGCGGCTTCGCGACATCCTGTCCGACAAGCAGAATATCCGCATTGTCGGCGACCGTTTCGTCTTCCAGTCGGAAGTGCTGTTTCCTGTCGGAGGTGCCGATCTCGACGATGCCGGGCGCGCCGAAATGGACAAGCTGGCGGCAGCCGTGATCGATCTCAACAAGGAAATTCCAGCCGAGATCAACTGGGTGCTGCGTGTCGACGGACATACCGACAATTCGCCGCTTTCAGGCACCGGCCGTTACCGGGACAACTGGGAGCTTTCGACGGCGCGTGCGACGTCTGTCGTCAAATATCTCGTGTCGAAGGGCGTGCCGGCCAACCGGCTGGTCGCGGCAGGCTTTGGCGAGTACCAGCCGATCGCACCGGGCGATACGCCGGAAGCCAAGGCGCAGAACCGCCGTATCGAACTGAAGCTGACCGAGCGCTGACGATGGCAGGAAACAGACACGATCTCACCGGCATCGCCAAGGCGGTGGCCGACATGCCGCGGCGCGACAATAGCAGCTACCATCAGGCCATGGCGCAGGCGCGCGAAGCCTTTGCCGAGGCGGAAGCCGCCCTTGGCGGGCCGGTGACGATGAAGGTCAAGGTGAAAACCAAGGGCAGCGGCAAGGCCGATGTGAAGGCGAACACCAAGGCGAGCCCGAAAAGTGGGGCGCCTGCGAAGAGCGGGCGGGGCGTGACGAAATATGTGGTGAAACTGGTGTTCACCCGCGAGGAATAGATCGGCTCCGACTGCCTGCCGACAATCCCGAAACCTCTCCTCCGTCATGCTCGGGCTTGTCCCGAGCATCTGTGCACGCCTGATTTCGTTGATGTGGTCAGATCCTCGTGACAGGCACGAGGATGACGATATTGAGCCGCAGAGTGTCTGGCGTCACGCTGAGCGGACGGAGCCGGTTTGACGCCTCACGCCCCATAACGCGTCGAGCGGATTTCCAGCGCATCGAGGCCGCGTTTCACTTCGGGTGCTGCCATGAAGAGATCCCAGAGCAGGCCGGAGCGGTGGTTCTCGATCATCGCGACGATCGGGCCCTGGTCGATGGCGAGATAGCGGCTGGCGATCCAGTCTGCCTTCGGAGAAAAGCCGTCAGGGAAGCCGTAACGGTTTTCGAACAGCCTGCCGCCGCCATAGGCGAGCATGGCACGCAGCGCGCCTTCGGCATCCCGGGGCAGGAAGGGGAAGCTCGACAGCGCGGCCGTCGGGGCGATCGTTGCGTGATCGTTGGTCGGCGAGCAGGCATCGTAGCCGGTCGGCGTTTCGCAGGCGGTGAGGCCCCAGACGCCGGCATCCTCGTAATCCGGGATGGTCAGGCAGTAGTCGCGATTGATCCGCGCATGGGCGACAGCCTGCTGGTGGTAGTCGGCATACTGGTCGGAGAGGCCGCGCGGATCGAGCGCGCAGAAGGAATATTGCGACAGGAAGAGCGGGCCGCCGAAGGGCTCGCCGAGCGGCAATACCGTGCCGAGATAGGTCTCGCCATTGACCATGCCGCCGCGCCGCGCCCAGCCGGTGTGGTAGCTTGCGGTCGGGATGGCAAAGGTCTTCGAGCCGGCGCCGAGCACATAGGTGGACAGGGCCTCGTTCCAGCCGACGATCGGCAGGTTCATTGCCCAGCCATTGACCGGGCTCCAGTGCCAGTAGAGCGCGGAATGCTCACCGCGGACGAACCACGACCATTCGATCTCGTCATAAAGGCGGGTGATCGTCGTGCCGAGCGCCTTTTCCTCCATCGTCTCACGGCAAAAATATTGCCGGGCGCAGAGCAGCCCCTGCATGAGAAGCGTCGTTTCGACCAGATCGCCGCCGTCATCCAGCGCCGAAAAGGGGATCATCTGCGAGGTCACGGGATGGACGAAATGCGAGAAGGTGCCGTGATAGCGCGGCGCGCGCTCCAGGCTGTCGACGATGGTCTCGATGCGGGAGAGGGCGTCCTCACGGCTCACCCAGCCGCGATGCGCGGCGGTGATGATGGCCATGACGCCGAAGCCGGTGCCGCTGATCGAGATTGCGTCTATGCCCGGCGTGCCGTCGAGAAAGCACTTGTCATAGGGCAGGCCGCTTGTCGGATGGGCGCCATCCCAGAAATAGAGGAAGGTGCGCCGCTGGACGGCATCGAGAAGCGTTTCGAGCGGCGCTGCCGGCGAGACGGCAGGTGACGCCAAAGGGGTCTTCTCGGGTCTGTCCATCGGCACTCCCAGATCTATCGCGTCAGCCGGCGGCCGAGTGGCGTTCGCCATCGTTGAACTGCAGGCGGGCAAGTTTGGCATAGAGGCCGCCATCAGCGACGAGGCTGTCATGCGTGCCTTCCTCGACGATGCGGCCGCCATCCATGACGATGATGCGGTCGGCCTTCAGCACCGTTGCGAGGCGATGGGCGATGACCAGCGTCGTGCGGTTCTGCATCAGGCCGTCCAGCGCCTTCTGCACCAGCGTCTCGCTCTCGGCATCGAGCGCCGAGGTGGCTTCGTCGAGCAGCAGGACCGGCGCATCCTTCAAGATGGCGCGGGCAATCGCGATGCGCTGGCGCTGGCCGCCGGAAAGCGTGATGCCGCGTTCGCCGGCCATGGTGTCATAGCCATTGTCGAGGCGCGAGATGAACTCGTCGGCCTGGGCGGCGATCGCTGCGGCGCGGACGGCCTCGCGGGTGGCGCCCGGCGTGCCGAAGGCGATGTTGTCGTGGATCGTGGCGGCAAAGATCGTCACATCCTGGGGCACGATCGCAAGGCGGGCACGAAGATCGGCCACGCGGGTTTGCCGCAGGTCGACGCCATCGAGTTTCACCGAACCGCTGATCGGATCGTAGAAGCGCATCAGCAGCGAGAAGAGCGTGCTCTTGCCGGCGCCCGAAGGCCCGACGATGGCGACGGTCTCGCCCGGTTTGACGGTCAGCGACAGCGCGTTCAGCGTGATGGCGCTGACGCGGGCCGGATAGGCGAAGGATGCCGCATCGAACTCGACCTCGCCGCGTGGCGGAGAGGGGAGGGCGACGGGCTGTTCCGGATCGCGGATCGCCGGGATTTCGGCGAGCAGTTCGGACAGGCGTTCGGCTGCGCCACCGGCGGACGAGAGGTCGCCCCAGACTTCCGAGAGCTGGCCGAGCGAGCTTGCGGCAAGAACCGAATAGAGCAGGAACTGGCCGAGCGTGCCGGCGCTCATCGTGCCGGAGAGAACGCCCTGTGCGCCATACCAGAGAACGGCGACGATGCTGCCGAAGATCAGGAGGATGGCAAAGCCGGTGAGGATGGAGCGCGAGCGGATCGCCTGACGGGCGGCGTCATAGGCCTGTTCCACCGTGTCGCCATAACGGCCCGAGGCGATCTCCTCGCCGCTGAAGGCCTGTACGGTGCGGGTGGCGCCGATCGTCTCCGATGCGAAGGCGGAAGACTGGGCGAGCATATCCTGTGCAGCGCGGGCACGGCGTCGCACCGAGCGGCCGAAGGCGACGAGCGGGAAGACGATGACCGGGATGGCGCAGAGCACCAGCGCCGAAAGCCGCGGGCTTGTGTAGATCATCATGGCGATGGCGCCGAGACAGAGGATGGTGTTGCGCAGCGCAAGCGAGGCGGACGAGCCGAAGGCCGACTTGATCTGAGTCGTATCGGCCGTCAGCCGCGAGACGATCTCGCCCGACTGGTTGACGTCGAAGAAGGAAGGCGACAGGCGCGTGACATGGGCAAAGACTTCGCGGCGCAGATCGGCGACGACGCGCTCGCCGATGCTGATCACATAATAGTAGCGCATGGCGCTGGCGATCGCCAGAAGCACGGCCAGAACCAGAAGCATGGCGAAATAGTTGTTGATGAAATGCCCGTCCGGCGAGGCAAAACCGTGATCCAGCATGCGGCGGACGGCGAGCGGCAGGGCCAGCGTCGTGACGGCCGCGAGGATCAGGAAGAAGGTCGCAGCGGCGACCATGCCGCGATAGCGCTTCAGGTAGGGGAAAAGCCTTGCCAGCGGCTTGATGTTGCGGCGGGATTTCGGCTGCTTATCTTCTGCTTCGGCCATGTGACCTCCATGGCCCCGGGGACGCGCATTCTGGGTCTAGCGGGGACTTGTACTGACGGCGACCTTCCTGTATAGGCTCCGCATCCAAATGGGAAGCCGTAAACCTTGCCGGTTCGCGGCTTCAGTTATTCAAGACGGTCCCTGCTCGCGGCAAGCGACGAATGGACCACGCTAGAGCAGGACTATCGACATGAAGGCAAGCATTCATCCCGACTACCACGTCATCAAGGTTGTCATGACCGATGGCACCGAATACGAAACCCGTTCGACCTGGGGTTCGGAAGGCGCCGTCATGAACCTCGAAATCGACCCGAAGTCGCATCCGGCATGGACCGGCGGCAACCAGCAGATGCTGGACCGCGGTGGCCGCGTTTCCAAGTTCAACAAGCGTTTCGGCGGCCTCGGCCTCTAATCGCTTCTCGCAAGGATCCGGGCAGCAATGCTGCCCAGTCCAAGGCGGACCCTTCGAAAGCCCGGCATTGCCGGGCTTTTGTCGTTCTGCCGGTCCGTCATCTGTCATTCGGGCGAAGACAAGTTCGTGCAAGCACAAACGAAAAAGCCCGCGAAACGCTATGTTTCACGGACCTCGTATCTGCCGGTCGGATAGGGACGGACAATCAGGGCCGATACCGGCCCTTCAGCAAAATCAGCTGGTGAAGGCGGTGCGCAGCAGGCTCTGCTGGGCGCGGACGCTGTTCTCGTTATCGGGAACGACGGTGGCATCGCCCGGACGATAGATTTCGCGGTCCAGAAGCGCGACGCGGTTCTGCAGACGCAGCGAGCGTTCGACGAGATCGCGGAAGCTTTCCGGCAGATCATTCCAGCCCGGCGCGGTGCGATCGACGTTGAAGCCGTCGAGGCGGACCTTGCCCTTTTCGGAGAGAACCTGATCGCGGCTCATCTCACCGTTGTTGACGGCGCGCTGCAGGAGAAGCCAGGAGGCCATCTGCATCAGGCGGGTGGTGAGCCGCATGGATTCAGCCGCGTAAAGAACAGAGGCCATGCGCGGCAGAACCTTGGAGGCAGCGCGTCCGGCGCCATCCAGATAGGCCGCGGTTTCTTCCACCAGGGCCATGCCTTCGGCATAGAGCGATTTGAACTGCGAAGAGCTTGCGGCCTTGCCGGCAAAACTGACGGTGTTCAATCCCTGTTCAGACATCGAATTCATCCTGTTAACGCAATCACAATCAGGCAATGACGGCAGATGCGAAAAGTTCCGCATGTCCGTTCTGGTCGATTTCAAGATGAAACTTATAATGAAAAACCGCAAGCCGTATCTTAAGGAAAGGTTAATACCCACAAGATCCGGTAAACGGCGGTGATGTTCTTGAAATGAGACACAAATTTCCAGCCGTCAAGGTTGTGGCGGGAAAATTTTCGTAAGGATCGGGACGCGATTTTTACCACAATTCGGCCTCGATCACGTCGATCTCACGGGCCGATCAAAAAAAGAAGAGCCGCGGAAAGGCGGCTCTCAAGGTAAAACAGGGAGAAATCAGACCATTCGCCAAGCGGAGAAATTGTCTGAGCCCGGAAGAACCGGACAGGGCTATATTCTGCGTTAATGATTAATATACGCTTAAATGTTCTTGAGAAATTCTTCCCGAATTCCGCTTCGGCGGCCGCTTGCGGAAGCCGTCGAGGTTCAGGATCGGAACAATTTGTCCGCGGCCAGCCGGCCATCCGCCTTCTTGCGCTTGTCCGCTTCTAGCCTTTCGATCTCCGATTTCAGAAGGGCGATTCGCCTGTCGAGCTCGTCGACGGAGATCATCGAGAGGTCGCAGCCGATCTCGTGATCGAGTTTCTTCTTCGGCCGGTCGTCATCCATGAAGCTCATGATCTCATCCTCCCTGATGGTTGCTGATCATTGCGCCGGCTCTGCCGCCTCCGGCCTGTCGTCGATCCTGGCGCGCGGATCGAGCGCGAGGCTTTCCGGCGTCGCAAGCGGGCCGTTGGCGGAAGGGGCGGTGGTATAGGCGTCGCGCTCGGCGACCGGCACGGGCGGCCGCATGCGGGCGCGGAGGATGGCATAGGCGGTGATCAGCAGATGGGCGGCGACGGTGACGAAGAACAGCGCATGGGCGCCATAGACGGTCATGATCGCGCCGCCGAGCGTCGGGCCGATGATCGTGCCGATACCGTAGAGCAGCAGCAGGCCGCCGGAGATTTTGACGAAGTCCTCGGGGGCTGCGAAGTCGTTGGCATGGGCAACGGCGATCGGGTAGAGGGCGTTTGCGGCCGCGCCATAGATGGCAACGAGGATGACGATCTCGTAGACGCCGGTCGGGTGCAGGATGAGGATGAGAATGCCGGCGAAGGCCGCCATCGCCGAGAGACCTGCGAGCACATGGCGGCGGTCGAGCCGGTCCGACAGACTTCCGGCCGGAAACTGCATGATGGCGCCAGCGAAGATGACGATCGAGACCATGGCGGCGACCGAGCCTTTGTCGAGCCCGACGCGAGTGGCAAAGACGGCGCCGAGCGTGCCATAGGCGCCGTTGGCGATGCCGATCAGCAGGATGCCGATGAAGGAGATCGGCGAATTGCGGAAGAGCGCCGGCAGGTCGAGCTTGGCGCGTTTCAACGGCTGCGGCGAGGCGGCCTTGGAGAGCGTCGTCGGCAGGGCGGCGATGCAATAGAGGATGCCGCAGATCATGAAGAGCGTCGGCGCAGTGACATCACCGAAAGGCACCATCAGCTGGCCGCCGACGACGCCGAAGAGGGTGATCGAGATATAGAAAGAGAAGATCGTGCCGCGGCTTTCCGGCGTGGCGCGCTCGTTCAGCCAGCTTTCGATGATCATCGAGGTGCCGGCGGTGCAGAAGCCGGTAATGGCGCGCAGGATCAGCCAGGCGGTCTGATCGACGAAATGCCGGTCAGCAGCACGTTGAGGCAGATCAGCGAGAGGAAGCCGGAAAAGGCCCGGACATGGCCGATGCGGCGCACGACATTGGGCGCGACGAAACAACCGATGACGAAGCCGGCGGCCCAGGTGGTGCCGAGCAGACCCAGCACCTCGTTGGAATAGCCTTCCAGCGCGCCGCGTACCGGCAGGACAAGGCTCTGCAGGCCATTGCCGAGGAAGAGGAAAAGCGTGCCGGAGAGAAGGGCAAGGACGGGAAGGAGGTTACGGCTCATCGTCGATTGTCAGCTCTTCGATTTTGTCTCGGGCGGCAGGTGGGAAACCCGGATCAGGTTCCCCTCACGGAAGCAGTCTTTCAGCGCATCCCGGCGGCTTCGGGCTTTCGGGCGGACAAGGCTTCGGCCGCTGTTTCAACGGCAAATCACGCCTCATCCGGCTTGCAACCATGGTGCCATGGAGATGAACCGAGGATTAACAGAGAGCGCCACTTCAGGCGTCGCCACCCATCCCGAAGCCTATCTGTCGTTGCGCGGTGAAATGTCCAGTGGGGGAGGGCTGCGGATATGTGGAGAGGCATCGGAGTGACGGTTGTGACCATGGTCTGCCTCGGTGCGGTCGTCGGGGCGATCATCAGTGTGATTTCGATACTGGCGCGAGGCGCCCATGCCCGCTAGAAGCGGAGCATGACGAAAACGATCTCCGTTCTCCTGATGCTGGCCATGGTCGTCCATCTGGTCAAGCCGCTCGGCCTGCCGGGCCTGAGACGGCGTGGTGATTTCTGGAAGATCGCCGTGCTGGCCTTCTTCTGCTGGACTTTGGCGCTGTTGCTGAGAGAGTTCGGCTAAGGCGCCGTTCGCGCCTGTTTTCGCGGCGGAAGCGGCACTTTCCCCCGGGACCCGAGGCAACGGGCCGGCAAGCAACCAGCTGTTGTTACATATCAGCGTTGCACAATGAGACGTATGCGTTTGCCTAAGATAGGATCATAAAGCGCGCAGTTTGTGCAAATGAGAGTCCTTGTCATGGATTGGGTCCCTATCGTCTTCGTCACCTTCAAGATCGGCGCATTGGGCGCGGCGATGTTCTTCGCCATCAAGTGGCATTATGACCAGGAGGATAAGGGGCGAGGGCGGGCGCTGCTGCGCATGGCTGCCAAGATGGGCGCCATCTTCGTGCTCGCCGTCCTCTGTGTCGGGCTTCTCGCTTTCGGCCTCGGCAGGATGCTCGGCCTGGATCTCGGCTTCGTATAACGGCTTCATCGGCTGGGGGCGCTGCTCCTGCGAGGGAGCAAGGGCCGAGTGTGCGTGTCCCTTTTGGCGCAAGGCGGCAATCGCACCAACGCGTTTACCCACGCCGTCAGGACAGCATGGTTTTGCCCTTGGATGGGAATGGGGCCGGCAGTGGTATTTCGGGGTATGTGGTAGACTTTGCATCTGCCTGCCCCGGCCGGTCCATCCGGTGTTGCGGGACGTGTCAGTTCCCGTTCCACCTTGCTTTCACGACCATCACCGGAAACCGGGCCCCTTGTCGAAGGGCGAACCAGAAAGGCGCCGGTTCGCGAACCCGGTTCCCATCCGATGACGGTCACGATTTTCGCCCGGACCTTCAGGGTGAGGATGAAAAGCCAGGCAGATTTTCGACAAGCCTCTGGAAAGGCTGGAAAGTTTCTTGCGCGGGGGCGATAATTTTCCCCATGGGCCTTGTGCCTCTCCTTGCCGGAGTGCCCAAATAAGAAAGGCCGCGCGAGTGACGCGCGGCCTTCTTCCTCCCTGAAAAGGCCAGTCGAGCTTCTCCTTAGCTCAGGCGGCCCCTTCCAGGTTCCATTCCGGCCGGATGCGGGTGCTTTTGCCCGCATGCGGCCCCTCCAGATTCTCAGGCCTTGTTGACGCTTGCGGCGTAGATCTCGTCGATCGTCTCGCCAAGGCTTGCATCGAATTCGGCATCGCTCATCGAAACGCGCAGGTTTTCCGTCAGCGCGCGCGAGAAGCTGGCGATCATGCCATGGTTATGGCTGAGCTTTTCGCAGGCATCGGTGCGGCTGTAGCCGCCGGAGAGTGCGACCAGACGCACGACCGACTTGTGGGCGACGAGCGGCGCGTAGAAATCGGCAACCGTCGGGATCGTCACCTTCAGCATGACCTTGTCGTCGGCCGAGAGCTTGTCGAGGTTCCTGGCGATCTCGTCGCGCAGAATGGCTTCCGCCTCCTGCTTGGTCGGGCTCTTGATCAGGACTTCCGGCTCGATGATCGGCACGAGGCCGTGGCCGATGATCTGGCGGGCGACTTCGAACTGCTGCGCGACGACGGCGGCAATGCCCTGCCTGTCGGCGCCGGCGATGACGGAGCGCATCTTGGTGCCGAAAATGCCCTTGGCGCGGCCACGGGCGAGCAGCGCGTCAAGCTCCGGCATCGGCTTCATCAGCTGCACGCCGTTTGCTTCGGCTTCAAGGCCCTTGTCACATTTGAGGAAGGGCACGACGCCGCGCTTTTCCCAGAGATAGGTCGGAACCGGCTCGCCGTTGACGTCGCCATCCATCGTATGTTCGAAGAGGATGCGCCGATGACCTTCTCGCCGGTGAAGGCGGGGGCGCTGACGATGCGAACGCGCATGGCGTGCATCAGGCGGAACATTTCCTCGTCACCCTGATATTCGCTTTCGGCAATGCCGTAGAGGAGCAACGCTTTGGGTGTCGAACCACCGCTCTGATCCAGCGCCGCGATGAAACCCGGCGCCGAGCTGATCTTGTCCAACATCTTCGCGTCGACCATACTTTACTCCTATCCTCAAACATGGCGCGCAGCGCGCGCACGGACATTTTCCCCGTGTCATGATCAGCTGGTCACTCGCTACCCGCCCGTCAGGGCCGGCTATCCGAGAAGACCTTTGGTCACTTCACGTTCTCCCAAGGCTTCGTGATCTGCGATATCAGAAGAATTTTAAAAGGAAAATCCTGGGTTAAACTACTGAAACGATTGAAATGAATTCAATCGTTTTAAAAATCTAAATTTTTTAAAGGCTGTTGATAAGCAGGCGCCGGCGGTGAGCCACCGGCGCCTGTTCTGGTCGATTTCTCTGATCAGGCCGTCTTCGACAGAACGGCGACGCCCGGCAGTTCCTTGCCTTCCATCCATTCGAGGAAGGCGCCACCGGCGGTCGAGATATAGGTGAAATCCTCGGCGACGCCCGCATGGTTGAGGGCTGCCACCGTATCGCCGCCACCGGCAACCGAGGTGAGCTTGCCGGCCTTGGTCTGTTCAGCGGCGAATTTCGCGGCAGCGACGGTTGCCGTGTCGAAAGGCGTGATCTCGAAGGCGCCGAGCGGACCGTTCCAGACGAGCGTCGATGCTTGGCGATCCATTCGCTGACGGCCTCGACGGATTTCGGGCCGACATCGAGCATCATCGCATCTGCCGGGATGGCATCGATCGCCACCGTCTCATTGTCGGCACCGGCCTTGAATTCGCGGGCAACGACGCCGTCGACCGGAAGCACGATGGCGCAGCCCGAGGCTTCCGCTTCCGCCATGATGCGCGGGCGGTGTCAGCCAGATCATGCTCGCAGAGCGACTTGCCGACATTGATGCCGTTTGCGGCGACGAATGTGTTGGCCATGCCGCCGCCGATGACGAGCGCGTCGACCTTTTTCACGAGGTTCTGCAACAGGTCGATCTTGGTCGAGACCTTGGCGCCCCCGACAATGGCAACGACCGGGCGGGCCGGATTGCCGAGGCCCTTTTCGAGCGCTTCCAGCTCTTCCTGCATGGTGCGGCCGGCATAGGCGGGGAGGTGGTGGGCAAGGCCTTCCGTCGAGGCATGGGCGCGGTGGGCAGCCGAAAAGGCGTCGTTGACGAAGATGTCGCCGTTCTTTGCCAGTTCCTCGGTGAAGGTGGCGTCATTCTTTTCCTCGCCCTTGTGGAAGCGGGTATTTTCGAGAAGCAGGATATCGCCGTTCTTCATGGCGTCGACGGCTTCAGCGGCGTCCGGGCCGATGCAATCGGCGGCAAAGAGCACTTTCTGGCCGAGAACCTCGTTGACGGCCGGCACGATCAGCGACAGCGACATGTCGGCGACGGGCTCACCCTTGGGGCGGCCGAAATGGGCCAGCAGGATGACCTTGGCGCCCTTCTTGGACAGTTCGAGGATGGTCGGGGCAACGCGTTCGATACGGGTCGCGTCCGTTACCTTGCCGCCGGAGACGGGCACGTTCAGGTCGACGCGTACAAGCACGCGCTTGCCTGCGATATCGGTGAGGTCGTCAAGGGTTTTGAAGGCCGGCATGATCCTGATCCATTCTCGTTTCGGGGATGAAGTTTGCGGCGACCATACTATGCCTGAGGCGTGACGCAAGGCGGTTGCAGGCGAAAGCGGACGGGTGTTTTCAGGTTGATGCGGGGGAATTCAGGAGACGGGCCGGGGATGGTACGGCGCGGCGACGGCGGCTTTATGCCGCCGAGGCCGAATCGTCCTGCTTGTGGTGTTCGGCGTCTGCCGTCTGCGGCTCGGTCGCCTTCACCGTCTGGCCCGGAACGGGCTTGCCGCGATATTTGCGGATGAGGTCACGCACGCGGTGGGCGATCTCGCGGATGTTGATGAAGATCGGCAGCTTGGTTGCCGGTTCCACCGGCTCCAGCGATACGCCGATGCTTTTCACCACGCCGTTTTCATCGAGATCGCGGACGATCAGCACGACCGAGCCGAAGCGGATACGGTCGGCATAATCGGCGCGGCCGCCGAGCCTTGTCGCAACCAGTTCACCGACGGTCAGCGACTGTTCGGGTGTGGAGAGGAGGCCCGGACCATAGGCGGCGTCCAGTTCCTTTGCCGGTCGGGTGGGGGAGATGGCGAAGGCGCCGAAGAACTCGGCATCATCCTCGTCCACCGGCGCGCGGCTGGCAAACAGGCGGTCGAGCAGGCGCGTGTAATTCGGCTGGACGAAGAGGTAGACCTGATCGTTTTCGCGCAGGCGCCCGGCATATTGGTAGCGGATGCTCTTGTTGTCACGGATGACGAGCGAGGGCATGGCCCAGCGCGGAATGCGCTCGCCCGACAGGATCGGGCTATCCTTCAGGACGCGGTAGGAGATCAGCTCATGGGTCGCCTTGCCGGGCAGGTCGAGTTCCACTTTCGACGGCGCCCATGCGCGGCGGGATGATGAGGCCGAGCTTCTGCGCCACCGGCTTGATCGTCCAGCCCTGTACGAGAAGCGAAACAAGCACGATGATGAAGGTGGTGTTGAAGAAGAGTTCACCATTCTCGACGCCGCTCATGATCGGCATGATCGCGAGCAGGATGGAGACGGCACCGCGCAGGCCGACCCAGGCGACGAAGCCGATTTCCTGCTGCGTATAGTCGAAGGGCAGGAGCGACAGCCAGACGGCGACCGGGCGGGCGACGAAGATCAGGAAGAGCGCAAGGCCGATGGCGGGCAAGAGGATCAGCGGAAACTGCGAGGGCGTGGCAAGCAGGCCCAGCACGAGGAACATGATGATCTGCGCCAGCCAGGACAGGCCCTCGTTGAAGCGGACGATCTGCTGCTTGGCAAACATCTTGCGATTGCCGGCAACCATGCCCGCGACATAGACGGCAAGGAAGCCGCTGCCGCCCATCGTGCCGGTGAAGGAGAAGACGAGCAGCGCAAGCGTCAGAACGAAGATCGGCGCGAGGCCACGGTCGGAGGTGAAGCGGTTCAGCACCCAGACGATCATCATGCCACCGAGCAGGCCGAAGATCAGGCCGAGGCCCATTTCCTCGATGAACATCATCAGGAAATGCAGGTCGAAACCGGAAAAGCCTTCGCCGGTGGCGACGAGTTCAGAGAGCGCCACCGTCAGGAAGATCGCCATCGGATCGTTAGTGCCGGATTCCACTTCCAGCGTCGAGCGCACCTTGTCGCGGATGTTGATGCCGCCGATGCGCAGCAGGAAGAAGACGGCGGCCGCATCCGTCGAGGCGACGATGGAGCCGAGCAGCATGCCCTGCAGAAGCGAGAAGCCGAGGAGGTATTTCGCCGCCAGCCCGAAGAGCGTGGCGGTGATGATGACGCCGACCGAGGACATGGCGATGGCCGGAACGGCTGCCGCCTTGAAGGAGTGGACCGGCGTCATGAAGCCGGAATCAAACAGCACGATGGCCAGCGCCAGCGAACCGAGCATGAAGGTGAAGGGATAGTTCTCGAAGCGGATGCCGAGCCCGTCGACGCCGGCCAGAAGGCCGATCGACAGGAAGATCAGCAGCAGAGGCGCGCCGAAGCGGAAGGCGAGCAGGCTGGAGAAGGCCGAGACCAGAACCAGCACCGTACCCACCAGCAAGATGATGTAGAATGCGTCCAATGCCCTGTCCTTCCTTGCCGTACACAACCGCTGCCGCAGGTCCCCCGTTCGCAGGGCCGGTTTTGAAGCCGGAACCTGTGCCGTGACCGCAAGGCGGCATGCGCAGAAAGGGCAAGACCGGGATCACCCCGGCGAATCGATAGGACGTTCGCAATTAGGCGCGAATAATTCCGGCAAGAGAAGGGCAGGACCGACAAAAAACAAAACGGACCGGAGATTTCCGGCCCGTTCTGAAAAAGTGCTGATTGCTCATGTCTTCGTTTTCGGAACCAGCCCGAGAACGACGTGAGACCTTCAGATCGTCTTGGCGAAGGCGACTGCCGTGTCGGACATGCGGTTGGAGAAGCCCCATTCGTTGTCGTACCAGGTGAGGATACGGACGAAGTTGCCTTCCATGACCTTGGTCTGGTCGAGCGCGAAGATCGACGAGTGGCTGTCGTGGTTGAAGTCGCGGGAGACGAGCGGCTCGGCAGTGTAGCCGAGGATGCCCTTCAGCTTGCCGTCGGAAGCAGCCTTGATGGCGTCGTTGATCTCTTCGACCGTGGTGTTCTTCTTGGCGACGAACTTGAAGTCGACGACCGAGACGTTCGGGGTCGGAACGCGGATCGAGGTGCCGTCCAGCTTGCCCTTCAGGTGCGGCAGAACGAGGCCGACGCTTGGCTGCACCGGTCGAGGTCGGGATCATGGACAGGGCTGCGGCGCGGGCGCGGTACAGGTCCTTGTGCATGGTGTCCAGCGTCGCTGGTCGCCCGTGTAGGAGTGGATCGTCGTCATGAAGCCGTGGTCGATGCCGACGGCATCATCCAGCGTCTTGACGACCGGCACGAGGCAGTTGGTCGTGCAGGATGCGTTGGAGATGACGAGGTGGTCCTTCGTCAGCTGGTCGTGGTTGACGCCGAAGACGACGGTGAGGTCAGCGCCATCGGCCGGAGCCGAGACGAGAACGCGCTTGGCGCCAGCCGTCAGGTGAGCGGCAGCCTTTTCGCGGGTTGCGAAGATGCCGGTGCATTCCATGGCGATATCGACGCCGAGTTCGCCATGCGGCAGCTGGGCCGGGTCGCGAACAGCCGTGACCTTGATCGGCTTGCCGCCGGCGATCGTGATCGTGTCGCCTTCGACCTTCACGTCAGCCGGGAACTTGCCGTGGATCGAATCGTAGCGCAGCAGGTGGGCATTGGTCTCGACCGGGCCGAGATCGTTGATCGCCACGACTTCGATATCGGTGCGGCCCGATTCGACGATGGCGCGAAGGACGTTGCGGCCGATACGGCCGAAGCCGTTGATGGCAACCTTGACAGTCATATGTGGTCTCTCCCTGGAATTGCTGTTGGGAATGGCTTGGCGAAATGGTTGCGGGCGGGCGTCGTCTTCACGACGCTGCCGCCCGGTATAAAGGTATCAGAGCTTGGCTTCAGCAGCGGCAACGACAGCTTCTGCCGTGATGCCGAAGTGCTTGAAGACGTCCTTGGCCGGGCCGGAGGCGCCGAAGCTCTTCATGCCGACGAACGAGCCTTCCGGTCCGATGAAGGCATCCCAGCCTTCGCGGACGCCGGCTTCGACGGCGATCTTGACCGGCGACTTGCCGAGGATCTCGGCGCGGTAGGCATCCGGCTGCTCGAAGAAGAGCTCGGTGCAGGGAACCGAAACCACGCGGGTGGAGATGCCCTTTTCCTCAAGCGTCTTGCGGGCGGCAACCGCCAGCTCGACTTCCGAGCCCGAAGCGAAGATCGTCACCTTGGCATCGGCTGCACCCTGAAGCGTGTAGGCGCCCTTGGTGACGAGGTTTTCCTCCGAATATTCGGTGCGGACGGTCGTCAGGTTCTGGCGGGTGAGGGCCAGGGCCGTCGGGCGGTCCTTGGTCTTCAGCGCGATCTGCCAGGCTTCGGCCGTCTCGGTGACGTCTGCCGGGCGGAAGACCATCAGGTTCGGGATGGCGCGCAGCGACGCAACCTGCTCGACCGGCTGGTGGGTCGGGCCGTCTTCACCGACGCCGATCGAATCATGCGTCAGGACGTGGACGACGCGGATGCCCATCAGCGAGGCAAGGCGGATGGGCGGGCGGCAATAATCGGAGAAGATCATGAAGCCGCCGCCGTAAGGCACGAGACCGCCATGCAGCGTGATGCCGTTCATGGCAGAAGCCATGCCGTGTTCGCGAATGCCCCAGTGCATGTAGCGGCCGGAGAAGTCGGTCGGGGTGATCGAGACCATCTGGCTGGTCTTGGTGTTGTTCGACGGCGTCAGGTCGGCGGAACCGCCGATGGTTTCCGGCAGGATGCCGTTGATGACTTCGAGGACGTCTTCGGAAGCCTTGCGGGTGGCAACCGTCGGCTTGGTCTCGACGATCTTCTTCTTCAGATCGGCAATCGCAGCGTCGAAACCTTCCGGCAGGTCGCCGGCGAAGCGGCGGTCGAACTCGGCCTTGACGGCAGACTTTGCAAGCGTGGCTTCCCAGGCTGCGACTTCATCGGCCGAGCGGGCGCCGGCTGCGCGCCATGCGTCGAGAACGTCGTTCGGGATGACGAAGGGTTCGTAATCCCAGTTGAGCGCCTTGCGGGTGGCGGCAATTTCCTCGGCGCCGAGCGGCGAGCCGTGGACCTTGTGGGAGCCTGCCTTGTGCGGTGCGCCGAAGCCGATGACGGTCTTGCAGGCGATCAGCGTCGGCTTGTCGGACTTGTGGGCCTCTTCGATCGCGGCTGCAATCGCATCCTGGTCATGGCCGTCGATCGAAATCGTGTTCCAGTGAACGGCCTTGAAGCGGGCGATCTGGTCGGTCGAGTCCGACAGGGAGACGGCGCCGTCGATGGTGATCGAGTTGTCGTCCCAGAAGAGGATGAGCTTGTTCAGCTTCAGGTGGCCGGCAAGGGCAATCGCCTCATGGCTGATGCCTTCCATAAGGCAACCGTCGCCGTTGATGACGTAGGTATAGTGGTCCTGCAGCTCGGCGCCGAATTCGTCGCGCAGCTTGCGTTCGGCAATCGCCATGCCGACGGCATTGGCAATGCCCTGGCCGAGCGGGCCGGTGGTGGTTTCGATGCCGGTGGCATGGCCATATTCCGGGTGGCCGGCGGTCTTGGAGCCGAGCTGGCGGAAGGCCTTCAGGTCTTCGACCGTCATGTCCGGGTAGCCGGTCAAATAGAGCAGCGAATAAAGAAGCATCGAGCCGTGGCCGGCAGAGAGGACGAAACGGTCGCGGTTCGGCCAATGCGGCTTGGTCGGGTCGAATTTCAGGTATTTCGAAAAGAGTACCGTTGCCACGTCGGCCATGCCCATCGGCATGCCCGGATGGCCCGAATTGGCCTTCTCAACAGCGTCCATGGCAAGAAAACGGATCGCATTCGCCATCCGGTTATGTGTGTCGTGTGAGGTCATGGCTAATCCGTTCGATTACGGGTCTGGATCAAGGTCCCTATAGGGACCGACGAAGAGCGGCTGATCCTTAACACCTGCAACGGGCAAGTCAACAAATGCAACGGAGCCGCGCGATCAGTCTAGAAAAATCTTACCGTATGCCTGTTTTGTAGGCATCCAACATGTGCTTGCGGGTATGACCCGAAGATGGGGTCATCCACAGATAGGTCAAGCCGCAAGAGGCCGGATTTATTGACCCTGTCGGGTGCCGTGACTACTGTTTCACACCAGTTGACGGGCGGCGACGAACGATTCGCCGCAACCGCAGCGACAGGAACGAGTATATGCCGGCAGAAAAGACCTTGGATCTGGCGCTATCGGAACTCGGGGCGGCGATAGGCACGCTCGAGAATGCCGTCGATGCGCGCATCGAACGCCAAAGGGAAAGCAGCGACGTGGAGGGTGAGGTGCGCCGCGTCCATGCGGACCGTGCAAGGCTTGCCCAGGAACTCGACCAGTCACAGTTTCGTGCCAATCGTCTCGAAGAAGTCAACCGCGAGGTGTCGCGCCGTCTGGTGACGGCGATGGAGACCATTCGCGCGGTTCTGGATCGGTAAGGTAGGGCTTTCTTCATGGCGCAAGTGACGGTAACGATCGACGGCAAGGCCTATCGCATGGCCTGCGAGGAAGGCCAGGAAGGCCATCTCGCCGACCTTGCAGACCGGTTCGACCAGTATGTGATGCATCTGAAAGGCCAGTTCGGCGAGATCGGTGATCTGCGCATCACCGTGATGGCCGGGATCATGATCATGGACGAGCTTTCGGAGCTCGGCCGCAAGGTCGCCTCGCTCGAGGGGCAGGTCGATGCGTTGAAATCCAACAGCGCCGGCTCGCTGGAAATCCAGCAGCGCAACGAGCAGGCGATGGTCTCGGCAATCGGCGATCTGACCGCGCGGCTCGAAGGCATGGCTGCTAAGCTCAACGGGCGCACGGCGCCGGTCAACTGACGATAATCACGAGGATTTCCGGCCGTCTCCGGCTCTCCGGTCGTTTCGGCGGGATCGTTCAAAAAAGCATTGCGGTGCCACTGGCGCAGGCCCTGCTTCCCCCTTATATTGACGAAGCGATCTGCGCTTCTCGACAGGAACCACAATCCCTGGGGCCATACTCGATCCAAAGGGAGCTGTCCCTGACCAGGCCCGTGGGCTTGGACATATGGCGCCCACCTACGTTTGTAGGCACCCAGGATCGTAAACATCCATCGGTCGCCGTGGATCGCACTTCTTTTCTCTTATATCCGGCTGTTTGCTGCTCCTTCGCGGAGCCTTCTGCCGTGCGGATTAGGCTCCTGCGGGATATCGCGTGATATAAGGGGCAGCGCTTACGTATTTTCCGCGGCTTGTCTCGCCATCCAGCAGGTCCATGATCCTTACCCAGTGTATTGCGTTGGGAGGAAACCATGGCAAGTGATGATGGCGGGCAGCCAAGATATGAGTTGATCGGCTTTTCGGTTCTCGGAATTCTGGTCTGCGGATGTATTTTCCTGATGACGACCAGCCATGATGTCCACGATACGCTGACGGGCCAGAAGGCGCCGGTCGTCGTCGAGCTGGACCAATCGGTCAAGCCTGTCATGTGAGCGTAATGGATTGAACGGGAGGCGGGCGATGCCGATCGTGGGGCCCCGTGAGAGTGCCGGTGCCGCCGGCGGCCACGGTCCGGCCGAAAGCGGCGACCGGCGGTTTGGCTCAGCCGTAGAAATCGTCGGCGAAACGGTCGGTCTTGGTCTTTACTTCGACGACGGCTTCGATCGCCTCGTTGATGCGTTCGAAAAGGCTTTCAAAATGGGGATTGGTCGGGTCGGCAAAGTCCCCGACGAAAGGATTACGTTATCGGTTGTCAGCGGAAACCCGCTGAGCAGGCATTTCAATATGGCCTGATTGGCAATCGCGGTCGCACTCGTTCGTTCGAGGAAGCGATCCCGCTCCTCGGCAGTCATCCCAGCCAGCATGTTGTTCCCTTTTGCGTGTGGGGCATTTTAAAGAACGAATACAATATGATGAGATAAAAGCGGAAAGCCAAGCTGGTTTTGCTAAAATATAGATAGATAAATTGTGTAGTGCCGGTCGTTTCGAAGTCCTGCAGGGCTTGTGTTTTACAGGTGGCGCTTGACAAGCAGAAGGCCACAGACAAGTTCTCTGTCATCTTTCCGTTTGCCGGCTGGTTCCATGCCTTTTGCCAATACGACTTTTGCCCGTTCCTCCCTTCTCATGCTGCTTGTCGGTTGCGCGCTTCTGGTTGCGATCGTCGGGTCGTCCTTCTTTCTTGCGCGCTCCACGCAGACCTATTTTCAGGGTGTCGCCAAGCTGCGCGATGTCCGCACCGGTGCGGCCGATCTCGTGCTTTACCTGCGTGCGGCGGAATCGGGTCAGCGCGGCTATCTGCTCAGCGAGGACGAGACATTCCTGAAGCCCTATCAGGCGGCGCTTGCCGGCCTGCCGAAGGTCGTCGACCGGTTCAAGCAGGCCGTGGCCGCCGCCGGTGACGTCGATGTGCCGATGGACCAGCTGCAGAAGCTGATCGACGACAAGGCGCAGGAGATGACCGGCACGGTCGAGCTTGGCCAGAAAGGCGATTTTGCCGGTGCAACGGCCATCGTGCGCGGCAATTACGGTCGCCAGCTGATGGACAATATTGCCGGCATACTCGGGCAGGTGGTGCGGACAACCGACAAGCGGCTGACCGACGGGATCGAGGATCTCAACCGTTCTGCCGCATCGCTGCAATGGGTCACGGTCGGCGGCGGGTTGCTGATCATCCTTCTCGTCATCGGCGGCATTGTCGTCGTCAACCAGCATGTGCAGGCCCTCAGAAAGGCCCAGAGCGAGGTGGAAGTCCTCAATGCCGGGCTTGAGGAAAGGGTCAACGAGCGCACCGAGGATCTCATCCAGGCCAATCGCGAGATCCAGCGCTATGCCTATATCGTCAGCCACGACCTGCGCGCGCCGCTCGTCAATATCATGGGCTTTACCAGCGAGCTCGATGCCAGCCTGAAATCGATCGCGACGCATGTTCTGGCCGATGACGAGGACGGGCCTGTCGATCAGGCCCTGCGCGAGCAGGAGGCCCGCGACGCCAGACTCGCGATCGAAGAGGATCTGCCCGAGGCGATCGGTTTCATCCGGTCATCGACGAAGAAGATGGACGCGCTGATCAACGCCATCCTGAAGATCTCGCGTGACGGGCGGCGCGAGCTGAAGCCGGAAAAGGTCGATCTTGCCGAAGTGCTCGAGATGACGGCGGCGAGCGTCAAGCATCAGGTTCAGGATGCCGATGGGAACGTGGAGATTTCGGTCGGGGCGGCGCGTGGTCTCGTCACAGACCGTTTCTCGATGGAGCAGATCTTCGGCAATCTTTTCGACAATGCCGTGAAATACCGTGATCTGAAGCGGCCCTTGCAGCTCTCCGTCAAGGCGTTTCCGGCCGGGCGCGGATCGGTCCGGATCGAGGTCAGCGACAATGGCCGCGGGATCGCGCCGCAGGACCACGAGCGGGTATTCGAGCTTTTCCGCCGCTCAGGCACGCAGGATCAGCCGGGTGAGGGCATAGGCCTTGCGCATGTGCGCTCATTAGTCAGAAATTTAGGCGGGGACATTACGGTCAAATCCACATTGGGAGGTGGAACGACATTCGTCATCCGGCTTCCCACCGATTTGTCCCAGTATGTCAGGAGTAACGGGTCATGAAGGCTGCAGGCAAGGAAGTCACGATCGTCATGGTCGAGGACGACGAGGGCCATGCCCGGCTCATCGAGAAGAATGTGCGGCGCGCCGGTGTCAGCAACGAGATCGTGCCGTTTACCAACGGCAATGCGGCGCTCGACTTCATTCTCGGTGCGGATCGCTCCGGCACGGCCAATCACGACCGGTATTTGCTCATTCTTCTTGACCTGAACCTGCCGGACATGTCCGGTATTGACATCCTCGAGCAGGTGAAGTCCAACCCACATTCGAAGCGATTGCCCGTCGTCATTCTGACAACGACCGATGACGAGCGGGAAATCCAGCGCTGCTATGATCTCGGCGCCAACGTCTATATAACCAAGCCGGTCGATTACGATAATTTCGCACATGCGATAAGGCAGCTCGGGCTGTTCTTCTCGGTGATGCAGATACCAGGACAGTAAAACCGGAATGCCGCAAACGATCCTCTACGTCGATGACGATCTGGCGCTTGCGCGGCTTGCGACGCGCCATCTCGGCCGCGTCGGCTATCAGGTCGTGCATGCGGTCGATCAGGCCCAGGCGATGGAGGCGGTCGAGAAGGGCGATATCGATGCCATCGTTCTCGACCATTATCTGAGCTCCGGTACCGGTCTTGAGATCCTTCACAAGCTGAAGGAAGAGAATTCGACGATCCCGGCCATCTATGTGACGGATCGAGCGATGCGCAGATTGCCATCGACGCGCTCAAAAACGGCGCCTCGGACTATGTGATCAAGACCGTCGGCGACGAGTTCTGGCCGCTCTTGCAGAGCGCCATCGGGCAGGGGCTGGCGACTGCCGAGCTTCGCCGCGCCAAGGAGCGCGCGGATCAGGAAATCCGGCTTGGCAAGGAACGCGCCGAAGTGCTGTTGGCCGAGGTCAATCACCGCGTCGCCAACAGTCTGGCGCTGGTGGCGGCTCTCATTCGTCTGCAGACATCGAGCGAGAAGAGCGAGGACGTGAAGGCGGCGCTGGCCGAGACGCAGGCGCGCATTTCCGCGATCGCCGGCATGCATCGCAGCCTCTACACCTCCGACGACGTGCGGCAGGTGGAGATGGACAAGTATCTCGGCACGCTGGTTCAGGAAGTGCAGGGCACCGTGCATGACACGCAGGGGCCGGTGATCAAGCTTGCCGCCGACAATGTGTTCCTGAAATCCGATCGGGCGGTCTCCGTCGGCATGATCGTCACCGAACTTCTGACCAATGCGCTGAAATATGCCTATCCGGTCGGTACCGAGGGAGAGGTGCGGGTCGCACTGTCGCTTCAGCCGGAAAGCCGGGCGTGCTCAGCGTCGAGGATGACGGGATCGGCTGGAAAGAGGCGATGCCGTGAAGGGAACCGGGCTCGGCAGCCGTATCGTCAAATCGATGGCCTCGACGCTCGGATCGGCGGTTTCCTATGTGGCGCGCGACAAGGGTACGCGCGTTGAACTGCTGATCGATCTCAATTCCTGATTGCCGTCCGGCCGCTCATTTTTGTTCCCGCCATTGCATTGCGTGCAGCGGAGCCTTATCATTCCCGCAGCGAGTGAAGGTGCATAGCTCCGAAAACCGGTCCCCGGTTTTTCGAGCTGTGCGCGAAACTTTGTCCGGTAGCGACCGAATTTGATAGAGCTGCCGGCCGGTCATTTCCCAAGAAATGACGCATGAGAGTTTTGCGTGCGGTTATGATTGTCCCAGCTTAAGAGCTTTGCTTGTTAACCGAAATCCTTATCGTCATCGCGCTCACCGTGATCAATGGTGTCCTGTCGATGTCGGAACTTGCCGTCGTTTCCTCCCGCCCGGTTCGCCTCAAGGTGATGGCCGAACAGGGTAACAAGGGAGCCGCGACCGCCATTCGTCTGGCCGAAGATCCCGGCCGCTTCCTGTCCTCGGTGCAGATCGGCATCACGCTTGTCGGCGTTCTCTCCGGCGCGTTTTCCGGCGCCACGCTCGGCACGCGCCTGACGCTGTGGCTGGAGGCGCAGGGCGTTCCGGATCATATCGCCGACTGGCTCGGCGTCGGCTCGGTCGTCGTCGTCATCACCTATCTGTCGCTCATCCTTGGCGAACTGGTGCCGAAGCAGGTGGCGCTGCGGCGCCCGAGGCGGTTGCCGCCCGCGTTGCACCGGCAATGAAGATGATCGCCACGATCGGCGCGCCGATCGTCTGGTTCCTCGATATTTCCGGCCGTCTCGTGCTGACCGTTCTCGGTCAGAAGGGGGAATCGGGCGAAAAGGTCACGGATGAGGAGATCCGCACAGTGCTCGCCGAGGCGCAGAGCGCCGGTGTGATCGAGACCGAAGAATCTGCGATGATTACCGGGGTCATGCGGCTTGCCGACCGCACCGCGCGCGGCCTGATGACGCCGCGCCGCGATGTCGAGGTGATCGATACAGAGCATGAGCCGGAAGAGATCCGTGCCCAGCTGCGCGCCACCCAGCGCGCCCGCCTGCCGGTTCGTCAGGGCAGTTCCGACGAGATCCTCGGCGTGCTCTTCGTCAAGGACGCCTATGACTATATGGCCGGCGGCAAGGTGCTGGACATGAAGGCGATGATGCGCGAGGCGCCGGTCGTCTCGGATCTCACCGGTGCGCTCGACGTCATTCAGGCGGTGCGCCGGGCGCCTGCCCATATGGTTCTCGTCTATGACGAATACGGCCATTTCGAAGGCATCGTTACCTCGGGTGACATTCTCGAAGCGATTACCGGCGTCTTCCAGGAAGACGAGGCGGAAGAGCCGGCGATCGTGCCGCGCGAGGACGGTTCGTTCCTCGTTGCCGGCTGGATGCCGGTCGACGAGTTTTCCGACGAGATGGGCATCGCGATCGAGGAAGATCCGGGTTACGAGACGGTGGCGGGCTTCGTGCTCGACGAGCTGAAGCATCTGCCGGATCTCGGCGAGACGTTTCAGGCACGCGGCTTCCGCTTCGAGGTGATCGATCTCGACGGGCGGCGCATCGACAAGCTGCTGGTGACGCCGATCAACGAGAAGGCTGCCGAGAAGAACGGCGAGCGGGCGTGATGGATGATCGCTCTGCTCTCAAGGCAAAGCTCAGGAGCGAGCGGCTTGCCGCTCGCGATGGGCTTTCGTCAGATGCGCGGATCGAGAAGAACATTGCTCTCGTCTCGCATGGCGATGGCGCAATCGATGTGACGCCGGGGCTTGTCGTCTCCGGCTTTCTGCCGATCCGCTCCGAGGCCGATATCCGTCCGCTGATGAGCATGCTCGAAGAGCGCGGTGCGCGGATCTGCGTACCCGTCGTTCTCGACCGCGAGACCATCGTGTTTCGCGCCTTCGATCCTGAGGCGGAACTGGTAAAGGGGTCGTTCGGCACGGTGGGACCGGGGCCGGATGCGGCCGAACTCGACCCCGAAATCATGCTCGTGCCGCTTGCCGCATTCGATGCCAGAGGGCACCGGATCGGCTATGGCGGGGGCTATTATGACCGCGCAATCGAGCGTTTGCGGCAAAAAGGCGTCAATCCGAGGCTGATCGGCATTGCATTCGACTGCCAGGAAGTGGCATCAGTGCCGGAAGAACCTCACGACATGCAGCTCGATGCGGTGCTGACGGAGAGCGGATACCGCCCGTTTACGCCCGCCGCCTGATGGCGAAAGCTGCCGCACTGGATTGGACTTGAATGCGTCTTTTGTTTCTGGGTGACATGGTCGGCAAGACCGGACGGACCGCCGTCTGGGACAAGCTGCCCGGTCTCGTCTCCGACCTGAAGCTCGATTTCGTCATCGTCAATGGCGAGAATGCCGCCGGCGGCTTCGGCATTACTGAGGATATCTTTCTCGAGACGGTCAATGCCGGTGCCGATGTGGTGACGACCGGCAACCATGTCTGGGACCAGAAAGACGCGATCGGCTTTGCGGGCCGTCACGACCAGTTTTTGCGCCCGGCCAATTATCCCGCCGGCACGCCGGGCAAGGGCTCGGGCCTCTACTATGCCCGCAATGGTGCGCGTGTTCTCGTCGCCAACATCATGGGGCGGGTGTTCATGCATCCGGAACTCGATGATCCCTTCAAGAGCGCCGAAGTCATTCTCGATGCCGCGCCGCTGAAGGAACAGGCCGACGCGATCATCTTCGATTTCCATGCGGAAGCGACCAGCGAGAAGCAGTGCTTTGGCCATTTCGTCGATGGCCGCGCCTCCTTCGTCGTCGGCACCCATACGCATGTGCCGACCGCCGATTGCCAGATCCTCAATGGCGGCACCGCCTATATGTCGGATGCCGGCATGTGCGGCGACTACGATAGTTCGCTCGGCATGGACAAGGAAGAGCCGCTCAACCGCTTCATCTCGAAAATGCCGAAGGGCCGTTTCGAAGTGGCCTCCGGCCCGGCGACGATCTGCGGCGTCGGCGTGGAGATTTCCGATGCGACGGGGCTTGCGGAAAAGATCGAGCCGCTGCGCATCGGGCCGCGGCTTGCCGAGACCATTCCGAGCTTCTGGCGGTAATTTCATGCGGTGGAGCCCGGCTGTCTTTGCCACCTTTGCCGTGCTTGTCACCCTTGGTGGCGGTGCGGCGCTGGCGGCCGGGGCGGGAGACGGTCAAGGTGCCGCAAAGGCCAAGCCGCAGGATGCCGCCGACCCGCATGACTGGAGCGCGCAGAAGTGTTCGTTCTATGGGAAGGCATGGCGCGACCTGCTTACGCATGTCGGTCGTGAGGGGATCAGTGCGGATTTCATCGCCCGAAACGAGGCTTTCATACGCTCCGATTGCACCGACCGGAGCGATATCTGCCCTGCGACCCGGCAAGAGGGCGAACTCGTCAACAAGCTCACCATGGCGACGATGAATTTCGGCACGGCCAGCACTTTCGTGCCCTTCGTGTGCAAGGGCACGACCGGGCCGCTGAAGCTGCAATGACACGATTGTGAGACACCCGTCAAAATTGCGGCTGGACCGCGATTTTGCATTGCCGCATCCTTTCCCCCAGGAATTGCATAGAGACTTGCCTGTCGACTTCGACGTGAATGCCTTCGCGGGGATGTGGCATGATGCTTCGCACACTTGTCTTCGGTCTTTCCGGCCTTTTGCTGTCGGCTCTTGCTGTGTCTGCCCAGGATGGCCCGCAGCCGAGCCAGTGCCAGGCGATCGCGCAGGCGCTGCCGGGTGCGACCTATGCCGCCTATAAGCCTTCAACCGATGCGCCCGTCCGGCTTGCACAGAATAAGACGGTGATGCCGCTTTCCGAGCGGGAAGAGGTGGATATCACCTTCATCGGCCATTCCACCTATTTCATCGAGACGCCGGAAGGGATCGGCATCGCGACCGATTTCAGCGGGGTCTATGAACCGCCGCGCGTGCCGGATGTCGCAACGATGAACAAGGCGCATTCGACCCATTACACGCTGACGCCCAACCCGGCGATCAAACATGTCCTGCACGGCTGGAGCGATGTACCGGGCAAGAAGGCCGAGCATCATCTCGTCGTCGGTGACGTCTATATCCGCAATGTCGTCTCCGATATCCGCGACTGGGGTGGCGGCATCGAGCAGAACGGCAATTCGATCTTCATCTTCGAAGTGGCGGGGCTCTGCATCGGCCATCTCGGGCATCTGCATTTCGAACTGAACGAGCAGCAATATACCGAGATCGGCAGGCTCGACATATTGATGGTGCCTGTCGATGGCGGGCTCACCATGGGCGCCGATAGCATGAGCCGGGTGGTGCAGCGGCTGCGCTCGTCGCTGATCCTGCCAATGCACCGCTATGGCCCGCCGCTCGACCGTTTTCTCGCGATGTTCGACGGCAAGTTTAATATCGCCTATGCCAAGGAGCGGACGATCAAGGTCTCGATGCGCTCTCTGCCGAAGAAGCCGACCATCCTGATCCCGCAGGGGCTTTGACGCCGGCTCCATGGCTGTCGCATGGATGCCACCCACATGAGCCGTCATGCTCGGGCCTGTCCCGAGGATGACGTCGGAATGGGTGGGGAACAAGTGCGGGAACGCTTGGGAAGTCAATGCACCGCTGAAAACTGCAGGTGCTGCTTGACGCCGACTTCCGGCATCTTGCCATCGGAGAAATTCGCCTTGGCGACTTCCCAGCCGAACTTGAAGGACGAATCCGTCGATGCCCAGATCTCGGCATCCTCGACGGTGAAGGAGAGCATGGTGAGCAACGGATCATCCTTGCCGTGCTCATACCAGGCGGCGGTGACGGCGCTCCAGTATTCCTCGACCTTCTGGCGGTCGTTGTTGACGCTCAGCATGCCCGAGAGGCAGGCATGGTAATCGTGGTTCTTGCCGGTGACGCAGAAATGCGCCGGGCTGCCGGCGCGATCGCGCGTACGAGATCGGTATCGGCCTTGGTGAAGAACCAGATGGTGCGGGTGTCGATATCGACATTCGGCGCCATCGGCTGGAAATGCCGGTGCGATCCCTCAAGGCCCAGCATGCCGGCGTGGATGGCGTGGATCTCGTCCCAGAGCTGGCGTTCGGGGGCGTTGCGGGCTTCGGTGAGGCTGGCCATCGTCTTCTCCTTGTCGTTCTTCCGTTGAGGATTGTTTTGCTATCCGGATGGTCAAACGGGCAGGGGCCGGGCTTTGTTCCTGGCTCGAAGCATCAAAGGCTGCGGCATTTGTGTCGGTGGCTTTGATGCTTGAATGCAGGCTTCATCCCCACTATAAGGCGCCCATTCCAATACAAGCTACATCGTCAGGGGTGCCATGGCTGGCCATTCACAGTTCAAAAACATCATGCACCGGAAGGGCAAGCAGGACGGTATCCGTTCCAAGCTGTTCTCCAAGCTCGCGCGTGAAATCACCGTCGCGGCCAAGACGGGCCTGCCTGACCCGACGATGAATGCCGCGCTTCGCCTTGCCGTGCAGAACGCCAAGCGCAGTCGATGCCCAAGGACAATATCGACCGCGCGATCAAGAAGGCCTCCGGCGCCGATGCCGAGACCTATGACAGCGTTCGCTATGAAGGCTACGGTCCGGGCGGCACGGCGGTCATCGTCGAGGCGCTGACCGACAACCGCAACCGTACCGCATCGAATGTCCGCTCGATCTTTTCGAAGGCCGGCGGCGCGCTCGGCGAAACCGGTTCCGTCTCCTTCTCCTTCGATCACGTCGGCGAAATCACCTACAAGGCATCGGTCGGCGATGCGGACAAGGTGATGGAAGCGGCAATCGAAGCCGGTGCCGAAGACGTGGCGTCGGATGAAGACGGTCACACGATCTATTGCGGCTTCGAAGACATGAACGAAGTCTCCAAGGCGCTCGAAGCCGTGCTCGGCGAAGCAGAGACCGTCAAGGCGATCTGGAAGCCGCAGAACACGATCGAAGTCGACGAGGAAAAGGCGCAGTCGCTGATGAAGCTCATCGACAACCTCGAAGACGATGACGACGTGCAGAACGTCTATTCGAATTTCGAAGTATCCGACGAAGTCCTGGCCAAGCTCTCGGCCTGAATTTTCGACGCATTCGACATTTGCAAAAGAAAAGGCACCGTAGCGATACGGTGCCTTTTCTTTTTGAGAATGACGGCTTGGCCTATGCGGCCAGCTTCTGCTTCTCCATCAGCGACAGCGCGCCAAAAATCTCGACGGAGTGGAGGCGCTTCTCGATGTCGTGGATCGGCATGGAGACGATGAGTTCGTCGGCGCCGGTCTCGGCCAGGAAGTTGCCGAGCTTGTCTTCCAGCGTCTTCGGCGAGCCGACGGCGGCATATTGCAGCGTGTGCTCGACATTCATCCGCTCCATCGGCGTCCAGAAACCTTCCATCGTGTCGAGCGGTTTCGGGAAGCGGGTGCGGACATTCTTGCGCAGGTTGACGAATTGCTGCTGCGAGGAGGTGAAGAGGCGGGCCGCTTCCTCATCCGTGTCTGCGCCGACACCCATGACGCCGACCATGACATAGGGCTCCTTCAGGTCGTCGGAAGGCTGGAAGCGGTCGCGGTAGATGGCGATCGCATCCATCAGCATATCGGGAGCGAAATGCGAGGCGAAGGCATAGGGAAGTCCAAGAGCTGCCGCCAGATGGGCGCTATAAAGCGAGGAACCGAGAAGCCAGATCGGCACATTCGCCTCGGTGCCGGGAACGGCAAGGATCGCCTGGTTCTCGATCGGCGTACCGAGGAGATGCTTCAGTTCCATGATGTCCTGCGGGAAGTTTTCCGCGCCGGCATCCATGTTGCGGCGAAGCGCCTGGGCGGTGCGCATATCCGTGCCCGGGGCGCGGCCGAGGCCGAGATCGACGCGACCGGGCAGGAGCGCTTCCAGCGTTCCGAACTGTTCGGCAATCACCAGCGGCGAATGGTTGGGCAGCATGATGCCGCCGGAGCCGACGCGGATCGTCTTGGTGGCGGCGCCGACATGGGCGATCACCAGAGCGGTTGCTGCGCTGGCAATGCCCGGCATGCCGTGATGTTCAGCCAGCCAGACGCGGCGAAAGCCTTGCTCTTCAGCCTTGACTGCCAGCCGGCGCGATTGATCGAGCGCCTCGCGGACCGAATAGCCTTCGCCGATCGGCGACAGATCGAGAATGGAAAAGGGGATCATGGGCGTGCCTGACAATGTTTTGCGACAAAGAGGATAACGAAAGAGGTTCTTCGTTATCTAGGCAGCCATATCCTTCATTGCGACCCCAGATGACAGGAAACTGGGATCGCTGGAGGCAGGGTATTGTCCCGGCTCAGCTTTTGACCAGTCTGAGGAAGGTCTTTTTGCCCGATGTCGGGTCCTGAGGCTCGGGCGGAGTGATGACCGTGACGTGGGTGAAGCGGTCGGCCGCACGTTCGATATCGTTCAGTCCGCGATCGATGCGGTCGAGCGACAGGACGGGCGAGATGGCGGCAAGGCCATCGACGCGCTCGCTCTTTGCCGCGACATCGGCGCGTTCACGCAGATCCGCGGTGGCAGTCGCCTGTTCTTCGGCCGCCTGCGCCAGCGTATCGACATGACCGGCCAGGGCCTCGACATAGAGACCGGCGGCATCAAGCTCGCGGCCGAGTTCGCCGAGCTTGGCCTCGATCGCCTCGATGCGCTCCGGGCTTGCGCCTTCCGCTGCAATCGCACGGATCATTTTGAGCGTTGCATCAAGGGCCTGGCGCGGGCGCTGCTGATCGAGCCTGGCATTGTGGGCGATGGTTGCCGCATGGCGGGCGGTGGCGGCGATCTGGCGCGTGTTGCGTTCAACCGTCGATGCCTTGCCGAGAAGGGCGGAATTGCGTTCCAAGCGTGCCGAACGGGCGGCGTCGACATCGGCCAGAACCTCGCGAAGCGCGGTCGTATCGTCCTTCACGCGCGGCTCGTGTCGATCACCGCGTCAGCGGCGCGGCTGACCGCCCCGATGCCGCGGTTGAAGTCTCGGCGCAAACCCTCGAAATGCAGCGGGAAAGGGTTCTCGAATGTGGTCCGGACGTCGCCTGCCGCAAACCGGCGCAGGCCGCCATCCAACATGTCCACTGTAGCGCGCAGATTGCGCAGCTCGGTTTCATTCCGATCAAAGTCCCGTATCATTCGGGCGCCTCCTGTACATCCTGTACTTCGCGAGTTCCCTTTCTGATCCAGGAACGCGCCGAGGGAAACATTGTTGCGCGATTCGGGGCGCTTGTGCCGGGAAGTCTTCAGACATGGTTAACGCTGGCGTGGCAGGAAGGAGATGCTGATCGGTGATTTCGGCTCTATGACGGGACGAACATAACGTGTACAAAGTTCATGGCGGACTTTGCAGCGACAGGGACAGATTTGACGGCATGACACAGGCTATTCGCATCATCGGCATCGATCCCGGTCTTCGGCGCTGCGGCTGGGGCATTATCGAGACGCTCGGCAACAGCCTGCGCTTCGTCGCCTCCGGCACCGTCACCTCCGATGGCGATCTCGATCTCGCCTCGCGTCTCTGCCAGCTGCATGACGGTCTGGCCGAGGTCGTGCATGCGCATCAGCCGGACGAGGCGGCCGTCGAGCAGACATTCGTCAACAAGGATGCGGTGGCGACGCTGAAGCTCGGGCAGGCGCGCGGCATCGCCATGCTGGTGCCGGCGCGCGCCGGGCTGCCGGTTGCCGAATATGCGCCCAACGCTGTGAAGAAATCGGTGATCGGCGTCGGCCACGGCGACAAGAAGCAGATCCACATGATGCTGAAGATCCTGATGCCGAAGGTGGAATTCAAGGGTAATGACGCGGCCGATGCGCTGGCCATCGCCATCTGCCATGCCCATAATCGCGGCGGAAACCGCATGCGGCAGGCGCTGGCCGGCTAGGCTTCGGGCGGTTTGTTCTTGACTTGTTCTCCGTCCGCCGATAGGTAATACCTCAGAGGTATTACCATGCGCGTCACCCAGAAAGGCCAGGTTACGATCCCCAAGGACGTCCGCGACCGATTGAAGATCGGGCCGGGGTCGGAGGTGGATTTCGTGCTGTCGGACGAGGGGGCGATGCTGGTGAAGACCGGCGAGGGACACCCGGATTTCGAAAGTTTTACCGACTGGGCGAAAAGCGTCGAGGGCATGTTCGACACCGGCGGCATGACGACCGACGAATATATGCTGTGGCTGAGGGGCTCCCGCGATGACCTCGACCGTGGTTGATACGAATGTGCTGATCGACGTTCTCGGCCCGGCTTCAGAGTTTCGCAGATGGTCGCTATCGGCGCTGGAGCGTTGCCGCGACGAGGGGGAGCTCGTGCTCAACCCGGTGATCTGGTCGGAGCTTTCCGCTTCGCCGCTCAGCGAGACGGAGATCAACCTTGCCTTCGGCTGGCTCGGGCTGAAACGGGAGAGCCTGTCCTACGAGATGGCGCATCAGGCGGGGAAGGCGCATTTCGCCTATCGCCGGTCCGGCGGGAAGCGAGAGCGTATCCTGCCGGATTTCCTCATCGGCGCGCATGCCAACGTGCGCTCGCACCGGCTTCTGACGCGGGATGCGGCGCGCTACCGGGTCTATTTCCCGCGCTCGATATCATCTCGCCGGAAAACCACTCAATCCAACCCTTTCGCTCCAACCCTGCAAGTAACGGACACATTTCATGATCGGCAAGCTCAAGGGCACCATTGACGAAATCGGCGACGACTACGTGCTCGTTGACGTACATGGCGTCTGCTACGAGGTGTTCTGCTCGGCGCGGTCGCTGTCGCGCATGGGATCTGTCGGCGAGGCGGTGATCCTGTTCATCGAGACCTATGTGCGCGAGGATCAGCTGAAACTCTTCGGCTTTCTCTCGGCGCTGGAACGGGAATGGTTCAATCTGCTGCAGAGCGTGCAGGGCGTCGGTTCCAAGGTGGCGCTGGCTGTTCTTTCGACGCTGACGCCGTCGGAACTTGCCAATGCGATCGCGCTGCAGGACAAGACGGCCGTTTCGCGGGCGCAAGGTGTGGGGCCGAAGGTTGCCGTGCGGATCGTGACGGAACTGAAGAACAAGGCGCCTGCCTTTGCCGGCGAGGCGGCCAGCAATATCGGGCTCAAGCAGGAGATCGGCGAAGGTGTCGCCTCGGCGCCGGTTGCCGATGCCGTCTCGGCTCTCACCAATCTCGGCTACTCGCGCGATCAGGCCGCCAACGCTGTTGCCGCAGCGCTGAAGAATGGCGGTGAGGGGGCCGACAGCGCCAAGCTGATCCGGCTGGGGTTGAAGGAACTGGCGCAGTAAGAGTGCCCGGGATCCGGGTGGATATTTGCATTCAAGGCGGAGAAAATATAAAATTTCCGCCAAACGGTATTTTGTCGGAAAGTAGCTGCATGGGCTGGGAACTGACGCTTTCGTCCAAGGGGCAATTGACCATTCCAAAGGATCTGCGTGAGGCCGTCGATGTCCATGCCGGAGATCAGGTCGTCTTGACGGTGCTCGACGGCACCTTGGTCATGACGCCGAAGAACGTCGATTTTGCCGATCTTGTCGGGCTCCTCGGTGTGCCGCCGAAAGGGGCTGCAACACTTGAGGAGATCGATGCGGCCGTTCTCAGTGCCGGAGGGGCCAATGTACTCAATCTCGGCGACGATGGCCGCGACGGCAAGGCGGATGCTGCCGAATGATGCAATATGGCCTTGATACAAATGTCCTGCTGCGCATCCTGATTTCGGACGATCCGCAGCAGGCAGATGCCGCGCGGCAATTCGGGGCGGGGTTTGGCAAGCAATATACCGGGTATATCACGCTGATCAGCCTGCTTGAGATGGATTGGGCGCTTCGCTCGCAATATGGTTTCGCCAGACACGATGTGGTGACGGCGATTGGCACGCTGATCAGGTTGCGCGGTGTGACGGTCGAAAGCCACGATCTCGTCTTGCGCGCCCTGATGCAGATGGAGGATGCCAATGTCGATTTCGCTGACGCATTGATCGCCGCCCGTTCGCTGGAGGCCGGCTGCGTTTCGATAAAGACTTTCGATAAAAAGGCCGCCGCGCGCGTGCCCGGAATGGAACTGCTTGCATGACCGACACGTCCCGACTGATCTCGCCGGAAAAGCGCGGGGAAGATCTCGACACGGCGCTGCGCCCGCAATCGCTCGATGAATTCACGGGCCAGGCCGAGGCGCGGGCGAACCTGAAGATCTTCATCGAGGCGGCCAAAACCGTGGCGAGGCGCTCGATCACGTTCTTTTCGTCGGTCCGCCCGGTCTCGGCAAGACGACGCTGGCGCAGATCATGGCGAAGGAGCTCGGGGTGAATTTTCGCTCGACCTCCGGTCCGGTCATCGCCAAGGCCGGCGATCTGGCCGCACTTCTGACCAATCTCGAAGACGCGACGTGTTGTTCATCGACGAAATCCACCGGCTCAATCCGGCGGTGGAAGAAATCCTCTATCCGGCGATGGAGGATTTCCAGCTCGATCTGATCATCGGGGAGGGGCCGGCGGCGCGTTCGGTGAAGATCGACCTGTCGAAGTTCACGCTTGTTGCCGCAACCACCCGTATCGGCCTTCTGACCACGCCGCTGCGCGACCGTTTCGGCATTCCGGTGCGGCTTGCCTTCTATACGGTCGAAGAGCTTGAAGGCATCGTCAGGCGCGGGGCGCGGCTGATGGGGCTCGGCATGAGCGATGAAGGTGCGCGCGAGATTGCGCGGCGCGCCCGCGGCACGCCGCGTATTGCCGGCCGGCTCCTGCGCCGGGTGCGCGACTTTGCCGAGGTGGCGCGCGCCGAAATCGTCACCAAGGAGATTGCCGACGAGGCGCTGACGCGGCTCAATGTCGATCACGCCGGTTTCGATCAGCTCGACAAACGCTATCTCAACATGATCGCGGTCAATTTTGCCGGTGGGCCGGTCGGCATCGAGACGATCGCGGCGGGGCTTTCCGAGCCGCGCGATGCGATCGAGGATATTATCGAGCCCTATATGATCCAGCAGGGCTTTATCCAGCGCACGCCACGCGGACGCGTGCTGACGGCGACCGCCTGGAAACATCTCGGCCTGCAGCCGCCGAAGGATATGGAAGCGGCGCAGTTCCGCATGAGCCTCGATGATGAGTAAGAGCATGACGGACAAGGCCGCAAAACCCTCCAAGCCGAAGGATATGCGGATCCGCAAGAAATACGGTTCAAGGCAGCTCTTCCAGATGCGCGTGGCGGGGCTGGCCTTCCGCAATGGCCATGTTCTCGTGCATCGGGCCGTGCATGAGCCGTTCTGGACCTTTCCGGGCGGCCGGGCGGAGATGGGCGAGGCCTCGGCCGAGACGCTCAGGCGCGAGATGATGGAAGAGCTTGGCGCTGCCGTGACCGTTGGCCGGCTGCTCTGGACGGTGGAGAATTTCTTCCATTACGAAGGGCGCGATTGCCACGAGTTCGGCATCTACTACCTGATGGACCTGCCGGACGAATTTCCGTTTCATCCGACCGAGATCGTGCATCGGGTGATGGATGGCAGCGAGCTTGAATTCAAATGGGCGCCGGCCACCGCAGCGGGCCTCAAAGCGCTTGATATTCCGCCCTATTTCATCGCCGACGAGATCGAGGCATTGCCGCAGACGCCGCGGCATGTGGTGTGGCGCGACGGTAATCTCGATACGAAAGCCTGACGCTAACCTTTTCCCGCGGGTCAGTTGCAATCCGGGAACAATCGCCCCTGCCTTCGGTTTTCTCTGATGAAAGGAGAAAATCATGCAGACGATCAAGGTTGGCGATGCGGTCGAATGGAGATGGGGCCGCTCCAGGGCGCGAGGCACGGTCGGCAAGCGCTTCACGGATGATGTGACCCGTCAGATCAAGGGAAAGACGATCAAGCGCAAGGCGGACAGCGGCGAGCCGGCGTTTCTGATCGATCAGGCGGATGGCGGCCGGGTGCTCAAGAGCCAGTCGGAGGTGAAAAAGACCGATGACTGAACGCAAGCATGTGCATGTTCCCCCTGCCGAAGTGGCCAGTGAGGCCGAAAAGGGCCTGAAACTTCGCGCCCGGTTCCGCCGCGGCGGTACGACGATCGGCATTGCGCGGGCAAGAGACCTGCAGCACCGCCGCTCGCTATCCGACCAGACGGTGCGGCGCATGGTGAGCTATTTTTCCCGCCACAAGGTGGACAAGCGTGCCGATAATTTCGGCGATGAGGAGAACCCGTCAACCGGGTATATCGCCTGGCTGCTCTGGGGCGGCGATGCCGGTCAGAAATGGGCCGAAGAGCACAAGAAGGCGATGGACGAGGCGAAGGAAACGGCGCGCTCAACCGGTGCCAGACGACAGCGTTAGCGTGCTCCGCTTCGGTACGCCCGGCGTTCCGGCAGGGCCTGCCTTCGTGGTCTGGGCCAAAATTCTCTCAGGCAGTGCCGGAGGGCAGGTCAGGAGGCGAGGCCTGTTGCCGCTTGTGCGGGACTGGTCCTGGCTCCCTCGCGGGAGGCTTTCGCCAGCGCATCGAGCGTGCTGTCGAGAAGCGGCTGGCCCCCCGGTTGCCATCCGAGACCCCTGATCCTGTCTGTCGCCATGATGTTGACCGTGGCCGGGTTGATGGCGTGGGGAGGGTCATGCGGCTGCCCGTCAGGAGCCGGGTGCAGGCGCTCCAGAATATGGTCGGTGTCGGTCAGCACGTCCGAGACATTGAAGGACTGGCCGTTGATGCGGGCGCTGTCGCTTTCCAGCATCAGGCGCACGGCTGCGGCCACGTCATGGCCGTGCACTTCGGTGCCGGCCCGAGGTGGAATAGTCTGGCCCGCCTCTTTCTCGGCGATCAGACTGTCCCACTTGTTGGGGCGAAGGCCGCCATAGACGCCGGTCAGCCGCAGGCTTGCGGTCGCAAGGCCGATTTCCGTCAGCCCGATCATCGCAAGGGCGCGCTCGCCCTCGTATTTGATCCGGCCGTAGAGGGAGGTCGGAGCGAGGTCGAGATCTTCGGTCAGGACAGTACCGGCGGGCATGCCGTCATAGACGGCGCGGCTTGAGAGGAAGACGATGCGGCGGGTGCCGGCGCGGCGGGCGGCATCGAACAGCGCCACCGAGCCATCGAGATTTTTGCGCCTGAAGGTTTCGGGGTCATCGCCTTCGCCGCCGCGATAACGGCCGGGAAGATGGTCGAAGGCGCAATGGATGAAGAAATAGGCATCATCGAAAGCATCGATCTGGTCGCGATCAGGATCGAGTTCCAGCGGCACGAAGCCGACCGGGGCGCTGAAGAAATCGACGGGCGGCTGATGTCGTCCGGCGGCGATCACCGGATAGCCTGCGGCCAGAAGGCCCTCGACGATATAGCGGCCGACAAGGCCGGTCGCGCCGGAAACCAGGACTTTCATGCGACAACCGCTGATGGTTCCGGCGGGGCCGGCAGGCGGGTCAAATCGATCGTTTCACAACCCTGATAAATGTCATTCCAGAGGTCGATGAGCGGCTTCAGCATCTGCACTTTCGGGTGGTCCTTTTCCCACGGCTTCTCATATTGGTAATGCAAGATGCAAATGCTGTTCCAGTTAAACAGGCCCGGCATGCTGAACCAGACATATTGCAGCATGTTCATCGTCACCGGCAGGCCGTGCCAGTCGGGAAAGAAGGTTTCGAGAAAGGTCTGGTCGGTGCGCCGCCAGAAGGCATCGGGCCTGTCGAGCGCCGCCAGCATTGCCGCGAAGGTGGCGGTCGAAGGTTTGGCGACGAAGACGCCGGAGTTCAGCCGGTGAAAATCGGCAAGTCTTTCGTAGACATTCGGGGCGGCGGAAAATTCCGGGTAGTCGAACAGCTTGTCGACATTGCGCAGCACGAGTGCGTCGGCATCGATGAAGACGATCTTCTCATATTCGGTGAGCTGCCAGAGCCGGAGCTTGCAGAAATTGTCGAGCGGCGTGTGGAAGTCCGGCTTGCGGCCCTTGGTGAAGGGGGCTGCACCATGCAGGTTTTTCCGCGCATGGCGCTCGTTGAATTCGTCGGATAGCGGCAGGTGCTCGACGAGGATCAGGCGGCAGCCGAGATCCTGCAGGGGGCCAAGCGCGCCCTGCGCCACGGCGCCGGTATGGAGGATGACGATCTCGCCTACGGTCTTGGTCATCAGGATCGAGCGGGCGAGTGCCGTAGCGCCCATGGCGTAATCGGCATTGGTGACGAGGGTGACGAAGGCGTGTCTCATGGTTTTGCCGGCTTCGATTTTGCAGTGTCGATCGCGTTCTGGGATGGCAGGCCGTCACCTGGTCAGATCCTCGGGACGAGCCCGAGGATGACGGGAATCGGGAAGCATGTCACGGGATGGCAATCGGTCAGGAGACCGATTTCAGCCTCGTGCTCCGGGTCATGCTCGACCTTGGCGGCGATGTCGCGGGTCCATGCAGAGACTGCGGGTACGCGGCTGCGATCGACGCGGTAGGCATATTTCTTCGCCACATCGACGATTTCCGAAAGCAGGCCTTCGCCAAGCGTCGTCGGCTTCAGGCCAAGGCCGAGGAATTTCTCGTTTCTGACGACGAGATCGTTTTCCGGGGCTTCCTTGCGCGGGTTGGGCAGCCAGGCGATGCGCGCGCCGCTCATCTTCGAGATCATCTCGGCGAGATCACGCACCCGGTGGGTCTCGGTCATCTGGTTGAAGATTTCGACGCGGCTGTTGCGGGCAGGGGGATTGTTGAGCGCGATCTCGATGCAGCGCACCGAATCCTGAATATGGATGAAGGCGCGGGTCTGGCCGCCGGTGCCATGGACGGTGAGCGGATAGCCGATCGCCGCCTGGATGAGGAAGCGGTTGAGAACCGTGCCGTAATCGCCGTCATAGTCGAAACGGTTGACCAGCTGTTCGTGGCGGCGGGTCTGCTCGGTATGGGTGCCCCAGACGATGCCCTGATGAAGATCGGTGATCCTGAGGCCGTCATTCTTGGCGTAGAAGGCGAAAAGCTGCTGATCGAGCACTTTTGTCATGTGGTAGATCGAGCCGGGATTGCCGGGATAGAGGATCTCCTGGGAAACCGTTCTGCCATCCATCGTTTCGACGCCGACCGGCAGATAGCCCTCGGGGATGGCGGCACCGACCGTCGAATAGCCATAGACGCCCATCGTGCCGAGATGGACGAGATGGGCGTCGAGCTCCAGTTCGACCAGCGCATTGAGGAGGTTATGGGTAGCGTTGACGTTGTTGTTGACCGTGTAGTTCTTGTGGCGGTCGCTCTTCATCGAATAGGGAGCGGCGCGCTGTTCGGCAAAATGCACGATCGCGTCCGGGCGGTGTTTTGCCAGCCAGCCTTTCAGAAGCTCGTAGTCCCTGGCGAGATCGATCAGGTGGAAATGGATGCGACGGCCGGTCTCGGCATGCCAGATGCGGGTGCGTTCCTGAATACTGTCCATCGGCGTCAGCGACTGTACGCCGAGCTCCGTATCGATCCAGCGGCGGGAAAGATTGTCGAGGATATGGACCTCATGGCCCGCCTCCGACAGGTGAAGCGATGTCGGCCATCCGACGAAGCCGTCGCCACCCAGAACTGCTATCTTCATACGTAATCTCCGCTGGTTTCGGGATGGTTTTCAGGCCGTTTCCTGTTAGGGAATAAATGCGACGAGACTGCAAAGGTGGATCATCATCCCCACATTATCCAGTCGCGTAACAAATCATTCCAAGGTAAGCGCATGAAAGAAGACAATTTTTTGTTATCGGGCGAATTGACGGAAGAAGGTCATCGGCTCGTCCAGCGCGTCTATTACGAAGACACCGATTTTTCCGGCCTCGTCTATCACGCCCGCTACCTGCATTTTCTCGAGCGCGGCCGTTCCGACTACCTGCGCTGTCTCGGCTGTGAACAATCGGCGCTGCTGTCCGCCGATGAGGAAGGCCTCGTCTTCGTCGTTCACCGGATGGAGATCGATTTCAAGCAGCCGGCGCGGATGGACGATATCGTCACCATTTTGACCCATACGGAAAAGGCCGGCGGCGCCAAGATGGTGCTGACGCAGGAGATCCGTCGCGGCGAAACGCTGCTGATCGCCGCCAAGGTGGTGATTGCCGTGATCAACAGAAACGGCCGCCCGCGGCGTCTGCCGGAGACGATCGCGGAGAAATTTCTGGGCCATCCGTCTGACGACCTGTCTTAATCCCACGCGCCGCTCGTTGCAGGTTTTCGCGTCATCCCAAGTAGATAGGCGCGCAAACCTGTAACGAAATCTTAACCATAATGATGTCTTACTGCGACGTGAGGAATTTGTGCAACGCACGCCTTCCTTTGACCAAATTTGAAAGCGAGAAGCCAGACTGAAAACTCAGGGTATCTCGGGGTTGAAGACGGCGCGACAGCGGTCACGAACATTCTCGCGAAAGCGCGCTTTTGAACCCGCCCGGTCCTGGAAAGAGCCGGGCGTGGATTCGGGGATAGTAGGCAGATGGAACAGGCAGGTTTGGCGGCGGTAGCGACGAGCGACGTAAGTCTCTGGTCGCTTTTCATGCAGGCTGGCATCATCGTGAAGCTGGTGATGATCGGTCTGATCGGCGCGTCGATCTGGACGTGGGCGATCGTCATCGACAAATACATCAATTTCGCCCGTGTCAGGCGCCAGTTCGACCAGTTCGAGCAGGTCTTCTGGTCCGGCCAGTCGCTGGAAGAACTCTACCGCACGCTGTCGGAACGGCAGAATGTCGGCCTTGCCGCCATTTTCGTTGCCGCCATGCGCGAGTGGAAGAAGAGCTTCGAGCGCGGCGCCCGTTCGCCGATCGGCCTGCAGATGCGTATCGACCGCGCCATGGACGTGACGCTTGCCCGCGAAGCGGAAAGCTATGAGGCCCGCCTCGGCTCGCTCGCCACGATCGGCTCGGCCGGCCCGTTCATCGGTCTCTTCGGCACCGTCGTCGGTATCATGACCTCGTTCCAGGCGATTGCCGGTTCGAAGTCCACCAACCTTGCGGTCGTCGCTCCCGGTATCGCCGAGGCACTGCTTGCAACCGCGATCGGCCTTGTCGCCGCTATCCCGGCGGTTATCGCCTACAACAAGTTCACCGCTGATGCCGGCAAGATGTCGGCGCGCATGGAAGGTTTTGCGGACGAGTTCTCCGCCATCCTGTCGCGCCAGATCGACGAGAAGCTGCAGCCGCGTCAGGCGGCCCAGTAAGCGGCCCAGTAACAGCGTCCTCATAGCGGGCCAAGGAGTTCAGTCATGGGCATGTCAGCCGGAGGATCGCAGGCATCGGGCGGTGGTCGCGGTGGTCGTCGCCGCGGTGGCCGTCGCAAGGGCGCGATCAGCGAAATCAACGTCACGCCGCTCGTCGACGTCATGCTCGTGCTTTTGATCATCTTCATGGTCGCCGCGCCGATGCTGACCGTCGGCGTGCCGATCGACCTGCCCGAGACGCAGGCCAAGGCGATGAACTCGGATACCCAGCCGATCACCGTCTCGGTCAATAACGAAGGCATCATCTACCTGCAGGAAACGCCGATCAATATCGACGATATCGTGCCGAAGCTGCAGGCGATTGCCACGACCGGCTACAACGAACGCATCTATGTGCGCGGCGATGCCGTTGCCACCTATGGCGTCGTCATGAAGGTCATGGCGCGTATTTCTGCTGCGGGTTACAAGAACATCGGTCTTGTGACGCAGCAGGAACAGGAGAAGTGATCGCTGCGCCATGAGAGCTAGTCTCGGCACATCGCTGGCCATACACGTCGTGGTGCTCGTCTTGGCGATGGTCTCGCTGAGCGCGCCCAAGCCGCTCGACGTCGCGCAGGAAGAAGTTCTCCCGGTCGATCTCGTGCCGGTGGAAGAACTGACGCAGATGCAGCAGGGCGACAAGAAGGCGCAACCGGCGCCGAAGCCCTCCACCAAACCCACCAAGAATACCAAGATCGTCGATAAAGCCGAGAATGCCGGCGATAACGACGTCGACCTGAAGACACCGCCGACGCCGGTCAAGAGACCGACGCCGGTGGAAACGGCTGCCGCGCCGAAGCCGACGGACCGCCCGACGCCGACCCCCACCGAAGAACAGAACCAGGTGAAGGAAGTCGCCAAGGAGGAGACGGCTCCGAAGCCGCAGGAGCAGGCTGCCCTGCCGACGCCGAAGCCGCCGGAACCGACGCCGCCAAAGCCCGAACCCACGCCGCCCAAGCCCGAGCCGACCCCGCCGAAGCCGGAGGCTGCAAAGCCCGCGCCGTCGCAGAACCAGGCCGAGAACAAGTCGGATACCGGCGAGATCCCGGATACGCCGCCGATCCCGGCGCAGCGTCCGACCCCGCCCAAGCCGGAAACGCCGAAGGAAGAGGCCAAGCCCGTCGAGAAACCGGCGGAGAAGAAGCCCGATCCGCCGAAGCCGACCGAGACCGCCAAGCACAGGACAAGTCGAGCGAAAAGCCGTCCGACAAGAAGGTCGCCGACAAGAAGCAGGAGGTCGCCAAGTCCTCGTCTTCGAAGCAGAGCGATTTCAATGCCGACCAGATCGCCACGCTCCTCAACAAGGAGCAGGCGGCAGGCGGCGGTGCCAAGCGTTCGACATCGCCTGCCGCGACCGGCAGCACCAAGCCGGCCAATGCGGCCAAGCTCAGCCAGAGCGAGCTTGATGCGCTGCGCGGCCAGATCGAGAACAACTGGTCTGTCATCGCCGGTATCGACGGAGCCGAAGGCGTCATCATCAAGGTGACGATGAAGCTCGATCAGTCCGGTGCCATCATCGGCCGTCCCGAAGTCACCGCCAGCGGCGGCTCGGATGCGGCACGGCGTACGCTCGAAGGCAGCGCTTTGCGTGCCGTCATGCGCTCGTCGCCATTTAAAAACCTTCCTGCCGACAAATACGACGCCTGGAGCGAAGTCGTCGTCAACTTCGACCCGAGCGAACTGCTTTGAAAGGCCTACACATGATCAGACGTACATTCCTCGGTCTCATGGCTTCCGCCGGTACCGCCGCCGCGCTTTCGACGCAGGCCGATGCGGCAGTCGAGATCAACATCAACAAGGGCAATGTCCAGCCGCTGCCGATCGCGATCACGGACTTCCTGTCCAACGATACGATGGGCGCGCAGATTTCCCAGGTGATCGCCGCCGACCTGCAGCGCTCCGGCCTCTTCGCGCCGATCAACAAGCAGGCCTTCATCGAGAAGATCTCGGACCCGAACGCGCAGCCGCGTTTCGACGACTGGAAGGCGATCAACGCGCAGGCGCTGCTCGTCGGCCGCGTCAGCCGCGAGGGCGACGGGCGTCTTCGCGCCGAATTCCGTCTTTGGGACACCTATGCCGGCGCGCAGATGACCGGCCAGCAGTTCTTCACCCAACCGGAGAACTGGCGCCGTCTCGCCCATATCATCGCCGACGCCATCTATGAGCGCGTCACCGGCGAGAAGGGCTATTTCGATACCCGCGTCGTCTTCGTGTCCGAAAGCGGCTCGAAGACGCAGCGCGTGCGCCAGCTGGCGATCATGGACCAGGACGGTTTCACGTCCGCATGCTCACCAACGGCAAGGATCTCGTGCTGACCCCGCGCTTCTCGCCGAACCGGCAGGAAGTCACCTACATGTCGTTCGAAGGCGGCCAGCCGCGCGTCTATCTCCTGCAACTGGAGACGGGACAGCGCGAAGTGGTCGGCAATTTCCCCGGCATGACCTTTGCGCCGCGCTTCTCGCCGGATGGCCAGCGGGTGATCATGAGCCTGCAGCAGGACAGCAACGCCAATATCTATACGATGGACCTGCGCTCGCGTACGACGACGCGGATCACCTCGACGGCTGCGATCGACACGTCGCCCTCCTATTCGCCTGATGGACGGCGGATCTGCTTCGAAAGCGACCGCGGTGGCCGCCAGCAGATCTATGTCATGGGTGCGGATGGCTCGGCGCAGCAGCGCATTTCCTTCGGCGATGGCTCCTATTCGACGCCGGTCTGGTCGCCGCGCGGCGATCTCATCGCGTTTACCAAACAGTCCGCCGGCAAGTTCGCCATCGGCGTGATGAAGCCCGATGGTTCGGGCGAGCGCATCCTGACCGCGGGCTTCCATAACGAAGGCCCGACCTGGGCGCGAACGGCCGCGTCATCATGTTCTTCCGTCAGGACGCGGGTGCCGCCGGACCGCAGCTCTATTCGATCGACCTCACCGGTTATAACGAGCAGCTCATCAAGACCCCGGCCTTCGGTTCCGACCCGGCCTGGTCGCCGCTTCTCGAGTAAGGCGATGATGTGATGGGAGAGGCGGGAAACTGCCTCTTTGCCGCCCCATTCTCCTGAGAAAGGGCGGAAATTCGCCAGCGGAAGGTTTTGTTAACCATAAGAGTTTGATCATGGTTAACCGAAACGGGTTACAGTCTGGCAACTCTGAAATGCACTTTTCGAATGCACTGCACTGATCAAGGAGAGACCGGCCATGAGCCGCATTGATACCCAGGCGATGAGCCGTATGCAGACCCTCGCTCGCAACCCCGCCGTCATCGCTCTGACGCTGGCGCTCGCACTTGCAGGCTGCGCAAGCAAGAAGAACCTTCCGAACAATGCCGGTGAGCTCGGCCTCAACGGCGGCGCAGGCTCGGCCACCCCCGGCTCGCAGCAGGACTTCACGGTCAATGTCGGCGACCGTATCTTCTTCGACACCGACTCGACCTCGATCCGTGCAGACGCCCAGCAGACGCTCGACCGTCAGGCCCAGTGGCTGCAGCGCTACCCGAACTACGCGATCACCGTCGAAGGCCATGCCGACGAACGCGGTACGCGCGAATATAACCTCGCACTCGGCGCACGCCGTGCGGCTGCCACGAAGCAGTATCTCGCTTCGCGCGGCATCCCGGCCAACCGTATCAAGACGATCTCTTACGGCAAGGAACGTCCGGTCGCGACCTGCGACGACATTTCCTGCTGGAATCAGAACCGTCGCGCCGTCACCGTTCTCGGCGGCGCCGGCATGTAATTTTCGGGGTTTTCCCGAAAGGCGACATGACAATTTGTTAAGAAAAGGCGACCGCAAGGTCGCCTTTTTGCTTTTTCCATAGTTTGGCCCTGATTTCATAGATTTTTGAACGGTGAATTGGTTGCTTTTTCAGCCGTAGTTGGAAAAATCGCGCTCGCGCCAATAGGGTCGCAACAGGGGCGGATGATTTGAAAGATCATCCGGTCCTCAACAGCAGGACGGACCAAATGAAGAAACTTGTCTTGGCAGCGATGCTGGGGCTACTGGTGACGACTGGCCCGGCGGGGGCCTTTTCGCTGCCGAAACTGTTCGGTGGCGGGGGCACGCAGTCTTCGCGGCAGGAGGCACCCGTCATCCTCGCGCAACAGAGCAACGACCTCGTACAGATCCAGCAATTGCAGGACCAGCTCCGGCAGCTGACCGGCCGCGTCGAGGACATGAGCTATCAGATCCTGCAGATGCAGGAGCAGATGCGCAAGACGCAGCAGGATAACGAGTTCCGTTTCCAGGATCTGGAAAAGGGCGGTGGAGCTGCACCTTCGACGGCACCGGCCCAGGTTCCGCGCAACAAGAAGAGCGAACTGGATGACACGGCCGGGAGACCGGCCGTGGCTTCCACCGACCGGCCTGCCGGATCGGACGATGTATCGCGCACCATCGAACAATCGTCCACGGCCGATCTTGGCCGTGGGGGAAATGCGGGCGGCTCGATGGGCGGCAGCGATATGCCGCCTGCCGGTGCCGATCAGGCCAGCCGTACGGCGCCGCCGCCGGCGACGCTCGGCTCAATGGAAGTGGACCAGAACGGCAATCCGATCGGCGCCACCCGTAACGACAATCTCCGCAACGGTTCCGGCCCGCTCCCCGGCATAGATGCCGGTCAGCAGACCGCTTCGCTCGGTTCCAGCGAGGGTGATGCCTACAAGATCGCCTATGACCATGTGCTTTCCGGCGACTACCGCGACGCCGAGCGCGATTTCACCAGCTATATCGCCGCCTATCCGAAGAGCCCGCGCGCTGCGGATGCGAATTTCTGGCTCGGCGAGGCACAGTATTCCCAGGGCAAGTATAACGAGGCGGCGAAGACCTTCCTCAATGCCCATCAGACCTATGGCAAGACCTCTCCCAAGGCTCCGGAAATGCTCTTGAAGCTCGGCATGTCGCTTGCTGCGCTCGACAATACGGATACGGCCTGCGTGACGCTTCGTGAAGTTCCAAAACGCTATCCGACCGCGGCACGCGCCGTGCTTTCAAAAGTCGCCAGCGAGCAGAAGCGCCTCGCTGCTGATTGCGCCGGGCGCACCCGATATGTCCGGGACATTTTCCCTTTCCTCCCGATCACCGCTTTCTGCCGACGAGGCTATACGCCGGTTCATGACCTTGCTGGTCAGGCCGGCGCGTCTCGTTCTGGCGGTCTCCGGCGGCAGTGATTCGGTGGGGCTGCTGATGACCTTTGCCGATCATGTGAAGGCCTTGCCCGATAGAGATGTCGATCTCGTCGTGGCGACGATCGATCATGCCCTGCGTCCCGCTTCGGCGCAGGAGGCGCTTGATGTCGGCCTCCTCTGCGCCGAACTCGGCATCCCGCATGTCATCCGCCGCTGGGAAGGCGACAAGCCGAAAAGCGGCATTTCGGCCGCCGCACGCGAGGCCCGCTACCGGCTGCTGATGGAGATTGCCGATACGGTGGGCGCCGATGCGATCGTGACCGGTCACACAGCGGACGATCAGGCCGAGACGATCGCCATGCGGGCGAGCCGCAATGCGAGCCCAGACAATCGCGGGCTCTCGGGCATGGCGGAGGCCGTGCTTGTCGATGGCCGGCGGTGGCTGTTGCGGCCGTTTCTTTCAACGCCGCGGGCGGATATCCGCCGGATGCTCACGGAGAAGGGCAGGGGCTGGATCGACGACCCGAGCAATGAGGACCGCCATTATGAACGGGTGCGGATGCGCCAGGCGCTGGCATTGCCGGCCGGGCTCGCAGCCGACGGGATGGCGGGGGCAGAGACTGATTGCGACCGGGGCGAGGGGGGCAACCGGGACAATGGTGCCGGCGAGACCGGTGCGGTCGATGCGATGGCGCGGCGGGCCAGCCTTTCCGATAAGGCGGCGGAGCTTGCCGAGCGTCACCTGACGATCCTTCACGGGGTTCTGGCGCGCTTCGATATCGCCGGGCTCAATGCCGAACCGGATGTGCGGCGGCATCTTTTTTCGGTGCTTGCAGCGGTTCTCGGCGGGCAGCCGCATCTGATGGCGGCGCGCACTGTCACGCGGGTTTCCGCCTTTGTCGATGGTGGCCTTGCGGGGCGGATCACGGCCGGGCGGGTGATCTTCGACCGGCGGCGCGATGCGCTTTACCTGCAAAGGGAAAGTCGCGACCTGCCGATGATCTCACTGGAGGCCGGCGAAGCGGCGCTCTGGGACGGGCGCTATCGCATACACAACCTTTCGTCGGCATCCGTCACGGTCGGTCCAGGTGTGGCCGAGAGGGCGGTTGCAATGGCGGAATTTCCCGATGTGCCGCCGGCCATCGCGATGCGGGCCGTGGCCGTCATGCCTTCGATCGAGGGGAAAAACGAACACATCCGCGTGAGGCCCGTGCTTCAGCCGTTCGACCGGTTTTTGCCGCTGTTCGACCTCAAGCTTGCGGGCACACTGGCGGAATTGATCGGATGCGACGTTTTCGTGGCCCCGCCAATTAAGCTTTCCGCACGGAAAAGCTAAACCATCGCTCGGGTTTGCCTTGGCAAGGCCTTTTCGCAACCCTATGTTAGCGGCAGCAAGGCGGTCACCCAAAAGGACGGCCGTCACAGTCCGGGGAGTTCGATGAACCCAAACTTTCGTAATTTCGCCCTCTGGGCCATTATAGCCCTCTTGCTGATCGCTTTGTTCAGCATGTTCCAGACGGCGCCGTCGCAGACCAGTTCGCGCGACATTCCGTATTCGCAGTTTCTTCGCGACGTGGATTCCGGCCGCGTTCGCGATGTCGTCGTCACGGGCAACCGTGTGCTTGGAACCTATGCCGAGAACGGCGCTGCGTTCCAAACCTATTCGCCTGTTATCGACGACAGCCTGATCAGCAAGCTTCAGGCCAAGAATGTGACGATTTCCGCCCGTCCGGAAACGGATGGCTCTTCCGGTTTTTGAGCTATCTCGGAACCCTGCTTCCGATGCTTCTGATCCTCGGCGTCTGGCTGTTCTTCATGCGGCAGATGCAGGGTGGATCGCGCGGCGCGATGGGTTTCGGCAAGTCCAAGGCAAAGCTTCTGACCGAAGCGCATGGCCGCGTCACGTTTGACGATGTTGCCGGCGTCGACGAAGCCAAGCAGGATCTCGAGGAAATCGTTGAATTCCTGCGCGACCCGCAGAAGTTCCAGCGCCTCGGTGGCCGTATTCCGCGCGGCGTGCTGCTCGTCGGCCCTCCGGGCACGGGTAAGACGCTGCTGGCGCGCTCGGTTGCCGGTGAAGCCAATGTGCCGTTCTTCACGATTTCCGGTTCCGACTTCGTCGAAATGTTCGTCGGCGTCGGTGCAAGCCGCGTGCGTGACATGTTCGAGCAGGCGAAGAAGAATGCGCCCTGCATCATCTTCATCGACGAAATCGACGCCGTCGGTCGCCATCGTGGCGCCGGTCTCGGCGGCGGTAACGACGAACGCGAGCAGACGCTGAACCAGCTTCTGGTCGAGATGGACGGTTTCGAAGCCAATGAAGGCATCATCCTGATCGCCGCGACCAACCGTCCCGACGTTCTCGATCCGGCGCTTCTGCGTCCGGGCCGTTTCGACCGTCAGGTCGTCGTGCCGAACCCCGATATCGTCGGTCGCGAGCGCATCCTCAAGGTTCACGCCCGCAACGTGCCGCTGGCGCCGAATGTCGATCTGAAGACGCTTGCCCGCGGTACGCCCGGTTTCTCCGGTGCCGACCTGATGAACCTCGTCAACGAGGCAGCGCTGATGGCGGCCCGCCGCAACAAGCGTCTCGTGACGATGCAGGAATTCGAGGACGCCAAGGACAAGATCATGATGGGCGCCGAACGTCGTTCGTCCGCAATGACCGAAGCCGAAAAGAAGCTCACCGCCTATCACGAATCGGGTCACGCCATCGTTGCGCTCAACGTTGCCGTTGCCGATCCGCTGCACAAGGCGACGATCATTCCGCGCGGTCGTGCGCTCGGCATGGTCATGCAGCTGCCGGAAGGCGACCGCTACTCGATGAGCTACAAGTGGATGGTCTCGCGCCTCGCCATCATGATGGGCGGCCGTGTTGCCGAAGAGCTGACCTTCGGCAAGGAGAACATCACCTCCGGCGCATCGTCCGATATCGAGCAGGCCACCAAGCTTGCCCGTGCGATGGTGACGCAGTGGGGCTTCTCCGACGAGCTTGGCCATGTGGCTTACGGCGAAAACCAGCAGGAAGTCTTCCTCGGTGGCCATGCCATGTCGCAGTCGCGTAACGTTTCGGAAGCTACCGCGCAGAAGATCGACAACGAGATCCGTCGTCTGATCAACAACGCCTACCAGGAAGCGACCGAGATCCTGACGACCAAGCATGACGAGTTCGTCGCGCTGGCCGAAGGTCTGCTCGAATACGAGACGCTCTCCGGCGAAGAGATCAAGGCGCTGATCAAGGGCAATAAGCCGGCCCGCGATCTCGGTGACGATACGCCGCCGAGCCGCAGTTCTGCCGTTCCGACCACCGGGTCGAAAAAGGACGAGCCGAAGGGTGGCGAGCCGGAAGGCGGCCTGGAACCGCAGCCGCACTGACGGCAGGCGCGATCATTTCGATGAGACAGAGGGCTGCCGCAGACCATGCGGCGGCCCTTTTTACGATTAATATCTGGTTATCAGTCACGCGATATAATCGGCTTTGACTGTAATTGACGTGCTTGTGCCTCGGACCTGTGGCATGAGCCGGCTGCAGGACAGGGTGCAGGCAAAGCCGTGCCCCGCATGCCCGCCGCGATCTTGCGATGATCGCGCGAGACAATAGACTGCCCAAGGAGACACTATGGCACGCCGTTATTTTGGTACCGATGGCATTCGCGGACATTCCAATATCTTCCCCATGACGCCGGATCTGGCGATGCGGGTGGGGATCGCGGTCGGCACCATGTTTCGTAACGGCAGCCATCGCCACCGGGTCGTGATCGGCAAGGATACCCGTCTGTCCGGCTATATGCTGGAAAACGCCATGGTGGCGGGTTTTACCGCCGCCGGTCTCGACGTCTTCCTGCTCGGCCCGATCCCGACGCCGGCGGTTGCCATGCTGACGCGGTCCCTTCGTGCCGATGTCGGCGTGATGATTTCCGCTTCGCATAATCCGTTCGAAGACAATGGCATCAAGCTTTTCGGCCCCGATGGCTACAAGCTCTCCGACGAGCTGGAATTGCAGATCGAGGATCTGCTCGAAAAGGACATGACCCCGCAGCTGGCGAAATCCGCCGATATCGGCCGGGCCAAGCGCGTCGAGGGTGATATCTACCGCTATATCGAGCATGTGAAGCGCACGCTGCCGCGCGACGTGACGCTGCAGGGCCTGCGGGTGGCGATCGACTGCGCCAATGGGGCTGCTTACAAGGTGGCGCCGCTGGCGCTCTGGGAACTCGGCGCGGAAGTCGTCACCATCGGCAATGAGCCGAACGGCACGAATATCAATCTCGATTGTGGCTCGACCAGCCCGGAAGCTTGCAGCGCAAGGTGCATGAAACGCGCGCGATATCGGCATTGCGCTCGATGGCGATGCGGACCGCCTGATCATCGTCGATGAGCGCGGCGAGATCGTCGATGGCGACCAGCTGATGGCGGTGATTGCCGAAAGCTGGGCGGATGAGGAAAAGCTGCGCGGCGGCGGTATCGTCGCGACCGTCATGTCGAACCTCGGCCTTGAGCGTTTTCTCAACGGCAAGGGGCTGGATCTGGCGCGCACCAAGGTCGGCGACCGCTATGTGGTCGAGCATATGCGCAACCATGATTTCAACATTGGCGGCGAGCAATCCGGCCATATCGTGCTTTCGGATTTCGGCACGACGGGCGACGGGCTCGTGGCAGCCCTGCAGGTTCTGGCGCATGTGAAGCGCCTCGGCCGGCCGGTCAGCGAAGTCTGCCGCCGCTTCGAGCCGGTGCCGCAGCTTTTGAAGAATGTCCGCTTCTCCGGCGGCAAGCCGCTGGAGGACAAGGTGGTCAAGCAGGCGATTGCCGATGCCGAGGCTGAACTGGCCGGTCGCGGCCGTCTCGTCATCCGCCCGTCCGGCACCGAGCCGCTGATCCGCGTCATGGCGGAAGGCGATGATCGCGGTCAGGTGGAGCGGGTCGTCGACGGGCTTGTCGACGTGATCGCCAATCTACGCAGCGCTGCCGCCTGAGGCATATGTTTCCCGCAATCCCTCCCCACCAAGGGGGGAGGGCAGATCGGCCGTCGGTCCATTACGGCCGCCACTGGCTGAATTTGCCGTCGAGCGCGCCGTCGAGATAGAAGGCGGCGCTGATCAGTGCCAGGTGGGTGAAGGCCTGAGGGAAATTGCCGAGGAAATCACCGCGGGCGTCGAATTCTTCGGCATAGAGCTGCAGGTGATTGCCGAAGAGAAGCAGCTTTTCCATGTTGATCTCGGCCTCGTCCAGCCGTCCGGCGCGGGCGAGGCATTCGACATACCAGAAGGAGCAGGCGGCAAAAAGCCTTCGTCGCCTTTCAGCCCGTCCTTGCGGCGATAGCGCATGACGAGACTGTCGTCGGTCAATTGCGCCGAGATGGCATCGAGCGTCTTCAGCCATGCGGGATCGGTGGCGCTGATGAAACGCACGAGCGGCATCATCAGCATCGAGGCATCAAGGTCGTCGCCGCCCTTGGCATGGACGAAATGGCCGAGATCCTCGTTCCAGAAATTCTGCCAGATATCCTCGGTGATCGCATTGCGCACTTCGACCCAACGGCCGAAAGGCGCTGCCAGCGAACGTTTCTGTGCCAATCTCAAGGCCCGGTCGACGGCGACCCAGCACATCAGCCGGGAATGGAGATGTTCCTGCGGCTCGCTGCGGATCTCCCATATGCCGGCATCCTTGTCTTGCCAGACATCGCAGACATGGTCGACCACGCGGCGCACGCTTCGCCAGTTGGTATGCGAGATCGCCTCGCCGTATTTGTTGCTGATGTAAACCGAATCGAGCAGCTCGCCATAGATATCGAGCTGCACCTGTTCGGCAGCGTTATTGCCGATGCGGACGGGCTTCGAGCCGGCATAGCCGGAGAGATGATCGAGCGAGGTCTCCAGTTCGACATTGCTGCCATCGAGATTGTACATGATCTGCATATGGCCGCGTCTTGCACTGTCCGTCCGTTCGGTGATCCAGTGGGTGAAGGCATTCGCCTCATCCTGATAACCGAGCCGCATCAGCGCATAGACGGTAAAGGAGGCGTCGCGGATCCAGGTCGCACGGTAATCCCAGTTTCGCGGGCCGCCGGGTGCTTCCGGAAGGCCGAAGGTACCGGCGGCGGCAATCGAGCCATATTCCGATGAGGTCAGCAGTTTCAGCGCCAGTGCGGAGCGATTGACGGCAGAGCGCCAGCGGCCGCGATAGTTCGAGCGCTTCGACCAGGACTGCCAGTAATGCAGGGTCTGGCGGATGAGGAGGTCCAGGCTCTCCTTGTCGGGCAGTTTCTGCTCCTCGTCCTTGCCGTCGTCATCCAGCACGAGGTCCAGCTTTTCGCCGGCCATGAGCGTGACATTTGCGGTGACACCGCCATCCTCCTCGACGAAATCGAGATCGCCGCAGAGCCGCAGCGTGAAGTCGCCGCAGGAGAAATGCACGATCGGTCCGTCGATCGTCACTTTCGGCTTGCGGCGGGCATAATCGAAACGCGGCCAGCAATGCAGCCGAAAGGAGACTTTTCCGCGCGTCACCTCGATACGGCGAACCAGCGACGGTTTGGCGCCGGTCTCTTCCGGGATCGGCATGAGGTCGATCACCTCGGCACTGTTTTCCTCGCCCAGCCAGCGGGTGAGGAGAACGTTGGTTTCCGGCACATACATCTGGATCTCGCGGGCGCCTCGATCTGCGGCGCAAGCTCGAAGGCTCCGCCTTTTTCCGCGTCGAGGAGTGCTGCGAAAATGCTCGGACTGTCGAAATTCGGCCAGCAGAGAAAATCGATCGCGCCATCGCGGGCAACCAGCGAGAGGGTGCGCAGGTTGCCGATTGCGCCATGTTCGGCGATCGGACGGGGGACGAGAGGAGTGGCGGGCGGTGCCTTTCGCCTTGTCGTCGTTCTGCCCGCGCGGGCTTGGCAGGAATGGACTTTGCGGCAGCGGTTCCGGTGTGGTTGAGGGTAGCAGCCCTTGGCGCTTTCCCGCGGTTCCCGGTCTTCGGCGTCGTCGTCAATGGCCGGTCCTTTCTCGTCGGTTTCATCCTTCGAGGGGTGAACGCGGCATGCCGCAATGGGTTTCGTTAATATCGAAAGGCCGGAGAGGAGGCGCGCCGGGCGCGGCCGGCGCTCGAAAATTGCGAGTATAACTCAGGAATTACATTGAAATACAAAGATGTAGGGTGGCGTGCACAGAGATGGTGCAACTCCTGTTGGTAAATAAGCATGGTTAAGTGCGCCTTAACCTTTCTGCGGCAATGTGTCGTTCAGACGCGTCAGCTGCGCCCATGCCGGCGGATGCTTTGAAAAGCTTTTGGAGATCAAGCCATGAAGAAGTGCCTGGCGAGCGCGCTTGCGCTGCTGCTGACGGTCAGCGCTGCAAGCGCCGCCGATATGGTCGAGCCGCCGCCGCCGGTCCTGGATGCTCCGGAAGTGACGGTGCAGGAAGCGACCGGCTGGTATCTGCGTGGCGATGTCGGTTATGCCTTCAGCCATCTGCGCGGCGCCGAATATTTCCAGGGCTCCAATGACAGTCTGGTCGATTTCGACCATGCCAAGATCAAGGACAGCGCCATCCTCAGCGGCGGCGTCGGCTACCAGATCAACAATTACCTGCGCACCGACCTGACCTTCGATTACCTGACGAAGAGCAAGTTCAATGGCGGAACGGTCGGCATCTGCACCGATACGATCTGCTCGTCGGATGACCGGACCTCGATGCAGGCCTATTCGCTGATGGCGAATGCCTATGTCGATCTCGGCACCTATGGCTATGTCACGCCTTATGTCGGCGCCGGTATCGGTGGTGCCTATGTCAAGTGGAACAACCTGCGCAACACGATCTGCGACGATCCCTATTCGGATGGTTGCTATTCGACCACCCATGGCGGCAAGGGCAGCTGGCGCTTCAGCTATGCGCTGATGGTCGGTGCTTCCGTCGATATCACCTGCGCGCTGAAGGCCGATATCGGCTACAAGTACCAGCATATCGGTGGTGGCGACATGTTCGGCTATGAGGAAAACGGCGGTCCGGGCAGCGACAAGGGCATGGATCTGCATGAAGCCCGCATCGGCGCTCGCTACGTCTTCGGTGGTTGCGACACTCCGGTCGCCTACGAGCCGCCACCGCCGCCGATGGTCTACAAATAAGAACACTCCGGCCATTTACTTCGATTTTTCAAAGGCCTCGCCGTTCTGCGGCGGGGCCTTTCGGCGTCCGGATGCCTGAAATCCGTGAGCGGGGAAGGCAGGGGCTTGCCGCATGAACGGCAAAAAATCTTCTCGATGCGACCTTGCCCCGCTTGACTGTGAAAGCGCAGAAGAATAACCACGACAGCGGGACACCTCTCCCCAACGAGAGGCCAATTACCTGGAAGGGTATACATATGGCTACTGCCGCTCAGAAGCCGGACGCACGTCCGCTCAATTCTCATTTTTCGTCTGGCCCTTGCGCTAAGCGTCCCGGTTGGTCGCTTGAGGCGCTTTCCGATGCCCCGCTCGGTCGTTCGCACCGCGCCAAGGTTGGCAAGGACAAGCTCAAGCTCGCCATCGACCTCACCCGCGAAGTTCTGAACGTTCCGGCCGATTACCGTATCGGCATCGTGCCCGCCTCCGATACCGGCGCCGTCGAAATGGCGATGTGGTCGCTGCTCGGCGAGCGTGGCGTCGACATGGTCGCCTGGGAAAGCTTTGGCGCCGGCTGGATCACCGATGTCGTCAAGCAGCTCAAGCTCAAGGACGTCCGCAAGATCGAAGCCGATTACGGCGTTCTTCCCGAACTTTCCACGATCGACTTCGATCGTGACGTGGTCTTCACCTGGAACGGCACCACGTCCGGCGTGCGCGTTCCGAACGCCGATTTCATCCCGGCAGACCGCAAGGGCCTGACCATCTGCGATGCCACGTCCGCCGCCTTCGCGCAGGACATGGACTTTGCCAAGCTCGACGTCGTCACCTTCTCCTGGCAGAAGGTTCTGGGCGGCGAGGGCGGTCATGGCATGATCATTCTGTCGCCGCGCGCCGTCGCCCGTCTCGAAAGCTACGTGCCGGCATGGCCGCTGCCGAAGATCTTCCGTCTGACCTCGGGTGGCAAGATTTCCGAAGGCATCTTCAAGGGCGAGACGATCAACACGCCGTCGATGCTCTGCGTCGAGGACTATATCGATGCGCTGGAATGGGCAAAGTCGGTCGGCGGCCTTGAGGGCCTGATTGCCCGCGCCGATGCCAATGCCAAGGTCATCTTCGATTTCGTTGCGGCCAACGACTGGATCGCCAATCTGGCCCAGGTCGATGCGACCCGTTCGAACACGTCGGTCTGCCTGAAGATCGCCGATGCCGAAGTCGCAGCGCTCGATGCCGACGCACAGGCAGCCTTCGCAAAGGGCATGGTCTCCATCCTTGAAAAGGAAGGCGTGGCGCTTGATATCGGCGCTTATCGCGACGCACCGTCCGGTCTTCGCATCTGGGCCGGCGCCACGATCGAAGCGGCTGACATGCAGGCCCTGATGCCGTGGCTCACCTTCGCGTTCGAAACGCAGAAGGCGACGCTTTCCAAGGCTGCTGCCTAAGCTTTTTTACGGCTCCGCCTTCGCATTCGCGGAGCCGCACACATCCCGCATTCCCCGTCTCGCATTCAGAGACTGAACCTCTTTTTCAGGAGCCCAAAATGGCACCTCGCGTACTCGTATCCGACGAACTCTCCGAAACCGCCGTCCAGATCTTTCGCGATCGCGGCGTAGAGGTCGATTTCCAGCCGAAGCTTGGCAAGGACAAGGACAAGCTGGCCGAAATCATCGGCAATTATGATGGTCTCGCTATCCGCTCGGCCACCAAGGCGACGGAAAAGCTGATCGCTGCCGCCACCAACCTGAAGGTTATCGGCCGCGCCGGTATCGGCGTCGACAATGTTGACATCCCGGCTGCATCCAAGCGCGGTATCATCGTGATGAATACGCCGTTCGGCAATTCGATCACGACCGCCGAACATGCGATCGCCATGATGTTCGCCGTTGCTCGCCAGCTTCCGGCAGCCGATGCCTCGACGCAGGCCGGCAAATGGGAAAAGACGCGCTTCATGGGTGTCGAGATCACCGGCAAGGTGCTTGGCGTCATCGGTGCCGGCAATATCGGTGGCATCGTCTGCAAGAAGGCGATCGGCCTTGGCATGCATGTCATCGCCTATGACCCCTTCCTGTCGGCCGAACGCGGCCGCGAAATGGGCGTCGAGAAGGTCGAACTGGACGACCTGCTCGCCCGCGCCGACTTCATCACTCTTCATGTTCCGATGACCGACAAGACGCGCGGCATTCTTGGCCGTGAAAATCTCGCCAAGACCAAGAAGGGCGTTCGCATCATCAACTGCGCCCGCGGCGGTCTCGTCGATGAACAGGCGCTTGCCGACGCCATCAAGTCCGGCCATGTCGCCGCGCCGGCTTCGACGTGTTCGAAGTGGAGCCTGCAACCGAAAGCCCGCTTTTCGGCCTCGACAACGTCGTCTGCACGCCGCATCTCGGCGCGTCGACCACGGAAGCGCAGGAAAACGTTGCGCTGCAGGTCGCCGAACAGATGTCCGACTATCTGATCAAGGGTGCCGTTTCCAACGCCATCAACATGCCGTCGATCACCGCTGAAGAAGCGCCGATCCTCAAGCCGTTCATCAAGCTTGCCGACATTCTCGCGCCTTCGTCGGCCAGGTTTCGGATGATCCGATCAAGGAAATCGAGATCCTGTTCGACGGTGCGACTGCCGGCATGAACACGAAGGCGCTCACTTCCGCGCTTCTCGCAGGCCTGATCCGCAACCAGGTGGCCGATGTCAACATGGTTTCGGCGCCGATCATGATCAAGGAAAAGGGCATCGTCCTTTCCGAGGTCAAGCGCGACAAGACCGGTATCTATGACGGCTATATCAAGCTGACCGTCAAGACCGACAAGCAGACCCGCTCGGTTGCCGGTACCGTCTTCTCCGACGGCAAGCCGCGCTTCATCCAGATCAAGGGCATCAACATGGACGCCGATGTCGGCGCCAACATGGTCTATATCTCCAACACCGACGTTCCCGGCATGATCGGCTTCATCGGCACGACGCTCGGCAATGCCGGCGTCAACATCGCCAACTTCCAGCTCGGCCGCGACAAGGAAGGTGGCGACGCTATCGCGCTTCTCTACGTCGATGGCCCGGTTGCCGACGATGTGCTGGCCAAGCTGACCGCCAACCCGGCCGTCCGTCAGGCCCGCCCGCTGGTCTTCAACGTCGACTGATTTCTCCTCCCAAGGAGACCATGGAAAGGCCCGGTGCAGTTCTGCATCGGGCCTTTTTCATGCCTACTCGCGAGGATGTGACCGGCACAACCGCGAAATCATTCACAGGTTGTATTTTGTCGCATTGTCTCGCGCCTTATCGTTCAATATCTACTAAGGCGCGAAAATGTGATGTGCCTACTAAAATTTGTCATGGCGCATCTCTATATGAACGGGGAAGGCCGCATCCGGCGGCGAAAGAGGAGAGAATGATGTTGTCCAAGCTTCGGCGCTTCAAGAAACTGTTTGCGATCATGGCGATCGGTATGGCGGTTTCGGTGACAGCCGTCGATCTGGCAGAAGCCCGCCGCGCAAGCAGCGGCTCGAGCTTCGGCAGCCGCGGCACGCGCACCTATTCGGCGCCCGCCACGACCAATACCGCACCGGGTGCCGCGACCGGCATCAACCGGTCGATGACGCCCAATACGCAGCAGAACGCCACCAATCCCGGCGGTCTTGGCGCTCAGGCCGCTCAGCAGCCGCGTCGCGGCATGTTCGGCGGCATGATGGGTGGTCTGCTCGGTGGTCTGGCGCTTGGCGGCCTGTTCGGCATGCTGATGGGTAGTGGTTTCGGCGGTGCTGCAGGCTTCCTCGGCATGTTGCTGCAGGTTGCCTGATTGCCGGTCTCGCGATGCTTGCCTTCCGCTTCTTTGCACGCCGTCGGGAGCAGCAGGCGGCCGGTCCGGCCGGCAGCTATGCCAACAGCTATCGCAATGATGCCAATGGCCCGGCTCCGGGCGGTAACGGTGCAGGTAATGGCGGCAGCTTCGGCGGCTTCAAGATCCCGCAGATGGGCGGCGCCAGCGCCGGTGCGGCTGGCGGCTATGCCGCCGCTCCGCGTCAGGCCGGTCCGGAAACCGATGAAATCGGTATCACCAACCGCGACCTCGACCAGTTCGAGAAGATCCTGACCTCGGTGCAGAGCGCCTATGCAGCGGAAGACTATGCCAAGCTGCGTGACCTCACGACGCCGGAAGCCATGTCCTACCTGGCGGAAGAACTCGGTGAAAACGCCACCAATGGCGTCAAGAACGAGGTTCATGACGTGAAGCTGCTGCAGGGCGACCTGTCGGAAGCATGGCGCGAAAACGGCCAGGACTATGCAACGGTTGCGATGCGCTATTCGAGCGTCGACTTCCTGCGTGACCGCAAGACCGGTGCCGTTGCCGATGGCGACCCGAACCATGCGAGCGAGACTGTCGAAGTCTGGACCTTCGTTCGCCGCCCGGCCAATGACTGGAAGGTCTCGGCCATTCAGTCGGCCGCCTGATCGGACAAGTTGCCGGATAGGAGAGCCAGCGTGCGTTCGTCGCGCTGGCCTTCGTAAAACTCTTCAAGGGCTCGCTCGAAAGGCGAGCCCTTTTTGCTGGCCGCTGCGAACAGCGTCATGCTGGAGCGGAATTTCAGATCGTCCGGCGTGCCGAGAATGGCATGTGCCGACAGCCGCCCGGCATGGGCGAGCATCGCCTGCGTGCAGTCGATGAGGCGAGGGCCGAGCACCGGGTGGGCAAGATAGGCCTCAGCCTCCTCAACCGAGGCCAGCGCAAAGCGCTCCGACATGATGGACAAGCCGAGGCCGGCAAGTTGCGGGAAGACGTACCAGATCCAGTGAGATTGCTTGCGACCCTCGCGCAGCTCTTGCATCACGCGGTCATGGACAGGCGCCTGTGCATCGACAAATCGGGTCAGATCGATATCGGGCCATTCGCTCATCACGGTTCTCCCGGTGGCCTTATCAAGGATCCTCCCGAAAGATGAAATTTTCGAGACCGGCCTTTCCTATGCTGCATCGCACCCTAGCTGGGAAAGGATGCAGACATTCATTCAGGATTTTCGCGACTATACCGATTGGCTGCCGAACTGGCTGGTCAGTATCGGTGTGATCGCTGCGGCGATCGTGATCGGCCTTGCCGCGCATCGCTTCACCTTCCGCCTTCTCACCCGCTGGGTGGAGAGCAAGGATCTGTTCTGGCGCTCGCTGGTGTCGCGCGGCCGGCGGCCGATGCGGCTTGCGGTTCTGACCTTCACGCTGTCGCTGGCGGCGAATTTCGCGCCGCTTGCGCCAAGGCCGGGCGAGGTGATCCGCCAGGTCCTGCTGCTCGGCTTCATTCTCGTCGTCGGCTGGACGGCGAAGACGACGCTGCATATCTGGATGACCGTCTATCTGAGACGCTTCAAGCTCGATGCCGAAGACAATCTTCTGGCGCGAACCCATGTTACCCAGTCGCGGATTGCCGAGCGGATCGGCGGGTTCATGATCGTCATCATCACCATTGCCGCGATGCTGATGACTTTCCCGGCCGTGCAGCAATATGGCGTCTCGGTTCTCGCCTCCGCCGGTGTGGCCGGTATCGTGCTCGGTCTTGCGCTGCAGCCGATGCTGAAGAACCTGTTTGCCGGCATCCAGCTTGCCATCACGCAGCCGATCCGTATCGACGATGCGCTGATCGTCGAAGGGGAATGGGGCAATGTGGAGGAAATTACCGCGACCTATGTCGTGGTGAAGCTTTGGGACTGGCGCCGGATGATCCTGCCGCTCTCCTATTTCATCGAGAACCCGTTCCAGAACTGGACCCGCGAAAGTGCGGCCCTCATCGGCACCGTGATGATCTATCTGGATTATTCGGTGCCCGTCAGCGCCATTCGCGGCAAGGTTGACGAGATCCTTGCCAATTCGAAACTGTGGGACAAGAAGGTGGTGGCGGTTCAGGTGACGGATTTTCGCGAGAATGTCATGGAGATCCGCATTCTCGCCTCAGCCAATACCGCGCCGAAAACCTTCGATCTGCGCTGTGAAGTGCGCGAAAAACTGATCGATTTCATCCAGCGCGAATATCCGAACTCGCTGCCGCGGGTACGCGCCGAGGGCGCGCGCAACAGCGACGGGGCGGCGATTGCGGGCAAGGTCGCGCATCACTCGCTGCAATCCTGATCGCGACATTTCTGCGGCGGTGCAAAAACTGAATGGTAAACAGTTTGTTTGTTAGTTAAGCGTGATTTAACGGTTGTGGGCGGAAATGGAACGGTATATCCGGCGATTTGAGGCTGCTGGACGCCATTATGGATACCGTACAAGACATCATTCCGCTGATCGCCTTTTTCCTGGCGGTCTACTGGTTCTTTCGCTGGGTGGTTCACGACATGAACCGTCAAGGCTGAGCGTGTGCGGCTGAGGCCTGGCGCGATAGGCTGCATCTGAGCAGCCACTGGCGCGTGATTCGCGGCTGATCTTGCACTTGCCGGTAATCCTTTCTATATCGGCAAGGAATAGCCAGCCTGCCGGCCGATCCCGCGACAGGCTGAAGACACGCACGATGCGTTGTCCTGCCGAGATATTAAGAGAGCATACCCCGTGAACACGCTGGATTTTGACAAGAGCCCGGAAGAAACACGCGTTGTCGTTGCCATGTCTGGCGGCGTCGACAGTTCCGTCGTGGCCGGCCTGTTGAAACGGCAGGGCTATGACGTGATCGGCATCACGTTGCAGCTCTACGATCACGGGGCGGCCGTTCACCGCGCAGGTTCCTGCTGCGCCGGACAGGATATCGACGATGCGCGGCGCGTTTCCGAAACGCTCGGCATTCCGCATTACGTGCTGGATTATGAAAAGCGTTTTCGCGAGACCGTCATCAATCCGTTTGCGGAAGCCTATGCGATGGGTGAGACGCCGATCCCCTGCGTTGCGTGCAACCAGACGGTCAAGTTTGCCGATCTTCTGGCGACCGCCAAGGAACTCGGCGCCGATGCGCTAGCGACCGGCCATTATATCAGCTCGCGATTGAACCCGGCCTCGCCGGTTCAAGGTCGGCGGGCGCTCTATCGGCCGATTGATGCCGACCGCGACCAGAGCTGGTTCCTGTTTGCGACGACGCAGGAACAGATCGATTACCTGCGCTTTCCGCTGGGGGCCATGTCCAAGCCGGAAGTGCGGGCGCTGGCGGAAGAGATGGGGCTTGTCGTTGCCAAGAAGGCCGACAGCCAGGACATCTGTTTCGTGCCGGCCGCAAATATGCCGACATCATCAACAAGGTGAAGCCGAATGCGGCGCTTTCCGGCGAGATCGTCCATATGGACGGCCGCGTGCTCGGCCGCCACGAGGGCATCGTGCATTACACGATCGGCCAGCGGAAGGGGCTCGGCGTTGCAACCGGCGAGCCGCTTTACGTGGTCTATCTCGATGCGCGCTCGCGCCGGGTGATCGTCGGGCCGAAGGAGGCGCTGGATACGCACCGCGTCTATCTGCGCGACATGAACTGGCTGGGTGACGGATCGCTGGAAGCCGACGCGGCGGAAGGCTTTGCCTGCTATGCCAAGGTTCGCTCCACCCGCCCGCCGGCGCCTGCCGTGCTGCATTGCGACGAGCGCGGCATCTATGTCGACCTGCAGGTCGGGGAGGCGGGCGTGGCGCCCGGCCAGGCCTGCGTGCTCTATTCGGCCGAAGGCGCTGACGCGCGCGTCTATGGCGGCGGCTTCATCGAACGCTCGGAGCGGGCTGCCGAGGCGGAAGCCTCGCTGAAGGCGCTGCTTGAAGCGCCTGTGGCCGCTTAAGGGCGAACATTCCTCGTTTCAGGCCTTGAAGCGGATGTGGCGGCTGCCGCGTGCGATGAGGGAGGCTGCCCGCAAGGCGTCCCTTGGACGCGACAGGCTCTGGAGCTTGGCAATGAAGGATGTATCGGTCGGCTCGATCGATGTGGCGAAGCCCATCGCGCGGGATGCGGGTTGAAACTGATCCTGAACGCAAACAGCCGGTGTGACCTGGGCTGCGCTGATGGCCCGCGACAGGGCGGCTTCCTCGAACGAGAACATGAAGTAATCGACCGCATTATGGCTTTCGGGCGGCATGTCCAAAGCCTTTCGGGCTGCCTGTCTGCTGATGATATAGGCCGCGGTTCCCCATGTGGTCGAGCGGATCTTGTGGACCTGCCTGCCTGCATGGGCGGCCAGCGGTGCCCGATCCAGCCGGACCCTGACATTGGAGGCCTCAAGCCGGACCAGATCGATGCCAGGCGGGATCCAGCCGTCATCGCTGAGAAATTCGGTGACGGCATCCGAGAGGTGGACGTCATCCTCCATGATACAGGTGAAGTTGTGAGGGGATCGCGCTGCAATTTCCCAGGCCCGGCTGTGGCTCAGAAAGCATCCGATCTGTCCGTCGCTCCACCAGCCATTCCGGTTGCGCGGGCGTTGTGATTTGAAATTCGCCCTTTCATCATCCGTCAGGCCTCGCCCGTCCACGGCATCCAGGCGAGAGAAATCTACTTCCAATTGTTCAAGCCGGTCTGCCAATATCGCGTATCGCGCCTTATCCTTGGCCAGATTGATCACAATGCAATTGATACTGTTGCGTGCGGTACGTAACAAAATTTTATGCTCAGGGGTCATGACGATCTCGCCGAATAATAAATCAGAAAATACTCAGAGTTATGCGAGCATGTCACACTGTTTCTCACATATTCTCTTATTTTTTATTATTGTTCGTTGGCTGTGTAATGTAATTGTTCGCAAAGATCGAGAGGCATGACTTTCTTCTTCAAGGTCTTATGAGGGAACGTCAGCCGATCTACCCTGGCCCACTTGCCTGTGTTGCGCCGGCGGTGCGTTCGCGGCGTGGCTCGCCACGGTTGCATATCTCTGGCGCGTGGGATTGCCCCCGGGCGCCACTATGGCGACCATGACGGGGAAGTTCGGTGTCGGTCGCTCATTCGCCTGCATCATCATGGGAAATATTGATCCTGCAGCGAGTATTGGCGACCGAAGAGACAGAATTAACTCTCCCTGTTAGCTTAAGGTTGTAACTTTAGTTGATCATCCGCTTTATTTCTGAATTACTATGGAAATAAATTCGAGAGGCGGAAATGCAGAACGATATTTTGATCTTGTCTTCACATAGCAGGCCCAAGCTTTCTGCTCCTCTGAACCACAAGATCTATGCTGAGCGGCATGGATACAGTTATGTTTTCGATTGCACGCCCTATCCAGTCGTGTCGCCTTTCGATCAGAAGATCCTTTCCATCGTGGCGGCGATGAAGGGCCGGCGGGAAGAGTGGATCTTCTGGATCGACGATGATGCATATTTCATGAAGCTGGATCAGCCGCTGACCGAGGTGATCGACCGGCACAGCGATGCGAACTTCATCTTCTGCAGCAGCCCGATCAACAAGTCCGGCCAGCGCACCTATATCAATGCGGGCATCTTCTTCGTTCGAAACACCGCGGAAAACGCGGCAACCCTGCTGAGGGCGATCGGTCACTCGGGCGCGATGGTTGCCGATTGGTGGGATGAAGACCGGTTCGGGCTCTATACGCGTGCCAATAGCGACCAGGAAAAGCTGGTCTACGAGTTCGAGACGACCGGCCGGTTTGGTGCCGACGTGATCGTGCTGGAGCACACCGCATTCAACTCGCGGGAATATAATTTTACGGCCTCGTCTGATCAGCACTTCATCTGCCATCTGGCGGCGGCCGAGCCCAAATATGTGCAGATGAAGAAGATGCAGGACCGTTTCGGCCTGGATCAGTTCCTCCTGCCCAAGGAGAAAAACCTCGTCGATGCGAAAGCGTATCGCCTGTCCTTGTTCATGGACGATCAGAAGCCCGTTCCCAAGCCCATGGTCGATCGGGTTCTGGGGCGGGTGCGCAGGGTTCTCAGATCAGGAAAGACCAAGGCGGCCTGATTGGCGCTCAGGGCGCCGCAGGGGGCTTCAAGGGGAGGTAAATTGTTCCTTACGTTGCGCTTGGCCGTGGAGGGGACTTGAGCGGCGCTGAGAGCCCGAACGGTGCGTCTCCGGCTTCAGGTGATCAAGGAGGGTGAGCAAGGGGCACGCTATCGGCGCGTCTTGTCATCAGCGCGGCTGATGATGATGAAGCGCGATCTCGCAAGCAGTGTTGCTTGCCGTATCCACAGTGATGTTCTGGAAAGAAGAGTGGTAGCGGGAGAGGGACTTGAACCCCCGACACGCGGATTATGATTCCGCTGCTCTAACCACCTGAGCTACCCCGCCACAAGGGCCGTTGTCGTGTGCGGCCCGTTTGGATGTGCGGCTTATAAAGCGACCGTCACCAAAGTGTCAAGCGTGTCGGAACAGAAAAAAGAGAGAGTTTCCACAGGGGCCGTTTTCCTGCTCCAGAACGCGAAAAAGCCGGCTTGCGCCGGCTCCATCTCTTGGAAAATATTCGATTTTCCGTGTCCTCAGTCTTCGATCGGCCGCATCGTCCAGTCGGCTGTCGGGCGCGGCGACATGATCGTCTGCGGGCGCGAAGCATAGGCGGTCTGGTTCGACTGTGCCGATGCCTGGGCGCTGTAGCCGCCCGTTGCATATTGCGGGCGCGGTGTCGGGATCGGGGCAACCAGAGCCATCATCTCGCTGCTTGCGCCGTCATCCGCAGACGCGGTCAGGATCGGCGTCGTGGCGATATCCTGCGGGCGCGGCATGATCGGCGTGAACGGCTCGTTGGCGTGGTCATCGACAAAGCTCAGGACGTAGGCGGTCGCCGGCATCGGGGCGGGCGTCTGCAGTTCGCCGTCTTCGTCACGCTTCTCGTAGAATTTGTTGCCGCCGGCGACTGCCGTGTAATGCATGTTCTTGTAGGGGAAGCGCAGACCATCGGTATGGAAGTACATGGCTTCCTGCACTTCGGGGCTGCGCTGGCCCTTGACCAGAATGGCATCGGCAGCCGTTTCGAGTTCCGGTGCGGTTGCCTCGTTCATCTTGCGGGTCGCAACGCCCGGCGCGAACTGCTTTTCCTGGGTGACGACGCCGCAGATGGTCTTCGGATAGATGCCGGAGGTCAGGCGGTTCATGATGACGGTGCCAACCGCCATGAAGCCCTGATAGCTCGAACGGTTGGATTCGAAATACATGGCGCGCTTCAGGCAGTCGCGATCCGATGAATTATAGCTGAAAACTTCCTTGGGCTTGCCCTGCTCCTTGGTGGGCAGTGCCTTGGCCACTCTGGCGTCTTTGACGGACGGGCCTTTGGCGGCCATCTCCGTCGAGGTGCATCCCGTCAGCGCCATTGCGCCGAGAAGAAAGACCGTCGAACGACGAAAGGCCTTGTCGGTCAGCGTCATTGATGTCCCCGCGATAAAATTTCTGAATCAGCAACCCCGTGAAAGCTTATGCCATGAGAATTGTTACGGGTCAAACATTCCGTGATGACTGAGGGCCTGTGAGGAATATTATTTCTCTGTGGTATTCCTGTTGCATGGCCGTGCAGAAATGGGACGGTAAAATTCCCGCGATTCGGGGGGCTTTTTTGCCCAAGCACCTACAGCTCAGAATTGCTCCTTGCGTCTCTGAAAAGCTTCTGGTTTCACGCTTTGGGCGGCCTGATAAGGCGGCAGCGAGCCCGCGTCACACGGCGGCTTGCCGCGGGATGGATGTCAGCGACGGGTCCGCCGGCGTTCATCGAGGGTGATATGTAGCATGCGGATCAGATCTGCGGCATCCAGCATGGCGCGCACACAGGTCTCGTCCGGCTGGTCGTCGGCATGGCTGCCGATGGTGAAAATGTCGATCACCAGATCGCGTTCGTGGGGAGAGGGGGCAATGCCGGTCTCCATCCGCATTTCACGGATCGCTTCGTCGGCACGCTCTATGAGGCGGCGCCGCTGGATGTGGTCGACGCGGTCTATGTGGTTTGCCGCACGCATCAGTTCGGTAATCAGATCTGTCGCTATCGTCATGGTGCAAGCCTCCCCTCATGCAGATCCCAAGCTATGCGCGCTTCCGGCGATTTTGCAACAGGTCGGGGCGCGGTGACGGGTGCGAGCGTGGGCAACAGCCATAAGCGGTGGCCGGATGGTTCCGGCCACCGTTTATGGGATGAGTTCGGCTGCCGGATCAGGCGTATTGCCCGCGCACGGTTTCCTCAAGGCCGAGAGAGGCGGTGAGGAGGCTTTCGTCCTTGCCGGCGGGGGCCGACAGGAGGAAGCCGACGGGCATGGCGGCCTCGCCGGTGCCGCAGGGGATGGAGACGCCGCACCAGTCGAGGAAATTGCCGAAGCCGGTGTTGCGCAGCGTCTTGCCGTTGGTGGCGAAGAAGAGGTCGTCATCGGCCTTCAGCGGCGCGATCGGCGGCGCTACATGGGCAACGGAAGGGAAGGCGACGAAGCGGTTGCCGATCTGCGCTTCGGTTGCCGCCGTCATGCGGGCGCGGGCGCGATGATGGCGAGATAGTCGGCGGTGGTCGTCCTCTCGCCGAGCCGGGTGCGGACAACCACGCGGGGATCGATCTCGCCGGCATGCTCGCTGGCGAGAAGCTCGCGGTGCAGGGCGAAGGCCTCCGCCGTGACCATCGGGCCGTATTTCGCCATCAGCTGCGGCAGTCCGTCGAAGGCGGGGAAGGCTTCGCGGGTGATCTGCGCGCCGGCTGCGGCCAGCCGCTCGATCGCGCCTTCAAAAGCGTCGATCACGCCCGGTTCGGCACCATCGAATACGCCATTCTCGGGAATGACGATCTGAAGCTTTTCGACCGGGCTGCGTTCGATCAGCGGGGCGGCGAGGCCGCGCATGGCGGCATCCACCCAGACGGCATCCTGAACGGAGCGGCAGAGGGGGCCGAGCGAATCGAGGCTCCTTGCGAGCGGATAGACGCCGTCCATGGCGTAGCGGCCGCGGGTCGCCTTATAGCCGACAATGCCGTTGAAGGCTGCGGGAATGCGGATCGAGCCACCGGTATCGGTGCCCATGGCGACAGGCACGAGACCGGCCGCCACCGAGACGCCGGCGCCAGACGACGAGCCGCCGGGAATGCGCGGCACGTCACGCGAGCGCGGGTTTTCCGGCGTGCCGTAATGCGGATTGATGCCGATGCCGGAAAAGGCGAATTCGCTCATATTGGTGCGGCCGACGGCGATCATGCCGGCCTGTTTCAACAGGTCGACGACGGCGGCATCGGCCTTTGCCGGCGCGTCCTTTTTCAGGACCGTCGAGCCGGCGGTCGTGACCATGCCTTCCAGCGCAAAGAGATCCTTCCAGGCGATCGGAATGCCGTCGAGAATGCCCAGCGCCCGGCCGTCGCGGTAACGGGCGGCAGAGGCTTCGGCCTCCTTCATGGCACGCTCCTTCGTCAGCGAGATGAAGACGGATTTGTCCGGATGGCGTTCGATGGCGTCGAAGACCTGTTCGGCAATCTCGACCGGTGTGGTTTCACCGAACTGGAGGAGGGCGGAGAGGCTGGCGATCGACATCGCTCCGAAATTCCGTGACACGATGCTGCTCCTTAAATTGCGACTGAGAATGAGGGCGTTTCGAAAATCGTTTCACTCAGGTGTAACGGATATTTTTGCCGAGGCTAGAACGAAACATTGATTTGATGACGGCCGAGGCTTGATTGCGTCTCGCATTGCTTCACATGAGCGGGTAGCAATGCGGCCTTGCGCGCCGCGCTCGACAATTCCGTTTCAGGACCACGCTGATGCCCCTCTCTCCGTCCGTTATCCGTTCCATCCGGCTTGCCTGCCTTGCCGGCCTTGTGCTCCTGCCATTGGCCGGCTGCTCCGTCAGCGGCGACAGGCCTTTGCCGGATTATCAGCTCGGGGCCGATCTTCCCCCGATCCCCGGCAGCATCACTTACAATGGCCAGCCGCGCACCAAGCTCACCAAGGCGCCGATCGGATCGACCTTCGAGCACGAGTTCCGCAGTCAGGACGGTCTTCTGGTGCATGAGACCTATATGATCCAGCCGGATCGCAGCCTGAAGATCCTCAGCCGCCGGGTGTTCCGCACGCCGTTCGGCAATGACGATCCGTGAGGGGCGCTGCTTAAGGGGCGCTATTTGAGGGGCGCTGCATGAGGCGTCAGCCGGGCAGGCTCTCCGGGATTGATGTGCCCTAGTCTTCCGGCCGAAGCGCCTGCCAGGCCCGTTCGGTCGCGGGTGCCTCGTCGGTGGTGATCTGGTCGGGCTTCAGTCGCATCAAGGCGTTGAAGGCTTCTGCCTCTTCCCTGTCGAAACCGGCCGGGGTTTTCAGGGTGAATGTCCAGGCATCCACCGCGATGCCGAGATCGCGGGACAGAGCGACGAGATCGAGACCGTGGTCATTGGCGGCCAAAAGCAGCTGCCAGGCGAGATAGACGGTATCCGGTTCGGTTTTTCCCTTCAGGTCGGCGACAAGCTGCCGCTCGACGGAGGCGGGGCCTTCGCTTGTGAGGATGCTTCTCAGCCTGTCGGTCGGGTCGATGCCGCGGCGCAGATCGGGCAGCGCCTTACGGACGGCGACGATGAGGTCAAGATCGCGGCCGCTGACGATGATCTTTCGCCCGGCGCCGGCGAAGTGATGGCGCAGATGCTCGATGCCGCGGACGCCGATCGCCTCCAGCTTGTCCTTCATGTCGAACTGCAAAAGCGCCTCGGGGTGCGCCTCGGGCAGCATCCCGGCCAGTTCTTCGCTCAGAATGGGCGGTGTGCCGCCGCTTTTCATCAACGTGGCGCGGATCTCGTCGGCCGTTCTTTGGCGTACCGGGCCGTGGCCGGAGGTTTCGCCTTCAAGCACGGGATCATGCAGCACGGCAAAGCCGTGATCGGCGCGAACCCTGAGGTCGAGTTCCATCGAGGCGCCGAGCAGAAAGCCGTCCGCCATGACCTTGCGGCCGAAAAGCGGGTCGGTCAGCCGGCGGCGCAGGCGGTGCCATTTGAGGCGTGTCCGGTGGCCGGCGGCATCGATCGCAAGGCCGTCGAAATCATCATTCATCGTTTCATCCTGATGGGCTGGCGGTCCGGCAATGCTTTCGGCGCGGCGCGCCGGGTGCGTCACATACGGTTCTGGCAGGCGGTGCCCGATTTGACCAGAAGGCAAAAGCCTGAGCGCGGTCACAGCATTATGACAGCAGGGCGAGGCAGATTGCCGCGCGGCTTGTCGTCATCTTTGCCGGCGGCCCGTGGGGGACTAGTTATGGGCCAGTCGAGGGTCGTTTGGAGGAGTGACGGGATGGCGCAGGATTTGAGGCATGAGTTCGGGCACAATGGCAAGCAGGCCGCCGCCTCGCACATGCCCGCTCTGCTCGGACGCTGCCCGCGTTGTGGCGACGGACTTCTCTTTGACGGGTTTCTGAAGCTTCGCACCCATTGCGAGGCCTGCGGTCTGGATTACGGCTTTGCGGAGCCGCATGAGGGGCCCGCCGTGCTTTTCATCTGCCTTGCCTGTGTGCCGAGTGCCGCCTTTGCCGTCGGCTTCGAGACCTTTTTCACGCCACCGCTGTGGCAGCATCTGCTGACCTCCCTGCCGCTCCTGTTTCTGACGGCGTTTCTGCCGCTGCGGCCACTGAAAGCCCGATGGGTGATGCGGCGATATCGGGAACGCTGTGGGCGGGCCAAGGCCTGAACAGCATCTGCCGAGATCAGGGCGTTCCGTTCGATTTTTGAACATATCTGCCGCGCTCTGCGCGAGTGGCCCGAATGATGGAGCAAAGGCGGCGCTCGGGGAGGCTTGGCGAGGAACAATTCTGCGCTTCATTCATTCGCTCATGACACTTCAATGGAGATGACCATGCGAGAGAATGACGATGCAGAAACGGAAGGCCGCCGGCGATCGCTGGCCGTGGAGGGGGCCCTGCTGCTTCTGATCGACGGTCTCGCAGCCCGCGGCCAGATCGCCGCCGACGAAGCCGAAGACATGCTGCGGATCCTTGCCACGAGTTCCGAACGGTCGGCCGCGCGCGCCAAGCGATCGATGAAGACGATAGACCGGCTGAAGCAATTGCGGCGCGGCGACGGAGCAAGTGCACCGGGTGTCCGGTGAGCGGCACCCTCCTTTGCGACAACAACCTGACGGGCGCTTCGGCGCCCTTTTCCATGCGTGATGGATACCTTTCGCATGGCCGCATCTACTGTCGGTTTTGCCGGAACTTTTCGGCGGCGGCTCCGTTCCCTTTCCAACACGAAAGGAGAGAGTGTCATGAACAGTATCGTATGGTTGGTTGGTGCAGTCGTCATCGTCATTGCCGTTCTGAACCTTGTCGGCTTTGCTTGAGGCAGACCGCCTATAATTGAGTTTCATCTTCCCAAGACAACAAAGACGCCGCGGCCCAAAGCTTGCGGCGTCTTTGTTATTGGACGGCTGTAAGCGGAAATGGCCTGCGGGACCGGTTATTCGGCCCGCAGGATTGCAAAGGGATTGATGCCGAAGGCCTGGGCAACCGGGAGGCGGGTTTCCGGGTCGAGAGTTGCGCCGCTCCAGATATCCCGGTAGCGACGGCCGGCAAGAAGGGGCGGAAGCACGATATCGGTTTCGGCCCAACGGACTTGCCTTCGTTCCAACTTGCGCTCCAGCTTTTGCTCCTGACTGATTGCCGCCGCCTCTTCCTCGGCCTGCCCTTCGTCGGTGCCCCGGCCGAAGGCGGCCAGAACGAGGCGGGGGACGATGACGACGAGCGCGTCGTCACCATCCGTGCGGGCGAAAGCGAGCAAATGGCCGGCGCGCTTTCCTTCGGCGGCAAGCGGCAGATAGTTGCCGCGGCGAAACAGGCTCGGCGCTTCCTGCCGCAGGCGCAGCAGGTCGCGACGACATGCTGTTTCAGCCGTCCGCTGCGCCAGTCCGCCTCCGTATCGGCGGAGGGTCGGCGCGTATCGGCGAGCTGCCGTTCCAGCGTTTCGAAATCCGGCTCGCGGCGGTTGTCGGGATCGACGAGGCTGAAATCGAGGCCCTCGCAGCCCTGATAGATGTCCGGTACGCCGGGCGCCGTCAGCTTGACGATCGTCTGGGCAAGGCTGTTGACGAGGCCCGCCCGCAGGAAGGGCGAAGGGTTGCCAGAAATCCGCGCGAAGGCCAGGTTTTCGGGCGCGAAAAAGGCGCGGGCATAGTCGCGGACGGCCGTCTCATAGGTCTCGTTTTCCCGCGACCAATCGGTGCGCAGCTTTGCCTCGCGCAGCGACTTTTCGACAAAGGGAATGAAACGTTCTTTCAGCGCATCGAGGGCAGTTCTGTCATCGGCGGCAAGATCCGGCGGCCAGACGCCGGCGAGCGCCTGGTAGAGCATCCATTCGACCGCAGGTTCCGGTGCCGGGCCATCCGGCAGAAGGCGGACCTGGGCACTGTTCATATGCCGCCAGCGGGTGACGGCTGCGGCCCAGAGTGCGGGGGCCTCGCTCATCGCGTAAAGCCGGGCGCGGGCGTCTTCACCGCGTTTGGTGTCGTGGGTCGACGTGCCGGACAGAGCGTCCGGTGCAAGCCGCAAGCGGTCGGCCATTGCCTGATGGAAGCCGTCGATCGACGGGGGATGCTGCGGCAGCGGCTCGGCACCGACCTCGTTCAGCGCAAGCAGGGCGTGATGGCGGAAGAACAGCGTATCCTCGACGGATTTCGCCATCAGCGGGCCGGTCAGCTGCTGGAAGCGGGTGCGGAAGGTCGAGGCCGTGGCCGCCTGATCCGGTGCGACCTCGCCGATCAGCAGGCGTTCGATGAGGCCAAGCGCTTCCGGCTGGATGGCGGAAGAGCCGGCGCGGATGGTGGCCAGCACATCATCGAGCCTCTGCCGGCTTTCAGGTGGCAGGCCCTGCCGCGTGCCATAGGTGCGATAGACGGAAAAGCCGACGAGCAGTTCGCGCAGCGCGGCCTTGACCGCGGGTTCGGAGAGAGCGCCGCCAAACTCTTCGGTCTCGTGAACCTGCATGGCAAGGCGCAGGAGAGCGGAGGCTTCGCCGGCGAAATTGCGGTCGGCCATCAGGCATTTGGCGGCGCGAAGCTCGCTTGCCATGTCGATCTCGCGGCCGGCCGCCTCCTCATAGGCTGCCCGCAGATGCGCAAGGCCCGGAGCATCGATGAAGGCGTCGCTGAGGGCCGCAATGAATTCATAGCCGGTCGTGCCGGAGACGGGCCAGTCGGGGGGCAATTGTTCGCCTTCGCCGAGGATCTTTTCGACGGTGATATAGCAATCCGGTCCTGCTTCCTGTCGCAGCCGTTGCAGATAGGCTTTCGGATCGGCAAGGCCGTCGACATGATCGACACGCAGGCCGTCGACCATGTCGCTTTCGACCAGTTCGAGGATCAGGCGATGGGCGTCGTCGAAGACGTCCGCATCTTCGACCCTTAAGCCCGCAAGGCCGGTGATCTCGAAGAAGCGGCGATAGGAAAGCTCGTTCGGTGCGTCGCGCCAGGACATCAGCCGGTAGTTCTGCCGCTCGTGCAGGGCGGCGATCGCCTCGCGGTCGGTATGGCGCAGGATATCGGCTTCGCGGCCGAGATAGGTTTCCGGGGCGAGCGGGTAGAGCGTGTCATAATAGGCGAGAACCGGCAGGCCGGTGACTGGCTCGCGCCTGACGGTAATCTCGCCCTTCTCCAGCACTTTTTCGAATGTGTCGCCGAGGAAGGGGAGGGTCAGCCGACGGCTCCAGTCTATGTCGAAGTGGCGGGCATAGCGGCTCTTTTCGCCATGGGTGACGACGTGCCTCCACCAGGCGTTTTCCAGCGAGGCCGCCATGTGGTTGGGCACGATATCGATGACGAGTTCGAGCCCGGCGGATTTCAGCGCTCGCACCAGCCGCTCAAAACCTTCACGACCGCCGAGCGAGGGATCGATCTCGTTGGCATCGGTCACGTCATAGCCATGGGTGGAGCCGCTCGTCGCGGTGAAGATCGGCGAGGCGTAAAGATGGCTGATGCCGAGCCGTTTCAGGTAGGGAACGAGATGCGTGGCCCGCTCGAAGGTCATGCCGTTGCGGAACTGGAGGCGGTAGGTCGCGGTCGGCACCTTCATGCGGCAGCTCCGTTCGACTGGCCGGTCAGGCTTTCGAGCGTGACCAGTATGCGGTTGGGTTTCAGGGGGGAGCCCGCTTCCGGCGATGGGGGCCAGATCGTCTTTCCGGGCATGTCGGGAAGCGCCTGCGGTTCCTCACCCAGATTGACGGCCATCGACAGGATGCTGCCGGGAAACGACCAGCGCAGGGCGAAAAAGCCGGGTTCGGTGGCAAGAATGGTGCCGCTGCCGGTTTTGGCGCCGGCGATCAGCGGAACGATGTGTTTTCGGCGCAGTGCGATCAGGGTTTTCGTCAGTTCCAGCCAGTTGCGGCCCTGCGGGCTTTCTCGCTTTTGCCAGTCGAGCTTTGAGGCCTCGAATGTGGATTGCGCATTGGGGTCCGGCACGCTTTCGCCGGCATGGCCTGCATGGCCTTCAAACTCCCTTGCGCGCCCCTCGCGCACGGCCCTTGCCAGATCGCCGTGGAAATCGGTGAAGAAGAGGAAAGGGTTCGTCTCGCCATATTCCTCGCCCATGAAGAGGAGCGGCATATGCGGTGACAAGAGCAGGCAGGCGAGAAGGGTTTTCGTCCTGTCTTCGCCAGCCAGAACCAGAAGCCGTTCACCCTCGGCGCGGTTGCCGGTCTGGTCGTGGTTCTGGATGAAATCGACAAAGGCTGTCGGTGGCTGGCCGGTACTGTCGACGCCGCGCTTCTCGCCGGTCTGCGGCGAGATTTCGCCCTGATAGGCAAAGCCTTCGGCCAGAATGCGGGCGACGAGTTTTGCCGGGTGATCGGCGAAGTCGCCGTAATAGGCATGGGTCTCGTCGGTTGCCAGAACATGGGCGGCGTTATGGAAATCGTCGTTCCATTCGGCGGTGAATAGTGGCGCCCGGCCATCCTCGTCGCGCGGGTGGAGGAAGGTGACGTTGCGGCAATCCTCGGTCGTCAGGTGGATCGGCCGGTCGGTGATTTCGGCGCGGATGCGCTCGGCAAGTTCGACGAGGATATGTTTTTCCGAAGGGTCCTCGATCTGGTCGATCGCATCGAAGCGCAGGCCGTCAAGGCGATATTCCTCCAGCCAGTAGAGGGCGCATTCCATGATGTAGCGGCGCACCGGATCGACATCATAGGCGATGCCGGCACCCCAGGGCGTCATGCGGTCCTTGTGGAAGAAATCGGGCGCCAGCCGCGGCAGGTAGTTTCCTTCCGGGCCGAAATGATTGAGCACCAGATCGAGAACGACGGATATGCCATGGCCATGGGCGGCATCGATGAAGGCCTTGAAATCCTCCGTCCGGCCATAGGCTGAATGGGGGGCATAGAGAAGTACACCGTCATAGCCCCAGCCGCGATTGCCGCCGAACTGGGCGACCGGCATGACCTCGATCATGGTGATGCCGAGATCTGCCAGATCGGGCAGTTTGTCGATTGCCGCCGCGAATGTGCCTTCGGCCGTGAAGGTGCCGATATGCAGTTCGTAGATGACGGCCTCTTCCCAGGGACGGCCTTTCCAGTCGTGCCGCCATTCGTAATCCGTCGGGTCAACGATCAGCGAGGGGCCGTTGACGTCGGATTTCTGGGCGCGGGAGGCGGGGTCGGGGACGACGAGCCCATCGGAAAGGACGAAATTATATTCGCTGTCGGGTGCGATGCCGGTCGCAAGCAGTTCGAACCATCCGCCGCCGGCCGGGCTCATCTCGGTGTCTTCTTCCGGGCCATGGGCTGCGGCCCGGTTCTCAGCCGCAGCGACACGTTGTTTTCGCCCGGAGCCCAGAGTGCGAAGCGCACTTCGCCGGCGGCCACATATTCCGCACCCCAGGTTCTGGGATAGGCGTGGACGTCTGCCGGTGGATTGCCTCTCTCGTCTGCCTGGACAAACCCTGACGCCATGCGCTGCAACCTCCTGATGTGAGAAGATCGGCAAACGGGAAAATCGGCTGACGGTTCCGCTGTCCCGGTGCGGGACAGCGAAAAAAGAGCAGGAGCCTACATTTCGAGGAGCGCGTAGGGTTTTCCGGTCGGCTTTGGATATGCGAGGCGACGTTGTAGACCGGTGCGCCGCCCGGCGTGCGGCCCTCGTAACGGCCGCGATGGGCGTGGCCGTGGACAACGGCCTTCACCGGAAAACGGTCGATGGTTTCGGCCAGTCGGGAGGAGCCGAGGAAGGGGTAGATCTCGTGCGGCTCGCCCTCGACGGTCTCGGGGATCGGGGCGTAATGCAGGACGACCATGGCGCGCTCGGACCTCACCTGCCGGAGCGCATTTTCGAGCCGCATGGTTTCCTCGACGCTTTCGGCGACCATCGCCTTGATCGCCGGTTCGCCGAAGGAGCCGAGCATATGGCGGCCGAAGCCGCCGGCAAAGCCCTTGACGCCGGCAAAACCGATGCCGTCGATCTCGACCGCCTGACCTTCCAGAAGATGCACGCCCGCACCCTTGATGATCGCCGTCACCTCGTCCACATGGCCGCATTCGTAATCGTGGTTGCCGAGCACGCCGACGACGGGGATGGAGCAGGAGCGCAGGTCGGCCGCGAGCAGTTCCGCCTCGGCAGGTTTGCCGAGATCGGTCAGGTCGCCGGTGAGGACGAGAATGTCGGCAGCATGGGAGATCTCGGCGAAGAGATCCCGGTAGGATTGTGGGCCGTGTTCCTTGACATGCAGGTCGCCGACGGCTGCGACCGTGACCTTGCCGTTGCCGGATTTTCTGGCGGTTGCGGTCTCCGATGCGGGTTTTCCTTGGTCATGCCGAGCCTCCTTCTGTCACACCTGCTTCTGTCAGGCCTTCGCGCAGGTCGCCTTCGCCGCCGACATCGGCAAAGCCCCATTCCTTGACGTCGATCTCGAAATCGACGCGGCTGAACATGCGGCCACGGCAGATCTTCATCTGTGGCAGGGGCAGTTCACGCTGCGCCTTCAGCCGGTCGAGCAGCTCGTCGAGGATCCAGTCGGGAACCTTGTCGCGCTCTGTCGGGTAGATCCAGCGGAAGTTGAGGAGGTGGATCAGGAGGACTTCCCAATGCACTTCCATATGGTTCAGCAATCGGCTCCAGTCGATCTCGTCATGTGCGCGCAGGATCATGTGGACGATATCGCCGCCGTCATAGCGATGGCGCAGCTGGACGAAGCATTTCGACCAGATCAGTTCCGTCGGCGCGATGATGCGGATCTTGTGGCCGTTCATCTCGATCTGCCGGGCATTTTCAAACCAGGCATCGCTGATCGGCATCGTGCCGTTGGAGGCGGCAAAGATGACGTCGATGAAGTGCCGGCCCTTCTTGATCTTGCCGAGCCAGCGGTCGTCCTCGACCTCGATTTCATAGCCCTTTTCCTTGAAATGGGCGAGGATGCGGGCATAGTCGCCGGCCTTGCAGAAGATATCGAGATCCTTGGTCGGTCGGCTGATGCCGGTATAGGCGCTCACGGCAAATGTGCCGGCGAGAAGGAAGGGGATGTGGCAATTGACCAGATCCTCCAGCGCCTGTGAAACGAAGGCCTCCGCATCCGGATCAGCCAGTGTCGGGGCGGCCTTCACCTCCATGCCCGGCATGGTATCGACCGGGTGAAGGGGTGTTTCCCTTTCGCCGGCTCCGGCTTTGTGCGGAGCGTCCGGCGAAAGGTTGCGGGCAGCGTTTGCTTCTGCGTTCATGGCATCCTCCCATTGTTCCGTCGCCATCTTTGTGGCCATGCGTTCGGCCTTGCGGCCGAACGATCATCGGTGAGGTGGGTGCAGGCTTGTCGCCTATTTTTCCGGGTTGTCTGCATTCGCAAGCGGGCTTGCGCGACCGTCGGGCTGATCTTCGCCTTCGCGCTCGTCGACGTCCTCGAAATCGCTCTTGACGAAGAAGGAGTCTGTCTTGCCGAGGCGTGCCGCCTCGCGGATGGCCTCGGATTGGTCGTTTCCATCGTCTCGCTCAGCTCGTCGGTGATGACGCCTTTGTTGTCGAGGCCGGATTTCGAGCTCTGTTTAGGGGTGGCCATGATGCGTCTCCTTGATGTGTTTCGGTGCAGTGTCTGGATCACCTGCCTGCCGCTACAACCCGCAGGCTCGGGTGCTGGTTCCCTTCCGGCGGATAAGGCCTTCCGTCGGGGGCGGGCTGGAACCAAATGGCATGCGACGTGGTTCGGATCTTGTACGAAGCAGAGGAGGCGACGATGCCTGCCAGATCGAAAGCGCAGCAGAAGGCTGCCGGCGCGGCACTTGCCGCCAAGCGCGGCGAGATGAGCAAGAGGAGCCTCAAGGGCGCTTCGAAAAGCATGGAAGCGTCGATGAGCGAGCGGCAGCTCGATGAACTGGCCAGTACGAAACGCAAGGGCAAGCCGGAGCATGTGGCTGACAGGCGCGCTTCCGCCTCGCATCATTAGGCGTCGCATCACTGAGGCGGCTTAATGTGAATGGCGGTTGCGCGGCCTGATACCTGCCGCGAATGATGGGTGCCCCGAATGACGGTTGCCACAATAGCGGTTGCCCCAATGAGGGTTGAATGGGGGATAGCGCATTCCGGTCCGAGCCCGGAACATCCCGGAAAGACGGGCGTCCTGACGGCGCCCGTCTTTTTGTTGCCGAGTGCCGTCAGCGATGAAGAAGGAATGTCATAAGGAAACGAGCAGGACGCGCCGCGCCGATAAGATCGCCCGCTCCAGTTTAACGGATCAAGCGAACGGTCCGCCATATGCAGCGCGGCGGCGTCTTGCTCAATGACAAACAGCGATCGGCGGTTTCAGCGCTGAAACGGTAGGGGACGTCAGCGGCCGGCGCGATCTGCAGATTTCTGCCATAGCGCCTAATACGCACGAGGCGCCGATTGGTTCCCTGAAAAAGTGACGGCCCGGGATTTTTAATGGGATTTTTTCGCCGGGCCGTTTTCCGTTGGTCTCAGGCGCCCTGATAGCGGGCGCGCAGAGCCTCGAATTTGGCAAGCTGTTCGCCGATCAGTTCGCGGGCCTCGTCGCGCTTGACGAAGATCTTGAACATGGCCGCACCCTTGGCGTTCATGAACCAGATGGAGCAGGAGCGGCGGCCGTGGAAGGCGCGATCGACGAAAGTGATCGAGGCGCAATTGTCCTTCTTGATATGACCGCCGATCGGGCTATCGCCATGGATGTTGAACCAACCATGGCCTTCCGAGCCGAGCGGCAGCGAACCATCGATTTCCGCCACGACATCCTCGGTATGGACGAGGAAGAGGACGACGCCCCAGGTGGCAAGCTCGTTCCAGATATCCAGGAAATGGTCCTTGCCGGCAATCACCGCGGAACCATCGGGCAGGATCTCGAGGATTTCCGCCGGCGTGACATTGGCCTCGCCGGCAATCGCCTCGACAATGCCGTCAGGCTTGGCGGCAAGGGCTGCAACGGCGCGGGCGCGGCGATCGGCCGATGTGTCGTTCATCACGTCCATTTTCAAATCCACCGCTTCGGATCAGGCTGCCGCATCGGCGTCAGCACGGGCGCCGGTCTTGTCTTCATGAATGATGACTTCGAAGCCTTCGAAATTCGGGCCCGACAGATATTCCACCTTGCCGCGGTTCTGGCCGGCATTAGCATGGGCTGCGCGGAACTGTTCCGACTTCGTCCAGGCCTGAAAATGGGCAAAACTTTCCCACACGGTATGCGAGGCGTAGAGCGAATGATCTTCGGCCTTCGGGCCCTTCAGCATGTGGAATTCGATATAGCCCGGCAGTTCGGCAAGCCGGCCCTGACGGCTCTTCCACATGGCTTCGAAAGCCTCTTCATAACCCGGTACGACCCGGAAACGGTTCATCGCGATATACATTCGAAAAGCTCCTCACTAAAGTTTCAGATTTTCATCAAGTTATCTGTCGGTCGGCATCTTGAAAAGCCGAAAAAACTTGCGTAGTCAACTCAAGTTATCGACGCCGGAGCGTGAAGGCGAAGCCCATGATGCGCGCTGCGTCCGGCGAAAAAGGGGCATGTTCCATGGTATTTTCCTTCACCCGACGCGGATTTTTGTCCGCTGCCTTCGTCATTGCCGGTCTTTCATCGACCGTGCTTTTCTCCACGGGTCTGGGCGGCCAAGGCGTGGCTCTGGCGGCCGACAAGGCCAATCCGGATGCCAAGCGTATCGTGGCAATCGGCGGCACGGTGACGGAAATCCTCTATGATCTCGGCGCGCAGGACCGGATCGTAGCACGCGATTCGACCAGTTCCTATCCGCCGGAAGCCATGTCCAAGCCGGATGTCGGCTATATGCGGGCGCTCTCGCCGGAAGGCATTCTCGGGCAGAAGCCGGATCTGATCGTGATGGAGGAAGGTTCCGGCCCGCCGCCGGCCGTCGAAATCCTGAAAGCCAGCGAAGTGCCGGTCGCGGTCATTTCGACACCGCCGGACGTGAGCAAGATCGGCGACAAGATCCGCGCCGTCGGCAAGGCTGTCGGGCTCGAGGACAAGGCGGAAGCGCTGGCGAAAAAGACCGAGGACGGTCTGAAGGCGCTGGAAGCGCAGGTTGCCGCCATCAAGACGGAGAAGAAGAACGTGCTCTTCGTTCTTTCCGTTTCCAATGGAAGGCTGATGGCGGGCGGCAAGGATACGTCTGCCGATGCGATCATCGGGCTTGCGGGTGGCGCCAACGCTGCCGGCACGATCACCGGCTACAAGCCGCTTTCCGACGAGGCTGTCATCGCCGCCAAGCCGGATGTTATCCTGCAGATGCAGGCTGTCGGCGATCATTCCGTCTCCGCCGAGCAGCTCTTCGCCATGCCTGCGATGCAGACGACGCCGGCTGCCGCCAACAAGGCGCGGGTGCAGATGGACGGGCTTCTGCTTCTGGGGCTTGGCCCGCGGACGCCGGAAGCGGCCCGCAAGCTTGCGGCCTCGCTCTATCCCGGAGCGATCAACTGATGCTGAAGGCGCTCGCCATGCCGTTTCGCGCAGCAAGAGCGGGCGCTGAAGCCGGCGACCGTACGCAGCAGGGCGTGCTCGTCATGATCCTGCTTGCGCTTCTGCTCGTCGGTGCCTGCCTGATCTCGCTCGGCATCGGCCCGACCGGCGTCGGCCTGAAAGATCTCTGGGCCTATCTTACCGGCAATAGTGCAAGTCTCTCGACGCAGGAACGGGTCATTCTGGAAGCGGTGCGCCTGCCGCGCACGGCGCTCGGGCTGCTGGTCGGTGCAGGGCTTGCCGTCTCCGGCGCGATGATGCAGGGCCTGTTTCGCAATCCGCTGGCCGATCCCGGCATTGTCGGCGTCACCTCCGGTGCCGGTCTCTTTGCCGTGGCAGCGATCGTGCTGGGCAATGGCGCGCTCGGGTCGGTCGCGGCGCTGCTCGGGCAGGAATTCCTGCCGCTGATGGCGTTTCTCGGCGGGCTTTTGAACACCTGGGCACTTTATGTGATCGCCACCCGCGAGGGCCGCACCTCGACGACCGGGCTTATTCTCTCCGGCATCGCGATCGGGGCGCTTTCGGCAGCGATCATGGGGCTGCTGATCACCATGGCCGATGACCGGCAGCTGCGCGACATCACCTTCTGGAGCCTCGGCTCGCTCGGCGGCGCCACCTTTGCCCGCGTCATGTCGATCCTGCCTTTCGTTGCCTTCGTTCTCGCCATCATTCCCTTCGTGGCGAAGGGGCTCGATGCGCTGGTGCTCGGTGATGCGGCGGCCTTCCATATGGGTATTCCGGTGCAGCGGCTGAAGCGGATCGTCATCGTGGCGGTTGCCGCGGCCTGTGGTTCGACGGTTGCGGTCGCCGGTTCGATCGGTTTCGTCGGCATCGTCGTGCCGCATCTTTTGCGGCTCGTGATCGGGCCGTCGCACCGCTTCCTTTTGCCGGGTTCGGCGCTTGGTGGTGGGGCGCTTCTGCTGATCGCCGATGCCGTGGCGCGGACCGTCGCGGCACCGGCGGAACTGCCGATCGGGGTGATTACCGCGCTTTTCGGCGCGCCCGTGTTTCTGTTCCTGCTGATCGGCCGAAACGGCATCAGCATGCGTGACCTGCCTTGAACCTCTAACTGGCGAAGGAATGACCGATGATCCGTGCCGATAACATCACCGTTTCCCGCTCCGGGCGAAAGCTCCTCGACACTGTCGGCGTGACGCTGGAGGCGGGCCTGTTCACCGTGATCGTCGGGCCGAACGGGGCGGGCAAATCGACGCTGATGAAGGTTCTCTCGGGCGAGCTTCTGCCCGATGCGGGCGAGGTCTCCTATTATGGTGTCAGCGCCGGGCTCTGCCAGCCGGCCGAACTTGCCAAGCGCCGCGCGGTGCTGCCGCAGGCCACACAACTGGCCTTTCCCTTTACCGCGCTTGAAATCGCAAGGATGGGGGCGGTCGCGCAAGGCGCTCTCAACCCGACCGAAGAGGGCCGCAAGGCGCTTTCCCGCGTCGGCCTGCGCGGTTTCGAAAGCCGGCCCTATCCCTCGCTCTCCGGGGGCGAGCAGCAGCGCGTGCAGTTTGCCCGGGCGCTGGCGCAGGTGCCGAAGCCGGTGGTGGATGGCGTGCCGCGGGCGCTCTTCCTTGATGAACCGACTGCCAGCCTCGATCTCGGGCATCAGATCTCGGTTCTCGAAACGGCACGGGATTTTGCCAGCGGCGGCGGCATGGTTCTCGCCATTCTCCACGACCTCAATCTGGCGGCCGAATTTGCCGATCATCTCGTCGTCCTGAACAATGGACGCGTGGTGGCCGAGGGGCCGTGCGCGGAGACCGTCAATGACGGGATCATCGCCTCGGTCTATGGCATTGCCGGTGCCGTCGGGCGGCTGCCGGCCGGGCATATTCCGTATGTGCTGCCGCAATCGCGGCATCGCTGATCTTTCTGGTCAGGCGCCCGGTCTTCCTAATTATTGGGTCTCGTGAGCATGAAGATCGCCGGCGCGATCATCAGCGCGGCCACAAGTGCGGCCAGCCATGCGGGCGGATGCGAGCCGAACCAGAAGCCGATATAGCTCAGCGTCATCAGTGAAATCGCGGTGATCTTGGCGCGTTTCGAGATGGCGCCGCGCTCCCGCCAGTTTTGAGCGGCGGGCCGAAGGTCTTGTGGTTCATCAGCCATGCCTCGAGCTTGGGCGAGGAGCGCGCAAAGCAGCCGACCGCCAGAAGCAGAAACGGTGTCGTCGGCAGGATCGGCAGGAATGCGCCGATCACGCCGAGCGCGACGAAGAACCAGCCGAGGATCAGAAAGACGAGACGCATCGGCCACCTTTTTCATGTCAGTCAGGAAAGCAGCTTAAGTCCATGTTTGCGAACGATGTCCAGCAATTTCAGTGCTGGTCCACTCGGACGTTTGGCGCCACTTTCCCACTTCTGCACGGTGGATTCGCTAGTGTTGAGATAGCGGGCAAAGACCGGCTGGCTGACGCGATTTTCCTCGCGCAGGGATTTGATTTCCTGCGGAGACAGGGTCTCCGGGCCGGTAAGGCAAGACGCGTCAAAGGTGCGGAGCGTCTCCTTGTCGATCGTGCCGGCTTCATACATGCCCTCGACAGCGCTGTGGATCGCCTCGAACGCGTCGCTCTTGAATTTTCGCCTCGTCGTCATTCGACAATCTCCACCAGTGCGCCTGCCGCCAATTCTTTCGCCAGTTCGTCCTTCGTTTTCTGACGATAGAGATCCGCCAGCCTCCGAAACGCCATCAGTTCGTCTTCCTCGATATTGGCGCGATCCTGCTTGGCGAAGAGATAGGCGTAGACCCAGAATTCACCAGCCTTCGCAAGAATGATCGAACGGTGCCGGTTCTCGTTCAGCCGCTTCTTGAAGACGCCGCCACCAAGATCTTCCGCCTGTCCGCGCTCCACCTGCCGGGTCGCCTCGATCAGGGCGCGGTCGGATATCCTCGCCTTGCGCGCGGCCTTGGCAAACCAGGAGGTCTTGAAGATGCGCAGCGTCATGTCTCATGGTAGCACTTGGTGCTATTTTTTTCAATCGCCGGATCTTGCCTTGCGTCACTGGCTTTTCCGGTCATCCCCGTTATAGTGCGGCCAACTTCAGCAACCTCAGGGAGCGATGATGTCGAAGAAGAAAGTGCTTGTCGTCGGTGGAGCAGGGTATATCGGCTCCCATACGTGTCTGGTGCTGGCGGAAAAGGGCTATGAGCCCGTCGTCTTCGACAACCTTTCCAACGGGCACGCGGAATTCGTCCGCTGGGGCGAGCTGGAACAGGGCGATATCCGCGATCGCGCCCGGCTGGACGAGGTGTTTGCCAAGCACAAGCCCGAGGCTGTCCTGCATTTCGCGGCTCTGATCGAAGTCGGTGAATCGGTCAAAAACCCGGTCGGCTTCTACGACAACAATGTCGTCGGCGCGCTGACGCTTCTGTCGGCGGCGATGGCAGCGGGCGTGAAGGCCTTCGTCTTCTCCTCCACCTGCGCCACCTATGGTCTGCCCGACCGCGTGCCGATGGACGAGACGCATAAGCAGGCGCCGATCAACCCTTATGGCCGTACCAAATATATCATCGAGCAGGCGCTCAAGGATTTCAGCGACTATCAGGGGTTGAAATCGGTGATGCTGCGCTATTTCAACGCCGCCGGTGCCGATTTCGAGGGCCGGATCGGCGAGTGGCATACGCCCGAGACCCATGCCATTCCGCTGGCGATCGAGGCCGCCCTTGGCCGCCGTCAGGGCTTCAAGGTCTTCGGCGACGATTACGATACGCGCGACGGCACCTGCGTGCGCGACTATATCCACATTCTCGACCTTGCCGACGCGCATGTGCGCGCCGTCGACTATCTGCTGGCCGGTGGCGAGACCGTCGAACTCAATCTTGGTACGGGCACCGGCACGACGGTGAAGGAACTGCTCAGCGCCATCTCGGATGTCTCGGGCAAGCCTTTCCCGGTCGAATATGTCGGGCGTCGCGAAGGGGATTCCACCTCACTGGTTGCCAATAACGACAAGGCGCGGGCCGTGCTCGGCTGGGAGCCGCAATATACGCTGCACGATATCATTCGCTCCGCCTGGGACTGGCATTCGCGCAGCAACCACGTAACAAACTGAAATACCGCATAAAGACTGCAGATATATCGCATACAGGGACTGACAGAATGGCAAAGATGGTTCACTCGATGATCCGGGTGCTCGAAGAGGCGCGCTCCGTCGATTTCTACGACAAGGCGTTCGGGCTCAAGGTCGCATCGCGCGTACCGTTCGACGGGTTCACGCTGATCTATCTTGCCAATCCCGAGACCGGGTTCGAGCTGGAACTCACCGTCAATGCCGGCCGCACCGAGCCCTATACTCTCGGTGACGGCTATGGCCATCTGGCCGTGACCGTCGACGATATCGCGGCGGAATATGCGCGGTTCACCGAACTCGGCCTCACCGTCGGCAAGCTTGTCGAAATGCCGCATGACGGAAAGCCGTTTGCGCGCTTCTTCTTCGTGGCCGATCCGGATGGCTACAAGACAGAAGTCATCCAGCGCGGCGGCCGGTTCGCTTAAGGACGGGATCATGGCGGAAGGCGATATCAAGCTCGAGGAAACCTGGAAATTCGCGCTCGAAGGCGAGTTTGCAGATCCCTATATGGCGCAGCTGCGCAAGTTCCTGGTGGCCGAGAAACAGGCCGGCAAGCGGATCTTTCCGAAGGGTTCGGAATATTTTCGTGCGCTCGACCTCACCCCGCTCGACGAGGTGAAGGTGGTGATCCTGGGCCAGGACCCCTATCACGGCGCGGGGCAGGCGCATGGGCTGTGCTTTTCGGTAAAGCCCGGTGTGCGGACCCCGCCGTCGCTCGTCAATATTTACAAGGAGTTGCAGAGCGATCTCGGCATTCCGCCGGCCAAGCACGGCTTTCTCGAAAGCTGGGCAGAGCAGGGCGTGCTTTTGCTCAACAGCGTTCTGACCGTCGAAGAGGGGCAGGCCGCGGCGCATCAGGGGCAGGGCTGGGAGCGGTTCACCGATGCCGTCATCCGTACCGTCAACGAGGAATGCGACGGCGTCGTCTTCATCCTCTGGGGTTCCTATGCGCAGAAGAAGGCCGCTTTTGTCGATCAGGAAAGGCATCTGGTGCTGAAGGCGCCGCATCCGTCGCCGCTTTCGGCGCATAACGGCTTTTTCGGCTCCAAGCCGTTTTCGCAGACGAATGCCTATCTCGACGAGCATGGCATGGGCGCGATCGACTGGCGCCTGCCCGAAAACGTCGAATGAGTGAACGACTTTAATTGATCGTCTCCATTGAGTGAACAATCCGTTCCGGTTCGTCTGTCTATCCAAGACGGCCGGGATGGATCAGATATATCCCCAGAACAACGGCTCACGAACGAGCCGAGCCAGCCAAGGGGTTGTCAAAATGCTCAATCAGATCAAAGGTCTGCACCACGTCACGTCGATGGCCGGCAGTGCATCGCAGAACAATAAATTCTTCACCGATACGCTCGGCCTGCGCCGGGTTAAGAAGACCGTCAATTTCGACGCGCCCGATGTCTATCACCTCTATTACGGTGATGAACTCGGCACGCCCGGCTCGGTCATGACCTATTTCCCGTTCCCACATATCGCCAAGGGCCGTCCCGGCACCGGCGAGGTCGGCACCACCGTCTTCTCCGTGCCGCAGGGCACGCTCTCCTACTGGAGCGATCGTCTCGGCAAGGCCGGCGTCGACGGGTTGAAGGCCGATGAAGCCTTCGGCGAGAAGCGCCTGCATTTCGCCGGCCCGGATGGTGACGGTTTTGCGCTGGTCGAGGTCAAGGATGATGCGCGTGCCGCATGGACCGGCAATGGCGTCGGCGCCGATGAGGCGATCCGCGGCTTCCATTCCGCTTCGCTTCGTCTTCGCGACGAAGGGGCGACCGGCGAACTCCTCTCCTTCATGGGCTATGAGAAGGTCGACGAGAAGGATGGCGTGTTGCGCTTCGGCATTCCGGGCGGCAACGGTGCCGATTTCATCGATGTCGAGACGATGCCGAATATCTCTGGCGCACGTCTGGGCGCCGGTTCGGTGCATCACATCGCCTTTGCCGTTGAAAACCGCGCCAAGCAGCTCGAAGTGCGCAAGGCGCTGATGGATACGGGCTATCAGGTCACGCCGGTGATCGACCGCGACTATTTCTGGGCGATCTATTTCCGCACGCCGGGCGGTGTCCTGTTCGAGATCGCGACCAACGAGCCGGGCTTCGATCGCGATGAAGATACAGCACATCTGGGCGAGGCCCTGAAGCTGCCGACCCAGCACGAGCATCTGCGCAAGCAGCTCGAAGAACATCTGGAACCGATCGCCTAAAAGCGTTGCGATCAGGAGAAATACGATGAGTTACGACAGTTATCTGCACCGGGCGCGGCCCGGTGCGCCGGGTGCGCCGATCCTGTTTGCCTTTCACGGCACGGGCGGCGACGAGAACCAGTTCTTCGATTTCACCGGCCGGCTCCTGCCGGGCGCGGCGATCATCTCGCCGCGCGGCGATGTTTCCGAACATGGGGCCGCCCGCTTCTTCCGCCGCACGGCGGAGGGCGTCTATGATTTTGCCGATCTGAAGCGCGCGACCGAGAAGATGCGGGATTTCGTCACCGCCAATCGCGATCGCTACGAAAGCTCCACCGTGATCGGGCTCGGCTTTTCCAATGGCGCGAATATTCTCGCCAATGTGATGATCGAACATCCCGGTCTCTTCGAGGCGGGCGTCTGATGCATCCGCTCATTCCGTTCACGCCGGAGGACCGGACGGGAGGTGAGCCGGCGCCTGCTCCCGGTCATGTGCTGATCACCGCCGGCGAGCGGGATCCGATCTGCCCGGTGCCGATGACGAAGGCGCTCGGTGACTATTTCAAGCGCCAGGGCGATCAGGTGGTGCTCGACTGGCATCCGGGCGGGCATGAGATCCGCGGCAACGAGATCGAGGCGATCAAGACGTTTCTCGCCCCTTATGGCGGGTTTCAGGGCGCGCTCTGAGCGGTTTTGAAGCGCTCCCGGTTTTGCGGGTTGCGATCGTGCCGGATGATGCCGATAGTGGTGTCATTCGGGCACGATCCGATCCTGCTCAAACCGGGAGGCTTTGATGAGCAATCATCTGAAATTCTTCATCGACGGGGCATGGGTCGATCCTGTCATCCCCGTCGCACTCGACGTCATCGATCCCTCGACCGAGGAGGCCTATACGCAGATCGCGCTGGGCTCCAAAGCGGATGTCGACAAGGCGGTGGCGGCGGCGAAGACCGCTTTCGAGAGCTTTTCGCAATGGCCGCATTCCGAGCGGCTGGCGCTTCTGAAGCGCATTCTGGAAGAATATAACAATCGTTACGAGGATATCGCGCAGGCGGTGTCACGCGAAATGGGAGCGCCCATCGCCTTTGCGCGCGACAGCCAGGTGGCGGCGGGGCAGGGGCATCTTGGCGCGACGATCGCGGCGATGGAGACCTATCAGTTCACCGAGAGGCGCGGCACGACGACCGTCGTCAAGGAGCCGATCGGCGTCTGCGCGCTGATCACGCCGTGGAACTGGCCGCTCAACCAGATCACCTGCAAGGTGGGGCCGGCGATTGCGGCCGGCTGCACGATGGTGCTGAAGCCCTCCGAGATCGCGCCGATCTCGGGCATTATCTTTGCCGAGGTGATGGAGGCGGCGGGTGTGCCGAAGGGCGTGTTCAACATGGTGAGCGGCACCGGTCCGGATGTCGGTCAGGTCATGGCGGGGCATCCGGATGTGGACATGGTGTCGTTTACCGGCTCGACGCGGGCCGGCATCATCGTGGCGAAGACCGCCGCCGACACGGTGAAGCGGGTGGCGCAGGAGCTTGGCGGCAAATCGGCCAATATCATCCTCGACGATGCGGATCTTTCCTCTGCCGTTTCTCAAGGTGTGACGGCCTGCTTCGGCAATTCCGGCCAGTCCTGCGATGCGCCGACGCGCATGCTCGTGCCGCGGGCCTGGCATGACGAGGCCTTGTCGATTGCCAAGGTGGCGGCGGAAAAGGTGACGACCGGCGATCCGCGCTCTGAGGGTACGGATCTCGGTCCGGTCGTCAGCCAGATCCAGTTCGACAAGATCCAGCGGCTGATCGAGGCAGGCATTGCCGAGGGCGCGACGCTCGTGACCGGCGGGCCGGGGCGGCCGGAAAATCTCAATCGTGGCTATTACATCCGCCCGACGATTTTCGGCGATGTGACGAATGACATGACGATCGCCCGCGAGGAAATCTTTGGGCCGGTCCTGTCGATCCTGCCCTATGACACGGAAGAACAGGCGGTCTCGATTGCCAATGACACGCTCTACGGGCTCGCCGCCTATATCCAGTCCGGCAATATCGCGCGGGCGCGCAAGGTGGCGGCGCGGATGCGGGCGGGGTCGGTCTATATCAACTATCCGGAATGGGATCTCGTTGCGCCCTTCGGCGGCTACAAGCAGTCGGGCAATGGTCGAGAGTATGCCGATTGGGGCATTCACGACTTTCTGGAGATCAAGGGGATCGTCGGCTACGGCGATTGAGGTTTTGCCGGGAAGGTGGCGGCGTGGTTCATGCCGCAGCAATGCACGCGGATGGGAAGGGGCGGTGCCAGTGGCCCGGCGATAAATGGCCCAGCGACTATTGCCCGGTGATAATAGCCCAGCGACAATAGCCCGGTGGCAAAGGTCCGGTGAGAGCGGCCCTATCGGAGCGCCTGAAACTCTCCGCCGTCATGCTCTGGCTCGTCCAGAGCATCTGTCCATGCTCGATGTCGTTGATGTGGTCAGATCCTCGGGACGAGCCCGAGGATGACGGCTTTGGGCAGCGGAGAGTGCGTCGTCGCTCTGAACGGCGCGTTTCTGCGCGCCGACTTCGGCTTACCTGTAACCGCAGCCTCTGAGCTGGGCTTCGTAGCGCTCGGCCATGCCGGCAGACTTTTGCGCCGTGCGCTTGACGCCGGAGCCGAAATCGCCGCGGGCATAACCGGCCTGGCCGGTATAATAGGCGAGATACAGGCGGTAGCTGTCGTTCAGCGGAATGCCGTTCTTCATGTGGCTGGTGTAGTGATACCAGCCGACGAAATCGATCGCGTCGGCGAAATTGCTGCGGCTGGCATTCCAGTTACCGGTTTCCGCCTTGTAATGGGCCCAGGTGCCGTCCAGCGCCTGTGCATAGCCGTAGGCGGACGAGATGCGGCCCCAGGGGATGAAGCCGAGAATGTATTTGCGCGGCGGCTTGGCATAGGGCTGGAAGCCCGATTCCACATAGATCGTCGCCATCAGGGTGGGAACCGGAACGCCATAACGCGCTTCGGCGGCCTTGGCCTGTCTGGCCCAATTGTTGAACAGCCCATCCTTCTGGTCGAAGATCGCGCAGGCATTGGTGATCCGGCTCGGGGCCGTTGCACAGGCGGTCAGGGCACACATCATCAGGGCGATGAAAAACGCAATACGCATCGCTCGGTCTCTCGTTATGGCAGAGATTAATAAGCGTTAAATTTTAAGGAAAAGTTTAATGGTCGGGGCGGGTCTGAGGGCCGGTTTTCAAATCTGCCGGCAAACCCTGCCTCCCTTCCGGCGCTCCTTTATCCTTCGGGCCGTGAAGTTACTGGGAAACAAGGCATTCGGCCGCTTCTGCGGCAAAGCGTCGTCTCGCAGGGCTTCACCGGCATTTGATAAAAGGCAGGCACGACAGGGGCATTTGCGTCCCCCAGCCAGGAGCGTGCATGAGCAAGGGCAGTTTCGAATTTCCAGCAGCAGACCTGCGTGCGCGGGCGCTCGGGGAAGTCCATTCGCGGCCCTATACGCTGATTTCCCTGCCGCGCGTCGTCTTCCAGCTGGCCTTCCTGACCGAAGGCAAGGCGGATGCCGACCGGGCGATCCTGACCGAGCTTTCGCTGGCGCAGGGCGTATCGGCGCCGGCGCCGGACACCGCCGATCATGCGATGGGCTGGGGCAATGGCACGCTGCGCTGGGAAAAACATACGGAGTTCTCCACCTATTTCTGGGATGCGCCGGCACCGGCCGTCTTCGGCAGCGACATTCCGGTCAATCCGTTCGGCGCGAGCTTCAAGGCGCCCGGTCCGTTCATCGCCGGCATCCGGATCGAGATCCGTCCGGCGAGCGAGGATCTGTCCGAGGTCATCGCCAATTTCGATCCGACCAGCCTCTGTCAGAGCATGGTGGCGGAAGGGCAGGCGACGGTGATTTCCGACTTTCGTCAGGATGGCGACGGGCTCACAAAATTCCTGATCCTCGATCACGGCATGACGGATGCGGCGCGCGGCATGCTCGTGCAGCGTATTCTCGATATCGAGACCTACCGGACGCTGGCGCTTATGGGCCTGCCGCTGGCGCATTCGCTCTCGCCTGAAATCCGCCGGATCGAGAACGACCTCTCGACCATTACCCAGCGGATGAAACAGCATGTCCGCAATGATGGCGACAGCCTTCTTTCCGAAATCACCCTGATGGCGGCGGATCTCGAAGCCAATGCGGCGCTCAGCCTCTATCGCTTCGGTGCCAGCCGCGCCTATTACAATATCGTGCTGGAACGCGTCGCGATGCTGGCGGAAAAGGCGCTGCCCGGCAACGAGACGCTCGGCGCCTTCCTGCAGCGGCGTCTGGCACCGGCCATGCGTACCTGCCAGTCGGTCGAGGAGCGGCAGGTCAACCTGTCGCGCAAGCTGACGCGCGCCACCGCGCTCATCCGCAGCTGGATCGATGTGGACCTGCAGAGCTTCAATACGGAACTGCTCGATTCCATGAACCAGCGGGCGCAGACGCAGCTTCGGCTGCAGCAGACGGTCGAAGGCCTGTCCGTCGCCGCCATCTCCTATTACGTCATCGGCCTTGTCGGCTATGTGGCGAAGCTTCTCCACAATATCGGTCTCGATATCGCCCCGGAGACGCTGACGGGGGCTGCGGTTCCCGTCGTCCTGCTCGTCATCTGGCTTCTGGTTCGCCGCATTCGCAACAGCCATGATGATGAAGAGGGCGGTCGCAAGCTCGGTTGGCGCCAGCGCCGGGCCGCGGCCCGTGAAACCGGCAAGCGCTCGGCCGTCTAGAGCATTCCCGCTTTTGCTGGAATTGCTCTAGCGCCCGTTATCCTTCGCAAGACATGTTTCAGCGGATGCAGTGATCCGTGCCGTCCAGTTGCAGCGGTGCCGCGGCGAAGAAACCTTCGGCGCCCTTCAGCTGGTCGGCCGTCGTCGTGCAGAGTGTTACCGTCTGGCCTAGGCCCTTGTCGGCGGTCTGCGTCGCGGCGGCGGCCGGTGTGTTGCGCGCCGCATCGCCGGTTTCTGAAAAGAGCGCGGTCTGAAGGCGCGTCGTGCCCGGCCATTCGCTGAAGCGGGAGGACAGGACCGGTGCGTCAATGCGGCAGCCGAGATAGGCTACCGTTGCAAGCGGTCCCCAGGGACGGCCGAGGCTCAGCTCGCGTACGGCTGGATCGGCGGTAATCTGGCAATCATGGAAGACGAAACCGCTATCCTGCTGCGGCAGTGAGCGGTTCTGCGCCGTGAGCGTCACGCGTGAACGGGCAAGGCCATGCAGCGCGTATGGTCGAAATAGGCCTTGGCATTGCCGAAGACGACATCCACCGCGCCGTCGATATCGAGGTCGTCATAGCTCTGCCTTGCACTCGGGCAGGTGCCGGTCTTTGCGTCGCAGCCGCGGGCGCCGGCATAGAGCGTGTCCTGATAGCTTTGCAGATGCAGGTGCTCGAATGTCTGCCTGTCGCCGGAGGCAAACAGCGCGACGGCCTGAATGTCCGTCGTCTTTTCCGGATGTTCCTGCTGGTAGCTGTTGACGATGGTGAGGTTGTCGATGGTCTCGCCGTCACCTTCGGCAAAGACGGTTGCGGTGTTGCGGGTGCCGCCGCTCGTTGCAGCCACATGGTCGCCGGTAATCACCACTTCACTGCGGGAGGCGCCCTTGCCCCTGAGGCTCAGTCCGGGAACCGTCATCCGCACGGTCTCGTGGTAAATACCCGGCAGGATACGGATCTCGTCGCCCGGCCGGGAAGCATCCACCGCGGCCTGTATCGTGCGATAGGTCTTTCCGTCCGTCCTTGCGTCGCCATCGACGCTGCCACCTACGCTGCCATCTACGCTAACGGTGCGAATGGTCGCGCCATCCTTGCCGATTTCTGCATGGCGCTCTCCTCCTTTTCCTCCGGCCTCGGCCTCGGCGGGGAAGGGCTGCCAGCGGCCGATGCAGCCGATGCCGCGTGCGGCAGCGGGATCGCCGCTGCGACTTTCGGTGTCGCGCCGCCGGTTCCGGTGGTGATCTGCGCATTCGACTGCTGCCAGTGCGCGTCGTCGCCGAAATCGACATTGTCGAGCAAGAGCTTGACCGGGTGGGCGGCGTCCATGCCGCGCACGAGGAGCGGGCCGCCGCTTCCCTCGACATTGCGCATCGTGATGCTGCGATAGTCGGGGATCAGGTCGCCCTTGGCCTTGCGGTCATATCCGGTGTCGAGGACGAGCGGTGCCTTGTTGCCGCGCATGCAGACATTGTCGAAGGTGACGTTCTCGACGATGCCGCCTCGGCTTCGGTCGCTCTTGATCCTGAGGCCGTTGGTGGTGCCGTCCAGCGTCATGTCGCGGACGAGCACGTCGCTGACGCCGGACTGGATCTCGCTGCCGATCGACATGCCGTGGCCGGAATAGAGGTGATTGTCGAGAATGCTGACATGGGCGGTCGGGCCGCCGCTGCCGGCCTTGATGGCGATATTGTCGTCGCCGGTGCGAATGAAGCTGTGGGCGATCGTCACGTCGGTCGCAGCCGCCGGGTCTATGCCGTCGGTGTTGCGGGCCGTTGCCGGCGTATCGATCCGGATGCCCCAGATCGTGGCGCCCTGATGCCGTTCATGAAGATATGAAAATTCGGCGCATCATGCAGGGTGATGCGGTAGAGCGTCAGATCGTGGCCGCCATTGACCTGGATGAGGCGCGGGGCATTCTGGTTCAGGTCCTCGCGCTGTGCCCGCCGGGCGAGCTGCCACCAGGTCTCGCTTCCACCCTTGATCGGCCGGTCTCCCTGTCCGTCAATCACGCCGTCGCCGACGATTGCCGCGTTATCCGCATTGGTGAGGCTGATGAACGGCAGGCATCCGCCGCCCTGTTTGGCCAGCGTGCCGCAGGTTCCCTTGCCGCGATCATAGGCGGTGGCATCCGTCGATGCAGCCAGTGTCGCGCCCTTGTCGATCCAGAGTGTGACACCCGACGGGATGGAAAGCGGGCCGGAGACGAAGCGGTTGCCATCGGCATCGGCGTCGAGGCGAACGGCGGCCCCCGGCCGGCAGGCGGTGAGGGCATCCTGAATGCGCTGTCGGTCGCCGCCTGCGGCCGGGGCATCGCCAAGACCGGCAACCGGCTTCAACTCTGCGCAGATCGAGGTTGGCAAGCCGGGCTCGCTGACATGGCGGCGATCGCCCTGCGCATTGGCCGCATCAGCCAGGCCGGTATGGAGGCCGATCAGAACAAGACCGGCGGAGAATGCGGCCGTATGGCGTAGAGGGCGTGGGCGTCTCATGGTTCCTCGATGCGGCAGAAAGGGAGAGGGAATAAGAAAAGGGAAGCAGAAGAAAAGCGTATCGATCGGGAGGTCGCACCGGTTCGTGGTGTTTCTCGGGCAGAGGAGCGGGCTGATCGCGAAAAAATGCGATTTCAATAAAATTGGAAATATCCGGCTAAGCGTCCGGAAAACGTCGATCCCTAGAGTGTGCCAATAACGAACAGGTGGCCGGCACGCATATGGTGCCCGTGACCGATAACGAGGGTTCGAGGGCATGATCAGGAAGCTTATCATTTCGGCGGCCATTCTGACCGCTCTCATCGTCAGCAAGGAATCGCATGCGGCAGGCGTTGGCGGACTGGCGCGGGATCTTGCCGTCAACTCCGTTCTCGCCACGCAGATCCATGGCGGGCATTCCCTGCCGGACGCCGGCATGGACCCGGTTCAGGATGTCGATCGCATGACGACCGGCCAGGTGGCCGATAGCGATCTCGACCTCGTGCAGGATCCGGGCGCGATGACGCCTGCTGCAGACATCCGCCTGCCGTTTGCGATCACCCTGTTTCACCCGTTCTGAGCCCATTTCAAGCGGGCGAACCTGCCTTTGTGACCGCCCTGCGAGACGCCTGATGGCGCGTTCACAAGCATTTTTATGGGAATTACGCCCGTTTGCCTGTCTTTGTGGCACAAAAACCTTGCGGTGGTCACAAACAGGTCGCTTTCCTTAGGCCAAGGCATTATAGATGCGCCCGTTTGCACTAGGTCCGCCCGAAAAGAGGCGGCATCCGGTGCCGGATTCGATTGGCGTGCCCTCCGCAAAGGATTATGAATTGCGGACGGTGCGTTATTGTGGTGTGGGCCTTGGCCCGGAAAGCAGGATGCAAGATGACGAACGTCGTGGTTGTTGGTTCGCAATGGGGTGACGAGGGCAAGGGCAAGATCGTCGATTGGCTGTCCGAACGCGCGGACATCGTCGTGCGCTTCCAGGGCGGTCACAATGCCGGTCATACGCTCGTCATCGATGGTGTCAGCTACAAGCTGTCGCTGCTCCCTTCCGGTATCGTTCGCGGCAAGCTGTCGGTGATCGGCAATGGTGTCGTCGTCGACCCGCATGCGCTGGTTGCCGAAATCGCCAAGCTCGAAGCTCAGGGCATCAAGATTTCGCCCGACGTGCTGCGCATCGCCGACAATGCGACGCTCATCCTGTCGCTGCACCGTGAACTGGACGGCATGCGCGAAGACGCAGCTTCCAACAGCGGCACCAAGATCGGCACGACCCGCCGCGGCATCGGCCCGGCCTATGAGGACAAGGTTGGCCGTCGCGCCATCCGCGTCATGGATCTTGCCGACATGGAAACCCTGTCGGGCAAGGTCGACCGCCTTCTGACCCACCACAACGCGCTTCGCCGTGGCCTCGGTGCCGACGAAGTGTCCCATGCAACGATCATGGAAGAACTGACCTCGGTTGCCGAGCGCGTTCTGCCTTACCGCGAAACCGTTTGGGAACTGCTCGATGCCGAGCGTCGCAAGGGTTCGCGCATCCTGTTCGAAGGCGCGCAGGGCTCGCTGCTCGATATCGACCACGGCACCTATCCGTTCGTCACCTCGTCCAACACGGTTGCCGGTCAGGCTGCTGCCGGTTCGGGCATGGGCCCGGGCTCGCTCGGCTATATCCTCGGCATCACCAAGGCTTACACGACGCGCGTCGGCGAAGGCCCGTTCCCGACCGAACTCAATGACGAGATCGGCCAGTTCCTGGGCGAGAAGGGCCATGAATTCGGCACCGTCACCGGCCGCAAGCGCCGCTGTGGCTGGTTCGATGCGGCTCTGGTGCGCCAGTCGGTTGCCACGAACGGCATTACCGGCATCGCGCTCACCAAGCTCGACGTGCTCGACGGTCTCGACGAGTTGAAGATCTGCGTCGGCTATATGCTCGACGGAAAGCGGATTGATCATCTTCCGGCAAGCCAGGGAGCGCAAGCTCGAGTCGAGCCGATCTTCGTGACGCTCGAAGGCTGGAAGGAATCGACCGTCGGCGCCCGCAAGTGGGCGGACCTGCCGGCTCAGGCGATCAAATACGTGCGACAGGTGGAAGAGTTGATCGGTGCGCCGGTCGCGCTACTTTCCACAAGCCCCGAACGCGACGACACGATACTTGTGACGGACCCGTTTGAGGACTAATGTCCAGAATTGATTAACCATTCGGCCGCGCTTTGCGCCGGCATTCATGAGAAAGTGCTGATGGCTGATTTTGTAGCGGTGATCCGCCGTGCTGTCGACGGTCTGGCGACGAATACGCCGGAGACGCGCGCCAAAGTGTATGACAAGGCTCGCGGCGCCGTACAGCGGCAGCTGGAGAACATGAAGCCGCGCCCGCCGGAGGATATGCTTCGGCGGCAGATGGACAAGCTCGAAGCTGCCATCGTCGAAGTCGATAGCGAACATGCCGAAGCCCTGCCGGATCCGGTCGAGAGCGCTGCGCCTGTCGTTGCTGCAATTCCCGTCGAAGAGGCACCGGTCGAACAGTCACCGGTCTACGAGCCTGTCGCGGAAGAGGTTCATGAGCCGGCTGCTGAGGATCATGAAGTCGATGCTCATTCGGCCCATGCTCATCCGGCCGAAGCCGAGGTTGCGCAGGACGAGCCGGAATATCACGCACCTGCCTATCAGGCTCAGGCCGAGGAAGCTCACGTAGAGGATGTGCCGGCCGAAGAGCCTGAGGCTGCCGTCTACCTCGAAGAGCCTGCCGCATATCATGAAGAAGCGGTCGCCGAAGAGGCCGAGCCGCAGGCACATCCCGCTTACGAGCATCCGGCAGAGCCGGAATGGGTTCATGCGCCCGTCGAGGCCGATCATGCCGTCGAGCCTGTCTCTGCTGGTCATGGTCACGCAGTGGAAGAGCCTGCGCAGGACGAGCGTTACGGCGACTGGCACGACGAAGAGATTGCCGCCCATCATCAGCCTGAAACGGTTGTCGAGGAGCCGCATCATCCGGCCGTCTCCTATGAGCAGCCCGCCGATGAATGGCACGCCGCTCCCCTTACGGCATCCCCCACCGCTCCTGCCACTGGCTCCCATACCGAGGCAGCACCTGCCGGCGAGTGGACCTGGGAGCAGGAAGCGTATCGTGACGAGCCCGCAGCCGGCGAAGCGCCTTATGCGGAACAGACGATTGCCGCGCGCGATCATGAAGCCCGTGCCGAGCAGTTCTGGGACGAGGTGCCGGAACTTCCGGCAGCCGGCCCGGTCGAGCCGATCCATTCCCATCACGCCGCTGTCGAGCCTGTTCAGCAGAGCGCCCATTTCGATGAAGAGCAGCATGCGGCAGCCGACACTGTGCGGATGCCGGCGGCTGCTTCGCTGCATGATGTCGGACATGCTGGCGTCGCACCGGCACGGCCTGACGCCGACGATCCGTTTGCCGATTATCTCGACAGCCTGCCGCAGGTGACACCGGCTGCCGGTGCTGCTGCTGCGGCCGTTGCTGGCGCGGCCATTGCCGGAGCTGCGGCTTCGGGCCATGCGGCATCGACCACGGCGCCTTCCGCTGTCAAGGAAGACGAGAAGGATCCGTGGAGCGATCTGGAAGACCTGATCGGCTACAATCGCGATCCGCAGGCCGCCAATAGCCCGGCTGCGGGCGTCGGTCCGCTTGAGGATGACGACGACAGTTTCATGGCTGCTCCGGCCAAGCCCTATCGGGCGACGCCGAAGAAGAAGCGCAGCTATGCGGGTCTCGTGCTTGGTCTCGCCGGCGTGGTCGTGTTTGCCGGCGGCGGTTATGCCGCCTGGATGAACCGTTCGTCGCTGACCGGCCTGTTCGGCGGGCTCACCGGTTCGGGCAGCAGCACGTCTGCGCCTGCTACATCGACACCGGCTGCATCCGGTTCTGCGGCTTCCGGCAACGGCAGCACGCCCGCGACGACGCCTGCCCAGCAGCAGGCTGCCAATACGCCGGCACCTGCCGCCAATGGCAGCTCGAACGGCGCTTCGGCCACCGCGCCCGTGGCGGCCGGCCAGAAATTCACCCAGCGGCTGATGCCGGATGGCACCGAGGTTGACGAAGGCCCCGGTGCAGCCGGTGGTCTGGCGCAGAATGCCGAGGGCCAGTCGGTTGCACAGCTGAATGCGCCGCCGGCAACGCCTGCGCCGGGAAGCCCGGCTGCTTCCGGTGCCGCTGCTACTCCGGCCCCAGCCCAAACCCAGACCCCGGCACCGGCCCCGAATGCTGCACAGCGCCTGCTGCTGCGAGCGGTGCAAACCCCGCGGCAAGCCCTGCTGTCGCCGGCCAGAAGATGTTCCTCTATGAGGAGCGTATCGGCCAGGCCGCGCCGACGGCGATCGAGGGGACTGTCTCCTGGTCGCTGCAGCGCGAACCGGGTGCAAACGGCAAGCCGCCGGAGCCGGTCGTTCAGGGGCGCATCAGCGTTCCGGGCCGCGGCCTGACAGCGCTGATCACCTTCAAGCGCAATACCGATGCCTCGCTGCCGGCGAGCCATCTGGTGGAAATCGTCTTTGCCCTGCCGAAGGATTTCGAAGGCGGCGGTATCGACAGCGTCCAGCGCATCGCCATGAAGCAGACGGAGCAGGATCGCGGCAATGCACTGATCGCAGTGCCGGCCAAGATCACCGACGACTTCCACATGATCGCGCTCAATGACTTCCCGGATGCGCTGAAGACAAATATGGAACTCTTGAAGACGCGCAACTGGATGGATATTCCGGTTGCCTATCGCAATGGCCGTCGCGCCTGTTCACCCTGCAGAAGGGACCGGACGGCGAGAAGGCATTCAACGATGCGATTGCCGAATGGGCGACGATGGGACCGGCCAAGGGCGACTAATCGCTCAAGTCCATCCCTCTTCGACAAGGATCATCAGAAACGGCCCGTACTTCAGACAAGTGCGGGCCGTCTGCGTTTGCGGCCGGTGGTCCGCCCGCCGTTCCAGCTGTTACCGCTGTCGCCTTGCGGGTGCATCATGTCGCGTTGACAACGCCCGCCTGTACCGCCAAGGAAGGCCATGAGGTTCTTTCGGCAGATCATCGGCGACAGAATGAGCGGCGGCCCGCTGGCCGTGCTTCTCTGCGTGCTGATCGTGCTGCAGGGCCTGCTTGCCGACCGCACCATGGCGGCGATGGAAGCCATGGGGCCGGATCACGGCCAGATCATCTGCGGCTCGCATGGGGTGGAAAGCCTCGATCATGGCCAGCACGATGACCATCTCGGCCAGGTTGGGCATAACGGCCATCAGCCAGCAGAACAGTCCCGCAAGGATTGCTGTCTTGCCGCCTGCCAGGTCGTGCAGGGTTTTGTCGCGGGGCTTGCCCAATCCTTTGTCGTCCTGGCCGATGGATGGCCGGCAAGCGGCGATGCCGATGTGCCGGTACTCGCCCAGAGCCATGTCATTGCGCGCAATGTGCCCCTGTCGCTCGCGCGCGGGGCCCACCGTCTCACCTCTCCGTCTGAAAGCGGTCCGTTTCCGAGGCATAGGCGTTATCTGTGGCGCTACTACCCTTCCGGCCGGCTGCCGTCTCCTCATCATGGGGGCGGGCCTGACTGAAGGGATAGGTGGCAGAGAGACGCCATGCGTTGATCGGAAGCGGACCTGTCGTCTGTCGCTGGCCTCCTTCGGCTCTCGCTGAAAAAAGTGCCGGTGGTCAGCAGTTTTCAAGTCGACATGGTTGCAATGCGGACCGCCAAGCGGTGCCGCTCGGCCATGCGTTGATCCGGAGACCTGTCTCATGTTGTCTGTTCTGCGCGCGCCTTGTCTGCCGCGCCATATTTGCCTGCCGCTTGCCCGTCTGCCATCGCATGCAGGGGGAGGGTGCTGCCGTGGCCTCTGAAACCATGAAGAGCGTCGAAAGGCGCGGACATGAGATGCAACGGGGTGAGGCGCTGTCGGCGCTGCGGGCTTTCGTCACCCGGCTGCATTTCTATGTGGGTCTGTTCGTCGGGCCGTTCATCTTCGTCGCTGCCTTGTCTGGCGTGCTTTATGTCCTGACGCCGCAGCTGGAAGACTGGCTCTATCGCGACCAGCTCCGGGCCGAAAGCGCAGCACCTGCCCAGCCCCTTGCGGCGCAGATTGCGGCGGCGCGGGCGGCGGCCGGTCCGGCCGACCGGCTGTTTGCCGTGCGTCCTGCGCCCAAGCCGGGGCTGACCACCCGCGTGATGCTACGCGGGCCACAGCTTGGAGAGTCCGAAAGCCGCGTCATCTTCGTCGATCCCGCCACGCTGGCGATCAAGGGCGACATGACGGCCTATGGCACGAGTGGCATCCTGCCCCTGCGCACCACGCTCGACTATCTGCATCGCAACCTTCTTCTCGGCGATGTCGGCCGGCACTATAGCGAGCTTGCCGCATCCTGGCTGTGGATCGCCGTTCTCGGCGGGTTGCTGCTCTGGTACTGGCAGAGACGGACCTGAAGCTTCAGGCGTCGCGCGTGCGGGGCGGGCGGGCGCGGCGGCTGCACAGCCTGATCGGCCTCTGGCTCGCCGTCGGCCTGCTGTTTCTGTCAGCAACCGGGCTTACATGGTCGCGCTGGGCCGGCAACAGTATCGATCTCTTCCGCAATACGGTCGGCTGGGTGACGCCGTCGGTCAATCTCTCCCTCAAGGGGCCGGCGGAGCCTTTGGGTGAGCATGCGGATCATCAGGCATGCCGGGCATGGTGGCGGCGCAGCCGGCGCCGGTGCTGCCCGAAGCGCCGCTTGTGGCGCAGGTGGATGCAGTCGTCGCTGCCGCCAAAGCGGGCGGGCTCGATGCTTCCATGCTGGAGATCCGGCCGCCTAAGGCCGAGGGGCAGGCGTGGCTCGTCAGCGAATATGACCGCCGCTGGCCGACGCAGGTGGATACGGTCGCGGTTGATCCGGCGAGCCTTGCGATCACCAGCCGGGCGGATTTTTCGACGTTTCCGATCATCGCCAAGCTGATCCGCTGGGGCATCTATGCCCATATGGGCGTGCTGTTCGGGCTTGCGAACCAGCTGCTGATGGCAGCGATCGGTCTGGCGCTGATGGGGATGATTGCGTTCGGCTATCGCTCGTGGTGGGTGAGGCGGCCGGCGCCGGCTGCCTCGCCGCGCACGCTCGGCCGGGCATTCGGCCATCTGTCGGCCTTGTGGCAGGCGGGCATCGTGGTGGTGACGCTGGTTGTCGCGGTTGCCCTGCCGGTGATGGGGGCGAGCCTCCTCGTCTTCCTGACGATCGATCTGCTGCGATCGGCCTTTGCCGAGATGGCGGCGGCCGACCGTCGTCATGGACGCCACGGATTACCGCCGGGCAGGGGGTAATCAGCGGATAATCTCGGCCGTCAAACGAAACAGCCCGCGGCATGCCGCGGGCTGTTCTTCATAGTGGGTCGGTCTGAAGCGGCGCTGCCGGATCAGGCGTCGACGACGCGAAGGGCATTGGCCTGCGCCAGCGCTTCCTTCTGAACGGCATCCTGCACCTTTTCGAAGGCGCGGACCTCGATCTGGCGGACGCGCTCGCGGCTGATGTCGAATTCCGACGACAGCTCTTCCAGCGTTACCGGATCTTCGGCAAGCCGGCGGGCTTCGAAGATGCGGCGTTCGCGGTCGTTCAGGACACTGAGCGCCCGGCCGAGCATGCGGCGGCGGGTCTCCAGTTCGTCCTGCTCGATCAGCGTATCTTCCTGGCTGTCGTGGTCATCGACCAGCCAATCCTGCCACTGGCCGGATTCGCCCTCGCTGGCGCGGATCGGTGCGTTCAGCGATGCGTCGCCGGTGAGGCGGCGGTTCATCGAGACGACCTCCTCCTCGGAGACGTTCAGCTTGGTGGCGATCTCCTTCACCTGATCGGGACGCAGATCGCCATCCTCGATGGCCTGGATCTTGCCCTTGAGGCGACGCAGGTTGAAGAACAGACGCTTCTGGTTGGCCGTCGTGCCCATCTTCACCAGCGACCACGAGCGCAGGATATATTCCTGGATCGAGGCCTTGATCCACCACATGGCGTAGGTTGCTAGGCGGAAGCCACGTTCCGGGTCGAATTTCTTCACCGCCTGCATCAGACCGACATTGCCCTCGGAGACGACTTCGCCGATCGGCAGGCCGTAGCCGCGATAGCCCATGGCGATCTTCGCCACGAGGCGCAGATGGCTCGTCACCAGCTTGTGGGCGGCGTCACGATCCCCGTGTTCGGCATAGCGCTTGGCGAGCATGTATTCCTGCTGCGGCTCAAGCATCGGGAACTTGCGGATTTCGTCGAGATAACGGTTCAGACCGGCTTCGCCGGCTGTAATGGAAGGCAAGGTATTCCGGGCCATAAAGCACCCCTTTCCGATCGTTGTCGGCTCCCTTATCTTTCCGAGCGTTTGTGTCTGCCGCCCATGCGGCGCTTCAGCTCTTCGTCCTGAAAGGCGAACCGAGAGGGTGCGGATCATTGCCGATCCCGCACCTCGTCACGTAACAGATAAGTACGGCAGGACGGTCATTCAAGGCCGGTTCAGGCGTGTTATATCATTACAAATCTGTAATGCCGGTTGTGCCGAATGCTATCGGTACACCCGTTCCGAGAGGCCTCGCATTCCTGCGTGTACCATCAATTCATAGACCATACGCCGGCCCATGGGATTGTTCAATCTTATCGCTGTCGAGCCCAGGAACTCCGTTTCCACCTGTTCGAAAGCGGCGAGATGGGCGGCGTTGCGGATCGCCTCCGTATAGAAGGCGTGAAATTCCGACCGGCAGACATAGGTCTTGTATTTGGTCATGCAGAAGGGCCGCAGGGCATCGTCGTGCTGGCGCAGGAAATCCGCGACGCCGATCGTGACCTCCGGCCATGCCGGGTTGAACGTGTCGTCGAAGGCGATGACGCCATGCGGGGCGAGCGTGCTGACGGCCAGGGCGGCATCCGACACGACATGATGCAGCATATGGCCGCCATCGATGCTGAAGAAGCGGGTCTGGCCGATCCTGTCGGTGATCTCCGATGGCGGGAGCGCCGTGCTGTCGCCGCGGATGATGAGGTTCTCGTCGATCGGCAGGCCCAGTCTTTCGCCGTTATCGAGAAAGCGGCGATACTGGGAGGGCGTGCCGTCCTCTTCGTCGTTGAGGTCGAAGAGATCGATCGCAAGCACCGGCTGGCGGGCGCCGGTGGCGGCCTTCATCAGAAAATAGGAACGGCCGTAGAAGACGCCGATCTCGGCCACGCCACCCTTGAGGTCGCGTTCGGTCTGGGTTTCGAGAAGGGTCAGAAAAACGAGTGCGTCGGGAGGATCAATATAACCTTCGACGGATTGAAGGTCGTTGAAAATGAATTTCCGGATATTCGCGTTCATTTCCTATGCGTCCTCCAGTGCCTGATGCCATGAACTGTGGGGTATAAGATCGATCCGCATTCCGGTTCCGTCCGCCGGAGAAAGCACATCTACGGAATCGCCTGTAGTATTGCGTGGCAGCAAGTCCGAGAAATGAAGCGAAATTTTGGCGATATCACGCGTCCGTGAATGTGATATATTGTCAAATCGCCAAGTAAAGAATTGCGCGAGCAAGGGATTACCTTTTGGTCGCGCAAAAAGTGTTCGAATTCCGGACATATCGTGGCGATATGCGCGCGACGGTTGTCGGGTGCAAAACGTGACGGGGGAGGCCGTACAGGAGGGGTGGGCCGGAGGGGTGGGCCGAGGCTCAGTCGGCGAGCGCCTCGATCAGTTCCTGCATGTCTTCGGGGAGATCGGCCTCGAATTCCATCACCTCGCCGGTGCGCGGGTGTTCGAAGGCCAGAAGATAGGCATGCAGCGCCTGGCGGGGAAAGCGGCTGACGACGCTCTTTGCCGGTTCCGGCAGGAGGTTCGCCTTGGTCTTGAAGCCCGCCGCATAATCCACGTCGCCGATCAGCGGGTGGCCGATATGGGCCATGTGGACGCGGATCTGATGGGTGCGGCCCGTTTCCAGCCGGCATTCGATGAGGGCGGCCAGAGAGGTCGCATCCGGCTTTTCCTGGAAGCGCTGCATGACCTCGTAATGGGTGATCGCCTCGCGGGCGTCGTCCTTCAACTCGTTCTTGACGGCCCGCTTGGTGCGATCCGAGCCGGACCGGCCAAGCGGAGCGTCGATCGTGCCGCGCAGGCCGCTCGGGCGGCCCCAGACGACGGCCTGATAGGCACGTTCCAGCGGGCCGGTGCGACCATGGTCGGCAAACTGGTCGGCGAGATGACGGTGGGCGATATCGTTCTTGGCAACCACCATGACGCCGCTCGTATCCTTGTCGAGCCGGTGGACGATGCCGGGACGGCGCACGCCGCCAATGCCCGACAGGCTGTCGCCGCAATGATGGATGAGGCATTGACCAGCGTGCCGGTCCAGTTGCCGGCGCCCGGATGGACGACGAGGCCTGCGGGCTTGGAGATCACGATCAGGTCATCGTCCTCGTAGAGAACGGTGAGCGGAATGTCCTCGCCCTTCGGCTCGGCGTCTTCCGGTTCGGGTAGTTCGATCTCGATGATATCGCCGGCAGCGATCTTCTTTTTCGGCTCCGTCACCGGCTTGCCGTTCAGCGCAACGGCGCCTGTTCGATGAGCGCCTTGATGCGATTGCGGGAGAATTCACCCTCAAGACGGCCTGTCAGCCATGCGTCGAGCCTGCCTGATGCGCCATCTTCGGCGGTAAGGACTTTTCTTGGCTCTCCGGCTTCGTTAAAGGGTTCGCTCATTCACCTATCCAATGTCATGCAAGGACGCTACATGCCCCGCCCCGATCACGAGGAACAGGAAGAGCCACTCGATCCGACGATGGAACGCATCCGTCGGAAAATGGTCAAACTGCAGCTCGTCTCGGGCGGCATCCTTTTGGTGTGCTTTATGGCGGTGATCGCTGCCATTGTCTACAAAGTCTCGCGCACACCGGCTTCCGCGCCTGCGACGACCGCCTCGTCTTCACTTTCGGTGCCGTCCGACCAGCCTCTTGCCGCCACGGCACGGCTGCCGGCGGGCTTTAATGTCGAGAATGTCTCGCTATCGGGCACCCAGCTCCTGTTCTACGGCGCGATCGATGGTGATCAGAAGGTGTTCATCTTCGATATCGCAACCGGCCGGATGGTTGCCGATGTGTCGGTGACGACAGGCCAATGAGCGGAACCGCGCGCGAGATCATCCGGATCGAGGATGCGGATGATCCGCGCATCGCAGAGTTTCACGCCATCCGCGAACGCGACCTGATCGGCCGGCATGGGCTTTTCATCGCCGAGGGCACAGTCGTGCTGCGGATGCTGGCCGCTGCCCATCGACGCACGATGATTTCGCGGGACGGCGGCGCGGTGGCAGCCGCCGGAAGCGCCATTCGTGGCAGCATCGGCTTTAGCGCGGAAAAGATCCTGCTTCTCGAAACCGGGCGTCCGGCGTTGCGGACATTCTCGACGATTTTCCGGCCGATGTTCCCGTCTATCTCGCATCCGGACCGGTTCTCGACCGGATCGCGGGCTTTCACCTGCATCGCGGCGTTCTGGCGCTTGGCCGGCGAAATGTCGCGGTGGATGACCATGAGAGTATCGGGCAGATCATCGCGGGCCTGCCGAAGACAGCACTTGTCGTTGCCGCGTTCGGCATTTCCAATCACGACAATATCGGATCGATCTTCCGCAATGCGGCCGCCTTCGGTGTCAATGCCGTGCTGCTCGACAGCCAGTGCTGCGATCCGCTTTATCGCAAGGCGCTTCGGGTCTCCGTCGGCTCCGTGCTGTCGGTTCCCTATGTCCGCGGCGGGACGGCAGGCGATATTCTCGAAGCGCTGGCCGGGAAGGATTTTGCGATCTGGGGTCTTTCTCCGGCGGGAGCGACCGAAATCCGCAATGTGCCGGCAGACGAGCGCATGGCGCTGATTACCGGCACGGAGGGGGAAGGGCTTTCCGCCGAAGTGCTGGCCGCCGTGAAGACCGCGCGGATCGCCCAGGCGCCGGGGCTCGACAGCCTCAATGCGGGGACTGCCACCGGCATTGCGCTCTACGAGATCGCCATGGCGCAGGGACGTCTCTGAACCTCGTCGCAAGGCTGTGTGCCGGTTCGTGACGCCCGCGCGCTTTGGCAGTGGCTTCCTTATTCGGAGAGAAGCTTGCCGGCCTTTGTCGCAAGGCTTTCGCGCTCGCCGCTGCCATGCTTGCCGCGCAGGATCTTGCGGATCGGCGAGGAGCGACCTTCGGCTGCGGCGGTGACGGCCACCATGCTGGCGGCGATGGCGGCGAGTTCCTTGCGCATCGCCTCGTCGGTTGCCGGGTTCTTTGCCTTGAGGAGGCGTTCGCTCAGGGCCGTCGCGCGGTTTTTCGCTTCTTCCGACAGCATGCGGAAGCGCGGATCGATCGTTTCCTCGTCCAGTCCGAGGGCGACGGGAGCGGGTGTCGAGGGCGATGTCGAGCGAGCCTGATGCGCATCGACCGTTTCGGCGTCCTTTGCGGCAACTGCCGGAACCGGAGCCTGTTCGTCGGCTGCGACCATCTTGTCCTCTGTCACCTGTTCATTCTCCGCCTGCGCCGGTTCGATGGTCGCGCGGCTTCTGCTGTCACGGCGCGTGCTTCGCTATTGGCGGCTTTCAGCCGTTCGCGCAAGCGCCCGATTTCCTGCAGGCGGCGTTCCAGCGCGGTTTCCCGGTCGCTGCGGTCGGTGATTTCGCCGGCAAGCCTCTCTTCCAGCCGGCGCAGATGCCGCTGTTCGCGGGTGAGGCGGTGTTCGGCCTCGTTGGCGCGGGTCATTTCCAGCTGCAGGTCACGGCGCAGTGTGTCGCGCTCGCCCCGCAACGTGCCGATCGTCGCCTTCAAGGCTTCGATTTCGGTATCGCGAGTGGAAAGGTCAATGCGGAAACTGTCGGCATCTGCGGTCATGCGGCTGATGTCGCGCACCAGCGACTGCATTTCCTCGCCCTTGCCGGAGGCGGCATCCTCAAGGCGCTCGATCATCGCCTTCAGCTTTTCGACATAGCTGTCGTCCTGGCGCAGGCGGGCGCGGGCGTCTGCGACCTCGGCGTCGAGTTCATCGATCCGCATCCTCAGTTCGGCATTCGTGCCTTCGAGGCTGCGCAGGTCTTCCATCAGGCCCTCGGCCTTGATCTTCAAAAGCGTGCCGCGATCCTTTTCCTCGACCAGATCCTGCTTGGTGCGGGCATTTTCCGCCGCATAGACGGCACGGGCCATGTCGCGCTGGGCGCGGACTTCCTGCGGGCTGATCGGCACGGTGGCGCGGATGCGGCGCTCCGTATAGCGGACGATCTGACGGTGGATCGAGGGTGCGACAAGCACCGCAACCAGGGTTGCGGTGAGAAAGCCCAATCCGAAAAGAAGCGCAAATTGGATCACGTCGGGATCTTCCGGTCAGCGTCGTTTCGGGACTGGACTTTTCCTATTGTCGGGTCAGAAGGGGTTCCAGGTGGCTTCGCGCGTCAGCTTGAGATAGCCCACATTGATGCCGAGGCGTGCGCCGATGCCGGTGCGGATCGGTACGAGAAGCACGTTGTTGTTGCGCAGAACGGTCATGCCGACGCCGGCAACGACGAAGGCCGAGCCCGAAACGCCGCCGAAGCGGGCATAGAGCGAATCAACCGACGGCAGATCATAGACCAGCATCATGGCGCGGGTGCCCTGGCCGCCGTAATCGATGCCGAGCGAAGGGCCCTGCCAGTAGACCGGGTGCTGGCCGGCATTCTTGGTGTAGAGCTGGCCTTCGCCATAGGTGAGGCCGGCAATGAAGGCGCCAGAGCCTTCCTGGCCGAGGATATAGCCGTTCGGCAGGCCGTATTTGGCAAAGGCATTCTCGACGACTTTCGCAAGGCCGCCGCTGGTCGAGCCGAAGAAACCGTTACCGGAATCGACGATTTCCTGCATCGTATACTGGCTGGCGCCCTGCTGGGCGGCGGCCGGAACTGCGGCAAGCCAAAATGAACAGACGACAGCGGCAAATGCCGCGGCGAGGCGGGGAAGGGCGAGGGCTTGTTGGCGGCGCATCTTCAGATCCGTTTTATGTTCGTCCAGGTTTCAAGCGTCATGCTTAAAAGCGTTAGGCTTAAAGATGGCGCTATCTTGGTCCCTTCGTCTTAACAATGGGTTTACCAAACATGGTGTCATTATGACGGCACCAATTGCATCATCCCCGCGCAACCTTGACAGGGCATATCAGATGCCTGTTCAGCGCATCCTCAGGAGAATTTCATGCCGAAGAACCCCAACCTTACCCTCGGCGGTCCGGATCTGGCGGCACTTCTCTGCAGCCGCGTTTGCCATGACGTGATCTCGCCGGTCGGCGCCATCAATAACGGTCTCGAACTGCTCGACGAAGGTGCCGCAGATAGCGACGCGCTCGATCTCATCCGCACGTCTGCGCTCAATGCCTCGGTGCGGTTGAAGTTCGCCCGCCTTGCCTTCGGCGCTTCCGGCTCCGTCGGCGCATCGATCGATACCGGTGAAGCCGAGAAGGCTGCCAAGGACTTCGCAATTGCCGAGAAGAAGACCGAGGTGAACTGGAGCGGGCCGCGCGCGATCATCCCGAAGAACCGCGTCAAGCTGCTGCTCAACCTCTTCCTCGTCGCCTATGCCGGCATTCCGCGCGGCGGCGTCGTCGATGTCGAACTCGAAAACCCAGAATACGACGCGAAGTTCACCATCACGGTCAAGGGCCGGATGATGCGCGTGCCGGCGAAGTTCGTCGAGATCAACAACGGCACGCTGGAAGAAGCTGTCGATGCCCATTCGATCCAGCCCTATTATACGGTGCTTCTGGCCGATGAATGCGGCATGGAGCTGAAATATGTCGTGTCGGAAGACAAGATCACCTTCACCGCTGAATGCATTCCTGCCGAGGAAGATGAGGCGAGCGAGGCGTAAGGCCTCTATTCCGGCGATATGGCCCGCGCAGCCGGCCATATGACAGAGATCACGGCTCCCTCGATGGGGGCCGTTTTCGTGGTTGTCGCCTCTAAATTGTAACCATTCCTTAGCACTGTGCGGCGCAAGGTGGCGGGTGTTGCCGCAGGTCGAGCGGCAGACATCGGAGCGCCCGGGTTCAGGCGCTGAACCAGGGGGGCTTGAGATGCAGCGCATGATGATCGCCGACAGTTCGGATATCGTCCGCAAGGTCGGCAAGCGTATCCTGTCGGAGATCGGCTTCCTCGTTGCCGAAGCGGGAAGTGCGCAGGAGGCGATTTCCGCCTGCCGCACGCAGCTGCCGAATTTCCTCATCGTCGATGCCGCCATGGAAGGCGCGCTTGACGTGATCACGGCCGTTCGCGCCATGCCCGAGGGCAAGAGTGTGCGGATCTTCTACTGCGTCATCGAGGCCGACCTGAAGAAGATGATGGCCGGCAAGCGCGCCGGTGCCAGCGATTTCCTGCTGAAGCCCTTCGATCGCAAGATCCTCACCTCCGTCTTCGGTGGTTTTGCCGCGGCCGCATAAGGCCGTTTCGGGCTGTGCTTGCGCGCTGTTATTGCGGCCGCTGCGTGACCGTCTTTTCCCGTATTCCCTGATATGCTGGCTCATTCCTGGCCGCATGGCTGCGCGATTTCGCGTTTTTCTGGCGCATGAAAAAACCCGCCGGGCACGCCCAGGCGGGTTTGAAGTCAAATCAGGTCTAGGGTGCCTGGCAGTCTCAGGCGGTTTCGGCGAGAACTGCGCCGTCAGGTTCGCGCAGCACGTAGCCACGGCCCCAGACCGTCTCGATGTAGTTGGTGCCGCCGGCCGCATTCGCGAGCTTCTTGCGCAGCTTGCAGATGAAGACGTCGATGATCTTCAGTTCCGGCTCGTCCATGCCACCGTAGAGGTGGTTCAGGAACATTTCCTTGGTGAGCGTGGTACCCTTGCGGAGCGAAAGAAGCTCCAGCATCTGGTATTCCTTGCCCGTCAGGTGAACGCGCTGGCCGCCGACTTCGACGGTCTTGGCATCCAGATTGACGATCAGTTCGCCCGTCATGATGACCGACTGGGCATGGCCCTTGGAGCGGCGGACGATGGCGTGAATGCGTGCGACGAGCTCGTCCTTGTGGAACGGCTTGGTCATGTAGTCGTCGGCGCCGAAGCCGAGACCGCGAACCTTGTCCTCGATGCCGGCCATGCCGGAGAGAATGAGGATCGGCGTCTTGACCTTGGACAGGCGCAGCGTGCGCAGAACCTCGTAACCCGACATGTCGGGGAGGTTCAGGTCAAGCAGAATGATATCATAGTCATACAGCTTGCCGAGATCGACGCCTTCTTCGCCAAGATCGGTGGTGTAGACGTTAAAGCTTTCCGACTTCAGCATCAGCTCGATGCTCTGGGCAGTCGCGCTGTCGTCTTCGATTAGTAGAACCCGCATAATTTTCCCCTTTACCGCCGCGTAAGGTTAACTCGTGCCCCCTTACTCGTTACGGATCCAGACTGTGCCTGATTTGGAAGCTGACACCAAATGGTTAACAAATTATGATGCGGTCTGACAAGATGCATCAATTCATTAAGCAAAAATTGTATCAGCCTGTTTTATCTTCAGGATTCGACCATCACCAAGTTGAATCAACGGATGAGGAAACTCCGCTAAGTGATTCAAGTGACTCACACATTGTCACGACCATTTGGCCTTGGCATTTACCGACCCTTAAGCGATCGGGCTTATCATTAATGATGCCTGTAAATGAAAGGTTAATGCGGCGCGGATTTTATTAACGGCGTCGCAATTTTTTCAGTTCGGGGTGTAGCAAACCGGACACAGGCCTGGGTCTCGCTATCCACGGAGTATTGCGTATGAAGTCGCGTGACAATCTTGTTCGCCTGAAGGGTTTTCAGGTTAACGAAAACGTCGCCAGCTGCAGCAGCTGGAGATGATGATGGCCGAATTCGAACGGATGGCGAAGGAGCTGGAGCACCAGATCACGCTTGAAGAGAAAAAGTCGGGCATTACCGATCCGGGCCATTTTGCTATCCAACATTTGCCAAGGCCGCTCGCCAGCGCGCCGACAATCTGCAGGTGTCCATCCGCGAGCTGCGCGTGCAGCAGGAAGCGGCCGAACTGGCACTGGAAGAGGCCGAGGCGGATCTCGCCAAGGCATCTGCTCTCGAAGAGCGCGACGGGGGCATCCGGGCGCGCGCCTGATAAAATGAACGAAGGGGGACCGGCCGGGGAAACCGGTCGCGACTTCTTTGACTGGTCTGGATGAGGGGCGGCGCATCAGCGCCACGGCCCCCATTTCCGTTTGGGCACGCGTCGCATTATCAACGGTCCGCTTGCCCGAGGCTTGCTTCTTGCATCGCGATCCTGTCTCTGGAGATGACTGGAGACGCCAGCCGGTATTTCGGATGGGCCAGATCCCGCGGAGCGCCGGCCATCACCATGTCCCCAATGGCAGATCATTCAAGGCGAAGGCTGCTCGGCGGCGCAGTCGTGCTTTTCTCCGCCGTCTGTCTTGCCTGCGGGCTGACCTTGCCGATCGTCCGTCTCGAGCGGCTTTATGTCTTCAGCGAAACGCCATCGCTTGGCGAACTTGTGGCCGGGCTCTGGCGCGGTGGCGATGAGGGGCTTGCGGTCATCGTCGGGCTGTTTTCCATCGCGCTGCCGATCGCAAAGCTTACCTGGCTGGCGGCCGAGTTATTGCCGCGGCGCATCCGGGGCGGATTTCTGGCGCGGATGATGCCCTATCTGGCACGCTGGTCGATGATGGATGTGATGCTGGTGGCGATCACGGTGTTTGCGGCCAAGACGAGCGGCCTTGCCGTGGCGATCACCCAGCCGGGCCTGTGGTTCTATGCCGCCTCGGCGCTGAGTGCCGGCGTGGCGCCGGTTCTGGTCTCTCCGCCTGCCGCAAAATAGGCGAGGGGTTGTCAAACAAAAGATGCCACCAACCGGAGGGTCGATGGCATCTTCGCCGCATTCGCGGAAATAGCTTTTCGCCTAGTGGCGATACTGCTGGATGCGCGTGGTGCGCAGACCTGCAAGGCCGTGATCGTTGATCGACGACTGCCAGGACAGGAATTCTTCGACGGTGAGCGTATAGCGCTCGCAGGCTTCTTCCAAGCTCAGCAGGCCACCACGGACCGCAGCGACAACCTCTGCCTTACGGCGGATAACCCAGCGGCGCGTATTGGCCGGCGGAAGATCCGCAATCGTCAGGGGGCTGCCATCGGGGCCGATGACATACTTTACTCGGGGACGTATCATTTCGGTCATTGGACTCTCTACACAACTCAAGACCACGTGAAGGAGCCTAGCCCCGCAGTTTTAACATTTGACTAAATGGATGGCGCGATTTGTGTCCAAACGCGCAATAGTCGCAATTTGCCGCGGAAAATGTGAATCTTTTCCCGTAATGCATTGAATTATAATAAAAATATATGCGTTGGAAAATCGCATGAATATGCCTTTTCGGGGGCGTTTCGTGCCAGATTGAGGCGGCGCGGATGAAAAACGCGCCGCATCATGCGGATTTTTTTCGGCTTTTCGCCTCAAACGGATCGTCTCACAACAGGGCAAGAGACAGGCATGTCCGGGCCTGTCCGCAGGCAATTTCGGCGCTGCCAAGGTGTCCAAGCGACAGACCGGCGCCGGCCTCCAGTGCAACCAGCGCGGTAGCCGACTGGCTGGCCTGCCCACTTGCGGAACCCCTGAGCGACAGCCGTATCTCCGTGCCATCGACGAGCAGATCGACGCCGTGGCCGGCGGATGAGATGAGGCCGAGTGTCAGTGTCAGGAGGTAAATGCCGCTGACCGGCACGATCAGCGTATTGCCGCCGCCTGCAAGGGCGGTGCCGAGGGCCACGCCACCGTTTGCAACGGCGAAATCGGTAAATCCGCTCTCCTGACCCGCTACAGGCGAAAAGCTCGTGCCGCTCCGGTAGGCGCAGGCTGTGGGCTGACCGGGCTGATGGACGCTGCCGTCCGCATCGATCCTGATGCCGGTCCTCCATGTCGTCCCGTCGGAAACCTTGATCGAGAAGAGGTCGTCGCCGGCCAGTCCCATTTCCGCACGGCCGCTCCATGCGGTCTGGAAGAGGAGGGAGGCGGTGTCCGTCGTTGCAGCCTTGTTGACCTTGATCTGGTGGCCATTGCCTTCATGGTTAAAGAGGCTTGCGGCAGAGGAGAGGGCGAAGCGGTTCGTCGCATCGGGATCGGTGCCGATGCCGAGCATCGTGACCGTGGCTTCGTCAGGCAGAGGGATCTGCCGCCACAGGCTGCCGTCGAAGACCTTCAATTGCGTCTCAGATGCGAACCATGCCCGCCAGCCGAGGCGCGGGGAGAGATAATTCCAGGCGCCATCCTGCCATGCGGCAATCTTGTCCGCGCGGCCGGCCCAGGATCCGGTCGGCTCAGTTGCGATCAGGTAGCATGCGCCGTCCGTCACCGTTTCATCGGTGGTGTCCGGCGGGCCCTGACGTTCTTCGCGGATCGTCAGGTGGACGAGCGCATCGAGGAGAAGCAGGGCCTCATTGTGGGTGACGTGTTTCTGCGCCTGCGACGGCAGAATGAAGGGCATTGCAAGGTTCGGGCTATTGTCGCTCATGTCGCTCCTTTGGGTGAAGGCGCCAAGTGTAAGGGGCTCTACCGGGAGGTGGACGCAGTGCGCGGCCGCGCGGCGCTGAAAGGTCGCGACAGGAACGCTCAATGTCCTGATTGCGCTTGTCCTTTCTCTGTCATATGCGAATGTCGGACGAGGACGAACGGGATCGTTTCATGCGCTATTCTGCCCTATCGATTTTGAAAGAGGCGTTTGCCGGCAACAGGCTGTGGAAGCCCGTCTGGCGCGAACCGCAGCCGAAGCCGCATTATGACGTGATTATCGTCGGCGGTGGCGGGCATGGTCTTTCGACCGCCTATTATCTCGCCAAGGAATTCGGCATTACCAATGTCGCGGTGATCGAGAAGGGCTATATCGGCTCGGGCAATGTCGGGCGCAACACGACGATCATCCGCTCCAACTATCTGCTCGAAGGCAATAATCCGTTCTACGAGTTCTCGATGAAGCTCTGGGAAGGGCTGGAGCAGGACTTCAATTATAATGCGATGATCTCGCAGCGCGGTATCGTCAATCTCTTCCATTCGGACGGCCAGCGCGATCAGTATGCGCGGCGCGGCAATGGCATGCGTATCCATGGCGTCGATGCGGAACTGCTCGACCGCGAGCAGGTGCGTCGGATGATGCCCTATCTCAATTTCGATCACGCCCGTTTTCCGATCCTCGGCGGGCTCTACCAGAAGCGGGCGGGGACCGCCCGTCACGATGCGGTCGCCTGGGGTTATGCGCGCGGTGCCGACATGCGCGGTGTCGACCTGATCCAGCATTGCGAGGTGACGGGTATCCGGCGTGAGAATGGCGTCGTCACGGGCGTCGAGACGACCAAGGGCTTTATCGGCTGCAATAAGCTGGCGCTGGCGGCGGCCGGGCACACGACGACGGTCGGGCGGATGGCCGATCTGCAATTGCCGATCGAGACGCATGTGCTGCAGGCCTTCGTCTCGGAAGGGCTGAAGCCGGCCATCGACAATGTCATTACCTATGGGGCGGGACATTTTTACATATTGCAGTCCGACAAGGGCGGGCTCGTGTTCGGGGCCGATATCGACTATTACTCGTCCTATGCCCAGCGCGGCAATCTGGCGACCGTCGAGCATACGATCGAGGAGGGCGTCGGCCTCATTCCCGGCCTGTCGCGGGCCAAGGTTCTGCGCGCCTGGGGCGGCGTCATGGACATGTCGATGGACGGGTCGCCGATCATCGACCGCACCTCGATCGATAATCTCTATCTCAACTGCGGCTGGTGCTATGGCGGCTTCAAGGCAACGCCTGCCTCCGGTTTCTGCTTCGCGCATCTGATTGCGAAGAACGAGAGCCATCATGTGTCGCGGTTCATGCGGCTCGACCGGTTCGAGCGCGGCCATATGATCGACGAAGGGGGCAAGGGCCCCCAGCCGAACCTTCACTGAGAGAGCGCCATGGCAAGCCTGATCACCTGCCCGCATTGCGGCGTCAGACCGAAAGAAGAGTTTTCCATCCGTGGCGCTGCCGACCCGGTGCGGCCGTCGCCCGCTGCCAGGGATGAAGCGTGGCAGGCCTATGCCTATGTGCGCGACAACCCCAGAGGGCGCTATCAGGAATATTGGCACCATGCGGGCGGCTGCCGTCGTTGGCTGGTGGTCGATCGCGACAATGTCACCCACGAGGTGTTTGCCGTCACCGATGCGACGGAGTGGCGTAAGATCGGGAGCCATGCATGAGCAGTTTTCGTCTCGATGCCGGCGGGCTGGTCAACCGCGGTGATGCGCTGACATTTTCCTTCGATGGCCGGAATTATACCGGCTTTGCCGGCGATACGCTGGCTTCGGCGCTTCTCGCCAATGACCAGATGCTGGTCGGGCGCAGTTTCAAATATCATCGCCCGCGCGGCGTGGTGACGGCCGGTTCTGCCGAGCCGAATGCGCTGGTGACGGTCGGCACGGGTGCGCGTGCGGAACCGAACGCGCGGGCGACCGTCGTGGAATTGCATGCCGGTCTTTCGGCCGTCAGCCAGAACCGTTTTCCATCGCTGAAGCATGATTTCGGCGCGGTGAACGGGCTGTTGTCGCCGTTTCTCGGCGCGGGCTTCTACTACAAGACCTTCATGTGGCCAAAGCCCTTCTGGGAAAAGGTCTATGAGCCGCTGATCCGGCGCGCCGCCGGTCTCGGCAAGGTGACGCTTGCGGCTGATCCCGATCGCTACGAGAAAAGCTGGGCGCATTGCGACCTTCTCGTCGTCGGTGGCGGGCCATCCGGGCTGATGGCGGCGCTTGCCGCAGCACGCGCCGGTGCACGGGTGATCCTTGCGGACGAAGGCTTTCGCTTCGGCGGTTCGATGCTCTCGGAAACCGTCACGATCGGCGGTCTGCCGGCGCAAGATTTCGTCCGCCAGACGATCGAGGAGCTGGCGACACTTCCCAATGTGACGCTGATGCCGCGTACCACCGTGTTCGGCTGGTATGATGATATGGTCTTCGGCGCTGTCGAGCGGGTGCAGAAGCATGTTTCACAGCCTTCCGCCGATCTGCCGATGGAGCGGCTGTGGCGGATCGTTGCCAAGCGGGCGATCCTGTCTTCCGGTGCCGAGGAACGGCCGCTGGTCTTCGGCGGCAATGACAGGCCGGGCGTGATGACCGCCAATGCCGCCAGGACCTATCTCAATCGCTATGGCGTTGCCGTCGGCGGCCGGGTGGCCGTGTTTACCAATGGCGGCTCCGGTTATCGTACTGCCGCAGATCTCGCCGCACGCGGTATCGAGGTCACGGCAATCATTGATGCGCGGCCGGGTGCTGAGGACGAGGTGCCCGATGGTGTGCGGGTGATCCGCAATGGTGCGATCATCGCCACCAAGGGATGCCACCGGCTGAGCGGTATCATCACCGCGCGCTCCGGCTTCGAGGAGGTGATCGCCTGTGACGCGCTTGCCATGTCCGGCGGCTGGTCGCCGATCGTGCATCTGATGTGCCAGCGGGGGGCAAAGCCGGTCTGGTCTGAGGAGGCGCAGGCCTTCATGGCGCCGGATGTGGGCGCAGGCTTTACCGCCGCCGGCAGTGCCGCCGGTATCGAGCGGCTCTCCGACTGCCTGCGGGATGGGGCAGCCAAGGGCTCGGCGGCCGCATCGGCGCTCGGCTTCAGCGCTTATGAAGTCAATACGCCTGATGTTGAGGGCGAATACGATCCGTCCTTTGCGCCGCTCTGGTATGTGCCGGGCGCCCGTGACAAGGCTTTCGTCGATTTCCAGAACGACGTGGCGGTGAGTGATCTCGGGCTTTCGCAGCGCGAGGGTTTTTCGCATATCGAACATACCAAGCGCTATACGACCGCCGGCATGGCGACCGATCAGGGCAAGCTCGGCAATGTCGCGACGATCGGTATCGTCGCCGGCATGCGGGGTGTCTCGCCCGCCGAGATCGGCACGACGACTTTCAGGCCTTTCTATACGCCAGTTTCCTTCGGCGCTCTTGCCGGTGCCGAACGCGCCGAGCATTTGCGGCCGGTCAGAACCTCGCCTCTGCATGGATGGGCGAAGAAGAATGGTGCGACCTTTGTCGAGAGCGGGCTCTGGTATCGTTCCGCATGGTTTGCCCGTGAAGGCGAGACAGGCTGGCGCGAGAGTGTCGACCGCGAGGTGAGGGCGGTGCGCGAGGCTGTCGGGATCTGCGATGTCTCGACGCTCGGCAAGATCGAGATTTTTGGTTCGGGGGCTGCGGAGTTCCTCAACCGGGTCTATTCGAACAGTTTTCTCAAGCTGCCGGTCGGCAAGGCGCGCTATGGGCTGATGCTGCGCGAGGACGGCATGGTGTTCGATGACGGCACGACGAGCCGGCTTGCCGAAAACCACTATGTGATGACGACGACCACGGCCTATGCGGGCGAGGTGCTGGCACATATGGAATTTGCCGCCCAGACCTTCTGGCCGGATCTCGATGTGTGTTTCACCTCCTCTTCGGACCAATGGGCGCAGATGTCGATCGCGGGGCCGAAGGCGCGCGATGTGCTGTCACGCATCGTCGAGGATGATATCTCGGCAGGCGCCTTGCCCTTCCTCGGCGCTCGCACGGTGGTGCTGAAGGGCGGGCTGCAGGCGCGGCTCTTCCGCATTTCCTTCTCCGGCGAGCTTGCCTTCGAACTGGCGGTGCCAGCCGGTTATGGCGAGAGCGTTGCCGATGCGCTGATGGATGCCGGCCGCGATGAGGGGATCACCCCCTATGGCGTGGAGGCGCTCAACGTGCTGCGCATCGAAAAAGGGTTCGTCACCCATAACGAACTCGACGGGCGCACGACGGCCGATGATGTCGGGCTCGGGCGGATGATGGCGATGCAAAAGCCGGATTTCATCGGCAAGCGGCTTTCGACCCGCTTCGGCCTCACCGCCGCCGACCGGCTGCAGCTGGTGGGCCTGAAGCCGGTCGAGGCCGACAAGGAGTTCAAGGCGGGGGCACATCTTCTCAAGGAGAACGCGACGCCTTCGATGGCGAACGACCAGGGTTTTGTTTCTTCCGTCTGCTACTCCCCGACGCTTGGCCATTGTATCGGGCTGGCGATGCTGAAATCCGGCCGGGAACGGCTTGGCGAGCGTATCCATGTCTGGGACGGGCTGCGCGGCACGGATGTGGTGGCGGAAGTCTGCTCGCCCGTCTTCGTCGATCCCGATGCAACCCGGCTTCATTCCTGAGGAACACCCGATGGCACTCAATCTCGTTCACCGGCATGTTCTGGAAGATCATCTCTCCGGCTTCGAAACCGGGATCAATCCGAACCATCTCTCCGTCGTCAGGCGGCCGGTGATCTTTTCCGTGCTGGCGCTATCGGGCCGGGAAGGGGACGTGGAGGCGGCGCTTGGTGCTGTCGCTGGCTTTTCCGTGCGCCGCTGCGGCCCCGGCGAGTGGCTGGTGGTGTCCGAAGCGATAGGGCCTGAAGCGGCCGCCGGAGCGCTTGCCGGCATAGATGGTGCGGCCGTTGCCGATCAGAGCGACGGCAAGGTGCTGATGGCGCTGATTGGGCCGAGCGTGCGCAAGATCCTGTCGAAATGCGTCGCGATCGACCTGCATCGCGATGTGTTCAGTGAAGGGCAATCCGCCAACATGCTGTGCTGTCAGGTGGCGGCCAATGTGATACGCGTCGGCGACGACCGGTTCGAGATCATTCTGCCGAGGTCCTATGCCGGGTTCCTGTTCGACACCGTCATGGAGATGGGGCGGGAATATGCGCTCACGGCGGGGTTTCGGCCGTAAGGCGGTATCTAAGAGTGCCGCAGCTCAGAACCATTTGCCGGAATTGCGCTTCGGGTCGGTGATGTAGACGACGAAGATGCCGATCAAGAGAGCGATGACCGGGGTTCCGAAAAACGCATAGATTTCAAACCAGGTCATGTGAGCCTCCGCAGAGTAAATCTCGCCACGAAATGTAGTAGTAGGCCTATGGCAAAGCAAGCTGTGCTTGCGGCGCGATGGCCCATATGGTGATCGGCTGCCCGTTACTCACCTGAAACAGAATGGCCAGCGACGGTGCCACCACGCCGGTGACGATCACGCCGGATGCCAGCGCGTTCAGCCAGTTGGCCGTAAGCTTGGTTCTTTCATTCTGAATTATTGTCATGATTCGACGCTATCGGCAAAATTTCTCGGTTGCAAGGATGCTGCTTTGCAGCCGGTGCGCGATGATTGTCTGTTGATGCCCGGTATTCCAAGGTCAAACCAAATCCGACGTCAGTAAAGCGCGATACGAATCCTGCTCGTATTCGGGCATCGGGTGGCGCAAATCTGTAAATCGTGAGCAAATTTGCGCCATCACGGGCAATTGCTCCGGGAATTTCCACTGCCTCTTTATTTTGCACTTCACATTCCGGATGAAACCATTATGAAAATCGGAATAGGCCCATGCGAAAAATGGGACAGACAATACAAGAGATGCAGCCGCAGCGACGGACTGTATCCAGGGGAAAGCAGATGGATTATTTCGTCCAGCAGCTCATAAACGGGCTGACTCTCGGATCAATCTATGGCCTCATCGCTATTGGCTATACGATGGTCTACGGCATCATCGGCATGATCAACTTCGCCCATGGCGATATTTTCATGCTCGGGGCGTTTGCCGCCCTGATCGTCTTTTTGGTTCTCACCTCCTTCTTTGCCGGCATTCCCGTGGCTATTTTGCTGCTGGTCATGCTCCTCGTCGGAATGCTCGTCACGGGCCTTTGGAACTGGACGATCGAACGCATCGCTTACCGGCCACTGCGCGGTTCGTTCCGCCTTGCGCCGCTGATTACCGCGATCGGCATGTCGATCACGCTGTCGAACTTCATCCAGGTGACGCAGGGCCCGCGCAACAAGCCGATCCCGCAGCTCGTTACCGATGTCTACCATTTCGGCGACATCACCATCGCGCTGAAGCAGATCGTCATCGTCGTGGTGACGGCCGTTCTGCTCGCTGCGTTCTGGTATATCGTCAACAAGACGCCTCTCGGCCGTGCCCAGCGCGCGACCGAACAGGACCGCAAGATGGCAGCGCTTCTGGGCGTTGACGTCGACCGGACGATTTCCGTCACCTTCATCATGGGTGCGGCACTCGCGGCGGTCGCGGGCTGCATGTACCTCATGTACTACGGCGTGACGACCTTCACCGACGGCTTCATTCCGGGCGTCAAGGCCTTTACCGCAGCCGTTCTCGGCGGCATCGGCTCGCTTCCGGGTGCGGTGATCGGCGGGCTGCTCATCGGTCTCATCGAGTCGCTCTGGTCCGCCTATTTCTCGATCGAGTACAAGGATGTCGCGACATTCGCCATCCTCGCGATCGTGCTGATCTTCAAGCCGACCGGTCTTCTCGGTCGGCCGGAAGTGGAGAAGGTCTGACATGTCCCCAGTATCGCAAAAAGGCGAAACCTCCCTGATGGCAAAGGCAATCAGGGAAGGGGTCTTCGCGGCTATCATCTCCTTCTTCATGTTCCTGCTCTATGTCGGCGTCGAGACATATCAGGATATCAACAACGCACTCGTCTGGCGCATGCGCTGGGGCCTGTTGTTCATCTTCGTGGCGATCGCCGCGATCGGCCGGTTCCTGACCGTCGGCTTCATCAAGCCGCATCTGGACGCGCGCAAGCTGAACAACGCCAAGAGCGGCATTCTCGAGATCTCGAGCGAGAAGAGCTTCTTCCATAAGCATTTTCTCAAGATCGCGCTGGTCTTCCTGCTGGTCTATCCGTTCCTGATGATGGCGATCGTCGGCAAGCAGGGCTCGCTGAAATATGTCGACAATTTCGGCATCCAGATCCTCATCTATGTGATGCTCGCCTGGGGTCTCAACATCGTCGTCGGCCTCGCGGGTCTGCTCGATCTGGGTTACGTCGCCTTCTATGCGGTCGGCGCCTATTCCTACGCACTGCTCTCCACCCATTTCGGCCTGTCCTTCTGGATACTTCTGCCGCTTTCGGGGATTTTCGCTGCACTCTGGGGCATCATTCTCGGCTTCCCCGTGTTGCGCCTGAGGGGCGACTATCTGGCGATCGTCACGCTCGCCTTCGGTGAGATCATCCGCCTCGTGCTGATCAACTGGACGGATGTGACGAAGGGAACCTTTGGTGTTTCCGGTATCGCCAAGGCTTCCGTCTTCGGCATCTGGTCTTTCGACATCGGTGCGCCGAACAATTTCGCCAAGCTTTCGGCCTTGCGACCTCCTCGGTCTATTACAAGGTCTTCCTTTTCTACGTCATCCTGGCGCTTTGCCTGCTGACGGCCTATGTGACGATCCGCCTGCGCCGCATGCCGATCGGCCGCGCATGGGAAGCACTTCGCGAGGACGAGATCGCCTGCCGGTCGCTGGGCATCAACACGGTGGCGACCAAGCTCACGGCCTTTGCAACGGGTGCGATGTTCGGTGGCTTTGCCGGTTCGTTCTTCGCTGCGCGCCAGGGCTTCGTTTCGCCGGAGAGCTTCGTCTTCCTGGAATCTGCCGTCATCCTCGCGATCGTCGTTCTCGGCGGCATGGGTTCGCTCACCGGTATCGCGATCGCTGCGGTCGTGATGATCGGCGGCACCGAAGTGCTGCGCGACATGGACTTCCTGAAAGTGGTCTTCGGGCCGGACTTCACGCCGGAACTCTACCGCATGCTGCTCTTCGGTCTGGCCATGGTCATCGTCATGCTGTTCAAGCCGCGCGGTTTCGTCGGCGCACGCGAGCCGACCGCCTTCCTGAAGGAGCGCAAGGCGGTTTCCGGTAGCTTCACCAAGGAGGGCCATGCTGATGGCTCCGGAAACGACTGCAATGAAGGATACGATCCTCAAGGTCGAGCATCTGTCGATGAAGTTCGGCGGCCTGATGGCCATCAACGACTTCTCGTTCGAAGCCAGACGCGGCGAAATCACCGCGCTGATCGGCCCGAACGGTGCCGGCAAGACCACCGTCTTCAACTGCATCACCGGCTTCTACAAGCCGACGATGGGAATGATCACGCTCAATCGCAAGGGCGGCAAGACGCTGCTTCTCGAACGCCTCAAGGATTTCGAGATCAACAAGAAGGCTGGCGTGGCGCGCACTTTCCAGAATATCCGGCTGTTTTCCGGCCTGACGGTTCTGGAGAACCTGCTGGTTGCCCAGCACAATGCCCTGATGAAGTCGTCCGGCTACACGATCCTCGGCCTGCTCGGCTCGCCCACCTACAAGCGTGCGGTGACGGCGTCGGTCGACAAGGCGCGCTACTGGCTGGAAAAGGCGGATCTTCTCGATCGTGCCGACGACCCGGCCGGCGATCTTTCCTACGGCGCCCAGCGCCGTCTGGAAATCGCCCGCGCCATGTGCACGGGGCCGGAGCTGCTGTGCCTCGATGAGCCGGCCGCCGGTCTCAACCCGAAGGAATCGCTGACGCTCAACACGTTGCTGCGCAGTATCCGTGACGAAGGCACATCGCTGCTCCTGATCGAGCATGACATGTCCGTCGTGATGGAAATTTCCGACCACGTCGTGGTTCTGGAATATGGCCAGAAGATTTCCGATGGCACGCCGGAGCATGTGAAGACCGATCCGAAGGTCATCGCTGCCTATCTCGGCGTCGAGGATGATGAAGTTGATGAAATCGAAGAACAGCTTGACGGAGGGGCGGTGTGATGGCCGGTGAGCCCCTTCTCAAAGTCCAGGGTGTCGAAACCTACTATGGCAATATCCGGGCGCTTTCGGGTGTCGATGTCGAGGTCCACAAGGGCGAGATCGTCAGCCTGATCGGCGCCAACGGCGCCGGCAAGTCGACGCTGATGATGACGATCTGCGGCAGCCCGCAGGCGCGTGCCGGTCAGGTGATCTTCGATGGCGAGGACATCACCAAGCTGCCGACGCATCTGATTGCGCGCAAGCGGATCGCCCAGTCCCCGGAAGGGCGGCGCATCTTTCCGCGCATGACGGTGTTCGAGAACCTGCAGATGGGTGCCAATCTCGACAACCTGAAATATTTCAAGGAAGACGTGGAGAAGATCTTCGTGATGTTCCCGCGCCTGAAGGAGCGCCAGAGCCAGCGTGGCGGCACATTGTCGGGCGGCGAGCAGCAGATGCTGTCGATCGGGCGTGCGCTCATGGCGCGGCCGAAGCTGCTTCTCCTCGACGAGCCGTCGCTCGGTCTTGCACCACTGATCGTCAAGGGCATTTTCGAGGCGATCAAGAAGCTCAACAAGGAAGAGGGGCTCACCGTCTTCCTCGTCGAACAGAACGCCTTTGCGGCGCTGAAACTCTCCGATCGCGCCTATGTGATGGTCAATGGCAAAGTCACCATGTCGGGTTCCGGCAAGGAATTGCTGACCAATCCGGAGGTTCGCGCGGCCTATCTCGAGGGGGGACGGCATTGAGCGGTTTGTCGACCCGACAGAAGGTTCCCGCAGGCATCGTCGCCGGCGGTTCGCGCAGCAAGAGCAGGAGCGCCTGAGATGCAGGGATTGTTCTTCGAAACCGATGAAGGCGTGCACATGGCGTTGCGCGTCGTGGTCTTCCTTATCGGCCTGTGGACCGCGTGGCGGTCCGGCAAGGCGGCAGCGGAAGGCTGGGCGGAATATCCGACCGTCATCGCCTATACGGTCCTTCTGGCCGTCGGCATGAGCTTCCTTCACTATGCGCTGTTCCAGGGGCCGTTTCTTAGCCTTTTCTACTATCCGATCGATTTCATTACGCTTCTCATCTTCTCGACGGCGGGCTTCCGGGTGCGTCGTACGCGGCAGATGGTGCAGAATTATTATTGGCTCTACGAGCAGGCCTCGCCCTTTTCGTGGAAGAACAAACATTGACACTTGTGGCAATCTGCAATCAGATTGCCCTCAATAAAGCATAGGTTTTCAAGCCTAGAGTGGAACAGCTTTCCGGCGCAGTGGTGGTGGGTATTGCGTACGGTCCCAACAATCGGCTCACCTTAGAACTGGGAGTATATCTATGAAGACGTCTCTTCTCTCCGCGGTAGCGCTGACGGCGATCGTTGCCTTCGGCGGCGCGGCACGAGCCGACATCGTGATCGGCGTTGCCGGCCCGCTGACCGGTCCGAACGCTGCTTTTGGTGCACAGCTTCAGAAGGGTGCCGAGCAGGCCATCGCCGACATCAACGCTGCCGGTGGCATCAAGGGCGAAAAGCTCAAGATTGAACTCGGCGACGACGTTTCGGATCCGAAGCAGGGTATTTCGGTTGCCAACAAGTTCGTTGCTGACGGCGTCAAGTATGTCGTCGGTCACTTCAACTCGGGCGTTCCATCCCGGCATCGGAAGTCTATGCCGAAAACGGCATTCTCGAAGTGACGCCGGCTGCAACCAACCCGACCTTCACCGAGCGCGGCCTGTGGAACACGTTCCGTACCTGCGGTCGTGACGACCAGCAGGGTGGCGTTGCAGGTGCTTATCTCGCATCGCACTTCAAGGACCAGAAGATCGCCATCATCGACGACAAGACGCCTTACGGTCAGGGCCTTGCCGACGAAACCAAGAAGGCGCTGAACGCCAAGGGCGTCAAGGAAGTCATGCGCGAAGCCGTCAATGTCGGCGACAAGGACTTCTCGGCTCTCATCGCAAAGATGAAGCAGGCCGGCGTTTCGATCATCTACTGGGGCGGTCTGCATACCGAAGCCGGTCTGATCATCCGCCAGTCGAAGGATCAGGGCCTGAAGGCAACGCTCGTTTCGGGTGACGGTATCGTTTCGAACGAACTGGCCTCGATCGCCGGCGACGCAGTCGCAGGTACGCTGAACACGTTCGGCCCGGATCCGACCCTGCGTCCGGACAACAAGGACCTGGTTGCCAAGTTCAAGGCTGCCGGCTTCAACCCGGAAGCCTACACGCTCTACTCCTACGCTGCCGTTCAGGTCATTGCCGCAGCCATCAAGGATGCGGGCTCGGCCGACGACGCGGAAGCCGTCGCAAAGGCGCTGCACGAAAAGGGTCCGTTCAAGACCGTTCTCGGCGACCTGTCCTACGACGCCAAGGGCGACCCGAAGCTGCCGGGCTACGTCATGTACGAATGGAAGAAGGGTCCGGACGGGAACTACAGCTACTTCCAGAAGGCCGACTAAGCCTTTCTTCGTCATCATGCATTCGGAAAGCCCGGCATTGCCGGGCTTTCTCGTATCTGGCGCTCATTCCCGTCGATGCTCGGCCGTCGATACAGGGCCGTCAATATTGGCCGGTGACGCCACCTGCGGATTTGCGCGGGCGTGACGGGGTAGCGCGGGGCGTTTGACGAGGGGTGTGCGCGGTGTCGCTCTCAGTTTCCTCGTTGTCGATCTCGACCTTGATGGCGCCGCGGACGCTTGCCTGCATCATGCGTACCGCTGCCACGGCTTCTCGCGCGCTCTGCACCGTCTTGCTGCGACGTTCGTCGCGTACGGATTTGACTATGAAGGTCATCAGCATCTCCTCTATCTGAGAAGACAACTGGTGACGGCACCGGTCGTTCCCTGAAACTCCGAGAGGATGCTTGCGGATCGCTGCAGTGTCAGCGCCCGTCACTCCTCATATTTCGTGCAGGACGTGGGCGCCATGACGGCAGCCGAGGCGCGGTTTTCGACGCCCAGCTTGACGTAGATCTGCTCCAGATGCTTGTTCACCGTGCGGGCCGAGAGACCGAGAATATCGCCGATATCGCGGTTCGACTTGCCCTTGGCGATCCAGAGAAGCACTTCGGATTCGCGAATGGTCAGCGGAAAATGCTGTCGAAGCACCTCGTCGTCCGGCCGGTTGCGGGCGGCCGTCAGGCGGAAGAGAAATTCGTCCGAGCCGATCGCACCAAGGAAGGAGAAGTGCAGGCTGGTCTGGCCGCTCGTCTCGGCAATGGTGAAGGCGCTGTCGCGAGCAAAGCCGGGCTTGTCCCGCCCGGCCATCCAGGCGGCGATATGGCGGGCAATCGTGTCCAGGCCTTCATCGCTGTTGGTGGCGGCATTGATCAGGCGGGTTGCCTGCGGCGTCGACCAGCGGGTCGAGCCATCGGCGCGCACGGCCAAAAGGTGGCGGCCGGCGGCATCCAGCGCCACGCGGGCGCTCTGGGCGGATCGGGCATTGGCGAGATGGACGCGGATACGGGCGCGCAACTCATCGATATTGATCGGCTTGGTCAGGTAATCGACCCCGCCTGCATCGAGCGCCGTTACCACATGTTCCGTCTCCGTCAGGCCGGTCATGAAGATGACCGGAACAGGGGCGACGGCGGCATTGGTCTTCAGGCGGCGGCAGGTCTCGAAACCGTTCATGCCCGGCATCAGCGCGTCAAGCAGGATGAGGTCGGGTGTGATGCGCTCGACGATATTGAGCGCCGCCATGCCGGTGGTGGCGATCAGAACGGAGAAGCCGGATTGCTCCAGCGCTTCCGTCAGAAAGCCGAGCGCTTCCGGACTGTCGTCCACCAGAAGAACGATATCGCGGGGCAGGGCAGTTTCAGCCATCGCTCGTCCTTTCCTCTTCGAGACGCGTCAAAAACGTCATGTAGCCCGCCAGATCGAAGGCCTGGACATAGGCGGTGAGCTCGTCGGTGAAGGGGCGGTGTTCCGCGTCCCGCGCAAGATCCGCAAGCTTTGCCTCGATACCCCGGACGTAGCCGATTTCCCCGAGTTGCAAAAGATCCTGAACATGGCTCTTCCCCGGACTTTTCATCGGCTTCTTTTCGGCTCGGGGCAAGGGGGGAAGTGTATCGTTCTCATACACCCATGTCAGCCCCAGATGGGCGGCCAGCTTGTCGGCGAGGCGGCGGATATTGACCGGCTTGGAAATCGTGTCGTTATGGCCGAGATCCTCCATCTGGCTTGCGGCGGCAACCGGGCCGCCGTCGCCGATATTGGCCGAGAGCATGATGATCGGCGCCTTCTGGCCGGCCTCCCGCAATTTCGTCACCAGTTCCCAGCCACTCATGCCGGGCATGGAAATGTCGGCGAGGAAGAGATCGGGGGCAACACCTTCGATGAGGGTGAGGCATTCCGGCCCGTCATTGGCGGTCAGCACGACGAAATCCATCGGGATCAGCACTTCGCGCATCAGGCGCGGTGATCCTCGTTGTCGTCGATGACGACGATGGTGCGCCGCGGGCCCGTATAGGAGAGGATTTTCTTCTCGGCCGCCGGTGTCGTGATGGGTCGGTCGACGGCAGACAGCATCAGCCGGACGCGGAAGGTCGAACCTTCGCCCTTGGTGCTGCGCACCGAAATCTCGCCGCCGAGCGTGTTGGTGAGAAGCTGGGTGATGGTCAGGCCAAGGCCAAGCCCCGGTGTCGCGCGGGCGCGTTCAGCCTCGCCGCGCTGGAAGGGCTCGTAGATGCGGCCGAGATCCTTTTCAACAATGCCACGACCGGTATCGGTGACGGTGAAGGTGGCGACCTGGTTGCGATAGGCGACGTCGAACGTCACCTTGCCTGTCTCGGTGAACTTGATGGCGTTGGACAGGAGATTGACGAGGATCTGGCGCAGCCGCTTTTCGTCGGTCCTGACATAGTGAGGCAGGGAGCGGGCGCGGACATGTTCGAATTCGAGCCCCTTTGCCTGCGCCTGGAGAGAGAACATCTCGACGATCTGGTCGAGGAAATCACCGATATTGATCTCGGCCGTATAGACCTGAAGGCGGCCGGCCTCGATCTTGGAAATATCGAGAAGACCGTCGATCAGGCCGGAAAGATGGTCGGCGGAGCGCTTGATCACCTTGATCGCCGATTGGCGGGGTGCAGGGATGGTGTCGTCGCGCTCGAGGATCTGGGCGTAACCGAGGACGGCGTTAAGCGGCGTGCGCAGCTCATGCGATAAGCCGACGACGTAACGGCTCTTGGCGCGGTTCGCCGCCTCGGCCGCTTCCTTGGCATCCTGAAGGGCGGCGTCGGTTTTCTGGTGGGCGGCGATTTCCTTCAGCAGAAGCGTGTTCTGGCGCGAGGATTCCTCTTCGGCGACGACGCGGCTGTCATGGGCCAGAACGTAGAACCATGACACGATGCCGGCGATGATGGCGAAGACGAAGAAGACGATGAAGATGGTGCCGAAGATCACCTCTTCATTGGCAGGCGCGGATTCCCGCACCTGATAGGCGATCATGGCAAGGATCGCGCCGATGACGGAAATCGAGAGGATGGCCGTGATCGCATAGCGGCCGAGCCGGCTCATCAGCTTGGTGATGATGGTTTCCGGCAGGACGGCGCGGGCCACCGTGCCGACCTGGGTGTTCAGCCGCGCATGCGGCTTGCACATGTCATGGCAGCGGCTGTCGAGCGAGCAGCAGAGCGAGCAGATCGGCGCCGCATAGGCGGGACACCAGGCCATGTCCTCGGGCTCGAACGGATGTTCGCAGATGGAACAGGTGATCGAGGACAGCGTCTTCCAGCTCTCGCGCGGCTTGCGGGCAAGATAATATTTGCCGCGGGTGGCAAAGGCGATGGCCGGCGACAGGAAGAAGGCGATCAGCGTGACATAGGTGGCGAGCGAGGCTGCGACGTGACCGAAAATGCCGAAATGGGCTGCGAGCGCGACACCCGCGGAGCCGAACATCGTGCCGAGGCCGACAGGGTTGATGTCGTAGAGATGGGCGCGCTTGAACTCGATGCCGGGCGGGGCAAGGCCGAGCGGCTTGTTGATGAAGAGATCGGCCGAGATGGTGCAGAGCCAGGCCATGGCGATGATCGAGAAGATGCCGAGCGTGCGTTCCAGAAGCTGATAGATGCCAAGTTCCATCAGGAGAAGCGCGATCGCTACGTTGAAGATCAGCCAGACGACGCGGCCGGGATGGCTGTGGGTGAGGCGCGAGAAGAAGTTGGACCATGCGAGCGAGCCCGCATAGGCGTTCATCACGTTGATCTTCAGCTGCGAGACCACGACGAAGGCTGCCATCAGGACGAGGGCCGCCGTGTGGTTCGGGATCATATACCGAAGGCTGTCAGATACATATGGGCAGGGTCGGCCGCCTCATGGGCGGGAACGGCGGTCGAGAGCGTCAGGACGGCGAGGAAGGAGCCGGCCAGAAGTTTGGGCACGCCGACGACGACCCAGCCGGAGCCGGCGAGAAACACGGCCAGCCGGTGGCGCCACTTGCGCTGCCCGGTGGCGGGCAGGAAGCGCAGAAAGTCCACCTGTTCGCCGATCTGCGGCATCAGCGCGAGGATGACGGCGGAGGCGGCACCGAATTCCAGCAGGTCGAAGGGGGCGGCGCTGCCGACCTGCGCATTCGAGTGGTTGATGCCGGCGAAAGAGCGCCAGAGATCGAATTTCTGCCAGTCGAGGAAGGCGATGAAGACGAAGGGCAGGATGTTGAGGACTATCCAGAAGGGCTGCGTCAGAAGCTGGAAGCGCGAGATCAGCTGCACGCCGTAGATGACGAGCGGGATGACCACGGCGGCGCTGATGATATAGCCGATCCAGGGCGGAATGCCGAAGGCGAGCTTCAGGCCCGCCGTCATGATCGAGGCTTCGATGGCAAACAGCATGAAGGTGAAGCTGGCATAGATCAGCGAGGTGATGGTCGAGCCGATATAGCCGAAGCTTGCGCCGCGGGTCAGTAGATCGATATCGACGCCGTGGCGGATGGCATAGCGGCTGATCGGCAGGCCGATGGCGAGCATGGCGATGGCGGCGGCAACGATGGCGAAAAAGGCGTTGGTCGTGCCATAGGCCAGCGTGATCGTGCCGCCGATCGCTTCCAGGGCCAGGAAGGAGATGGCACCGATCGCTGTCTGCGAGATGCGGCTTGAAGAAAAACGGCGGGCGCTTTTGGCGGTAAAACGCAGCGCATAGTCTTCCAGCGTCTGGTTGGCGACCCAACGATTGTATTCTCGCCTGACGGGAATAATGCGTTGCCGCGCTGCCATGCTGGATGTCTAGGCCTGTTGCTTGTGGGGCCAATATTGCGGCAGTTTCGACTTTGTGTGTTCTTTTTGCAAGCGTGGTCCGCATTTGCGACGCAAATTTCGTCGGATGAAAAGGCGTAACTTTTCATGAGCCGCAAAGTCAGGATAGACCGGGGATGAGGCTGCTTTCGGTGTTTCGCAGGATGGTAGCCGGCCATCAAAATATGTGCCCCATTGCCACATATGTGACATAGAAGCTTGCAAGGCGGGTTTCCGTACGCCATGTGAGAGCCGTGCCAGCGAGCAGGTGGTCATCCCGGCGTTCAAGCCAAGAGGTCTTGCCAAACCCGGCCCGCAATCAGATCAACCATTCATATCAGGCGCAATTCCGTGGAACCTACATCCCCCAGCGTTTCCAAAGACGAACAGGCGTTCGGCACATCCGGCATCCAGCCGATGGACCGTCCGAGCCGCGTCACCCGCTTCTTCATGGCCATCGTATCGTGGGCCGAAGGGCTGAACTTCAAATATGCCAAGCTCGGCAACCCGCCGGTCTATGACAACAAGACCTTCCCCTGGGTCGCCGAAGTCGAGAAGGCCGCGCCGGCGATCCGTGCTGAGCTTGACCGCATTCTCGTGCGCAAGGACGAGCTGCCGACCTTCCAGGACATTTCCACCGATGTGAAGACGATCTCCACCGACCGCGGCTGGAAGACCTTCTTCCTGCTCGGCTTCGGCGTGAAGTCGGAGCAGAACATCAAGGCCTGCCCGGAAACGTGGAAGGCGATGAACAAGATCCCGGGCCTTACCACGGTGATGTTCTCGATCTTCGAGCCCGGCAAGCACCTGCCGGCGCATCGCGGCCCGTATAACGGCGTGCTTCGCCTGCATCTCGGCATGATCGTTCCGGAAAACACCGGCGACAATCTGGCGATCCGCGTCAAGGACCAGATCTGCCACTGGGAAGAGGGCAAGGTTCTGATCTTCGACGACGCCTATGAGCACGAGGCATGGAACCACACGGACAAGACCCGCGTCGTTCTCTTCGTCGATTTCGTCAAGCCGTTGAAATTCCCGGCGCGTCTGGTCAACTGGATGCTGATGAACATGGCGATCTTCACGCCCTTCATCAAGGAAGGTCTCGACAACCACAAGGAATGGGAAAAGAAGTTCTACGCCGAAGCCGAAGCGCTGCGGAACCGTCCGAACTGATTTTTCGAATTCCATGACCTTCGAGAGAGCCCGCTTGTCGGGCTCTTTTCATATGCGAGTTAGATCCACGCAATTCCGGACGCAAAACCGGCGCCACTTTTGCTGGAATTGCTCTATACCGCTCGATCCCACCATTTCAGAACCCGGAGCGCCTTCAGCGTCACCCATCTGGACGGTTCGCCGGGGCCGTCATCTGTCGCAAACCAGATGCGGCCGGGCGCCTGCCAGTCGAGCGTGAAGCGGCCATCGTCCAGCTGGCGGGCGCGCAGATGATCGACGGCCTCCGAGAGACGTTGATCCGGTTCTTTGCCGTCATGCTGGCCTGCTGCCCTGAAATAGTCGAGCGCGCGGAGAATGTCGTAGCGCCAGCGGCTTGGATGGGTGAGGGCGAGAAACCTGTCGGCGGCAACTTCACCGGTCGAGCGGCGGCGGAAGAGATGTCGGGTGAGGAGATAGCCCTCTCCCGATGCCCGCGCTGCCTTCGATGCCGGTGTTCCGCCGGTTGCGCGTTCGAACTCCAGAAGGCCTTCCAGAACATTGATCGTGGTGTCGAAGGAGGAGCGCGTCGAGCCGTTCGCCCGCTCGCAATTCCAGCCGCCATCCGGCTGGTTCTCGCAGATCAGTCGCTCGACGATCGAGGCGACGTCAACGCCGAAATAGGCGCCATCGGCGACGGTGCGGCCGTTGATACATTCCTCCGTCTCGCCTTCGAAGAAGGGCTGTCCGCCTTCATCCCATCGGCTGTTGCGGCCGATGAGGGCGACGGTGCGGCGGGCGCTTTCGCAGGCCGGATCGAGGCCGAACTGGCGCAGCTCGCTCAGCACGAAGCCGGTCGCCGTCCAGGGCTGGCCCTGCGTCTTCCAGAGCGACCAGTCGAAGCCCTTCGGCACGAAGCGCCGCCGGCCCATTGGCCGTCGTCATCCTGCAGCGCAAACAGCCGGGCACCCCAGCCTTGCGTTTCCACCCGGGCGCGCTCGGCCGACCATTCCGCCTGCGGGCGGTCGAGAAGATCGCGCATGGTCTGAAAGCGGATAGCCGGATCGGAGGCCATCAGCCAGTCGATGACGGTCGGATCGCATATCATGCTGTGCTTCCTCCTTCTCCCCCCTCGTTACGTCATTTGCCGTATGTGGTTTCGCGCTGCAGCAACCGATAGTCGCTCAGCACCGGCCGGGAAGCGCCGATGTCGACGAACAAGAAGAGGGGTTCGAACCATGTCTTTCATCACAAAACGGGCAAGGGAAAACTGGCTGGCGCATTGCTTGCGGCCGTCATGTCGACCACGGCGTTTCATGGCGCCTTTGCTGCCGACGACACGATCAAGGTCGGCATTCTGCATTCGCTCTCCGGCACGATGGCGATTTCCGAGACGACGCTCAAGGATGTCATGTTGATGCTCATCGACGAGCAGAACAAGAAGGGCGGTCTTCTGGGTAAGAAGCTCGAACCGGTCGTCGTCGATCCGGCGTCCGACTGGCCGCTGTTTGCCGAAAAGGCCCGCCAGCTGATTTCCCAGGACCACGTCGCTGCCGTCTTCGGCTGCTGGACGTCGTCGTCGCGCAAGTCGGTCCTGCCGGTCTTCGAAGAGCTGAACTCGATCCTCTTCTACCCGGTTCAGTACGAGGGTGAAGAATCCTCGCGCAACATCTTCTACACGGGCGCTGCGCCGAACCAGCAGGCCATCCCGGCCGTCGACTACCTGATGAATACCGAGGCGTGAAGCGCTTCGTGCTTGAAGGCACCGACTACGTCTATCCGCAGACGACCAACAAGATCCTGAAGGCCTACCTGATGTCGAAGGGCGTCAAGGAAAGCGACATCATGATCAACTACACGCCGTTCGGCTTCTCCGACTGGCAGACGGAAGTCTCCAAGATCAAGGCCTTCGGCTCGGCCGGCGTGAAGACCGCCGTCGTCTCCACCATCAACGGCGATGCCAACGTGCCGTTCTACAAGGAACTCGGCAACCAGGGCATCAAGGCCGAAGACATTCCGGTCGTCGCCTTCTCGGTCGGCGAAGAAGAACTGTCGGGCATGGATACCAAGCCGCTCGTCGGCCATCTTGCCGCCTGGAACTATTTCGAAAGCGTCGACAGCCCGGCCAATGCCGAGTTCATCAAGGAATGGCACGCGTTCACCAAGAACGACAAGCGCGTCACCAACGACCCGATGGAAGCAGCCTATATTGGCTTCAATGCCTGGGTGAAGGCCGTCGAGGCCGCCGGCACGACCGATACGGACAAGGTTCTCGACACGATCATCGGCGTCACCGTTCCGAACCTTTCGGGCGGCTATGCCACCGTCATGCCGAACCACCACATTACCAAGCCGGTTCTGATCGGCGAAATCCAGGATGACGGCCAGTTCCAGATCGTCCAGCAGACGCCGGAAGTCGTCGGCGACGAATGGTCCGACTTCCTGCCGGACTCGAAGAACCTGATCTCGGATTGGCGCAAGCCGCTCAACTGCGGCAACTTCAATGTCGCCACCGGCAAGTGCGGCGGCAAGGGCAGCTGATCGGCATAGCCGACTGGAAACGTTGATCCGGGCCATTCATGAGGCCAGAGGAAACACATTTCCTGACGTGATCGGGGCGGGGTGTCTATCCCGGCCCGATCATTCCTTCCCTTCAAAGGGGGAGGCCGTTAGCCGTCTGTTCGTCCGGGTTTGTTCGGGCAAGCGGCGGGGCGGCAGATTTTCTCCTCCTTCAGGGTGGAGATGGCCGGCAGGCCGGAAGAGCCAGGTGTCTTCCGTGCTGTCAGACGTCCGATACCTTCTCATCGATCGTTTCCATCGATCATGCAGCGGGTGGATGAGGGGGCAATCCGATGACCATGCGATCTTTCTTTCAAGCCATATTGTTTGTTTTCGCGCTTGCATTCGCGGCGCCGTCCCATGCGCAGCAGGGTGACGCAAAATCCCTGATCGACCAGATCGGCAAGGCCGATTTTGCCCAGGCGGAAACGCTGATCGGGCAGATTGCCGCCACCGGCGACGCGCGTGTCGTGCCGGCGCTGCAGGCATTTTCCGATGGCGATCTCTATGTGCGCAAGGCCGACAGCCTCGTCTTCATCGGCAAGAGTTCGGGCGCCAATCTCGATCTTACCGAACCGGTGAGCGGCGCATCAGCCGGTTCCGCGCCGAAGGGCGCGATGACGAAGATCCGCATCAACAACAATCTGCGCCGCGCGATCCGCTCGGCGATGGGCGGCCTCACCCTGATGAGCCCTGATCGCGGTACACGGCTTGCCGCAGCCGATGCCGTGATGCGCGCCCCGAGCGCGGAAAATCTCGAACTGCTCGAAACCGCCCTTGCCAAGGAAACCGACGGCGAGGTGAAGGCCCGGATGGACGAGGCGCGCGCCGTCTCGATCCTGTATTCCGATCGTCCGGTCGATGCGAAACGGGAAGCAATCACCACAATCAAGGGTCTTGGCGGCCGCGAGGCGCTGGGCATTCTCAATGGTGCCGTCGCGACGGCCGATCCGGCGCTGAAAGGCGAGCTCAATGCCAGCATCAAGTCGATCAACGACACGCTGGCGCTGTGGGACATGGTGCAGAATGTCTGGTTCGGCCTGTCGCTCGGCTCGGTCCTGCTTCTGGCTGGTATCGGGCTTGCCATCACCTTCGGCGTGATGGGCATCATCAACATGGCGCATGGCGAAATGGTCATGCTCGGCGCCTATTCCACCTATATGGTGCAGCAGGTGATCCGCACCGAGGCGCCCTGGCTGTTCGACTGGTCGCTGGCGATCGCACTGCCCGTCGCCTTCCTCGTGACCGGGGCCGTCGGCTTCGTCATCGAGCGCGGCATCATCCGCTTTCTCTATGGCCGGCCGCTGGAAACGCTGCTTGCCACCTGGGGCGTGTCGCTCATTCTCCAGCAGGCGATCCGCACGATCTTCGGCCCGACCAACCAGGAAGTCGGCAATCCGTCCTGGATGTCCGGTTCGTTTGCACTTGGCGGGCTCAACATCACCTGGAACCGTCTCTGGATCCTCGTTTTTGCCGTCGTGATCTTCTTCGCGCTGATGGCGCTGATGAAGAAGTCCGCCTACGGGCTCAACATGCGGGCCGTCACCCAGAACCGCCGCATGGCGTCGTCGATGGGCATCCGCACTCCGTGGGTCGATGCGCTGACGTTTGCGCTCGGCTCCGGCATTGCCGGTATCGCCGGCGTCGCGCTCAGCCAGATCGACAATGTCTCGCCGAACCTTGGCCAGAGCTACATCATCGACAGTTTCATGGTCGTGGTGTTCGGCGGCGTCGGCAATCTCTGGGGCACGCTGGTGGGTGCGCTCTCGCTCGGGGTGCTCAACAAGTTCCTCGAACCTTCGGTCGGGGCCGTGCTCGGAAAGATCCTCGTGCTCGTCCTCATCATCCTCTTCATCCAGAAACGTCCGCGCGGTCTCTTCGCGCTCAAGGGAAGGGCGGTGGAAGCATGATTACCCGCTTCATTCTTCGCGCGCTCGAAGGCAAGATTGTCGTCGCCGTCGCAATTCTCATCGGCATCGCACTGCTCGTGCCGGCGCTCAACCTGCTGACGCCGCCGACAAGTGCGCTGCATATCCCGACCTATGCGATGGCGCTGTTCGGCAAGTATCTCTGCTATGCGCTTCTGGCGCTGGCGCTCGATCTCGTCTGGGGCTATTGCGGCATTCTCTCGCTCGGTCACGGCGCCTTCTTCGCGCTCGGCGGCTATGCGATGGGCATGTATCTGATGCGCCAGATCGGCTCGCGCGGTGTCTATGGCAACCCGGTGCTTCCCGACTTCATGGTCTTCCTCAATTACAAGTCGCTGCCGTGGTTCTGGTACGGGTTCGACTGGTTCGTCTTTGCCATGGCGATGGTCGTGCTGGTACCGGGCCTTCTCGCCTTCGTCTTCGGCTGGTTCGCCTTTAGAAGCCGCGTCAACGGCGTCTATCTGTCGATCATCACCCAGGCGATGACCTATGCGCTGATGCTGGCCTTCTTCCGCAACGACATGGGGTTCGGCGGCAATAACGGCCTCACCGACTTCAAGGATATCCTCGGCTTTTCCGTTCAGGCGGATGGCACGCGTGTGGTTCTCTTTGCGCTCTCGGCGTTGATGCTGGCGCTCTGCCTCATCGTTGCCTCCGCCATTACCCGGTCGAAATTCGGCAAGGTTCTGGTCGGCGTGCGTGATGCGGAAAGCCGGGTGCGCTTCCTCGGCTTCCGGGTGGAGAATATCAAACTCTTCACCTTCGTCGTCTCGGCCATGTTTGCAGGCATTGCCGGCGCGCTCTTCGTGCCGCAGGTCGGCATCATCAATCCGGGCGAGTTTGCGCCTGCCAACTCGATCGAAGTGGTGGTCTGGACCGCCGTCGGTGGCCGCGGCACGCTGATCGGGCCGATCATCGGCGCGGTTCTCGTCAATGCGGGCAAAAGCTTCTTCACCGGCGCATTCCCAGAATTCTGGCTGTTTGCGCTGGGTGGTCTCTTCATCGCCGTCACGCTGTTCCTGCCGAAGGGTATCGTCGGAACGATCCAGCACGGGTTCAATGCCCGCAAGGCGTTGAAGGCTGCGGCCGAAGCGGAAAAGGGTCGTGGCGACCCGCAGGATGTGGCGCGTAACGCCCAGGCTGCGGAATAGGGCGGCGGAAGAGGAGACACACGATGAACACTGTTTCAGAAACCCGCACGAAGAGCCTGCTTTATCTGGAAGACGTCTCCGTCTCCTTCGACGGGTTCAAGGCGATCAATTCGCTGTCGCTGGTGGTCGAGCCGGGCGAGCTTCGCGCCATTATCGGCCCGAACGGCGCCGGCAAGACGACGATGATGGATATCATCACCGGCAAGACGCGGCCCGATAGCGGCCGGGTGATCTTTGAGGACGAGATCGACCTTACCAAGAAGGACGAGGCCGATATCGCCCAGCTCGGTATCGGGCGGAAATTCCAGAAGCCGACGGTGTTTGAAAGCCATACCGTGTGGGACAATCTGGAACTGGCGCTCAACCGGCCACGCGGCGTGTTCTCGACGCTGTTCTATACGCTCTCTGCCGAAGACAAGTCCCGTATCGAGGAAATTCTCGATACGATCCGGCTGACCCATCGCAGGAATGAGTACGCCGCCAATCTTTCGCACGGGCAGAAGCAATGGCTGGAGATCGGCATGCTTCTGGCGCAGGAACCGAAACTGCTTCTCGTCGACGAGCCGGTGGCCGGCATGACGGACGCGGAAACGGCGGAGACCGCCATCCTGTTGCGCGAGATTGCCAAGACGCGTTCAGTCGTCGTCGTCGAGCATGACATGGGCTTCATCCGCGATCTCGGCGTCAAGGTGACGTGCCTGGCGGAAGGGGCCGTGCTGGCGGAAGGATCGATCGATTTCGTTTCGAACGATCCGAAGGTCATCGAGAATTATTTGGGGCGATAAGATGCTGACTGTCGATAACGTCAATCTCCATTACGGTGCGGCCCAGGCGCTGCGCGGTGTGTCGATCACAGCCGAAATGGGCAAGATCACCTGCGTGCTCGGGCGCAACGGCGTGGGCAAATCCTCGCTTTTGCGCGCCGTCACCGGCCAGCATCCGGTCTCGGGCGGCACGATCTCGTTCAACGATGCGACGCTGAACGGGCTTGCGCCCTATGCGCGGGCCAAACACGGTATCGGCTATGTCCCGCAGGGGCGCGAAATCTTTCCGCTGCTCACTGTGCGGGAAAATCTCGAAAGCGGCTATGCGCCGCTTGCGCGCAAGGACCGTTTCGTGCCCGATGAGATCTTCTCGCTGTTTCCGGTGCTCAAATCCATGCTCGGGCGGCGCGGCGGCGATCTCTCCGGCGGCCAGCAGCAGCAGTTGGCGATCGGCCGGGCCATGGTGACGCGGCCAAAAATCCTCGTGCTCGATGAGCCGACCGAGGGCATCCAGCCGTCGATCATCAAGGATATCGGCCGGGCGATCCGTTATCTGCGAGACAGTACCGGCATGGCGATCCTGCTGGTCGAGCAATATCTCGACTTCTGCCGGGAGCTGGCCGATCAGGTCTATATCATGGACCGCGGCGAGATCGTTCATCAGGGAGCTGCCGAGACGCTCGATACGCCGGAAGCCCGAAAACACCTCACGGTCTAGGTATTTGTACGTATTCAAAGGCTTACTGTGGCGTTCACCTTCTGAAACATCAGTTTTTCATATGTGAATGTTTGGAGTGCGACGCAATAAATCCGCCGTATCATTGCAAATTGATGTGTGTTAACTAGCGGCCTGTAAGACAGAACTCCGCACATTGTTGACCACACCCTTGCACCTATGATGAGGCGCTGATGGATTTTGCTCGCACTGCCGGTACCTTCTCCCGCTCCGCTCTTGCCCGCCTGACGGCCGCAGGGGCGATTTTTATGGGCGCCGTGACACTGATGGGTGTTTCGGCGACAGGCGCAGAGGCCGCCGGCTGCGGTTTTGCGCTTGAAAAAGGCCGGCATCCGATCAGCTTTTCCGTCAATGGCGTGGAACGGCAGGGCGTCTACTACATTCCGTCCTCCTATACCGGGAAAGACAAGGTCGCGGTCGTCTTCGACTTCCACGGGAGCAACAGCAATCCCGCCGGCCAGTTCGACCGTTCGTCCTGGGACAAGGTTGCCGAGAAGAACGGTTTCATCGCCGTCGCCCTTCAGGGCAGTCTCTCCGGCAAGGCGGCCGGCACCTATGGCTGGAACGTGCCCTTCGTGCAGGTGAACCAGCAGGTTCTGCCGACTGGCGCCGCCGGCGGCCAGGACGAGGTTGCCTTCATCAGCGAAGCTGTCAGTGCGGTCAAACAGGAATTCTGCGTCGATCCGGCGCGCATCTTCGCATCCGGTTATTCCGGCGGCGGGCGCATGCTCTCGGCCTATCTCTGCTCGGGCGGCGAAGGCTTTGCCGCTGCCGGCTTCGTCAATTCGCTGCGTGCGGGCCGTCCGGTGGAAGCGGAAGGCAAGTGGGGCCCGGAAGCTGCCAATTGCAGCCCGGCCAAGCCGGTCTCGATCATGGCCTTTGCCGGCGTCAAGGACCAGCAGAACCCCTATGCGGGTGGCGGTGCTGCTTATTGGCAATATGGTTTCAAGACCGCGATCCAGCGCTGGAGCGATCTCGACGGCTGCAAGGGCGATGCCGATCCGAAGACGATCGAGGGCGTGACCTACAGCATCTATGCGACCTGCAAGAGCGGTGCGCGCATCGCAAGCTATGTCTTCGCCAATGGCACGCATGACTGGCCGAAGCCGGCGCCTGCCGCCGAAGCCGTGATGGCTGCGGCCAAGGATGCCGCGGTCGGCGTCACCAAGGTTTCTGCTTCCACGATCAAGCCGAAGCTGGCCTTCGATCCGAATGTTGATCCGGCCTCCAGAATGTGGGACTTCTTCGGCAAGGCCGACAGCACGGATGTGGTCGCCGTTGTCGCTCCCGCCAAAGCCGGCGTCGTAAAATCCGGCCTCGGTGCCGAGACTGGCACGGGCGTTGCTTCCGATTGCGCAATGGAAGCAAATAGTCAGGATCAGACGTGCAACAGCATTCAGCCGCTCAATATGCGCCGCAGCGGGCAAGGGGTACAGGACGCCTTGTAACGAAAGCCTTTGGCGGGCGCACAAGGCTCGACGAATTCTTCCAGGAAGGCTGCGCAAAAATTCGCCTTCCGGAACTTTTCGCCTGAAATGGAGGCGATCCTCATCAATACGTCAGGGGGACTGACGGGCGGCGACGTGATCGACTGGTCCGTCGCCGCTGCTGACTCTACCCGGCTCTCCATTACCACGCAGGCCAACGAGAAGATCTACAAGGCGGCCGAGGGCACGGCCTCTGTCTCGACCCATATCACTGTCGGCGAGAACGCTTCCGTTCACTGGCTGCCGCAGGAAACCATTCTCTTCGATCATGCCTCGCTGACACGTCGTCTCGACGTCGATCTTGCAGACAATGCCGAATTTCTCGCCGTCGAGGCCGTTCTTCTTGGCCGCAAGGCGATGGGCGAGGCGGTGGGGCAGGGATTTTTCCGCGATCGCTGGCGCATCCGCCGCTCGGGCCGGCTCATCCATGCCGAAGACATGAAATTCGAAGGCGAGATCGCGCATCTGGCCGAGCAGGCTGCCGTGCTTTCCGGCCAGGTGGCGTTTGCGACGCTGTTTTACAGCGGGCCTCTCGCGGAAGTGCTGTTTCCCAAACTCCGCGCCTGCCTCGAGGGAACATCCGGCGGCGCAAGCCATTGGAACGACAAGATTGTCGCGCGTCTCGTGGCGCCGGTCGGCTTCGACTTGAGAAAAATCCTCGTGCCGGCCATTTCCGTCTTGCGTAACGGCGCGCCAGTGCCGAAAGTCTGGAACATCTGAAAAGCGATTTGCGGTAGAACCCATGAACCTGACGCCGAGAGAAAAAGACAAGTTGCTGATCGCCATGGCGGCGATCGTCGCCCGACGCGGCTGGAGCGGGGCGTGAAGCTGAACTATCCCGAAGCAATTGCGCTGATTACCGATTTCGTCGTCGAAGGCGCGCGCGACGGCCGTTCCGTTGCCGACCTGATGGCAGCGGGCGCGCATGTGATCTCGCGGGCGCAGGTGATGGATGGCATTGCCGAGATGATCCATGACGTACAGGTGGAAGCGACCTTCCCGGACGGCACGAAGCTCGTCACGGTGCATGAGCCGATCCGCTGATTTCTTCGTTTGACCCAATCCGCCGGGAGGACTGTGCGATGCTGGCCTTGAGACCGAATTGCGAATGCTGCGACAAGGATCTTGCCCCCGATAGCCGGGAGGCGATGATCTGCACGTTCGAGTGCACTTTCTGCGCCGATTGCGCGACCGATGTGCTTGCCGGCACCTGCCCGAACTGCGCGGGTGAACTGGTGCGCCGGCCTGTGCGGCCGGCAGAGGCGCTGCTTCGCCATCCGGCTTCGACGGAACGGGTTTTGAAAGCCGGGGGCTGCGCGCGGCCGGCACTTGGCTGCTTGAGGATTTGAGACGATGATACCTGGTGAAGTGATTGCCGCAGAAGGCGAAATCGAGCTGAATGCGGGTGCCGAGACGGTGACGATCGAAGTCTCGAATACGGGCGACCGGCCGGTGCAGGTGGGTAGCCATTACCATTCTTCGAGACCAATAACGGGCTTTCCTTCGATCGCGACAAGGTGCGCGGCATGCGGCTCGATATTCCGGCCGGCACGGCCGTGCGTTTCGAACCGGGCCAGACGCGTCAGGTGACGCTGATCCCGCTTTCCGGCGCCCGCAAGGTCTATGGTTTCCAGCAGAAGGTGATGGGCGCCCTCTAAGGGAGACGCCGTTACGGGAGGAGGTCTGCGGTGCTGAACGGGGTTGCGATATTCGCGTTATGCGGCTGCGTCTCGCTGCTCGACGCGCCTGTCGATCCCGTGGCTGCCGATCGTGTCGCTGCCGAGCCGGTTTCGGTGACGCGCGATTGCTCGAAGGCTGAGACGCAGGCCGACATGACGCTCTGTGCCGGACAGGATCTCGAACTCGCCGACAAGGCACTCAATGCGCAATACCGGCTGACGCGCGATGCGATGCGCCAGCGTGATGGCGATGCGGTTGCCGTCAAGGCTGCCGGTGCCGAGGATGCGCTGGTCAAGGCGCAGCGTGCCTGGGTGAGCTATCGCGATGCGCAGTGCCTCTCGGTCGGCTTTCAGGCGCAGGGCGGATCGATACAGCCGATGCGGGTGGCGCAGTGCAAGGCGGAGCTTTCCCGGAGCCGGACCGAGGCGTTGAAGGTGCTGGTGGACGGGGCGGGGAATTGAGAGAGCTGAGATCCGACGGATTGTGACACCGGGCTGGCAGCCGGCTCTTCGGTGGCCTTTCCTAGTTGGTCTCGCCGATCGGATGCTGCGTTGTGGATGTTTCATGGGCGCCTTACACTGCGCCATAAAGGTAAGGAGGTTGGGCAATGGCTGATACAGCGAAAATTACGACGAAAAACCAGATCACATTGCCTGCCAATGTCAGAAAGTCGCTCGGTGTATCGACCGGTGACAAGGTTGATTTCGTCCGTAACGAGGCCGGCTATTTCGAGGTGCGGGCGCGGAAATATACATTTGCTGACCTGCGCGGGATGGTGAAGCTCGACAGGCCGATCACGGATGAGGAACTCACGCAGTGGATCGCGGATGCGAGAGCCGGTAGCCGTCAGGAGGGCGAATGATCGGCGTCGATACCAATGTCCTCTTGCGTTGGATCGCGTCCGATGTGGTCGGCGCGGAGGATGCGCGGCATCAATCGCTCATCATTGAGGAGATGATCGCAGATGGCCGCGAGCCGATTTTCGTAAATCACGTCGTGCTGGCTGAGGCCATATGGGTTTTGCGAAGGCGGGTCGGTGTTTCCAAGCAGACGTTGATTGATGTGATCAACGTCCTTCTGAATTCTACAAATGTGGTTGTCGATGATCGGGACACGGTTGTTGCTGCACTCGGCCATTACGGTCGTCAGCGTGGCGATTTTCCCGATCACCTGATCGGCCAGATCAACGTAACAAAGGGCTGCCGGACGACGATGACGTTTGACAAGGCCGCAGCTCAATCGTCCAATTTTTCCGAACTGACGAGGTAATACCATGCCCTACAAGATGTCCCGCGCCTCCTATGCCTCGATGTTCGGTCCGACCACCGGCGACAAGGTACGGCTGGCCGATACAGAGCTCTTCATCGAGGTGGAGAAGGATTTCACCACCTATGGGGAAGAGGTGAAATTCGGCGGCGGCAAGGTCATTCGCGACGGCATGGGCCAGAGCCAGGCGACACGCGCCGAGGGTGCTGTCGATACCGTCATCACCAATGCGCTGATCGTCGATCATACCGGCATCTACAAGGCCGATGTCGGCCTGAAGAACGGCCGCATTCACGGCATCGGCAAGGCCGGTAATCCGGATACTCAGCCGGGCGTCAACATCATCGTCGGCCCATCGACGGAAGCGATTGCCGGTGAAGGCAAGATCCTGACGGCCGGCGGCATGGACGCGCATATCCATTTCATCTGCCCGCAGCAGATCGAGGAGGCGCTGATGTCCGGCGTCACCTGCATGCTCGGCGGCGGCTCCGGCCCTGCCCATGGCACGCTTGCGACGACCTGCACCGGCGCGTGGCATATCGAGCGGATGATCGAAAGCTTCGATGGCTTCCCGATGAACCTTGCGCTTGCCGGCAAGGGCAATGCCGCGCTGCCGGCGCCGCTCGAAGAAATGATCCTCGCCGGCGCTCGTCGCTGAAGCTGCACGAGGACTGGGGCACGACCCCGGCTGCGATCGACAATTGCCTCACCGTCGCCGATCAGTATGACGTGCAGGTGATGATCCATACGGACACGCTGAACGAAAGCGGCTTCGTCGAGGATACGGTTGCCGCCATCCGCGGCCGCACCATCCATGCCTTCCACACGGAAGTGCGGGCGGCGGTCACGCGCCTGATATCATCAAGGTCTGCGGCAATCCGAACGTCATTCCGTCCTCGACCAATCCGACGCGGCCTTACACCGTCAATACGCTTGCCGAACATCTCGACATGCTGATGGTCTGCCATCACCTGTCGCCGTCGATCCCGGAAGACATCGCCTTTGCCGAAAGCCGTATCCGCAAGGAAACGATCGCGGCCGAAGACATTCTCCACGATATCGGCGCCTTCTCGATCATCTCGTCGGACAGCCAGGCCATGGGCCGCGTCGGCGAAGTTGCGATCCGCACCTGGCAGACGGCCGACAAGATGAAGCGCCAGCGCGGCCAGCTGAAGGAAGAGACCGGCGATAACGACAATTTCCGCGTTCGCCGCTATATCGCCAAATACACGATCAACCCGGCCATCGCGCATGGCGTTTCCCATGAGATCGGCTCGGTCGAAGTCGGCAAGCGCGCCGACCTCGTGCTCTGGAACCCGGCCTTTTTCGGTGTGAAGCCGGAAATGGTTCTGCTCGGCGGCTCGATCGCAGCGGCGCCGATGGGCGATCCGAATGCCTCGATCCCGACGCCGCAGCCGATGCATTACCGCCCGATGTTTGCGGCCTATGGCAAGCTACGCACCAATTCTTCCGTGACCTTCGTTTCGCAGGCCTCGCTCGATGGCGGTCTGGCGGCGCGTCTCGGCGTGGCCAAGAAGCTGGTGGCGGTGAAAAACGTCCGCGGTGGCATTTCCAAGGCCTCGATGATCCACAATTCGGCAACGCCGCATGTGGAAGTCGACCCGGAAACCTATGAAGTGCGTGCCGATGGCGAGCTCTTGACCTGCCAGCCGGCGACCGAATTGCCGATGGCGCAGCGCTACTTCCTGTTCTGAAGCATAATTGAAAGTCGAAGAAATGGACCATATCCATTCCTACCGCCCGGCCGGCGAGATCACCGATCCGCCGGTCGATACCGTGACGCTGCCGCATGACCTGCGCCATCTGCGCCGCAAGCTGCTGCATCTGTCGAATGGCGGCATGGCGATGCTCGACCTGAAAGAAGCCGTGCTCTTTCATGATGGCGACCGGCTGGTGCTCGATAGCGGCGATACGATCGAGGTGAAGGCAGCGCCCGAAAAGCTCTTCGAGGTGCGCCCGCGCGATACGGTGCATCTGATCGAACTCGCCTGGCATCTCGGCAACCGGCATCTTTCGGCGCAGATCGAGGAGGATCGCATCGTCATCCTGCGCGATCATGTGATCCGCTCGATGCTGCAAGGGCTCGGCGCCATGGTGCTCGATATTGAGGAACCGTTCCAGCCGGTGCGTGGGGCCTATCATGCCCATGGCGGGCATTCCCACGATCATCACAGCCATGATCACCATGATCATCACGGCCATGACCATTCCCACCACTCGCATGACTGAGCGCGGATGAGCGGTACACTGGATAGGTCTTCCGAGGCTTCTTCGTCGGGGGCGACCGGCAATACGCAGGCGCTGCTGCGGTTGATGGCATGGCTTTCACCGGCCTTCCCGATTGGCGGGTTCGCCTATTCGGGCGGGCTGGAACGGGCCGTGCATGATCGGTTGGTGACGGATGCGGCGGGTCTGACGGACTGGCTTTCGACGCTGATGGGCCATGGCGCGCTGTGGAATGATGGCGTGCTTCTCACCGAAGGCTGGCGCTGTCATGCCGATGGGGCGGGGCTTGCTCAGGCCTGCGAACTGGGGCTGGCGCTTGCGGGCTCGGCGGAGCGGCATGCGGAAACGCTGTCTCTCGGGCGCGGCTTTGCCTCTGCCGCTGCCGCATGGCCGGCGGATGTGTTTGCGCTTCTGCCGAAGGATGTGCCGTTTCCGGTGGCGGTCGGGGCTGTCGCTGCCGCTCATCGTGTGGGGCTTGATCAGGCGCTTGCGGCCTATCTGCATGCGGCCGTCTCGCAGGCCGTTTCGGCCGCGATCCGGCTCGGGGTCTGCGGGCAGGCGGATGGGCTTGGCGTTCTGGCCGGGCTTGAGGCGCGTATCGAAGGGTTTTCGGCTCAGGCATCGGTGCTGACGCTCGATGATCTCGGCGGCGCGACGGTGCAGGCGGAGATTTCCTCGCTCCGGCACGAGACACAGCATTCCCGGCTTTTCCGCAGCTGATCGCGGGACTAAGCTGGTCGCAATCTATGGAAAGGATTTTTGAGATGAAATCGGCAAACGGGCCGCTTCGCGTCGGTATCGGCGGGCCGGTCGGCTCCGGCAAGACGGCGCTCACCGAAAAGCTCTGCAAGGCGATGCGTGATGATTATTCGGTCGCCGTCGTCACCAACGATATCTACACGAAGGAAGATGCGGACGCGTTGGTGCGGATGCAGGCCCTGTCGTCGGATCGCATCGTTGGTGTCGAGACGGGCGGTTGCCCGCATACCGCGATCCGCGAGGATGCGACTATCAATCTGCAAGCCATCGCCGGCCTCAACGAGCGGATTCCCGATCTCGACGTCGTCTTCATCGAATCCGGTGGCGATAATCTCGCGGCGACCTTTTCGCCGGATCTCGCCGATATCACCATCTATGTGATCTCCACCTGCCAGGGCGAGGAAATCCCGCGCAAGGGCGGGCCGGGTATCACCCGTTCTGACCTTCTCATCATCAACAAGAAGGATCTCGCGCCTTATGTGGGCGTCGATATCGATGTGATGGACCGGGATGCGTCGCGCATGCGCGAGATGAAGCCGCATGTCTTTACAGACCTGAAACGCGGCGAGGGCGTCGATCATATCGTCCGCTTCCTGCAGGAGCAGGGCGGGCTCTGAGGTTCGCGAATCGTTGGTGAAAAAGATGAGGCCGATGACCCCCACTTGTCATCGGCCTCCATCCCGCCGACCGCTCGTCAGCACCGGGCGGCGGGGCGCAGGTCCATCCACAGCGTCATACGGATGAACCTGCGATAAGGTTTTGGTTCTGCCCGGCCCAGTCAGAAATCGCGCAGTGCCTGCACGTCACCCACCTGGATCACGCGCCGCGCACGGTGACACCCGTCTTGCGCAGGCTGGAAAAGGCCCGCGACAGCGCTTCGGGTGCGAGGCCGAGCTTGCCGGCGAGAAGGTTCTTCTGGAAGGGAAGGCGGATCGCCGCCTGTCCGCCATCGACGGGGCAGAGGCTTGCCAGATATTGCGCCACACGCTGGGGCGCGGTGAACAGCCGGTCGTTGGCGACGCAATCCATCGTGGTAATCAGATCCCGCGACAGAGAGGCCATCACGCGCGGGCGATTTCCGTTTCTTCGGTCGCAAGCTTGCGCACCGCTGCCATGTCGAAACGGGCAAGCGTCGCATTTTCTGCCGTCTGGGCGTGGAACGGGTAGGGGCCATCGGCATAGAGCAGGCATTCGCCAAAGGTCTCGCCCGGCGCGCAGATCCGGATATCGGCCTCGCGTCCATCCTTGTTCAGCCGGTAGAGCCGCACATAGCCGCCCAGAACGCAGTAGAAGGCATCGGCACGATCACCGGTGCGGAAGACCTGCCTGCGCGCGGCGAGGCTGACGATGGTCATCGTCTGCATCATGCTCACGGTCGAGGCAGGGCTCAGCCCCTGCAGAAACCGCGTCTTCATCAGGACAGCCCGGTCCCGGCTGCTCAGCTTGGTGTTGTCGTTGATCATCTCCGCCACCTCCTCGCTCATGGCCCGTCGGATGTTGTTCGATGGGGAGAGGATAACAGGTCGGTGGTGGCCGCCTTTGACATCGATCAACCGCCGGCAGGCGGTTGCATTTTTTCTCAAGGGTGCCTGATGGCGCGAAGGTGGAGCTACTCGGCCGGCGATGGCGGAAGGCGCAGGACACGGCCTCCTGCCTGAGCGCCCGGTTGGGCTCCCGATTGCGCGCCGGGCTTCTCGTCACTACGGCGGTCCGGTCCGTAGAACCGGTCTTCCAGCGTGGTGATGCGTGTGTCGCTGTCGCGGCTGCGGCGGGAGAGTTCTTCCGTCGAAAAGGTCTCGCCTTCCTCTTCCTTCTTTCCGACCATGCGGCCGAAGAGGCGGCCCATCAGGCGCGAGAGATCGTCCATGATCAGGAAGAAGGACGGTACGACGACGAGCGACAGTACGGTCGAGACGATGATGCCGCCGATGACGGCGATCGCCATCGGGGCGCGGAAGGAGCCGCCTTCACCGACACCGAGCGCAGACGGCAGCATACCGGCGGACATGGCAATCGAGGTCATGATGATCGGGCGGGCGCGCTTGCGGCCGGCCTCCACCATGGCATGCACCCGTTCCATGCCGTGCCGTTTCATCTCGATGGCGAAATCGACGAGCAGAATGGCGTTTTTCGTCACGATGCCCATCAGCATCAGGATGCCGATCAGGACCGGCATGGAGAGCGCATTCTGGGTGACGATCAGCGCCACCGCAACGCCGCCGATCGCCAGCGGCAGCGAGAAGAGGATGGTGAAGGGCTGGATGACATCCTTGAAGAGCAGGATCAGCACGACGAGAACCAGAAGCAGGCCCATCAGCATCGCCTTGCCGAAATTGGCGACCATTTCAGCCTGAACCTTGGCATCGCCGCCGGCTGCGAGATGGACGGTCGGCGGCAGCTTGGTCTCTGCGACGATGCGTTCGAACTCGGCCGTCGCCGTGTCGAGCGCCGTGCCATAGGGCACGTCGGAGCCGATCGCCACGACGCGGTTGCGGTTGTTGCGCTTGATCGAGCTTGGGCCTTCCGAATAGTCGATATCGGCGATCGAATAGAGCGGAACGGTGCCGTTCGACGCCGTCTTGATTTTCAGCGCGCGGATGGCGTTCAGGTCCCGGCGGGTATCGAGGGAAAGCTGGACACGGATCGGGATCTGCCGGTCGTCGAGCGAGATCTTTGTCAGCTGTGCGTCGATATCGCCGATCGTTGCCACGCGCACGGTTTCGGAAATCTGCTGCGGGGTGATGCCAAGCCTTGCGATCTGGTCCTTGTGCGGGCGGATCTGCAGTTCCGGGCGGGGAAGGGCGCCGTCGGAGGAGACGTTGGCGAGGATGGGCGAGGCGCGCAGATGCGATTCCAAGAGGCTGACGGCCTCGTTCAGATCCTGTTCGTACGACGAGAGGAAGTTGAACGACAGGTCGCGCTCGGCACGGTCGTTGACCTTGGAGATGCGGACGTCCGGAATATCGCGCACGGCGGCAAAGATGTCGGTCTCGACATCCCATTGCGGTCTCGTGCGGCCGTTTTCCTGCATTTTCGGAACAAACTGGCCAATCAGCGGCAGGCCGCCAAGGCCCTTGTTGACGAGTGTCTTCACGAGCGAATGATCGATATTGCCGAGGATGACGCGGACGGTGGCGCGGCGCAGTTCGAGATCGCCCTTGGGCGAGGCGCCGCCGAGGACGAAGACGCTTTCGACGCCGTTGATGCCGCGCACGGCATTGTAGATGCGGTCCGTCGTCGTGGCGGTCTCTTCGAGCGAGGCGTTCGGCGGCAATTCGACCGAGAGGACGACGCGGGAGGAATCGTCCGGCGGCATGAAGCTGCCCGGCACTTTCGACAGAAGGAACATCGAGCCGACGAGGAAGCCGATGGCGGCGAGCATCGTGGCATAGCGCCAGTACCATTTGCGCGTCGTGCCGGTGACAAGCCGCGTATAGGCGCGCATCAGCGCACCGTCATTATCCTCATGGTCTTCCATGCCGTCTTCGGCGCGCATCAGATAGGCGGCCATCAGGGGCGTGATGAGGCGGGCGACAGCGAGCGAGAAGAAGACGGAGAAGGCGACGGTCAGGCCGAACTGGATGAAATACTGGCCCGGAATGCCCGGCATGAAGGAGACGGGCACGAAGACGGCGATAATGGTGAAGCTTGTGGCGATCACCGCAAGGCCGATCTCGTCGGCCGCTTCCAATGCGGCGCGATAGGGCGTCTTGCCCATCTTGATATGGCGGGCGATGTTTTCGATCTCGACGATCGCGTCATCCACCAGAATGCCGGTTGCCAGCGTCAGCGCCAGAAACGAGACGAGGTTCAGCGAGAAGCCCATCTGGTCCATGATCCAGAAGGTCGGGATGGCGGAAAGCGGCAGTGCCACGGCTGCGATCAGCGTCGCGCGCCAGTTGCGCAGGAAGAGGAAGACGACGATGACGGCGAGAAGCGAGCCTTCCATCAGCGTGTGAAGGGCTGCCTCGTAATTGCCATAGGTGAAATAGACCGAGTCATCGACCATTTCGATCGCGACGTCGGGATGCGCCTTGCGCAGGTCGGTCAGCGAGGTGGCGACGGTTTCGGCAACTGAAACTTCGCTTGCGCCCTTGGCGCGGAAAACGGCGAAGGTGACGGCCGGTGATCCATTGAAGCGCGAGAAGGATTTCGGCTCCTCATAGGTATCGGTGACAGTGCCGAGTTCGGACAGTTTGACGAAGCGGCCATTCGGCAGCGTGATCGTCGTATCGGCTAGCTGGGCGACATTGCGGGCGTCGCCGAGCGTGCGGATCGTCTGCTCGTTGCCGCCCACCTGGCCGCGGCCGGAGCCGAGATCGACATTGACGCTGCGCAGCTGGCTGTTCACATCGGCGGCGGTGATGCCATAGGCGTCAAGCCGGCCGGGATTGAGCGAGACATGCACCTCGCGGTCGGAGCCGCCGTAACGGTCGATGCGGCCGATGCCGGGCTGGCCCTGCAGCGCGCGTTTCACCGTATCGTCGACGAACCACGAGAGTTCCTCGAGCGTCATATTGGGAGAGGAGACGGCGAAGGTCTGGATCGCCTGTCCCTCGACATCGACCTTGCTGACGATCGGCTCTTCGATGCCGGCGGGAAGCTCGCTGCGGATCTTGTCGATCGCGTCCTTGGTGTCCTGCACCGCCTCTTCGGTCGGCTTTTCTATGCGGAAGACGATGGTCGTCAGCGACTGGCCATCGGTGACGGTCGACTGGATTTCATCGATGCCGCTGATCGAGGCGACGGCATCCTCCACTTCCTTCGTCACCTGTGCCTCGAGTTCCGAAGGCGAGGCGCCGCTCTGGGTGACGGTGATCGCCACGACCGGAACGTCGATATTCGGGAAGCGTGTGATCGGCAGCTTGTAGAAGGCCTGCACGCCCATCAGAACGAGGAGCGCGAAGGCGAGAAGCGTGGCGATCGGATTGCGGATGGACCAGGCGGAAAAGTTCATGGCCCGACCTCAATTGCCGATAGTCGTCGTGGCGGACTGGAGATCTGCGGGCTTGGCCGCGACCGGGCGGATATGGTCGCCATCGCGGACGAAGGCGCCGGCCTTGGCGACGACCTTGTCGCCGGCGGCAAGGCCATCGGCAATCTCCACATAGCCGCCATCCTCGATGCCGGTCGTGATTGCAACCTGACGGACGGTGCCATCCTCCACCTTGCGGGCGGAAGAGCCTTTTTCGCCGGTCGTCACGGCGGCCAGCGGCAAGGCGAGCGTATCCTTCTCCTCGACGATGATCTCGGCTGTCGCGAACATGCCGGCGCGGGCGCCGGTATCGTCGTCGATCACCACATGCACGGCGCCGAGTCTTGTGGTGGCATCGACAGTCGGCGAGACGAGGCGGACCTTGCCCTCGATGCGGATCCTGCCGCCGGCAACACTCACCGTAGCGCGCTGGCCGACCTTGACCTTCTGGATATCGGTTTCGGAAAGATCGGCGACAAGCTCGATCGCGCCGTCACGGATGACGGTAAAGAGCGGATCGCCGCTGCCATTGGCGATTGCGCCGATACGGGCGTTCTTGTCGGAAACAATGCCGGCGACCGGCGTCTTGACCGCGGTTCTCTCGAGCTTCAGATCGGTATCGGCAATCTGCGCCTCGGCGACCTTGACGTCGGATTCACCGACCGAGACGGTCTGTCTGGCCGCGTTCAGGCGGGCCTGCGCCACTTCATATTGCGCATTGGCGGTTTCGACCTGCGACTGGGTGTTGGTGCCGCTTTCGCTGAGTTTCAGGGCGCGGTCGCGCTGGCGGCGGGCATCATCGAGATTGGCCTGAGCTTCCACCACCTGGGCGCGGTATTGCGCGACATTCGCCTCGGCCTTGGCTTTGTTGGCCTGATACTGGCTCTTCTGCAACAGAAGCGCATCGTCGGTCAGCGTTGCAAGCACGCTGTTGGCGGTGACTTCGCTGCCGATATCGACATTCAGCGTCTTGATCGACAGTCCATCGACAAGCGGCTGGATATAGACTTCATCGACGGGTTTCACCGTGCCGCTGGCGATGACGCGATCGGTCATGTGGCGCTTGACGACATCGGTGACGACGATGGCGGGGAGGCGGGCCTCGTTCGGCTGCGCTGCGCCCGTTGCCGGCGCGGCGGGCTGCTGCTGCTCTGCCTTGTCTTGTGCCTGGGCGGGCAGGGACAGCACGGCAAGGCTTGCCGTGGTGAAGAGCGCGGCGATGGTGGCCGTCGAGAGGGCGGATTTCGGGCGGCGGTCGAAGGTGGTGCGGCGTGCCATGCAATCAATTCCGGGAGAGCGATCAAATCGGTCAGGCCGGACCTTGCCGATGGCGCCCCTCCTCTGCGCAACCAGCCGGACAGAGGTGGTGGGGGCTTTGCCCGTTTGCAAGCCTGATCACAGATCGAGCTGCAACATCACCTCGGCTCCATCGCAGGCCCCCTCAAGGACAGGATGGATCGGTTGCGACGGTTTTACGTGGTTGCAGGGGGTAAATCAACCGGAGGGGATTTTGCCCGCGCTTGCGACAGTTCGGTCGCGGCACGGATATATGTCCCCTCCGGCAGTGTCACAGGGCGTCGATCACTTCACCGCAGCATCGGTGATTTCGGTCGTATAGGCGCCCTCGGGCTTCTTGGTGATGATCTTCTGGTCGGTCAGCGCCTTGACCGTGCGGTCATAGGTGGCCATGTCGAGCTTGCCGTTGCCGATCAGCTTTGCAACTTCGCCCATCATGCGCTTCTGGTGGTTTTCATCCTGGCCGCCATTGTCCATGACGATCTCGGCCGCTTCATCCGGATGTGCCAGCGCATATTGCCAGCCCTTCATCGAGGCGCGGACGAACTTGACCATGTCCTCCTTGAACTTCGGATCCTTCAGCTTCGTCTCGTTGACATAGAGGCCGTCTTCGAGAAGGTCGATGCCGAGCTTGGTGTAGTTGAAGACGACGAGGTCTTCCGGCTTGAAGCCGGCATCGATCGCCTGCCAGTATTCGTTATAGGTCATGACCGAGATGCAGTTTGCCTGTTTCTGGACGAGCGGCTGAACGTCAAAGCTCTGCTTCAGCACGGTCACGCCATCGGCGCCGCCATCGGTCTTCAGGCCGAGCTTGTTCATCCAGGCGAAGAACGGATATTCGTTGCCGAAGAACCAGACGCCGAGGGTGTGGCCCTTGAAATCGGCTTCGGTCTTGACCGGGCCATCCTTCGGGCAAATCAGCTCGAGGCCGGATTTGGCATAGGGCTGGGCGATGTTGACGAGCGGAACGCCCTTTTCGCGGGCAACCAGCGCGCCGCCCATCCAGTCGACGATGACGTCTGCGCCGCCGCCGGCGATCACCTGTTCGGGGGCGATATCCGGGCCGCCCGGCTTGATGGTGACGTCGAGGCCCTCATCCTTGTAGAAACCCTTGTCTTTGGCGACGTAATAGCCGCCGAACTGGCCCTGGGCGACCCATTTCAGCTGCAGCGTCACCTTGTCGGCGGCCATGGCCTGTGCGGCAGCAAGCGACATTACCCCCATGACTGCGCCAGCCATCAGGCGCTGCGCCAGCTTTTTCCCTTGTAGCATTGCGTTACCCTCTCTTGTTGCCCGGCCATCGAGGTGAGGCTCGGGATGTTGGCGCCTAACCCCCACGGTTAGACGGATGCCAGAAGGTCGTCGTCCTTTCGATAAGGGCGATGACCCCGTAGAAGACCGATCCGGCAAGGGCGGCAACCGCCACCTCGGCCCAGACCATGTCGACATTCATGCGGCCGATCTCGGTAGAGATGCGGAAACCCATACCGACGATCGGCGTGCCGAAGAATTCCGCGACGATGGCGCCGATCAGCGCCAGGGTGGAATTGATCTTCAGCGCGTTGAAGATGAAGGGCATGGCGGCCGGCAGGCGCAGTTTGATCAGCGTCTGGCTGTAATCGGAGGCGTAGGAGCGCATCAGGTCGCGTTCCATCGGGCCGGTCGCGGCAAGGCCGGCAACCGTGTTCACCAGCATCGGGAAGAAGGTGATGATGGTGACGACGGCAGCCTTGGACTGCCAGTCGAAGCCGAACCACATGACCATGATCGGCGCCACCCCGATCATCGGCAGAGCCGACATGAGATTGCCGATCGGCAGGAGCCCGCGGCGCAGGAAGGTGACGCGATCTGCAAGGATGGCGGTGACGAAGCCCGCGCCGCAGCCGATGGCATAGCCCGCGACGACCGACTTGAAGATCGTCTGGCGCACGTCATCAAAGAGGATCGGCACGGAGGTGACGAGCCTTGCGGCAATTGCCGATGGCGGCGGAAGCAGGATGAAGGGCACGCCGGCGCCGCGGGTAAAGGCTTCCCACAGGATGAGCAGCCAGGCGCCGAAGATCGCCGGGATCAGCAGGCGAAGCGCCTTGTCGGCCGGTTTGCCGGCGGGGCGCAGGGCGGAGAGCGCCGTGACGCAGCGCCAGGCGAGAAGCCATGATGCCATGACCAGTGCGGCAAAGGCCCATGTCGCCTTGCCCTCGTTGCCGGAAAGACCTGAGAGCAGCAGCCATGCGGCACCATGGGCGCCGATGAAAAGGATGGCGGCAAGCGTGGCCGTGCTGGAGACGGTGAGGCAGGCGAGGGCTGCGACGATGACCAGAGCGAGAATGAGGCCGGTCGTAGCCGTGCCGTAGGGCGTTGCTGCGTCGGCGGTCAGGAGCGGCAGGGAGAAGATCGCCACGATGGCAAGGACAAGTGCGGCCAAGGCCTGCCATTGTGTGACGAGACGGATGGCGAAGGGGCGCGGACCAAGGCTGCGGGTGGCAAGGCGGGGCGTCATGCTGCATGCCCTCCGATCTTGGCACCATGATGCGGGGGAGGAGGCTTGCGGTGGTGCCGACCGTTGCGACCGGAAGGGTGGGCATGGCCTGCCGCTGGATGGGTAGGTAGGAGTTCAGGGGGCGCATCATGCGGCACACCCTCTGATCCGAGTGCCCATGGCGCGGGCGATAAGTTCGCCGGACGTGTCGGGAGCCGCGGCCCGAGCGATGGGCACGGCCCGCCACCGTAGCGGGCCTATGTCCAGGAAGGGCATTATGCTGCAGGTTCTCAGGTCGGAATATCCGCGGTACGGGCAGAGAGGCCTGCGGCGATCCCGGCTCGGCGACCGGGAGGGTGGACAGGGCCTGCCTTGGGGTGGCGAGGCGGGTGTTTATGACGCCCATCATGCTGCGCGCCCTCCCTCTGAGCGCCCATGGCGCGGGCGACGAGTTTGGAGGCGATGCCGACCGCGGCGACCAGAAGGGCGGCCAGAACCGAGCCGGCGATCAGCGCTGCCCAGATGTCGATCGTCTGGCTGTAATAGGAGCCGGCCAGCAGTTTCGAACCCAGCCCGGCGACGGCACCCGTCGGCAATTCGCCGACGATGGCGCCGACGAGGCTTGCGGCGACCGCGACCTTCATCGAGGCAAACAGGAAGGGCACTGAGGCGGGCAGGCGCAGCTTCAGAAGTGTCGCCAGCGTGCCGGCATTATAGGTCCGCATCAGGTCGAGCTGGATGAGTTCGGGCGAGCGCAGGCCCTTCACCATACCGACCGCGACCGGGAAGAAGGAAAGATAGGTGGAGATCAGCGCCTTCGGCAGAAGCCCGGTAATGTTGACGGCGGCAAGCACGACGATGACCATGGGTGCAATCGCCAGAACCGGTACCATTTGCGAGGCGATGATCCAGGGCATGAGGCTGCGTTCCAGCGCGGTCACATGGACGATGCCGATGGCAATCAGGATGCCGAGTACGGTGCCGAAGGCAAAGCCCGTCAGCGTCGAGGAAAGCGTCACCCAGCTATGGTAGATGAGGCTGCGATTGGAGGTGACGCTGCGCATCACCGTGTTGTCGAAGAGGTTTTGTGCCACCTGATGCGGCGCGGGCAGGACCGGCTTCGGCTGCGACAGGGTCTTTTCGACAAATTCCATCGTGGTCGATGTGGTGTTGCCGCGCCGGTCGAGATCGCGCTGGAAGGGTGCGTTCATGGCAACCGCGCCAACATACCAGATGGCGATGATGGCGATGACGATCGTCAGAACCGGCAGGATGTGGTCGCGGACACGGTCCGGCGCGCTACTCGTCATAGCTGTGCCCCGCCCTTAAGCCCTCGCGGACGCGGTGGGCGATTTCGAGGAATTCCGGGCTCTCGCGGATTTCGAGCGGGCGCTCCTTCGGCAGGGTCGAGGTGATCACGTCTGTGACGCGGCCGGGGCGGGGAGACATGACGACGATCTTGGTCGAGAGGTAGACGGCCTCCGGGATCGAGTGGGTAACGAAGCAGATCGTCTTTTGCGTTTCCTGCCAGAGTTTCAGGAGCTGTTCGTTCAGGTGGTCGCGGACGATTTCATCGAGCGCGCCGAACGGTTCGTCCATCAGGAGAAGATCAGCATCGAAGGCGAGTGCACGCGCAATCGAGGCGCGCTGCTGCATGCCGCCGGAGAGCTGCCAGGGGTATTTCTTGCCGAAGCCCGCGAGATTGACGAGATCGAGCGTGCGCTTGATGCGCGCCTGCCGTTCAGTTGAGGCATAACCCATGATTTCGAGCGGCAGCGCGATGTTCTTCTCGATCGTGCGCCAGGGATAGAGCGCCGGCGCCTGGAAGACATAGCCGTAGGAGCGGGCCTTGCGTGCCTCTTCCGGCGTCATGCCATTGACCGAGATCTCTCCCGAGGTCGCCTGTTCGAGATCGGCGATGACGCGCAGAAAGGTGGTCTTGCCGCAGCCGGAGGGGCCGATGAAGGAGACGAAATCGCCTCGCTTCACATCGAGATCCACATGCGACAGCGCATGGACCGGGCCGTCATTGGTGTTGAAGGTGAGGCTCAAGTCGCGGGCGGAGACGACCGAGAAGCCGCTCTCGTCGCTGGTGGGCGAGGGGGTGGCGGGGGGCTTTGTCGGGGATGTGTCTGCTACTGGCATTTCGGATAGGGACCCCATGTCTTGCCGCCGGGAAGGGTGATCGCATAGCCCTTGTCGGAGAGGGCGAGCGTCGCCGTGCCGCGCTTGGTATCCTCGCCATCGGCATCGCATTGCGCCGGAACGCTGTAGCCGTTGGCCGTCTTGGTGGCGTTGGCGGTGAAATCGCAGGTCATTTCCGAGGTGGTGATGCCGTCGTCATCCAGCGTGAAGAACGTATCGTCGTCGCCCGGATCGCCGGTCTTGGCAAACAGGCAGCCGCCCTTGTTGCCATAGGCGCCATCGAGGAACGGGTCGGCCGCGTTTGCCGCCGTTGCGATCAGGCCCAGGATGAGTGCCAGAGAGGGGGCCAGAAGGGCGTTTTTCATGTCATACTCCACTTGCCGGAATGCCGGTCCGTTCGATCTTGCGCGGCGCGGTCAGTTCCTTCCAGGTGGAAAGCGCTTTTGCCGGTGCCGTGAAAGGTTCGCGGGCGACGAACCTGCCATCGCCTTCGCGGGATCTGATCTGGCCGTCGCCATAGGCAACATTGCCTCGCGAGAGCGTGTAGCGCGGCAGGCCTGTCACCGTCTTGCCTTCGAAGACATTGTAATCGATCGCCGATTGCTGGGTGCCGGCGGAAATGGTCTTCGAGGCCTTGGGGTCGAGGACGACGATATCGGCATCGGCGCCGACGAGGATGGCGCCTTTCCTCGGATATAGATTGAGGATTTTGGCGATATTCGTCGAGGTGACGGCGACGAATTCGTTCATGGTGATGCGGCCGGTCATCACGCCATGGGTCCAGAGCATTGGGAGGCGATCTTCAAGCCCGCCGGTGCCGTTGGGGATCTTTCGGAAGTCACCGAGGCCGGTGCGTTTCTGCGCGGTCGTGAATGCGCAGTGGTCTGTCGCGACGACCTGCAGCGAGCCTGAGGAAAGACCCGCCCAGAGACTGTCCTGATGCGCCTTGTTGCGGAAGGGTGGCGACATGACGCGGCGGGCGGAATGATCCCAGTCCTTGTCGAAATATTCACTCTCGTCGAGCGTCAGATGCTGGATCAGCGGCTCGCCATAGACGCGCATGCCGGCCTGACGGGCGCGGCGGATCGCTTCATGTGACTGTTCGCACGAGGTGTGGACGACATAGAGCGGCACTTTTGCCATATCGGCGATGATGATGGCGCGGTTGGTCGCCTCGCCTTCGACTTCCGGCGGGCGGGAATAGGCGTGGCCTTCCGGGCCGTCATTGCCTTCGCTCATCAGCCGGTCCTGCATGGCAGCGACGATATCGCCGTTTTCCGCATGGACGAGAGGAAGCGCGCCCAATTCGGCGCAGCGGGAGAACGAGGCGAACATCTCGTCGTCGTTCACCATCAGCGAGCCCTTGTAGGCCATGAAATGCTTGAAGCTGTTGATGCCCTTTTCCTCGACGATGGTCTTCATCTCGTTGAAGACCTGTTCGCCCCACCAGGTGATCGCCATGTGGAAGGAATAGTCGCAATGGGCGCGGGTGGCCTTGTTGTCCCAGCGCTTCAGGCCGTCGAGAAGCGACTGGCCGGGGTCGGGCAGGCAGAAATCCACCACCATGGTCGTGCCGCCGGCCAAGGCCGCTCTGGTGCCGCTGTCGAAATCATCGGCGGAATAGGTGCCCATGAAGGGCATTTCGAGATGCACATGCGGATCGATGCCGCCCGGCATGACATAGCAGCCGGTGGCGTCCAGAACCGTATCGCCCTTCAGATCCGGGCCGATCTCGATGATCCTGCCGCCCTCGATCTTCACATCCGCCCTGTAGGTGAGGTCGGCGGTGACGACCGTGCCGCCCTTGATGACTGTGGTCATTGCTGTTCCCTTGATTTTCTTGGTTTCATCGCAACCATGCTCTCAGCCGTTTAAGCTCAGCCTTCTCCTGTTCCAGCGCGGCCGTGATGCGTGCAATAGTGAGGTGAAGCGTAAAGCATGCCCGTCATCAATGTAGGGATAGGCGCCCACCCATCTCAGCTATCGACGAGGTCGAGCCGTTTCTCGATGCGCAGAATACGTTGATCGACCCGGTCCAGCCGATTGGAGAGGTTGGCATATTGCTGTTCGAGCAAGCCAAGCCGCGACTTGACCTCCTGCATGTCGTCGGACAAGCGGTCGACCGTCGTGCGGATGGCGCGCAGGTGTTCGAGAACGAGGTTTTCGATTGCGGGGGACATGCCATGCGCTCCGCGGTTTGGTTTCTCACTAGGTATAAGGCCGTTGCCGTCATGGCACAATTTCCAATTGCGTATCTGCCTTTGCGGATTTCACCATGAACAGGCTGTGCGGGTTTTCCTCGTAATCGGCAAAGGGCCGCATTCGCGGTAGCCCTGCGCCGCATAAAGCCTCACCGCCTCGACATTGAGCGGACCGGTTTCGAGATAGATGTCGCGGATGCCCTTCGCCGTCGCGATCTCTTCCAGTGCCGCGACGATGCGGCGGCCGAGCCCGTGGCCACGGGCCTCGTCGTGAACGAAGATCCGCTTCAGTTCGGCGCTCTCGCCATCCAGGATTTTGACCGCGCCGCAGCCGACGGCACGGCCGTCGAGCCTTGCGACGACGAGGGTGATATCCGGCTGGCAGAGCGCCTTGAGATCGACGGCGAAATTGCCTTCCGGCGGGTAGAGCCCAGCCATATAGTCGTCCGAGAGCGCAAGCAGGCCTGCGACCTCGGGCTGGTCGGCCGTTTCTGTGGCGATCGTTGCACTCACGCGACGATCTCCGCTGTCTCGACGACCGCGTGGAAGAGAACATCGCAGCCGGCGGCTGCCCATTCCTTCGAGATCTCCTCGGCCTCATTGTGCGACAGGCCGCCGACGCAGGGGCAGAAGATCATCGTAGCGGGGGCCACTTTTGCGGCCCAGCAGGCGTCGTGGCCGGCGCCGGAAATGATGTCCATATGGCTGTAGCCGAGCCTCTCTGCGGCATCGCGCACGCGGCCGACCAGCGTCGGGTCGAAGGTGACGGGATCGAAATGGCCGACGGCCTCCACCGCGTAACCGACGCCGAGAGCGGCACAGATTTCCGCCGCACCTGCCTCGATCTTGTCGCGCATGCGGTCGAGCTTTTCCTGGCTCGGCGTGCGCATGTCGACGGTGAAGACGACCTTGCCGGGCAGAACGTTGCGCGAATTGGGCGAGAAGAACACCTGGCCGACGCCGGCAACCGCACCGGGCTGTTCGGCCATGGCGACATCCTGCACCACTTCAAGAATACGGCCCATGGCAAGGCCCGCATTGACGCGGCGCTCCATCGGGGTCGAGCCGGTATGGGCTTCCTTGCCGGTCAGGGTGAATTCCAGCCACCAGAGGCCCTGGCAGTGGGTGACGATGCCGATCTGCTTGTCTTCCGCCTCAAGGATCGGCCCCTGTTCGATATGATATTCGAAATAGGCGTGCATCTTGCGGGCGCCGACCTCTTCCTCGCCGAGCCAGCCGATGCGCTTCAGTTCGTCGCCATAGGTCTTGCCCTCCGGGTCCTGCCGCGAATAGGCGTAATCGAGCGAATGGACGCCGGCAAAGACGCCCGATGCCAGCATGGCCGGCGCGAAGCGGGCGCCTTCCTCATTGGCCCAGTTGGTGACGACGATCGGATGTTTCGTCTTGATGCCAAGATCATTCATCGTGCGCGCCACTTCGAGAGCCGCAAGCACGCCGAGCACACCATCATATTTGCCGCCGGTCGGCTGGGTGTCGAGATGGCTGCCGAGATAGACGGGAAGCGCATCCGGATCCGTACCGGCGCGGGTCGCGAACATCGTGCCCATCTTGTCGACGCCGACCGTCATTCCGGCCTCTTCGCACCATTTCCTGAACAGGTGACGGCCCTCGCCATCGGCATCGGTCAGGGTCTGGCGGTTGTTGCCGCCGGCAATGCCGGGGCCGATCTTCGCCATCTCCTCCAGCATGTCCCAAAGCCGGTCGCCGTTGACGCGCAGGTTCTCGCCGGGTGCTGCCACCATGATATCGTTCCTCATTCCAAATTGCATGCGGCGCCGGAGCGGCGGCATGTTTCCATGTTCCCTTTCGGTCCTGCCGCGGTGGTGCTCCACCTTCGGAAGATTGGCATTGCCTCACAAATAAGCGTTGCCGATAATTTGACCGGTTGGTAAAACCATGACCAATTCCGCGTCGTCACTCAAGACGAAAAACGCGAAAGACAAAAGGAATTTATCGCCCGGTCTGCGGGCTGATCAGAACGAGGGCGGCGAAGAGCGGATGGCGATACCGAGAGCGGCGAAAACCCAGAGGCGGACACGCATTCAGGAGGAAAAAGAGGAGCTTATCCTCGAGGCCGCACTCGATGTTTTTTCCGTCAACGGGTTTCGCGGTTCGACGATCGACCAGATCGCGGAAGCGGCCGGCATGTCGAAGCCGAACCTACTCTATTACTTCCGCACCAAGGAGGCGATGCACCGCCAGCTGATCGACCGGGTGCTGACGACATGGCTCGAGCCGCTACGGGCCTTCGATGCGGAGGGGAGCCCGGGGCCGGAGATCCGTTCCTATATCCGCCGCAAGCTGGAAATGGCGCGGGATTTTCCCCGTGAAAGCCGGCTTTCGCCAACGAGATCCTGCAGGCGCGCCGCATATCGAGGACGAGCTGAAGGGGCCGCTCAAGGAACTGGTGGACGAGAAGGCAGAGGTGATCCGTGGCTGGGCGCGGGCGGGAAAAATCGCCAAATGCGATCCCTATCACCTGATCTTCTCGATCTGGTCCACCACCCAGCATTATGCGGATTTCGACGTGCAGGTGCGCGCCGTGCTCGGTCAGGACATGTCGGGCGAGGGACGCTTCGACGATGCAGCCCGCTTTCTCGAACAGGTCTTCATGGATGGGTTGAAGATCCGGTCGTAAGGGGGGCGGTGCTCTTCAACGGCAGTTTCCGGTGAGCGTCGTCACGACACGCCGGTTCAGAGCCCGCGCGCTTCCAGACGCCGCCGGTCGCGCGCGACATATTCGGCGCCCATGTCCGTAAGACGGAATTGCCGTTTCTGAAACTCACCGCGGATAAGGATGAAGCCTTGCTCCTCAGCTTCACCGAGGGTTTTCAGGCTCGTGCCTTTTGGGGGCGATTGCCAACCTGTTCCAACGGCGCTGTGCAGCAATACCATGATTTTAATCATTTTGGCTCTCCTTCGCCGATTGGGATTTGTCTGAGCGAATAGCGTTTTGATCGCCTCGCTGCAATAACAGGTGCTGGCGCAGTCAGGTCTTGTCTATCGCGCTCACGCCGCGCTTCCAGGCCATACGACCGTCGCCCATTCCACCTTCGCCCATTGACGCAGGCGTTTTTCCCCACGATAGGGTCAGGTCACAGGTCCGGCCATCGCCGGGCGCCCCAACACCGGAGTTCTGATCGTGAGCGAACCGACAGTCGCAGAAGCCACCAGCCGCATTTACCAGTCGCTTCAGGCCGACAATGCCGATATCGACCTGCATATTGCTACCCTCAAGGCGGCGATGAAGGCGGAAGGCCTGAAGGAGGCCGTCTTTGATCCGACGAAGCTGCCGCATAACAATCGCTCCGGCCGCAAGCTGATGCAGGCTTATTTTCGCCAGCGCGGCGTCACCGTAGCTTTTTCCGCCTGAGAAAGCCGGCTCGGCCAAGGTCGCTGCAGCCTGTCCCGGCAGCCAGCGCCGACAGCCAGCCAGCCGGGGGGCAAGGCCTCCGGGTGCCACCCCTGCGGGCGCCAGTTCTCCTGGCGCGCACTCTGGGCGGCAGGCAGTGACCGGCGCCATCCATCTTCTGAAACGAAAAACGCCGGCCCCGAGAGGCCGGCGTCTTATTGTGATCGTCAGATCAATCAGGCAGCTGCCGACTTTGCAGTCGGGACTTCCGAGATCGTCTTCAGAACCTGGGAAGCGATCGCGTAGGGGTCGCCCTGGGAGTTCGGACGACGGTCTTCAAGGTAGCCCTTGTAGCCGTTGTTGACGAAGGAGTGCGGAACGCGGATCGAGGCGCCACGGTCAGCAACGCCGTAGGAGAACTTGTTCCACGGAGCCGTTTCGTGCTTGCCGGTCAGACGCAGGTGGTTGTCCGGGCCGTAAACGTCGATGTGTGCCTGCAGGTTCTTGTCGAACTGCGCCATGAGCGCTTCGAAATATTCCTTGCCGCCAACTTCGCGCATGTACTTGGTCGAGAAGTTGCAGTGCATGCCCGAGCCGTTCCAGTCTGTGTCGCCGAGCGGCTTGCAGTGGTATTCGACGTCGATGCCGTACTGTTCCGTCAGACGCTGCAGCAGGTAGCGAGCCATCCAGATCTGGTCGGCAGCGCGCTTGGAGCCCTTGCCGAAAATCTGGAATTCCCACTGGCCCTTGGCCACTTCGGCGTTGATGCCTTCGTGGTTGATGCCGGCAGCGAGGCAAAGGTCAAGGTGCTCTTCGACGATTTCACGGGCAACTGCGCCGACGTTCTTGTAGCCAACGCCGGTGTAGTACGGGCCCTGCGGAGCCGGGTAGCCGTCTTCCGGGAAGCCGAGCGGGCGGCCGTTCTCGTAGAAGAAGTATTCCTGTTCGAAGCCGAACCATGCATCTTCGTCGTCGAGGATCGTGGCGCGGGTGTTCGAAGCGTGCGGCGTAACGCCATCCGGCATCATGACTTCGCACATGACGAGAACGCCGTTGGTGCGAGCCGGGTCCGGGTAAACGGCAACGGGCTTCAGCACGCAGTCAGACGAACGACCTTCGGCCTGATTGGTGGACGAACCGTCGAAGCCCCACAGCGGAAGCTGCTCGAGCGTCGGGAAAACGTCGAATTCCTTGATCTGCGTTTTACCGCGCAGGTTCGGTACCGGGGTATACCCGTCGAGCCAGATGTACTCGAGCTTGAACTTGGTCATTTTTTATCTCTCAGGCCGTGATTAGCATGGTTGAGCCATCCTGAAGCGCGGACCATCACAGCCTGCGCCTCCGGGATGACAGGGTACACGCACATCCCGTGCCAGTTTGCGCCCCGGTGGGGATGTTTGGTTAAAAAAGTGTAAAAATGCGGCTGCCTGCCGCTCCCGCCAGCTGTCGCCCAGCGGTCATGGGCGCGATGTTGCCTGCGGTTGCAACGTTGGATTCCCATGGGATCGGGGGTAAACTCGCTGCTGCCGCCGGGTGGTGCCGGGTTCGGTTTGCAGCGCTGCGGCGTTTCGTCCGCATGAGCGTTACGTGTTTCACCGGATGGACCTGCGCCCCGTTTGGGCAAGATTGCGCCTAGCGCCGCAGCCTGATTTGATGTAAAATAATGCAATTGGCACAAAAAATGTGCAATTTGTGCTGTGGGTTTTTATTGAACCCGACATGCTGCACTGGGAGTGAGTGAGGAGACGATCGGATGGCAATCAACATCCATCGGGAGACAGCAACGATCTATCAGTTTCCGGTGCGTCCGCGCCGGCGGCTGGAGGACGGCAAGACCGTACCGGCGAGCGTGTTCGATGTGACGCTCAGCGTCGTCGATGACTGCTGGTATCATCAGGAGGCCCTGCATGAGCCGGTGAAGCCGGAGCGGCCGAAGCCCTGCTGAGGCGGTTTTCCGTTTGTCGGATGGGTGTCGGGATGGAGGAGTTCCGGCAGGCATCCGACGATGGCGCCTGAGACTGGAAGATGTGGGACTGGAAGACGTGTGACTGCATGGCAGTTCACACGTGTATGGGCCGCGCCAGAGACTTTTGAGGTCTGGCGGCGGCCCTTTCTGTTTTGCGCCGAAGGGTCAGTGGCTCCTGCGCATCAGAAGCCGAAGAGGCGCAGCATGGCGTAGCCGAAGGCGGCGATGAACAGCCAGCCGAAGCGCCGAGCGCCAGCGGCCGCCAGCCTTCGGCCCTCAGCTTGCCGATATCCGTCTGCAGCCCCATTGCGGCCAGCGCCATGGCAAGCAGCATGTTGGTGATGGTCTGCATGTCGCCGGCGATCGCGGGCGGGATCGTCACTGCGCTGTTCACCGCCATCATCGCCACGAAACCAAGGACGAACCAGGGCATGGGCGCGGAGGGGCGTCTGCCGGTGCCGGCCGCGTCCTCATTTCTTTCCCGCATCGAGACGGCAAGCGCCATGATGAGGGGAGCGAGCATCACGACGCGGGCAAGCTTCGATATGGTGCCGTAATGGCCGGCGATCTCGCCGGATTGAAAACTTGCGGCAACGACCTGCGCCACTTCATGGATCGTGCCGCCTGCCCAAAGGCCATAGGCGCGCGGATCGAGCGCCAGCGGTGCTGCGAGAAGCGGGTAGGCAAGCATTGAAATGGAGCCGAAGATCGTGACGCAGGCGACGGCGTAGGCGACATGCTCCTGCCGGCCGCGCACCACCGTATTGGCGGCAATCACCGCCGAGGCGCCGCAGATGGACGTGCCGGCGGCAATGAGGTCCGTCAGCGACTTTTCGACGCCGAGCGCCCGGCCGGCAAGGCGGATCGCCAGGAAGGTGGTCACGAGCGTCACGGCGACCATGGCAAGCCCTCCTGCGCCAAGCGAGAGGATCTGCCCCGCCGTGACCTGCAGGCCGAGAAGCACGATGCCGATGCGCAGAATGCGCCGCACCGAAAAGCCGATGCCGGGTTCCAGCGCTGCCGGAACGGGCAGGGCGTTGCGGATCACCATCCGATGATGATCGACAGGATCAGCGGGCTGAGCGCCGCCCAGCCGCTCCAGCTGCGGATGCCGATGGCCACGAGGCCGATTGCCGCCGTGAGCGCGAGGCCGGGCAGGAGGGCGATGGTGTTGTTTTTGAGCGAGCCGTAGCTTGCGTTCGCCTGTTGCAGGCCGGAGGCTCCGATTGGTGCGGCGGGCTTCATGGTTTTTCCAAAATCTTCAAGTTATGACGAAAACCATTCTCCTGCCGATTGAATGATAAATCCAATTGATTGATATTGTCGTTTCGTTCGATTTTAATGGTTAGGCGATGACGCTCGAACAGTTGCGGATCTTTCTGGAAGTGGCCGAGCGCGAGCATGTGACGCGGGCGGCCGAGGCGCTGCATCTGACGCAGTCGGCCGTGAGTGCGGCGATTGCAGCGCTTGAGGCGCGGCATGCGGTGGTCCTGTTCAACCGGGTTGGCCGGCGGATCGAGCTGACCGAGGCCGGCCGGCTTTTCGTGCCGGAGGCGCGTTCGGTGCTGGAGCGGGCGCGTTCGACGGAGGCGATGCTGGCGGATCTCGGCGGGGCGACGACCGGCCTCCTGCGCATCCATGCCAGCCAGACGGTGGCAAGCTATTGGTTGCCGGCGCGGCTGATGCGCTATCACGAGCGGTTTTCGCGGGTGGATCTGCGGCTGACGGTCGGCAATACGCAGAGTGCCGGCGAGGCGGTTCTCTCGGGTGTCGCGGATCTCGCGGTGGTCGAGGGCGAGCTTGATCCTGCGGGGCTGAGGCTCAGCAAGGTTGCCGAGGACAGGCTGGTTCTGGTGGTCGGCAACCGGCATGTCTGGGCCGATGGCAGGCGGATCACGCCATCGGCGCTGCTTGAGACGAACTGGATCCTGCGTGAACCGGGCTCGGGAACGCGGGCCGCCTTCGAGGCGCATCTGCGCTCGCTCGTCATCGAGCCGCGCGAGCTTTCGGTCGTGCTCGAACTGCCGTCGAACGAGGCGGCGATGGCGGCCGTCGAGGCGGGGCAGGCGGCCACCGTTCTGTCGATGCGGGCTGCGGCGGCGCATGTGGCGGCCGGGCGGCTGCATGTGGCGGATTTCGACATTCCGCCGCGCAGCTTTTCGACTGTCCATCACGGTCAGCGGCATGTGACGCGGGCGCTGGCGGCGCTGCTTGAAATGCTGGCTGAGGGGGATGATGCCGGCGAGGCGTCTTCCGTATGAGGTGCCCGCCGCCAAAACCGGAGAGGGCCCGGGCGGTGAAGCCCGAGCGCTGCCGAATTTGGCAACGCCGTTCATGTCGGGCGGCATGACGCAGGTCGCGCTGGAGGCGCTCCTTGAAATGCTGGCTGAGGGGGATGATGCCGGCGGGGCGTCTGCCGTATGAGGTGCCTGTCACCAGAAGCAGAAAAGGCCCGGGCGGTGAAGCCCGAGCCTTCCTGAATTTGGCAAAGCCGTTCGTGTCAGGCGGCGTGGCGCAGGTCGCGCGGGGCGCGGCGGGTTTCGCCGTCGAGGCGGAAGTTCGACAGGAGCGCCTGCAGCTGATGGCTTTCCTCGGCCAGCGTTTCGCTTGCCGCGGTGGTTTCTTCCACCATTGCGGCGTTCTTCTGGGTCATCTGGTCCATGTGGTTGACCGAGGAATTGATCTCGGCCAGCGCCGTCGACTGTTCGCGCGAGGCGGTGGCGATCGATTCCACATGCTCGTTGACCTTGTTGACCAGCCGTTCGATCTCGACCAGCGCATCGCCGGTGGAGCGGACGAGCGTCACGCCGCCCTCGACTTCCATCGTCGAGGTGCTGATCAGGGTCTTGATCTCCTTGGCGGCATTGGCGGAGCGCTGGGCCAGTTCGCGGACTTCCTGGGCGACGACCGCAAAGCCGCGGCCGGCTTCACCGGCACGGGCGGCCTCGACGCCGGCATTCAGCGCCAGAAGGTTGGTCTGGAAGGCGATCTCGTCAATGACGCCGATGATCTGGCTGATCTTGGCGGATGAATCCTCGATGCGGCCCATGGCGGTGACGGCGCTGCGCACGATATCGCCCGACTTTGCCGCACTCTGGCGCGTCTCGTGCACCATGTCGCGGGCTTCGTTGGCGCGGGTGGAGGCGGCGCGCACGGTCGCGGTGATCTCGTCGAGGGCTGCTGCCGTCTCTTCGAGGGCTGCGGCCTGCTGCTCGGTGCGCTTCGACAGGTCATTGGCGGCGGACGAGAGTTCGGCCGAGTTGTTGTTGATCGTCTGGGCGGCGCCGCGGACATTCACCATCGTCGAGCGCAGGCGCACCATCGTGGTGTTGACGTTGGCCTGAAGTTCGGCGAAGGCGCCCTGGAAATTGCCTTCCATGCTGTGCGTGAGATCGGCTTCGGCAAGGGCTGCGATGACGCGGCGGACTTCGTTGACGGCATTGTCGACGCTTGTCACCAGTTCGTTCATGCCCGTTGCAAAGCGGTTGAGGTCGTCATTGCCGTAATCCTTGTGGATGCGGGCAGTGAAATCGCCGGCGACAGCAGCGGCGACGACGCCGGAAATGCTGGCCTGCAGATCGCTTGAGCGCTCATGCAGCACGGCTTCCTGTGCCTTGAGTTCCGCCATGGCGCGGGCATTGTTGCGGAAAACGTCGACGGCGCGGGCCATTTCGCCGATCTCGTCGCGACGGTCGGCGTCGATATTGCCCTTGTCGTCCATCTGGCCGCGGGCGAGAAGCGTCATGGCGCCGGTCAGCTCATGGATCGGCCGGACGATGCCGCGGCGGGCGATCAGGGTGCTGAAGAATGCGCCGATGAGGATCAGCGCAAGGGCGGCTCCACCCGCAACCATCATGGCCGTGGTCGAGGAGGAGAGGGCGGCTGCGCGGGCGGCGGCCAGCGTATTGCCGGAATAGGTGCTGTAGACCTTGACCGTATCGGTCACTGCCTTCTGGCCATCGAGCGCCTTGCCGAGTGCGGCCGTGATCGCCGTCGCATTGGCCGGGTCCTTCTCGGCGACATCGACCATGGCGCGGATCGAGGCGAAATAGCTGTCGAGGGCGGCGCGGATGGCGCCGAGCTGCTGGGTTTCGTTGGCATCGGCCGTCGACTGGATTTTTGGCAGGCGGGCGAGCATTTCGCCGGAGCGCTTGTCGGTCTCGGCGCGGAAATCCTTCGCCTTGGCGGGTGCCGCCGCCAGCTGGTAGGTCATGCGGCTGATGGCGATGATATCGACACGCAGGTCCATCGCCTCGCGGGCGACCTCCTCACGGCGCGACCGAGGTCATGGCGCCCTGCAGGCCCTTAAGGCCGCTTGCCGACACGCCGGCGATGACGACGGAAGACAGGCCCATGATCGCGACGACCAGGCCAATCTTCTTCGAAATGGAAATGTTTTTGAACATCAGAACTTACCCCCAGCACTTCCGGATCGCGGATCCGGTGCATCCTCTCGCGATCCTGAACCGGGCAAATTTGTCCTGCGTTTCAAGAAAACTTACCAAGATACTGACGCGGATGCGCTAATTCTGAGTTAAAATGTCGCAGCAGGCTTTCGCGCTGTGCTTGTGTAGCCGGCGTCTCATGCGCGGCGGCCTTTTGCCCGGACATTGCAAAATCTGATAGTTGCGCATGTTGGCTCAAGCGGCTAGGGATTTAACCCTTCCTTAACCATGCTGATCCAGAGAGGAATGATGACCGGCACGGGCAAGCATCGTCATTACCTTTCGCGCTTCTATAGCGCCAACGACAACCCGGAAATGCGGGTTCGCCGGACGAGCCTGTTTGCGCGGGCGATCTTTCCGCAGGCGGGCATCAAGGCCTATCAGGGCATGACGGTGAAGATCATCGGGCTGCACGAGCAGGGAGCCATCCTGCAGGTGGCCGATAACGCGATGCTGCCGGAGCATTTCTATCTCTGTCTCGGCGAAAACGAGATCTTCTTCACCTGCGCGCGTCGCGGCGAGGTGAAGGCCGGTCTGCTCGTTGCCTTTGCCGAGCCGGAAGATACGTTCTTCATCGAGGCGCTTTCGCGAATCAGCCTGCCGATGGCGACCTTCCAGAAGATGCGCGGCAGCTGTCCGGCCGTCATCCAGTCCCGCATGCGGCGGCCAAACCAGCGCTGATTGCGGCCCGATTACCTGATTTCGTGTCGTATCCCGACGGCTCTCTGTGGATGTTTACCTTTCGTTAGGGATAGCGCCGCTCTGCGGCGGCAAGGGCGCAAGTGTCGGCCTAGGTCCAGAGGGTCCACGCATTTTCGAAAGGTGATTCCGATGAACGACGATTTTCCGCCGACCGAGGCCGATGGCGATAGCGCGCCTGCGACGGAGACTTCGCTCAAGGATGAGGCTGTCGTGGAAGAGGGCGCCGTCAGTGATGCATCGCCCGACATGATGGCAAGCCCAGCGGAGCCCGTAGAGGAGACCCCAATGTTCGAACAACACCACGCAGCAGCCAACCTGCCGGAATTTCCCGCTCCTTCTCCTGCTCCGGGCGCCGCTGCAGGCGAGCGTAATGATCGCTTCCGTCCGCCGGTCAGCCAGATCCCCGTCGAGATGCAGGCCGTGATCGGCCGCGTGAAGGTCTCGGTTGCCGAACTTATGGGCGCCGAGCCCGGTGCGCGCTTCAAGCTCGACAGCAAGTTCGGCGAGCCCGTGGAACTGCAGGTCAATGGCAAGCGGATCGGCTATGGCGAGATCGTTGCGGACGATCGCGACAATCTCGTCGGCATACGGATGATCTCGCTCGAGCCGGATTTCTGAAACATTCCCGTAGCCTGGCTGCCGGTCATCGCTGATGGATGCCGGTTGCCGATGGCCGTATCCACAGCCGGTGGGTGCGGCGTTATTTCCTGATAAAAAGAGTCGAGTTTAATCTTTACTCTGAAAATCAAGTTTACTATGGTGCCGCCAACGACGGGTTCCGACCCTTCAAGATCCTGCCAAGACGGGGAGCGCCATGGCGAAGAAACAGAAGCGGAAGAACGGCAATGCCACGCAGACGAGCGGATCTGGCGTGCCGGATGGCGGTGCCACCGTTCAGACGCTTGGCGGGGATACGACCGATATCCGCAGCTTCCTTTATGTCGGCGGCCGTGACTGTCAGGTTGCGCATCTGCGTCAGATCGCCAGCAAGCACGGCGCCGAGCTGATCCATCATGATGGCGGCCTGCGCGAAGCGGTGTCGCGTATCGATACCGTTCTTCCCTCCGTCGACTGCGTTTTCTGCCCCATCGACTGTATCAGCCATGATGCGTGTTTGCGGGTGAAGACCGGTTGCAAGAAATTCGGCGTCACCTTCATTCCCCTGCGCAATGGCTCCAAGTCCAGCCTGGAGCGCGCGCTCCAGACCATCAAGGAGCGGAATGATGAAAGACGAGTTTCCTGATCGACGGGATGCGGACCGTTACGACGGGAGCGGACTGATCGGGCTACACAAGCTTGCCGAACAGACCGGCGACGGCATGGTGCCGGAACTCTATCAGATGGCCCGAGAGCGGGAGGCTGCGCGCGCAGAACGCGGTCCCGGGGCGGGCAACGTGGTTGCGTTTACGCCACGCGACGAGGATGACGCGCCGAGCCTGCGAAAAGGCGAGACCAAGGGCGAGATGGGGCGGGTCATCGCCTTTCGGCGATAGTTACTGCGGCCTTGTCCTGAAGGCTGCGCCGGCTGCAACAATCAGCCAGCCCAGCAGCATCAGCGTGCCGCCAAGCGGGGCCGCGAACGGGAAAAGCCTGTCGCCGGTATAATGGCGGCAGACGAGATCGCCGGCAAAGACGATCGTGCCGAGGCCGAGAACGATGGCGGCAAGCGTTGCCGTGCGGAACTGCCGGTAGCCCAGATAAAGCCCGATCAGCACCGGCGCATGGGCAAGGCACATGGTCGAGGCAGAGCCGAGGAAATGCGTGTCGCCGCCATGGCTTGCGGCGGCCGCAAGCGCCACGCCGGAGGCGCCCATCAGGCCGCTCACAAAAAGGATGAGCGGTCTCAGAGCATCGAGTCTTTCCAAGAGCCTATTCCCTGTTCTGCATGTGATAAGCCAGCCGTTCGACCGGCGGCAGATGATGTCGCGGAGTTTCGGATTATCGATCGTCTCGTCCATGGCGCGGCGGAAGCAGAGCATCCATTCATCGCGCTCTTCCGGACCGATCGCGGCGCCGAAATGGCGCGAGCGCAGGCGCGGATGGCCGTATTTTCCACATAGACGGGCGGGCCGCCGAGATAGCCGGTCAGGTAATCGTAGAGCTTTGCCTCGCTGCCGGCGAGGCTTTCCGGGTGGATCGCGCGGCAGCGGGCAGCTTCGGGCAGCGTGTCCATCAGCTCGTAGAAACGATGGCAGAGGCGCCTGATCGTCTCGTCGCCGCCGATTGCCTCGTAGAGTGTGATGGTTTCGCCCGTCATGTCCGAAGATAGCTCGTTGCGCCCGAATGGTCTTCCCGGTGTTAGACCTCAAGGTCGGAGCGGGCAAGGGGTGGCGGCGCAGACAAAAGCCGAGGGTGGCGATAAACCATCCTCGGCTTGTCATTGGTCAAGAACTTCGACGGTATGCCTTTCTCCAGGGGATGGTTATCTCCGCGGTGGCGACAACATCCGTCCATGTCTCATGGCAGGCGCCGCCGGTCATCAATCCGGGCCGGCATCTGCCTCGTGTACATGGCTACCCTTGGCATTGGGGCCGGGTAGGGAGCCGGTGCCGGGCGTCTTGTCATAGTCGGTCAGGTGATCCTTGGCATGTGGGCCGGCTGCCGGATGCTTTGCGCTTGCCGGGCGGGGTGACTTTTCGGTCTGTTCCACCGAGTCACGGGCTTTTCTGTCTTCGACCATGATGTTCCTCCATCTGTCGCTTCAGGGCCGTTCTGAAAAACAAACGCTCCATCGAAGGGGTGGTTCCGCGTCGCCCATGGCAGGCGAGCCGAACGCAAAACGCCGCCGGGGGGCCGGCGGGCGTATCGATGTCGGCAGCGACGGATCGCGCGACGATCAGATCTCCTTGAGGAGCTGCTCTGCAATGCGGACCGAAAGGGCCGCACCCGTCAGGGTCGGGTTCATGCACGAGGCCGACGGCATGACGCTGGTGCCGGCGATGAACATGTTGTGGTGGTCATGGGTGCGGCAGTCACGGTCGACGACGCTGTCCTTCGGATCGTCGCCCATGCGGGTCGTGCCCATGACGTGCTGGCGGTTCTGCCACTTGACGTCGGTGGAGAGAACTTCGGCATCGAGCAGCTGGGCGATCTTGTTCAGATCTTCCAGGCCACGGTCGCGGCCGGCATTCCAGTAGTCCGTCACCGAATAGTAGAGGACCGGAACCGGGATGCCGAGCGCGTCGAACTTGGTCTTCGACGGCGTGACGCGGTTTTCGGCGAGCGGCAGCGGTTCGAAATCGATCGCCCAGTTGAGCGAGCGGGCCGAATACTGGCGGATCATCTCGTCGAGCTTGGAGCCCATGATGCCCTTCTTGATGAAGCCTTCGGTCATCTGGGCGGTCGGCACGGTGTTGCGGACCTTGATCTTGTAGCTCGGGTAGTCCTTGCGGAAGGCGCCGTCGCGCTGGTTCAGGTAAACCAGAAGCTCTGTCGGACCTTCGCCCGGCCACATGTCTTCCTTGGTCAGCATGTTCATGCTGATGCCGGTATGGTCCATCAGGTTACGGCCGACCTGGTCGGACGAGTTGGCGATGCCGTTCGGATATTTGTCCGAGGTCGAGATCAGCAGAAGCTTCGCCGATTCGATGCCATAGGCGGCGAGCACGAAATAGCGTGCCGTCAGGCGATGTTCGGAATTGTCGGGCTTCTTGTACCAGACGGCAGTGATCTTGCCGTCGTCGCCGGCTTCCACCTTGTAGACGGGCGAGTTGTCGAGCAGCTTGGCGCCATAGCGTTCGGCCAGATCGATATGCTGGGAGCCGTCATACTTGGCGCCGATCGGACAGACCGGGTTGCAGTTGTTGTTGCCGGCGCAGACCGGGCGGTTGCCATAGGGGCGCGAGGCGCGGCCATGCGGCTCCAGAACCGGGTTGAAGCCACCGACCGAGAGCTTTTCGGCCAGCGTCGTGAACATGTAGCTGGAATTCAGCTGCTTCATCGGGAAGGGCATGGAGCGCGGCGGCATCGGGTGGCCGCCCTGGCCGCTTTCGTCCTGACCGTCCATGCCGGTGACGCCGAGTTCCAGTTCGGCCTTGTTGTAATACTGTTCCAGGTCGTCATAGCCGATCGGCCAGTCGCGACCGCGGCCATAGAGGGTCTGGATCTTGAAGTCGTTGGGGATCATGCGCCACAGCGCCGAACCAAAATGCCAGGTCGTGCCGCCGACGACGCGCAGGTAGGAGGTGTTGTACTTTACCGGGCCTTCATACTGCAGATAGTCGCCATAGGTGGATGGCGCCCAGGGCATGCTCGGGAAGGGGGAGCCTGCACCCTGCAGCTTGGCGTTTGCCAGCGACAGCTTTACCGGAGCATTGCGGAAGGTCTCGACGATCTCGCGACGATCGACCCGCGGGCCGGCTTCGAGAATGATGACCTTCTTGCCGGCCTTGGCGAGCTGCGAGGCGACGATGCCGCCCATGACACCCGATCCGATGACGATCAGGTCCGCATCATATGCGTCGTTTGCCATTGTCTTTGTTCCTGTCAGATCTTGCTGCCGGGCTTCGGGCCCCAGGCGTTCGGGCCGGGTCCGTAGGTCGGAATGGGGAGAAGGCCCTTGGTCGGGCGGTACATGAGCGACTGCTCGTAGGTGATCAGCTCGGCATCCTCAGGATCGCCGACCACGCCGAGATACCAGGCGGAGACGATCTTGGAGGCCGTCTTCGTCACGTTGGGATCGGCAGGCTTCAGGGCCAGAAACGCATCCATGTTCTTGACGCCCGACTGGTCGATCACCTTTTGCAGGGCGGCTATATCGGCGGAAAGCGTCTTGTTGCGCTTGGCAAGGGCTGCGAGGAAACGGGCGCCGAGGACCGGATCGAGATCGTAGCCGGTCAGGAACTGCGAGAGCTTGGTGAAGCCCTGGACATCTTCATCGGCAGCAGCAGCCGAAAGCGGGGCTGCAACCGACGAGAGGACCGCGAGGCCACCAACGGCCACCGTGCCGCGCAGAAGGGCGCGTCGGCCAAGCGGACGGCCCAGAAAAGAGCCGGAAGTGTAATTGTCTGTCGACATTGCTGATATCCTCGATGAGGCAAGTCAGAATTTGAAAAGGGCGAAGCGATCAGGCGTGCGCCGGGCGACGTCTGCTACGGGCGACGAAGACGGCGACGATCAGTGCCAGAAGGATCACCACGACGACGATTGCCGGTACGATGAAGGGCGCGATCTCGGCCAGAGCCGGCTTTTCGCCACCTTCGCGGACACGCAGCACGTCGGCTGCCGTGACCTGCACCTTGCCGTTGCCGAAATGGCTCAGCACGTAGTTGCTGACATCGGCGACATCCTTGTCCGACAGGCGGTCGGTGAAGGAAGCGTTCGGGCCGAAGGCCGGCATGAAGGTCGGCACGTCGTTGACGGTGCGCGACAGGCCGAACAGGATCGTGGCGATCAGGTTGTCCGGGTTGTCGCCGCCGGTCGCGGTGTTGTGGAACAGCGACGGATAGTGGTTGTTGCCTTCGCCGTTGACCTGATGGCAGGCGGCGCAGGAGCCGCTGAAGATGTGGAAGCCCTTTTCGTTCATCGCCTGGCCGGGAAGGCCGCGAAGATCGGATTCGGCAACCGAGGGCTTGCCGACATCGTAGCGTGGCGTGGTTTCGCCCGAGGAAATCGGCTTGGTGGCCTTCAGGTAGACGACGAGGGCGTTGAGGTCTGCATCGCTCAGGTGCTGCAGCGAATGCTCGACGCTTCCGCCATCGGGCCTGCAGCCTGGGCCTTGCCGGCAACATGGCCGGTGCGCAGGTATTCGACGAGTTCCGCATCCGACCAGCCGCCGATACCGCTCACCTTGTCGGAGGTGATGTTCGGGGCATACCAGGAGCCGACAGCGCTGCCGGAAAGGGCCTTGTCGCCTTCTTCGGCCATCAGCTCGTTGCGCGGCGTATGGCAGGTCGAGCAGTGTTCGAGCGCTTCCGCGAGATAGGCGCCGCGGTTCCAGTCAGCCGATTTGGCTGCGTCGGGCTTGAAGCGGGTATTGTCGAGGAACAGGAGGTTCCAGAAGGCCATCGACATGCGGATGGAGAAGGGGAAGGGCAGCGCCGTCTTTTCCGGCTGCGCGTCGTTCGGCTTCACCTCGTGCATGAAATAGGCATAGAGCGCCTTCATGTCGTCGTCGGAGATCTTCGCATAGGCCGTGTAGGGCATGGCCGGGTAAAGATGGCTGCCATCCTTGGCGACGCCTTCACGCACGGCACGGGCGAAATCCTCTTCCGAGTAATTGCCGATGCCGGCCGTCTTGGACGGGGTAATGTTCGTCGAGAAGATCGTGCCGAGTGGGGATTCGATACCGTAGCCGCCGGCAAAGGGCGCTCCACCATTCGGTGCCGTGTGGCAGGCGGCGCAGTCTGCCGCCGTCGCAAGATAACGGCCCTTTGCGACAAGATCCGCATCCGAACCGGTGGCATCCTGCGCGAACGCGCTGCCGGTGCCGGCCGCGATCGCCGCCAGACCAAAAAGGCCGGCGCGTATGGAGGCGGGACAGAGTGATAGAAGCGAAACGGCAGACGAGGTTCTGGCGGGGCCTGAATACGGAGGCATAATCGACGTGCTTTCATCAAGCATGAACAGTGTTCGACAGAACTTACCCTTTGCCTCCCACGAGCAAGTTCTGATCGGCTTCACCGCGGCGAAGTGCGGCACATCTGGCCGGCTTTTGGGGAACTTGTGCAAAATGTTGTTTTTGCGACAAATTTCCCGCCAACGACATTTGGTCGCGGCGGCGTGTCGATGTGTCGCGGCGCGACTTGATCGACGTCATATATGGATGATAGGCCGATTGAAAATCAGTTTATTCTGCAACCTGACTTCACCAAAAATGAAGGCTACACGTAATGAAATTCGATCTCGATGACCTTCGCCTTTTCGTTGCAGCCGTTGATGGCGGCAGTCTGACGGCGGCTGCGGCGCGCAACAATGTCGTGGTCGCGGCGGTCAGCGCGCGGTTGAAGCGTCTTGAAGATGCGTTCGGGCTGCAGCTTTTCGAGCGTACCGGCCGGGGGATCCGTCCGACGCTTGCCGGCGACATGCTGGTGCGCCATGCGCGCAAGCTGATGGAGGATGCCCGGCAGGTGGAATACGAACTGGACCAGTTCGCCGCCGGTCACGGCGGGCAGGTGCGGCTCTTGTCGAACACAAACATGCTGGCCGAGCACATGCCGCAGGCGCTGGGCAAATTTCTGGCCTTGCATCCGGGAACGACCGTCGTGGTGGAGGACCGGCCGAGTTTCGAAGTGGTCGGTGCGCTGCGCAATGGCGAGGCCGATATCGGCATCGTCGCCGCTTCCGCCGATATGTCCGGGCTTGAACGATCGCGGTTCGTGCCGGACCGGCTGGTGCTGGTCGTGCCGCGCGACAGCCCTTTCGCGGAGGCGCCGATAGGCTATTCGCGCATTCTCGACAGCAAGCTCGTCGGGCTTTCCGAAAAGACGGCGCTCATGCAGTTTCTGGCGCGGCAGGCGAAGGAACTGGGGCGAAGCGTCGATATCCGCTTCGGGGCGGAAGGTTTCGAGCCGGCCTGCCGGCTGGTGGAGGCCGGTGCCGGTGTCGCCATCGTTCCCGAGACGGCCGCCCAACGTTATGCGTCCTTCATGGATATAAGACCGGTCGAGATTGCCGAAACCTGGGCCGAGCGGGAGCTCTATCTCTGCGTCAAGGCTGAGGCGCAATTGCCGCGCTATGCTCGGGCGCTGTTGCAGCACCTCAGGGACTATGCGGTGTCTCGACGGGGCGATTGATGCGGCCTTGCGGCCTGCGGTGGGTGGTCGCGGTCTATATTTGCCAAATCCGGTATTTTTACCCTGCCATCCCCGTCTGCAAGTAACTATGTCGGACCAATTGTTGTGAAAAGCTTGTGATTCGGCGCGGTGTTTTTTCGACGCTTCCCAATCCGGTAAAGAAGAACTGGGGTTTGGCCTCATGTCCTTGTTTATTCTGTGTAGATTGAATATTAGAGATAATTAATATTCGTGTTCATGTAATCATGCAGAAGCAAACTGCATGTCTTCTTGTTCCTATTTGAGCATCCCGGCGATTCATATGGGAGAACAAGCAGAAATGCGGGTGTCGGTGTAGAGTGCATGTAGTGGCGTGACAGCAGGACTTTGTCACCAAATAACGACATGGCCCCGTTAATACAAAATTAGAAGTCGCCACATAAAGATCGTGGCAAATATCCGTCTCGCTATCGGTGGGATGGAAAGGTGATCGGGAAGTCTTCCGGCAATCACCATTCCGGCGTGGAAAGCAGGGCTTTGCCCTGTTGCATGATGCCATTCCTGGCGCCGACGCTCGTCCGAGCGATGTTCTGCACACATTTATCGTCCGAGAGGACATTCCCGCGTGATGGATGCCAATGCCGGCGTCTGCCATTCGGTTCACGCCGTCAGAACGGGCGCAGGATGCGCCTCAGGCCGCGGCGAGGGGCGTTGCTGTCTCTCGTACGGCCGGTGGCAAGGTAAGATATTTGCGATAGGCAATCGCCAGGGAACGCCTTTCATGACCACGATCATCTCGTCTCTTTCTGCCACCCAGATCCGCGCACTTTCCACTACAGTCATCAATTCGCTGAACAGCGAAGACGTTGCTGCCCTTTCCAAGACGCAGATTGCGGCGATGAGCTCGAGCCAGATCGGCGCGATCCAATCCGCAAATGTCGGGCTTCTCTCGACGGATCAGCTCTCCGGCATTTCCGCCACCGCCATCAAGGGGTTGACCCAGTCGCAGATCGAGGCGATCGACGCCGGCAAGATCGCCAGCCTTGACGCCAAGCAGGTTGCGGGCCTCAGCACCGACCAGATCGATGATCTGACGAGCAGCCAGGTCACGGCACTCACCTCGCAGCAGATCGCCTCGCTCAGCGCCGCGCAGATCTCGGCCTTCACCAGCTCGGATATCAGCACCTTCACTTCGGATGAAATCGCAGCCATCAGCGCCAAGGCGATCTCCGGCCTTTCCGACGAGGATATCGACGGTCTCGACAGCGCCAAGATCGGCGCTCTTTCGACGTTGCAGATTGCCGCGCTCAGCACCTCGCAGCTGGCCGGCCTCACCAGCACGCAGCTCGACAGCTTCAGCACCGACCAGATGGCCGGTATTTCCGCCACGCAGCTCAAGTCGCTCGACTCTTCGCTGGTTTCGTCGCTCACCAGCGATCAGCTGGCCGCCATCAGCACCAAGGCCCTTGTCGGCCTCACCAGCCAGCAGGTCAGCGGGCTGTCCAGCACCCAGGTTGCCGGTCTCAAGACGAGCCAGATCGCAGTTCTCAGCGCTACCCAGCTTCAGGGCCTCGGCAGCGCGGCGCTGGCTGGCCTCGACTCGACCCAGATCGCAGCCATCAGCACCAAGGCGATCACCGGCCTTTCCACGGATGATGTCGCGGCTCTCTCCACCACCCAGCTTTCCGGCCTGAACGCCGCGCAGCTCGGTGGCCTGACGAGCGGTCAGGTCGCAGCCCTGTCGACCGGTTCGGTCGATGCGCTGACGACGACGCAGCTTGCCGGTCTGACTGCCACGCAGATCAAGGGCCTGAGCGACGACCAGATCAACCAGCTCACGTCCACGGATATCGCAGCACTTTCGACCAAGGCGCTCGCAGGTCTCTCGACGTCGCAGATTGCCGGCCTCGACTCGGCCCAGATCGACGGCCTGTCTGCCTCCCAGCTCGGCGCCTTCAGCGCGACGCAGCTCGGCGCTCTCTCGACGGATGCCTTCGCAAGCCTCGACTCGTCGCAGATCGCGGCCCTGTCGACCAAGTCGATCGGCGGTCTCTCCACCTCCAACATCGCTCTGCTCTCCAGCGATCAGGTCGTCGGCCTCAATGCCACGCAGATTTCCGGCCTGACGGGCAGCCAGGCAGCCGTTCTCTCCACTGCTGCACTCGATGGGCTGAGCTCGACCCAGGTTTCCGGCCTGACGGCCGTGCAGCTGTCGTCCATGTCTTCGACGCAGCTTGGCCAACTCGACTCCTCGCAGCTGGCCGGCCTTGCCACCAAGGCAATCTCGGGCCTGACGACGCAGCTGGTCAACAGCCTCTCCAGCTCGCAGGTCGATGGCCTGTCGGCAAGCCAGATGGCCGCCTTCAGCGCGAACCAGATCGGTGCATTGTCGACGGATGCTTTCGCAAGCCTCGACTCCTCGCAGATCGCAGCGATCAGCATCAAGTCCGTCGCAGGTCTCGCGACTGCCGATCTCGCAACGCTCACGTCCGATCAGGTTGCCGGCCTTTCGGCTGCCCAGATCGGCGGCCTTAGCAGCGGCCAGGTTGCGGTCCTCTCGACCTCTGCTGTCGATGCTCTCTCGACGGCACAGCTTGCCGGCCTGACGCAACCCAGGTGAAGGGCCTGACCGACGACCAGATCAACCAGCTGACCTCTACCGATATCGCGGCCCTTTC
>CABHNZ010000013.1 GCA_902167985.1 Shinella sp. UYSO24
TTACGTTGAAAAACTGTCCGGTATCAAATCGGAATCGCGTCCGGTTAACTCTCGGAATAGTGTCCGGTTTTTGATCGGAATCCCGTCCGGTGAATCATCGGAATCTACACCGTATTCCGGGAAAGGCCGGTCCTACGGCAAATCTCCCGGATCGATAGATGCTCTCGAAAATGCCAGCGTCGGATTACGCTCAGTAACGCCATGTCGATCACTCCAGAGCCCCCGCTGAAACCTCGCGAGGGATGATTGAAACATGGGTCAAATCTCAGTGATAATTTCCCGCAATCCCGGGTCAGCTCTCAGTGCAAATCAACACGCCTGGCTCGTATTCTCCGAACGGCCTGTTGAGAAGCTCCACAGCTTCCGGAGCGGTGAAAAGACGGTTTCTTTGATACCCGGTCTTTTCGATGAGGATTCCTATCTCCATGAGTTTGTCCACGGCGTTAGATGCCGCCGGGAAGGAGACGTCCAGAAGTTTGGACAAACGCCCAACTGTGAGAACAGGGTACTCCTGCAGCACGTCGAGCGCGCGGCGCGCGGCAGAACCCTCACGCAGCTTGTCGCGTTGCAACCAATCGTCACGCAAATCGGCAAGATCAGTTCTCAGGCGTTTAAGCTCGTGGACAGATTCTTTAATCGCATTCGCCACGAATACGACGAGCGGGGAGTAATCCAAACGTTGCTGCGCCGCCTTCAGGCCGTCGTAGTACCGCTGCTTATTCTCCTCTATGAAGGAGGAAAGGTAGACGGGCTCGTAGCCTTCGGCGGCCATCATGACAGGCAGCAGCAAACGTCCGACACGACCATTTCCGTCGCGGAATGGATGTACCCCCTCGAAATGTGCATGAGCGATTGCCATGCGCGTGATGAAATCCTGATTCATGACCTGCATGCCATCCGCATGGAGATAATGGATGTGATCCTCCATACATGAGGCGACGTATTGTGGAGGAGGAGGATTATATGTCGACTGGCTGATGTCTCCGCCTCCGATCCAAACGACTCGGTTACGAAAATGGCCAATCGGGTCACGATAGTCAGCGTCTGACCTCATGGTCGCCGCATGGAGGTCTCTGATAAGGTCGAGGGTGAAGATGGAAGTGCCAAGCTCCCTGGCTTGAGGGACCACTTTTTCCAACGCTATGGCATAATCGCGTACCTGATGCGTGGCATCGTTTCTTTCGGTGTCATCCTCTTCCACGGAGAGAAGTTCATCCAACGTACTGTTCGTACCTTCAATAGACGAGCTGCTGAGAGCTTCTTTTCGCACCGGGATACGCGTGAGCAAATAGTTATCAGGCAAGCTGCTCGCTATGATGGCGGCCTCTTTCAAAGCCGCGTGCGCTTCACCGACTGCCACAGCCACACCGGTGAGCGGCACGCCGTCTTCGGTGGGTGCCGTGGGCACCACCCCATAATGCGCGCCATGGGGTTCGGTGAAACGCTGCAAAGTTTGGCGGACAGCTTCGGTGAGATTATTGCGGTTCATCAGTTATCCTTGAATACACATCGTCCATGATGTCACATGTTAATGTTTAATGCCATAACCTTTAATAAGAAGGTCGGTGCAGCCGCCTTATGTAAGGTTAAGCCCATTTTCCCGACGCTCAGGCAACCGACAAGAGGGAGCAACCGGTAGACATTCTGGGTTGACATGGTTTGGTCTGTTCTGTATTTGTTCTGGCCATGATTTCACATGTGCTCCACCTACTACGAATAACGCCTTGATCGCCGCCTCCACGCGGAGGCAGTCACGATGCGTTTACGTGAGTAGTTCAGATGAGTGTTGAATCGTCGTCTTCTCAATCTTGGAAGCCGGTAGCCCAAGGTCAAAATTTCTACCCCTCAGCCACTATCCGCTGCGATGGCCCCGCAATCTTTCGCAGCCAGTTTGCTAGGGATGTCGCATGTCTTCTCGACGTTGATGACGCCGTAGCGGAATGGTCTTGCCAATCACTGCCCTTCGCTAGCGTAGGCGAAACGTACCGACCGGATTTCGTCGTAAAGGTCGGTGATCGCGTTGTCGTAGTCGATGCGATCACCGAGGACACGCCGTCGTGGATTAACAATGCGGTTCGTGAGAGTGGCTACGAGTACGAGCCAGTACATCAAACCGAATTGCCATCAATCCGTTTGAAAAACGCAAAGGACCTTCTTCGATATGGTAAATTCCAGGCAGGGCTTGAAGATCGGGTCCGGCTTCTCGCCGCTTTAGACGAACAAGGAACCCTTACTCTAGCGGAATCCCTATCCGTGTTTCGGGAGACCAGGCCGATAGCGGGCTTGGCATCCATGGTCCTCAACCGCTTCATCAACATTGACCTTGATGAAGCATTGATCGGGCCCGAATCCACTGTCAGCCGCCGTCGCGGCTGACCTCAGGTTTCGTTTAGCGGCTTATGACGGCCGCGCAGGGGTTCCAATGACATTCAGAACAAAGCTTAAACCGACAAGAGCACCGAAAGACTTCGCGTTGTGGTGCACTCTGAAACGCGCAGCACGGGCCTGCCCACAATTCGCAAAAGGTGGATCGGGCCTTTTAGTGCTGATCGCGCCCGAGGAACAATCCGCGACGAAATATGGTCAAGCAATCGCAGAACTCTTGAACCCAAGCTCCGATTGGAGAACCGAGGACCTCGGATTCATGTACATCCTGGCCTCGGACAAGCCGAGCAGGGTGTTCAATAACTATGCGTCTGAGATCGAAGGACGGCGAAGAGCAGTCATCTTGGTGGAGGCTGAGGCCGAAATTCCAACCATCGTTCGCGTGGCGGCCGACATGATCATGGAGTTGCCGCCGGTATCAGCCCGCGATCTTCAAGTGACCTGCCGCGTCGCGTTCAGCAAAAAGATTAGCAAGGAAGATGCCGAGGAGGCACTGCGCCATCCCAGTGACTTGCTCTGGGCAGCGTTGCGGCTCGGCAGACCTGTTGACGATGCACTGAACCGTCTTGCGGCAATTACTGCGGAGACAGGCCCGGGGCCACGCCGATCTGCCGGTGATACTCCAAAGTTGAGTGCAATGTATGGGTATGGCCCGGCGAAAGGTTGGGGCATCCAACTGGCGACAGACTTGAAGGACTGGCAGAGTGGCAAGATCGGTTGGGATGACGTTGATCGTGGTATCATCCTTTCCGGCCCGCCTGGCGTGGGTAAAACGGTCTTCGCCAAAGCTGTTGCCAGTGAATGTGGTGCTAACCTTGTCGCGACATCGTTGGGGCAGTGGCAGGCCTGTGGCCACTTAGGTGACCTTCTCAAGGCCATGCGTGGCGACTTTGCCGCCGCGAAGAAATCCGCACCATCTATCCTCTTCATCGATGAGATTGATTCCGTCGGAAATCGCGAACGGTTCACACACGACAATCGTGACTACTCGACGCAGGTCGTGAACGCATTTTTGGAATGCTTGGACGGGGTTGATGGTCGGGAAGGGGTCATTGTGGTTGGAGCGACAAATAACTTCTCCCGTATTGATCCTGCTATCGTCCGTTCCGGGCGTCTTGACCGTCACATCGCGATTCCGTTGCCAAATGCGGATGACCGCGTGGGAATCCTGTCCCAGCATCTCGGCGGTCAAATTAGGGATGATGATCTGAGATCATTGGTGCTCCCAACCCACGGAATGAGCGGTGCCGATCTTGCCAAGGCTGTGAGGGACGCACGGCGCATCTCGCGAAGGGCAGGGCGAGAAATCGTTCTGGATGACATTGTCCAAGGATTGCCGCCAGTATTCAAACTCAGTGACGAGCATAGGCGGGCAAATGCCATCCATGAGGCCGGTCACACTATCGTTGGTATTCGCCTGAGATATGGCACTTACGTTGGGACGCAGGTCATTGATCAGATCGTGCTGAGTTCTGGTTCAAACCAAACGGCGGGGGCCGCCTATTTCCAGGTTCCGGCAGTCGCACATCGAATGAGGCAAAGCTATCTCGACCAAATCGCGATGGTGTTGGCTGGTATCGCTGCCGAAGAAATTGTGCTCGGATGCATCTCCGACGGCGCAGGTTCAGGGAGAACATCGGACCTTGCTACTGCGACAAGGATTGCCACGATGATGGAAACAATGTTGGGAATGGGCGCAACGTTCGTACACAGCCTCGCAGTTGACGATGCCGAACTGGAAAAATTGCGATTGGCAGATCGCGATCTGGCTATGCGCGTCAGCTTCAAGCTCAATGAGCAATTTCAGAGAGCGAAAGAAATCCTTCAGAGTGAAATTCCATTCCTCCAAGTTTTGGCCGAGGAATTGGCGAAACGAGGCAGCCTTACACCTGAAAGATTCAACGAATTGGACAACCGGTCAGGCAATCGAAACGCTGCCTAACAATATGAGCGCCGTAACATGGGCGCTCATATTTTCTTGTGCGGGCTAAGCTCAGGCGAGAGCTTTAGAAACGGCTGTGAAAAGCTTTTCGAACTGGGAAATTTCTGCCTTCGTTAATTCGGAGGCATCGTGATCACGGCTCCACCGAAGGAATGCTTTGGCAAGTTTGTACTTGCTGAAATCCTTTATTTCTTTGGCGAGGATATCAACCAGAGGTCGGTTTGGATGGTCTGAAACAGCCTTCGCTACGTCGACATTGAATTCGGCTTTCACAACCTCGGTCAATGTTGCACGCAACAGGTCTTCGATTTCCGACTTTTCTATCGGATCGGTAAGGAAATCCTTGGTTCTCAAAATCGCCTTTTGCTTGAGGGTGTGAATGAGAACTTCTTGCTTTGCCACATCATCGCCCGCCTTATCGGAGTCGAGTAACGCGGCGACCTTGAGATTGTGGGCATGAAGAATGGTGGCGAAGTACGTGATCTTGCTCGCAGTGCCAGCTGGGATAAGCGCAATCTTTGGATCGAGATGAGCTTTACCTGCGGCAGCAAACAGGTTGGATACCGCATCCAAGTACCAGTAGTCCGTCAAGCCTTCTAAGATAAAGTTCTTCTTCTTAGTGAAAAGGCTTTGAGCGAGGTCGTAGCCCAGTGCTTCCTGAAGCGGGAGCAAGCCTGCTGGGTCAGATGACGTGACGGTGGTATGAACCTTTGTCCCGACCTTGCGGTCAGTCATCTCCACCACTCGAACGCGATCAAGTTCGTCGCTCCCCACCAGAAACGGCGAGTGCGTGGTGAAGATCGTCTGATTGTTTTCAGCAAGCCTGGTTATCGTTTTCTGGAATTCGCGCTGCTTCAATGCGTGCAAGCTCACGCCAGGCTCATCGAGAAGAAGGATCGCATTTTCATAATTATCTTCGGCCTCTGCGAAGAAGACTACAAAAAAGGATACGAGCCACTGAAAGCCTTCAGACCGCTGATCCAGCTCCACTGATACGCCGAGATCATCTTCAACCACAACCTTGAGATATTGGCCGTCGGCAAGCACTCTTAGGCGGTCTGCCTCTGCGCGATCCGGGTTTGGGTTCCAGATTGATCTAATTTCGTCGGTAAGACGGGCACTTGCAGCATCCAATTGATACTGGCGCTCGTCGGCGCGCCGTTCGATTGCCGTCAGGTTGGTTTCACTGTTGTCCTCACGCTGCTTGTCAGTAACTGTCCCGGCCTTCGCTAATTCCTGAGCGTCAAAACCCAGTAATTTTAGAAGGCAAAGATTTCCATAGTCATACTTGTCGTCATCCATAAGTTTTTGCGTGACGCGCTGATGAAGATGAGCGAGATGAATGCGCGGGCGGACCCTGAAGTAGTTGTTCGAGAGCACGAAAACAGGCATACGCTTTTCTAGAACGGAGAGAACCTCGTCTGCTTGATCCGTCAGGTCAAACGCTGCTTCGATAGCGTCATATCTTTGTTCGATTGCCGAACCGGCGTCGATACGGCTGATGTACTTTTTGAGCCAACCGCGAATTTTGGTGCGTCTTTCTTTGCTCAATTTCCAATTTGCATGAAAACCTTCAACTGTTGCCTCAAGATCGGCCGCAGTTTTGCTTGTTTCTGTTCCTGTTTCAGCAGATAGCATGGCATCTACGTGTGCTGCGACACGGTCGAGGTCTTTACGAATATGCGCGAGGGTCGTGCCGGAAAAATCTAAATCGCTCTCATGAACAGCGCTGTTATCCAGGTATCGAGTAAAGGTATACGTGCTCACCTTATCGCGGAACGCTTCGGGAAGTGCCGCCTTGTCATCTTTGTCCAAGACGAACGTGGCACTGACGACCTTGGAATGGCTCGGGTCAACTTTGCCTCGTGTGATATCGTTGTAAAGCGAGCGAGGATAATCGCGTAAGGCATCTAACTGAGGAACGCCTGCGGGCCGCTTCAAGTGTTGAATTGCCTGTAATATCGCTGATTTTCCCGCTTCATTCGGCCCAACTAGGATCGTCTTCTCCCGTTCGACTTCGATTACCCCAGTGTCTTTGATGCTACGGTAGTTTGTGACCTGTACTGTCTTGAGCTTCAACGCGAATTCCTCCAGCCGATGTGGATATGCTTGTTCGACATCAAGGAAAAGGCAATCGCCTTGAAGGAATTTCCTAAATTGTTTCACACATGAAAATCGCCGAGCAAGAACGCACGCCGCAAAATGTCAACATTTGTGGCGAAATCTGCTATCGAGAGATTGAAGTCGCGGAGCGCACCTGCGTTTTGCAATAGATGCGTCGTCACAGGCCGGGATTCTCAAAAGGGACGTCGGACGTTCTCATTTGAATGGACAAGAACAGGAAAATAGTGAAGTCTTCTCAGAAGGTCTGATTTTCAATTGTTGTGTCGGGCGTCAATTTTCTCGATATTTTCAGCAGGCTCAATGTTTCAGCGGCAATGACCGGCGATATCGCGCTTGGCGAGTGCTCGCGCAAGCAGATGTCGATCTTCGGATGCTGCCGTGCATGGTGAACTGTTTATCCGTCAATGCAGGTCCGCCGTTCATGGCCCGGCATTGTCGCAAACGCGTTCATCGTCGTTAAACTGCAGGGCGCAGCTGTCATGCATCGTCTTATGCATAGTCATTGAAATGAAGCGGATTGCCGTCGCCTACATTACCTGCAGTTGCCTCCCGCGGATCAAGCTTGGCGCATCACTCGCTTGCTTGACGTCGGTAGTGAAGGCGACGGCAATACCTCTTAGTGCGCAAGTTCCTTCGGCGATGCGAGACGCAGGACGTAATCCTCGGCAGCATCGGCCAGTGCCAGTGCGATTTCGGCGCGTCCGAAACCCTTGGCGTGCAATTTCAGGATCATTTCATTCATCGCCGCCTCGACGGCAGGGCGGCATGCACGGCGGCGAGTCTTGCGTTCGACCAGTGATTCAACGTTACTCATGACAGATCCCCTCTTCATGGAAAACAAAGAATTGCAAATTTAGAGAATTGTGCAATACGCCAAATGACGGGGGTGCCCCATTTTTGCCTTTTTTGGTGAGAAAGCGGCAGCAAATACTGCGAATCACGTTGAAACGTGCTTTTTAGGTCACTTTAGTGCCTGTGCTATGCTGACACAGTTCGTGATTTGTGCCGTCTCAAGGCGCGGGACGCGTGTTTAAGCTATCCCTGCGTACCGGGACGGTATCCGCCTGGGAAAATGTCGCGTCCCCCAGTCCGCGCTCTCGTCGGTCAAAGTCCAAAGAAATGATCAAAGGCCAGATTTGCCGGATAGGCGAAGCTGCCGCGGTCGAGATAGCCCTGCCGGTAAAGGCAGGCGCGTAGAGCTGCGGAATATCGCAGACTGCCGACTTCGCGCGTGCCTCGTGGCGGGTTGATGGCTTCCGGGCGGCAATGCTTAAGCGCGGCCTCATAATGCCGGGTCGTGACCGGATTGCTGTCGGCTGTGACGCCGCCAAAGCTCTGATAGTTTGCGGGGGCCTCCGCGGCAGAGATGAATGCCAGGCTCGCCAAGGCGCCTATTAAAGCCAGTGATTTCATGGTCGGCTCTCCATTTCCGTAGGTGGCATGCTCTCGCCGGAAAAGCAGTCGTGTTCTGCCGGGAAGAGAGGCTGTGAGATGCTGCGTCTCATGATGGCGCGCTTGGTGTGGCGGCCGCGTCATAAGGTCGTTCGGCACCCGCGCAAACGGATGTCTTGCGATTTTGTTCCAGAGTGTAGTGCATGCTAGGCAGACTGCCTGACACGAAATCAACATGAATGTAATCTGAACGAAACCAGGCATTCGATCACGAGGCCGTGATAAATGCTGCTATGCGGTAGGTTTTGCCGTCTCGACGCTTTCTGGCCATAGTTTTGATCCCGAATAGCCGTATTCTGCAGCCATACTGAATCAGTCGGTTCCGTTGCGTCACGCAGTGGAAGGCAGAGATGGCGCTTGGGACATGATGTCCGCGAAAGCGCTTCCAATCACATTGAAACGGATTTTTCGGGCGGCTTCAAGGCCGGCCGGGGCCATTGCCATGTCTTTGAAGCAGTCTTTGAGCCTTCGAGTGGGGATACAACATATGCTGACGATGGGTCGAGCGATGGCAATTACGGGTATGGCCGCCAGCCTGGGCGTCACCGCCTCCGCAGGGCTTGCCCGGGCCGATGACCGGCCGCTGATCTGGTTGCCGGCGAAAACCTCCGCGACGAGCTATTCTGCGACACTCGGCGTGCGCCTGCCGATCGAATATCAGCCGAAGGTGGGTATCGATCTTGGCATGGATACCAACAAGGGCGGCGGCGTGGTGGATACGCCGGTGAAATTCTGGACCTCGATGAAAATGGGCGAGATCGAGCGGCCAGCCTACGAAATGAACAGGGATATCTCCATCAATCTTGATGGGAATGCCGGTAGCGCGGCCGTCAGCATCAGTTCGCAGGTCAAGGCCATCGCCTCGGCGACCTTTGATATCGAGCGGGACAGCGCCTATACCGTCCATTACGACGGGCCGACACAGGAATGGACCGGATTGGACGCCAGCCAGTCGCTGCGCTTCTCCCGTACGGGCACCGGGACCGCTTTCATCCTTCAGGCTTCCGCCACGGACAATTTCAAGACTGCCGGCGCGCATAGGGCTTGAGCAGAAACTGGGCGATCACATCACCCTGACCGGCTCCTATAATCGCAGCACGAATGCGGATGCCGTCGCCAGTATCAATGCCAACTATGCCTGGAAATGGTAACGCGGCCCCAGGCCTGAAGCAGGGGCAAGAGAAGGGCAGCTCAGAGCAGAGCAAAGCGGGCCAACAGCCCTTCGGGCTACCCCGCGCGTGAAGACTACGATGTGCTGACCTGGATAGAGAAATGGGCGCCTGTGGCGCCCATTTCGTTTGTCAGTCGCATCACGGCAGCCGGGCAATCCACTTTTGGAGAGCCCGCTGGCGCATGATCAATGCAGGATCTGGCTGAGGAACAGCCGGGTACGCTCATGCTGCGGATTGTCGAAGAACTCGGCCGGCGAGTTCTGCTCGACGATCTGTCCCTGGTCCATGAAGATGACGCGGTTGGCGACCTGGCGCGCAAAGCCCATTTCGTGGGTCACGCAGAGCATGGTCATGCCTTCTTCTGCAAGCGATACCATGGTGTCGAGCACTTCCTTGACCATTTCCGGGTCAAGCGCCGAGGTCGGCTCGTCGAAGAGCATGATCTTCGGCTTCATGCAGAGCGAGCGGGCAATCGCCACGCGCTGCTGCTGGCCGCCCGAAAGCTGGCCCGGATACTTGTGGGCCTGTTCCGGGATCTTGACGCGCTTCAGATAGTGCATCGCCACTTCTTCCGCTTCCTTCTTCGGCATCTTGCGCACCCAGATCGGCGCAAGCGTGCAGTTTTCCAGAATGGTCAGATGCGGGAAGAGGTTGAAGTGCTGGAACACCATGCCGACTTCGCGGCGCACTTCATCGATCTTCTTCAGGTCATTGGTCAGCTCGATGCCGTCGACGATCACGGAACCGGACTGATGTTCTTCCAGCCGGTTCATGCAGCGGATCATCGTCGACTTGCCGGAGCCCGACGGGCCGGCAATGACGATACGCTCGCCCTTCATGACCTTCAGGTTCACGTCGCGCAGAACGTGGAAGTCGCCGTACCACTTGTTCATGCCGACGAGTTCGACGGCAACCTCGGTCGCGGAGACCTGCATTTTCTTGGGTTGGGCTTCAGCCATGGTAATCCCCTATATGTTTCTTGTCTCTGGTCTTATTAGCGCTTGTGGCCGGTGTCGAGGTGCCGCTCCATAAAGGCGGAGTAGCGCGACATGCTGAAGCAGAAGATCCAGTAGATGAAGCCTGCAAAAATCAGGCCGGTGACGGGCGTCACGGGCGTGATCCAGGTCGTGTCGGTGAAGTTGAGGCGGATCGTGTTCAGGAAGTCGAACATGCCGATGATCGACACGAGCGAGGTATCCTTGAACATGCCGATGAACGTGTTGACGATGCCCGGAATGACCAGCTTGATCGCCTGCGGCAGGATGATGAGACGCATCTTCTGCCAATAGCTGAGGCCGAGCGAATCTGCACCTTCCGCCTGTCCCTTTGGGATCGCCTGCAGGCCGCCACGAATGACTTCCGCCATATAGGCCGACGAGAACAGCGACACGGCGACGAGCGCGCGCAGAAAATTGTCGATCGTCCAGCCGGTCGGCAGGAAGAGCGGCAGCATCACGTTCGCCATGAAAAGCACGGTGATGAGCGGCACCCCGCGCACGACTTCGATGAAGGTCACGGAGAGTGTCTTGATGACCGGCATCTTGGAGCGGCGGCCGAGCGCCAGAAGCGTTCCGAGCGGGAACGACACGGCAATCCCGACAAAGGACAGTATCAGCGTCACCATCAGGCCGCCCCAGAAGGCGGTCTCCACCTTCTGCAGGCCGAAATAGCCGCCATGCAGCAGGAAGAAGGCGACGATCGGGAAGATGATGAACAGCAGAACCGCGTTCAGCGTCTTGCGAGGTGCCTTGGGGATCAGCATCGGAACGAGCAGCGCGATGAACATCACCGCGACAAGGATCGGGCGCCAGCGCTCGTCGAGCGGATAGCGGCCGAAGAGGAACTGCACGAAGCGGTCCTTGACGAAGGCCCAGCAGGCGCCATGCCAGCCGTCCGGCTGCACGCCACCCTGCACCAGGGTGGCGCAGACGGAACGGTCGGAGCCGAGCCAGCTCGCCTGGACGAAAAGCCAGTTGAGCGCGCCGGGCAGAATTGCCGCCATCACGCCGATCGCTATGAGGGTCAGAACCACATCCTTTGGCGTGGCGAGAAGATTGGTTCTGATCCAGCCCGAAACATTTCGGTTGGTAAGCGGTGCCGGCTGCGGTGCCAGCATGTCCGAACGGACGTAGGAAAGGTCGGTCTTGGCCATGATCTTACCTTTCCACCAGTGCCATCTTGGCATTGAACCAGTTCATGAACAGCGAGGTGGTGATACTGATTGCGAGATAGACGACCAGCCAGATGGAAATCACTTCCACCGCCTGACCGGTCTGGTTCATCGTCGTGCCGCCGGTGGAAACCAGTTCCGGAAAGCCGATCGCAACGCCGAGCGAAGAGTTCTTCGTCAGGTTGAGATACTGGCTGGTGAGCGGCGGGATGATAATCCGCATGGCCTGCGGTACCACCACGAGACGGGTCGCCTGCGATGGCTGCAGGCCGAGCGCGAACGAAGCTTCCGACTGACCCTTGGACACGCCACGGATGCCGGCGCGGATGATTTCGGCGATGAAGGCGGCCGTGTAGAACGAAAGCGCCAGATAAAGCGCCACGAATTCCGGCGCGATGACCGAACCACCCGTCAGGTTGAAGCGGCCGGCAATCGGGAAATCGAAGGTCAACGGCGCGCCGAGCACGAGGAAGGTGAGGATCGGCAGGCCGATGATCAGGCCGACGCCCGTCCAGACCGTGTGGAACTGCTGGCCGGTTTTCATCTGCCGCTTCTTGGCCCAGCGGGCAACGATCATCGTCACGACGATGCCGATCAGGAAAGCCACCGGGATCGCCCAGGTGCCGTCACCCCAGAGTGCCTTGGGATAGAAGAGGCCACGGTTGTTGAGGAACATGCCGAAGGGCAGGCTCAGCGATTCGCGCACAACCGGCAGGAAGGCCAGAACGCCCGAATACCAGAAGAAGATGACGAGCAGCGGCGGGATGTTGCGGAACACCTCGACATAGATGGTGCAGAGCTTGGCGATCAGCCAGTTGTTCGACAGGCGGCCGATACCGATGAGGAAACCGATGATCGTCGCCGTGATGATGCCGGTGACGGCAATCAGCAGCGTGTTGATCAGGCCGACGAGAATGGCGCGGCCATAGGTGCCGTCGCTCGAATAGGGGATCATCGCAAAGCCGATGTCAAAGCCCGAGCGGCCGGCAAGGAAGCCGTAGCCGGAGGCGATGTTGGCGCGTGCGAGATTGGTGGCCACGTTGTGGCTGATGGACCAGACCGCGAGGACCACGACAAGCGCGGTCAGGATCTGGAAGAAGATGCTGCGCACCTTCGGGTCATAGAGGAGGGAGGCCTTCTCTGTCTTTTGGGATGACACACGTATGGCGTGATCTGTCATGCTTGCCTTTCCCCACGGCCTTTCGGCCTTTGTTTGTGCTGCTCTTTTTCAGGCGGCTTGTTTTTATGAAGTCTTATGAAGCGACAGGGCGGCAAAGCCGCCCTGTCCTTGTCGTCATGCCGGTCTTAGCGGATCGGCGGTGCGTACTGCAGGCCGCCCTTGCTCCACAGAGCGTTGAGGCCGCGCTGGATCTTCAGAGGCGTGTTCTGGCCGATATTGCGCTCGAACACTTCGCCGTAGTTACCGACGCCCTTGACGATGTTATAGGCCCATTCGTTGGTCAGGCCGAGATCGGTACCGATCTTGGTGTCCTTCTCGACGCCGAGGAAGCGGCGAACGTCCGGGTTGGTGGAGTTCTTCATTTCCTCGACATTGGCCTGGGTGATGCCGAACTCTTCGGCCTGGACCATGGCGTAGCCGGCCCAGCTTACAACGTCGAACCACTTGTCGTCGCCCTGGCGAACGGCCGGGCCGAGCGGCTCCTTGGAGATGATTTCCGGCAGAATGACGTGGTCATCCGGGTTCGACAGCGACAGTCGCAGCGAATAGAGGCCCGACTGGTCGGTCGTGTAGACGTCGCAACGGCCGGCCTGGTAGGCGGCGTTCACTTCTTCGAGCTTTTCGAAGACGACCGGCTTGTACTCGAGCTTGTTGGCCTTGAAGTAGTCGGCAAGGTTGAGTTCGGTCGTCGTGCCGGACTGGACGCAGACGGCAGCGCCCGACAGTTCGAGAGCCGACTTCACGTTCAGGCTCTTCGGAACCATGAAGCCCTGGCCGTCATAGTAGTTGACGTAACGGAAGTTGAAGCCGAGCGCGGTGTCGCGGTTGATGGTCCAGGTCGTGTTGCGCACGAGCAGGTCGACTTCGCCGGACTGCAGGGCCGTGAAGCGGCTCTGTGCGGTCGTCGGCGTGTACTTGACCTTGGACGTGTCACCGAAGACGGCTGCGGCGACTGCCTTGCAGTAGTCGACGTCGAAGCCCTTCCAGTTACCGGAGGAATCCGGCTGAGCGAAGCCGGCAAGACCGGTGTTGACGCCGCACTGGATAAAGCCCTTGGCCTTCACGTCGCTCAGCGTATCCGCGGAGGCCGCCGAAGCATAGCCAAAGCTCATGGCCGCTGCGCCAAGCGCGGCCGACAGAAGCGTCTTTTTCATTTTCCCAACCTTTATCTATGGTTTTGTTTGAATATGTGCCACCGGGCCGCCCCCTAGTGCATGTTCCCTGAATACGGCCGGTTCCTCGCTTACGGCCTCCCAGTGCGAGGTGCATATATCTCATGCACAAACGCCGACACGGTCAAGTGGTACCCGTTCAAATTGCGACCGAATTAAGGTATTTTTGATATTGTTGCCCATCAATGGGGCAAATGCCCATTAACTGCTCGACGTCTGTATAAAACGCGAGCGTATCAGCGTTTCTGCAATCGTTGAGGGCACACAAATGATTGTATTTTAGACGGTTGACGCTGTTTCTGCGAGGCGGCAAAACTCGCGTAATTGCATGTAAAAAGGCCAGATTCAGCGCATGAAAAAAGACATATCAGTTCTCGCCGAGGCTGGCGATAACACCCGCCTTGCCCATATCGGTAATGATCCCTCCGCATATCACGGCTTTATCAATCCCCCGGTCGTCCACGCTTCAACCGTGCTTTTTCCCGATGTCGCCACAATGGATGCGCGGGGACAGAAATATACCTATGGCACCCGTGCGACGCCGACGACGGATGCGCTTTGCGCCGCCCTCGATGCACTGGAAGGCTCTGCCGGCACAATCCTCGTGCCCTCGGGGCTCGCTGCAATCACGGTTCCCTTCCTCGCTTATCTGTCTTCCGGCGACCATGCGCTGATCGTCGATTCGGTCTACACGCCCTGCCGTCATTTCTGCGATACGATGCTGACGCGCATGGCGTGGAGGTGGAATATTACGATCCCGAGATCGGCGAAGGGATCGAAGCCCTGATCCGCCCGAACACGAAACTGGTGCATACCGAAGCGCCGGGCTCCAACACGTTCGAGATGCAGGATATTCGCCTGATCGCCAAAATCGCCCACCGCCATGACTGCGTGGTGACGATGGACAATACCTGGGCGACGCCGCTCTATTTCCGACCGCTCGATTTCGGCGTCGATGTCTCCATCCATGCGACGACGAAATATCCGTCCGGTCATTCGGATATCATCATGGGCTCCGTGTCCGCCAATGCGAAACACTGGCCAAAGCTCGAAGAGGCGCGCATCACGCTCGGCATCTGCGGCGCGCCCGACGACAGCTACCAGATCCTGCGCGGCCTGCGCACCATGGGCGTCCGTCTTGCCCATCACCAGAAAAGCGCGCTGGAAATCGCCCAGTGGCTGGAGGGCAGGGCGGATGTGTCCCGCGTCCTGCATCCGGCGCTGCCGAGCTTTCCCGGCCACGAAATCTGGAAGCGCGACTTCAAGGGCGCGACGGGCGTCTTTTCCTTCGTGCTGAAGGGCGAACCGGCTGTCGCGCGCAGGAAGGCCGCCGCCTTCCTCGATAGCCTGACTTTCTTTGGTCTCGGCTGGTCCTGGGGCGGCTATGAAAGCCTTGCGGTGCTGGTCAATCTCTCCGATCGCAGGATCCGCAAGGCGCCGGAAGATGGTGCGGTCATCCGCCTGCAGATCGGCCTTGAGGATGTAGCCGACCTCGTGAAGGATCTTGAACGGGGCTTTGCCGCCGCCGCCGAAGCGTGACGAATTTCGGCGCCGCAGGTGTCATCCAGCGGCGCCGATTCAATACTATATATTATAATGTATAAGGTGACGGCTTGGTCGGCGGGTTTCAGGCCTGACCGAAGCCGTAGAGCCAGTCGAAATCGGCTGCCAGAGACTGCGGCGAGCGCAGTGCCAGAACCAGGTCGCGACCGATGCGGATCGGGCCGCGTGCGTGATAGGCGAAGCGATTGAACTGCGCCCGGCTGCGCACCTTGGCAATCCGTGGCAGCCGCTCGGCCTCGAAGGCGGCGATGGCCTGCGCAACGGGCAGGCACCCGCGACGCGCTCGGCCAGCAGATAGGCATCCTCGATCGCCATCGCAGCCCCTTGCGCCGCAAACGGCATCATGGCGTGGGCCGCATCGCCGATCAGCACCGTGTCCTTTCCGTTCTGCCAGCGCCCGTTGGTCGCTTGGTAGAGTGGCCAGAACGTCGGCTTCGGAGCATCTTCGAGAAGTCTGACGACATTGCTGTTCCAGCCCCGGAACTGGGAGCGCAGCATGGCGCGCTGCGCCTCGCTTGCCTCGGCATCCCATGTCTCGCCGGGACTGATCCCCGATGCGATCGCCACGATGTTGAGGCTGTCCACTTCCTTCAGCGGATAGGCGACAAGATGCGTCGAGGGCCCGAGAAAGGCTGTCACCGTCTCGCGGTTGAGCCAACTTGGCGCCGTCTTGCGATCGATCGTGAAGCGCCAGGCGATATTGCCGGAGAAATCCGTCTCGGGACTGCCGGGCACGCTGGCGCGCAGGTTGGACCAGACACCGTCGGCCCCGACATAGAGATCGTAGTCCTCGCCGGTGATTGCCTTGAGGGCCGCGGCAGGGTCGCCGTTGACGGCGCTATCGAGATGGATCCAGCAGCCGGGCGTGTTTTGGACCGCGGCCAGCAATGTCTGTTGCAATGTCGCCCGGTGCAGCAGACCGTAGGGTGCCCCCCATCGGGAACGGGCGAAATTGCCGGCCGGGAGATAGGCGATGTTGCGCAGCGAGCGGCCGGAGACCAGTTCGATCCGGTCCGGCTCGGACCACTGGCTTTCAAGCGCCGGCAGCACGCCGAGCCTTGCCAGAATGCGGGACGCGTTCGGCGTGATCTGCAGGCCGGCGCCGACTTCGCCGAGCACCGCTGCCTCTTCGAAAATATCCGTGGCGATCCCGTGCCTTGCAAAGCAAAGCGCTGCCGTGAGGCCGGCCATTCCAGCCCCGACAATCGCAACTCTGTTGATGGGCATTGCCGTTGCCGCTTAGGCGGCCTTCACATGAAAGGTGCAACCCGGCGGGTCGGTCTGCTCTGCCTTCAGGCCCGGATTGTAGCGATAGAGCGTCGAGCAATAGGAGCAGACACGCTCCACGTCGTCACCCATGTCGATATAGATATGCGGATGGTCGAACGGGGCGGATGCGCCCGTGCACATGAATTCCTTCACGCCGATCTGGATCGCCGGATAGCCGCCGTCGTTCTGGAAGTGAGGAATGCTGTGGCCTGCCATCTTGGTCTCCATGCGTCTGTTGGTGCATCTCCTGATGCATCCGGTTTGGCGCGACCTTATCCCCCTGAGCCGGGATTGTGTAGTGCAAAATCGGCCCGCCACGCTTGCGTGCTTGCGCAAGGATGACTGCCGAACGGGGGTTCAATCCGCGCGCCTTATATCCTATGGTCCGCGCCCGAAAGAGGCTCTGCCTCGCGGGCGCGCCGACATGTGGTCCGCTGCGAGCCTGTCGCCCCGCAAATGTCGCCTGCAAATGCCCCAAGGATCTCCGATGAACCTCAATGCGCCAAGCTTTTCGTCCTTCACTCATGACGGACTGAACCTCTCCTATTTTGATGAGGGCGATCCGTCGGGAGAACCGGTTCTTCTGATCCACGGCTTTGCCTCCAGCGCCACGGTCAACTGGGTGCATCCGGGCTGGCTGAAAACCCTCGGCGATGCCGGCTACCGGGTGATTGCGATGGATAATCGCGGTCACGGCACCAGTGACAAGCCGCGTGAAGCGCCTGCCTATCACCCGTCCGTCATGGCGGAGGATTCGGTTGCTCTCCTCGATCATCTTCGCATTCCTGATGCCCATCTGTTCGGCTATTCGATGGGCGCACGCATTTCCGTCTTCGCCACGCTTGCGCATCCCGATCGCGTCCGCTCGCTGGTTCTCGGTGGTCTTGGCATCGGCATGACTGACGGTGTCGGCGACTGGGATCCGATTGCCGACGCGCTTCTGGCGCCGACCGTCGAGGAAATCACCCATGAGCGCGGCAGGATGTTCCGCATGTTCGCCGACCAGACGAAAAGCGACAAGGTGGCTCTGGCAGCCTGCATCCACGGTTCGCGCGATCTCGTCGCTCGCGCCGACATGGGCAGGATCGATGCCCCGACCCTGATCGGCGTCGGCACGAAGGACGATATTGCCGGTTCGGCGCAGGAACTGGCGGACCTGATGCCGAATGCCCGTGCGCTCGATATTCCGGGCCGCGACCACATGCTGGCCGTCGGAGATCGGGTCTCAAGAAGGCTGTTCTGGAGTTTTACGCCGAACTCGCCTAGAAGGCCGGCTTAGGGCTTTCGACGAAGACCGCACCAGATAGCCAGGAATAGGCCGCCAAGGCGTGCCTTTGCCTGATATTTGCTATCAACGAAATGCGATTTTCACCCCGTTGGTCTTCCTGTAATCTTATTCTATATAATCGGCTTCGGGATGACGGCATCCCGGCGCAGGCGCCTCGGCGGGTGCCCCGGATGCAGACGAGGAGACGGCAATGGCCGCAAGAACCGATATCCGCGCAAAAGAGCTTGTCGCGTCCGTGGATCCGATCTGGGACACGCTGCGCCAGGAAGCCCGCGCGGCGACCGAGCAGGACCCGCTTCTCTCGGCGTTCCTCTATTCGACCGTGATCAATCACCGGTCGCTGGAGGAATGCGTCGTTTATCGCATCTGCGAGCGCCTCGATCATCCGGATCTGCAGGCCGTGCTTCTGCGCCAGACCTTCATGGAAATGCTGGACGACTGGCCGGAATGGGGCTCGATCCTTCGCGTCGATATCCAGGCAGTCTACGACCGTGATCCGGCCTGCCTGCGCTTCGTCGAGCCGGTTCTCTACTTCAAGGGCTTTCACGCCATCCAGACCCACCGTCTGGCCCATTGGCTGTGGCAGAAGGGCGCCGCGATTACGCGCTCTATCTGCAGAGCCGCGCATCGAGCATCTTCCAGACGGATATCAATCCGGCAGCGCGGATCGGCAAGGGCATCTTTCTCGACCATGCGACCGGCCTCGTCGTCGGCGAGACGGCCGTCATTGGCGACAATGTCTCGATCCTGCATGGCGTCACGCTTGGTGGCACCGGCAAGGAAGGCGCCGATCGCCATCCGAAGATCGGCAACGGCGTCCTGATCGGTGCAGGCGCGAAAATCCTCGGCAATATCGAGGTTGGTTTCTGCTCGCGCGTCGCGGCAGGCTCCGTCGTGCTAAAGCCCGTTCCGGCAAAGTCGACGGTGGCGGGCGTTCCGGCCAAGGTCGTCGGCGAGGCCGGCTGTTCCGAACCGGCCCGCGTGATGGACCAGTTGCTCGGCGCCGAGGACTGAGACCGGCAGTTGGCCGGGTTTGTTCCCGAAGGCGGATGATCTGCCCCGAAGGCGGTTGATCCGCAAAGAGCGGTTGAGGACGGCCGCGAGCATCGGGCAACGGCTTTACTTTCGCCGTTCTCCCATGCCACAAGCGCCGCAACCCGAATGTTGACGGAGAGAAAAGTGAAACCCGACGAAATCAAGAAGATCGACGCCTATTTCAAGCGCCTTCTGAACCCGCAGATCGTCGTCAAGGCACGCCCGCGCAAGAATGATTCGGCCGAAGTTTATCTCGGCGAAGAGTTTCTGGGCGTCGTTTACGTGGACGATGAGGACGGCGAGCGTTCCTACAATTTCTCGATGGCGATCCTCGACGTCGATCTCTGATCTGACAATGAGTTGATGACGATCAAGGCGGCCTCGTGGTCGCCTTTTTTGTTGCCCTCCCGGGCGATTTTAGGGGGGGACGCCTGTCATCTTTGCGCACAGACTTCTTGACTTTTGCCGCGCAGCATCTGTCTAATTGCAACTGCGAATGATGGACAGAGGATGCCTACGATGTTCAGTTTCGATGACGCCGGCAAGCAGACCATGGATGCCATGCTGAAGAACTACGCCGACATGGCGAAGAGCTTCCAGCAGATCGCCGCCCAGACCAGCGATTACTCGCGAAAATCCTTCTCCGACATGGCCACCTTTTTCGAGACACTGGCGACGACGCGCAGTGTCGAGAGTGCGGTGGAACTCCAGGCGACCTACGTGAAGACGGCCTGTGACGACTTCATTGCCCAGGCGGCGCGCGTGGGTGATCTCTATGCCGATCTTGCCAAGTCCGCCTACCAGCCTTTCGAGGCGCCGGTGCCGGCCAAGGCTGCCGGGAGGAACGCCAACGCGCACTGACCGAACCCAGCGATCCTTGTCGAGCCGCCTCTCCGAGGCATGGCCGGTGGCTGTCATGCCGCCGGCTTTTTCGTTTGTGTGCCCTCAAGGGGCTGGGTCTTGCCGGGCAAAGCGTCGTGGCTTTCCGCAAACGGCAGGAGGCGAGCCCGTCTGCGCCTCTCTTCGGCAATCGGCAAAGGTGGGGAAAGCCGCGATTTCCGCACCTCTCGGAGTGGCGTTGGCACAATAGTGATTGCGCGGCGGAGCAGGGGGCTTAAAATCCTGCTTCGATGAACTAAGTTAGGTAGACTGAAGTTCGACCGTGATCCCTGCTCGTCGTGGACCCGGACCGGACGACTGAGGAATGAACCAAGATGATCGCACGGCCGATCGAAATGCAGACCGAAAAGAGTGGCGACGGCGACAATCCGGGCCGCGGTACTTCCGTTATCACTCGTACGAAACCCAAGACCAAGCGGCCCAACCTGTATCGCGTTCTACTGCTGAATGATGACTACACGCCGATGGAATTCGTCATCCACATTCTGGAGCGTTTCTTCCAGAAGGATCGTGACGCAGCGACTATCATTATGCTCCACGTCCACAATCACGGCGTGGGCGAATGCGGAATTTTTACCTACGAGGTAGCGGAAACCAAGGTGTCCCAGGTCATGGACTTCGCCCGGCAACACCAGCATCCGCTGCAATGTGTCATGGAAAAGAAGTGAGGAACCCCACGTGCCAACTTTTTCGCCTAGTCTCGAAAAGGCGCTGCATCAGGCACTGACCTTCGCAAACGAGCGGCATCATGAGTATGCCACGCTCGAACACCTGCTTCTGGCGTTGATCGATGACGCCGATGCAGCGGCGGTCATGGGCGCTTGTAACGTCAACCTGGAAACATTGCGCAAGACCGTCAAGGAATACGTGGACAACGAATTGTCCAATCTGGTGACGGGCTATGACGAGGACTCAAAGCCGACATCCGGCTTCCAGCGCGTCATCCAGCGCGCCGTCATCCACGTCCAGTCTTCCGGTCGCGAGGAAGTGACCGGCGCAAACGTGCTGGTCGCCATCTTTGCCGAGCGCGAGAGCCATGCTGCCTTCTTCCTGCAGGAGCAGGAAATGACCCGCTACGACGCGGTCAACTACATCTCCCACGGTATCGGCAAGCGTCCGGGCTCCTCCCAGGCCCGTTCGCCGCGCGGTGCCGAGGAACCGGATGCGGATGCCAAGCCGACATCGCGCGGTGGTGACGAGGAAGGTGCTGCCGCCAAGAAGCCGCAGGATGCCCTCAAGGCTATTGCGTCAACCTGAATGACAAGCGCGGGACGGCCGCATCGATCCGTTGATCGGTCGCCATTCCGAGGTCAACAGAACCATCCAGGTCTTGTGCCGCCGTTCGAAGAACAACCCGCTTTACGTGGGTGATCCCGGCGTCGGCAAGACGGCGATCGCCGAAGGTCTCGCCAAGCGGATCATCGAGGGCAAGGTTCCCGAAGCGCTCGCCGATGCGACGATCTTCTCGCTCGACATGGGCACGCTGCTCGCCGGCACCCGCTATCGCGGTGACTTCGAGGAACGCCTGAAGCAGGTCGTCAAGGAACTGGAAGAGTTCCCGGGCGCGGTCCTGTTCATCGACGAGATCCACACGGTCATCGGTGCCGGCGCCACATCCGGCGGCGCCATGGATGCGTCGAACCTGCTGAAGCCGGCCCTGTCCTCCGGGCAGATCCGCTGCATCGGTTCGACCACCTACAAGGAATACCGCCAGTTCTTCGAAAAGGACCGGGCTCTGGTCCGTCGCTTCCAGAAGATCGACGTCAATGAGCCGTCGATCGATGATGCGATCGAGATCATGAAGGGCCTCAAGCCCTATTTCGAAGAATATCACAAGCTGCGTTACACCAACGAGGCGATCAAGTCGGCCGTCGAACTCTCGGCCCGCTACATCTCCGACCGCAAGCTGCCGGACAAGGCGATCGACGTGATCGACGAGACCGGAGCGGCGCAGATGCTGCTGCCGGCTTCCAAGCGCCGCAAGTTGATCACCGAGAAGGAAATCGAGGCGACCATCGCCACGATGGCGCGTATCCCGGCAAAGACGGTCTCCAAGGATGACGAGATGGTTCTCGCCAACCTGGAAAAGGAACTGCGTTCTGTCGTCTACGGTCAGGATGCCGCAATCGAGGCCTTGTCGACATCGATCAAGCTTGCCCGTGCGGGCCTGCGCGAACCAAACAAGCCGATCGCTCCTACGTCTTCTCCGGCCCGACCGCGTCGGCAAGACGGAAGTCGCCAAGCAGCTTGCCTCGTCGCTCGGCGTGGAACTGCTGCGCTTCGACATGTCGGAATATATGGAACGCCACACGGTCTCGCGGCTGCTCGGCGCACCTCCCGGCTATGTCGGCTTCGATCAGGGCGGTCTGCTGACCGATCAGGTCGATCAGCACCCGCACTCGGTCGTGCTGCTCGACGAAATCGAGAAGGCGCATCCGGATATCTACAATATCCTGCTGCAGGTCATGGACCATGGCTCGCTGACCGACCACAACGGCAAGAAGATCGACTTCCGCAACGTCATCCTGATCATGACGACCAATGCGGGCGCATCGGAAATGGCCAAGGCCGCCATCGGCTTCGGTTCCTCCAAGCGCACCGGCGAGGATGAAGAGGCCTTGAACCGCCTGTTCACGCCGGAATTCCGCAATCGTCTCGACGCGACCATTCCCTTCGCGCCGCTGCCGACCGAGGTCATCCATCAGGTGGTGCAGAAGTTCGTCATGCAGCTGGAAAGCCAGCTGTCGGAACGCAATGTCACCTTCGATCTGCATGAGGATGCGATCGCCTGGCTGGCCGACAAGGGCTATGACGAACGCATGGGCGCCCGCCCGCTGTCGCGCGTCATCCAGGAGCACATCAAGAAGCCGCTCGCCAACGAGATCCTTTTTGGTGCGCTGCGCAAGGGTGGTGTGGTCCGCGTCACCGTCGGCAAGAAGGCCGACGGCACCGAAGGTCTGCTGCTGGATTCGATCCCCGAAGCGGTTCCGGTAAAGCCGAAGCCGGAAGCGGAGGTCGAGGAGGCCACCGAAGAGGTGAAGGCCAAGACGGCAAAGCCGAAGGCTGCCAAGAAGTCCGCGCCGAAGGGCAAGGACGGCAATGGCCCGGCCAAGGCAAAGGCAATGGAAGACGGCGATGTGATTGCCGAGGAGGCTCCGGTCAAGGCCGCGCCCCGCAAGGGCGGCACGGTTCCGCGGGTTCCGAAGACCAAGTGATGTCCGCTGCCTTCGAGGCGTTCTGAGCGGAGATCGACGAAGAGTTGCAAGGCCGGGCTTGTCCCGGCCTTGTCGATTCTGTAGGTCCGAAGAGTGTGAGTGTTGCTGCACCGGCTGCGGCCAGCGAAGACAGGCGACCCTTCCTCCATGCTGGCCGACCGCATGTCCCATCCTTGGTTCTCGGGCCGGCGGCGTTCTGGGATGGATCATGGTCTCACGAAGTGAAACATCCCGGCGGGTTATTCTGCCGGCTCGGCCCATTATGGCGCCCAGGGTGCCCAGGAACAGCATGTCGATCGAACCCGCAGGACATGGCCGAAAGGCCGACGAGGCCGTCGAGGCCATTGATCAGCAAGCCGGCAATCGTATTGGGCCGGCCATGGGTGAGGCGACGGACGAGGCGCAGCACGACGGACACGGGCGTCTATACTGGTTCGCAAGCGGCATGCGCGGCATCTTCTCGCTGCCGGCGCTCATCCTGATGACATCCTATCTCGGCTTTGCGGCCTTTGCGCTTCAGGCTGGCCTGACGCGCGGCGAGGCAGTGTTCATGACCTTCGGTATCTGGGCGCTGCCGGCGCAGATGATCCTCGTCGGCACCATGGCGGGCGGCGCGCATCTGGCTGCTTCCTTTGCCGCCGTTACCTTTTCCTCGATCCGCATGATGCCCATGGTCGCCTCCGTCGTGCCGGAAATGCGCAACAGCAAGACGCCGACCATTGTTCTCCTGGCGCTGTCGCACTTCATCGCCATCACCTCCTGGGTCTTTGCCACCCAGCGCCTGCGTACTGTGCCGCGGCCATACCGCACCAGCTATTTCGCGGGCTTTGCCATCACGCTGACCTCGATCAATACCGCCATCGTCGGCATCGGTTATGGCGTCGTTTCGGCCTTTCCGCCGCTGGTCGCCGGCGCGCTCTTCATGCTGACCCCCGTCTATTTCATCTCGTCCATATGGGCGAGCGCCCGTCAGCCGGTGGTGAAGATCGCCTTCCTGTTCGGCGTCGTGCTGGGCCCTGTCTTTGCGGTGATCGAGCCGCAGTTCGATGTTCTTTATGCGGGGATAGGCGGTGGTACGGTCGCCTATCTGATCGACAGGCTGCGCCGTCGCCGCCGCGTTACGGGAGGCGCCTGACATGGCCGAAGAATGGTGGTGGACCTATCTGGTGATCGTCGTTGCCGGCTTTGTCGCGACGGATTTCTGGCGCTGGCTCGGCGTTCTTGCCGGCAATCGGCTGAATGAGGAATCGGAGGCGCTCTATTGGGTCAGGGCGGTAGCAACAGCACTCGTCATGGCCGTAACGGCGAAACTGATCGTCTTCCCGACCGGAACCCTCGCCCACTCGCCGCTCTGGCTGCGACTGGGCGCTGCCGGCATAGGCTTTGCGGTCTTCCTGTTGAGCGGCCAGCGGGTCATCGTTGGCGTGACCGTGCCGATCATCGTCCTGATCGCCGGCCTGCTCCTCCTATAGTTTCCGAAAGCCGGCCGCCTGCCGTAACGTCACGCGGTTCCCGCAGCGTCAGGCACCAATGATGATCTGTTTGCCTGTGCCACCAGCCAGTCGCGCATCAACGCCGCCTGCGGCGTGAGATTGTCTGCCTCGGCCAGCCAGTAGACCTTTTCGGCATCGCTTGGCCTGTCGAACAGCGTGACGAGCCTTCCCTCCGAAATGTCGCGTGCGATGAGCTCCGTCGGGCAAAGCCCGATCCCGAGCCCGGAGGTGAGCGAACTCAGGAGCAGGTTAAAATCGGCGAAGATCGGTCCGGACGGGGCATTGATCTCCAAATGTCCCTCGCTGAACCAGCGCTGCCACGCAGACGGCGTCTCGTCATGCAGAAGATCCGCAAACCCCAGATCGGCCGGGGTCGTAAAAGGTCCCTTTCGCGACAGATAGAGCGGCGAGCAGGTCGGGCGGGTCGCAGCACTCAGGATCACATGAGACCTGCCATCCGGCGGGGCACCATGCTGGATCAGAAGATCGGCGCCGGCTGCTGAAGGCGTGCGGGCTTCGGCCGCATAGGAGATGGAGACATCTATCTCGGGATGGGCCGCGCGAAAATCGCTGAGCCGCGGCGCCAGCCAGTGGGAGACAACCGAGGGCAGGCAGGCGAGCCGGACAGTCGTCCGCTTGGCTTCCTGCCTGATCCGCAGCGCATGGCGGTCTATCTGTCTAAGACCAGCGGTGACGGAAGTAGCGAATTCCTGACCGGCTTTTGTCAGCCGCACACCGCGGGCGCCACGCTCGAAAAGCCCGGTGCCAAGCCATTCCTCCAGCGCTTTCACATGCTGGCTGATGGCGGTTGCCGTCATGCCGAGTTCGGCTGCGGCTCGACGGAAATTCTGATGGCGGGCGGCGGCTTCAAAGGCGCGAATGCCGGAAAGGGGCGGGGTCTTCATGACGCATAAGGCTAAGCCATGCTTGCCCTCACATCAAGAGGAAGCGTGCTTGCCAGCCGCCTCTCGCTAAAGCAATCTCCGCGAAATTCTGCCTTACTCTTGCGCTCTCACACGGACCATCTCATGACCAGCCTTCCCGTTTCTGACGTGCCTGCCGATGCCGCCGCACGTCGCGCCATAAAGCCCGTCATCGTTTATCCGAACGGCACCCTGCCGGCACCGGACATGGAAACCTTGTATGCGGCGCGAGGCACATTGACGAAGGTGGACGAGGTGATCGTCTCACCGCGCGATGCGGCGACCTTCACCGTGCCGAAGGGGCACTTCTTCCGGATCCTCAGCATTGACGGGCCGCAGGTCGGCGACCTCAACCTCTGGAATGCCGATGATCTCTCGGAGCGCTTTTTCAGCGGCAAGACCCGCGCGCTGCACGCGACCCATGTGTCGGTCGGCGATCGTCTCTGGAGTTCGTTGCCATCACTGCGGCCCATGGCGACAATCACCCATGACACGCTCTCGTGGTATGGCTGGGATGAGGATGGTGGCAGCGTCCATGACGTGATCGGCACGCGCTGCGATCCCTACACCAACAAGCTCCTGAGCGGCGGCGATTACCATCACTGCTGCCATTCGAACCTGACGCGGGCGCTCGGCAAGGCGAAGGGTATGGGTTTCGGCGAGGCGGAAAAGCATGTCCATGACGTGCTCAACGTCTTCATGTGCACCGGTTTCACCCGTGACACGCACCAGTATTTCATGAAGGCAAGTCCGGTCCGTCCCGGCGACTTCATCGAGTTCTTTGCCGAGATCGACCTCCTCGGCTGCCTCTCTGCCTGCCCCGGTGGCGATTGCAGCGCGACCCATTCGAGCGACACATCTGCCTGCTATCCACTGAAGGTCGAAATCTTCCGCCCGGATATGGCGCTTCTAAAGGGCTGGGATTTTCCCGAGCGTAACGCCTATCACAGCCGGCGTGAGCGCCGATCGGACGTGAGTGCGCTCATTCACGCTGCAAATGCCGCGTGGCTAGATCCTCGGCAAAATGCCGAGGATAATGATGATCGCGGGAGCCCTGATATCCGTCATCTTCCGGCTCGTCCGGAGGATGTTCTTGCATCAAACGGGCAATCCCATGGAAGGCTCTGTCAGCCCTGAAGTGCCTCGATGACCAGCTTGGCATGGTCCGCCAGCACGCCATGATCTTCCATCTCGCCGGTATGCGGCTTGAGGCCCGCGCCTTCGTAGCGCGGCACGACATGGAAATGCAGGTGATAGACGGTCTGGCCGGCGGCCGGCTCGTTGAATTGCATGATGCTGATACCGTCTGCATCGAAGGCGTCCTTTGCCGCATTCGCAAGCTTCTGGACAACTGGAATGGTCTTTGCCAGCGCAGTCGCGTCCGCATCGAGAAGGTTGCGCGACGGCGCCTTCGGCACCACGAGCAGGTGGCCCTTCGATTGCGGCATGACATCCATGAAGGCCAGCGTATCGGCATCCTCATAGACCTTGTGGCAGGGGATCTCGCCGCGCAGGATCTTTGCGAAGATGTTGTTGGTGTCGTAGGTCGCGCCGCTCATTCGGTGTCCTCTCCGTCTTTCTCGTTATGGTCGTTCTGCTGCTGCCGATCGCCCTTGCGGAAAGGGCTGTGCTCGGCAAGGTAATCGGTCATCTGCTCGACATCCTCGCGCTCGTGCTCAAGATAGTCGGCAATCGCATGTCTTAAGCCCGCATGAGCGATGTAATGCATGGAATGGGTGGTGACGGGAAGATAGCCGCGCGCCAGCTTATGCTCGCCCTGTGCACCGGCCTCGACCCGTTTCAAGCCCTTCGCCAGCGCGAAATCGATCGCCTGGTGATAGCAGACCTCGAAATGCAGGAAGGGGTGATCCTCGATACAGCCCCAGTGACGGCCATAGAGCGCATCGCCGCCGATGAAGTTGATAGCGCCGGCAATATACTTGCCCTCGCGTTTCGCCATGACCAGCAGGATGTCATCGGCCATCCGCTCGCCGATCAGCGAATAGAACAGGCGGGTAAGATAGGGCCGTCCCCATTTGCGGCTGCCGGTATCCATGTAGAAGGTGAAGAACTGGTCCCAGATATCCTCGGTCAGATCCTTGCCCGTCAGCCAGTCTATGCTGATGCCGTTTTCGAGCGCGGCGCGACGTTCCTTCTTCAGCGCCTTGCGCTTGCGTGAGGCAAGCGTCTCGAGAAACGCGTCGTGGTCCGCATAGCCGTCATTGATGAAGTGGAACTGCTTGTCGGTGCGGTGCAGGTAATCGGCCTCTTCGAAGGCGGCGAGCTGCTCGTCGGCAACGAAGGTCGCATGCGCGGAGGATATCCCGAGCTGGCGTGTCACTTCCTGGAGACCTGCGGCCAGCGTCAACTCCGTCGAGGGCTGATCATAGCCGGAGGCGACCAATAGGCGAGGGCCGGTTGCCGGGGTGAACGGCACGGAACATTGCAGCTTCGGATAGTAGCGCCCGCCGGCACGCTCGAATGCGTCGGCCCAGCCGTGGTCGAAGACATATTCACCCTGGCTATGGCTCTTCAGATAGCCGGGTACGGCGCCGATCAGCGTTCCCGATTCATTTTCCAGAAGCAGGTGATGGCCATGCCATCCCGTTTTCGGCACTGCCGAACCGGACCGTTCGAGCGAGGACAAAAATGCGTGCGACAGAAATGGATTATAGGGCGTGCCGGAGGAGGGATCCTTCGAGGCCCCGGAAAGACGCGACCAGCTTTCAGGGCTGATCGCGTCGAACGATTTTTCTATGCGGATGGTGAGGTTGCCAGCCATGTTCTCCTTTACAGGGAGGATGTCCCCCGCGGATCGAAACCTTCGAACGTCATCTGGTCCGCATATTTATAAGTATGTTCCCGGGCCTTTTCATCCCTCACCGTCCAGGTAATGACAGGAATGTTCTGCTGTCTCTGGGCGGTGATAAACGTATTCGGCAGGTCAGAGTGGTGATACGAAATGAAGTCGAGCTTCAGTTGCATCGCCTCATCATGGATGAAGAACTGCTCCGGCGTATTGCCCTCGGCAGTCAGTCCGACCGGGAAGGGCGCACCGAGCCGCTTGAGGTCGCGCAGGATGTGGTGATCGAAGCTCATCAGCGCGATCCGGTCCTTCGGTCCCTGATACTCTTCGAGCACATCGAGCACGGTTTCGACGAAACCCTCGTCCTCTTCCGCCGAACGTCCCTTGATCTCGATCACCAGCGGCACACGACCGGCAACCGCCTCCAGCATGCGCTTGAGCGTCGGGATGCGATCCTTCGTGCCACCGACGGAGAGGAGGCCGAGTTCGGCCGCCGTCTTCTCGCGCAGATCCCCGCTGATGCCGCAGAGCCGCTGCAGGTCGTCATCATGGAAGACCACGACGACGCTGTCTGAAGAGAGCTGAACATCGCATTCGATGGCAAAGCCGGCTTCGACGGCGCGGTTGAATGCCGAGAGCGTGTTTTCCCAGATAGCATGGTTCATGTCATGGTAGCCGCGATGGGCGACCGGCGTGTCCTTGATCCAGTCGGCGGACGTCTTGTTGGCGGAAGTCATGCGTCGATCTCGATAATGGCTTCGATCTCGACCGAGCCGTTGAACGGCAATGCAGCAAGGCCAACGGCCGAGCGGGCGTGCTTGCCGGCGTCGCCAAAAATGTTTGCGATCAGGTTGGACGCGCCGTTGGTGACGATGTGCTGTTCGGTAAAGCCCGGCGCCGATGCGACGAAGCTGGTCAGCTTGACGAAGCGCTTGATGCGGGAAAGGTCGCCGCCGAGCGCTGCCTTGGCCTGGGCGATGATGTTGATGGCGCAGAGTTCGGCCGCGCGCTGCGCGCCGGCGACATCCACTTCGGAGCCGACGATGCCGGTGACGGCAACCTTGCCGTTCTCGTTCGGCAACTGGCCGGAGATGAAGAGGAGATTGCCGGTGACGACGGTCGGCACATAATTGGCGGCCGGGGCGGCGGCTTCCGGAATGGTGATGCCGAGCTCTGCGAGGCGGGCGTCGATCGAATTGGACATTGCGCTGTCTCCGTTTGTTGTAAAATATTCAAGAATCCTGCATCAAGGCCATAACCTCGGCTGATGGCGTTCTTATTACACTGCAAGTGAGTCCAACAGGAGATTATCGATGAAGCGTATTGGCCTTGGGTCTATCCTCGTCGTCGGCGCGATGGCCGGCACGATCGCTGGAACCCCCGTTTTGCCGGCAAGGCCGATGCCGCCAATATCGATGGCGCTGCCCGTCTTCTCGTGCCGCATCGGGCCATCTACGACCTCAAGCTCAAGAACGCCTCGGATCGCTCTGGCATCGAAGGCATGTTCGGCCGCATGGTCTACGAGTTCACCGGCGATGCCTGCTCCGGTTTCACCACCAATTTCCGCCTTGTGACCAAGATCGACACCGGCGAGGAGACGCGTCTCAGCGACCAGCAGACCACGACGGTCGAGGATCTGGCGACACGCAAATTCCATTTCCAGACCAAATCCTTCACCGACCAGCAGCTTGACCGTCAGGTTGATGGCGATGCCACCGTGGCGACCGGCGCCAATGCGGACATGAAGGTGCAGCTGAAGTCGCCGAACGCGCGTGATATCGACTTGCCCAGCAGCGTTTTCCCGACCGAACACATGGTCGAGGTGATCGACAATGCCGAAAAGGGCACGAAATTCTTCCAGGCGCGGGTTTTCGACGGCTCGGAGAATGGCGACCAGTCCCTGCTGACGACCACCGTCATCGGCAAGGAGCAGTCGCCCGCCAAGGACGATCCCGATGCCGCCAATGCCGGTAGCTTTGCCAAGGCGCAATTCTGGCCGGTGACGATCGCCTATTTCAACGACAGCAAGACGGGGGATCCTACACCCGTCTACAATATGTCGTTCAAGCTCTATCCGAACGGCATCACCCGTGATCTCACGATGGATTATGGTGATTTTGCTCTCACCGGCACCTTGTCCAAGCTCGAGCTTCTCGACAAGAAAGAATGCAAATAAACGTGAGCATGAGGCTTTGCCCTCTCGCCATGACGGAAAACTGACTTATTGTTGATCTATGGAACAACGACGTCCTCCGTCATCGGCGGAAGCGCGAGGTAAAAGGGCTAGGACGAGAGCGGTGCTGGGGCAGTCTGTCGGTTTTTATGTGGTTGTTTTGACACTTCTGATGGGAGTGCTGGAATGGGGCTCGCCGCGCGTTGCGCAGGCTGCAAGCGATTGCCGGGCATCACCTGCGCCCAAGGTGGACTGGCAGGGCTGCGGCAAGAAGAACCTGATGCTCAGCAACAACGATTTTTCCGACGGCAATCTGCGTGAGGTCGATCTGAGCTTCACGGATCTGCGCGACAGCAATTTCAACGGCACCGATTTCACCAAGGCAAAGCTGATCCGCGCCTGGTTCGCCGGTTCAAAGGCCCAGCGTGCGGATTTTGAAAAGATCGAGGCCTACAGGGCCGGCTTTCAGAAGGTCGATGCCACCGGCGCCTTCTTCTCGAGCGCGGAGCTGGAGCGTTCCAATTTCACCGAGGCGAAGCTTTCCGGTGCCGATTTCAGCAAGGCTGAACTCAGCCGGGCGATTTTTGACGATGCGGAATTGACCGGCGTCAATTTCTCGTCCGCCAATCTTGCGCGGGCGGATTTCACCAAGGCGAAGTTCGCAGGCGGCCTGAATTTCAGCGACGCCTTTCTGTCCCTGACCCGTCTCGAAGGCGTGGATCTTTCCACCTCCGTTGGTCTTGATCAGCATCAGCTGAATATTGCCTGCGGCGATGCCCAGACGAAGTTGCCCAAGGGCATGACCATGCCGCTGAGCTGGCCCTGCGGCGAGACCGACTGAGCTTCAGCGAGCATTGCTGAGGGCGCCGAAGAGGGCAAAACCAGCTTTTTGACGCCGATCGCTTGCCTTTCCGGCAAATCACCTGTATGGGCACCGGCATTCCACACGCAAGGCATGGGATGGTCCGGGAGAAATCCGGTCTGTTCCGCCCGGTGGCGCTCTTGAGAAAGAGTGCTGTTCGCCTTGCGGGGGTTCAACCGGAAAAGGATAACAAGGCATGGCATTGCCCGATTTCTCTATGCGCCAGCTCCTCGAAGCAGGCGTCCACTTCGGCCACCAGACGCACCGCTGGAACCCGAAGATGAAGCCGTACATCTTCGGCGATCGTTCCAACATCCACATCATCGACCTCGCCCAGACGGTTCCGATGCTGTCGCGCGCCCTTCAGGTCGTGTCCGACACCGTTGCCCGTGGCGGCCGCGTTCTCTTCGTCGGCACGAAGCGTCAGGCTTCGGAGCAGATCGCTGACGCTGCTAAGCGTTCGGCCCAGTACTACGTCAACTCGCGCTGGCTCGGCGGCATGATGACGAACTGGAAGACCATCTCCAACTCGATCGCCCGTCTGCGCAAGCTCGACGAGATCCTGTCGTCGGAACAGTCCGGCTACAACAAGAAGGAGCGTCTGAACCTTGAGCGCGAACGCGAGAAGCTTGACAAGGCTCTCGGCGGTATCCGCGACATGGGCGGCGTTCCGGACCTGATGTTCATCATCGACACCAACAAGGAAAAGATCGCGATCGACGAAGCCAAGCGCCTCGGCATCCCGGTCGTTGCCATCATCGACTCGAACTGCGATCCGGACCTCATCGACTTCCCGATCCCGGGTAACGACGATGCCGCACGCGCCATCGCTCTCTACTGCGACCTGATCTCGCGCGCTGCCATCGACGGCATCGCACGTCAGCAGGGCGCTTCCGGCCGCGACCTCGGCGCTTCGGTAGAAGCTCCGGTCGAGCCGACGCTCGAAGACGAAGCAAACGCCTAATCGGAAGAGGGCGGGGCGGCATACCGCTCCGTCCAATTCTGTTCTATGATCGAGGCCAAGGATTGATGTCCCTGGCCTTGGTCGTTTTTATAAGGCGATGCGCTGCTGCGGGCCAAAGGTTCTCTCTCGTGACGAGAGGTTCTCTCGCGAAGAAGCGATCGCCGCCGTGATGTCTTCATCACGCTGTCACACTTACGGGTACATTCGTCCCCAACTCATTGCGTCCGCCGATGTTTTTCCGGCGACGAGCAACTTGAACCGACAAGAGGCACGAAAATGGCTGAAATCACCGCTGCACTGGTTAAGGAACTGCGCGAAAAGTCTGGCGCAGGCATGATGGACTGCAAGAAGGCGCTCACTGAAAACAACGGCGATATCGAAGCTGCCATCGACTGGCTGCGCGCCAAGGGTATCGCCAAGGCCGACAAGAAGTCGGGCCGCGCGGCTGCCGAAGGCCTCGTCGGCGTTGCAACCGCCGGCCACAAGGCTGTTCTCGTCGAGCTCAACTCCGAGACCGACTTCGTCGCCCGTAACGACGCCTTCCAGGATCTCGTCCGTGGTGTGGCTCAGGTAGCCCTGACGACCGACGGCACCGTTGACGCGATCAGCGCAGCGACCTACCCGGCCGCCGGCAAGCCGGTCGGCGACGCCATCAAGGACGCGATCGCAACGATCGGCGAAAACATGACCCTGCGTCGTTCGGCCATGCTCGAAGTTCCGCACGGCGTTGTTGCCACCTACGTCCACAACGCTGCCGGCGACGGCATCGGCAAGCTCGGCGTTCTCGTTGCCCTGAAGTCGGTTGGCGACAAGGAAGTCCTGAACTCGATCGGCCGTCAGGTTGCCATGCACGTCGCTGCAACCAACCCGCTCGCCATCCGCGCCGAAGAAGTCGACGCTGCTGTTGCAGAGCGCGAACGCAACGTCTTCATCGAGCAGTCGCGCGAATCCGGCAAGCCGGAAGCCATCATCGAAAAGATGGTTGAAGGCCGCATGCGCAAGTTCTTCGAAGAAGTCGCTCTTCTGTCGCAGGCCTTCGTCGTCAACCCGGAACTGACCGTCGGTCAGGCCGTCAAGGAAGCTGAAAAGCTCGCTGGCGCCGAGATCGAAGTCGTCGGCATCGCACGCCTCCTGCTCGGCGAAGGCGTCGAGAAGGAAGAAAGCGACTTCGCAGCTGAAGTTGCTGCCGTCGCCAAGGGCTGATAGCCGAAAACGATGCACAAGGCCGACGCGGGCTTTTGAGGAGCGCGCGTCCGGCATTGGGACACTTCCATCCCGACCTTTGCGATTTGCGAAAATCTGATCAGAATTTCGCCCCAATCGGTTGGGAAAAGCTGGCAAAACAGAAGGGCACCGGATGACAAGCCGGTGCCCTTCGTGTATCCGCAGATCGTTTGCTGTCCGCTGTAATTGTCCCGAAGGAGTACGCCTATGACCCAGAAACCCGTCTTTAAACGTGTTCTACTCAAGGCCTCCGGCGAGGCGCTGATGGGCAGCCAGGGCTTCGGCATCGATGTTGCCGTAGCCGATCGCATCGCTTCCGATATCGCTGAAGCCCGCGCCATGGGCGTTGAGGTCGGCGTCGTCGTCGGTGGCGGCAATATTTTCCGCGGCGTGGCCGTGGCCTCCAAGGGCGGCGATCGCGTCACCGGCGACCATATGGGCATGCTCGGCACGGTCATCAACGCGCTGGCCCTTGCAACCTCTCTGCGCAAGCTTTCGATCGACACGGTCGTTCTGTCCGCCATTTCCATGCCGGAGATCTGCGAGAGCTTCTCCCAGCGTCAGGCGCTGCATCACATGGCGCAGGGCAGGGTGGTGATCTTCGCCGGCGGCACGGGCAACCCCTTCTTCACCACCGATTCGGCCGCTGCGCTGCGCGCTGCCGAAATCGGCGCAGAAGCGATCTTCAAGGGTACCCAGGTCGATGGCATCTATTCCGCGGATCCGAAGAAGGATCCGCATGCGACCCGCTTCGATGCGCTGACCCACAGCGAAGTCCTTGAGAAGGGTCTTGCTGTCATGGACGTCGCCGCCGTTGCGCTGGCGCGTGAAAATTCGATCCCGATCGTCGTTTTCTCTATTCACGAAAAAGGCGAGTTCGCGAAGATATTGACCGGTGGCGGTCTGAAGACCATCGTATCGGACAACTGATACGGGTGGGAAGCCGCCTGAGAAAAAGACAAGACGGAGACTGTACGGATGGCTGGAGCACCGGACCTTAACGACATCAAGCGCCGCATGGATGGCGCGATCACTGCCTTCAAGAGCGATATCGCATCGCTGCGCACGGGCCGCGCTTCGGCGAACCTTCTCGATCCGGTGACGATCGAAGCCTACGGTTCGCGCGTTCCGCTCAATCAGGTCGCCAATGTCAGCGTGCCGGAGCCGCGCATGCTGGCGGTATCGATCTGGGATAAGACCATGGTCGGCGCCGTCGATCGCGCGATCCGCGAAAGCAACCTCGGCCTCAACCCCATCGTCGATGGCCAGAACCTGCGCATCCCGCTGCCCGAGCTCAACGAAGAGCGCCGCAAGTCGCTCGTCAAGCTCGCTCACGACTATGCCGAGAAGGCCAAGGTCGCGACGCGCCACGTTCGCCGCGACGGCATGGACGGCCTGAAAAAGGCCGAAAAGGACGGCGACATCGGGCAGGACGTGAGCCGCTCGCAGTCGGAAAAAGTGCAGAAGATGACGGACGATACGATTTCCGAAGTCGACCGCTTGCTTGCGGAGAAAGAAAAGGAAATCATGCAGGTCTAAATAGACCTGCCGCCTTCGCATACCCTCGGCCCATAAAGGAACGACATCGAATATGGCGAATCCCGAACTTGCGATCATTCCCCGGCATGTGGCTATCATCATGGACGGGAACGGCCGCTGGGCCAACAAGCGTGGGCTTCCCCGGACGATAGGCCACACCAAGGGCGTCGAGGCCGTGCGCGATACGGTGAAGGCCGCCGCCGCGGCCGGTGTGGAATATCTCACGCTGTTTGCATTCTCCTCGGAAAACTGGTCACGCCCGGAAACCGAGGTCAACGATCTGCTTGGCCTGTTGCGCAAGTTCATCCGGCGCGATCTGGCCGAGCTGCATCGCGAAAACGTCCGCATCCGCATCATCGGCGACCGGGCGCATCTCAAGGGTGATATCCTGCCGCTTCTTCTGGAGGCGGAGGAAACCACGCGCGACAACACGGCCCTGACGCTGGTGATTGCCTTCAACTACGGCTCGCGTGACGAAATCACCCGTGCGGTTGCATCGATTGCCCGTGATGTCGCCGCCGGTCGCCTGCGCGCCGAAGATGTCGACGCCATGATGATCGGTGAGCGGCTCGACACGTCCGATATCCCGGATCCGGATCTGATCATCCGCACCAGCGGCGAGGAGCGTCTCTCGAACTTCCTGCTCTGGCAGGCGGCCTATTCCGAGCTGCTGTTCCTTCCCGATTACTGGCCGGATTTCGACCGCGCCCTGTTCTTCGATGCGCTGAAGGCCTATGCCGCCCGCGACCGTCGCTTCGGCGGCCTGTCGACCAAGAAGAAGGCGCCCGAGGCGGTGGCTGGGTAATGAGCAGTGAACTGAAGAAACGCATCGTCTCCGCCATCATCCTGGCGGCTGTCGTGCTGTATGCGACGATAGAGGGCGGCTTCGCCTTCCGTATCGTTGCGGCCCTGATCGGCGTTCTCGTCTATTACGAATGGTCGACGATAACCCGATTGTCGGAGCGCAACTTCCGTACCAATGCCTTCGGCTGGCTGGTCTCGGGGCTCATCGCCTTCAACCTTCTCTTCGGCGATGACAGTCTTGCCGTGCCGCTTCTGGCCGGCGGCGTGCTGACCGGCGTATTCTTCGCCCTACTGCGCTGGACCAACTGGTGGCTGCCTGGCGGCATTCTCTATGCTGGTCTGAGCGGCATCTCTCTGGCGGTCATCCGCGGCGATAACCAGGCCGGGCTCGTTGCCATGGTCTTTCTCTTCGCCGTCGTCTGGGCAACCGACATTCTGGCCTATTTCGTCGGCCGGGCGCTGAAGGGGCCAAAGCTTGCGCCGAGCATCTCGCCGGGCAAGACTTGGTCCGGTGCCATCGGCGGCACCGTATCGGGTGTGGCGGCAGCGCTGATCGTCGTCTTCCTCATTCTCGGCACGCCGTCGATCTGGACAGCGTTTCTCGCGCTTGTCCTTTCGGTTGCAAGCCAGATCGGCGATCTTTTCGAAAGCTTCATCAAACGCCGTTTTGGTGTGAAGGATTCAAGTCATCTCATCCCCGGCCATGGCGGCGTGATGGATCGCGTCGATGGCCTCGTTTTTGCCTGTTTCGCGGCTTTCTTGTTGACGCTTGTGGATGCGGCAATCAAAGGTGACGTCGATACGTCGGTTGCCGCCTACCTCTTCGGGTTGTAAGAAGCATAAGGCGGCGCTCGACGCTGCGCTGAAACGGACATCGCGATGGCATTTATTGGCTTGATCACCGGCTATATCGTTCCCTTCATTCTGGTTCTGTCCCTGCTCGTCTTCGTGCATGAAATGGGGCACTACCTCGTCGGGCGCTGGTGCGGCATCCGTTCAACCGCTTTCTCGATCGGCTTCGGCCCGGAACTGGTCGGCTTCACCGATCGCCGTGGCACCCGCTGGAAGATTTCTCTCATTCCGCTCGGCGGCTACGTGAAATTCTTTGGCGATGATGACGTGGCCAGCATGCCGGACGCAGACAGCGTCTCGCATATGAGCGAAGCCGACCGCGCCACGACGCTGGCCGGCGCCAAGCTCTGGAAGCGTGCCGCGACGGTCGCGGCCGGCCCGATTGCAAATTTCATTCTGGCGATTGCCATCTTCGCCGTTCTCTTCTCCGTCTATGGCAAGATGATCGCCGATCCGGTTGTCGCGGAAGTGAAACCCGACAGCGCGGCTCAGGCGGCCGGCGTCCTGCCTGGAGATCGCCTCGTGGCGCTGGATGGCTCGAAGGTCTCGACCTTCGATGACGTGCGCCGCTATGTCGGTATCCGCCCGGAGACCCGCATCGTCGTGACGGTCGAGCGCAACGGCCAGCGCATCGACCTGCCGATGGTGCCCAAGCGCACCGAGATGACCGACCAGTTCGGCAACAAGATCGAGCTCGGCTTGATCGGTATCGTGACGGATGAGCAGCGCGGCCATTTCCGACTTGAAACATTCACGCCGATTGAGGCGATCCATGAGGGTGTCAAGGAAACCGGCAATATCGTCACCGGCACGTTCCGCTACATCGGCAATCTGGTCACTGGCCGCATGAAGGCCGACCAGTTGGGCGGTCCGGTGCGCGTTGCGCAGGCCTCCGGCCAGATGGCGACATTGGGTATCGCGGCCGTCATCCAGCTTGCCGCCGTGCTCTCCGTTTCGATCGGTCTGCTGAACCTGATGCCGGTTCCGGTCCTCGATGGCGGGCACCTGGTTTTCTATGCAATAGAGGCAATCCGTGGAAAACTTGGGACAGGGGGCGCAGGAGGTTGCATTTCGCATCGGCCTCGCCATGGTGCTGAGCCTCATGGTATTCGCCACGTTCAACGACATATCCAACCTCATAGGCTGATATTGCGGATGGACGCAATAAACTGTTTATTCACCATAAAATGAGTGTTCCGTGGCGATATGGCCACGCCTCAAAAGGAAGTAAATAGAAATTAACGGGATACCTTGCTTGTAGGGCAAAAGCAGGTAAAACGACACACGTGGCCGGAGTCGGGCTCCACCCGCCGAGGGACAACGGGAAAAGGTAAGAATTGAAAATGAAGGCTGGTTCAAAGTTTTTGAACGCAGTGTCGGCGTTTGCGCTGTCTACTGGTGTTGTTGCGTCGGGCGCGAGCGTGCTGGTGCTGGCTGCAACCTCCGTGGCAGAGGCCGCCGTCATTCGTAGCGTTCAAGTTCATGGTGCGCAGCGGGCAGGCGAGGAAGCCGTTCGTTCCAACTTGACCATTCGTCCGGGTGTTGCATTTTCGAACACCGATATCGATGACTCCGTGAAGAAGCTTTATGCGACCGGATACTTCTCCGATGTTCGCATTGCAGTTTCCGGCAGTTCGCTCGTTGTCACGGTCAAGGAAAACCAGCTGATCAATCAGGTGGTCTTCAACGGCAATCGCAAGATCAAGGACGACAAGCTGCAGGGCGCGGTTCAGACGCAGTCCCAGGGTCCTTATGATCCGTCGATCGTGAAGGCCGACGTTGAGCGCATCAAGGAAGCCTATCGCGCCATCGGCCGCAGCGACGTCGAAGTGACGACGCAGACGGCCCCGGTCGGTCCGGGTCGAATCAACCTTGCTTTCGTGATCAATGAAGGCGAGCGCACCAAGATCGCGGATATCAGCTTCGTCGGTAACAGCGCTTATAGCGATGGCCGCCTGAAGGCTGTGATCGCGACCAAGGAAACCGGTCCGCTCTCCTTCCTGACCCGTAAGGACGTTTACAGCGAAGACAAGCTGCATGCCGACGAAGAGTCGCTGCGCCAGTTCTACTACAATCACGGCTATCCGGATTTCCGCGTGATTTCGTCGAACGCGGTTCTCGATGAGGCGTCCAACAAATACACGATCACCTTCACGGTCGATGAAGGTCAGCGTTACCAGTATGGCGACATCGCGGTCGAATCGACGTCCCGGGCATCTCTGGTGCGCAGCTTCAGGATCTCGTCGAGACCAAGAAGGGCGATGTTTACAACGCCAAGCAGATCCAGAAGACGATGGACGAGATCTCCCAGCGCGTTCGTCCGCTGGCTATCCGTTCGTTCGCGTCACCCCGCGCGCAACCGCGACATCAACGGTCACACGATCGGTATTTCCTACATGGTCGACCAGGGCGAGCGCGCCTATGTCGAGCGTATCGAAATCCGCGGCAACACCCGTACGCGTGACTATGTCATCCGTCGCGAATTCGACTTCTCCGAAGGCGATGCTTTCAATCAGTCGATGATCTCGCGCGCCAAGAAGCGCCTTGAGGCGCTTGGCTACTTCACGTCGGTCAACATCTCGACTACGCAGGGCTCCTCGCCGGATCGCGTCGTCGTTATCGTCAACGTCGAAGACCAGCCCACCGGTTCGTTCGGTATCGGCGCCGGTTACGCTGCTGGCGGCGACGGTGTTCTGCTCGAAGCTTCGATCGAGGAAAAGAACTTCCTCGGACGCGGTCAGTACATCCGCGTGGCGGCTGGTTACGGCACCGACGATTCGCGCACCTACAACATCTCGTTCACCGAGCCCTATTTCCTCGGTTATCGTCTGGCGGCCGGTTTCGATCTCTTCAAGAGCTCGACCTCGTCTAACGACTACTACAAGTACGACGAACAGGGCATCACCCTGCGTGTAACGGCACCGATCACCGACGATCTGGCGACGACGTTCCGCTACACCTACAAGCAGATCAAGTACCAGGAAGACGGCGCTTACGGCGACGACGGTCTCCCGTACACTGCTGACGACAAGATGTCGGCGCCCTACATCAACATGATCGAGCACGGCGATTACACGCAGTCCTCGATCTCGCAGACGCTGACCTACAACACGCTCGACAGCCAGACCCTGCCGCGCGAAGGCATCTATGCCACCGCAACGCAGGAATTTGCCGGCCTCGGCGGTGATTCGAACTTCTACAAGATCTCGGGTCGTGCACGTTACTTCAAAACCCTCTCGACCGAAGCTGACCTGATCGGCTCGCTGTCGGTCGGCGGTGGTCACGTCTTCGCGACCAATGGCGACAAGCTGAACGTCTTCGATCAGTTCACCGTCGGCGGCAAGCAGATCCGCGGCTTCAAGAACGATGGTCTCGGCCCGCGCACCGTCGATCACGACGATCCGCTCGGCGGCACGACCTACTTCACCGCATCCGCAGAATTGTCGATGCCGATGCCTGGTCTTCCGGAAGATGCTGGTCTGCGTCTCGCAGCCTTCACCGATGCCGGTACCGTATTCGGTAACGACGTCAGCGGCCGCGGCGATGCAATCGAGGGAACCAGCATGGCCTGGCGCGCATCGGTTGGTGCGGGCGTCATGTGGGCGTCGCCATTCGGTAACATCCGCTTCGACTACGCTCAGCCGGTCGTCAAGGAATCCTTCGACAAGGTACAGCAGTTCCGGTTCAGCATGGCGAACCAGTTCTGATCATGTCCGGCCGCTTCGGCGGCCGGAACCCTGTTCCGGAGCCAAGGCTTTATGGACCATATTGACTTCTTCCCGCCCCATCATGGCGTGAGCCTGCGCGAGCTGGCAGCCCATCTTGGGGCTGAATTGCTTGTGCCTGACACCAGTCCTGATGCCGGCAATGTGCTGATACGCTCGGTTGCGCCGGTCGCGCGCGCAAAGCCGGGCGAGATCTGCTATATCCTGTCGCGCAGGAGCCGGGCTGAGCTTGAAACCTGCAACGCGTCGGCGATCGTCTGCGATCCCGCCCTGCGCTCGTTGATCCCGGCACATCTTCCCGTCTTGCAGACGAAGACCCCGGCGACGGCCTTTGCCATCGCTGGTGGTTTCCTGCATCCGAAGGCTTTGCGCCCGGCACCGATCACGTCGCGCCGGCAGGCGGCATTTCGCCTGCAGCCTTTGTCGATCCGACGGCAAGGCTTGAGCAGAACGTGACGGTCGAGCCGATGGCCGTGATCGGTGCGAATGTCGAGATCGGCGAAGGCAGCGTGATCGGCGCAGGCGCGTGATCGGGGCCGACGTCAAGATCGGCCGTAACTGCACCGTGGCGGCCGGCGCCAGCGTTCTCGTTGCTCTCATCGGCAATAACGTGACGATCCATAACGGTGCCCGCATCGGCCAGGATGGCTTCGGCAACGCGCCCGGTCCTCGCGGAATGATCAAGATCGTCCAGATCGGGCGGGTCATCATCCAGGACAATGTCTCGATCGGCGCGAATACGACTGTCGATCGTGGTGCCATGGACGATACGGTCATCGGCGAAGGCACGAAGATCGACAATCAGGTTCAGGTGGCGCATAACGTGCGCATTGGCCGTCATTGCGGTATTGCGGCAGGCGTCGGCATCGCCGGTTCAGCCCATATCGGCAACGGTGTTCTGATCGGCGGCGCATCGGGTATCAACGGGCATATCACGATTGGTGACGGTGTTCAGATTGCCGCCATGAGCGGTGTCGTGGCCAGCATTCCGCCGGGGCTTGTCTATGGCGGCATTCCGGCGCGGCCGATGAAGGATTTCCTGCGCGAGATGGCCGAGAAGATGGTCAGCGTAGACGAGCGGGCGAAACGCAAAGGAGAGAATAAAAATGACTGATGAGACCAAGCCGGAACTCGGCGCGGCCGACATTCAGGAAATCATGAAGCTTTTGCCGCATCGGTATCCGTTCCTGCTCGTCGACAAGATCGTCGAGATCGACGGCGACAATACCGCGATCGGCATCAAGAACGTGACCGCCAGCGAGCCGCATTTTGCCGGCCATTTTCCCGACCGTCCGATCATGCCGGGCGTGCTGATCGTCGAGGGCATGGCCCAGACGGCTGGCGCCATCTGCGCACGCAAGGAAGGCGAAGGCGGCAATCTCGTCTACTTCATGACGATCGACAATGCCCGTTTCCGCAAGCCGGTTGTTCCGGGCGATCGCCTCGAATATCATGTCACCAAGCAGAAACAGCGCGGCAATATCTGGAAGTTCCATTGCGACGCCAAGGTTGATGGCGTTCTCGTGGCGGAAGCGATATCGGCGCGATGATGCGTAAGGGCAACGAATGACGACGATTGCGGCCAGCGCACGCATCCACTCCATGGCGGTGGTGGAAGATGGTGCAGTGATCGGCGAGAACGTGGTGATCGGCCCGTTCGCGCATATCGGTCCGCGCGTCGTGCTGAAGGATGGCGTCGAAGTCATGTCCCATGCGGTCGTGACCGGCAAGACCGAGATCGGTGCCGGCTCGCGTATCTTCTCCATGGCGGTGATCGGTGGCGTTTCGCAGAGCCTTCACGAGGCCGGCGAGGATTCGACGCTGACCGTTGGTGAGCGCTGCACCATGCGTGAAGGCGTGACCATGAACACCGGCACTGTTGGTGGTGGCGGTCGCACGGTCGTCGGCGATGACTGCCTTTTCCTTGCAAACTGCCACGTTGCCCATGATTGCATTCTCGGCAGCGGCATCATCATGTCCAACAACGTGATGCTGGCCGGCCATGTGCATGTCGGCGATCGCGCCATTCTCGGTGGCGGTTCGGCCGTTCACCAGTTCACCCGCATTGGCCGTCACGCCTTTATCGGTGGTCTTTCGGCGGTGAACTACGACGTCATTCCCTACGGCATGTTGAACGGCAATCCCGGCATTCTGGGTGGCCTCAATGTCGTCGGCATGACCCGCTCGGGCGTCGAGCGAGCAACGATCCATCAGGTGCGTCGGGCCTTCAAGCAGATCTTCGAGGCTGAAGGCAATGTTCGCGAGAATGCCGCTGCCATCCGTGACGAATATGCCGACTGCAAGGAAGTGATGGAAATCCTCGATTTCATCGCTGCCGAAAGCGATCGCTCCTTCTCCTCGCCGCATCGCAGGCGGGGCTGATTGCCATGGGTGGCCCCACCGGTGGCCCCCAAGGCGGCCTGTGAATGTTATGGAAGGCGGCCCGGCAGGCAGATCTGCCGCCAGTGGCCGTCTTGCCATCATCGCGGGGCGCGGTTTTCTACCGCGCTATCTTGCCGAGGCGGCCAGGCTGCCGGAGGCAATCCCCTCATCATTCTCCTGAACAATGAAGCCGAAGACCGTTTCGACGGGTTTCAGACCGAGCCCATGGGCATTGCCGATATCGGCCGGTTTGCCGGACTGCTGAAAACCTACGGCATAGACCGTGCGGTGCTATCGGGTGGCGTGCGTCGTCGGCCCGACTGGCGCGAGATCCGCCCGACCTTCAAGACGCTGAGGCAATTGCCCAATATTATCCGCGCACTGTCCCGCGGTGGTGACGACGCGCTTCTGCGCGCCGCCATGGGTATTATCGAGGCGGAAGGTTGCCGGGTGATCGGCGCCCATGAAATCGCACCTGACCTTTTGATGCGGCTTGGCGCTATCGGCCGCCACGCACCTTTGGCCGAGGATCTGCGCGACATTGCCCGCGCGGCCGAGGCCGCGCGCAAGCTTGGCGAGCTTGATATCGGTCAGGGCGCCGTCAGCGTCGGCGGCCGTGTCGTGGCGCTTGAAGGCGTCGAAGGAACGGACCGGATGCTGGAACGCGTCGCATCGCTTCGCGCCGAAGGCCGCATCTCGCAACGTCGCAAGGGCGTGCTGGTCAAGCTCTGCAAGCCGCAGCAGGATATGCGCGCCGACCTGCCGACGATCGGACCTTCGACGGTCGAGACCGCGCTGAAGGCGGGCCTCGCCGGTGTGGCGGTCGAAGCCGGCCGGGCGCTTGTCCTGGAAGAGGCGGCCCTGATCGCCGCTGCAGATGCGGCAGGTCTGTTCATCTGCGGCATCGATCCGCTTCAGCCGACGCTCGGCCTCGACACAACCATCTGAGGAGATCGCGCCATGCCGGCCGACAGGACGACGACGGAAATGGCTGGGCACGGTCGCCCGCTCAAAATCGGCATCATCGCGGGCGAAGTGTCCGGTGATCTGCTTGGCGCCGATCTCGTCGCTGCTCTGAAAAAGGCCCATCCCGGTCCGATCGAGCTGATCGGTGTTGGCGGTGACGGCCTGATCGGCGAGGGCCTTGTCTCGCTTTTCGATTTTTCCGAACTGTCGATCATGGGTATCACGCAGGTTCTGTCGAAGCTGCCGAGCCTGATCCGCCGCATCAACCAGACGGCCGCGGCGCTGATTGCCGCAAGGCCTGATGTGCTTATGATCATAGATAGCCCGGATTTCACCCATCGGGTGGCGAAGAAGGTGAGGGCGGCGCTGCCGCAATTGCCGATCGTCAACTATGTCTGCCCGAGCGTCTGGGCCTGGAAGGAATATCGGGCAACGGCCATGCTTGGCTATGTCGACCATGTTCTGGCCGTCCTGCCCTTCGAGCCGGCTGCGATGGAACGGCTCGGCGGCCCGCCGACAACCTTCGTCGGCCACCGGCTGACGGCAGATCCCGATATCCTGAGGTCCGTGCCGCGCGTCAGGCCCGCGGCGTGCCGGTAAAGGGGGAGCGGCGCACGATCATGCTCCTGCCGGGCTCGCGAGGCAGCGAAATCAGGACGCTTCTGCCGGTCTTCGGCGAGGCTGCGAAGGAATTCGAAACGCGCAACGGCCCGACCCGCTTCGTGCTGCCAACGGTTGCCCGCCGGGAGGCACTGGTGCGGGAGATGGCGGCGAAACTCCCGGTCAAGGTCGAGATCACGGCCGACAGTGCCGGCAAGTGGCAGGCTTTTACGGATGCCGACGCGGCCATGGCGGCCTCCGGCACGGTCATCCTCGAACTCGGCCTTGCGACCGTCCCTGTCGTCTCGGCCTACAAGGCCGATTGGCTGATCAAGCTGATGGCGTCGCGCATCAAGATATGGACCGGCGCCCTGCCGAACCTGATCGCCGACTATCCCGTCGTGCCCGAATATCTGAATGAAGTGGTGCGGCCCGGCAGTCTCTGCCGCTGGGTGGAACGCCTGTCTGTGGAGACGCTGCAGCGTCAGGCGATGACGGAAGGCTTCGCCACCGTATGGGATCGGCTGAACGTCGCCGTTCCCCCCGGCGAGGCAGCGGCCGGCATCGTCCTGCGCTACGCACTTTCAGGCCGCGGCCAGTAAACGGCACCATCTTCGCATCCCGAATTCAGGGTAAAGTGAGCCGGCTGGCGTGCCGTCAGTCTTCTCTGGTCCCCATTCACGCCCGAATGAAAAAAAAAGCCCGGTCATCGCTGATCGGGCTTTTGATCTTCTCGGTGAGGCGCTCTTAGCGCTTCGAGACCGGCAGGTAATCGCGCTGCGGTTCGCCCGTGTAGAGCTGACGCGGGCGACCGATACGCTGCTGCGGATCTTCGATCATTTCGGCCCACTGCGCGATCCAGCCGACGGTACGCGCGAGCGCGAAGAGAACGGTGAACATCGTGGTGGGGAAGCCCATCGCCTTCAGCGTGATGCCCGAATAGAAGTCGATGTTCGGGTAGAGCTTCTTCTCGATGAAGTAAGGATCGGTGAGCGCGATCTTTTCGAGCTCCATGGCGACCTGCAGGAGCGGATCGTCCTTGTGGCCGAGTTCGGCCAGCACTTCATGCGTGGTCTTCTGCATGATCTTGGCGCGCGGGTCGTAGTTCTTGTAGACGCGGTGGCCAAAGCCCATCAGGCGGAACGGATCGTTCTTGTCCTTGGCGCGGGCGATGAATTCCGGAATACGGTCAACCGAGCCGATTTCCGACAGCATGTTGAGCGCTGCTTCGTTGGCGCCGCCATGCGCCGGGCCCCAGAGGCAGGCAATGCCTGCGGCGATACAGGCGAACGGGTTGGCGCCCGAAGAACCGGCCAGACGAACGGTCGACGTCGATGCGTTCTGCTCGTGGTCCGCATGCAGGATGAAGATGCGGTCCATCGCGCGGGCCAGAACCGGGTTCACCACGTAGTCTTCGCAAGGAACGGCAAAGCACATGCGCAGGAAGTTCGACGCATAGTCGAGATTGTTCTGCGGGTAAACGAAGGGCTGGCCGATATGGTACTTGTAGGCCATCGCGGCGAGCGTCGGCATCTTGGCGATCATGCGCAGCGAAGCGACCATGCGCTGATGCGGATCGGTGATGTCGGTGGAGTCGTGATAGAAAGCCGAGAGAGCGCCGACACAGCCGCACATGACGGCCATCGGGTGGGCATCGCGACGGAAGCCGGTGAAGAAACGGCTCATCTGCTCATGCACCATCGTGTGCATGGTCACGCGCTGGTCGAAATCCTTCTTCTGCGCTGCCGTCGGCAGTTCGCCGTAAAGAAGCAGGTAGCAGGTTTCGAGGAAGTCGCCATGCTCGGCGAGCTGCTCGATCGGATAACCGCGATGCAGGAGCACGCCGGCGTCACCATCGATATAGGTAATCTTGGATTCGCAGGATGCGGTGGACGTAAAGCCCGGATCATAGGTGAAAGCGCCGGTCTGCTTGTAGAGCGAACCGATGTCGATCACGTCCGGACCGATCGAACCAGACTTTACCGCCAGGTCAACTTTCTTGTCACCGAGTACGAGGTTTGCGCTTCTGTCCGTCATGCTGAGTCCTCCAACCTGTTGGCGGATGGCGCCCGAAAAGCGCCATATGAGTTAAGCGTCCACAACTTGCTATATGATAGAAACGCCGCTGCCAAGCGCCCCTGACGGCATTTTGTGCAGCGCGAAAAATATTGTGCAGGCCCCGGAAAAGCCCTCCCAACTTCTTGTTGCAGCCCGACAAAGGCGTTTCGGGCCTATTTCGCTTTGCGGCAAGTTGACGCAGGAAAAAGAAACGCGCAGGTTGTAATTCTTTAGTCGGTCTTTGTCGAAAATTTGAGTGCGTCATGAGGCGGCGATCCGCATTTTCGGGGCATGCGGAGACGGCTGAGCGCGATGCCGCTGGCCGCAAGATCGCCATTTTCCGGAAGTCGGCGTAGCCGGGATGCCATTGAACGACTCGTTGCCCTTGATCGGCGACATGAGGGAGCGGCGAAGGCTTCCCCGCTCTCTGACAATGTTTCTCGATCGCGCGGAAGAGACCGGCAAGCGGGCAGGGCGGGATCGCCATTGAGGCGCCTTGCAAGAGCGGTCGGGCGCGCGCCGAGAGAGGTGGCCGCCTTGATTGCCGAGGAGAAAGCCTATGGTCATGGCTTCCTCTTCGTGCCCGTACTGATCGGCGCAGGCGTCGTGCTTTCCCTTGAAATGCCGGTAGACCCGCCGTTCTGGCCGATCATCGCGCTGGCATCTATCCCGTCGCTCGGGCTTGCGGTGACGCGTCCGGTCAATCACCCGGTGCGGTACATGCTGCTTGCCGTCATTCTCGTCCTGACCGGTATGACGCTTGCCGGTATCGAGACACGCCGGGCAGGGACGGTCATGCTCGACAGTCCGGTGACGACGATGGTGACAGGCATTGTCGAGCGTCGTGAACCGGATGGGCGCGGTAACTGGCGCTATATTTTACGCCTGACGCAGACGGCGGATCCGACCCTTTCCCGTGCCCCGGATCGCGTCAGTATCCTGCACAGGCGGACGCGGGCCGCCATGGCAGAAACATCGGCCGTCACCAGCGGGCAGGGCTTTGCCATGGGCGACCGGATAACCGGCCGGGCTCGCCTTTCCTCGCCATCCGGCCCGGCGCTTCCCGAGCTCAACGACTTCGCCTTCTCCGCTTATTTCGATGGGATCGGCGCCGTCGGATATTTCTATGGGCAGCCTAAAAAAGAGGCAGCTGATGTGGCGGGCAACCCTGTTCCGGCCGTTCCGCTTGCGAGCTATCTCTTTGCGCTCAGAAGCGCCATTGCCGATCGCATTCGCGCGGTCGTGCCGGGCGATACCGGCGCCTTTGCGGCCGCGATTGTCACCGATGAGAGACGCGCGATCTCGGCCGAAACGACGGAGGCGCTGCGCGTCGCCGGCCTTGCCCACATTATAGCAATCTCCGGTCTCAACATGGCTCTCGCCGCAGGAACCTTCTTCTTCGGGGTGAGAGGGACGCTTGCCATGTTTCCCGCCTTTGCGCAGGCATGGCCGATCAAGAAGATTGCGCCGGCGGCGCGCTTCTGATGGTGACGGCCTATTACCTCATCTCCGGTTTTGGCGTCTCGGCCGAGCGCGCCTATATCATGATGGCGATCATGCTCGGCGCCGTGCTTGTCGATCGCCCGTCGATCAGTCTGCACAATGTCGCGCTCTCGGCACTTGTCGTCCTGGTCCTCAGCCCCTCGGAAATTCTGGGGCCGAGCTTTCAGATGTCGTTTGCCGCAACCGTCGCGCTCGTCGCCGGCTATACCGCATGGCAGCGGCGCAAGCGGGCGCGGCCCGAGCGTCTGGAAGCGCCGATCGTCAATCACCGGCTGGTGATATGGGCGGGTCGCGTGGCGGCGGGCATCGCCGGCGTTGCGATGACGTCGCTGATCGGCAGTCTGTCGACCTCGATCTACTCGGTCGAGCATTTTCACCGCATTGCCACCTATGGGCTTGCGGCGAACCTTCTCTCCATGCCGCTGATCTCGCTTGTCGTGATGCCTATGGTGCTGGTCGCGATGCTTTTCATGCCCTTCGGCCTCGACACGCCCTTTCTCTGGCTGATGGGCCTGGGGCTCGATGGTGTGATTGCGGTCGCAAAATATGTCGCCGGCTGGGGCGGTGATGTCTCGGTCGGGCGACAGCATCCATGGTTTCTCGCGACCGGCACTGCAGGCTTCCTGCTTCTCACCCTCCTGCGCACTCGCCTTTGCCTGCTCGGCCTGCCGCTGCTGGTGGCGGCACCTCTGTTATCCTGGCAGCACGCTGCCTTGCCAGCGCCGGATCTCGTCGTCTCGGAAGACGGCATGCTGGTCGGTCTCTCCCTCGCCGGTCATGCAGGAGATGGGGATCAGGCGGCGAAAACGAACGCAGGCCTGATGATGGCGCTCAACCGCTCCAGACCACCCGACTTCATCTACGACCAGTGGAGAAGAGCTCTCAAGCTCGAGGGGCAGGCGCTGTCGCCACTGATGGCGACGGCCGACCAATCGTCCGCTGGTGACGGCATGCTGACTGAAACAGCGCCTTCAACGCGTCCGACGATGCCTATATCTCCGAATGGTGACGAGCGGCGAGCGAATTCCAATGGCAAGGCCGAGGCATCGAATGGCGCCGATCCGACCGCAACGCCACCGGCCTCCGACCAGTCTTCCTCTCTTCCGAAGAAGGCAGTGCCGAGAAAGCCGCCATTGTCGAAGCCGCGCGGCTGCTGCGCGCCGGGCAATGGCCAATGCGTCCGTCGGACGCTTTCTCTGTGAGAAAGGCCGCTGGTGTGCGGCAACGACACCGGATGGCATCACGCTCGTGACCGTTGAGGATATCCGCTATATCGGCCCGGCCTGTGATGCGGCACTTCTGGTGATCGCGCCCACAGCCCGCTACGACGATTGCAGATCAGGCACGCTTCTCATTTCCGGCAAAACGCTGAGGCGCACCGGTGCGCTGGAGATTTTCTTCCATGCTTCGCCGGACGATATGGCATGGACCGCAAAGGCCGCCATGGCGGGCCTAAACCGGCCCTGGGCGCATCAGCGCTTCTACGACTGGCGAAATGGTACTTTCGACGAAGCGATCCCGCGAAAGATTGCCATGCTGATCGAAAGGCCCGATCTCTTGCCGTTCAAACCGGACACATCGCCGGCCGGTGACACCCTCTTGAACGAAGGCATCGACGATGATCCCTTCGCCACGCTACCGTATAACGCCGAACAGTAAGCCGGAATTCAGGTAAAATATCCCGCTAAAGACTATGCGATATCGGCGCAGATCAGTGATACTTGCGGATCAGCCCGACCAGCTTGCCCTGGATCTTCACCCGGTCAGGCGGGAAGATCCGTGTCTCGTAAGCCGGGTTTGCCGCTTCGAGTGCGATCGATGCGCCGCGACGGCGAAAACGCTTCAGCGTTGCTTCTTCCTCATCGACCAGCGCAACGATGATGTCGCCGGGATTGGCGGTATTGCCGTTCTTGATGATGACGGTGTCGCCATCGAGAATGCCGGCCTCGATCATCGAGTCGCCACGCACTTCAAGCGCATAATGCTCGCCATTGCCAAGCATGTCGGCCGGAACGGCAATATCGTGGGTATTGTTCTGTATGGCCGAGATCGGCACACCGGCCGCGATCCGGCCCATCAATGGCACGCTGGTCGAAGACGAATCATTGTCCGCAACAGGCTTGGGCGATGGCGTTGCGGCGGCAGGCGCCGGAGCCGCCTGCGGCTTTCCAAGGCTCCCCTCGATGACGCTCGGCGAAAAGCCCCGGCGCGGCTGCAGGTTCGCCACATAGCTGTCCGGCAGCTTGATGACTTCCAGTGCGCGGGCCCTGTTCGGCAGGCGGCGGATGAAACCGCGCTCCTCAAGTGCCGTGATCAGGCGATGAATGCCGGATTTCGAAGCAAGATCCAGTGCATCCTTCATTTCGTCGAAGGACGGAGGTACGCCGGACTCCTTCATGCGTTCGTGAATGAACAGAAGCAATTCCTGCTGTTTACGTGTGAGCATACCTGAGCACCCTGAGAGTCGGAAACAAATCCAGAACGGACACTATATGTTCCATATGCGTTCCGCAATCCTTAAATTTCGGTGAAGCTTTTACGATTTTTTCTGAACCATTGGGTCATATCCGTTCTGGCGCAAGGACTTGCTCCATGCCAACTTGCGCCCAATCTATTCGTGCATTGCGGCACTGGGGGTCTCGCGTGACATTGAAACTGATTGACCATCTCGTCCTGCCGGTGGCGGATCTGGGCACAGCGAGGGCGCGCCTGACGGCGCTCGGCTTTACCGTCGCGCCCGATGCCCTGCATCCCTTCGGCACGGCAAATGCCTGTATTTTCTTGTCGGACGGTACCTATCTCGAGCCGCTGGGTCTCGCGGATCGCCGCAAGGCAGGGCAGGCGGCCAAGCGCGGCAATGTCTTTACCGAGCGCGATCTTGCCTTCCGCTCGAAGAAGGTGAGGGAAGGCTTTTCGGCGCTTGTCCTCGCCTCCCGTGATGCACCGGCCGATCATGCGCGCTTCATCGAGCACGGAATTTCCGCCGGCCCGATGCTGCAATTTGCCCGTCCGATGAAGCTGCCTGACGGCTCCGAGGCCGAGGCGGCCTTTCATCTGGCCTTTGCCGGCACGGCTGAAGCGCCGGATTTTCTCCTCTTCGGCTGCCAGCGCATCAACGCCTTTCCGGCCTCGCGCGGCGCGCTTGAGGATCATATCAATGCCGTCACCGGTATCGCCTCGGTCGTGCTTGCGGCCCGAGATCCGGCGCTGCAGCGTCCACTTCTTGAAAAAGTCCTGGAGACGAGCGGCGAGGCGCTGGGCGAAGGCTGGCTCTTCGATACGGAAAACGTACCCGTGCGGCTTGCCGGCGACGATGAGTTCGATCGCGAATTTGGGGCTCATGTCGCAGGTGCCGGCACCGCACTTGCCGGCCGTGCGGTGATCTTCAAGTCGGCGGATCTGGCCGTGACAGAGATCACCCTTGCTGCTAATGACGTCGCATTCGTTCGCCGGGACGGGCGCGTGCTGGTTTATCCGGCTCCCGGCCAGGGCGTCCTGTTCGGTTTCGAGGAATAGTATCATGCAAGTTTCGGCCAATTCCCGCGTTCTCGTTGGCGAGGGCGACAAGCAGGTGGTTTTCGCCCAGGATCAGCGTTTCTCGCTGATTGCCGGCCCCTGCCAGATGGAGAGCCGCGACCACGCCTTCATGATTGCCGGTGTCCTTCAGGAGCTTTGCGCCAAGCTCGGCGTCGGGCTGGTCTACAAGTCCTCCTTCGACAAGGCGAACCGCACCTCGCTCTCGGGCAAGCGCGGTATCGGCATCGACAAGGGCCTGGAAATCTTCGCCGACCTCAAGAAGGAATTCGGCTTTCCGGTTCTGACCGATATCCATAACGAGGAACAGTGCCCGGTCGTCGCCGAGGTCGTCGATATCCTGCAGATCCCGGCCTTCCTGTCGCGCCAGACCGACCTGCTCGTCGCAGCCGCCAAGACCGGCGCCGTCATCAACGTCAAGAAGGGCCAGTTCCTCGCCCCCTGGGACATGAAGAACGTGCTCGCCAAGCTCACCGAGAGCGGCAATCCGAACGTGCTTCTGTGCGAGCGCGGTGCGTCTTTCGGCTATAATACGCTGGTGTCCGACATGCGCTCGCTGCCGATCATGGCTTCGATGGGCGCGCCGGTCGTCTTTGATGCCACCCATTCGGTGCAGCAGCCGGGCGGGCAGGGCGGCTCCTCGGGTGGCGACCGCAAGTTCGTAGAAACCTTGGCGCGCGCAGCCGTGGCTGTCGGCGTCGCCGGAGTTTTCATCGAAACCCATGAAGACCCCGATAACGCCCCCTCCGATGGCCCGAACATGGTGCATCTGAAGGATATGCCGCAGCTTCTGGAAAAGCTGCTGGCCTTCGATAATATCGCCAAAGGCTGATTAAGCGCCGAATATTGGCAGCGGCGGGCCAAAACCCGCCGCGCTTCAAAAGACTGACATGATTGCGCGTTACCCGGCTATCATGTCCGATCATAGAAAAGCGTTTCCTGCCGCTGGGAGTGGCGCGCGGGAGACGGGGCGGGCCGCCGGGCATTGCCACACGGGCATCGCCTGGCAGGCATCTGGCCGAGAGAACGATCTTGTCATTCGCCGGCATTCGGCTAAGAGACTTAAATCGATTGAAATTCCACCTCGGTGGCACTTGGCCACCGATCGCAACACAGTGAGGAGCCCATGACCGCAATCACCGACATCATCGCCCGCGAGATCCTCGATAGCCGCGGCAACCCGACCGTCGAAGTCGACGTCTATCTCGAAGACGGTTCCATGGGCCGTGCGGCCGTTCCGTCCGGCGCCTCCACCGGCGCTCATGAAGCGGTCGAGCTGCGCGATGGCGGCAAGCGCTATCTCGGCAAGGGTGTTGAAAAGGCAGTAGAGGCCGTCAACACGGAAATCTTCGACGCGATCGGTGGTTTCGATGCGGAAAGCCAGATCCATATCGACAAGACGATGATTGCGCTCGACGGCACGCCGAACAAGTCGCGCCTCGGTGCCAACGCCATTCTCGGCGTCTCGCTTGCTGTTGCCAAGGCGGCTGCAGAATCGGCTGGCCTGCCGCTCTACCGTTACGTCGGCGGTGCTGGCGCCCATGTCCTGCCGGTCCCGATGATGAACATCATCAACGGCGGCGCGCATGCCGACAACCCGATCGATTTCCAGGAATTCATGATCATGCCGGTCGGCGCAGAAACCCTGCGCGATGCGGTCCGCATCGGTTCGGAAATCTTCCACACGCTGAAGAAGGAACTGCATGCCGGCGGTCACAACACCAATGTCGGTGACGAAGGCGGTTTTGCGCCGAACCTGAAGAGCGCTCCGGAAGCCCTCGACTTCATCATGAAGTCCATCGAGAAAGCCGGCTACAAGCCGGGCGGCGACGTCTTCCTCGGCCTCGACTGCGCCTCGACGGAATTCTTCAAGGACGGCAAATACGTGATGGAAGGCGAAGGCCGCACGCTGGAGCCGGAAGCCATGGCCGAATATCTGGCCGAGCTTGCTGCAAAATACCCGATCATCTCGATCGAGGACGGCATGGCCGAAGACGACTGGGCCGGTTGGAAGTCCCTGACCGACAAGATCGGCTCCAAGGTTCAGCTGGTTGGCGACGACCTCTTCGTCACCAATTCCTCGCGTCTGCGCGATGGCATCAAGATGGGCGTTGCCAACTCGATCCTCGTCAAGGTCAACCAGATCGGCTCGCTGACGGAAACCCTCGACGCGGTCGAGACGGCCCACAAGGCTGCCTACACCGCCGTCATGTCGCACCGCTCGGGCGAAACGGAAGATGCAACGATCGCCGATCTCGCGGTTGCCACCAACTGCGGCCAGATCAAGACCGGTTCGCTCTCGCGCTCCGACCGTATGGCCAAGTACAACCAGCTGATCCGCATCGAGGAAATGCTCGGCCCGCAGGCAGCTTATGCCGGCCGCTCCATCCTGAAGGGCTGATTTCGGTCCTTCCCGACTGCTTTGTTAAAAGGGTTCGCGTCGAAAGGCGCGGGCCTTTTCGTGTCGCCACCCCGCACCGTCATCCTTCGGGCTTGTCCCGAGCATCTAACCACCTGACTGATCTGCGTGATCGCGCCCGTGGACCGATCCTCGGGTCGGGGCACGAGGAGGACGATACGTTGTGATTGGAGGTGCGCATCCCATCTCTCCGTCATCCCCAGTCAACCATTGATTAAGCAAGTTCTGGCAATTTTCGAATCCATCGGGATCCTTCTGGTTCCGGGTGAGTTGTTAGGCGGCATGGTCCGCAGTGGACGGGCGTTAGACAGTGAGCATGTGGACCAAGCATCACAGGAAGAGAAAGTTCGGTCGGCTTGTTCTTCCCGCAATCACGATCGCCTTCGTTTCCTATTTCGGCTACCACTCCATTCATGGTGAGCTTGGGCTCATCGCGACGGATGAGTTTGAAAAACAACGATTCCTCAAGGCCGCGGAGCTCGCCAAGCTGACGGCAGAGCGCCAGGATCTTGAGCGCAGGGTGGCGCTGATGAGCGATGGCTCGCTCGACAAGGATATGCTGGACGAAGAGGCCCGCTACCAGCTGAATGTCTCGCGCCCGGATGAAATCACCATATTCAACAACTATTTCTGAATTAACCGAAATTCGGTTAATCATGTATTTCCACAATCTTTTCAGTTGGTTGTGCGGAATGTGAGCCATGCAAATATGGCATTGCTGGCAGGCTCTTTCTTCCCTATGTTACGCCCCGACACCAGGGTGCGTCATTTTGACATGGCGCGCCTCAAGTTTATGAGAGCAGCACTAGAGGGAGGGATTTATGGCGCCGACCAAGACCGCGTCTGTATCCGGCCGCAAATCCGCGGCAAAGTCTGCAAACCGAACCGCAACGAAAACCTCGTCCAAGGAATTCACCGGCAAGAACACGCCGGAATTCGGCAAGGAACAGGATCTTCACGCCTATCGTGAAATGCTCCTGATCCGCCGTTTCGAGGAAAAGGCCGGCCAGCTTTACGGCATGGGCTTCATCGGCGGCTTCTGTCACCTTTACATCGGCCAGGAAGCTGTCGTTGTCGGCATGCAGATGGCCCAGCAGGAAGGTGACCAGGTCATCACCGCTTACCGTGACCACGGCCACATGCTCGCTTGCGGCATGACGGCTCGCGGCGTCATGGCCGAGCTTACCGGACGCCAGGGCGGTTATTCGCGCGGCAAGGGCGGCTCGATGCACATGTTCTCCAAGGAAAAGAACTTCTACGGCGGCCACGGTATCGTTGGCGCCCAGGTTTCGCTTGGAACCGGTCTTGCATTCGCCAATTCCTACCGCAGCAACGACAGCGTGTCGGTTGCCTATTTCGGTGATGGTGCCGCGAACCAGGGTCAGGTCTACGAGAGCTTCAACATGGCTGCTCTCTGGAAGCTCCCGATCGTCTACATCGTCGAGAACAACCGTTACGCCATGGGCACCTCGACCGCCCGCGCCACCGCCCAGTCGAACTATTCGCTGCGCGGCTCCGGCTTCGGCATCCCCGGCATCCAGGTGGATGGCATGGATGTTCGCGCCGTCAAGGCAGCAGCCGACGAGGCGCTCGAGCATTGCCGTTCCGGCAAGGGTCCGATCATTCTCGAAATGCTGACCTACCGTTACCGCGGCCACTCCATGTCCGACCCGGCGAAATATCGCTCCAAGGACGAAGTGCAGAAGATGCGCTCCGAGCATGACCCGATCGAGCAGGTTCGCCTGCGCCTGATCGAGAACGGCTGGGCAAGCGAGGACGAGCTGAAGGCGATCGACAAGGACATCCGTGACATCGTGACGGACAGCGCCGATTTCGCCCAGAACGATCCTGAGCCGGATGCGTCCGAGCTCTACACCGACATTCTGCTGTAAGGCGCGGGAGGGAACCTCAATGCCAATCGATATCCTGATGCCCGCCCTGTCTCCGACCATGGAGGAAGGCACGCTTTCCAAGTGGCTGAAGAAAGAGGGTGACAAGGTCACCTCCGGCGACGTGATCGCCGAAATCGAGACCGACAAGGCGACCATGGAAGTGGAAGCCGTCGATGAAGGCGTGATCGGCAAGCTGCTGGTCGAAGCCGGCACCGAAAATGTCAAGGTCAACACCAAGATCGCGGTTCTTCTCGCCGAAGGCGAAAGTGCGGACGCGATCTCTGCCGACGCACCGAAGGCGGAAGCGCCTAAGGCTGAAGCTCCGGCAGCCGCTGAAGAAGCAAAGCCGGCTGCGGCTGCTTCCACCGCCGCTGCACCGGTTCCGGCTGCCCCGAAGGTCGAGGTCGCCAACGACCCCGATATTCCGGCCGGCACAGAAATGGTGACGATGACGGTTCGCGAAGCGCTGCGCGACGCGATGGCGGAAGAAATGCGCCGTGACGGCGATGTCTTCGTCATGGGTGAGGAAGTCGCCGAATACCAGGCGCCTACAAGATCACCCAGGGGCTCTTGCAGGAATTCGGCCCGCGTCGCGTTGTCGATACCCCGATCACCGAGCATGGCTTTGCCGGTATCGGCGTCGGTGCGGCCATGGCCGGCCTGAAGCCGATCGTCGAGTTCATGACCTTCAACTTCGCCATGCAGGCGATCGACCACATCATCAACTCGGCTGCCAAGACGCTCTATATGTCCGGCGGCCAGATGGGTGCACCGATCGTCTTCCGCGGCCCGAACGGCGCTGCCGCCCGCGTTGGCGCACAGCACAGCCAGGACTTCTCCTCCTGGTATAGCCAGATCCCGGGCCTCAAGGTCGTCATGCCCTACACGGCAGCCGACGCCAAGGGTCTCCTGAAGGCCGCGATCCGCGATCCGAATCCGGTCGTCTTCCTTGAAAACGAAATCCTCTACGGCCAGCATTTCGAAGTGCCGAAGATGGATGACTTCGTTCTGCCGATCGGCAAGGCCCGCATCCACAAGAAGGCACCGACGCCACCATCGTCTCCTTCGGCATCGGCATGACCTACGCGGTCAAGGCCGTCGAGGAACTGACGAAGGAAGGTATCGACGTCGAACTGATCGACCTCAGAACCATCCGTCCGATGGATCTGCCGACGATCGTCGAATCGGTCAAGAAGACCGGCCGCCTCGTCACCGTCGAGGAAGGTACCCGCAGAACTCGGTCGGCACCGAAATCGCCACCCGCGTCATGCAGCAGGCCTTCGACTATCTGGATGCGCCGGTTCTGACTGTCGCTGGCAAGGACGTTCCGATGCCGTATGCGGCGAACCTCGAAAAGCTGGCGCTTCCGAACGTCGGCGAGGTCGTCCAGGCGGTCAAGACCGTCTGCTACAAGTAACGGGAGGGCGTTTCGATGCCGATCAACATCACCATGCCCGCCCTGTCCCCCACGATGGAGGAGGGAAACCTCGCCAAGTGGCTGGTCAAGGAAGGCGATACGGTCAAGTCCGGCGACGTGATTGCCGAGATCGAGACCGACAAGGCGACGATGGAAGTCGAAGCCGTCGATGAGGCGTTGTCGCCAAGCTCGTCGTTCCCGCCGGCACGGAAGCGGTCAAGGTCAACGCCCTGATCGCTATCCTTGCAGCCGAAGGCGAAGACGTGGCGGCTGCTGCTGCCGGCGGCGGTTCTGCTCCGGCTCCCAAGGCCGAAGCTGCACCGGCCGAAAAGGCTGCCGAGGCCCCGAAGGCCGCGGCACCTGTCGCCGACGCAAAGCCTGCCGCATCGACGCCGGCTCCGGTTGCCGATGGCAAGCGCGTCTTCTCCTCGCCGCTCGCACGGCGTCTGGCGAAGGAAGCGGGCCTCGATCTTTCAGCCGTCACCGGCACCGGCCCGCACGGCCGCGTCGTCAAGGCTGACATCGAGAAGGCTGCCGCATCCGGTGGTGCAAAGCCTGCTGCCGCCGCTCCGGCAGCCGCAGCACCGTCTGCTGCCGCTCCTGCAATGGCCAAGGGTCCGTCCGACGACAGCGTCATGAAGCTCTTCGCCGAAGGCTCCTACGAGCTTCTGCCGCATGACGGCATGCGCAAGACGATCGCGGCGCGCCTCACCGAGTCGACCCAGACGGTTCCGTCCTACACGGTCTCGATGGAATGCGAACTCGACGCCCTGATGAAGCTCCGTGCCGAGATCAATGCCTCGGCACCGGTGAAGAAGACCGAAAAGGGCGAGGTTCCGACCTTCCGTCTGTCGGTCAACGACTTCATCATCAAGGCGATGGCGCTGGCACTCCGTGACGTTCCGATGGCGAATGCCTCCTGGACCTCGACGGCCCGCGTCCTGCACAAGCATTCCGACGTCGCGTCGCCGTCTCGATCCCGGATGGTCTGATCACTCCGATCGTCCGCAAGGCCGAGACCAAGGCTCTGTCCGTCATCTCCAACGAGGTGAAGGATCTTGCCAAGCGCGCCCGCGACAAGAAGCTGAAGCCGGAAGAATACCAGGGTGGCACGACTTCGGTCTCCAACCTTGGCATGTTCGGCGTTTCGTCCTTCACGTCGATCGTCAACCTGCCGCAGGCCTCGATCGTCTCGATCGGCGCTGGCGTCGAGAAGCCGGTCGTTCGTGCAGGCAAGATCGAAATCGGTACGGTGATGACGGCGACCTTCGCCTTCGACCACCGCGTCATCGATGGTGCGCTCGGCGCGGAACTCGCATCCGCCTTCAAGCGCTACATCGAAAACCCGATGTCGATGCTGGTCTAAAAATGGTTCGACCGGCCGTGGAGAAATCCGCGGCCGGCGCCATCTGCATCCGTATTCCGCACCGTGACATTTTCCGATCGGCACTCCATATCTATGGGGCCTTTAGAGGGAATGAGACGTGTTTGGTGGTATGAAACTCCAGTGACGGACGCTGGAGCGCGGACAGAAGAACATTCGCGATGCTCTGACCGCCGACAGCATCATTTCGAAATTCGTGATCGGTGACTTCGAAAATCGAATAGCCGAACTGGAAAGCAAGGTCGAAACGCTCATGAAGGGCAAATAGCCCTCCACACGAAGCGCGGCAGGGAATGACCCACATATGGACAATATGAAAACCGTTCTCTGCTTCGGCGACAGCCTCACCTGGGGCTATGACGCGGAAAATCGTGGCCGTCATCCCTATGAGGATCGCTGGCCGAGCGTATTGGAAACGGCTCTCGGTGAAAGCGTCACCGTCATTGCCGAAGGGCTGAACGGCCGCACCACCGCCTATGACGATCACCTTGCCGACTGCGACCGCAATGGCGTATCGAACCTGCCGACGGTTCTGCACAGCCACATGCCGCTCGATCTCGTCATCATCATGCTCGGCACCAATGACATGAAGCCGTCGGTTGCCGGCAGCGCGCATGCGGCCCGCGCCGGCATCCAGCGTCTGGTCGGCCTCGTGCGTCACCACGAATATTCCTTCAGCTACGATGCGCCCGATATCCTGATCGTCTCGCCGCCGCCGCTCTGCGAGACGGCCGATCCGATCTTCTCGGCCATGTATCGCGGCGAGATCGGGGAATCCCAGATGCTCGCCTCGCTCTACCGCGATCTCGCCGATGACCTCGGCTGCGGCTTCTTCGATGCCGGTTCGGTCGCCGAGACGACGCCCGTCGATGGCGTGCATCTGACCGCAGAAAATACCCGTGCCATCGGACGCGGCCTTGAGCCGATCGTCCGCATGATGCTCGGACTGTAACAACGATTTATAGGGAGGCAGGCCGCGATCCGCTGGCCGCCTGAAGAGAAAAGGCAGGAAGAGAAATGGCTCAATCCTACGACGTCATCGTCATCGGCTCCGGTCCGGGCGGCTATATCGCCGCAATCCGTGCGGCTCAGCTCGGCATGAAGGTTGCCGTCGTCGAGCGCGAGCATCTTGCCGGTATCTGCTCCAACTGGGGCTGCATCCCGACCAAGGCGCTGCTGCGCTCCGCAGACGTCATGCATACCGCGACCCATGCCAAGGATTACGGCCTGACGCTCGAAGGCACGATCAAGCCGGATGTGAAGGCGATCGTCGCCCGTTCGCGCGGCATCGCAGCCCGCATGAACAATGGCGTCGGCTTCCTCTTCAAGAAGAACAAGGTCGACATCATCTGGGGCGAGGCGAAGATCGTCAAGGCCGGGGAAATCGTCGTCGGCAAGTCCACCAAGCCGGTCGTCGAGCCGCAGGGCCCGGTTCCGAAAAACACGCTGGGCGAGGGCACTTACACCGCCAAGCACATCATCGTTGCGACCGGTGCGCGTCCGCGCGCGCTGCCCGGCATCGAGCCGGACGGCAAGCTGATCTGGACCTATTTCGAAGCGATGAAGCCGGAAGAACTGCCCAAGTCGCTGCTCGTCATGGGCTCGGGCGCAATCGGCATCGAATTCGCCTCCTTCTACCGCACCATGGGCGTCGACGTCACCGTCGTCGAAATCATGAGCCAGGTCATGCCGGTTGAAGACGCGGAAATCTCCGCCTTTGCCAAGAAGCAGTTCGAAAAGCAGGGTATCAAGATCCATCTGGAAGCCAAGGTCGCCAAGGTTGAGAAGGGTGCAAACTCCGTCACCGCGACGATCGAGAAGAAGGACGGTTCGTCTGAAAAGATCACCGCCGACCGGATGATCTCGGCCGTTGGCGTACAGGCCAATATCGAAAACATCGGCCTTGAAGCAGCCGGCGTGAAGACCGAGCGCGGCTTCATCGTCATCGACGGTTACGGCAAGACCAATGTGCCGGGCATCTACGCGATCGGCGATGTGGCCGGCGGTCCGCTGCTCGCCCACAAGGCCGAGCATGAGGCTGTCGTCTGCGTCGAAAAGATCGCCGGCCTGCCGAACGTCCATGCCACCGACAAGAGCAAGATCCCCGGCTGCACCTATTGCAATCCGCAGGTCGCTTCGGTCGGTCTCACGGAGCGAAAGCAAAGGAGCAGGGCCGCGATATCCGCGTCGGCCGCTTCTCCTTTGCTGCCAATGGCAAGGCCGTGGCGCTTGGCGAAGATCAGGGCATGGTCAAGACCATCTTCGACAAGAAGACGGGTGAGTTGCTGGGCGCCACATGGTTGGTGCCGAAGTCACCGAACTCATCCAGGGCTTCGTCGTCGCCATGAACCTTGAGACGACCGAAGAAGACCTGATGCACACGATCTTCCCGCATCCGACGATTTCGGAATCGATGAAGGAAAGCGTGCTCGACGCCTATGGTCGCGTCCTGAACGCATAACGAACACCTTCTACCGCCGCCTTATCCTTATCGGGCAAGGCCGGCGGGCAGTAAGGTCTACCGGGATGAACCCCGGCCGAGGGTTTTGAGGAGGATGGATGGCATGGGCGTAGGCTGGCTTGCAGCGATCATCATCGGCGGTCTTGCGGGATGGCTCGCGGGCATTCTGATGGATATGCGCTTTGGCGTTTTGATGAACATCATCATCGGCATCGTCGGTGCGGTTCTGGCCAATGCGATCTTCACCCGCACCGGCATCCATGTTGCCGGCGGCTGGCTGGGCTATCTTGTGACGGGTTTCATCGGCTCTTGCATCTTGCTATTTGTCGCAAAACTCGTCAGACGCTGACGAAAGAGGCCGTTTTGACGGTTTGAAGGCAGGTTTATCCATGGTCACTATTCTCGACAGAACGAAGCTTGGCGAAGACAAGCGCGTCCGTCACCCTGAAAAGGCGCATCGCCCGGATACGGAAGTGATGCGCAAGCCCGAGTGGATCCGCGTCAAGGCGCCGGTCTCGAAGGGCTATCAGGAGACCCGCTCCATCGTGAAGGAGCACAAGCTCGTCACCGTCTGCGAGGAAGCCGGCTGTCCGAACATCGGCGAATGCTGGGACAAGAAGCACGCCACCTTCATGATCATGGGCGAGATCTGCACCCGCGCCTGCGCCTTCTGCAATGTCGCGACCGGCAAGCCGAACGCGCTCGACATGGACGAGCCGGAAAACGTTGCCAAGGCCGTCAAGCAGATGGGCCTCGAACACGTCGTCATCACCTCTGTCGACCGTGACGATCTGGAAGACGGTGGCGCCGAGCATTTCGAAAAGGTCATCTGGGCGATCCGTGCCGCATCGCCGAACACGACGATCGAGATCCTGACACCTGACTTCCTGAAGAAGCCGGGCGCGCTGGAACGTGTCGTTGCCGCCAAGCCGGATGTCTTCAACCACAATATGGAAACCGTGCCCGGCAACTACCTCACGGTTCGCCCCGGCGCCCGCTACTTCCATTCGATCCGGCTTTTGCAGCGGGTCAAGGAACTCGATCCGTCGATGTTCACCAAGTCGGGCATCATGGTCGGCCTCGGCGAAGAGCGCAACGAAGTCCTGCAGCTGATGGACGACCTCCGGACCGCGGACGCGATTTCCTGACCATCGGCCAGTATCTTCAGCCGACCCGCAAGCATCACAAGGTCGAAAAGTTCGTCACACCGGACGAGTTCAAGTCCTATGAGACGGTCGCCTATACCAAGGGCTTCCTGATGGTCTCGTCGAGCCCGCTGACCCGCTCTTCGCACCATGCAGGCGATGACTTTGCGCGCCTCAAGGCCAATCGCGAGAAGAAGCTTCTGGCTGCTGCCGAGTAAGTTCCGTCCACGGCATTCTCCGGGCATTGCGGAGGATGGGGACCATCTCAAAGTGACCAAACGAAAACAGGCCCGTGAGGGCCTGTTTTCGTATTCTCATTCCGCGGCTTCGACCTTGGGATGTTTGTCCTGGCCGCGTTTTCGATCGCGTAGTGTCGGGCGGTGGCCACGGGTTTCGACCTTGGCCATCTCAATCAAGTAAGCAAGCATGGGAAGCTCGTTCATCTCCGCCAGCTGGCGAGCAGATTCGAGCAGCTTAATCATCTGTGCGAAGTCATCCATCGAATATATCTTTCAGGCGGGCGTGCCCCGTGCGGCACGAACGTTTTTCTTGTACGCCAAATTGCTGCCTCAGATCATTACAACCACATGAACCGAACATTAAAGTTCGTTAATGTCTGTGGCGGCCGGAACTGGGGCCATCATATGCGAATCTTTTAGATCAACTCTCATACCGTGCAGGCGAAAAATCGCGCCTGTTCCGGCAGGAGACGTGGGGATGCGCCGATCTTGCGGATTTGGCATATTGCAGTGCGGAAAATACTGATTCCGGCGAGGAGTGCAATGTCTAATATACACGCGCAGGCTGCGACAGAGGGTATCGCCCTGGATGCGGCGGCGGACATAATTCGGCACGGCAATCGCTTTCTGGTCGTCGGTTGCTCGGGTGGCGGCAAATCGACGCTGTCCCGCAAGATCGCCGATCGGTTCGGCCTTTCCTACATTTCGATCGACCGCGATATCCTCTGGTTGCCCGGCTGGGTGCAGCGGGAGAGGGGCGCGCAACGGCGAATCATCGAGACGCTGATTGCCGGCGACCGCTGGATCATGGACGGCACCAATCCGTCGACCTTCGATATCCGCTTGCCGCGCAGCGATCTCGTCATCTGGATGCGGATGCCGCGCTATCTCTGCGTCTGGGGCATCCTGTCGCGCTGGGTGCGCAATCATGGCAGGACCCGGCCGGATATGGCGCCGGGCTGCCGCGAGAAGATGGATTTCGATTTCTTCCGGTTCGTCTGGACCTTCGAGAAGCGCTTCGCATGGCGCATCGTCGAAGGGCTGGAAAGGCACGGGCGCGATACACCGCTCCTGGTGGTAAAATCCCGCCGCGACATGCGCGATCTTCTTGATCTTCTGGGCGCGCGGGCTTAACTGCGGATCATGCCTAAGTTCGAGAACCACCGTCCCGTCAAGCACAGCGCCGATGACATGTATGCGCTGGTAGCCGACATCGAAAAATACCCGCAATTCCTGCCGCTCTGCGAGGCCCTGGCGATCCGCACCCGCAAGGAGCGTGACGGCAAGACCCTGCTGCTGGCGGACATGACCGTCGGCTACAAGGCGATCCGCGAGACCTTTACGACGCAGGTTCTGCTGAACCCGGCGGAAAAGGCGATCGATGTGAAATATATCGAAGGCCCGTTCAAGTATCTCGACAATCGCTGGCGTTTCGAAGACACGCCCGGCGGCGGATCGATGGTGAATTTCTATATCGATTACGAGTTCAAGAGCATGATCCTCGGCGCCTGATGGGCTCGATGTTCGATCGCGCCTTCCGCATGTTTGCCGAAGCCTTCGAGGCGAGGGCGGACAAGATCTACGCCACCACCTGAGATCTGCGTGGCTGAGATCGGCCTGACTGGGAACGGCCTGGCTGGGATCGGGCTTCCGATCTCGGCGGATCAGATCCCAGCGGCTTCGATCAGCATTTCCAGCCCGGTCCTGACCGTGGCAAGCCTGATGGCGCTGCGGCCGATGTCGCCGTAACGCATCTCGCGATGCAGGACGATGCCGGCGCGTGATTGCGCCGATAGATGCACCAGCCCGACGGGCTTTTCGGTCGAGCCGCCACCCGGCCCGGCAATGCCGGTGACAGCCACCGCGACCGCGGCTCGCGAACGGTAGAGCGCGCCATCCGCCATCTGCAGCGCTGTCTCCTTCGAGACTGCGCCGAAAGCTGCAAGCGTCGCAGGTGCCACGCCGATCAGATCCATCTTTGCATCATTCGTATAGGTGACGAAGCCGCGATCGACGACGGCCGACGACCCGGCAATCTCCGTCAGCGCTCCGGCAATCAACCCGCCGGTGCAGGACTCTGCCGTGGAGACCATCAGGCCGCGAGCGGAAAATTCGGTGATGATCCGTGCTGCCAGCGCTTCGATCTCTGCAGGAAAGACGCTCATGGCGCCTCTCCGGTCACTCCCTTGTGGTAAAGGCCGTAGACGACCGTTGCCGTCGCGATCGCGGCAATCCCCTCGCGGCGCCCGACGAATCCGATCGTCTCGTTGGTCGTTGCCTTCACCGAACAGCGATCGACCGAAATGCCGAGCGAGGCTGCGATATTCTCGCGCATCTGTGTGCGGTGAGGACCGACTTTCGGTGCCTCGGCGATCAGCGAGACATCCGCATTGGTAATGACGCCGCCATGCTGACGCACGATCTTGGCCGCATGTTCGAGAAAGATCTTGGAAGCCGCACCCTTCCACTGCATGTCGGAGGGCGGGAAATGGTCGCCGATATCGCCTTCGCCGCAGGTGGCGAGCAGCGCGTCGGTCAGCGCATGCAGGGCCACGTCGGCATCAGAATGGCCTTTCAGTTTCTGGTCATGCGGAATGAAGACGCCGCAGAGTGTCACGCCATCGCCGGGCTCCAGCTGATGCACGTCATAGCCATTGCCGCAGCGCACGTCAGGAATGAAGGGGGCTGCATTGCGTGACAGTTTCTCGTCGGCCATGGCGATATCCCGTTGGACGGTAAGTTTGACATTGTCGACGGAGCCTTCCACCAGCTTGACGGTGAGGCCCGCCCATTCGGCGATCGAGGCGTCGTCGGTGAAATCCTCGCGGCGAAGTGCGGCCGCCTTCTCATGGGCGCTGCGGATTTCGGCAAGCGAAAAGCTCTGCGGCGTCTGGGCCGCATAAGCCCGGCGCGCGGCACCGTCTCGTGGACCGCACCGTCGGAGCCGCCACGCTTCAGCGTATCGGTAACGGGAATGGCCGGCAAAAGCGCATCCTCGCCGGCATCGAAAGCCTCTGCCAGCCGGTCGAGCAGGGCGTGATCGACGAAGGGCCGCGCCGCATCATGGATCATCACATGCGTCGCTTCGCCGCCGGCAAGCGCCCTGAGGCCCTCATAGACGGACTTTTGCCGCGTGGCGCCTCCGAATGTGGTCGAGACCGCGTCGATCCCTTCAAGGCCCGCGGTTGCCGCTGCATAGAGCGCCTCGTCTTCCGGGTGGATGACAACGACGATCGGCCCGCTTCGGGGCCATGAGAGAAATGTCTTGAGCGTATGGGCAATCACCGGCTCGCCACCGATGCGCCGATATTGCTTCGGGCCTTCCTCGATGGAGCCTGCCCGTTCTCCGCGACCCGCGGCGACGATGACGATACCGATTGTCATGGAATTGTAGCCCGCGCCTCTTAACCCGTTGAATATGTATTGAACTGCCGGAAATGGCAGCAGAATGCCCGATATATGCCGTAAAGCGATATCTGCCTAAAGGATTGACACGCCGAGCACTATATAATGAAAAGCCGTAATTCCAGCATGCCGCTTAAAAATAACGCAAATCCGGAATCGCTCTTGGCAAACGCCGAAAGCCTGAATAAAAATAGTGCAAAAAGCCCATGTGCCCGAAAGATCAGCATTTGAACCATCCAGATCTTGCAGCTCCCTTTATGATCGGGCAGGTGGCCATCCGCAACCGTGTGGTGCTGGCGCCTATGTCCGGCGTTACCGATTTGGCCTTCCGGCAGCTCGCCTGGCGCTTCGGAGCCGGCCTTGTCGTGACCGAAATGGTGGCGAGCCGCGAGCTGGTGATGAACCGCGGAGAATCCTGGGCGCGGCTGAAAAGCACCGGCATTTCACCACATATGGTGCAGCTCGCCGGTCGTGAGGCCGAGTGGATGGCAGAGGCCGCGAGAATATCCGAGGCCAACGGTGCCGATATCATCGATATCAACATGGGCTGTCCGGCAAAGAAGGTGATCGGCGGCTATTCCGGTTCGGCGCTGATGCGCGATCCCGATCATGCCCTGTCGCTGATCGAGGCCGTGGTGAAGGCCGTCTCCGTTCCCGTCACCGTCAAGATGCGGCTCGGCTGGGATCATGACAGCCTCAATGCGCCGCTGATTGCGCGTCGGGCGGAGGAGGCGGGTGTCAAGCTCGTCACCGTCCACGGCCGCACCCGCATGCAGTTCTATGAAGGCAAGGCGGATTGGGATGCCATTCGTGCCGTGCGCGAGGTCCTCACCATTCCGCTGATCGCCAATGGCGACGTCGAGACGAAGGACGATGCCGCGGAAATCCTGCGCCGCTCCGGCGCCGATGCCGTCATGGTCGGCCGTGGTGCGCAGGGGCGCCCATGGCATATCGGCTGGCTCGCCGGTGCCGAAGCCCCTGCCAGCCGCGAAATAGCGGATATCGTCGCTGAACATTACGAGGCCATGCTCGAACTCTATGGCCGCGAACCCGGTCTGCGCCATGCCAGAAAGCATCTCGGCTGGTATCTCGACCGTTTCGCGCCCGATCTCACCCAAGAGGAAAAGACCCAGATCATGATTTCCAGGGACCCGGCCGATGTGACGCGCCGGATGACCGAGGCGCTTGCCTGCGCCGAAGCACAATTCGAGAAAACCCCAACCGATAGTTCGTCCCGCGACGAAAGGGAGGCCGCATGACGAAGTCTTCCGCATCGGATGGCAGCCAGAACCAGGCGCTTGCGCTGGCCGTCCTGAACGCCGTCCAGAACCCTGTCATCCTCGTTGATGCTGCCGGCAAGGTCGCCTTCGCCAACTGGGAGGCGGAAGCCTTCTTCGGTGCCAGCGCCGCGCATCTCGCCAAGGCGAAGATCTCGAGCCTCATTCCCTTCGGCAGTCCGCTTCTGGCGCTGATCGATCAGGTCCGCGAACGCAAGGCGCCGGTCAACGAATACCGCGTCGATCTCTCGTCGCCGCGTCTCGGCCAGGAGAAGCTGGTCGATCTTTATGTGGCGCCCGTTGCCGGCGAGCCGGATTCGGTTGCGTCGTCTTCCAGGAACGCTCGATGGCCGACAAGATCGACCGTCAGCTGGTGCACCGGGCCGCCGCCCGCTCCGTGACCGGCCTTGCCTCCATGCTGGCCCACGAGATCAAGAACCCGCTCTCGGGTATCCGCGGTGCCGCCCAGCTTCTGGAAACCTCGGTTCCGGATGACGACCGCGCCCTGACCCGCCTGATCTGCGACGAGACCGACCGGATCGTTTCGCTGGTCGATCGCATGGAAGTCTTTTCCGACGAGCGCCCGGTCGATCGCGTGCCGCTCAACATCCACTCGGTGCTTGACCATGTGAAGGCGGTGGCGAAGGCCGGCTTTGCCCGCGAGATCAAGATTTCCGAGATGTATGACCCGTCGCTGCCGCCGGTCTATGCCAATCGCGACCAGCTGGTGCAGGTCTTCCTGAACCTCATCAAGAATGCCGCCGAGGCGCTGCACGGCCAGCCGGATCCGGAGATCATGCTGACGACGGCTTACCGCCCCGGCATCCGGCTTTCGGTCGCCGGCACGCGGGAAAAGATCTCGCTGCCCTTGGAATTCTGCGTCATCGACAACGGTCCGGGCGTACCGGCCGATCTCGTGCCGCATCTCTTCGATCCGTTCATCACCACCAAGACCAACGGCTCCGGCCTCGGTCTGGCGCTGGTGGCAAAAATCATCGGCGCCCATGGCGGCATCATCGAATGCGACAGCCAGGCCCGCAAGACGACATTCCGTGTTCTGATGCCCATGCACAAGGAAGAGGCCGCAGACGGCCGCGCCTTGAACTCCACAGGAAGCTGATATGACTGCCACGATCCTTGTCGCCGACGACGACGCGGCGATCCGTACCGTTCTCAACCAGGCGCTCACCCGCGCCGGTTATGACGTGCGCATCACCTCCAATGCTGCCACGCTCTGGCGCTGGATTTCGGCCGGTGAGGGCGATCTCGTCGTCACCGACGTCGTGATGCCCGATGAGAACGCCTTCGATCTCCTGCCGCGCATCAAGAAGTCTCGGCCTGAACTGCCGGTTCTCGTCATGAGCGCCCAGAACACCTTCATGACGGCCATCAAGGCCTCGGAAAAGGGTGCTTACGATTACCTGCCCAAGCCCTTCGACCTGACCGAACTGATCGCCATCATCGGCCGGGCGCTGGCCGAGCCGAAGAAGAAGCCGGCGCGTCTCGATGACGACACGCAGGACGGCATGCCGCTTGTCGGCCGCTCTGCCGCGATGCAGGAAATCTACCGTGTCCTGGCCCGCCTGATGCAGACCGACCTGACGCTGATGATTACCGGCGAGTCGGGTACCGGCAAGGAGCTCGTCGCCCGCGCGCTTCACGATTACGGCAAGCGCCGCAACGGCCCCTTCGTTGCGATCAACATGGCCGCCATTCCGCGCGACCTGATCGAATCGGAACTCTTCGGCCATGAGAAGGGCGCCTTTACCGGCGCGCAGAACCGCTCCACCGGCCGTTTCGAACAGGCCGAGGGCGGCACGCTCTTCCTCGATGAAATCGGCGACATGCCGATGGATGCCCAGACCCGTCTGCTCCGCGTCCTTCAGCAGGGCGAATATACGACCGTCGGCGGCCGCACCCCGATCCGCACCGACGTGCGTATCGTTGCCGCCACCAACAAGGATCTGAAGCAGCTCATCAACCAGGGCCTCTTCCGCGAAGATCTGTATTATCGCCTGAACGTCGTGCCGCTGCGTCTTCCTCCTTTGAGGGACCGCGCCGAGGATATTCCCGATCTCGTGCGCCATTTCATGCAAATGGGCGAGAAGGAAGGCCTCGATGCCAAGCGCTTTGACAGCGAGGCGCTGGATGCGATGAAATCCTATGCCTGGCCGGGCAATGTCCGCGAGCTGGAAAACCTCGTACGCCGCCTGATGGCCCTCTATCCGCAGGAAGTCATCACCCGCGAGATCATCGACACCGAACTTCGCGCCGACGTGCCGGACAGCCCGATCGACAAGGTCGGTACCCGCTCCGGTTCGCTCACCATTGCGCAGGCGGTGGAAGAGAACATGCGCAGCTATTTCGCCGGCTTCGGCGATAATCTGCCGCCGCCCGGCCTCTATGATCGCGTGCTGACCGAGATGGAATATCCGCTCATTCTCGCCGCACTGACCGCCACCCGTGGCAACCAGATCAAGGCGGCCGATCTTCTTGGCCTCAATCGTAACACGCTGCGCAAGAAGATCCGTGAACTCGGCGTCTCCGTTTATCGCTCGTCGCGCAGTTCCTGATGCCATCACTTTGCCGGGTGCAGTCTATCTGCATCCGGCAATTCTTTTTTTCAGGCGTCATCTGCAACAACACCTGTCCATCAAGACTTGTTGAACGCCTCCATCACTCTCTCCCCCGAACGTTGCAGCGGCTCTGCTTGACACTCCGGCGGCATCGTTGCATTTTCGCCACAAAGCGTTGCTTCAACGACACGGATGTCTGGTCGCCGCCCGCGATTCGCGCACGGCCCCGACATCAAGCTGACAAAGCTTCTGACAAGAACGGATGATGATGCGATCGGAAGGGTGGATGCCCGCCGGTCCGTAAACGAGGTTTCGGGGCGGATTGATGAGCGATGGCGCGGTGACGTCCATGCCCGAAGGCGATGACGCGATCCCTGTACAGGATCGCCGCGCCTCCTTTGCGCTTCCGGGCCTGATCCTCGCCGGGGGTGCGCTGGTCTGCGCCACCGTCACGCTCTTCGTGCTTCTCGGCCTGACCCCGATTGCGCCGACCACCAATGTCGTGATCGCCTCGGCCGTCGTCAATTCGATCTTCATTCTCGGCCTCGTCTATCTGATCGGTCGCGAGGTCTATCGTCTCGTCAACGCCCGCAATCGCGGTCGCGCGGCAGCACGTCTGCATGTCCGCATCGTCGTGCTTTTCTCGATCGTCGCGATCACGCCCGCTGTTCTCGTCGCCATTTTCGCCTCGCTCACCCTCAATGTCGGCCTCGACCGCTGGTTCTCGATCAGAACTCAGTCGATCGTGCAGTCCTCGCAGGATGTTGCGCGTGCCTACATGATGGAGAATGCCAGCTATCTCCAGGGCCAGACCGTCTCGATGTCGAACGATCTGGAGCGCAACCGGGCGATGTTCTATCTCGACCGCACGGGCTTCATCGATCTTCTGACCCGGCAGGCGAGGGGCCGAGGTCTCCTCGGCGCCTTCCTCGTGCGCGAAGATGGTCAGGCGATCGCCCAGGCCGATATAAAAACCGAAAAGCCGCTGCCGGCGATCCCGGCCGACGCTTTGAAAAGCGCCGCTGCCGGCCAGCCGACGCTGATCCCGCCGGGCGTGACCAACCTCGTCGGCGCCGTCATCAAGCTCGATGGCATTCAGGGCACCTATCTCTATACGATCCGGGTCGTCGATCCGCGTGTCATGTCGGCCATGCGGCTGATGGAAGAGAATACGGCCGAATACAAATCCATGGAGGCGGGCCGCACACCGCTGCAATTCGCCTTCGCGGTCCTCTATCTCGGTTTCGCGCTGATCGTGCTTCTGGCGGCCATATGGGCGGCTATCGCCGTGGCCGACCGTATCGTCCGGCCGATCCGCCTTCTGATCAGCGCGGCAGACAGTGTCGGCGCCGCAATCTCAACGTCGTCGTGCCGGTGCGCGCCGCAGATGGCGATGTCGGCAGCCTGTCGCGCACGTTCAACAAGATGATCTCGCAGATCCGCAGCCAGCACGATGAAATCCTCGAAGCCCGTGACGAGATGGACGATCGCCGCCGCTTCATCGAGGCGGTGCTGGAAGGCGTGACCGCTGCCGTCATCGGCGTCGGTGCAGATCACCGCATCACCATCGTCAACCCGTCTGCCGAAGAGTTCCTCGGCATGCCGGCCGATGCGCTGATGGGGCAGGAGCTGCAGATCACCGCCCCCGAGATCGAACAGGTTCTCGGCGAGGCGAAGAGCCGGCCGCGCGGTGACTTCCGCAAGCAGATCAACATCATGCGCGGTGGCAAGGAACGTACGTTGTCGGTTCAGGTGACGCGCGAGGAACAGCGCTCGTCACGCGAGAGCTATGTCATCACGCTCGACGATATCACCGATCTCGTCATTGCCCAGCGTTCGACCGCCTGGGCCGATGTCGCCCGCCGCATCGCGCATGAGATCAAGAACCCGCTGACGCCGATCCAGCTGTCGGCAGAACGCCTGAAGCGCCGCTATGGCAAGCAGATCGACCCCGATGATCGCGCCGTCTTCGACCAGTGCACCGACACGATCGTCCGTCAGGTGGGCGATATCGGCCGCATGGTGGACGAGTTTTCCTCGTTTGCCCGCATGCCGAAGCCTGCCAAGGAGGTCACGGACCTGCGCGGCGTGCTGCGCGACGCGATCTTCCTGCGCGAAATGGGCGAGGCGCATGTCGATTTCATTCGCGAGCTTGGTGATGAGCCGCTGAACGGCATGTTCGATGCGCGCATGCTCGGCCAGGCTTTCGGCAATCTCGTCAAGAATGCCATCGAGGCGATCGAGGCAGTCCCCGGCGATCAGGAGCGGGACGGACGCAAGGTCAAGGTGCGCTCGATCTTCGATCCCGTCCGCGACATGTTCGTTGTCGATATCATCGATAACGGCAATGGTCTGCCGCAGGAGAACCGGCATCGGATCCTCGAACCCTATATGACGATGCGCGAGAAGGGCACCGGCCTTGGTCTGGCGATCGTGAAGAAGATTATCGAAGAACATGGCGGGCAGCTCGAATTGCACGATGCGCCTGCGGATTTCGATCATGGCAAAGGCGCCATGATCAGGGTGCTGCTACCCCATCAGGAGCAGGCGGCGGCATCCGGGAGCGGTAAAGACAAGGAATTAGCTTATGGCGTCTGATATTCTGGTCGTGGATGACGAGGCGGATATTCGCGATATCGTCTCCGGCATTCTCTCCGATGAAGGCCACGAGACCCGCACCGCTCACGACAGCGACAGTGCACTGGCGGCCATCTCCGATCGCGTGCCGCGGCTCGTCTTCCTCGATATCTGGATGCAGGGCTCAAAGCTCGACGGTCTGGCGCTGCTCGACGAGATCAAGAGCCGCCATCCGGAACTGCCCGTCGTGATGATCTCCGGCCATGGCAATATCGAGACTGCCGTCTCGGCCATCAAGCGTGGTGCTTTCGACTTCATCGAAAAGCCGTTCAAGGCCGACCGGCTGATCCTGATCGCCGAGCGGGCGCTGGAAAATTCCAAGCTCAAGCGCGAGCTGACGGAACTGAAGAAGCGCACCGGCGATGCCGCCGAACTGGTCGGCACTTCGGTTGCCGTCTCGCAGCTGCGCCAGACGATCGAGAAGGTTTCGCCGACCAACAGCCGCATCATGATCCTCGGCCCCTCCGGTTCCGGCAAGGAACTCGTGGCCCGCATGATCCACAAGAAGTCGTCGCGCGCGACCGGCCCCTTCGTGGCGCTCAATGCCGCAACGATCACGCCGGAGCGCATGGAAATCGCGCTCTTCGGCACCGAGGGGCTTCCCGGTCAGCCGCGCAAGATCGGCGCCTTGGAAGAGGCCCATCGCGGCATCCTCTACCTCGACGAAATCGGCGAAATGCCGCGCGAGACGCAGAACAAGATCCTGCGCGTCCTCGTCGATCAGCAGTTCGAGCGCGTTGGCGGCTCCAAGCGGGTGAAGGTCGATGTCCGGATCATTTCCTCGACTGCCTATAATCTCGAAAGCCTGATTGCCGAAGCGCCTTCCGCGAGGATCTCTACCATCGCCTCGCCGTCGTGCCGGTCAAGGTGCCGGCGCTGGCCGAGCGCCGCGAGGACATTCCTTTCCTCGTCGATATGTTCATGCGCCAGGTCTCCGAACAGGCCGGTATCCGCTCGCGCAAGATCGGTGACGACGCGATGGCGGTGCTCCAGGCACATGACTGGCCGGGCAATATCCGCCAGCTGCGCAACAATATCGAGCGCCTGATGATTCTCGCCCGTACCGATGGTCCCGATACCGGTATCACCGCCGACATGCTGCCGACCGACCTCGGCGACATGCTGCCCAAGGTCTCCTCCAAGGGGGATGTTCACATCATGACGCTCCCGCTGCGCGAGGCTCGCGAAATGTTCGAACGCGATTATCTGGTGGCGCAGATCAACCGTTTCGGCGGCAATATTTCCCGCACCGCGGAATTTGTCGGCATGGAACGTTCCGCGCTGCATCGTAAACTGAAGTCGCTCGGCGTCTGACGCCGGGCGGGAATGTCCGGTCCTCCACTGCGGAGGGTTCGGGCAGTCACGCTGACGCTTTCCGGCGGCGGAAAAGGGGCCTTGTTTATCCACAGGTTTCTGTTCTAAACCGGCACGCCGAGGAGCCTTTTACCCCCTGTAAACCATGGGTCCGCGAGGCTTCCGGTTTTTTCGCGATTGCGGAAAACACAGTGATTTGCTAACCAGACGGATGGGGGACGGCAAGCACGATGGCGTGCACCGGAAATCTCTTCCGAAATTAAACATGTTTCCGACTGACGGTCGGCAAGAAAGAAAGAAGCGGCGCCATGGCGGAACGTTCTCAGAACCTTCAGGATCTTTTCCTCAATACCGTACGCAAGCAGAAGATCTCCCTGACGATCTTTCTGATCAACGGCGTTAAACTGACGGGTGTTGTCACGTCTTTTGACAACTTCTGCGTTTTGCTTCGTCGTGACGGACACTCGCAACTCGTGTATAAGCACGCGATCTCGACCATCATGCCCGGCCAGCCGCTGCAGATGTTCGAAACCGAAGAAAACGCTGCTTAAGGACGGATCGAAATTTCCAGCCGCGATACCTCGAATGAATCGTTGATCCCGGAGGCTGAAAAGCACCGGGACGACATGCGTGCGGCCGTCATCGTGCCGGTCCTGAAACAGGCCCGCCAGCGCGGTGCCGCACGAAACGGGCAGGGCGATCAGCCCGCTGCCCAGCAGCTTCTCCAGCCAGCCCCGCAGCGCTCCAACGAGGCCCGCCTCGAAGAGGCGATGGGACTTGCCCGCGCCATCGATCTGACGATTGCCGAAGGCCTGATCGTGCCGGTCAACGAGCCGCGCCCGGCGACGCTGATGGGCACCGGCAAGATCGAGGAGATCAAGGCGCTTCTCGACGAGAAGAATGCCGGCCTCGTCATCGTCGACCATCCGCTGACGCCGGTTCAGCAGCGCAATCTCGAAAAGGAATGGGGCGCCAAGGTCATCGACCGTACCGGCCTCATCCTCGAAATCTTTGGCCGCCGCGCCTCCACCAAGGAAGGCACGCTGCAGGTCGATCTCGCGCATCTCAATTACCAGAAGGGCCGTCTGGTCCGCTCCTGGACCCACCTTGAACGTCAGCGCGGTGGTGCGGGCTTCATGGGCGGCCCCGGCGAAACCCAGATCGAAGCCGACCGCCGCATGCTGCAGGAGCGTATCGTCAAGCTCGAGCGCGAGCTTGAGCAGGTCGTCCGCACCCGCCAGCTTCACCGCGCCAAGCGCCGCAAGGTGCCGCATCCGATCGTGGCGCTCGTCGGCTATACCAATGCCGGCAAGTCGACGCTGTTCAACCGCATCACCGGTGCGGGCGTGCTGGCCGAGGACATGCTGTTTGCAACGCTCGACCCGACGCTGCGCCGCATGAAGCTACCGCATGGCCGCACCGTCATCATGTCCGATACGGTCGGCTTCATCTCCGACCTGCGACGCATCTGGTCGCCGCCTTCCGCGCCACACTGGAAGAGGTGCTGGAAGCCGATCTCATCCTGCATGTCCGCGACATGTCGGACCCCGACAATGCCGCCCAGTCGGCGGACGTGTTGCGCATTCTTTCCGATCTCGGCATCGACGAGAAGGAAGCCTCCGAGCGCATCATCGAGGTCTGGAACAAGATCGACAGGCTCGACCCGGAAGCCCATGACGCGCTCTTTGCCCGTGCAGAAGGCCGCGATAACATCATGGCTGTCTCGGCCATCAACGGCGAGGGTGTCGATGCCCTGCTCGAAGAAGTCTCCAAGCGCCTCTCCGGCGTGCTGACCGAAGCGGAGATCACCATTCCGGCGGAAAAGCTTGCGCTCGTCTCGTGGATCTATGGCAATGCCATCGTCGATGAGCGGGAAGACAATGAGGATGGCTCCGTGACATTCGTCGTGCGGCTCACCGAACGGCAGGCCAACGAGCTGGAACGCAAGCTCGGCACGACACAGAAGCCGGAAAAGGAAGACTGGGAGCGGTAAGCCGGGCGTGATGCCCGTGTCGCCTCAGATCGCCGGCTGAAGACGGGATGACGCCCGCGAAGGCGTGAAGTCGCCCTGCAACCAAATCTCGTCCCGCGCATTGTGGCACCACCTCTTGCGCCGGACACTTCGCCCAATGGCTCTTTCCGATACGTCGCCGTCTACCGCCACCTCTATGGGCAAGCGTCCGCCGAGGATCGTTTCAGACAGGTCGCTTGCCGCTCTTGCGGTGCTCAATTTCTTCCTCGCCGATGCCCGTGACGGGCTGGGCCCTTTCCTCGATGCATTTCTGGCTACGCGTGGCTGGTCATCCTTCGAACTAGGCCTGATGGCAACCGTCGGCGGGCTGATCGGGCTGGCCGCAACGCCGCTCTGCGGTGCGCTGGTGGATGGGACATCCTGGAAACGGGCTCTGATCGCCGGGCCTGTTCTTCTCGTCACCGTCGCGGCACTGATCACGCTCGTCTCGCCCGAGCCGGTCATCGTCTGGGCAGGCCAGATCGGCACGGCCGTCGTCGGCGCCGTCATCGGCCCGGCGCTTGCGGGCCTGACGCTTGGCCTTGTCGGTGAAAGGCTCTTCTCACAGCAGATCGCCCGCAACGAGTTCTGGAATCACGGCGGCAATTTCGCGTCCCTGTTTGCGGTTTTCGTTGCTGTCTCGCTTTTCGGGCAGGCAGGCATGGTCTGGCTGATGATCGTGACCGCCCTCGGTGCATTGGCAGCCATCGCGATGATCGATCCGGCACGCATAGACCACCGGATCGCCCGAGGATTGGACGCTTCAAATGACGGCATGCGGGAAGGTCAGGGTAGCCCTGAGGCTGAACGCCACAGTCCGGCTCCGGCCAACGTCGAAGCGGCATCGCCCGCCGAACGACCGTCCGGCCTTGATGTTCTCCTCAAAGCCGCGGCCTCGTTCTCCTCGCCGTCATTCTCCTGATCTTCCACTTCGGCAATGCGCCGATGAGCCGCTTGATCGCCCAGCAATTTTCCATCGAGCTCGGCACGCCCTTCCGCACCACGGCGATCATCACCGGCATCTCGCAACTATCCATGGTTGCCGTCGCCATTGCAGCCCCCTTCTTCATCCGCCGTTTCGGCCTGGGTGCAACGCTTGCCATCGGTCTTGCGGCCTTGCCCATACGCGGGCTGATCGCCGGCACTTTCGACGGGTTCTGGATGGTCGTGCCGGTACAGATGCTGGATGGTGTCGGCGCAGGCCTGCTCGGGATCGTCACGCCCGTTGCGGTGGAACGGATCCTCAAAGGTTCCGGCCGCTTCAACATCGGCTTTGCCAGCGTCATGACGGTGCAGGGGATCGGTGCCTCGCTCAGCAATGTCGTCGCCGGGTGGCTGGTCGACAAGGGCGGCTATCCGCTGTCGCATATGATCGGTGGCGGCGTGGCACTGCTGGCCTTCGGGGTGTTCGCAGTCTACCGGCGGGAGATTGCGCCGAAGCAGGAGCAGTGAGGGCACGGCAGTGACGATCGGTCCAGTCGATCATCGGGGCCATAGCGAAGAGAGAACGGTGCCGCCGTCACAGGGCTTAAGCCCCTGATTAAACAGACTGGTCACTCATTAAAGGTCTGATCGGCCTTCGCAGCAGGATTTTGGCTTTCAGGACTGTCCAATAAGCTATTGGACGGCCGAAGCGTCGCTACCCCGCCTTTCGCTTGCCCTCAAGGCATTCGTCACGGCAATCGGCAAACCGGGTCGGTTGGTCGGGCCTAAGGCCCGATCGTTCCCCGCCGGGCCCTTCGCTTTGGCTCAGGGCGTTCGATGCTCAAAACGCTCCACTGGAGCGTTTTGCCGGCCATAGGCCGTCGCATCTCACCCCACGAATGCGCGTTCGATGACGAATTCGCTCGGCTTGTTGTTGGCGCCTTCGCTGAGGCCGGCCTTCTCCAGAAGATCCTTGGTGTCCTTCAACATGGCCGAAGAGCCGCAGATCATGCCGCGGTCGACGGCAGGGTCGAGTGCGGGTACGCCGAGATCGGTAAACAGCTTGCCGTTCTCGATCAGGTCCGTGATGCGGCCCGTAAAAGGATAATCCTCGCGGGTTGCGGTCGAATAGAGCTTCAGCTTCTCGCCGGCCAGTTCCGACAGGAACTCGTGATTGCGGATTTCTTCGACGAGATCGATACCGTATTTGAGTTCCGCCACATCGCGGCAGGTATGGGTGAGGATGACTTCCTCGAATTTCTCATAGGTCTCCGGATCGCGGATCAGGCTGGCAAAGGGCGCAATGCCGGTGCCCGTCGAGAACATGTAGAGACGCTTGCCGGGGGTCAGCGCATCAAGCACCAGCGTGCCCGTCGGCTTCTTGCGCATCAGGACCGTATCGCCCGGCTTGATCGCCTGCAGATGCGAGGTGAGCGGACCGTCCGGCACCTTGATCGAGAAGAACTCCAGTTCCTCGTCCCAGGCGGGGCTTGCAATCGAATAGGCGCGGTAGACCGGCTTTTCACCGACCATCAGGCCGATCATTGCGAACTCGCCGGAGCGGAAGCGGAAACCTGCCGGCCGCGTCATGCGGAAGCGGAACAGCCGATCGGTATAATGCTCCACGGACAACACGGTCTCGGCATAGACGCCATCCGGGATCTTTGCGGCAAATTCCTGCGGTGTGGTGGGAGCGTTCATCGTAAAGGTCTCGTCCGTCATCTCGTCTTCGCAACAGCGAAATATACTATCATGTCGCGTTTTTGAAGGCATTCGCGCATGTTTCTCGCAAATGCCCTCAAAAATATGTCTCGATCAGTCATGTTTTATGCGCGGGACCGCTCAGGCCGCCGCGTTGCGACGCCGCCAGCTATAGCCAGGACCAGCCTCTGCGCTGCGCGCCGCCGGCTGATAATAGACGTCGATGCCCGGCAGACGGTTGGCCGCCAGCCGCTCGATGGCCGTCGCATTGGTCACGGCAAAGCTGTCGATACCGCAGCGGAGCATTAGCGGCACCTGGTCGATCAGCACGTCGCCGACCGCACGGATCTCGTTGCGATAGCCGAGCCGTTCGCGAAGCAGCGTCGCGTGGCTGAAGGCCCGGCCGTCGTTGAAGGCCGGAAAGGCGACCGCAACGAGCTCTATCCGGTAGAGATAGGGTTCTAGCGCCGTCACGTCGTCGGCCGGCTTTATCAGCACGCCGAGACCAACATCATTGCTGGCTTCGGCCGCTGCGATGAAATCGGCAAGCGGCAATAGCACCTTCTGCTCTTCCGTCGCCTTCACCTCATCGGTCTCGATGACCCATCGATCATTCTCGATGAAGCCGGTCTCGCGCCAGATCTTTGCTACAACCGTCGTCATCAAGCAGCCTCCGCCTTTGCGTCACCATAGAGCGCATCCTTGAAGGGCTGCGGCCCGACACGACGATAGGCCTCGAGGAAGGTTTCTTCCTTCGCGCTGCGCAGGCCAAGATACGTGTCGACGATCGTCTCGATCGCATCCGTCACCCGGTTCGGCTCGAAGCCTCGACCGATGATTTCGCCGATCGACGTGTTCTCGTCGCCCGATCCGCCAAGCGTGATCTGGTAGAGTTCGGCACCCTTCTTCTCGACGCCAAGAAGACCGATATGCCCGACATGGTGATGCCCGCAGGCATTGATGCAGCCGGAAATCTTGATCTTCAGCTCGCCGATCTCGGCCTGCCGCTCGGGCGCGCCGAAACGCGCGGAAATCTCCTGCGCCACCGGGATCGAACGGGCGTTCGCCAGCGCGCAATAGTCCAGCCCGGGACAGGCGATGATATCGGTGATCAGCCCGGCATTGGCGGTTTCGAGACCGTGTGCGGTGAGCGCCCTGTAGAGTGGCTCGAGATCGGCCAGCGCCACATGCGGGAAGATGACGTTCTGCTCATGGCTGATGCGGATCTCGTCATGGCCGAATTCTTCCGCCAGATCGGCGATCGCATCCATCTGCACGTCCGAGGCATCGCCCGGAATGCCGCCGATCGGCTTCAGCGAAATGGTCACCATGCCGTAATCGGGATGCTTGTTCGGCTGCACATTCTGGCCGACCCAGCGCGCGAAACCCTCATCCGCCTTCTTCCATCCGGCAAGCTGCGCCCAGCCTTCCGGCCGGTCGGGCAGCTCAGGCGGCGCGAAATAGGCGCCGATGGCAGCAATGTCCTGCTCTGGCAGCTTCAGTTCCGAACCCTGAAGGTGGGAAAACTCTTCCTCCACCTGCCGCGTCAGTTCCTCGACCCCGGTCTCGTGAACGAGGATCTTGATGCGCGCCTTGTACTTGTTGTCGCGCCGGCCGTTGAGGTTGTACACGCGCATGATCGCGGTCGTGTAGGAGAGCAGATCTTCTTCCGGCAGGAAGTCGCGGATCTTCTTGGCAATCAGCGGCGTGCGTCCCTGTCCGCCGCCCACATAGACGGCAAAGCCGAGCTCACCCTTGTCGTTCTTCTTCAGATGCAGGCCGATGTCATGCACCTGGATGGCCGCGCGGTCACGCTCGCGCCGGTGACGGCGATCTTGAACTTGCGCGGCAGGAAGGAGAATTCCGGGTGCACGGAAGACCACTGGCGCAGGATTTCGGCATAGGGGCGGGGATCCGCCACTTCATCGGCCGCAGCCCCTGCAAAATGGTCGGCGGTCACGTTTCTGATGCAGTTGCCGGATGTCTGCAGCGCGTGCATTTCGACGCTCGCCAGCTCCGCCAGAATATCCGGCGTGTCCGAGAGCTTCGGCCAGTTATACTGGATGTTCTGCCGCGTGGTGAAATGTCCGTAGCCGCGATCGTATTTGCGGGCGATATGCGCCAGCATCCGCATCTGCTTGGCGTTTAGCGTGCCATAGGGAATGGCTACGCGCAGCATATAGGCATGCAGCTGCAGATAGACGCCGTTCATCAGGCGCAGCGGCTTGAACGCGTCTTCGGCAAGCGCGCCGGAAAGGCGGCGCTCCACCTGATCGCGAAACTGCTCGACGCGGGCGGATACGAAGGCATGATCGAATTCGTCGTAACGGTACATGATATTTCCGGATGTCTTGTCAGCGGCAGTCTAGTGGCGGCGTCGGTCTTGGGAGGATCAGACGGCGATGAATGTCTTGTCGGCGGCGCGGTAGCCGATGGCATATTCCATTGTCGGCCCCTGGGCGCGGATCCGTTCGCGAAGCCGCGTCGGCCAGAGCGTGCCGTTGGTCTCTTCCACATCGATGAGGTTGACGTCGACGACGAGGTTCTCGGCAAAGCCTCGCTTGCCGATCGCTTCCAGCGAGGCAATCGCCTCGGCGTGGCGGGCGACGAGCGCGTCCTGCAGATTTTCCACCCAATGTCCGGTCGCATCAAGCCAGACGGCGATGCCATCGGTCAGACGGTTTGCGGTCAGAACCTTGTCGGTCATTATTCCACTCCTGCGGTTTCACGCACCGGGGTGCCGGCATGGAAGGCCGACAGCGGTTCGGATTTATCGAAATTGGCACCGGCAACAGCCTCGCCGATGATCACCATGACCGGGCCGTCGAGATCATCGCGCGCCTGAAGATCCGGCAGTTCTTTCAGAATGCCATGGAAGAGCTTGCGGTCGGCGCGGCTGGCATTCTCGATCACGGCAACCGTCGTATCGGCGGCAAGGCCGGCGCCCATCAGCCGTTCGGCAACGGAAGCCGCAACCGTGCGGCCCATATAGACGGCGATCGTGGCGCCGGAGACGGCAAGACTTGCCCAATCCGGCAGAACCTTGCCGGTCAGATCATGGCCGGTCGTGAAGATCAGCGACGAGGCAACGCCGCGCAGTGTCAGCGGCAGATCGAAATCGGCGGCCGCTGCGAAGGCCGAGGTGATGCCGGGCACGACTTCATAGGCGATACCCGCCTCGCGCAATGCCGCCATCTCTTCGCCGGCGCGGCCGTAGACGAGCGGATCACCGCTTTTCAGCCGGACGACACGCTTGCCCTGACGGCCAAGCTCCACCAGCAGCCGGTTGATCTCGTCCTGGCTCTTGGAGTGACAGTTCTTGCGCTTGCCCACCGAAAGGCGCTCCGCATCACGGCGGCCCATATCGACGATCGCCTGCGGCACCAGCGCGTCATAGACGATCGCATCGGCTTCCATCAGAACGCGCTGGGCGCGCAGCGTCAAAAGGTCTTCGGCGCCCGGACCGGCGCGACGAGCCAGATCTTGCCCTCGGCCTTTCCTGAGGTGGAGAGTAGGACATTGGCCGCGCGCCGCGCAGCCGCAACGTCATGCGCGTCCACCGCACTTGCGACGTCACCCGAAAAGAAGCGCCGCCAGAAGATACGGCGCGACACGCCACGCGGCACCAGCCGGTCGACGGCTTCGCGATAATCCGCCGCAAGCGCTGCGAGCCTGCCGAGCGAGGGCGACAGCATCTGGTCGATCCTTGCGCGGATCATCTGCGCCAGAACCGGACCCGCACCTTCCGTACCGATGGCGATCGCCACCGCGCGCGGTTGACCAGCGCCGGCGTCAGGAAATCGCAATGTTCCGGCTGGTCCACCGCATTGGCGGGGACCTTCAGTGCGCGCGACAAAGCGACGATGCGCTGATCATCCTGCGGGTTGCCTGTCGCGGCAAAGGTCAGCACGGCCTGCTTCAGCACAGCCAGAACCATCATGTCGGAAGAGAGGTCGATGTTGACCGGTTCGATGCCGCGGGCGGCAAGCCATTCCGCATAATCCTGCTCGGGCGCATCGGTCACAGCGACAATGTCGGCCTCTGTATTGGCCAGCAGGCGCGCCTTGGCAAAAGCCTCGTCACCATTGCCGCAGATAACCACGCGCCGACCGCTGACACGGAAAAAGGCCGGGAAGACGGACAGTCTTTCCGGGCCACGCTCTTTTGCCGGAGCATGTTCTGCACTGCTGGACATCGGGATACCCTTGCTCATGGTGAGTGCAGTATCGGTGATTGCCACCCGCAATTGAAGGAATGGAAGTGCGAAGAGCCTGCGTCGCCGGATATTTCTGTTCCGACCCGCCCGCCTTTCGGAGCAAAACCCACCGCGGAAACGCTTTTCCGCGCTTTCCCCAGCTTTCACCGTCAGCAAGGGCGGCGATCAGCCTTTTCGCTTCCGGCCATCGCCGCAACGCCCTAGACTTAGCGAAAATATCCCTTTGACGGACGCACGCCCATGACCAACGCCACCATATCAGCATCCGGCAGAACGCTTGCACAGCGTCTCCTTGACGTGATCGAACACGACATCCTGCCGCTCACAGAACAGGGCGTCGCTGCCGGCAACAAGGTCTTCGGCGCCGCGATCCTGAAGAAATCCGACCTGTCGCTGGTCATTGCCGAAACCAATAACGAGCTGGAAAATCCGCTCTGGCACGGTGAGGTCCATACCTTGAAGCGCTTTTATGAAAAAGCTTCAGGATATTCCACCAAGGATCTGATTTTCCTGTCAACTCATGAACCTTGCACCATGTGCATGTCGGCGCTCACCTGGGCCGGTTTCGACAATTTCTATTCCTTTTTCAGCCATGAGGATTCGCGCGATGCCTTCGCCATTCCGCATGACCTGAAGATCCTGAAGGAAGTCTTCGGCCTGGAGCCCGGCGGCTACCGGCGCCAGAATGCCTTCTGGAATTCCTATTTCATTACCGACCTGGTGGAGACCGAGGACGATCCGCTTCGCCTTGCCCTGCGAGACCAGACGGCACGGATCAAGGCCACCTACCAGCGTCTGTCGGACAGCTACCAGTCCGGCAAGGACGAAAACGCCATTCCGCTCAACTGATCCCGACTGAGCGCACCAGATCCCGCATCAAACGAGGGCCGGCCGCGATGCGCCGGCGGACATGTCATGAAAGCTTCGAAGGATATTTCCCGCCTGATCGAAATCATGGAGGCGCTGCGCACGCCGGTCACGGGCTGCCCCTGGGATCTTGAGCAGACATTCGAGACGATCAAGCCCTACACGATCGAGGAAGCCTATGAAGTGGCCGATGCGATCGAGCGGCAGGACATGGATGATCTCTGCGAGGAACTCGGCGATCTGCTGCTGCAGGTCGTCTTCCACGCGCGGATCGCCGAAGAGGCGGGCGAATTTGCCTTTGGCGACGTGGTCGAGGCCGTCACCCGCAAAATGATCCGCCGGCATCCGCATGTCTTCCCGCCGGTGGGGGCGCCCTCTGGCGCTGATACGCCGGATCGTGTGAAGGCACAGTGGGATGCGATCAAGCAGGAGGAGAAGCGCGAGCGGGCCGAAAGACGCGCCCGCCGCGGCATCACCGAGGATGCCAAGACCGGCTATCTCGGCGCCGTCGATCGCGCGCTGCCGGCGCTCACCGAGGCGCTGAAACTGCAGGAGCGCGCCGCCAAGGTGGGCTTCGACTGGTCGGAGGCGGCGGCCATCCTCGACAAGGTCGAGGAGGAAATCGGCGAATTGCGCGAGGCGCTGGCGGAAGGCAGGCCGGAAAAGGTGGCTGACGAACTCGGCGACCTGATCTTCGCACTCGTCAATATCGGCCGCCATGTGGGCGCCGAACCGGAAATGGCGCTGCGCGGAACGAATACCAAATTTCGTCGCCGTTTCCGCCATATAGAGGTGGAAGTTAAGAAATCAGGAGAGGAACTTCAAGCAGTTTCTCTGGATCGTATGGAGGCGCTCTGGCAGGCTGCCAAGGCGATCGAACGCCAGATCGATTGAGGGGCAGCACTCTTCAGGCTCATCGTCTGGACGGGGTGCCGGGGAGCGATGTGCGGCAAGGCTATCGCGCAGCCATCGACGATCAAGATCGCTGCCGCAATCCATGCCCCGAGGAGGATGATCAACCATATTGGGGATGTACGCTCTTCGTCACTCGCCTAGCGTGTCTCCGTTGTTGATCCAATGGAGATATTTCATGGTATTTGCTAAGCTTTCCACTCTCGCAGCCGCGCTGCTTCTGTCGCTTTCCACCGTGGCCTCTGCCGCCGATTTCTCGTGGGACGGCAGTTGGAAGGGCACCGCCGGGACCGGCCGCGTCACCGTCATCACCATAGCCAAGGGCAAGGTCGTCTCATGGGTGTCGAACGGCCAGACGGCGAAGATCGCCGCCGCATCCGTCGGCAAGGGCGGTGTCTCCATCACCCATGCGGAAGGCGCCAAGGTGGTCATGACACCGCGTCCGGACGGCACGGTGCAATATCGCTGGTCCGGCAAAGGCGCGACTTCCAGCGCGATCATGAAGAAGATCTGAGAGAACGAGCAGGCTTGGTCGGAAGAGGCCGCGCGGAGTTCTTCCGCGCGAGCGGCCTTCGAATGACGCCACAGGTGCAGGATCGCTACGCCTGTGGCTCCATGTCATACAGCCCTTGGAGTCATACAGCCCTTGGAGGGGCAGGCGGGAAAAGACGCCGGCGGCGAGCCGCAGGCCAGGCCTTACCGCTGCGCAGGCTGGGTGCCCGACAGCCTCTGCTGTACGGCGTCGACGCCGCCGCGCACATGCAATGCCACCGGCTGGCCGTTGTGGCCCGCACAAGCGAGCGCGATGATCGTCACATCGGGCTCGAAAGCGGTCACGTAGAGAACCTGATCGGAATTGACGTAGACAACATGGTTGTTGGTGTTCTTGAACCCGATCATCGTCACTGCGTCATACTCCTTCATGCACGGTCGTTCGTTCGTGAGCGTGTATCGCATGTGGGAAGTTGACGGAGGGTGAACGGGCCCTTCATCAATGGCAGTCTACTGCCATTGGATGAAGCAAAACTATTTTAATGTCACCATCCTCACCCAGCAAAGATCACTCCATCCCGATACTCGTTCGTTACCAGAATAATGTTTTTCTTGCTGAGCGTGCCTCCGAGAAAGAGCGCGCTCGTCTCATAGTAAAGAGTCGACTCTGCTCAATATTGTTCCGGTCAGCGGAGGGGATTTAAGTAAGTCTCTAGAAACGTCAGGGTCTGGAATTGATGTTTTTATCAACTGGTCAAGCTTTTCAAGCCAGGATCCCTCATTGGCAGAAAACAAATTATAGAGCGCCACATCCTTGCTCGCGCACCCCCAAGTCTTAAATTTTGATCCGCAATATTTTGATGCTGCGCACAATATATGCCATCGAAGCTTGGAGTATTTTCCATCAAATTTCTTGTTCGATATAAGCATTTTCAGGCGATAATGAGCGTAACATGCGGTGTAGTAAGCTCCTCAGGTGTTCCTGACTTGAATACGTCATTTAGCAGGTCGCTAGTCAAGCGATTCGGATATCTGCTCGCTATGTCGGGTCGCATCATCGATATGGCTGCGAAACAGCGCGCCGTCTCACGCACATCGAAAATTCGAACGGGAGCAATGTTTTCGGGGCCGTACTGACCTTTGCGGCGTTCGAAATACAGCCTATTTGGCTCGCCACTTCCGCGAGCGTTGAAGAATTTCTCAAGATCTCTAAGAACGCTGAGCGTTGAAATGAATTGCGCGTCTTCTACCTTTGATTGCCTGTTCGTCGCTCTAACAATGTCATCTATAACTGTAGATTCGTCTGCCTCGATTAATTTGACCATCAAGCTTACATTGGAATCTACTTCGTTATCTAAGGCTATAAGTACGTTGGAGGTTTGGCATCCATTTACAATTTGAAAATCACGAATAAAAATTTCTTGTCCAGCTGGGCGAACGCTTGATGCAACGATAGTTATCCCGTTGTTCATAAGGCCAAATCTAGACTTTCTATTTACCTCCAGAAGCGTTGAGGAGATTTCGGTGTTGACTTCGGAATCAACGCCCAAGAAATCTCGAACGTTTTCTTCAAAAAGTTTCTTTCGTACGGTCCCATCTGCATTTTTGAGGACGGTGTCGATAAAGCTACGCGCAAGAACCGTAGCGACGTAGGCGTTGTTAATGTTTGGAGCGGCGGGAAATGGTGCGTATCCAACTGTAGCAAGTTTAGCTTCAATGGGGCCGTCAGCGCCGAGCCATAATTCATGTATGACATCTCTGTGCGCTTTGAAAAATTTTGTATCATGGGAGTACCCGAGCTTCTTTAGCGATTGCTGCCCAATAGAAAAAGCAGCGTTAATCTCGGTCGCTTCGGTGTCTGGTGCCGCCGATAAAAAATAGGCGTGGATGTCTGGAAGGCCATTTTTATCCGTCCAATATTTTCGAAAACCTTCTTGAACATATTCTTAAATTCAGAAAGATACTGGCTGTGCGGCTGAGCGGGACTCTCTGAGAGGAAATCGGAAATAGATGCAATGAAAGAGTCTATCTCCATTTTTGACCATGTTATTGAGCTTTTTACTTGCGTGAATATGATGGAAACATGATATTCTCTTTTGCCGCCATCGAAAATCTCATTAAGTTCATCTTCAGAGAAAACGGCTCTGTCGTCTAGAAATAGCAAGGCGCCATCTATTCCTGGATCGGGGCCTTCGTACACTAGATCTGTAGCCTCAACATTGTCGGCCGAGTATTTAGCAAAAACACAATAGTTAGCAAAAGCTTCGAAATTTTTGGACTGGCCGTATGGGGCGCCGAAGTTTTGGCAAAATGTATCGAAATACGATTTGGTGACGAGATGCATATTTTCTCCTATAGCCGATTATTGTGCTAATTTATGAAATCTGTCGGTTTTATTGGGCTCACTGGCCCGGTCGGCCGGTCTTCCCCTTGGTCCGGCCCTTGCGTTTGGCCTCGCCCTCATCCTCGTAGCTTCCGGCGCCGATCTTGCCCCTGACCACCGGGCGCGGGTCGTCGCGGCGGGTGCCGTCGGCCCGTTCGGGCAGGCCCTCGGTCAGCGGCGAAAAACGCTTGCCCGAAGACGTCCCGGAGGTCGGCTCCGGCTTTTGCGGGATCGTGCCCGTCACGGGCTTTTCGGTGCGGCCGACCGTCATCTCGTCCAGCGTGTTACGGCGGAAGAGTGGGGCCTTTGATGCGGGTATGGCCGTGTCTGTGCCCGGTCCCATGTCGTCGAGCGAGGGTTTCGAGAAGAGCGACTGGCCGGATGGCTCTTCCGACTCGGAGCTTGCCGGCCCCGCGCTTGCGCTTCGGGCATTCGGCGCTGCAATCGATCCCCCATGGGTGGCGGAAGAGCGATTGCTCCGCTCCGCGGACCGCGCCTCATCCTTGGCGATCGGGTCGTCCATGGCGGCAAGCTCGGCAGCCTTGAGCCGCTTGATCTCGTCGCGCAGGCGGGCGGCCTTTTCGAAGTCGAGATCGGCGGCGGCATCGCGCATCGATTTCTCCAGCGCGTTGAGATGCGCCTGCAGATTGTTGCCGACCAGATGCCCGCCATCGGCAAAGCCCTTGCCGCTTGCGCCGGAAATGTCGGCGCGCACATGGTCGCGCTCGTAGACACTGTCGAGAATGTCGGAAATCTTCGCCTTCACCGATTCCGGCGTGATGCCGTTGGCGGCATTGTATTCCATCTGCTTTTCGCGGCGCCGCGTCGTCTCGTCCATCGCCCGCTTCATCGAGCCGGTAATGTTGTCCGCATAGAGAATGACCTTGCCGTCGACGTTACGCGCCGCACGTCCGATGGTCTGGATAAGCGACGTCTCCGAGCGCAGAAACCCTTCCTTGTCGGCGTCGAGAATGGCGACGAAACCGCATTCGGGAATGTCGAGGCCTTCGCGCAGCAGGTTGATACCCACCAGCACGTCGAATGCCCCGAGGCGCAGGTCGCGGATGATCTCGATCCGCTCCAATGTGTCGATGTCCGAGTGCATGTAGCGCACGCGAACACCCTGTTCGTGCAGGTATTCGGTCAGGTCTTCGGCCATGCGCTTGGTCAGCACCGTGCAGAGCGTACGATAGCCCTTGGCGGCGGTCTCGCGGATTTCGCCGAGCACGTCGTCGACCTGGCTGCGGGCAGAGCGCACTTCGACCGGCGGGTCGATGAGGCCGGTCGGGCGGATCACCTGTTCGGCAAATACCCCGCCGGACTGTTCCATTTCCCAATTGCCCGGCGTCGCCGAAACGGAAACGGTCAACGGCCGCATCGCATCCCATTCCTCGAAGCGCAGCGGGCGGTTGTCCATGCACGAGGGCAGGCGGAAACCGTATTCGGCAAGCGTCGCCTTGCGCCTGAAGTCGCCGCGATACATGCCGCCGATCTGGCTGACCGAGACATGGCTTTCGTCGATGAACAGCAGCGCGTTATCGGGAATATATTCGAACAGCGTCGGCGGCGGCTCGCCCGGCTTGCGGCCGGTGAGATAACGCGAATAGTTCTCGATGCCGGCGCAGGAGCCGGTCGCTTCGAGCATTTCGATATCGTAGCGGGTGCGCTGCTCCAGCCGCTGCGCTTCCAGAAGGCGGCCCCCTTTTTCAAGCTCGGCGAGGCGCAGCTTCAGCTCCTCCTTGATCTGCTTGATTGCACCGTTGAGCGTCGGGCGCGGCGTCACATAGTGCGAGTTGGCGTAAATCTTGACCGATTTCAGGTCGCCGGTCTTCTGCCCGGTCAGCGGATCGAATTCGGTGATCGACTCGATCTCGTCACCCCACATGGAAATGCGCCACGCGGCATCTTCAAGGTGGGCCGGAAAGATCTCGATCGTATCGCCCCGGACACGGAACGAGCCGCGAATGAAATTGATGTCCTGCCGCTTGTATTGCTGCGCCACGAGATCGGCCAGCAGCTGCCGCTGGTCCAGGCGGTCGCCCACCTCCATCTGGAAGGTCATCGCCGTATAGGTCTCGACCGAGCCGATACCGTAGATGCAGGAAACGGAGGCGACGATGATGCAGTCGTCGCGTTCCAGCAGCGAGCGGGTGGCGGAGTGGCGCATCCGGTCGATCTGCTCGTTGATCGAGCTTTCCTTCTCGATGAACGTGTCGGAGCGCGGCACATAGGCTTCCGGCTGGTAATAGTCGTAGTAGGAAACGAAATATTCGACCGCGTTATTCGGGAAGAAATTCTTGAATTCGGAATAGAGCTGCGCCGCCAGCGTCTTGTTCGGCGCGAGGATCACGGCCGGACGCTGCGTCTGCTGGATCACCTGGGCCATGGTGAAGGTCTTGCCCGAGCCGGTGACGCCGAGCAGCACCTGGCTGCGCTCGCCGGAATTGATGCCTTCGACGAGATCGCGGATGGCGGTCGGCTGGTCGCCCGAAGGCTTGTATTCCGTCACCATCTCGATGGCGATGCCGCCTTCGGATTTCGCCGGCCGCTCCGGCCGGTGCGGGGTCCAGATCTCGCCGTTCTTGAACAGCGGATTGCCGCTCTCGATCAGTTGCGCCAACGCATCCACCGTGGCGGTCACGCGCCGGGGGCGAGGGACTCGGCCTCTTCCAGTGATACGTCGAGACCGGCAACCGGATTGAGGCCTGCCGCCGCGCGCGTCTTCGGGTCGGAAGAGGCGCCGATCGAGACACCGCGCGCGGTTTTCGACGCGGTCGTGTTCTTGGCCGTCTTCGGCTGTGCCTTCTTGCCGATCTCGGGCGCCGGCGGGGCAGTCTTCTGCGCCGCCTTGCGGGCCTCGATCTCGATCTTCTTGCGATGCTTGCCGGCCTTGGAGGCGATCTCGCGCTGGCTCTCGATGCCGGAGGCTTCCGCCTCGGCCTCCAGCTGCCTTACCCAGTCGGAGACGGATCCCGAAAGCGGGGCGCCCTCGAACGACGACTGCGGAGCTTCCCCGAAACCGGAATGATCTTCACGGGTCTCGGGCGTGGTTTTCTTCGGAGATCTGGCCATGGCCGGAATATGGAGGGACTCACTGCGGATTGGAAGGGGGCGTGGCGGAAAATGAGTACAAAGGGAAACGGTTTTCGCCACCCACTTACACCGTCCAGGGGCTTCCCCCAGCCACTCCGCCCGGTCACGCCGTGCCTTCACTCCGCCGGTTCGGTCGCCGGTGACGGAGCCTGCGGGATGATCGGGGCTGCAGGCACGGCGCCCGGCGCGCCACCGGCGCCTGGGGTCACGGCCGGAGCCGGCGGGCGGCGGCCCATGATCTCCTTGAAACCTTTCTTGGAGAGGGGCTGTATCAGCTGGCCGAGAAATGTGTCGGCCACCTTGCCGCTGATGCCGATATTGGTCGGCGAGGGGCGGGGCGGGTTGTGATAGGTGCCGAGCACGAGATCCCACAGCGCGAGGTTCTCGCCGTAATTCGTATTGCCTTCGGAGAGCTTTTTCGAATGGTGCCAGCGATGCAGCGCGGCGTGGAGAATATGTAGTCGAGCGGCCCGGTCCGCACGTCGATATTGCAATGGGTCAGCAACCCGATGAAGGCGGTGACGGCTCCCGCCCACAGGAAGACCGGCAGCGGCGCGCCGATCAGATAGAGCGGGATCTGGCTGAGTGCGATCTTGAACAGCGAATCGAACAGGTGGAACCGTCCGGTATTGACGACCCATAGCCGCTCGACGCTGTGATGCAGCGCGTGGAAGCGCCAGAGCACCATTTTCTCATGGGCGATCCGGTGTGCTGCATAGAGGCCGAGTTCGGCGATGACGAGCCCGAGGACGATCTGGAAGAACATCGGCCAGCTGTCCGGCCAGATGTGGAAAGGCGCCTCGAAGGAAGGTTGCGCGACCGTCGCCACCGCCATCGGAAAGGACGTGCCGATCGCTGCTGCGATCTGCACGCTGCCCTTGTTGAGCAGCGTATGGGCAACGTCGTTCCATGTCTCGCCGTCGTGATCGTTCCAGGTTTCCTCATAGGGCATCAGCCGCTCGAACAGCGCCAGCACCGCAATGGTCGTGAGATAGACGACATTGAACCAGAACAGATGCCATTCGGACTGGAATGCGAACCATGTTCCGATCAGGCCGCCGCAGAAAACTCCGGGCCAGATCAGCCACTGGAGGAGCGTATAGAATGGCGAGCGGCGAAATGAGATCATGGTGACACCCTTTCTGGCAGCAGGCAGAGCCGGAAAGGGGCGGGCCGCAATTTGCCTGCGCCGCGATCGGGACTGCGAGATGGCCGGAAGATTGCCGAAGCCGCAGTCGCCGTCAAGCACCATGGGGACCCCGGATGCCAAGCAGACGCCAGCGGTGTCACGGCACGGCAGGACCAGACAAGAATCCGGCCCGGCATCCACGTCGTCCGCCGGATGTCTGTCCGTCAGGCAACCTGAGCGAAGGGCGCGCCCTGCCGCTCCAGGATCCAGCTCGCCACCTGCGGGGCAGGCATGGGCCGGCTGAACAGATATCCCTGCGCTTCGCGACAGCCGAGAAGGGCAAGCGTCTGCGCCTCCTCCCGCGTCTCCACGCCTTCGATCAGCACGTCCATGGACAGCGAACGTCCAAGCCCGACAAGCGCGCCGACCACCTCCTGGTTCTGGCGGCTGGTGGCGATATCGCGCACGAAGCGCCGGTCGAGCTTCAGTCGATCAACATTAAGCGAGACCAGATAGGCGAGCGAGGAATGCCCGGCACCGAAATCGTCGACGGCAAGCCGGTAGCCCGCCTGGCCTATCCGCCGTAGCTGTTCACCGGCAACGGCGGTGTCGAGCATCGCTTCTTCGGTGATCTCGATCTCGAACAGGGCCGGATCGATACGGTGGGCACCGGTAACGGCATTGAGGACCGATGCGACGTCATAGAGTTCGAACTCGCGCGGCGAGACGTTGATCGAGACATGTGCCTGCGGCAGACCGAGACCGGGCAGCGCGTCGAGCAACTGGCAGGCCGCCTCGGCTACGGTCGCCGTCAGCCGGTCGGACTGGTTGGTGGCCTGCGCTGCCGCGACGATTTCCGGCGGCGAGATCGGCCCGAGATAGGGGTGATGCCAGCGCACCAGCGCTTCGAACCCGATCACTGTCTCGCCATGCAGTTCCACCTGCGGCTGGAACCACGCGACGACGTCACCTGATTGAAGTGCATTGGCCAGATCCTGCTGGATCTGGTGCTGGCGTTCCGTACGGGTGCGGAAGATGATCTCGAATTCGCGACATTGGCGGCGCCCGGCATCCTTGGCGCTGTAAAGCGCGATATCGGCGCAGACCATCAGGTCGCTGGCGGTCGTTGCATGGTCGGGGCAGAGCGCGATGCCGATCGAGGCGCCGCCAGCGCTCAGGTGTCGGCCGTCCAGCACCACCGCTTCGCCGAGCGTTTCAAGGATAACCCGTGCATTGTCACGAGCCTGCTGATGGGCGTCCGGGCCGGTAAACAAAAGGGCAAACTCGTCGCCGCCCAGACGGGACACGACTTCCGCATGCGGGGCCGCAGCTTTCAGCCTTGCAGCGATCTCCACCAGCAGGCTGTCACCGGCACTGTGGCCGAGCGTGTCATTGACGCTCTTGAAACGGTCGAGATCGACCAGCAGAAGAGCGGCCGTCGATGTGCCGTTGGCTGCCTTGTCCGTCGCCATTGCCAAGCGTTCGTTGAAGCGGGTGCGGTTGGCAAGACCTGTGAGGGGGTCGCAATTGGCCAGTCTTTCGAGCCGGTCTCGTGCGTTGCGCATCTCCTGGTTCGCCTGGGAAAGCGATGCGGCAAGGTCGGTCGCCTGAAGGCGCGCCTTGAGATTGGTGATGAAGACCCGCTCATTGTCACGGGAATTGTGATAGGCGCTGAAGGTCATTGCAACGGCATTGGCGGCCAGAACCAGACTGACGACCGTCGCATTGGCAATCAGGATGGCAATCACGGTCAGCAGGACGGGCAGGGCGAATGCCAGAGAGACCCGGCGCGAACTGCTGTTGAGAAGAACGGCACCCGCTGCGATGCCGCAGATCAGGATGTAAAGTCCGCTGTCGCGACCCGCCGGATCGAACTGTCCCGTGGCGAAGGGCAGGGAGGCCCAGACAAGCCCGCTGACAAAGCCGCCAACCGTCAGAACATGCAGGACGAGCTTTGGCGCGGTATAGGTCAGTCCCCGCTGACGTATCATCCAGATGCTGGCAAATCGGCCTGCAATAACCAGCAGGGCGACACCGATCCAGATCATCGCCGCAATCGAAAATCCGCTCAGGACGACGCTCATCACGAAGGCCGAGATCGACACCCAGACATTCGTCGTCATCGCCGATGTCATGGCATTCAGCAGACTTTCCGCCTGATGCAGACGGATCAGGTCTGAAACGGAAGTTGGATTCTCGGTCTGCTTCGAAATGGCACGCATGTATTATCCCGTAATATTTATGGGGATTAACGCCCTCATTCGTAAATAATGAGTTTTTTGAAGACTTTCCCTGGCCGGATCTGTGCTGACATGATGAACGATGTGCTAATTTAGTGTCGATTTGTTTTTGACTGAAGATCCGACCGGCGCCAACTGCATTGCCGGCAAGTGACGGTTGTAAATCGCTGTCTGCGAAATGGGCGGACTAGTAGAAATGTTGATCAAACCTTCGTGGCCCATCGAAACAGCCGGGTGAAACCATAGGCTGCTGCGTTATCCTTGTCGGGTGTCGACTTTGCGGATTGTGGGCGGTATGGGCTGGCTCCGACGGCGCCGGCAGCCTTGCCGAAATTACAAAATGTTCATGTCACACAATTGCCGCAATGGCCGACGGTTTCCGACATAGTCTTTTAGCAACCTGAGCGACGACAAGAGGAGTGTTCGTATGGCGCTTGCAATTCCGACACTGGCAGCGATCCGATACGGATACGGTCTGCGTCCGGGCCAAAAGCCGGTCGCCGATGCCGATGCGCTGCTGGCCCAGCTGAAGGCGGGTGCGGCCCAGAAGCCGCGTTTCCCGCGCGAGGGCATCGTCGGGCGCAAGGAAGCCGCAACCCGTATCGTCTCCCTGCGCGCCGCCGAGGCGAAGGCCGCCAAGGAAGGCAAGCCGAACGACGCCATCCGCCAGCAGACGCAGAAGGAAGCCCAGCAGATCTACCGGCAGGACGCCATGGCGCGGCTCTCGCAGGCCGTGCAGTCTCCCTACGGCTTCTATGAACGGCTGGCCTCGTTCTGGACCGACCATTTTTCTGTCAGCGCCCAGAAGTCGCTGCCGATGCGTATGCTTGTGCCGCTTTACGAGGCGCAGGCGATCCGCCCCAATATGACGGGCCCGTTTCGCCAACTGCTGCAGGCCGCGATCCTCAATTCGGCGATGCTGATCTATCTGGATCAGGACCAGAGTGTCGGGCCCGACTCACCCGCCGGCCGACGCAATGGCCGCGGCCTCAATGAAAACCTCGGTCGTGAACTTCTCGAACTGCATACGCTTGGCGCAGGCAGCGGCTATACGCAGTCCGACGTCCGCAATGCCGCTCTCGTCCTGACCGGCCTGTCGGTCGACAATCGTTCGCTTGAGGTCGCCTTCCGGCCGCGCTTCGCGCAGGAAGGTCCGCTTGAGGTTCTCGGTCACAGCTATGACGATGACGAGGGCAGCGGTCAGGATCATCTTCTGATGCTCGATGATCTTGCGGCCAATCCGCTGACGGCGACGCATATCTGCCGCAAGCTCGTGTCGCATTTCATTGCCGACGATCCGCCGCAGGACGTGGTCGATGCGATGACCGGCGCATGGCAGAAGAGCAATGGCAATCTCACCGAGGTTTACCGCGCCATGCTGACCCATCCGCGTGCCTGGTCGGATCCCGGCCAGAAGGTCAAGCAGCCCTTCGATTTATTGTTTCCGGCCTGCGCGCCCTCGATCTGCCGGATGAGAGCTTTACCACCGTGCTGCAGGACATGGATGACGAGGACAACAAGGTCGGCCCGGTCGGCAAGGCCATGCAGATGGCCGGTGTCGGCATTTCGCAGGAGGAGGCGCGGCGAAGGGCAGGGCGCACAAATGCCCTGACGCTCGGTGCCCTTCAGCGGATGGGCCAGCCGATCTGGCAGCCGCCGAGCCCCGCCGGCTTTCCCGATACGCAGAATGCCTGGCTCTCGGCCAGCCAGCTATCCGAGCGTATCGCCTGGGCGCGCATGGTGGCGCGTCTTTTCGGCCAGCGGCGCGAGCCGATGGACTTTCTCGATGTGGCATTGGCCGATGCCGCCTCTGACCAGACCCGCAAGATCATTTCTCAGGCCCCGAACCGTGTCCATGGCCTGACCATGGTTCTCGCTTCGCCCGAGTTCAACAGGAGATAAGGATGACCCGCGAACAACGCTTCTTCCTGTCCCGTCGTGGTTTTCTGGCCGGCGCTGTTGCGCCGCCGCAGCCCCGGTCCTCACGCCCGTCACCTTCGCGGCGGCCCCAGGCGAAAACCGCTTCGTCACCATCGTCCTGCGTGGCGCCATGGATGGGCTCGATCTCGTTCAGCCCTATGGCGATCCGGCCTATGCGGCGCTGCGTCCGAAACTCGGCCTGACGCCCGATACCGGCCTGCTGGATCTCGACGGTTTCTTTGGTCTGAACCCGGCCGCTGCCGACCTCATGCCTTTGTGGAAGTCGGGCGAACTGTCCTTCGTCCAGGCAGTCTCGACCCCCTATCGCAACCAGCGCAGCCATTTCGATGGTCAGGACATTCTGGAAACCGGCGGCAATGACAAGAGCCAGAAAACCGGCTGGCTGAACCGCACGATTGCCGCCATCCCGCGCACCGAAGGCCGCAAGGCGATCGATATATCAAGCTCGATGGAATTGATCCTGACCGGCCCGAACGATGCCGATAGCTGGTCCAGTCAGACGAATTTTGCACTGGCCGAAGACGAGATCCATTTCCTCGACCGGCTCTATGCCGAGGATCCGGCTTTTGCCCGCGTCTTCGACGAGGCCAAGCAGACGAGCAGTTCGGCCGATTCACTCTATGGTGACGCCAAGCGCGGCGGCGGGATTGCCGATATCGCAAGGCTTGCCGGCGGCATGCTGACCAAGGATTACCGCCTTGCCAGCTTCTCCATCAACGGCTGGGATACTCACGTTGGCCAGAAGGCCCAGTTTGCCAAGGCGGTCGGCGACCTGACGGTGGCGATCAACACGCTGAAACAGGCCATGGGCGATGACGCCTGGAAGAAGACGGTTGTTCTGGCCGTGACGGAGTTTGGCCGCACGGCGCGCGAGAACGGCACCAGTGGCACGGATCACGGCACAGGTGGTACGGCCGTTATTGCCGGCGGCGCTATTCTTGGCGGCAAGGTTCTGGGTGACTGGCCGGGCCTGGCCGACGACAAGCTGCTCGATGGGCGCGACCTGATGCCGACCGGCGACGTCCGGGAGATCGCAGCTGCGATGCTCTATCGCCAATTCGGCATCGAGCCGTCGACGCTGACCGCCAAGGTGTTTCCGGGCCTCACCTTCGATACATCCTCGCCCTACCTCAAGGTTTAGGCGAAAGGGCTGGCGCGACGACGAAATCGATGCGCCGGCCGATGGGCGACGATCATCCGGGCGGGATGATCCGGACCGGATTCAGTCTTCCATCATGCCTTCCGGCGGCAGCTGCTTCGGCTTCCCGTCATCGTCGAGTGCGACCATGATGAAGACGCCGGTCGTGACCTTTTCGAGCGCCTTGTGACGCGCGCGCCGTGCCCAGGCTTCCACCTTGAGCGTGATCGACGTGTTTCCGACCCGCATGATGTCGGTATAGACATTCAGTGTGTCGCCGATCTTGACCGGCAGTTCGAAGGCCATTTCCTTGACGGCCTTGGTGACGACGCGGCCCATGGCGCGTTCGGCGGCGCGGATGCCGCTGGCAATATCCATCTGGGCCATGACCCAGCCGCCGAAGATGTCGCCGGCGGCATTCGTGTCGGCCGGCATGGCAACGGTGCGCAGTGTAAGTTCGCCGATCGGCTTGTTGTTATCGGTCATTCTGTGTCGTTCCTGTTGACGCTGCGCTCCTCCGCAAGCGTTCAGCTTAGAATGTTTCCAGCCTTTGTAGAAGCGTCTCGACGAGGCGATACACGAAAACAGAGTGTTTCCTGATGCCGCACCGGACGGGCGATAATGGCGGGATCGGGAACGCAATCTGTGCGTGAAATGGTCTTCAAACCGCCATGATCCGGCAAGGCTTCGTTTACCGACTCTGCCTACCCTTTGAGCCTGTATCATTCCGGCACCGGCAGATTGGGCATCTGGTATGGCATATGCTTCCACATCCCGGCGCGTCATCGCCGCGCTCACGCTGACGACCATGCTGGTCGCCTGTTCGGCCGAAAGCCTCGTGCCACCGGCACCGATCGATCGGGGTGCACGGGTCGGAGCCATCCAGCCGGTAAGAAGCCTGCCGCGCGATCCGGTATCCGCCTCCGGCTACCAGACGGGAGCCTATCCGATGCAGGGCATGTCGGGCGGGCCGCTGCCGCAGGCCGGCATCGGCAGCCAGTCCGGTGGTGCGGGGAGCCCGTCCTATCCGCAGGGCGGCATGGCCGGCAGCTATCCCCCAGCCTCAGCCCCCGCTGATGGCGGCCACTATCTTCGCCTTCCGGACCAGCCTTCGACACCGCAGCAGATGACATCCCGCATGCCGGCGCAGAAAGGCGCGCGGGTCTCGGGCGAAGGCGTCAACATGGACAGCGAATTCGGCTTCACGCCGGACGAGAGCCTTGATGAAAGCCAGGTGCGCGGCTCGCGGAAGAGGAAGCATCCGACATTGCCGAAGGTGTCGGCGATCAGCCGGTGGTTGATGGTATCGGGACGGAGAACCCGCGCTCCCTCAATGGCAGCCGACAGATATCGAACCAGTCACCCAACCAGTCCCTTCGTCAGCCGATCGCGGCGACGACAGGCATGGATGATCGCGTCATCGTACCGCCGAAGCGGGCCGGCAATGGTCTCCAGGGGGACATGTCGGGCGGTCGCGAGGTCGCAATGCTGCGGCCGAACAATCCGGCCATGCCGACCGGGCCTTCCGGGCAGATGAATGATGCCGGTCCCAACACCGGTCCTTACGCTCAAGGGCCGATGAGCACACCGGGCATCATGCCGACATCCGAAGCCAGTTGCCGTGCCGAACTGCGCCGCATGGGCGTCGAGTTCGAGGAGAGGCCGCGGATTTCGGCCGGGCCGAGCTGCGGTATCGACTATCCGGTCAAGCTTTCCGGCCTCTCGGGCAATATCGACGTGAAGCCGGCCGTGACGCTCAATTGCCAGACGACGCTTGCCTTCGCCAAATGGGTGAAGAACGAACTCGCGCCCTCCGCCCGCATGCGCTACCTGACCGGCGTGCAGCGCATCGTGCCGCTCGGAGGCTATTCCTGCCGTCGCATGAACAATTCCAGTCAGCGATACAATCCGATGTCGGAACATGCCCATGGCAATGCCATCGATGTCGGCGCCATCGTCCTGAAGAACGGCCACGAGATCGACGTGCGCAAGAAGGGCCTCTTCTCTTTCCGCGAGGGTGGCCTGTTGAAATCCGTCCGCAACGACAGCTGCCGCTATTTCTCCACCGTGCTTGGCCCCGGTAGCAATGCCGAACACTGGAACCATTTCCATTTCGACCTGCGCTCGCGAAAGGGCGGCCGGCGCTACTGCGACTAGGCCGTCATCCTCATCCATCAGCGGATAAAAAAAGCCGGCCTGTCTCCGTCGGGAGAGGCCGGCGCGACCGGATGGAGTGGAGGTGCATCACCGCCGTGAGATCACCGGTCAATTGGAGGTCGTTACGCGTGTACTCGGATTGCAATAGAACGCACGGGCAAGCGGCAATATTGGCCTTCATCGAAGCGGGTGGGCGGCGGTCCGGCACAAGGGGTAGGCAGGACCGTTGCTTGCCTGCGATCGAGAATGCCGCCTCAACATCACGATATGATGACACCCGCGTGATCCGCATCTCATGGAATGCGGAGCGGCGATTGGTCGGCTGAGCCGAATGCAATATTCTTCCGCGGAGGTATGGTCTGCGAAAGGCATTTGCCTATATTTGCGGCGAATTAGAAAACTGTTTCTATCGTAAAGGCTGCCATGCCCTCTTCGCCCGCTCTCTCATCACCTCATCCCTCGGTCGCGCCTGTCCGGGAGGCGATCGTTTCGATCCGAAATCTCACGAAAACCTATGGCAACGGGTTTCAGGCGCTGAAAGGCGTCGATCTCGATATAGAAAAAGGCGAAATCCTCGCGCTGCTCGGGCCGAATGGTGCCGGCAAGACGACGATGATTTCCATCATCTGCGGCCTCGTCAATCCGGATCACGGCAGCAAGGTCATGGTCGGCGGTCATGAGTGGTGCGTGATTTCCGAAAGACCCGCTCGCTGATCGGTCTGGTGCCGCAGGAACTGACCACCGACCAGTTCGAGACGGTCTGGAACACGGTGAGCTTTTCGCGGGGTGTCTATGGCCTGAAGCCCGATCCGGCCCGGATCGAACAGATCCTCAAGGATCTCTCGCTCTGGCCGAAGAAGGACAACATGATGCGCGAACTCTCCGGCGGCATGAAGCGCCGGGTGCTGATCGCAAAAGCACTGTCTCACGAGCCGAAGGTCCTCTTCCTCGACGAGCCGACGGCCGGCGTCGACGTGGCGCTGCGCCGCGATATGTGGCTGGTAGTCGAAAAGCTGCGCGAGGCGGGCGTCACCATCATCCTCACCACCCATTATATCGAGGAGGCCGAGGAAATTGCCGATCGCGTCGGCGTCATCAATGGTGGCAAGCTTCTCCTTATCGAAGACAAGACGGCCCTGATGCAGAAGCTTGGCAGCAAGCAGCTGCGGCTCGAACTGACGGCACCGCTTGGGACGATCCCGGCATCACTGTCCGATCTCGGCCTGTCGCTGGAAGACGAGGGCCGCACGCTGGTGCATGAATACAAGGGCGGCGAGGGCGAAGAGCGTATCGGCGCACTGATGGCCGGGCTTGCGCGCGAAAACATCCATTTCCGCGATCTCTCGACCAGACAGAGCTCCTTGGAAGACATTTTCGTCGCGCTTGTCGAGAAAAAGGATGGCCCGGAAGAGAAGGCAGGTGCAAAGCCTGCAGGAGAAAAAGCATGAACCTCGAGGCGATCAAATCCATCTACAAGGCCGAGATGCATCGCATGCGCCGCACGCTCCTGCAGAGCGTCATCTCGCCGGTCATCACCACCTCGCTCTATTTCATCGTCTTCGGAACGGCCATCGGCTCGCGCATCCAGACGGTGGACGGCGTGCAATACGGCGCCTTCATCACGCCCGGCCTGATCATGCTGACGCTGCTGACGCAATGTATCGCCAATGGCTCGATCGGCATCTATTTCCCGAAATTCACCGGTACGATCTACGAGATCCTGTCTGCGCCGGTGGCCATGACCGAGATCGTCATCGCCTATGTCGGGGCGGCAGCCAGCAAGGGGCTGATCATCGGCCTCATCATTCTGGCGACGGCGTCCTTCTTCGTTGATATCCGCATCGCTCATCCCTTTATGATGCTGCTGTTCCTTGTGCTGACTGCGATTACCTTCAGCCTTGCCGGCTTCATCATCGGTATCTGGGCAAAGAATTTCGAACAGCTCAACATCGTCCCGATGCTGGTCGTGCCGCCGCTCACCTTCCTCGGGGGCAGCTTCTATTCGATCGATATGCTGCCGCCCTTCTGGCAGGCGGTCAGCCATCTGAACCCGGTCCTCTATCTCGTCAGCGGCTTTCGCTGGAGCTTTTACGAGATCGCCGACGTCAATCCGCTCGTCAGCCTCGGCATGATCGCACTCTTCCTCGCCATCTGCCTGTCCGTGACGGCCTGGATGTTCCGCACCGGTTATCGCCTGCGTAACTGACGGACCTTCATGGCCTTCAGGACGAAAAAAAAGCCCGGTCCGCTTGATTGCGGGCCGGGCTTTTCGATGTCGAGGCTTTTCGATTAAAGACCCGTCAGCCTTCCGAAAGCGCCGTGCGGCTACGGCCACCGGCAGCCAGCACCGAGGCGCCTGCCAGCGAACCTGCCGCCAGGAAGACGATGACGGCGATCGGGCCAAGGCCCTCGATCAGCACGCCGCCGAGGATGGCGCCGCTTGAAATGGCGATCTGGAAGGTCGTCAGCATCAGCGCACCGGCGCTTTCGGCTTCATCGCCGGCAACCGAGGTGATGTAGTTCTGGATGCTGACCGGGATCGCACCGAAGGCAAGACCCCAGAAGGCAACACCGGCAACAGCGACGGAAGGCGACTGGCCGCCGACCGCCATGACCACGGCCGCAGCCGCCATCAGGCTACCCCAGAGCGTGATCGAGAAACGCGGTCCGCGCTTTTCGATGACCATGCCGCCGAGCGCCGTACCGATGAAGCCGGCAACGCCATAGGCAAGCAGCGTCAGCGAGATCTGGTCGACATTCAGATGCGGCACCAGTTCCAGATACGGGCGGATATAGGTGAAGCCCGCAAAGTGACCGCCGATCATGAAGATCATCGCGATGAAGCAGAGCCTGAGAAGCGGACGACGCAGAAGCGCGACCAGCGTGCCAAGCCCGGCATGACCGGCCGGCGGCATTTTCGGCAGGGCGACGATCTGGCCGATCAGCGCCACGACGCCGAGACCCGCGGCAAGGAAGAAGGCCATGCGCCAGCCCATGGTCGCGCCGATCCAGGCGCCGAGCGGAGCAGCCAGCACGGTGGCGCCCGACACGCCGGCCATGATCAGCGCCATCGCCCGTGGCAACTTGTCGGCCGGCACGAGACGCATGGCAAGCGCTGCCGACATCGCCCAGAAGCCGCCAAGCCCGATGCCGAGCAGGAAACGTGCCGTCAGGAGCATGAAGAGGCCGTTCGCCATCGCTGCAATCAGCGTCGACAGGACGAGAAGCATGGTCAGCGCCAGAACCGTGAGGCGACGGTCGAACTTGCGCGTTCCGATCACGACGCCCGGACCGGCAAAGGCAGCCACGATCGCCGTCGTCGTAATCGTCTGGCCGGCAGCACCCGGTGTAATCCCGAGATCATTGGAAATCGGCGTCAGAAGGCTGACGGGAAGAAATTCCGCGGTGACGAGACCGAAGACGCTGAGAGTAAGTGTCAGGACGGCGCCCCAGGCTGCCTCTTTCGGTGCGCCTGGTGACGCATCGGTCGGTTGAGTGGAAGATGGTGTCATGTGAGGATGTCCCTGATTGTGATCGCCTCGTGTTGCGATGCACTATGAATATGCGTGACGCTTCGGCGTTTCCATGCTAGAAAATCCGACATGCTTGATCATTCGTCCAGAACTGAACCGGTATCGCCCTCCCATCATTCCGTTGAGCCCATCCATTCGGACGGGGCCGGACACGATTCAGGCAGCTTGCCTGAGACGGTATCGCAGGCGCCGGTAGATCCCTTGAGCGAGATGTTGCGCGGCCTGCGCCTGGATGGCGTGGAATACGGCCGCTATCGTTTGCCGGAGCCCTGGGCGAGCGATTTCAAGGCCGCGGCGACGGCCCGATTCCACTTCATCTCCTCGGGAGGCTGTTTCCTTCTTACCCCATCCGGCGAATGGCTTGAACTGCGACCCGGCGACGCGGTTCTTCTACCGCGCGGTGATGCCCATGTGCTGACGAGCAAACCGGGCCTTGCGCCCCAGCCCTTGGAGCGCTTCGCCCGCAAGGAAGTCTGCAGCGGCGTCTACGACCTGCAATGCCCTTATGTGGCGCCGGATGCCGATGGGGTGACGCTCGCCTTCACCGCCTGCATGCGCTTCAATGTCGATATTCAGCACCCGCTGATCCGCATGATGCCGGAAGTCATGCTGACCTCGGATCTTGCAGCCCGCGAGCCGGCAATCCCACATCTTATCGATGCCATGGCCCGCGAAGTGGATATGGACCGCGTCGGTGCCGGCGGCATTCTCGCCCGGCTTGCCGATGTGTTAACCGCGACGCTCATCCGCGCCTGGGTGGAGCATGGGTGTGGCGATACGACCGGCTGGATCGCCGCGGTGCGCAATCCCGACGTCGGCCGCGTTCTGGCGGCAATCCATCTGGAGCCTGACCGCGACTGGAGCGTCGCCTCTCTTGCAAGCCTGATGGGCGCCTCGCGCTCCGGCTTTGCCGAACGCTTCCAGAAGGTCGTCGGCGAGACCCCGGCCCGCTACGTGGCGCGCGTCAGGATGCATCAGGCCCGGCAATGGCTGGGCGAGGGGCAGCGCGTGGCAACCATTGCAGAACGCCTCGCTATGACGCCGAAGCCTCCTTCAGCCGCGCCTTCAAGCGCGTGATCGGTGCCCCGCCGAGCCATTTCCGTCGGAGAGACGAAGATGTGGCGGCAACGACCTTTTCGCCTCAATAATCGCGGAACCGCAACTCATCGCGCTCGATCTGCAGTGAGCCGAGCGTTGACAGAAAGCTCATGCCGAGCAGGCTTCGGCCAAGTTTTCCGTCCTCCGTCACCATGGCCCGGACATTGGTCCTGACGATCGGCCCGACCGCCACCCGGTCGAGCCGAACCGGTGCGGCGAGCGCACGCCCGTTGGCGGTCATCACGGTGACGGTGAAATTCAGCGCACTCATATCGAGCCCGATTGCACTGGCATCTCTATAGCTCAGGACAACGGCGCTGGCACCGGTATCGATCAGCATCGGGATGACGGCGTCGTTGACCGTGACATTCGTCTGAAAGTGCTGGTTTTCGCTCTTGTGGATAATGACCTCGCTGCCGCCGTCGCTGGCGGTTACGACGACTGCCGTGCCCGGCAGCAGCCCGGCGACGATGCGTGCGCCCACATGCCGGGCATCATCACGGTAGAGATAGGCGACGACCAATCCCAGCACGATCAGCAGCCACGTGGCGATCTGGCGAACGACCTCGCCGAAATTCCCGCGTCGGCCCATGAGGATACCGGCAGACAGCAAGGCCGCGATCGGAGCAAGATAGACGAGGCGGCCGAAATCATCATTGGCGATCCCGAACGTTTCGCCCGTATCGTGGTTGAAGATCAGAAGTGCCAGCCCCGCCAGCATGAACAGGAGGACGATGGTCAGTGCATTCATGCCGTCGCGACCCCTCCTGCCGAATTCGCCTCTGCCTCAACTGGCTCGCCCATCTGCCCTGCGCCGGTGGACTTATCGCAGGTCGAAGCACCGGTGCTGGCCATTCGCTTCGGCAGTGCAGTCATGATCTTCCGCCGTTCGCTGTCCGCCAGACCACTCCATCCGGCGATTTCGTCCAGCGTGCGGCCGCAGCCGGTGCAAAGGGCGGTTGCCGGGTGAATGACGCAGATCTGGATGCAGGGTGATATCATTCAGCCTATATCGATAGTTCAGACGGACAGGGCAAGAGCCGCCAGCATGGCGATCTCGGTCAGTTGCTGGGTGGCGCCTATCGTATCGCCCGTATGGCCACCGAGTTTATTCTCGGTGAAACGGGTAAACGCATAGGCGGCACATCCCCCGGCGATAATCGACAGCACGACGGGCGGCACCGGCAGCACGGGAAGCAGCAGCACAAGCCCGGCCACGAGGCCGATGCCGAGCGCGATCGTTGTGGCATCCTGTTCCGGCGCGCCGGCATTGGCGGCAACACCATTGTCCCGTGCCGATGGCAGGTTCTTCCAGTGCAGCACCATGGCTGCCCGGCTGAAGGTTGCGGCCGACAGCATCGCCAATGCCGCGACACCCGGCCCGGCAAATGACAGCGCTGAGAGTGCGGAGGCACGAAGGCCGAAGGAAAGAACGAGTGCGATCACACCATAGGTTCCAACCCGGCTGTCCTTCATGATGCTGAGCGCGTGTTCCTTGTCGCGCCCGCCGCCAAGCCCGTCTGCCGTATCGGCAAGCCCGTCCTCGTGCAGCGCACCGGTCAGAAGAGCCTGCAGCGCCAGCGCCAGAAAGGCCGCCAGCAGCGAGTTGCCGCTTTCAAGAGCGAGAAAAAGCAGGAGGGCCGGCAGGGCCGCGACGACGAGGCCGGCAAGCGGAAACGCCCTGACTGCACGCGAGACCGAGCCGTCATGACCGCGGAAAAACCGGTCCGGCACCGGCAGGCGGCTGAGGAACCCGACGGAGCGGGCGACATCGGTAATGAATTCACGCGCGTTTGGCAGTTGTCCCTCCGGTCCGCTGCGATTAAGAGATGGCGCACACAAGCGCGATTTGCCGATAAACACAAGCACGGTATCCGCTCGCGAACCGGTCACATCTTGGTCAGCGGCGGCGGATGGCGAGCGGATGAACTGTTCGGCGTCGCAGCAGGAAACAGGAAAGAGAGACTGCAATGAGCGTGAGCGGCCTGCCATTCGATGATTTTCGTGCCCTCCTGCAGAACCTGCCGGGACCGGACGTCCGTGCGCTGGTGGCCGCCCGCGAACGCGATGCGCAGCTCACCAAGCCGCCGGGCGCACTTGGCCGTCTGGAAGAGATCGCCTACTGGCTCGCCGCCTGGACGGGCAGGGCGCCGGCCGTCACGCGGCCGCTGGTCGCCATCTTCGCCGGCAATCACGGCGTTACCCGCCATGCCGTCACGCCGTTTCCCTCTTCGGTCACGCAGCAGATGGTGGAAAACTTTGCCGCCGGCGGTGCCGCGATCAACCAGATCTGCGTCGCCAACGACCTCGGCCTGAAAATCTTCGATCTGGCGCTGGATTACCCGACCGGTGACATCGTCACGGAACCGGCCCTGTCCGAGCGCGACTGTGCCGCTACCATGGCCTTCGGCATGGAAGCGATTGCTGGCGGAACGGATCTCCTGTGCATTGGCGAGATGGGAATCGGCAACACGACGATCGCGGCTGCGATCAACCTCGCGCTCTATGGCGGCGAGGCGGAAGACTGGGTCGGCCCCGGCACTGGCTCGCATGGCGAATATTACGACCGCAAGGTTGCGGCCGTGAAGGCGGCGGTCGAGTTCCACAAGGACCATCTCTCCGATCCGCTTGAGATCCTGCGCCGCCTCGGCGGCCGCGAGATTGCGGCCATCTGCGGCGCCATCCTTGCCGCCCGCATGGAGAAGATCCCGGTCCTGCTGGACGGCTATGTCGTAACCGCTGCTGCCGCCATCCTGAAGGCCGCCAATCCGGCTGCCATCGATCACTGCCTGATCGGCCATGTATCGGGCGAGCCGGGACATCTGCGTGCTATTGAACAACTCGGCAAGACGCCACTTCTGGCGCTTGGCATGCGGCTCGGCGAAGGCACCGGTGCAGCACTTGCCGCCGGCATCGTCAAGGCCGCCGCGGCCTGCCATTCCGGCATGGCAACCTTCGAGCAGGCAGGCGTCAGCAACAAGAGCCACTGATCGGTGACAACGGCATGCGGCGGGATTGCAGTGGAACCCTCGCGCCGCATGCCTTTTCAAACGGGTGGAGGTAGGCCCGGATGGAGTGGCCAGAAGGCAGGTCACGGAACGGCCTGAACGCGCCGGACCGCCAAGGCGACGACAGCCCTTCGCAGGCTGTGTTCCGCCCAACGGGGGCGCGTGGCCCAGCGGGTCTGTGTCGCCCGACGGGTCTCTGTCGTCTCGCCTCAGCCACCCGGTTCTCGCTTCAGGGCCTGCAGCGCCTATGGGATGAAGAAGCGTTTCGCCACGAACTCATCGGCTTCATTGCCGGCCTTGTGCTCTTTGCGATCGTGGGTGCCGCGCCCTGGCATTACGTCGCCTTCGCCATCCTCATGCTTGTTCTCTTCGCGGTCGAGGCGCTCAACACTGCGATAGAGGAACTGGTGGATCGTATCTCGCCGGAAATTTCCACCGTTGGCCGTCATGCCAAGGATCTCGGCTCCTTTGCCGTTTTCGCGCTTCTCGTCGCCAGTGGGGTGTTTGCGCTTTACGTGATTATTGAGACCGTCATGCGGTGAATGCCTCTCCCTGCTTGAGCAGGAGACGTGCGCCTTTTGAGGCTGGCTCCTCAGAAAAGGGCCAAAGCAGATAGTTCGTGTTACGCAAAACTCTTGCGGCGACGTTCTACCGTCGGAGCATCGGCGATGGCCGGTACGCTCTGCAGGACGCGGGTGGCCGGCAATATGGCGATCGCTTCGGTGCCTTCACGCAGTTTCGAGCGCAGGATGAACTGGCCATCATGCTTGGCAAGAATGGCCTGCACGATCGGCAGACCAAGGCCCGTACCCTGTTCGGCGCTCTTGATCGCGATCGAGCCCTGGCCGAAGGCCGAGAGCACCACCGGGATCTCTTCCTCCGGAATGCCCGGCCCGTTGTCCTTGATCGCCACATATTGACCGCCGCCGGCGGTCCAGCCGACCTTGACCGTCACCTCGCCACCCTGCGGCGTGAACTTAACCGCATTGGACAGAAGGTTGAGCAGCACCTGGCGCATCGACTTCTCGTCGGCCCAGACCTGCGGCATGGTCTTTTCGAACTGCTCGCGAATGGTGATGTTCTTGCCGCGCGCGCGAAGCTGCACCATGCCGATGCAGTCTTCGGCGATTTCGAGCAGCGACAGCGATTCCTCCGCCAGCTCGTAGCGGCCAGCCTCGATGCGCGAAAGATCGAGGATCTCGTTGATCAGGTTGAGGAGATGCTGGCCGGAGCGGTGAATGTCGCCCGCATATTCCTTGTAGGTGGGGTTGGAAAGCGGCCCCAAAACCTCGGAACTCATGACTTCGGAAAAGCCGAGAATGGCGTTGAGCGGTGTCCTGAGCTCATGCGACATCGAGGCAAGGAAGCGCGACTTGGCAAGGTTTGCCTCTTCGGCGCGTCGCCGCGCCTCGTCGGACATCGACTTTGCCACTTCCAGTTCGGCGATCAGGTCATCCTTTTCCGACTGGTAGGACATCAGCGTCAGGCTGGAGCGATAGAGGCGGTCGGCGATATAATGGAAGAACACCACGGCCGCGGCACAGACAGCAGTGAGGCCGATATCGAGCACAAGCCGCGACGTCAGCGCGATGGCGATCAGCGTGGTGATGACGGGCAGAAAGCCGAACAGAACGCTCTGGCGCAGCATGAAGCAATTCATCGCCGTCGACGAGATCGCCACCAGCAGAACCGCACCCTTGTAGTAATAGAAATTGTCGCCTGTGCAGGTCGTGCAGTCGGACAGCGTGAAGAAGGCCCAGCCGCAGCCGATGAAGATCTGTGCCACCAGAAGGCGCCGACGCCATGCGATCGTTTGCGCGGCCGACATGTCCTGCCGCTTGCCGATCCGGGCCAGAAGCACATGCGCCGCCTGCAGCATCAGCATGATGCCTGCCCAGACGACGATCTGGCGGCTGAAATCGAGATAAAGGCCGATGCCCGCGACGATGATGGTGACGAGCGCCATGATCAGCGCACCCTGCATCACCGATTTGAGGTAGAGCGACAGCATTTCGCGATCGAAGGCATGGGCGCCCTCTGCGGAAAACTGCAGGCGTTCACGGGTCGCACGAACGGTCTTCGAGACAGCCTTGTTTCGGTGGCTGCGCGATCGATCAACGATGATCTTGTCGGTCGAGGTACTGACGCCGCTACTCATGGCCCGATTTGTCGTTACGCGTGTGATGACAGCCTAGTCATCAATCCTTAAGAAGATCCTGCCGGGAAAGGTTTTGTTTTCCATTTTCCTGAAGCTTCCGTTTTTGATTGGGGCCGGATTGTGACCCGTAAAGACCGTGACACGTAACGTAAGGATCGCCCGCGATCTCGCTATCATACTGGCCCTGATCGGCCTCACCGCACTGATAGGCGGCAGGATGAAGCAGGAGGAAGCCGAGACCGCATCCATCAGCCTCAAGGGACCGTTCTACGCTGTCGATGGCGATACGCTGTGGATAAAGGGTGAGCGCTTGCGGCTCGAAGGGCTTGACGCCCCGGAACGCGCCCAGACCTGCACCAATGCCGAGGGCCGCGCATGGGATTGCGGTCTTGCCGCCCGCACGGAAATGGCCCGGATGGCAGGCTCGGCGGATGTCGCCTGTGGGGGACATGCGCGGGACCGCTATCACCGGCTGCTGGTCGTCTGTCGCGACGGGGAAAAGAACATCAACGCCCAGATCGTCCGCCAGGGGCTTGCGGTCAGCTATGGCGGTTATCGGCGGGAGGAGCGGCAGGCCCGCCATGAGCGCCTCGGCGTCTGGGCAGGGCCATTCGAAAAGCCGAAAGACTGGCGGGCCGAACATGGCGGGGAACACCGGGATCCGGTCGCCGGTTTCATCGCCGATCTCGTGTCGGAATGCGTGGACTGGCTGAGCGACCTCTGGGCCGGCGGCGAGGGCGCTTCCGATCGGCAGGGCGGCTAGATCATGGCTGATAACCTTCACGACCTCTCTGCGGCCATCGCCGCCTGCCGGCTCTGTCGGGATCAGCCGGCAAAGGGCGCCGGCGATCGCCTTCCCCACGAGCCCCGGCCCGTCGCGGTCCTGTCCCCGACGGCCCGTATCCTGATTGCGGGGCAGGCGCCGGGCCTGCGCGTGCATGAAAGCGGCCTGCCTTTCGATGATGCCTCCGGAAATCGGCTCCGCGACTGGCTCGGTATCACGCGAGAGACGTTTACGATGCCCGACGCTTGGCCATCGTGCCGATGGGCTTCTGCTTTCCGGGCTATGACGACAAGGGGTCCGACCTGCCGCCACGCCGCGAATGCGCGCCGCTCTGGCGGGCTCGCGTCATGGCCACCATGCCGCAGATCGAGCTGGTGCTGGCCGTCGGCCAATATGCGCAGGCATGGCATCTCGGTGATCGTCGCAGGAAGACGATGACCGAAACCGTCGCCGCATGGCGGTCCTACCGCTTCGCCAATGAGGGACCCGCGGTTCTGCCCCTGCCGCATCCGAGCTGGCGAAACACCGCCTGGCTCAAGCGAAATCCGTGGTTTGAAGCTGACATCCTGCCGCAATTGCGCGAGGATGTGGAAAGATTGGTTTTCTGAAACAAATTTCGCTTTATTGGCGCGAAATCGGTGTATAACGAAAAATCATTTCGAAAGGGACGTTGATGGATCGGCTCGACCGCAAGATTTTGCGCATACTGCAGGAAGACTCCACACTCGCGGTCGCTGACCTCGCCAAGAAGGTCGGCCTGTCCACGACGCCGTGCTGGCGTCGTATCCAGAAGATGGAAGAGGATGGCGTCATCCGCCGTCGCGTGGCGCTGCTCGATCCGGTCAAGGTCAATACCAAGGTTACGGTTTTCGTCTCTGTCCGCACGGCAAGCCACTCGATCGAATGGCTGAAGCGCTTTTCCGAAGTCGTGGTCGAATTCCCTGAAGTGGTGGAATTCTACCGCATGAGCGGCGATGTGGATTACCTCCTGCGCGTCGTCGTGCCGGATATCGCTGCCTATGACGCCTTCTACAAGCGCCTGATCGCCAAGATCGAGATCCGCGACGTGTCCTCGGCCTTCGCGATGGAGCAGATCAAGTATTCGACCGAACTGCCGCTGGACTATATGCTTCTCGACAACCAGAAGTCCGGCGAGGACTGAGGAGAGGCGGGCTTAAGCCCGATCCCGGTCCGCATGCCATGTGGCAAATAAAAAATGTCCAGCCGGGAGAACCGGCTGGACATTTTCGTTTGGGCAGACCGGTGCGGAAAATCTCTTCCGCTCGCAACCGTCAGAAGGGTTTGATCACCGCAAGCGCGACGACCACGACAAGACAGAGAATGGTGATCGGCATGCCGGCGCGAACGAAGGCATTCGCATCGAGATGCGGATCTGCTTCCATCTTGCGCAGGGCTGCGCTCTGCATGCCGTGCAGGGCCGAGAGCACGATGACGAACAGGAGCTTGGCATGCAGCCAGCCGCCGTCGAAGCCGGTAAAGCCGATGGCCAGCCACAGGCCGAATACCCAGCGCCGGCAAGCGCGCCGGTGGTGACGATGCTGTTATAGCGGCGCAGCGCCGAAATGACGCCGGTGCGGATGGTCGGCGGGACCATCGAGATGACGAAGGCATTGACGATCATTCCGCCGATCAGCAGGAAGTCGGAAATGAGGTGCAGGGCCTTGATGACGAAGTAAAGCATAGGGGCTCCAGATCATGGTTTCGGCTAAGCCGAGTCCCATGATCTTTAGCCCCTGGAGATGCGCCTGAGAAGGCGGCGGATTGAAACAGGCGGGTGTGAGCGTCGTGGCGCATCGAGTGATACGCCACCGCCACAGTCTTCCATTGCGCGGCGTCTCTTATCCGCGAAGTTTCGCGATCACCAGCTGCCCGGGGCTCGGATTTCCGTCCTGCATCCGCACGTTGATGTCGGTCACTTCGATGACGTCGAAGCCGGTCTCGTTGAGCCGTGAGCGGATATAGCCATCGGTGTGAACGAAGCGCTGGTGCGGGCCAACGATATAGGGCCTGCCGGCGGCTTGCGTCTCGGAAAGCGTCTCGGAGGAGAAGATGAACAGGCCGCCCGGCGCCATGTTTTCCGCCGCGCCGAAGAACAGCGGCTCCAGCGCGCCGAGATAGGGCAGCACGTCGGTTGCGGTGATGAGGTCGAAGGCCTCGTCGTCATTGTCTTCGAGAAAATCCTCGACCTCTGCGACATAGAGCGTTTCGTAGAGATCCTTCTCATGGGCGAGCTCGACCATGTTCTCGGAAATATCGATGCCGGTCATGTCCTCGGCCATGTCGCGCAGCGCTTCGCCGGTCAGGCCCGTACCGCAGCCGAGATCGAGAAGCCGCTTGAACGGTCCGAGTTCGAGCGCCTGCAGCCGCTGGCGCACCATCATCGGCACGGCATAGCCGAGCTGTTCGACGAGAATGTCTTCGAAGCTCTCGGCATGCTGGTCGAACAGGGTTTCCACATAGGCGTCCGGCGCCTTTGGTGGAACCTCGCCGCGGCCCATCGAGGCGATCCGCACCGCAGCGCCGCCATGATCCTCGGGATCGATCGCCAGCACATCCTCATAGGCCTTCACGGCGGCGTCGATATCGCCGGCCTTTTCCAGCGCAAGCGCGCGGTTATAGGCCTCTGCCAGTGCTTCTTCGTCAATCTTCGTCATCAACCCGGTCCTTGTTTTGGCCCGCAATAAGCCGTGGCCGCGCATTTGTCCATGCGCCTGTGCCGCCGCGAACCGGATGTCGGATGCTCAGTGCAGGATGATCTCGCCCTTCACCGCACGCCACTCGCCGGCCGAGATCAGCTTGCGATGCACATAGCGCACCGAATGCAGCGGCCCGTCGAGCGTCTCCTCCCAGAATTTCAGGAACCCGTTCATCTCGGGAAAGTCGGGAGCGAGATCGTAATTCTGCCAGACATAGGTCTGCAGCAGGGCGGGGTGGTCGGGCAGGCGATAGAGGATCTGGGCGGTCGTCAGCCCATATCCCTTGAGCATCATTTCCAGTTCCGACATAGGCAGTTCCCATCTTGGTTCGAGCGGCGCATTCGAGGCGTCGCTTCGATGGGATCATGCCATGCTTATTCGAAACTTTCCAATGCGCTGAAATACGTATTTCTGATTGAAAACATGATGTTGGCAGCGTCGAGGCCCGAGTGCTGCCAACGTTGTTATCAGCGTTTCAGGTGGCGCGTCAGACGCCGCTCGATATAGGCCCACAGGTGTCGGAGCGCTCGACCATGGCGAGGTAGAAGATCGCCGCCCAGAGATAGGTCTGGTAGTCGAATGTGCGGGAGAAGGCATAGCGGGTTTCGCCCATCAGGTCATAGACGGTGACGATCGAGACAACGGCCGACCCCTTGATGAGCAGGATGATCTCGTTGCCATAGGGCCGCAATGCCACGATCATCGCCTGTGGCAGGATGATCTTGCGGAAGGCCGTGCGTTTCGAGAGCCCGAGCGAGGCCGCGCCCTCATGCTGGCCCTTGGGAATGCTCTCGATTGCGCCGCGCAGGATTTCCGCCTGATAGGCGGCCGTGTTGATGGTCAGCGAGAAAAGCCCGCAATACCAGGCCTCGCGGAAAAACCACCAGAGGTTCACCGCTTCGAGCTGCGGCCGGAAGACGCCGAGCCCATAATAGATGAGGAAGAGCTGCGCCAGAAGCGGCGTTCCTCGGAAAATATACACATAGGCATAGGCGAGTGCCGCGATGATGCGGTTCTTCGACATGCGGGCAAAGGCGAGCGGCAGGCCGATGACCGCGCCGAGGACGACGGAAAGGCCGACCAGCGAAATCGTCGTCCACAGCCCATGCAGGTAGCGCGGTCCGTAACGGACGAACTTGTCCTCGTCCCAGCCGGTAATCACCATCGAGACAAGGCCGATGGCAAGGAGGAGCCAGAGGCCGATAAGGCCGATACCGAGCACGCGCGCGCCGGTGAGCGGTCGCTCGAGAACGGCGGGCGCCGGTCGTGGCGCAATCAGGTCGCCGGTCAGTGACATCGCGACGGTGGCGCCGGCAGCGGTGCCGGAGGAGCCATTGGTCTGGATCGTATCGCTCATCGCGCGGCCTCCGATCTGCGGCTCCAGCGCTCGATATAGCCGAGCCCGATCGAGGACAGCATGGCAAGCGCGAGATAGAGGAGGCAGGCGAGCGTATAGAACAGGAAGGGCTCCTTCGTCACACGCACGGCAATGCTTGTCTGGCGCAGGATGTCGGCAAGCCCGATGATCGAGACATAGGACGTATCCTTGAGAAGGATCATCCACAGGTTCGACAGGCCGGGCAGCGCAATCCGGACGAGCTGCGGCACGATGATGAGGAGCATGGTGCGCCAGCGACGCATCCCGAGTGCATCCCCGGCCTCATACTGGCCCTTCGGAATGGCGCGGAAGGCAGAGAGCAGCACCTCGGAACAATAGGCGGAGAACACCACGGAAAGCGCGATCATCCCGGCGAGGAAGGCGTTGATCTCGATCCGCTCGTCATAGCCGAATTTCGCAAGCACGGACTGGATCAGGATCTGCGCGCCGTAATAGATGATGAACAGCGTCAGAAGCTCGGGCATGCCGCGAAAGATCGTCGTGTATATCCCGGCGGCGATGCGCAGAAGCCGGTCTTCGGCCTGCTGGCCGAGGGCAACGATGAAGCCGATCAGGAGGCCGATGGGCAGCGTACAGATCGCGACCGCGACCGTCACCTTGACGCCGGCCGCGAGTTCGTCACCCCAGCCCGTATCACCGCAGGCCAGAACCGTGCCGCTGGCAAGCCACGTAAACATGCCCGCCGGCCCACAGAAAGGATCGAATATGGTCATGATCCATGTGAACACGCCGTCGAGCGCGGAAGACGATCCGCCCATCCAATTTCCCCTTGTTGCGGTCTTTGCCGCTTTGGCGCGTAAGGCGCTTTAGTCTCAGAAAGTGTCAAACAAAAATGGCGGAAGGGCAAGCCTCCCGCCATCATTGGGGCTGTAATCGACAATCCGCAAAGCGGCGTTTCGTCCGGGCTTATTCGCCGTAGACGTCGAAGTCGAAATACTTGTCCTGGATCTTCTTGTAGGTGCCGTCGGCGCGGATCGCGGCGATAGCGGCATTGATCTTTTCCTTGAGCGGATCGCCCTTGCGAACGGCAATGCCTGCGCCGTCGCCGTTGATGACCTTGTCGACCGGAAGGGTCGTCAGGATCTTGCAGCATGCGCCGGCATCCGACTTGACCCATTCGGAGAGAACGACGACGTCGTCGATGACGGCATCGACGCGGCCGTTCTGCATGTCGAGCTTGTACTCGTCAGCCGTCGGATAGAGCTTGAGTTCGCTGTCCGGCATATGCTTTTCGGCATAATTGGCATGCGTGGTCGAGCTCTGCGCGCCGATCGTCTTGCCCTTCAGGTCTGCAACCGTCTTGGCTGTCGAATCCTTCGGAACGGCAATTGCGGCGGGGTGTTGTAGATCTTGTTGGTGAAGTCGACGAGCTTTTCGCGCTCGGGCGTGATCGACATGGAGGACAGGATCATGTCGAATTTCTTGGCCTGCAGGGCCGGAATGATTCCGTCGAAATCATGCTGACGAAGGTGCATTCGACCTTCATCTGGGCGCAGAGAGCGCGGCCGATATCCATGTCGAAGCCGAGGAAATTGCCGCCGGCATCGAGATATTCGAAGGGCGGGTAGGTCGAATCGGTCCCGATCACGAGCTTGTCCGCAGCCATAGACTGGCCGGCGAACAGGGACAGGACCGCTGCCGAAGCAATGGCAACGAAGCGCTTGGAGATATTCATGATGATCCTCTCTGTTGGCTTGCCCTCATGGGTGCCTTGAACGGCTTTGACCTTTGAGGGCGGCGGCTGAAAAACCGCCTCTGCCTTTAGATACCGGGCTCAAGGGAAAATGCAACGGGCTTGTGGCGCCGCATCAAACACAACCGGCTTATCAGATGAAGGCCCCGTTCAGCCGCCATTCAGCTCTCTGGGCAAAGATTTCGGAACCAATCTCGACTGCCCGCAGTTGAGGGCCGCACCAATCGGTAAGGCTAGGAAGTCTGCAAGTTCAGCCCGACAGAGGCAGCCGCGAAAAAGGCCAAATGGACAAGCAGACGAGGGACGAGACACGGAAAAGAGGATGTTCATGTCGAAGAAATTCAAACTGTTCGCCAGCGTCGCAGCGCCTGTGCTGACATTGCCGCTGCTGATGCAGCCGGCCGTCGCCCTGCCGCTGGCCCAGATGGTTCAGCCGGTCACGCAGAATGCCGGCGGTGCAGATCTCATTCAGGTCCAGGCGCAGGTCATCGTGCCGCCGAACGGTCAGGGTGCCGAGGAAGGTGAAGGTCAGCCGCGTCCTCGTCGTCACCAGCAGGGTGAGGGGCAGGGCCAAGGCCAGGGGCAAGGTCAAGGTGGCGCCGAACAGGGCGGCCAGCAGCGTCCTCCTCGCCAGCAGGGCGGCGACAATGAAGGTGGCCAGCAGCGCCCGCCGCGCCAGATGCAGGGTCAGGGGGAAGGCCAGGGCCAGGGTCAAGGTCGAGCTCAGGGTCAGCCGGGTGCCGAAGGCGGTACCCAGCGCCCGGCACGCCAGCAGCAGAGCGAGGAGGGCAGCGGCCAGCCGCAGCGTCCCTCGCGCCAGCAGCAGGCTGAAGAACCGGCAGTGAAGCCCCAGTCGGAACGCCCGAAGGCGGAAGCACCGGCGCAGAAGCCCGCTGCCCCGGCAGAACAGCCCAAGCCGAAGCCGCAGCAATCCCAGTCTGCCGAACCGCAGCAGCAGCCGGCGGCGCGTCCTGCGCAGGCTCCGGCCGAGGCCGCACCCAAGCCGCCGGCCAGTCGTCCGGCAGAGCCGGCAATGCCTGCTCAAAAGGCACCCACGCAGGCCGAACGTCCGCCGCAGCAGCGGCCGGCTGAACAGCAGGCCGAGCCCGGCCAGCCGAAGCCGGAAGCAGCCCCGCAGACGGAACCGAAAACCACACCGAAGACCACGGCGCGTTCCCGGAAGCAATGGCATTGGCGGCGCGAGCAAGCGTCGCGCGCATTCCGGCGGCCTCAAGCCATGAGTCGACGACGTTGGCGAGCCGCGACAGACGATCGGTTCGGCCAAAGATGTCGCGATCGATGGCGGTCTGGTTCAATGCGAGATCAAAACTTTCCGTCAGCCGTCGGCGAGACCCGTCGGGCAGTTCAACCGCAAGATCCGCCGGCAGTCGATGCGCCGCCGGAAACTCTCGGGTGCCGCGCTTGTCCTGGACCATTGCTCGCGCTGATACGATGGTCGCGCTGTCAGGCAGGAGGCCGAGGTCTCGGGCGGCTTCAACCAGTTTCAGCGCCATGTAGCTCTGTGATAGTCGACCGACCGCATGAGCTTCGATATTACCAATCGGCCGACGCTCGGCGTCACGCAGCGCGTTGTCATACAGCTCGACGAAAAGGCCGAGCGCATCGGGACGGTTTTGAAAGATGGATCGCCCTCGCTTTTGCCCAGTGTCGCCGTCAGTATCGCGGCGCTGGGCGAGAAGATGCTGCACGTCCTCGACGGCGCGCGCCCTGACGGCAGCGATGCGATCGTCAGGCGCCCGCCGTTCCTCCATACGCGCGAGCACGTGGTTCCAGTCGTCAGCGAACCGTTGCAACTCGCCGGTCATCATCGGCCGCGATTGCTCGCGTTCGAGGACCAGCCTTGCATGGGGTGGCTGCGACCATGCGCCGCCACGTTGCTCGTTGTCGTAAAGGATCGTCCCACCGCGCGTCCTGAGCTGAACGCGATCGACCAGCTTTTCACTCTCAAGCTTCTCGAGACTGACGCGCAGCCCGGTGACTGCGGCATCATGAACATGCTGCGGTGGAATGCGCGCCGCATCGCCTGCGCGCAGCATCTCCTCAAAGCGATAATGGTTCCCCTGCCAGCTGAGCCGTGGATTGACGGCGACGGCCCGGGCCTCGACGTCATAGCCGGCGGCGCGAGCAATGCCGACAACTCGGGCGACATTCTCCGGCGTGCGCATCGTCGTTTCGAATACGATGTTGACGTTGCGCTCCGTGGCGGCGGCCAGGAGCTTTTCCGTCCAACGGCCGGCGTCAGCTTGGGTGAACTGCGACGCCCTTTCCGGATCCTGTCTCTGGAACGCCAGAAAGTTGGGATGATAGGAGCGAAGATCGTCGCCAACGATGCGGATTGTCGGCCCGGATCGAGAGAGCTCGGCGTGGCTGGCAATCAGGACCGCGGTTTTTCCAGCGCCCGGCTGACCGCCGAGCAGGATAAGGCGGGGTCGCCCTGCCCGGCCGATACCGTCCGGCAGATAGTCGGGCAAAATGTCTGTACGGAAAATGCTCTCGTTTCTATCCAGCGAGAGAGGGCCGGATGCCTGATCCTCCGTCATCATCAGAACTCCGCCCAGAACCGGGCTTCGTCCTTCACACGCGGTCCCCAAAGCGCGATCAGGTTTTCGACCGTTTCGCGATCAGCAATAGCAACGCTGTTCTGAACGGCGATGAGTTCGCGGCGGCGAAGCCGCAGCGCTTCCGCCGCCTCGGGATCCGTCCCCTCGAGCTCGTAGACGCGGGCCGTCACGATGGCGCGCGCCTGGTTGAGAATCTCGATGGCGATCTCGGTGCGGATGATCGCGTCGTAAGAAATTTCCTGTTCAGCCATTTTTGCCGCCTTTCGGTTTGTCCAAAGCCTAATGTTCAAATGTTCATCGGATCACGCCTCTGGCGCGATCAAGGGCCCGCCGCTGTCGCTCCGCCACAACTTCCTGACTTGACTGCATTCGGACAGTCTGTTGCAGGACTCTCAGCCGCTCCTGCATGACCTCGAAGGCACGGCGCTGCGTCGGCGCCACGCGATTGATGACGTCCTTCTCACCCCGCAGGATGGCATTGCGACCAAAGCGCTCGTCGAGCGCCCCGCTGACCGCGGCGAACTCCCGACGAATGGCGGGATCGAGCGACCCAGCGGCGACTTCGAGCTTGGTATCCTTTTTCTTCATCGCCGCCGAGAGTTCTCGCAACGCCTCCTCTGCCAAAACCGACAGACCCGGAATGGCGACTCTCATGCGCCGACGCTCCTCGCTAATCACCTTCATCTCGGTGTCGAGAGCCGTGGCATAGGAGGCACCCAGCGACCGGACGCGGCTTGCGGCCTCCGCGACGGCCTGAAGCGCGTCCTTTCGCTCCCGGCCCACCGCCAGCAATCTGTCCATGATGCGATCGGAGCCGCGCAAGGCACCATAGGCTGCGGGATCGTTGGCGACGGCCGCTGCGATCCGATCGCCCGCGAAGCCTTTCACGATCAGGGCCTCGACCTTATCGACGGCGCCGGCGGGGTCGCGCCAAAGACGCGCTGCCGTTTCGACAAGGGCCGCCCGATCATGACCGTAGTGGGCGTCGGCACGCGCCCGCTCACGCGCCTCGTCCTCGATAGACGTTTTGAACTCCGTCACGCCGGAAAGCATCGGCAACACAGGCATTGTCTCCTTCCCTGGCTCGACGCTGGCGCCCGCCACGACCTTCGAGCGATCCTTCCTCTCGGCAAGATGCTGTTCCTCGACAAAGCGGCGCACGACTGAAAACAGACGAGCCAGCTTTTCGCGTCGATCCGGCGTCAGATCCTCCGGCATACGGTCGACCATGTTTCGCTCTGCAATCGCGTCAGCCTTGTCGGTGAAGGCGGACCAGCCGAAGCGCGCCGTCAACGCCTCGTTGACGAACTTGACCTCCTGAACCATCGAACGATCCTCGATCGCGTAGCCAAAGGCTGTCTTGTAAGCGTCCTGCCCGCCGCGTTCGCGAACCGCTTCGATTTCGACGAGGCGTGCCATCGCCTGTTTCGAGAGCGCGGGAACTGACAAGGACATATGCGCGCGGCGCTGTTCCTCACGGATGCCAAAGCGTTCGGCCTGGCGGCGGAATTCGGTCGCATGGGCACGTGCCAGCGGAAGAAGTTCCGAGAGCGACGACATCGCGGCATCGCGCTCGGAGCGTGCCGCGCGGCCCTCGACCAGAAGCTCCGATCCACGCAAGCGACCGAGACGCTGCGGCTTTGTCGCAAGATCATCGGCGAGCTTGCGCGGCTCAATCCGCGCATCGGAGCCAAGCACATTCAGCCTGGCCAGCGCGCCATCGGGATCGCGATAGATCTTTTGCAGAACCGGATGAAGGATCGCATCCCGCTCCTTCCAGCGCTCAGAAGCAAGCTGCGCGCGGCGGGCCTCCTCCTCGACACTTCGAGAGAACAATATCGTCGGCGCAATCAGATACTTTCGGTTCGCCGGGACTCGCGCCGAAAGGGTCTCGGCGCGATCCTCACTGTAGGACACGCGCCTTTCTCGCTCGATCGCAAAGCCGAGCGCGACGCTCGCCCGCTCCCAAAGCTTCGTCACCTGCTCACGCTTCTCCGCAAGCCATGCCAGCCGCCGCGAAACGCCCTCCTCCATTCCGGCCAGGATCCCGGCAACCAATTCGATACCACGACGCCGGGCAAAATCGCGGGCGTGCGCCTGGTAGCCGGCCTCGCTCTCGAAATCGAGCGTCGTCGTTTTCGCGCCGCTCCGTCCGAGACGCTCGACCAGCTGCTTGAACAGTTCCGGCCGATGGCTCTCGCGCTCGATGCGTCCCAGCCGCGCGTCGGCCGTTTCGACCTGCTTTGCCGTCCAGACATTGCGTTCGACCTGACGCTCCTCGAAACGCTTATTCCCCGTGGTCTCGTCGACGACAGGCACGGTGACCGTGACCCGTTCGACGCCGTCCTTGCGTAGCGTCACCGTATCACCATCCGAGACGCGTCCCTCTTCCAGCGCCTTCGGCAGACTCACGCCCCAGAGACGATGGACTGCTCCGTCATCCGTCTTTATGTCAGCATAGGGGCTTTCGTCGGCATCCTCATCGTGGGGCCGGAACTTTGCCATCCCGGTCTCGACCAGCTCGCCGGTGACGCCGACCGCATGATCGACGCGGGACTTTCCTCCCCATTCCGGCTTCGGCTGAAAATCCTCGCGAGCCGCATAGAGATCGGCCCGATCCCGATGCCGGGTCATCGACACATAGGTCAGATGCTGGTCCATCATGCCGGTGGCGAGCACGAAGGTCCGATCGACGGTGGCACCCTGAGCCTTATGGATCGTGGCGGCATAGCCGTGGTCGATATTGCGATAGCTGTGTTCGCTAATGATGACGTCGCGGCCATTGTCGAGACGCACCGACAGCAAAGGATCGCCGCGTTTGTCGCCGGTGGAACCGACCGTGCCGAGCATGCCGTTCTTCACATATTGTGGTCCAAGCTTGCGCGCCTGCGGTTCAACGAAGCGGGCATTTTCGAGGAAAATGATGCGATCGCCGGCGGCGAACTCTCGCGCGCCGCGCTCCGTCTGGAAGGCCCGTGCGGCCGTCAGTGCGCCGTCATCTATCATTACCTTGCGCAGCGCCTCGTTGAGCCGCTTCACGTCGTCATTGGTGTGGGCGAGAACGAGAAGTTCGTCACCGCGCAAACGGGGCGGTTGCCCGCTGTCGGCAGTGTTCCGGATGAGGTCGCGGCGTGCATCGGTCCAGTCGGCGACAATGCGCTCGACGACGTCTGCCCGGCTCTCCGCGGCAAAATCCGACCCTCACGTGCGTAGACATCCAGCGCCTCTTCGACCTTGCCACGAGCGAATAGACGTGAGGCTTCACGTGCCCACTCTTCCCGCTGCCGACGCACATCGGCCAATTCGGCAGAACCGATCCGCTCGGATATGGCCCGGAAAGCAGCACCCGCCTGGATCGGCTGAAGCTGCATCGCGTCTCCGACCAGAACCACCTTCGCGCCCGCATCCTCTGCTGTCTTAAGCACGCGCGCCATCTGTCGTGACGAGACCATTCCGGCCTCATCGATAACAAAGACGTCACCGCGATCGAGAAGGTCACGTCCATTCGCCCAGGCAAGCTCCCATGAGGCAAGTGTACGTGACCTGATGCCGGAACTGTCCTCCAGACCTTCGGCAGCTTTGCCGGCAAGCGTCGCACCGAAGACCCGATGGTTTTCGCTTTCCCAGGCGACCCGCGCGGCGGCGAGCAGCGTTGACTTACCCGCTCCGGCCAGACCGACAACGGCCGCGATGGCATTGTCCCCAGTAACATGACGGACGGCCTCCACCTGTTCACGATCGAGCGTGAACGACTTTTCCGGGTCAGCCGTTTCCACAGAACGAACCGCCGCCGTGATCTTGCCCTCGCCGATCCCGAAGCCTTTGCGCTGCGACAGAACCTCCGCCGATTGCGCCATGTCGTATTCGAGCCGCAGGAAATCGCGGGTGGTGAAGACCGCAGGCTCGCTAACCTTGCCAGTCTGCCGGTCAACCTGTTGTGGTTTCAGAAGCACGAGATCGTCGGAGGCCATCAACCGCGCGCGAATGTTTGCGAAATCTGTCGGATCGTCGACATAACGATGCAGCGCCTTGGCAATGTCCTTCTCATCGAAGGTCGAGCGCTCGTTAGCGAGTTGCTTCAGGAGGAGCGCCGGATCGGCCAGCAACCGGTCGGCCATCTCCTGCCGACGGGCGAGGTCGGCCGGCGCGAAATACATCTCGACGCCCTTGCGGGCGAGTGCTGCCTTCTCCGGCCCAAGATGCTTTTGCGCGATCCCGTCCAGACCCTGCTCGGCATAGGAGCGGCCGTCGAGACGAATATGATGTCCGGCAAGCGCCAGATGCCGGTTGGCCGTATCCGCCCAGGCGATCTTCCATGCCTTCATGGTCTCCTTGTCGCCAGCCCAGAGCTTGTAGACGATCTTGCCGTTCGGTCGATCCGGCGTGATGACGCGCAACGGTTCGCCGTCGGCGCCAAGCACCGCCACCTTCTTCTGCCCGAACCCGTCCTCCGTCAGCGGCCGAAGCGTCGTCATCAGGTGGATGTGTGGATTGCCGTCCTTGTCGTGATAAACCCAGTCTGCGATCATGCCCTTGGAGGTCAGATTGTCCCGCACGAATTCGCGCACCAAGGCGATGTTCTCGGCGCGCGTCAGCTCCTCAGGAAGGGCGATAATCAGTTCGCGAGCAAGCTGCGCGTCCGCACGCGTTTCGAAGGCATCGACGGCATTCCAGAGCGCCTCGCTCGCCGCCGCGACCCTCTTCCCATCGACGGCGGTCCGCAGCCAGGTCGGAATCTGATCCGGCAACGCCAGCTCCTCATGCTTCAGTTCGGCGGCCCCACCGCGATAGCTGAAGGATGTACCAGCCTGTTCGTCCATCATCCGGGCGCGGTGACGATAGGCGGCGGCGGAAACGATACTGCGTCCCGCTCCCCTGCTGATCACCTGCGCTCTGACGAACATGATCGCCACTGACGTCTCCCGATCTTCCAAGCACGTCGCGCTAGCGACGTATATTGCGCCCTCAAATCGATCGGACCGCAGGGCCGATGCCGCTCTTCCGGAAGACGGCCCAAGCCGGAATTCCGGCATCGACGTTTGGGGACTTGTGTATAGTGGCATTTTTGACTACCTTTTTCTAGTCAGTTAAGTGCTGATCTGTGTTTTTCTAGAACGCGAGAGGGATACCAGTGATGGCGACCAAACCGGCAATTCTGGATATTGATGCTCAAATTGAGAAGCTGCGTGAACGTAAGAAAACTTTAATAGTCAAATCCGCTGATCGCTTCGCACGTGCTGCGACGAAGTCGGGGTTAGCGGAAATGGAGATCAGCGATGAGGACGTCGATGGCATCTTCGAAGAGCTCGCAGCGCGATTTCGCAAAGGCGAGAAGAAAGGATCTGGTGGCGCATCTGCTGCGCCGCGTGGACAGGCAAATGCTGGCGCTGGAGCGGCGACGGAGGTTTCTCATGACAGCTGACCGGAAAAACGATGCCCGTGAGAAATTCCTGCTTGGCGGCATCGTCGTGCGATCGGGACTGTCGAAGGTAGACCGCGCCTTCTTGCTCGGCGGTCTGCTGGAGCTTGCGAGGATTGCACCGAGCTCACTGGAGCATCGGCGGCTCCGGGGGATCGGAGAAGAGGCCTTCAAAGTCCAGATGCTGGATGGGGGCACGCCGCCCATGGTCGAGGCGGCAGAATGACAAGCAGGGCAAAACCCCACCTGAGCCTGTTGCTCATACTCGTGCCGATCACAGTCACAGCGTTTGCCACCTATGTCGTTGGCTGGCGTTGGCCGGAACTTGCAGCGGGCATGACCGGAAAAACACAATACTGGTTTCTTCGGGCATCTCCCGTGCCGGTTCTTTTGTTCGCACCACTGGCAGGGCTTCTGACCGTCTGGGCTTTGCCATTGCATCGGCGAAAACCGATCGCGATGGCAACGCTCATCTGCTTCCTTTCCGTTGCTGGCTTTTATGGGTTGCGGGAATTCGGACGGCTTTCGCCTTCGGTGGAGAGTGGCGCGGTGACGTGGAGCCAGGCGCTATCGTTCATTGATATGGTAGCAGTCGTCGCGGCCGTCGTCGGCTTCATGGCGACGGCGGCATGCGCACGCATTTCGACCGTCGTGTCCGAACCGGTCAAACGCGCAAAGCGCGGCACCTTCGGAGATGCGGACTGGCTATCGATGTCCGCGGCGGGACGGCTGTTCCCCGAGGACGGCGAAATTGTCATCGGCGAGCGCTACCGTGTCGACAGAGAAATCATCCATGAGCTACCCTTCGATCCGAACGATCCGGCGACCTGGGGACAGGGCGGCAAGGCGCCGCTGCTCACCTACAGCCAAGACTTCGATTCCACCCATATGCTATTTTTTGCAGGGTCCGGTGGGTACAAAACCACCAGTAACGTCATCCCGACGGCGCTTCGATATTCCGGCCCCCTGATCTGCCTCGACCCGTCTACGGAGGTTGCCCCGATGGTCGTCGAGCATCGGCGGGAGAAATTAGGACGTCGGGTGATGGTGCTCGATCCGACAAACCCGATCATGGGCTTCAACGTGCTTGAAGGCATTGAGACCTCGAAGCAGAAAGAACAGGACATCGTCGGAATCGCCCACATGCTGTTGTCGGAAAGCGTCCGCTTTGAATCGTCGACCGGGTCCTACTTCCAATCGCAGGCGCACAATCTTCTTACCGGCCTTCTGGCGCATGTAATGCTCTCGCCCGAATATGCAGGACGACGAAACCTGCGCAGTCTTCGTCAGATCGTCTCCGAGCCGGAGACCTCGGTGCTCGCGATGCTCCGCGACGTTCAGCAGAATTCGGCATCGAAGTTCATCAGCGAAACGCTCGGCGTGTTCGTCAACATGACCGAGCAGACATTCTCGGGCGTCTATTCGACCGCGTCGAAGGATACGCAGTGGCTGTCGCTCGACAATTATGCGGCCCTCGTGTGTGGCAATACGTTCAAGCCCAGCGATCTCATCGGCGGCAAAATAGACGTGTTTCTCAATATCCCTGCATCGATCCTGCGTTCCTATCCTGGGATCGGCCGTGTCATCATTGGCTCGCTAATCAACGCCATGATCGAGGCTGACGGCGCGTTTCAGCGCCGGGCACTGTTCATGTTGGATGAGGTCGACCTTCTCGGCTACATGCGCGTTCTCGAAGAGGCGCGCGACCGCGGTCGCAAGTATGGCGTCAGCATGATGCTTCTCTACCAGTCCGTCGGCCAGCTTGAACGGCACTTTGGAAGAGACGGCGCGGTCTCCTGGATCGACGGTTGCGCGTTCGCGAGCTACGCCGCGATCAAAGCGTTGGAGACGGCGCGCAACGTCTCGGCTCAATGCGGGGAGATGACCGTCGAGGTAAAAGGTAGTTCCCGCAACATTGGATGGGACACGAAGAATAGCGCATCGCGTAAATCGGAGAGCGTCAATTTCCAGCGCCGGCCGCTCATCATGCCCCACGAGATCACCCAGTCGATGAGAAAGGATGAGCAGATCATCGTCGTACAGGGACATAGCCCAATCCGCTGCGGGCGAGCAATTTACTTCAGGCGGAAGGACCTGAATGCACAGGCAAAGGTTAACCGCTTCGTCAAGCCGTGAGTTCAGCTGCTTGCGTTGCTGGGCCTTTTGATACGGCACCGCGGTCGGCCACTGCATCGCCGTCGAGGTAGAAAGCGACTACAGTGGCTTGAAGCATGAAGCCTATCGCCAGTCGCGGCGACGGTAACGTTGGAACGGATCGTCCTCGCCAGGGGGCGAGAACCATTCGACGAACTTCCAATAGCCCATAGCAAAGCCGATGAAGCCGACGCCCATCAGGAGGATCGTCCAGAAGGGCATCCCGTTCGCCGTCTCAGGCTTTACGAATGCTGCAAAGGAGAGCGGCAGCATGATCACCCCGCCAACAACAAGCACATTGACGACCGGGCGGAACATGCAAAGCAGGAAGAATGCGAAATGCCAGGCGCAATAGAACACAGTCAGCACACTTCCCACGACAATGGCGGCTGCCACGCGCGCGAAAACCACGCAGTCGCAGAATAGGGTTGCGCCGATTGGCTTGTGAAAGAGGTCTGGCTCCAGGCTGGATTTCGCTCATCTCGCCCTCCGTTTGATCGACTGCGCGCACAGTCCGGGTGGCCGGCATTAGGATGTTGTCGATCAAACAGAGTCTAGATCTGGACAGAGATCAAAGCAAGAACGAGTTGTTGGAATGCCATCTTCCGCGCGCGCACTGGCGACGATCAAGCCGATCGCATCCAGCCATGATATCTTCTTGCGATAAGAAGCTAGCCGACCTCCGTATCCCGCGCCCGCGAAGGGATCGTCACCGTAGGCCGAGACGGCGAAGGCGGCTCGGGGAGCAACGGAACGGCGCGAGTAGAGCCCGGTCGCTTTGGCCGATTTGCCCAAATGCGCTCAAGCCCCACGGACATTTCATCAGGAAAATGAATCGATGCATGCCGATGGATTCAAAAGTGTCGTTGGACCGGGTTTCCTCGATCGGCGATTCTTGAGTTATGCTTGTTCACCCGTATCAGCTCTACATCGAACGCACGGACCCGGCCAGGAACATGGCCCGCTATTATGCGCTCTCGATCGAACCGACGTTGTTCGGCACCCTCTGCCTGTCCCGTCGATGGGGCCGCATCGGTTCCAGCGGTCAGTCGATCGAGCATCACTTCGACGGCGAAATGGAGGCTGTCGCAATGTTTCTCGAACTCCTGCGCACCAAACGGGCGCGAGGGTACAAGACGGTACGTAGCTCACAGGATCATAGTCTCATTTGATCTACGGCCAAGGTGCAGCTTGGGGGTTCTTCGCACCGCGGTGTGAAGAACCAGAGCGTTCGGTAGAGCGCCCCCCTTAGTGGGGAGGCTCGGCGTCGTTTGCGGCTTCCTGTACTGCGATCGCCGCCGTAAGTTCGGCGCGCGCCTGCTCCAGTTCCGCTTCGATCTGAGCGCGCTCTGCCGGGTGGCAGTGTCCGGCTTCGAGGCGTAGTTCTTCGATGTGGATTTCGAGGTCATAGGTCATCTTCGTCATCTCCTTGACAGTGTGAAAGATGACGGCCCGCGTCGTGAGGATCGGGCCGGGTCAAGGATCGCGGCCCGCGACCGCCGGAGGCGGCGAGCGGAGGAACCGATTTTCTGACGGCGCCCTTCAGGCGTCGGCTGAAAATTGGAGGGGCCGCGATGTCCTTGAGGCGGCGCGATCCTCACGACAGACTTGACGTTCTGAGCAGACAGGGTTTGTCTCGTGTGGCACCAAAAGGAAGGATCGCGGGCTCGATGCCCGCGATCCTTCCTTCAATTACCCTGTCGGGCTGGCCTCATGGGCCGAAGCCGGCCCCGATCGCTCGGGGCCGCTCGCTTGCCGTCAGTTCGGGTTGTTCCAGAGGATCACCTTCTTGCTCGGATCGCCACCCGGTGCTTGCGCGAGGTTGCCGAAGATCACGCCGATCTCGGGGGCTTCCAGCTTCACGGAGAGGTATTCCTCGCCCGTCTGGCGGGCGATGCGGTTCCAGCCTGCGCCGATCTCAAAGCCGGTCTTGCGGTGGATGACGCGGTAGTCGGGAGCTTCCTCGTTTGTCTTGTTGGCATTCGGGATGATGGCGATCGGGGCGTTGACCCGGATTGTGGCGAAGACGCCTTCGAGGATGCCGTCGGTCTTCTGCGTCAGGGTTGCGATCGTGGTGGCCATGGTTGTGTCTCCTTCGGTTGCTCGGGACCATTTCCCGATGGCGCACGAAGAGACGACCGATCTGCTGCGGTCAGCTCGGGCAAATTTTGCGAATTCTATTTTCCACCAGAAGCGAAGAACTGAAATAGAATTTCGCAAAATTTTGGCCGAGTCTTACCCCTTCAGGGGTTGGCCGCAAAAGCAGGCGGTCGTCTATACGAGCGACATAAAACGGGAAATGGTTCGGGGTAACTGAAGGCCGAGATACCCTATGGCTGCCCGGTCCATCGCCGCGGGATATTGGCCTCGCGCTTCCTGAGCGCTTAGCCGCAGTCGGGGCCAATGTTGTGCCCTCGCCTTCCCGCGGCTACTGAACGCGATAAGCACCTTTGCTCCAACATCATATTTTGCTGGTCCGCGAGGTCGATAGGCGATCGCCTCGCTGCTAGCAGACCGCGTGGCAATATCGGATGACGCGGTTGGCGTGGGGAATTGGTCCGGGCTATCGCCGATCCGCTTGCCAGCCCCTGATCATCTGGGCGGTCGGTATCCGCCGGATACACCACAACGATGGGCAAGGCGGACATCCGACTGTTCGGAGCCGGCTTCGCCGGTCACCACAGTAGAAAGATTGTGAATCTCTCGAAGCAGCATCTAAGGCGAATTGCTTCCTCCCGCGTTGAAAGCGCCGGACGCAGAAGGGGTGCAACCGACGTTTAGGGAACCGATTGGTGGTCGTCCACACCGAGAAACCCTGACTATTGATCAGCGTGGAAGTTCGGGTGATAACGGGGAGAGTTCTGGAAGTCTAACGATGAGAGGGTTCTGTGATGTCATCGATTTCATGGATAGAGCTAGTTCAGCAGAACACCGCCAGATATGGCGAACTTGTTGCCGGCATCGACCCCTCACTTTCCGAGATCCCTTCTTTTTGGGCAAGACGACCCTGAATGGATCAGCCGTTTTGTCGACTTCGTTCTCGACACGATCGAGGGACAAGTCGGGTTTGTGAAATTCCAGAGCGCTTAATTTGAGGCATGTGGCCTTGCCGGCCTCACGGCCCTTTCCCTCGGCATGAAGCGCGCGAAGGCTGCTGGTATCGGTGTGATCCTCGACGCTAAAAGAGGCGACATCGGAGCCACCGCCGCCGCCTATGCGCGCGCCTATCTGACACCGGCGTCAGAAGGAGGGTCTGGCGACTTTGAGGCTGATTGCCTGACCGTGAATCCTTTGATGGGGCCCGACACGCTCGAACCATTTGCCGAATGTGCCAAACGATACGGGAAAGGCTTGTTCGTGCTCTGCCGCACGTCCAATCCGGGAGCGGGATGGCTACAGGACAGAATGACGGGGAACCGGCCGATTTCCGATCATGTTGCCGAACTCATCGGCGGGATCGGCCGAGGAAATGACGAAAGCTTGAACCCAATTGGTGCGGTCATCGGAGCAACCGTTCCACATGAAGGACGACGACTGCGAATGCTCTTGCCTCACACCATCATTCTGGCGCCTGGCTTAGGGGCACAGGGCGGCGACGCGAGCAGCATCAATGCACTTCGTGGCAGACAATTGGGCGACCTTTTGGTTCCTGTTTCTCGGGGATTGACGAGCGTTGCTGATCGGCAGATTTCGCCAGAAGATTACCGCGAACTGGTTTTGAGCCGGATTGCCGGATTTAAACATGCCATAATTCATCACCCCGCCTCTCGGGCGATAGTTTCCTGAAAAGGGAACTCGCAATGCTCGTGCGCGAGTGATGGTTTTGAAACCGAATTCGCGACACGCGCGGCTATAGAACAGGCATTCCGCACGTAGACCTCACAACGACTGACATTTGCGACGGATTTTCCTCTGAATTTTCAGCGCGCCCAATAGAGAAGTCGCCGATTTTTCCTTGGTGCTTGAAACGATCGGCGACAGATGTCATATTATGGGCGACAGATGACGCAGGAGACAGTGATGGCCGTCGCAGCAAAAGCACCTTCTTCAACGACACGCGGCGGGGAATTGCAAAAGATCGAGGCTCTACTCGGTGGCGCTCGCGTGCTGTCGCGCCGGCTTACAACAGCGCTCGACGCACATGAATTGCTGCTGATCGGATTGCCGGCCTCCGCGGTCGATCACCTCGTCGGAAGCCTGGTCTTTATCGGCAAGACCGAGTCCCTCGAAAAGGCCGTCGGTATGAGCCTCAGGACATGGCAACGCCGAAAGGATGCGCCGTCCAAGCCGCTGAGCCAAGAGCAGAGCGGTCGGGCATGGAAGTTCGCCGAAATCCTGTCGAAGGCAACGGACGTGCTGGGAACGCAGGCGGAAGCTGAGCAATGGCTGGAACGTCCGGCCATCGGGCTCGACCAGCGCCGCCCGATCGATCTACTGGGGACGCCTGCCGGTGTCGAGTTGGTCGAGGATTATCTGGAACGGCTCGAATACGGCGTCTATGCATGACGCCTTTGCCGATTGCACTTGGGGGTTCCGAGCTGATCGCATGGCGGCTCGACCAAGCCGCTTATGCCCCGACATGGGATAGCGGTGAAGGCGCTTATCGTGTCGGCGGTCGCTGGAACAGCAAGGGCGTGCGGGCAATCTATTGCTCCATCGACCCGTCGACGGCGATCCTTGAGGTCGCTGTCCATAAGGGTTTTCGGACACTCGACACAGTCCCACATATCCTGACGGCGGCTGTCATCGCCGACACCTCCGCGGTGCATGTCGTCGATCCCGTCACCGTTCCCAATCCGAACTGGCTTCGGCCCGGCATCCCGAGCGCCGGTCAGCAAGCGTTCGGCGACGACCTGCTGCGGCAGCATCGTTTTGTCGCAATCCCAAGCGCGGTGTCCACTCATAGCTGGAACCTGATCTTTGTCGCCGGCCAGGCGGGCGGCAGCTATTCGCTGAAGTTCCAGGAGACTTTCGCCCTTGATACCCGTCTCCACCCGCCGGCGGCGGTCTAATCGCTAGAACTTGTGGAAAGGTGACTAAGGCAGCCGCGAGTGAGGCACGAACCGCGTGACAGCGGGTTATCCCGGTGGAAAGGATTTCGTTCCGACAGAAAAGGGACTCCAATGACCACGACCAACGAAATCGCAGACAAAATTGCCGCCGAACACAGCCTGACCAAAGCTCAAGGCAAAGCTGTCGTTGAAGCGGTATTTTCCGCTATCACGGCCGCAGCAACGTCCGGTGCGGAAACGTCCATCCCCGGCTTTGGAAAGTTTAAGGTAAAGGACACTCCGGAACGCGAAGCGCGCAATCCCGCAACCGGGGCGACGATCAAGGTGGCGGCACAGAAAAAGGTGGCCTTCACTCCGGCGAAGGCGCTCAAGGATGCGCTGAACAAGTAGTCTCGGGAGACAAGCGCGCGATGGCGTTTCGCGACGACGATGGCGCTCACGCGCCATCTCCTTTGAGTTCCCAGACAGTGATGCCAAGCCGGCGGGCCTTGTCACGCAGGTTGTTGGTAATGCCAGAACCGGGGAAGACGATGATGCCCGATGGCATGACCGAAAGCATGTCGTCGTTGCGGCGAAACGGGGCAGCCTTGGCGTGCTTGTTCCAGTCGGGTTTGAAGGCGATCTGGGTAACCTTGCGGGCCTCGGCCCAGCACGCGGCGATACGTTCGGCGCCTTTCGGCGAGCCGCCGTGCAGCAGGATCATGTCGGAGTGCTTGGCATGGACCTTGTCGAGCGCGCCCCAGATCCGGTCGTGATCGTTGTAGTCCATGCCACCGCCGAAGGCGATCTTGGTTCGGCCGGAATTAGCACAGTGTTTTCGGCGTGCCGGCGGGCAGAAAGGAAATCTCTGCTGTCAATCATCGCCGCGGTCATGTTGGCGTGGTTGACCTTGGAACCGGTGCGCGGTCGCCACGCGGAGCCGGTCTGCGCCTCGAAGAGATCGGCTGCATAGTCGCGCATGAACTCAAATGCGTTGCGACGTTCAAGCAGTGTTATGCCCTCGATGACATTGCGCTCAAGCTCAACGCTTTTCACCTCCGAGCCGTCCTGCTCGCGCTGGCCGGTGCGCTGGGCGTCCTCGTTGCGCTGAAGTTCGCGCTGGATACGCTCGCCGGCGCGGTGGAAGAGATTGACCGTCGACCAGAGCAGGTCTTCGAGATCTGGCTCCAGCCGCGTGTCGCCGAGCATTTCGAACATCGCTGAGAACATCGCGGTCAGCGCCGACTGGACAACCGGCTCCTCGGGCAGTGGGCGCGGGTCCGGCTCGTCCTGGAAGGGGCGGTAGCCAAAGACCTGCATCTCGTAGATGACGCGGTCGGTCGGGGAAGACGCGTGGTCGGGTTCGAAGGTGTCGTCGATGGGAAGGGTGAGGTTCATGATTGTCTCCGTCGGTTTGGGCCGCGCCTCTCGCGGCCTGACGGCGATCCCTGTCCAGGCGGCGGGCGGGCCGGAACCGCGAGCGCAGCGAAGCGGCCAGCGCAGCGCCGGGCGGTGAGGGAGGGTTTCTTGGCCCGCGAGGAGCGCCGGCCGACGCATCGGCCCGAAACCGGGAACGGTTTCGGAACAACCGATGCGGACTAAAGAGCCGGCGCGGGGAAGAAACCTGACCGATCCGCTGAAGGCCAGACCGCCGACTGGTAAGGGTCGCCTCTCGGCAGGCCCGCAGGCGCGCACCACCCGGGCGGAGGCCGACAGGACCCGCTCTGCCAGCCACGCCCAGGCCCCGTCCGCATCCCCTCCTCGCCCGCACTACGAGGGAAGAAGGAACCCGACGTCTTCCGGTGCGAGCTGGCCCCGGAGATTTGCGATGAGCCTTTCAGGCCCAAGCCGGCGCAGATCCTCGTTGAAGTCGCCGAGATCCGGCGTGAGCACAAGCGGCAGGATGCCGAGCGCCTGCACCCGGTGGCTCAGTCCCTCGATCCCATTCCGGCCCGCGGCATCTGCATCAGCGGCTACGTAGAGACGCAGACACCCGGCTGGTGGCCGGAAGGCGGCAAGGTGATTGGCCGTCAGCGCCGAGACCACAGGCATGCGGGGCATCACATGCGAGAGCGACAACATGCTTTCGAGCCCCTCGCCTGCCGCCATGACGGGCACGGGGCCGTCAACGGGGAAGCGGAACCGCACGGCGTTGCCGAGCAGCCCGCCCAGCGCGCGGCGGGGATCCTCGACCCGAGCTTTGCCGTCGCCGTCTGGATCGAGCCAGGTACGATGCACGCCCGTGACCGTGCCCGCTTGGTCGGTTACCGCTGCGATCAGCGCGGGATAACTGCTGGTTCCGCCGCTGACCAGATCGCGATAGTAGCAGGACGGGTGGAACCGGAGCGAGGAATGTAGAGATGCGCGCAGGATGCCGCGTTGACGCAGATAGCTGTCCGCCAGAGTGCCAGCGAGCGGCTTCGTCATTTGGAACAGGCGTCTTGCACGTTCCGCGGCCGGCCTTTCAACCGGCTGGCTGTCGAGCCTGTCATCCCGGCCGGAAGAGACAGGGCCGACCCGTGGTTCGTTGAGGAAACGCCGAGCCTCGTCTGCAACATCGCGGAACTCGATCAGTCCGCAGGTCTCCCGCACGAGGTCGAGCAGGTCGCCATATTGAGAAGTCGCCGCGTCTGCCCACCGCCCCGCTCGCGGGCCGTGAGATGAACGTAGAGAGACTTTCCCTTGCTGTTGGCGACGTCGCGACGACCCAGTAATTGCCGGCCCGGCATCCGGCGGAGAGGTAGTGACTGCAGACCGCCTCGGCGTCGCGCGCCAGACGGTCTGAAAGTTCGGAAGCTGACAGCATGGCGGTCAGCTCCGACCGGCGACATCGATGATACGATGCCGTTCAATGAGGCGCGACAGCACGGCCTGTCCGTCATTCGAGGCGGGAATGAAGAACCGGACCTTCCAGGCGATCATCTCGGAGAAAAGGCCGATCGATCTCAGCCTGTCGCGCATCCCGTCGGTGAAGCCGGCAAGCTCGATACGATAATCGTTCATCACCCGAACGCGCCGCAGCGTCATATTGCCGGCGAGTGCGACGACCGCGGAACCGCCGAGCAGCGGTTGCCACACCTCTTCGGCGCTGACGACTTCTGTCTGATCGAGCCCGAAATTCCGGCAAAGCCGGGAAAGCCCTTCAGAAGAGATCACGCGGCCGACGATCCGCTCGCCCTCGTCGGTCTCCAGCCGGTAGACCCGGCAATAATCCTGCGGCAGCAGTTTCCAGATCGGCAGCAGGAGGCCGGAGACCACATGCATAGTCGAAACCGAAAACTCGGGGAGATCGGCGACTTCTGAGCTCCAGGCAGCGGAAAAGCACTGCTCGTCCACTTCTTCCCAGTTCGTTTCCTCGAGCTGGCGCAGTTCGAAGCGGATTTCGTCCATCGGCCGGACGAGCGCCACACGCGGCTGGACCGAGCCATCGTCGAGCATGATCGAACGCGTCGGGATTTGCACGGCAGCACGGCCGGACTTGCCGTTGATCATCAGCTTTGCCCGCAGGTCGCGCTGAACAAGTCCAAGGGCGTCAACAAGCTGCATCGGCTGATTGCGATCCATGCGTTCGATGGTCAGGAGATGCGATTGAGCGCCAGTGACGGGATGGGAGTAGACCAGCCGCCGTTCTTTCACCGTCATCCGATCGGCGACCAGCGTCTCCAGTCCCTTGTCATAACGCCGGCTGCGATCGCGCCCTCGATGCGGGCGGCCAGCAATTGCTCAAACGCGTCGAACAACAGGTTCTGCATGTCAATCGTGAGCGCCAGCATGCGGTTGAGGAAGGTGTGGATCGGCGGCAGCTCGTCCTTGAGGCCACCCTCCTCCGCAACCAGCGAAAGCCCGGTGATCGTCTCGAATTTCTCGAGCGAACAACCCACGACCCCACCGCTGTGAATCAGCTGGTAGAACTGACGCAGCGCATCGCGGGCATATTGGGATTCAAGATTGTCCTCCGAGCGGAACATCCCCTGCCCGCCTGTCTGGCGCTGGCCGCGGGTGATTGCACCGAGCGAATCGAGACGTCGGGCAATGGTCGACAGGAAGCGCCGCTCGGCCTTGACGTTGGTGGCGATCATCCGGTAGCGCGGAGGCTGCGCCTGGTTGGTGCGATGGCTTCGCCCGAGACCCTGGATCGCCACATCGGCCCGCCAGCCGGCTTCGAGGAGGTTGTGAAGACGCAGGCGCTGGTTCTTCGCACCGAGATCGGCATGGTAAGACCGTCCCGTGCCGCCAGCTTCGGAAAAGATCAGGATCGGCTTCTCGTCGTCCATGAAGGCGCGGGTCTCATCGAGATTAGCACTGCCCGGACGGCTTTCCACAGCGAAGCGGTCGATCGTACCGCCGTGGTTGCGGCGGACGATGCGGCGCGTGCGGCCGGTGATCTCAGCAACGCGATCTGTGCCGAAGTGCTGAACGATCTGGTCGAGCGCGGTCGGGATGGCCGGCAGACTGCCGAGCCGTTCGAGCAACTCGTCCCGTCGGGCGACCGCTTCCCGGCAAAGGACGGGGTTGCCGTCGGTGTCATAGACAGGCCGCGACAGGAGATTGCCCTCCGTGTCGGAATATTCCTCGAAAAGCTGGGTCGGGAAGGAGTGGTTGAGATATTCCGCAACGATCTCGCGCGGCGTGATATCAGCCTGGACATCGCCCCACTCCTCCGTCGGTATTTCGGCGAGCCGGCGTTCGGTCAGGGACTGGCCGGTCGATATGATCTGGACGATCGCTGCATGCCCCTCCGCCACGTCCCTGGTCGTGGCGTCAATCAACGCCGGCGTCTTCATGGACGTCAGGAGATGATTGAAGAAGCGCTGCTTCGAGCTTTCGAAGGCGGAACGGGCGGCGGCTTTGGCGTTTGTTGAGCGTTCCTTTGCTGCTGCTGATACCAGAGGCTTCGAGCGCGGCGTTCAGGTTGTTGTGGATGACCTGGAACGCTTCGGCATAGGAATCGTAGATGCGAACTTGTTCCTCGGTCAGCTCGTGTTCGAGGATGTCGTATTCGACCCCCTCGAAGGAGAGGGATCGTGATGCGTAGAGGCCCATGGCCTTGAGATCGCGAGCGAGCACTTCCATGGTGGCAACACCACCGTCCTCGATCGCGGCGATGAACTCCGATCGCGTCGAGAAGGGGAAATCCGTGCTGCCCCAAAGTCCAAGGCGTTCGGCATAAGCGAGCGACTCGACCTCGGACGCGCCGGTCGCCGAGACGTAGACGACACGGGCATCGGGGAGAGCACGCTGCAGGCGCAGACCGGCACGGCCCTGCTGCGAAGCGGCCGTTTCACCGCGCTCCGACTTGCCGCCGGCGGCATTGGCCATCGAATGCCCTTCGTCAAAGACGATAACTCCATCGAAAGCTTTTGCGTTCCCTGTCGCGGCTTCGGCGTTGACCGCCTCTTGACCGAGCCAATCGACGATCTGCTGAACGCGCGATCGCTTCCCCTCGCGCTCATCCGTGCGCAACGTCGCAAACGTGACGAACAGGATTCCCTCACTGAGCTTGATCGGCTTGCCCTGGCGGAAGCGCGACAGCGGCGTGACCAGCAGCTTTTCCTGGCCGAGAGCTGCCCAGTCGCGCTGGGCGTCCTCGATCAGTGTCTCGGATTTGGAAATCCACAAATGGCGGCGACGGCCTTTGAGCCAGTTGTCGAGGATGATACCGGCAGCCTGGCGACCTTTGCCCGCACCTGTGCCGTCGCCGAGAAACCAACCGCGGCGAAAGCGAACAGCGGCGTCATCCTCCGGCTTGGCGGCTTTGAGGTTGTCGAAACTGGCGTCAACGGACCAATGACCAGCGAGATAGCCCGAATGGGCCTCGCCGGCATAGATTACGCTTTCAAGCTGGGCGTCTGAAAGGTCGCCGCTGGTGATGACGCGTTTCGGCAGATGCGGCCGATAGCTCGGCTTGGGCGGCGAGACCGATGCCATGGCGACAGATTCCACGAGCTTGTCCGGATGCGGTCTTGCGTCCGGAATGCGGATCGCCTGCAGCCGATAAGGCTCGTAAATGCCTCAGTGACGTCACGGCGGGTCATCGACGTGGCATCGCAGAGTTCGTAGGAGAGTTCGACCAGGACATCATCGACGCGTGGGGGTAGCGAGGAAACAGGGCCCGGCGCGCGAGGAGCGGAGAGAGGACGCCCGATTGGTGTTGATACGGTAGCGGGCCCCAGAGTAAATGTGTTTCGGGCGGTCATCTCCGGCGCGCGGGAACTGGCGGTTCCGTTGAAAGCGAACGACGGCGAGCGAGGCGGCAGGCGCGAAGTCCACGTCAGCAAGGTCTCAATATCGGGGGCTATACCTTGGGAGGCGACGAGGCATGTCGGATCGGCGGGTGCGATCTTGTCGATCACGGTCAGGCGGGTCTCCATCGTTGTGCCGTGCCGGGCATAAACGGAGCCATCGATCGCGGCGCTGAACAGAACCGTGCCATGCTCCTGCAGACGGATGAAGGCGTCGCGCCAGGTGAGACTATCGGGAGAGAGGCTTGAGCCGGTGATCGCAACCAGTCGTCCGCCGGGGGCGAGGCGTGCGAAGGCTGACGCGAGATGACGCCACGCGGCGTCTGCGACTCGGCCTTCGACATGAACGCCGGCGGAAAACGGCGGGTTCATGAAAACGACGGTCGGGCGGATCGAGTGATTGAGATAGTCATCGATGTGGGCGGCATCATGCTGCGATACGGCCGATCCGGGAAAGAGCAAACGCAGAATGCCGTGGCGGAGGGGCGCATATTCGTTGAGAGAAAGACGCGCATGCCCTAGTTCGGCGAAGATCGCCATCAGCCCGGTTCCGGCGGAGGGTTCGAGCACGGTATCGTCCACCACAATGTCGGCAGCACGGGACGCGACATAAGCCAGTGGTACCGGCGTCGAAAACTGCTGGAGTTGCTGGCTTTCCTCGGAGCGTCGCGTGTGGGTCGGGACCAAGCCCGTCACCCTGGTCAGCATCGCCAGTGCCGTCTCTGGCGCGTTTGCGCGCGCGGTGATCGCTGCGCCGAACTTGCGCAGAAACAGGACCTGCGCCACTTCGGTCGCCTCGTAGGCGTCTTTCCATGACCAGAAGCCTTCTGCATCCGAGCCGCCGAAGATGTCCGTCAGAACAGTGCGAAGATCGGCTGCGCCGATGGGCTGGCCATGTTCGAGTGACTTCAGAAGCGTTTCGCCGGAGCGAAAGAGTTTGTCTGCTCGGATGGCTCTATCGGCAGGAACGAGCGAGGGGGTGTTGGCGCTTATGGCGCGGGAAGGAGCGATGTTCATGGGGAACCTTGTCGAGAGCGGGAAAGGACAGGCCCGCCCGGACGCTCTCCAAGCCCCGGCAGACCACCCTTTTCCGGCCCCTCTCTCCCTCTGGAGCGATCAAGACCCCAGATGCCCGGCCATCTGTGTTACGCGAGCTTGAGGCGAAGAGCCGCCTCGTCATCGATCGCGCCATTGAAAGACCATGACGCGCGCGGTACCCGCTACAAAACCTGAGCACCCCTTTATTTCGAAACGCACATGATCGTTACAGCATGCCAGAAGCTGCCTTCTATCCACGAGCGCACTAAGTCGACACCCGCCTCGAAGACATGCTACAAGCCCACAGATACCGGCCCAAGAGCGACGATCTGCCGGATCAACCTCGAACAGGATAGGAACTTGCGGCGAAAACGAAGGGGCAAGAGGTGAGTAAGGCTCCTCTGCTGGAATTTACGGACGTTAGGAGCTAGCTATTGTGCTTCGCTTGAAAGCAAACACCGGAAACGACAGTGGAATTGCCATGCTAGAAGTGCAGCAAAGACAGTCTCTCAGCGCGGCAGCGACTCGGCTTCTCGACTACATCGAGCGGCATCCGAACGCCGTGCTCGTCAGCTCCGCGCTTGAATTGGCCGCCAAGATCGATGCATCCGACGCGACCGTTATTCGCTCGATCCAGTCACTTGGATTTGACGGCCTGCCACATCTCAAGACCGTGATCGCCGAGAAACTCGATCAAGGTAGCCGCACCCCGGTGGAAAAGGTGGGCGTTACGGTGAGGGAGTTGACGCAGGAGACGACCAGACCGCCTCTCCAGCTCGTGGTAGAAGCCTACGCCAAGACGCTCGAGCGTCTCTCAAATCCTATACTGCCAGACCAGTTCGAGTCCGCCGCGCGCCTGCTTGATGGCGCAAGCCGGATCGGGCTTTTCGGAAGTGGCCCCCTTGTTCGACTGGCGCAGCAAACGGCGACCCATCTCGGGCGTATAGGCCGGTCGAGCTTTGCAATGGAAGGCACCGGCCATGCCTTTGCCGACGCTCTTCTTGGCCTGCAGAACGGAGATGCGGTCGTCCTCCTGGCTTACGGCAAGGTCCACAAGGAAAGCCTGCTCATCAAAGAAGAACTCAAGCGTGTCGGGGGAAAGCTTGTCGTCATCACCGATAACCCGACCGGTCGACTGGCGAAGGACGCCGACGCTGTCCTGGAAGTGCCTCGCACCGAAGTCGGCAACATGACTTTCTACGGCACTATCCTACTCGCACTCGAAACCCTGGTCCTATCGCTCACCCAACTCGGACCGGATCGCGCTATGGAGACGGCGCATCGTCTGCGGGACTTTCGCACCGAGCTCGATCGCGAGGTTTGAGGCTCGTCGCAAGAGACGTCGTCACCACTACGCGTAGGATAGTCTTGGCTCTGAGGCGCGATGGTGCGCTTCACAAAGCCCTGCCGCAGGGAATTTTAAACTTGATTGCAATAATCATGAATGGTAGTTGCTACTACGCTGTGTAGTGGCCGGTACGGATACATGAGCTCTCTGCACGTCGCGACGTGCCGGAGGAGGCTCAGGGCTTGGTTCGGGCATGGCGCCATGTCGAGTCCAACCGAGGAGCCTTTCCATGATTTCCCGAAGAGCGGTGCTGACCGCTTCCGTCGCGATCGGCGCTGCGACTACCACCCTGGGCCGCCTCGCCTGGGCGCAGGAGGAACGCATCCTCCAGATCACATCGCCCCGACAGATCACCAGTCTTGAGCTGGCCGATACCAGCTATCATTTCCGCCGCCTGCGTGTCGCCGAGACGCTGGTCACGATCGATCCGCAGGGAAAACTCGCTCCCGAACTTGCAAAGAGCTGGTCTGTCAGCGATGACGGTCTGAAGTGGTCATTCGTTATTCGTGACGGTGTACGTTTCCACGACGGTTCGGCGCTTACTCCAGAGCTCGTTCGCGATGCCATCGAAGTCATGCGCAAATCGCGCAACAACACGGAAATGGTGCCACAGCTGCCAATTTCCTCCGTCGGCGTCGACGGTCAGGCAGTGGTCGTCACGCTAAAGCAGCCCTTCAGCCTGGTGCCGGAGTTTTTCACCGACGCCCCGCCGTCATTCTGGCGAAAGCCTCTTTCGCCCCGGACGGAACCGTCAAGCAGATCATCGGCACGGGGCCGTACAAGGTCACGAAGATCGAGGGCAAGACCTCCGTCGATCTGGAAGCATTCGCGGACTACTGGGGAACGCCGGCCAATATATCGAAAGTCCATTTCACCGGCGCCACGTCACCCGATACGATCGCCAACATGGCAGAGGCGGGACAGGTCGATCTCGTGCTCGGCCTGCCACAGGCGTTGCGCGATCGGGTCGAGGGCAGCGGAAGGGTCCGCGTCAAGCAGGTTCAGACGGCGCGCATCAACGGCATCTTCGTCAATGCCGGCGATGTCAGGTTCGATGACCCGGCCGAGCGCCGGGCAATCTCGCTCGCCTTCGATCGCCAGGGGATCGCAAAGGCATTGTTCGGCAATCCCAAGGCCGCCGCCAATCAGCTTTTGTCTGCTGCATTTCCCGACTGGTACGATCCTGACCTGCCGCCAATCGAACGGAACGTCGAAGAGGCCAAGCGGCTGCTCGCCGGTGCAGGCTGGACGAAGGGCGCGGATGGGATCCTCGCGCGCGATGGCAAGCGGTTCTCGCTCACGATGATCGTCGGCAAGCAGCCGGAAGTGGCATCTCTGGCCCAGGCTGTCCAGGCTCAGCTTGCCGATGTCGGCATCGAGGTCAAGCTTGAGAACGGCGACCAGAGCATGGTGCTGGAGTCCGTTTCCAAGGGCAATTTCCTGTTCGGTCTGACGCGCCGGAACTATGGTGCGGTGCCCGATCCCGTTGCCACGCTCGTGCTTGATTATGCCGAGAGCAATGCGGCCAATGCGGTATGGAGCGGTGTCAACTACCACAACCCGGACATGGAAGCGTCCCTCAAGGACTATATCGCCGCTCGCACAGACGATGAACGTGCCGCGGCTCGCAAGAAGATCCGGGTGTTGATCAACAGCGATCTGCCCGTCGTGCCGCTGGTCTGGTACGATTATAACGTCTCGGTTTCAGATCGGGTCGCATTCGACAGCGTGCCGATCGACGCCCTTGAAGTCAGCTTCTGGATTGATCGCGTCAAATGGGCTAACTGACCATGTCCGCCTTCCGCGGAATTGCCGGTGCGATTGTTGGCCATCTCCTGGCTGCGGCAGGTGTCGCACTTGCCGTGGCCAGCCTCGCATTCGTCGCGGTGCAGATGGCGCCCGGCGATATCGCGTTCCGAATTGCAGAGGCCCGCTATGGCGAGCGGATCTCCATCCAGACCGTCGACCACGCCCGGCAGATGACCGGGCTCGACCAGTCCATGGTCGTTCAATACTCACGTTGGGTCGGAGAGGTGTTCACCGGACAGCTTGGCCGATCGATGATCAGCGGTCGCGACGTTGGGCCGGAGGTCTGGCGCAGTTTCGAGACGACGATGGGCATCGCGTTCATCGGTGTCAGTCTGGCGCTCATCCTTAGCCTCGCGATAGGTCTCGCAGCCGGAATGCGACGGAACGGTATTGTTGATCGCGGCTTTCTCGTCGTCTCGGCGATCCTGTCGTCGGTGCCCTCGTTTCTCCTCGGGATCATCCTGATCACGGTCTTTGCCATCGGTTTCCGCTGGCTGCCGGCCGCCGGCACCAATCTGCCGGGCTATATGATACTTCCCTCCTGTACGCTTGCACTGGCGCTGCTGCCCGAGCTCTCACGCGTTGCCCGCAACGCCGTGGTTCGAACGATGCAGGATTTCTATCCCACCTACGGCCGCATCAAGGGGCAGCGCTGGCACCGGATCGTCCTGCGACACGCCCTGCGGCCGACGCTGGTGCCGGTCATCGCCTATTTCGGGCCGCTGGTCGCGCATACGATCGGGGGGCTGGTCGTTATTGACGTGCTCTTCAACCTTGACGGACTTGGCACAAGGCTAATCGAGAGCGTTCTTGCAGGCGACATACCGATGGCGATGGGCGCGGGCTTGCTCATCGGGATCTCCGTCGTGGCGATCAACGGCCTGAGCGACATAGCTGTCCGGCTGCTCGATCCGCGCCTGCACCAGGTGAGGCAAGGGATATGACATTCTCGTCCTCCGATGAAACTGCAGTACCGATACACCGCCGTCCGCCCCTGCGGATTGTCGCTTTCGGCTTCGTGCCCCTCGCGCTTATGCTGCTGATGGCCCTGCTCGGCCCACTTATCCTGAGCGTCGATCCTAACCGCCAGGTTTTGAGCGCCGCTTATGCGCCCCCGTCGGCTGAGTATCTTCTCGGCGCTGATAATCTTGGACGTTCGATTGCGGCCCGCCTGGTCGCTGGGACGCGCGTTTCGCTCGGTATAGCATTTGTTGGTGTAATCGCTTCTCTAGCGACGGGCCTGATGCTCGGATTTTGGGCCGCTTTCCGTCCCGGCTGGACGCGTCAGATCATCATGCGGGTCGCCGACGTCATCATTGCCTGCCCGAGCCTGCTGTTCGTCATCCTCGTCTCTGGCTTGCTGGGCGGCGGTATCGGGCCGATCCTGTTTGGCCTGTGGATGTCGCAATGGCCGGGCTTCGCCCGCCTGACCGCCGCCATAGCCGGGCGGGAACTGGGGAGCGACCATGTCGAGGCCTCCAGCCTGCTTGGCTTCGGGTCCCTCTACATATTCCGCGCCCCTTCTGCTACGGCTATATCGCCGCGCTCCTGCAGACCCGGACCTGACTGCGCGCCGGACCAATCATTGCGGGCCGGTGCGGCTGCTTTTCAACATGGATATCGAGGTTACGAATGTCGATTGCGACGACCAAGGCGATTGCCGCCACAGCTGACGCCATTACGGATCAATTGAACAAGCTTTTCGAGACGCACGTGGAGCCACTGCACGTCGTTCTGGAGCCGGGCATTCACCGATGCGGCGGATTGCGCCTGCGCTCGGACCTGACGATTGAGCTTTCCGAAGGCGCTGAGCTGCATTTCATTGCCGATTACGAGGCGTATGCTCAAACGACGGTTGCCATCGTCGCGGAAGAGAGTGACCGCGCAATCATGGCGGCATCCGGGGCGAGCAATATCAAGCTCATTGGAAGGGGACGCATATTCTGCGCCGGCTCGACAGCCTATTCGCTGGGCGATGATGGAGAGATGGGGACACTGGTGGCGGCGCGTTATCGGCCGAGGATCCTCGTTCTCGACGGCTGCCGCGACATCGTGATCGAGGACTTGCGCATCGACGATTCACCCATGTGGACGATGCATTTTGCCGATTGCGACAATATCAGCGTGCGCGGCGTCAAGGTGGATAACGACCGCCGCATGCCCAATACCGATGGTATTGTCATTGACGGTTGCCGAAATGTGGTGATCGAGGACAGCGTGTTCCGCACCGCCGATGACGGCATCGTTTTGAAGACGACCCGTCGTCGCGATGGCAGCCTGACCGGTCCTTGCGAAAACATCAGCGTCAGGAATTGCACCATCGAAAGCCGCTCATGCGCGCTGAAGCTCGGGACGGAAAGCTTTTCGGACTTTCGCAATATCGCTTTCGAGGATGTCCGCATCGAGAAATCCAATCGCGGGCTCGGTATCTTTTCGCGTGATGGCGGTGTCGTCGAGAACATCCGCTTCCGTCGCATCTCCGTCGACTGCCACGAGACGCGGCCGGCTTCTGGGGATCGGGCGAAGCGATTACCATTACTGTCCTTGACAGGCGTCCGGAGGAGTTTCCAGCCGGAATCGTGAAGAACGTCCTGATCGAGGATGTGTCCGGCCGCATGGAAGGGGCGATCAATATGGTCGCCCAACACCAGGGAGAGATCACCGACATCGTCCTTCGCGACGTTAATATGGAGCAGGCCGCCGGCCCGCTTGGCACTGGCCTGTCTTATGATATGCGCCCGACGATCGAGGATCGTTTTGATCGCTTCCCGCTCGGAGACAAGAGCGCCGGACGCGTCAATGCCTGGCGATATGGTCCAGACGGCAAAATCATCGGCCTCATCGCCTATGAAGGCGGAATTCCCGGCGTCTTTGCCAAGGGGGTCACAGGCCTTGTCACCGAAAACGTAGTCGTCATGCGGCCGAACCCGCTGCCAGAGGTTGGTGCGCCGACACCGTTGTTCGACTTCCCGCAGAGAGGACACGTTGAGTACCGGCGACAACGGCTCGAGCCGGCTCTCCGCCATGGTCACACATCGCCGCTTTGATCTAGCGAACCAATCACGGATGCGAAGATGGATAACCGGATGACGAATACAGGGATAATGACCGACATGGATCTGGCCTGGAATAGTCCTGCGCATCGCGCCTATCTTGCGAAAGATGCGCTTCGGCAGTTCGATTTCTTCAAGCGGAGTCTCGATCCCAGAGGCGGATTTCACTACCAGGATTTTACCGGGCAACCGATTGCAGGTTCTCCGCGCGAATTGCATGCGACCGGGCGTATGGTTCATGCCTATGCGCTTGGCCATCTGGCTGGGGTGCCAGGAGCGGCCGATATGGTCGATCACGGAATGAAGGCGCTCTGGGACCATCACCGGGACGCACGGCATGGCGGCTACGTCTGGTCTTTTGCCTCCGGCGGCACTGTCGTTGACAGCAGGAAACTTGCTTACGGCCATGCTTTTGTGCTTCTCGCCGGCGCCAGTGCAAAACAGGCGGGCCATCCGCTTGCCGACCGGCTGATCGAGGACGCGCTCGACGTTATAGAAAACCGATACTGGGAAAGCGAATTCGGCCTTCTCAGCGAGGAATATGCCGAGGATTGGTCGGAAATATCGACCTATCGCGGCATGAACGCCAACATGCATTACAGCGAAGCACTGATCGGACTAGCGGAGGCGACCGGCGACCTGGCGCATTTGCGCCGGGCAGAGGGGATCTTCGGGTTCTTTGTCGGCCAGATCGCCTCTCAATACAATTGGCGCATACCCGAGCATTTCGACAGGCGGTGGAACGTCGATGGCCTCTATGAAGGCAATCCGATGTTTCGTCCGGCCGGCACGACGCCAGGCCATTCGCTGGAACTGTCGAGGCTGCTTTTGCAAGCCTGGGATCTTGGGGGCAGGGCGGAGGCGGTGCTGACCGAATGGTCCGAACGACTTTATGAGCGGGCATGCAACGACGGATGGCATCAGCGGAATGGCGCGTTCATGTATACGGTCGATGTCGCCGGTGTTCCCCTGCGACCGGCCCGCTATTGGTGGCCGGTCACCGAGGCGATTGGAGCTGCTGCGGCCCGAATGAAACAGGCTCCCTCTTCTGATCGCGAGCGTGAATACACCAGATACTGGCAAGTGGCTCGTGACCTGTTCATCGATGAGCATGTGGGAGGCTGGATCCCGGAAGTCGACGAAGTCGGTCGTCCGTCTGCTCTGCAGTTTGCCGGTAAGCCAGACATCTATCACTCGATCCAGGCCGATTTATACCCACTGGTCGGATCGCTTTCCAACATAGCGTCGTCTCTGCCGAACCTGCAGGCAATCGAGGGAGTTGAAGGCTAAGGGCAACGTCGCGTTGGAGTAACCGGCAGAGGAGCCGGACATTTCTTGCAAGCAATGGACCTGGAGGAGGCACATGACGCTATTGATAAGGCAAGCGTGGACGAGGGCGGTGGGGGCTATGGCCGTACTGCTCCTCACAATGTTGCCGGCCGCGGCAAAGACACCGGCGGATACGCTCGTATACGCGACGTCGCTTGCACAGGTGATTTCACTCGACCCCCACCAGAACAGTGATTCCACCAGCACGGAGATCATGGCCAACCTCTATGACCGTCTGGTTGCGGCCACTGCTGATGGCCATCTTGTGCCGCAGCTGGCGGTGAGCTGGGAGATCACGCCGAGGGCGATTACCTTCAAGCTGCGAGACAATGCGACGTTCGAGAGCGGCCGCCCTGTGACTGCCGACGACGTTGCATGGTCCTTCATCCGACTGATGAAGATGAACCAGGCGGTCGCCGCGAAATATGTCTATGCCGGTTATTCTGCGGCCAATATCGAGAGCATGGTCCATGTCGAGGATCCGCACACGTTCCGGCTCGACCTGACCGGCAAGATGGCCGGCGATCTGCTGCTGTTCCGCCTTGCCGAAGTCTCAGCCAGCGTCGTCGATCGCAAGCTCGTTGAAGGGCATCAGAACGCCGGTGACTGGGGCAACGAATGGCTGCGCATCAATTCTGCCGGCTCCGGGCCGTTCAGGCTCGATCGCTGGCGGCCCAATGAAATGGTCATCCTTTCGGCCCGGCCCGAATACTGGAGCGGTCCGCCAAAGCTGAAACGCGTCATCATGCGCCACGTCGCCGAAAGCCAGATCCAACGGCTGATGCTGGAGCGCGGCGATGCGGATATCGCAGCGCTTTTGTCATCGAGCGACATCAGCTATTTCGGCCGCAAGCCCGGTATCGCGATCCAGAGCGTGCCGACTGGCGGTTTCTACGTGCTATCAATGAATGCCAGCCACAAGCCGCTGGACAATCCCAAGGTCCGTGAAGCGATCTTCAAGGCGATCAATTTTCCGGCCATCCAGAAAAGCATCATCGGCCCCTACGGCCAGACGCGGCATATTCCTGTACCCAGCAATTTCGCCGATGCAATCCCGGATCCTGCCGAATGGTCCTATGACATCGAGGGCGCCAAGAAACTGCTTGCAGAAGCCGGTTATCCGAATGGCTTTTCCATCACGATCAAGACCATAGCCCAGCCGCCGCGTGTCGATCTGGCAACGGCGATCCAGGCGGCACTCGCGGATGTCGGCATCAAGGTCGATGTCCTGCAAGGCTCGGGCGCGATATCGTCTCGGCCCACAGGGCGCGCGATTTCGACATGCTGATCCCGCAGACCAGCGCCTACATGTCGAACGTCCTCGGTTCCATGGAGCAGTTCTCGTCCAATCCGGACAATTCGGTGAAGGCCAATAATGCAGGCAACTTCGTCTGGCGGTCGGCCTGGGACATTCCGGACCTGACCAAGCTGACGGCCACCGCCATGCGTGAGCAGGATCCCGCCAAGCGGTCGGCCATGTATGTCGAGATGCAGAACCTCTTCGTGTCGCTCTCGCCTGCCGTCTTCCCCATGTATGAGCGCGCCAATCCGATTGCGCTCAGTTCGAGGGTGACGGGCTACGAGGGGCATCCGTTGAGCGCTGTCAGGCTCGAAAACGTAAGCAAGACCAACTGATGGGAGGTCAGTCCATGGTTGCTGCACGCATCAAATCATTCGCAACGAAGGTGCAACAGTTCGTCGTCAGCATGATCGCGCTGATTGCCGTCACCTTCATCATCGGCAGGCTCCTGCCGACAGACCCCGTCGGCGCGATCGTCGGCGAAATGGCGAGCCCCGCCGCCTATGCGGCGATGCGCGAGAAACTCGGGCTGGATCAGCCGATCATCGTCCAGTTCTGGCGCTATCTCGTCAGTCTTCTGCATGGCGATCTCGGCGTTGCGGCGCTAACGGGACGGCCCGTCATTCAGGACATCGGCCTTGCCTTCCCGGCGACGCTGGAACTGGCGACGCTTGCCATCATCATCTCGGTGGTCTGCGGCGTGCCGCTCGGCCTTGCCGCAGCCCTCAACCGCGATACGCTGATCGACCAGATCGCCCGCGTCATCTCGCTGGTGGGACATTCCGTGCCGGTCTTCTGGTTCGGCATCGTCGGGCTGGTGATCTTCTATGCACAGCTCGGCCTTATCGGCGGCCCCGGTCGCGTCGATGTCTTCTATGAGGGTCTCATTCCCGAACATACGGGCATGATCCTCGTCGACAGTCTCCTGGCCGTTAATACCGAGATCTTCCTCAATGCCATGAAGCATATCATCCTGCCGGCACTGATGCTGGCCTATGCGGCCATGGCCTATATCACCCGCATGACGCGCGCCTTCACACTCGAGCAGTTGTCGCAGGATTATGTCATCGCAGCACGCGCCAAGGGCGCCCGCAGCAGCCGCATCCTCTGGCAGCATATCCTGCCGAACATCGCAGTCCAGCTCGCGACGATCCTTGCGATTTCCTATGGTGGCCTTCTCGAAGGTGCGGTGGTGACGGAGATCGTCTTCTCCTGGCCGGGGATCGGCCAGTACATGACGTCGGCGCTGACCATCGGCGACATGAATGCGGTCGTTGCCTGCACGATCGTCATCGGCACGGTCTTCATGCTCCTGAACTTCCTCTCGGATCTCGCCTATTCCATGCTGGATCCACGCACCCGCGAGGCACGCTGATATGAATGGCAACACCACTGTTCAAAAAGCCGCCGGCGGGCGGGACTATCTGGCGCCTGTGCGCCGGTTTCTCGGATCCCTGGCGCATGAGCCATTGGGGATGATCGCCTTTGCGGTTGTCGCACTTCTGCTGCTGGTCGCAATCTTCGCACCGCTGCTTGCTCCTTACGAGCCGGCGCGCCAGAACCTCCAGAATGTTCTTCAGGCACCCTCCTGGGCGCATCTCATGGGCACTGACGAGTTCGGGCGCGATATTTTGAGCCGCGTGATCTGGGGCACCCGCATCACGCTGCGCACCGTCTTTTCCGTCTCGGCGATCGTCGGTCCGATCGGGCTGCTAATCGGTGTGACGGCAGGCTATTTCGGCGGCCGGATCGACGCTTTCCTGATGCGCTGCACCGACATCGTCCTGTCCTTCCCGTCGCTGGTTCTGGCCTTGACCTTTGCCGCGGCACTGGGGGCAGGGCTCAATACGGCGATCATCGCGATCGCGCTCACCTCCTGGCCGCCGATCGCGCGTCTGGCGCGAGCCGAGGCGCTCGTCGTGCGCAACACGGATTATGTGGCGGCAGCACGGCTTTATGGCATTGGCGCCTTCCGCATGATCCTCTTCTACATCACGCCGATGTGCCTTCCCTCCGTCATCGTGCGCCTCACGCTCAACATGGCGACGATCACCCTGACGGCAGCCTCGCTCGGCTTTCTCGGTCTTGGCGCGCAGCCGCCATTGCCGGAATGGGGCGCGATGATCTCCGGCGGGCGCCGCTTCATCCTCGATAACTGGTGGGTGGCGCTGATGCCGGGCTTTGCGATCCTGATCACCAGCCTGTCGCTCAACATTGTTGGGGATACGCTGCGCGACATCCTCGATCCACGTCACAAGAGGGCAGGGACATGACCGATACTCCCGCAAGCGACAAGATCCTTCTCGATATCCGCAATCTGGTCGTCAGCTATGCAGGCAGCGGTCTTCGTGCCGTCGATGGCGTCGACTTGACGCTCACCCGCACCAAGCTGGGGCTGGTTGGCGAAAGCGGCTCCGGCAAGAGTACGGTCGGCCGGGCCATCATGCGGCTGCTACCGCCATCGGCCCGGATCAGCGCCGACAAGCTCCTGTTCAACGGCATGGACCTCAGCCACGCCTCACAGGATGATATGGCGAAGCTTCGCGGCAACCAGATCGCGCTCATCATGCAGGACCCGCGATATTCGCTGAACCCCGTCCTGACCATCGGCAAGCAGGTGGCCGAGACCGCCATCCTGCATCAGGGGCTGAGCGGTAAAAGTGCGCGCGAAGCCGCACGCGCATGCTGGAGCGCGTCAAGATCCGCGATGTCGACCGGGTGATGGATAGCTATCCGCACCAGATTTCCGGCGGCATGGGACAGCGCGTGATGATTGCCGCCATGCTGATGACCAAGCCGAAGCTCGTCATTGCCGACGAACCCACGTCTGCACTGGATGTCAGCGTGCGCGGCGAAGTCCTGCATCTGCTGGACGAGCTGGTGGAGGAGAACGGTTCCGGCCTCATCCTGATCAGCCATGATATCCGTATGGTCTCGGCCTTCTGCCAGGATATCGCGGTCATGTATCACGGGCGGGTGGTCGAGCGGCTGAGTTCGCTGGGCAGCGCGCAGCACCCCTATACGCGCGGCCTGATCGAGGCGATGCCTGACCCGCTTCATCGGGTACGGCGTCTCAAGGTGCCGGATAGGAAGGTGCTGGAACAGGCAGACACATGGAGGACGCAATGATCGAAGTCGAAGGTCTGAACGTAAGCTACGGTTCGGGGAACAATGTCAATCATGTCGTCCGCAACGTGAGCTTCAGGGTGGAGCGTGGCGAGACTGTCGGGATCGTCGGCGAGTCCGGCTGCGGAAAATCCACCGTCCTGCGCAGTCTCGTCGGGTTGGAAGGTGGTTGGACCGGCCGTATCTCGATGGACGGGCGCCAATTATCGCCGCGCCGCAGCCGAGAGGATCTCAAGGTTGCCCAGATGGTGTTCCAGGATCCGTTCGGCTCCCTGCATCCGCGCCACCGGATTGGCACGGCGCTGTCTGAGCCCGCCCGGTCCATGGGCCTGCCGCATGATCGGGAAGATGTGGGGGCTGCCTTGGAGGCCGTCGGCCTGCCGCGCGGTTTCGCGGCGCGCTTTCCCCATGAATTGTCCGGTGGTCAGCGCCAGCGTGTCGCGATTGCCCGCGCCATGATCGTCGAGCCGCCGATCCTGCTCCTCGACGAGCCGACCTCTGCGCTGGATGTGAGCGTGCAGGCGGAAGTCTTGAACCTTCTGGCCGACCGGAAGGACGAGAAAGGCCTGACTTTCGTCCTCGTCAGCCATGATCTTTCAGTCGTATCGCATATGTGTGACCGGGTTCTGGTGATGGAACGGGGGGAGATCGTCGACGAACTCACGCCGGACGATATTGCCGCTTCGCGCGCCAAGAGCGCTTATGCGACGTCGCTCATCAAGGCCAGTTTCTATGGTCATGCCACCGGGGCGCCATAGCAACCTGGATCGGTGGATTGGGATCTCATACCAGGAACTCGCATAAGCAGGCCGATGTGATAGATCGGAAGTTGGTTCGCGGCGATACCAGCAAATTCAGGCAGTTCTATACGAGTGACATGCAGTAACGTGTTGTCAAGGCAAGTTTCACGAGGTGATCAAACTGCATGCCGGTGGTGCGCATTGCGTCAAGGTGCCCTCGTCCAGAAACGCTGCATCGAATCAGGACGCCCCCATCGCCACTACCCGTAACTGATGATGCAAGGGATCGGCTGAGGGGGGCAGCGGCAATTCGGTCGGCCGTGCGGTCTCAACGCGATTCCGCCCAAGGGCTTTCGCCCGGTACAGCGCGCCATCGGCGCTTGCAAGCATTCCGGCAAGGTCGGGGCAGTCCGGTGCAGCAAGGCCGATACTGACGGTGGCACCGTTTTTCAAACCCTCTGCCCGAGCGGCTGCTTTGGCGAACCGGCTTGCGATCGCCGAGCCGCGATCGAGAGCCTGTGAATGGTCGCACCGAGGCAGAAGCGCAGCGAATTCCTCACCACCCAGCCGGACAATAAGCGCGTCGGGCCCCGCTTCTCGCGGGCGGTTTCGGCGAACAACTGCAAAACCTTATCTCCGGTTGGATGTCCATGCGGTCGTTGATCGCCTTGAAGTGGTCAATGTCGAACGCGAGCAGGGAGACAGGGTCACCATGCCGCTCCCGGAGGATCTGAGCTGCCTGCTCAAAAAGGCGTGACGGTTTGCAAGCCCTGTCAACTGATCGGTTTGTGACATGTGGAGCAGGTGGAGCTTTTCCTCCTCTCGAATAATCATCAGAAAGGACATCGGCATCGCTACCGAGTACAAGACGGCCTCGTACATCGTCGCCTTCCCGACGATGGAGATAATATCTTGCCCGTACCACTGGAGGAGAAAAGGGGCAATGAACGCCCGGCCAAGGTAAAACACGGCGTGGACGGCCGAGATCAATACGGCGATCGGAACTGAGCGCAATCTCTGGATTGTGCGGCTGCGCAGAAGTATCCATGCTGTCAGGCCGCAGGTCAGCGCGATGGGAATAGACGAGACATGGTTCCAGAAGGCGGCCGGGAAGTGCGTGCCAGCGATCGCCCAGGCGATGGCTAGGAAGCTCAATGCTGCGACGGACGGCCAGAAATACCATTGACCGTCGAGGCCTGCTATGGCGTTAAGGACCAGAAGGTAGCCCAACATCATTAGAATATTGACCGCCCCCATGCCGAGCGCGACCGGAAAGTGGCTGCGGTTCATTTCAAGCACGCACCCGAGAACGAACGCGAAGAGTGCCGCGGCCAGAACACCGAGCACACGTGCGCGACCTGGATGTGCCTGCCTTACGTCAAAGCCTACAGGGTGGTCTTTATAAGATTCTTTACGTCGCCTCTGATATCGCCGATATGGTTGGCGTAACCTTAAGCGTGCTGTTGAGTGCCGGGATGGGGCATTACTCCCATTTCAACCCCGTACACCAATCTTAGGCGGTCAGGCGTCATGATGTCCGCCGGCGTCCCGCGCGCAATCAACCTGCCGGTATGCAGGGCTATAATGTCATCGCAGAAGCGTGCAGCCATATTGACGTCATGTAGAACGGCGACGGTGCCAATGCCTCGATCTTTCGAAAGGCGATGAATCAAAGCAAGCATTTCCACCTGATGAGCGATGTCGAGCGCTGAAGTTGGTCCGTCGAGGAGCAGGCATTCGGCATCCTGGGCAACAAGCATCGCTAGCCACGCGCGCTCACGCTCTCCGCCGGAAAGGGTATCGACCAGGCGGTCCGCCAGACCAATGACATCCGTCAGATGCATCGCATCTTCGACCTTCTGGCCATTAGCCTAACTGAAACGGCCAAGCGCTCCATGCCAGGGGTAACGACCCAGCCTCACAAGTTCACGGTCACGCATACCAGCTGTAACAGGTATCTGTTGCGGAAGATAAGCGACCTTGCGGGCGTACTGCCTATCAGTCCACTCGCTGAGATTTTTCCCCTCGAAGCGGATACTGCCGCCCGAGGCTGGTTGGTGCCGCGCCAAAAGTTTGAGAAATGCCGATTTCCCGGAGCCCTTATGTCCGATCAATCCAACAAATCTGCCGGTGGGTACCTTCATAGCCAGCGACTGCACAAGGGCGCTGTCGGAGACGGCGAAAGAGACATTTTCGAGCTCGAACAAGGCTATAGTGGCGTCAGAAATCGCAGGTTTTAAGGCGTGTCTCGGCATAAGCTTGCCCAGATCATACGAGTTGTGTTTGCGATTTGTCCCGCCTCGGTTTTTTGGAGGGACTTCTTCCAATGGACAGGTCCCGCAGAGTTTCAAGGAAGGGATAAGATATCTCAGGCAACAGACTTTTCGTTTTCGGACATGTTGTCCGTCGGCGCGCTCGTAGCGTATCGGCTCGAATAGCGGGTTCCGCCTTCCGTCGTGCCAGAGCCTGCTTGCCAGCAGGTCTCGCCCGTGCCGCACACCGGGTGTCTCTCCTGCCAACCGAGCACAGTGGCCGACAACATTTTCGACAATGTTTCCAACGTTTGCCCAGAGAACCTTCTGCGGCAGCATGCTGGCGTTGGATATGCTTGTAATCAGCGGCGCCACATGGCCATTAAACAAATCACCGAAACGGCCTGAGAAATCCGCTGCTTCTATCGCACTGCCTGCATCATCAAAGAAGAAGGTGCTGGGCCGCGCATCATCCATGAGTGCGACACCAACCTGATCCAGGCGCAGTGGCAGTGCCCGATCCAGCACGAGATTGATCGCAAGCGTCGGCATGAGGAGGTGTGAGAAATACTGCTTTGACCACTGCGATGCCACCGCTCGCGGATCTGGTTCCGCATAGTTTCCTGCGAATATCTTTAGGATTTCCGCCATACGCCGGTCATCGAGCAAAAGCTGGCAGGCAATGATACCGTCCCGGCCATCTTGGAGACAGAGGCGATCACCCGTTGCCGCCAGGGATCCGGAGAACAATTGGCTATATTCGGCGATCATGCCTCAAGCCCAACATGAGAAAATATAAGCTGCCCAGTAGCGTCGCCACTGTGCCGGCAGGGATCTGCCAAGGGAAAGCGATGGTGCGGCCAATCCAATCGGCGAGGATCATGCTGGTCGCGCCAATGATTGCCGCACCATATGCTTGAGATATCGGGCGATAGAGGCCGACGCTTCGGGCAATGTGCGGTGCAATCAGCCCGGCGAAGCTTAGAGGGCCAATGAGCAATGTGGCGGCGCCCGTTATTGAAGCAATCACAACCATCAGGATAAGGCGGCTTTTTGCGATCCCTAGCCCGAGCGAGCGCGAAGAATCTACGCCAAGAGGAAGGATGCTCAGCCATCGAGACAGAAACGGCACTGTCGCAAGCGATACAGCGGCGATAACGAGGGCGATCCAGGCATCGTGCTCGCTGACCGCGTAGGTCGATCCAGCCATCCAGCCAAGCAGGCGCTGAATGCGCATGTCGCCGAAAAGTGCCAGCAGAGAGGTGAGTGCGCCGGTAAGCGCTGCAAGCGCTATACCTGCAAGCAGCATTCGCTCGGAACTGAAACCAGAACGGCGGCCGGACCAGATCAGCAGCGCGAGCACTATGAGCGAGCCAAGGCCAGACAAGACCATCATTCCGCTGCGGTCGAGACCAGGCACGAAAAGATCGTAATCATCAAAACCAGGGCACCACCGGAGGACAGACCCAGGATTTCCGGGCTGGCCAAAGGGTTTCCGGTCATTCTTTGGAGCAGACACCCGGCAACCGCCAGCATCGCGCCTCCAGCTCCGGCGGCAATCATCCGTGGGAAGCGCCACTGCCATACGGATGTGATCTGCTCGGGTGAGGCCAAATGCCAACCGTCAGCGAGCCGCCCGAGGGTCAGCGCCAACACGCAAGCGATGGTGAGAGACAGGGCCGCTCCGAGAAGCCATACTCTCGCGTCGATCATGCGGACCGGCCCTGCGACGACATGTCGCGGACCGGCTGGACGCGGTCCTTCAGGCTGGTCCGCTGGACGAGCCAGATCAGGATTGGTGCACCAAGGAGTGCCATCGCGGACCCGGTCGGTACATCGAGACCGCCAGCCAAGGACAGGATAGCCTGATCGACGAGCGATAGCAGAGCGGCAGACAGCAACATCCCAAACATGATACGCCGCCTATACCCCCGCGCGCCAAGACGATTTGCCATTGCGGGACCGACAAGACCGACGAAACCGATCGGTCCGACCGTCGCTGCAACTGCCGCACTCACACACGCAGCAACAAGCAGGCCTATGAGGCGAATAGTGAAGACGGGAACGCCGGCACTTTTGCATTGTCGTCGCCGAGGTCCAGGCTTGTGATTGGCCGCGTCATCAGCAGAGCAATGCCTGTCGCCACGAGCAGGATCGGCAACAGGATCGTTACGTTGCTCCAATTCGTCTGAACGAGGGATCCCGTTTGCCAGGATAGTAGGTCGCTGAGTTCCTCGAAATGGACAAGGAAAGTCGCGCCGCTGAATGCTTCGAGCCCCAAGGAGAGCATCAGACCGATCAGGATCACGCGCAGCGGCTGGAACTTCGATTTCGAGGCCAGTATGAAGACGGTGGCCAGTGCGAGAAGCCCCCCGATCCCGATGATTGGCTCATGTCCCCAGGCAAGTGCCTGAGGTATCCAAAGAACCGTCACGAATAGGGTGGCTTTCGCGCCCGAAAATACCGCGAGTGTGCCCGGCTCCGCCAGGGGATTGCGCAGGATCTGTTGGAAAAGTGCTCCGCTCAGTCCAAGCGAAAGGCCCGCAATCACGCCAATGGCAAACCGCGGAAGAAGTCCGTATGTGACCAGCACGGCCTGCAGATCGCCGGATGATGCTTGCGCAAGCGCACGATGTAGAACGGCGATGCCCCCGGCATTAGCCACGAGCATGCCGCAGGCTGCAGCAATCGCGGCAAGTGTAATAACTGGCAGAGTGATCTGCGAGGGTGGATTTGGAGATCGATCCGAAGCGATAGCCATCGTTCAGCCAGTCCCGGCAAGAGACGTGGTCAGTTGACGCACGAGGCGAGTGGCGCTGACGACGCCACCGCTGGGATAGACCACCGGCATGCGGGTGACCCTGCCAGCCCGCACGCAGGCAAAGCCTGCCAGAGAGGGTTATCAGCGAGGCGAGCAACCGCAAGATCTGTTTCGCGACCGCGGTCGAAATGAATAATCCTGGCCTCGGCATTACCCGCAAGCTGTTCGATGCCGATTGAAGCGACACCGGATGCGTTTACCCGGCCTGTCCAGGCATTCCTCAGCCCCAGCTGGGTGGTCACGTCACCGACAAGGCCGTTTCCACCAAAGATTGCCGCATGGCGAGCGTCCTGATTGAGCCGGCATAGATAAGTGGTGGAAGAGGGAGTGCCGACAGGGTTGCTTTCGCCTCTGCAAGCTCCGCATCGCAGCGTGCAATCCACTTGTCAGCCTCAGCTACCTTGCCGGTTACTGTGCCGAGAATGCGTAACTGCTCCTGCATATGGCGGAGGGCGGGTGTCTTGCCGGCAAATGTTGCGATCGTTTCTGTTGCCGCAATCTGACGCAACCTTTCCAAACCGTTCGCTTGCCAATCGGCCATTACGATGAGGTCGGGACGCAGAAGCTGCAGATACTCCACATTCGGCTCCTGCAAAGGACCGAGGTCGACGGTATCGGTCGAAAGCGGCGGCTCTGCCACCAGCCGCCGGTAAAGCGGCACGTTGGCGATTGCCATCGGGGAAATGCCGAGCGTCAGCAGCAGTTCCGTCACCAGGAGGTCCATCGAGACGATACGTTGTCGGCGATCAGTCGACGGGGTTTGCGCCTGTGTCGCGGTGGCGAGGCTAAAAGCCAAGCCACCGCCCACGAATTGCCGTCGGGTTGGCGCGAGTATCACCATTTGTAGCTAAGCGTCGCCGTCACAGTCGCCGGCTCGCCGTAGCGGCAGCCATCCGTGTAGTTGCAGGTGTAGAACTTCTTGTCGAACAGGTTACGAGCGTTGACCTTGAGTTCCGCGCCCTCCAACTGGTCGGTGAGTTTACCGAGATCAACGCTCACCATCGCATCGACGAGAAGATAGGACGGCGCGTTCTGCGTGGTGTTCAGGATATTGGTTGTGCCCGTATAGCGCATGCCCGCGCCAATCTTCACGCCCTCCAGACCGAGATCATCGAGTTTGTAGTCAGCCCAAAGGGAGAAGGCGTTTCTCGGGACGAGCTGGATCTGCTGATCGAGTTCGCTCGCCAGAGCGGTCTCGGTGATGCGCGCATCTGTGTAGGAATAGGCAGCGATCAATCCAAGATTATCAATCTCGGCTCGCGCCTCCAGCTCGAGACCGCGCGAACGCACCTTCCCGTATTGATAAACGTTGAATGACGCATCGCTGGTCGTAAGATTCGACTGCGTAAGGTCGTAAACAGCTGCGCTCAGGAGAATATTGCTGCCAGCCGGCTGGTAGCGGATCCCGGTCTCATATTGGATTGCCTCATTCGGCTTCAGTGCTGCACCTGTGGCAGTCACAGATCCAGCCTGGGGCTGAAATGATTGTGCGATGCTCACGTACGGCGCAAGCCCGTTGTCGAACAGATAAACAAGTCCAGCCCGACCAGTCAGCGCATTATCGGACTGATCGGTCACACCGCCATTCTGGTATGACTTCACCGAACTGTCGGTCCAGTCCTGTCGGCCGCCAAGCAGCAGGATCCAGTGATCGTCGAACTTGATCTGATCCTGAAGGTAAACCCCATAGCTATTGGCGGTCGTGTCGGATCCGCGATCAACGGCATAGCTGACCGGCGGGTTCGTCAACGTTACGCCGCTATCAAGATCGAGAAAACTGTATCCCGACCCACGATAGCGGTGGCTGTCGTAGCTCCTGCGATAATAATCGAAGCCACCAAGCACCGTATGTTCTGCTCCCAGAGCATCGAATGAATATTCCAGTGATGTGTCGGTCGTTGCGCCGTAGGAACGTTCACTGCGGACACTCGCGAGGCGTGCCAGGCTTCCGCCGGTACTTGCCAAGGGAGCAAGATTGCCGATCATATAGTCCCAATTCACGTCGGAATAAAAATAGCGCGCCTTGTTGCGCAGCTTGAGGCCGTTATCGAATTCATGCTCGAAATCGTAACCGATCGTGTAGCTGTCGCCCTTGTATTGATCGAACCCCTCGACACCGAGGAACATGTTGCGGGGGATAGCGCCCGATCGGACATCTTGAAGCTGAAGTGGAGTGGCGAAGCCTGCATCAAAATGCTGATAGCTCGATAGGATCGTCAGCGACGTACCGGCGTCGGGTGCGATAGTAAGGGCAGGGGCGACATAGACCTTGTCATCGGGGGTATTATGCACCCAGTTGTCTGCGTTGCGGACGAGCCCCGTCAAGCGATAGCTGAAGACGCCGTCATCATCCAATGGTCCGCCGAAATCGGCAGAAACCTGCTTGCGACCGTAAGTGCCCAGTTCGACGTTGACTTCCCGGATCGGCGTCGTGGTCGGTCGCTTCGAAATGGAGTTGATGACCCCACCCGGCGATAACTGGCCATAAAGCATGGACGCCGCACCCCGAAGCACATCGATGCGCTCCAAACCGTAAGGTTCCTGGCCGCCATCGTAGACGTTCGACTGATATTTCATGCCATCACGAAGGCTCCCAAGATTGCCGTTCGCAATGTTGAAACCGCGGATGGTCAAATCGTCGACCGATCTGCTGAACGTGCCGGACTGCATCGCAACGCCCGGCGTATACGCAAGCGACTCTGACAAGGATGTTGCGCCCTGGCTGCGGATCTGGTCCGACGTGACGACTGTTACCGATTGCGGCGTCTCGATCAGTGGGGTGTCGGTTTTAGTGCCGGCCGCAGTAACCCGCGCCACATATCCGTCGACCGGACCATTTCCAGTCTGCTCCGTGCCGATCACAATGGGTGCGAGCGTCGTTGCATCGACAGGCGACGTGGTCGCATCAGCCTGGCCCCCGGCTGCCGAAATCGTCACGGTTGTTGCCGTTGTAAAGCGGAAAGAAAGACCGGTGCCGGCAAGTAACCGTGATAGGGCCTCTTGAGGGCTCATTGTTCCGGAGACACCGGTTGTCGTTTTATCTCGAGTGATTGCTGCGGGATAAAGAAGCTGCAGATTGCTGCGGCTGCCGAAGGAAGCCAGGGCCGAGCCGAGAGACCCCGACGGGATTGTATAGGAAACGGCACCTTGCTGAAGTCTGGTACTCGTGGTGCCGGCTGTCTGCGCGGAGGCCGCGATCGGCATCAGGCTTATTCCAGCCAGCAACGTTGCCGTTCGTCCCAGACGACTTGCTCTTTGCCCGACGAATGCGCCTGATTTCCGTGTCGTGATCATTACTCTGTCCCATATGCCCTGCCGCAATTCTTGCCGTTTGGAAGCTAAGACGAGTGGCAATCTGATCACCTCACCCCAATCATGACGTTTTCTGAAAAATATCTCGCGGGATCAGAACCACGAGCAACGGCGTCACCTCCACGGCTTGCACAGGAAGGGTGCGGACGATGGCTTCGAGAATGCCGTCCGGATTCTTGATGTCAAAAACGCCGCTGACGCGCAGATTTTCCAGACTGGAACCGACGATCTGCAATCTTCCGTACCGGTAGCGATTGACGTCTGCCACCACGCTTTTGAGTGGTTTGTCACTGAAAATCAATTGTCCATGACGCCAGGCAGTCTCAACCTCTGGATCGGCTAATTCGACCCTGCTTATTTCGGTACCTTGGTAAGAGACCATCTGACCCATCATTACGCGAACGTCTTGTCCGCTTGGGGCTGTCACCGACACTGCGCTTTCCTGGACACTCGTTGTCACCTCATCCCCGGAAACGTTAACGACGAACTGTGTGCCGAGGGCCTCGACGCTCCCTCCCTTTGCCATGACCCTAAAAGGTCTGCGGCTATCTGTTGCGACGTCAAAGAAAGCGCGGCCTCGTTGAAGCAGGACTTGTCGCCGGTTATCCGAGAAGTCGATTGCAATCGCGGTATTTGCATCCAGTGTCACGCCGCTCCCATCCGGCAGGCTTGTCTGTCGAACCTCGGCAATCGAGGTGAATTCGTCGCTGACCACGTAGTCCTGGAAATTTCCGGCCCATCCGGCGGCGACTGCTGTGGCAGCGGTAGCGCCTGCGCCGATCAGTAAAGCGCGCCTGGAGACTGTCCTTTTGCCAAGAGCTGCAGTCGGGCTCGGTTTCCGCGATACTTCCGGCAGATTGTCAAACTGCGCCCACATGCGCTCCAGACGATGATACTCCGCAGCGTTCTCAGCAGACCGGCTGAACCATATTCTGAATTCGTCAAGCTCTGCGGGGGTGGTTTCGCCGGAGTTCATGCGCGTAAACCATGCAGCAGCCTCCTGCCGCTCTCGACCGCTGATCTCCCCGCCTTCCGTACCCATTCGAATTCGCTCGTCCAATTGATTTGTCGTGTGCTCCATCCAATAGACGGACGAGCGGGCCAAAACCACACGGGGTGTCGTGAAATTTAGCCTCGGCGAGGCTTAATCGAGCATATCGCCCAATTCTGTTCTGAGGTTGAGGAGGGCCCTCATCATATGCTTCTCGACCATGCTTCTTGAAATGCCGAGGCGCACTGAGATCTCTGTGTGAGAGAGTTCCTCGAACTTATGAAGGAGAAACACTTCACGCTGTCGATCCGACAACCCTGCAAGCGCTCCCTCAAGCTTTTGAACCATTCGGCGATAGTCTATTGCCGCTTCAGGAAGTGGCTCGGGTGCAGCTACGTCCGTTGGCGCTTCGAGCTGGGTGTAGCGTTGCCGAACTGCTCGAGTGCGGGCATGATCCGTTACCAGATTACGTGACACCTTGAAGAGATAAGCGCGAGGGTTGGCAATGGACGTCTGACCATCGTGGGTTGTGGCAAGCCGCAAAACGCATCCTGCAGGAGATCTGGTGCATCATCTTCGGGCACGCCTGCTCGCCGGATGAACCGAATAAGCTCATTTGAGTGGCTTTTGAAAAGCTTATGCAGATCCCAACCCAACGACACGGGTCTCACATTGAAAAAAGATGATGATTACAGTCATCTTTACGGGCCTCACAGGGCATTTCAAGAGCAGGATTGCATCAAAGGCGGAAATTTAGCCAAGATTTCGCAGGTCAAGACGGAGCTCGTTCAACAACGCATTGAAAATGTTGGATCCTCATTGAGTCCGGCGCCGAGCCAAAGGTTCGTATCCGTTCAAGAGCATAAAGAGCCCCTCTCCGAGGCTCGCGAGAGCGACTAGAAATTGCTGCTCGCCAGAACTTCAAGGAGGATGGAAGCGCCGCGGAAACTAGTCGGATATACCTCATATCGCGAAAGGCTTAGGATATGACGCTCGCGGGAAGCACGTAAAAACTCGCTGTATCCTGGCGCAATGCGATCGAGGTCATCGAAGATCGATTGCGGCGTGCCGCCATTCTCTGGCAGATAGGTGGTGACGATCATATCAGCATCGATCTCGCCAACCAGTTCGGCCCCGATCCGCATCCGGCTCTGGCCGGCCGGAACCTCTCCGACGATGGGCAGGCGACGAAAGCCGAGGTCGTCGAGCACCGTCGTCAGCACGCCGTATTCCTTGAGAATGGTGAGCGAGCCGTCGCGGCCGTCGACGAGGATTGCGGCATAGCTTCGCCCGGCATTCTTGCCGAGGCTCGTACGGATCTTTGCCAGATCCCGCTCGTAATCCTGTCGGAGTGCGTCGAAACGCTCCGCCTTGCCGATCCAGCCGGCGAAGTCGCGATAGAGGTCGAACGGCGGCTTGCCGTTTTCCGGGTTGAACATAAGGGTCGGTGCGATCGATGAAAGCTGGTCGGTCAGGGCTGCGTAATCGCCGCTATTGGCGACAATCAGATCCGGCTTGAGCGCCCGGATGCGCTCCAGGTCGGGCTTACCGTGCAGCGATGCGAGTTCGATCTGATCGAAGGTCAGCCCGAACAGTTCGCGCGCGCCGCGGATGAACGGGCGGCCATCGGTGCCGGGACGGCCGATGCTGGCAATCAATGGTGCGTCGAGCTCGCGCGCCATCACCGTCAATGTCCAGTCATGCAGCGAGACGATGCGCTGCGGATGGTCGGGCACCGTAACAATGCGGCCGTCGTGATCGGTCACATCGCGGGCAAGGGCTGGGGCTGCGATGGCAAGCACGAGAGCCCAGATCAGAATGACGATGCGCATGCGGGATCTCCTATCGGCGCAGGCTTGCAAGACGGGCAACGACGAGAAACGCGGCCACGCCCGTCAGCGAAACGAGAATGCCCGCCGGAATGACGAGCGGCAAAACAATGTGCGACCGGCCGTATCGGCGGCCAGCAGAATAAGCGCGCCGCAGGCCATGCTGACCGGGATCGCCTCCTGCGGCCGCTCGCCGACCAGACGACGTCCGACATGGGCGGCGATCAGGCCGAGAAAGGCGATCGGCCCGATGGTGGCGACGACAGGCGCAACCAGCGCCGCCGAAAGAAGCGTCAGTAACATCGAGAGTTTTTGCGACGAGGCACCGATGGCGGCCGCCTGTTCATGGCCGAGCAGGAGAGGGGTCGCCATGCGCGCCGTCGCAAGCGTCAGGGGAGTGAGCGGCAATGCCCATGCGGCGATCATGCGGGCGTTTCCGCCGATACGACGGTCAGGGAGCCATGCGACCACGACAGCCAGCGGGAAAATTGCAGGATGCCGCCCTCGACCATGACGATCTCGATCACCGCGCCGAGCACGATGCTGACCGCAAGCCCGACAAGGATGAGGCCGGTGGCCGAGGCCAGTCTATAGGCAAGCGAGAGAACGAAGACTGCAGTCAAAAGGCCGCCGAGGAGGCCGGCCGGTGCCAGCCATTCCGGCGGCAGGCCAAACAGGGCCGAGCCGAGTACGACCGCCGCCATCGTTCCCTGCGATATGCCGAGGAGGCCGGGATCGGCGAGGCCATTGCGCGAGACGATCTGCAGAAAGTGGCCAGATGCCGCGATCATCGCTCCGCCGAGAATGGCGGTGACGATACGGGGCCAGCGCAGAAGCATGATCGGGCCGGTCTCGCCGTCGGCGCCGATGAATGGCACGAGCCATCGCAGCAGTTCTACGGCGGAGATGGTCGTCGAGCCGACATTCAGCGCAAGAAGCGCCATCGCAGCAAGCAGCATCAGCAGCATGGCGAGGATGACGGCGGGGCGCAGCGCGACCGGCACATGGATATGCGCACCATATCGGATGACGAAACCGCGCCTCATGCTTGCTTCGTCCTCATGACCGCCGTGTCCTCATGGTCGAGACGATCAGTGCCAGGAAGGCGGCGCCGCCGCAGAGCGCCATCACCGTTCCGACATTGAGAAGCTTTGGAGCAAGCAGCGTGCGCGCGGCGATATCGGCGCCGATGACGACGGCGGCGCGAGTACGGCGCAGAAGATGATGGCGATGCGGCCGGTCTCGCCGATCATCATGCGTGTCACATGCGGGGCGACCAAGCCGACGAAACCGATCGGCCCGACGATGCAGACCGACGAAATCGCCATCGGGATCGCAAGACCAAGGCTCGCCCACTGGACAAGGCGCGGATCGGCACCGAGGCTGGCCGTCTGCTCCGCACCAAGCGACAGGAGGTCGAGGGAGCGTGATAGGAGGATGGCGCTCTGCAACCCCAGGGCGCCGATCGGCCAGAGCCACAGGAGCGGCTGATAGTCGAAATTGCCGATATCGCCCACGAGCCAGCTCATCTGATCGTCGAAACGCTCGGGATCGAGCGAAATGACGAAGGTCGTCGCCGCCGAAAACAAAGTTGCCGTCATCGTGCCGCCAAGCACCAGCGAGAGCGGATCGCGCGCGCCCTGGCTGACGAGGCCGGATGCCAGGAACGTCACCCCGATCGCGGCAATCCCGCCCAAGAGCGCCGGCCAGAACAGTCCAGCGCCATTGATGCCGAAAAGATAGATGCCGAGGGTGACGAAGGTGACGGCGCCGCTGTTGATGCCAAGCGTTGAGGGCGACGCGAGACCATTGCGGAGCACTTTCTGCAGAAGAAAACCGGCCGTCGCGAGCACCATTCCGGCATAGGCGGCCGTGACGAGGCGCGTCAGCCGCTGCCGGACGATCACCACATGCTGGTAGTTTCTCGCATCGTAGTCGAAAAGAGCCTGCACAACGGTGCCGGGTTGTGAGAAGCGGGCGCCGGAGACGAGATGCAGACCCGCAAGCAGGAGCAGGGCAATGAGTAGCAGAGCCAACCGCAGGCCCGGCCTCATCGCAGCGCCCCTTCCGGCAGATGGATGACGGCCCGGCCGAAGGGCATGGCGACGGTGCGGATGCCGTAGACGGCCTCGACCTTGTCCTCCGTCAGCACCTCCGCGGGCTTGCCCTCGGCCGCGACGCGGCCATCCGACATCAGGATGATCCGGTCGGCATAGAGGCTTGCATGAGTAAGATCATGCAGCACCGCCACAACCGCGCGGCCGGTCCGTGCTTGCCCCCGCGCCACTTCAAGCAGGGCATATTGATGCTTGAGATCGAGATGGTTGGTCGGTTCGTCGAGCAGCAGGATGTTCGTATCCTGGGCAAGCGTCATCGCCATGCGGCAGCGCTGCAACTGGCCGCCGGAGAGTTCACCGACGCGCCGGTCTGCAAGCGCCTCGATATCCATGCGCCGCATGGCATCGTCAATATGGCGCCGGTCGTCAGGCGTGTCGCGCCGCAGCCAGCCCTCGTGGGCGAAGCGGCCGAGGCCGACGAGATCACGGATGATCATGCCCTCGGGCGCTTCGTTGGATTGCGACAGCATGGCCAGCCGGCGGGCGAGTTTTCGTCTGGGCAGCGAAGTTAGGGCATCGTCACCGAGAAGGACGCGTCCAGCGGTTGGCCTGACGAGACCGGCCATCAGCTTCAGGACCGTGCTCTTGCCGCAGCCGTTCGGCCCGACCACGGCAAGCATTTCGCCGGGTCGCACCGTAAACGAGACGTCCGTCAGGACCGGGCTGGCCGCATAGCCGAAGCTGACCCGGTCAAGCCGCAATGCGGCGTCTCGCAGTGTTGAGCCGGCCATCTCCACCGCGTCAGAAACTCGCCTTGAGGGAGGCCATCACATTGATCGGCTTGCCGGCATAATTGTCGGTGCTGCTTGCGGTGGTCTCGATATAGCGCTGGTTGGTCAGGTTTCGGCCGACCAGCGAGAAATCGAGATGCTCGTTGATCTTGTAGGACAGTGACGCATCCAGGCGGTAGTAGCCGTCGACGAAGAAGCTGTTTTCGAGATCGCCATAGCGCTTGCCGACGGCGGTGACACCGGTGCCGAGTTTCAGACCTTCAAGCTTTCCATCCTGAAATTCGTAGGTCGTCCACAGGCTGCCGCTCCAGTGCGGCGTGCCGGTCAGCCGGTTGCCGATGATCGATGCATCGCCATCCTTCGTCACTTCCGCGTCGAGATAGCCGAGCGAGCCGATGACTTTCCAGGCGGAGGTGATCTCGCCCGTCACATCCACTTCGAAGCCGCGCGAACGCTGCTGCCCCGTCAGGCGCGAGTAATCCTCGCCGGGCACCGAGACGGCAACATTGTTCTTGGTGATCTGGAACACCGAGAGGGTCGCCGAAAGACGGTCGGGAATAATCTCGGCCTTCACACCGGCCTCGATCTGCCAGCCTTTTCCGGGTCGAGCGGCGAATTGTCTTCGCCGAGCCCGCTCTGCGGCATAAAGCTCGTGGCATAGCTGGTGTAAAAGGAAAGCGCCTCCACCGGCTGGTAGACGACGCCCGCCCGCCAGGTCAGCGCGCCATCGTTCATCGACGGCGTGGGATCGCCAGCGCGGGTGGTCGTATCCTGATCGAAATAGTCGTAGCGCAGCCCGGCCAGAAGCTTCCACTGGTCGGTCAGGTCCACCTGGTCCTGCAGATAGACCGAGGTCGCGACCATGTCCTGCGTATAGTCAAGAAGCCCGCTCGTCGCCGTCATCGGCGCGCCGTAGACCGGATCGTATATGTCGATCGGTGCGATATTGCCGCGCTCGCGCCAGAAATCCAGGCTTGAGCGCACATGTTCGACGCCGGCTAGCACGGTATGGCCGATATCGCCGGTCTCGAAGGTCATTACCGTCTCGAGCTGCAGATCGAGATTGGTCAGATCCTGCGTGCGGTGATTGTAGCGGCGATTGAGCGTGCGGCCATCATCGTCAAGCCCCCGGTAATCGATGCCGCGGTCATGCGCGAGCGATCGCGTATAACGAACCGAGCCGCGGAATTTCAGCCAGTCCAGCGCTTGGCGCTCGGCGGTCAGCGCCACCTGCGTCTTGTGGCTGTTGACCATCGACCAATCTTCGCCAAGGAAACGATCATAGGGGATGTGGATCTTGCCGTCGTCGCTGACGATCAGGCCGCGGTCATAGGGCTGGTTCTGGTGCGTATGGCTGACGCTCAGATTGACGGTCGTATCGACATCGGGCGTCCACTTGAGGACACCGCCGACATATTGCCTCTTGCTTGCGCGGCGCTCCTCGACAAAGCCTGGTCATACTGGGCGGCACCGGTGATGCGGCCGGTCAGTGTGCCGTCGTCGTTGAGCGGGCCGCTTGCCGTCGCCTCGGCGCGGCGGAAGCCGTAGCTGCCGACCTGCGTTTTGGCCTCCGCCGTCGGCTCATCGGTGGGCTGGCGGGTGACGATGTTGATGAGGCCGCCCGGCTGGCCGCGACCATAGAGAACGGAGGCCGGGCCCTTCAGAACTTCGACGCGCTCGATGCCGGCCATGTCGGGTTCCGTGCTGTATTCCGGGTTGTTCGCGGCACCATCCAGCATCACGCCATCCACCGCATAGCTGTTGGATGTGAAGCCGCGGGACATGTAGGAGGATGCGCGATTGGCGGATGTGGCGCTTTCGCGGACATTCGAGACGTTTTCGAGAGCTTCCGACAGGCTCGTCGCCTGCTGGTCTTCGAGAACGCTGCGCTTCACCACCTGGATCGATTGAGGCACGTCGCGCAGCGGCGTATCGGTCTTGGTGCCGACAGAGCTTTCGCGCGCGTCATAGCTTCCCGGCGCATCGCCGCTGCTGAGCACGATCGGCTGGAGGGCCGTTGCGTCATTGGCGCCGGCCGCCACCGTCCCGGAACCGGTCGCAATGATCGTAATCGTGTCGTTGGCGCCGAATGTATAGCCCAGTCCTGTGCCGGAAAGGAGTTCCCGAAGAGCTTCCCGGTCCTGCAGCTGGCCTTGAACGCTGCGGCTCATCGCAGCCGGGGGCAGGGTTCCGTCATAGACGATGTTGGCACCGGTCACTGCCGAATAGCGGACAAGCGCTGAAGCGACGGACTGGCTCGGAATGCTGAAGGCATGTGAGGCGCCGGCATCCTGTGCCTGTCCTGCGGTTGTCGCTGCCAGCCAACCGAACAATGCAAGCGCCGTACCTTTTGCCAGACGATTTGAAAGTGCACGGCCATGAAACTCGATCTTACGCGTCATTCTCTTTTGCCCCCGCAAACATCAGATTTTCCGGCTCCTCCCAAAACCGGTCCTCATCTTTACGATTGGCAGACGCAAAAACCTGAGTGTCGAAGGCAAATTATTTTCTGGCCGAGACGATAGTCAGAAGCGAGGTGTAATTCTGCAACGAGACGGGCAGTCCTTGTTGCAGCGTCGTGTCGATGTCGTCGATGTCGTTGAGATCAAGGATCGCGGTAACCCGTCGGGCGGCAAGCGCGCGGTCGACGATGACGAGCCGCCCCTTTCTCCAGCGGTTCACCTCGGCGATGATTTCGCCAAGCGGCCTTGCCAAGAAGATCAGTTGCCGGTCGCGCCATCGAAGACGGTTGTCCGCATCGCCCTTGGCAATATCGCCGAGCCTGCCGCCTTCCCAGTCGATCGCGTCACCCTCGCGAAGATCGACGCTGCGGCCGCCGGCCTCCACCCTGACATGGTGTTCGGTCACCGCGATGGTCGTGCGCTCCGGTGCGATGGAGACGGAATAGGCGGTGCCGAGCGCGGTTGCCTTGACGCTGCCGGCTTCGACAAGGAAGGGACGGGCGCTGTCTGGCGCAACCGTAAAATAGGCCTCGCCGCCATGCAGCACGATACGGCGCAGCGACGGTGTGAAGTCGACCGAGATCGCGCTTGCCGCGCCAAGTTCGACATGGGAGCCGTCCGCAAGTGTCAGGCTGCGCATCTCGCCGGTGCCTGTCGAGAAATCGGGACGTGTCGACAAGGTCCAGGCGGTTCCGCCGGCGCCGGCCAGTAGAATGATACCGCTGGTCATCTTCAGCACGCTGCGGCGAGACCGGGCCCCTTCGGTCTTTGTCGGCTCCAGCGCGGCACCGCTCCAGAGCTGTTCGATGCGGGCATAGGCCTGCGCATTTCTCTCGTCTGTGAGAAGCCAGGCGCGGAAGCGCTCGTAATCCTCCGGCGGCGTGTTGTCATCGAGGAGCAGCGCAAACCATGTCGCTGCCTCATGCGTCCGTTCGGAAGCCTGGGTCTTTTGATCCCTGTCCGGAAGATCGTTCATCGCATATCCCGATTGCCAACCGTTCTTATAGACGAGCGGCAATGCCCAAAACCGGGGTCGAAACGGCCCGGAAGAAAAATAAATCTATTGCTCTTGCTGCCGGAACGCTTCGAGGCGCTCCAGGGCGACGACCATATGGCTGAAAACGGTCTTGGGCGATATGCCGAGCCGCTCGCCGATCTCCACATAGGTCATGCCTTCGATCCGCGCGAGTACGAAGACTTCGCGCGCTCGTGGCGGAAGAGCGGCAATGGCATCCGAGAGTGTCTGAAGCTTTTGCGCCGCAATCGCCCGATGTTCCGGCGAGGGCGCGGTGTCAGCCATGAATTCCAGCATTTCGACGCCGTCGATAAACGGCGCGATCCGCTCCCGACGCTTGAAGTCGATGGCGAGATTGCGGCCGGTGCGGACCACATAGCCGGACAGCATGGCGGACTGCGGCAATTGCGCCCGGCGTTCCCAGAGTCGAACGAACGTATCCTGTACAAGGTCTTCCGCCGCAGCCGGCGAGCGTACCAGCCTTGCGATCGATAGATGCAGATGCTTGCGCAGTCGCAGGAATACCGTCAGCAGATCTTGAGAATAGGCCCTCTCCATGATGATTGGAATTATCAGCGATCCCAGAGGCTGACAATTCCGGGTCAAGAAAATACTACATCTTTTATCAGGTTTTCCTCCCGACAGTGCCGTCCAAACCGGGTATCCGCCGGACAAGGATCCTCCGGTGGATTTTTCCGGATATGGCTGACAGGCAGTGGGGGCTTTTTCTAGTTAAGGGCTTTCAGGGGGGCGAACGTGACTGTGGTGTCATCTGCTGCAGTCAGATGTTGCCTTCAGGAACCCTGTACACCTTGTTCAGCATAGCCGTATTTACGGTCAGCCTGCCATGCGAGACGTCGGGCAAGTCGCTTGAAGGGGGCTAGACCTGAGGCTCTGCCTACATAAGGGAATAAGCAACAGAACCGCAGGCCGTAGCGCATTGACTGATCAGAGATACTTCAAGTTTGATGGGGATGATCTTGAAACTATCCATCGGTCGGTCATACGCTGGTGTGCGTCGAAGGCATCGAAATTACGCACGCGATTGCGCTCATCGCTGCAAGGCAGGCCTTCACGATCTATAACGGAGAAATGCAGGAGGAGGAGCTTGCCGCTTATTTCGAACGGGCCGGATACTTTTTCACGGCCACGATACCCATTTCCCGGTCGAGTTTCTTCTTGGCAAGCTTACGGATGCGGCGCACGCCTTCCGCCTTTTCGCGGGCGCGCTTGACGGATGGCTTTTCGTAATATTCGCGCTGGCGCATTTCGCGCAGAACACCTTCTCGCTGCAGCTTCTTTTTGAGAACGCGAAGCGCCTGATCAACATTGTTGTCGCGGACAAGTATCTGCACGGATATTCCTCAAATGTAGGATGATTGCTGACGCAACGCATTGCCTGATATTCCCAGTCTTGGCAATACGCCACGCGATCTACCTGATAGCGCTTTATATCGCGGCTGGCATTTTGCCGGTCGCCATCGGCATTACGCGAAGCCCGGTATGGCACGGGCGATGAAGACACTCCGCAGCGTGGCCGTCTTGGGCGGGCATAAAGCACCGCCGCGGCAAAATTGCCTTCCGATGGCTCAAGTGCCTCGTTAACATGTCATTGCACACCGGGTACTCAGGAAAAATCGTCGAAATCGATCGGTACCGAGAACCCGACCTTTACCCGGTCCATGACCACCATTGTCTTGAAACCCTTGATGTCTGGGTTCTCATAGAAGAACTTGCGGGTAAAACCTTCATAGTCTTCCATGCTGCGGGCCGTCACGATCAAGACGAAATCGGAATCGCCAGTCACATAGTAGCCGTTCATGACCTCCGGTGTCTGGCGAATGGATTGCTTGAAGCGATCGACGATATCTGCCCGTTCGCGCTCCAGTGAAACAAGCACCAGCATCGCAATCGGCCGGCCGATGGTCTTCGGCTTGACGACCGACACATCCGCTTCGATGACGCCTTCCTCACGCAGTCGCTTCATCCGCCGTTGCACGGCGGTTGCGGAAAGGCCGACCATTGCGCCGAGTTCCTCAGTGCTGTGACGATTATGCGATTGGAGGATATTGAGAAGGCGGGCATCGAGCCTGTCGAGCTGCATGGGGAAGATCCGCAGGATTCCTGTTTCTGATGATCAAAAAAAGCCGAAAATCATCTTATTTGCAAGATATATCGCAGATTATATGCTTCATCCTGCTCTTAGGCTTTCGTCATCCGCCACCAATGACGAGCTGAGATGTTGAACACCATACCGACGACGCGCCATGCTCTGCAGCACTTGGGTGATCCATGCCTGCTACGCAGCGCGCCTTACGTTGACGGCGCTTGGTGCACATCCGGCGCTTCGACGGCCGTGACTGATCCCTCCACCGGTGATGCCATCGCGCAGGTCAGCGATTGCGACGCGGCATTGCTGGAAAAGGCAATTCTGGCCGCAAGTCAGGCCTTTCCCGCCTGGCGCGGGCTGATGGCCGGTGAGCGTGGAAGGATCCTGCACCGTTGGGCCAGCCTCATCCGTGAGCATCTGCACGACCTGGCGGTGATCCTGACCGCCGAGCAGGGCAAGCCGCTCAGCGAAGCGAAGGCGGAAATTCTCTATGGCGTGGGTTTCATCGAGTGGTTCGCTGCCGAAGGCGAGCGCGCATATGGCGAGACAATTCCTACGCACAAGCCGTCAAGCCGGCTCTTCGTCTCCATGCAGCCTGTCGGCGTCAGCGCCGCAGTGACGCCGTGGAACTTCCCGAGTGCGATGATTGCGCGCAAGGCCGCAGCAGCGCTTGCCGCGGGCTGCCCGATCATCGTCAAACCGGCGACAGAGACACCACTTTCCGCCCTGGCACTGGCCGAGCTTGCCCATCGTGCGGGCTTTACTGCAGGGGTTTTTCAGGTCGTCACCGGAGAGCCCAAGCTGCTGACGGATGGCTTGCTCGATGATGAACGCGTCAGAGCCTTCAGCTTTACGGGATCCACGGAGGTCGGCCGGCTGCTGCTCGAGAAGGCTGCCCGGACGGTGAAGAAGGTATCGATGGAACTGGGCGGCCATGCCCCGTTCATCGTCTTCGACGATGCAGATCTTGCCGAAGCGGTGGAGGGCTGCATCGCCGCAAAATTCGCCACATCAGGGCAGGACTGCCTCGCAGCCAACAGGATCTATGTGCAGGACGCGATCTACGACGCTTTTGTCGAACGTTTGCGGGCGCGCATCCAGTGCCTGCAGGTTGGCCCCGGCCTCCAGCCGGGGGTCGATATCGGCCCCATGACGAAGGCTTCCGTCGTCGAGAAATGCCGGGTCCACATGGCTGATGCCGTCGCCAAGGCGCCCGCATGCTGGTCGGTGATTTGCCGACGCCGGCTTCGGGTAATTTCGTGAAGCCGACACTGCTTGCCGATGTCACCCACGACATGCTGATCGCGACCGAGGAAACATTCGGTCCGGTAGCCCCCGTTCTGCGCTTCAAGAGCGAAGACGAGGTGAGGGCGCTCGCCAATGCAAGCGAGATGGGGCTTGCAGCCTATGTCTACACGCGTGACGTCGGGCGCGCCATGCGCCTTTCGGATGCGCTCGAATACGGCATGGTCGGCGTCAACACGCCATCCTTCACCGGTGCGCCGATCCCCTTTGGCGGGTGGAAGCAATCGGGTCTCGGCCGGGAAGCTCCCGCCATGGCCTGCAGGAATTCATGGAACTGAAATATGTCTGCTTTGGCGGCCTTGCCGCGTAAGGAAATGATCATGACGAATATCGCCGAAATTGCCGAGATGGATCGCAGGACGGTTCTTCACCCGTTCACCTACCTGAAGGATTATGCGCAGGGCACTGACGATCCCACCATCATGGAAACCGGCAAGGGCGTACGCATTCAGGATGCGACCGGCCGCGAATATATCGACGGTTTCGCCGGGCTTATTGCGTGAACATTGGCTACGGCCGTACCGAAGTGGCCGAAGCGATTGCCCGCCAGGCCTACAAGCTGGCCTATTATCACTCCTACGCAGCCCATACGACCGAAGAGCTGGCGCGCCTCTCCGACCGCCTGGTCAGAATGGCGCCGGGTGATATGTCGAAGGTCTTTTATGGTCTCTCGGGGTCCGACGCCAATGAGACCCAGGCCAAGATCGTCTGGTATTACAATAACCTGCGCGGCAAGCCGCAGAAGAAGAAGATCATCGCACGCGAGCGCGGCTACCATGGCTGCTCCGTCGTGTCCGGTTCGATGACGGGCCTCAGCTTCTACCACGATCATATGGATCTGCCTGTTTCCGGCATCCTGCGCACCGGCGTGCCGCACTTCTATCGCGGCGCGCTTCCGGGCGAGACCGAAGAGGCTTTTTCTCAGCGCAGGGCAGACGAGCTGGAGGCCCTCATCCTCGCGGAAGGTCCGGACACGGTCGGCGCCTTCATTGCGGAACCGGTCCTTGGCACAGGCGGCATCACGCCTCCGCCGGCAGGTTACTGGCCCAAGATCCAGGCGGTGCTGGACAAGTATGACGTGCTGCTGATCGCCGACGAGGTGATCTGCGGGTTCGGGCGTACCGGAGCCATGTTCGGATCGGACCTCTATGGCATGAAGCCCGATCTCGTCACCGTTGCAAAGGGCCTGACATCGGCTTACGTGCCGCTCTCGGCTTCGATCGTTTCGAAGAAGGTCTATGATGTCATGGAGGAGGCGACACCTCTGGTCGGTTCCTTCTCTCACGGCTACACCTATTCGGGCCATCCAATCGGTGCGGCGGCCGCCAATGCGGTGCTCGACATCGTTGAGCGCGAAGACCTGGCAAACCAGGCGGCCAAGAAGGGAGCTTACCTTATCAAGAGCCTCAAGGCTGCATTCGACCAGAACCCGATCGTCGGCGAAGTTCGTGGCGTCGGCATGCTGGCAGCGGTCGAGTTCGTTTCTGATCGCGAAAGCAAGGCGATGTTCGATCCGGCGCTGAAGGTCGAGGCCGGATTTCGCAGGCGGCTCGCAACCGCAACCTGATCGCGCGGGCGATGCCGCATGGTGACATCCTCGGCTTTGCGCCGCCGCTGGTCATGACCGAATCCGAGATCGACGAGATGGTTTCGATCGCCAAGGCCTCCGTTGATGAAGTGCTGAAGGAACTCGACGCCCAGGGGGCGGTAGCCGGTTGATGGAAGAACGCGCAACTGGAGAATTCGTCCCCATGCGGCCTGTTCTCAAGGTGCATGATCTCGTCAAGACATTCGGCGCCACCAGGGTTCTCGATGGTGTCGGCTTCCGCATGGATCAGGGGGAGGTTATCTCCCTGATCGGCTCTTCGGGTTGTGGCAAGAGCACGGCTCTTCGTTGCGTCAACTTTCTCGAAACGCCGACATCGGGGCAGATCGAGGTCATGGATGATGCCATCTCGGTGAGTTGCAACGAGCGCGGTGAAAGCACCGTCGTCAATGCCGTCAATATTCCTCGGTTTCGACGCCAGATCGGCATGGTCTTCCAGAATTTCAATCTCTGGCCGCACCGAACGGTTCTTGAAAACGTTACCGAGGCGCTGATCTACGTTCTCAAGCTCGAGAGGAAGGAGGCGGTAGACGTCGCCCTCTCGGCACTGGCGAAGGTCGGCATGGCAGATTTTCGCGATCGGTATCCGCAGAGGCTTTCCGGCGCCAGCAGCAACGCGTGGCAATTGCCCGTGTGCTGGCCATGCGCCCGAAGCTGATGCTGTTCGACGAGCCGACCTCCGCTCTGGATCCGGAGCTCGTCGGTGAGGTTTTGAAAGTCATCCGGCAGCTTGCGGCGGAAGGTGCGACCATTCTTCTGGTTACACATGAGATGCGCTTCGCCCGCGATGTTTCGAACCGAATGATATTCCTGCAAAAGGGTCGCCTTGAGCAGGATGATACGCCGGAGGAACTGTTTCGAAATCCCGCCTCAGAAGCGGTGAAGCGGTTTCTTTCCAGCGTCATGCCGGCCGCAGCCTAAGAGCGGCCACTCTAGAACCATAAAAGGGGTAACAGAATGATCAGCAGAAATTTTATCAAGACAGCCTTCGCATCGAGCGTCCTGCTCGTGGCAGCGATATCGAGCGCATCGGCGGAAGACGGCGTCCTGCGGATTGGAACCGAGGGTGACGCACCAAAGTTCAGCATGGCCGACCCGAGCGGCAATGTGACCGGCTTCGACGCCGAGATCGCCAATGGCATCTGCGCGGAAATGAAGCTCAAGTGCAAGTTTGTCGTTCAGACCTTCAGCTCGCTCGTGCCCTCGATGGACAGTGATCGTTTCGATGTCATCATTTCCGGTCTGAGCATTACCGATGAGCGTGCCAAGAAGATCGACTATTCGATCCCCTATGCCACGACACCGCAGTATTTCGTTGTCGCCAAGGACTCGCCGCTTGCCAAGCTGAAGACGCTGCCGGAGATCGAGAAGGCACTGGCCGGCAAGAGCGTCGGCGTCGTCACCGGAACGACCTATGCCAAGTTCGTGCAGAAGAACATCCCCTCTGCCGATCTGAAGACCTATGACGCGACGACCCAGCAGCTGGCGGATCTGGCCAGCGGCCGCATCGATGCAGCCTATGGCGATTCCCCGACCTGGATGGATTTCTTCGCCACCCCGGACGGCGCCAATTTCACCAGGATCGACGTCAAGGTCATGGCGATGGACGACCCGGAAACCCTCGGCAAGGGCATGGGCGTCGGCATGCGCAAGGGCAACACGGCCCTGAAGGCAAAAGTTGATGCGGCGCTTTGCAACATGATCAATGACGGCAAGGTCAAGGAAGCGTCGATGAAGTGGTTCCAGGACGACTATACCATTCCTTGCAAGAAGTGATCCTTTGAGAAAACGACCTGCCTCGCACATTCGCGGGGCAGGCCAACGGGATGGTATCCATGCTGAATGATTTATGGGCGTTGATGATCGAGCGCGGCTGGGCGCTTGCGCTATTGAAGGGCAGTCTCGTCACCATGCTGATCGGCCTGTCAGGCATGGCGCTCGGCTTTGTCATCGCAATGCCGCTTGCGGTCATGCGCTGGCGAAAATTGCTCGGCGTATCGCAGATCGTGGATGCCTACAGCATCGTGATCCGCGGCATTCCGGGGCTGCTGATCATCTATCTTCTGTTCTTCGGATCGGTGGATTGGGTCCGCGCCGTGACCACCATTTTCGGCTATCAGGATGCTGCAGACAACGCTTATCCCTATATTGTCGGTGTCTTCGCCATTGCTGCGATCTCAAGCGCCTATTCGATCGAAGTCATCCGCGGTGCACTGCAATCCGTGCCCCACGGTCTGATCGAGGCGGCGCATTCGCTTGCCCTGCCGTGGAAGGTGACATTCTTTCGCATCACCTTGCCGCTCGCTCTCAGGCTGGCTCTTGGCGGCATCAACAACGTCTGGCAGATGACGATCAAGGACACGTCCCTCATATCCGTCGTCGGCCTGCAGGAACTGATGCGGACTGCCGCCATTGCGGCAGGCATTACGCGCTCTCCACTGCTTTTCTATTGCATCGCCGCGCTGCTCTTCTTCGGCATGACGGCGGTGAGCCAGTCGATTTTCTCCGCGGTCGAGCGATCTCTCAATCGCGGTTTCGGGGGGCGCTGACATGGATTTCAGTATTGTTTCCTACGCGGTGCCATTCCTGCTGGTCGGCGCCCAGACCACGCTTCTGATCGCAGTTTTTGGGGTTGGTCTGGGACTGCCCTTCGGCGTCCTCGTCGGACTTGGTCGCGGATCGCGAAACGGATTGCTTCAGCGCGTCTGCGACGTCTATTGCGCGGTGTTTCGCGGCACACCGATGCTGGTGCAGATCTTCGTTCTCTATTACGGCCTCGCCCAGATCGAGTTCGTCCGTCACAATGCGGTCATCTGGTGGCTGATTGGAAGCGGCCTGCATGCCGCCATTCTCGCCGTCATCCTGAACACTGGCGCCTATACCGCCGAAATCTTCCGGACGGCCTTCCTGTCCTTGCCGAAGGGGCTGATCGAAGCGGCCGAGGCTTGCGGCATGTCGCCCTGGCACGTGTTTTCCAGGGTCAAGTTTCCGCTGGCGCTGCGGCAGGCTCTGCCGGCCTATAGCAGCGAGGTGGCCATTATCGTCAAGGAGTCGAGCCTCGCCTCGACAATCACCGTGCTTGAAATCACCGGCTACGCCAAACGGCTGATGAGCGAAACCTTCGCCATCATGGAGATCTTCATCATCACGGCCGTCTTCTATCTCGCCATCAACGTCATTGCGCTGACGAGCCTGAAACTGCTCGAACGGCGTCTGGCCTTCACTCGATAACACGGCTTCTGAAAGGTTTTAACATGTCCAAGCTCACCTTCATCGACCAGAATAATCTTCCTGTTCCCCGCAAGGGCCAGCCCCTGCCGGAGCGGCTGATCGAAGGCGACCCGCGTTTTCTGTCCTGGGATATCGCAAAGACCGAGGATGGCCAGGTATCCTGCGGTCTGTGGGAAGCGACGCCCGGTGCCTATCGCTCGATCAAGGGTACGGTCTTCGAGTTCTGCTACATCCTCTCCGGCGTCTCCGAGCTGACCGAGGATGGCGGTGAAACCCGCCAGCTGAAGGCAGGCGACAGCTTCGTCATGCATCCGGGCTTTGAAGGTGTCTGGAAGGTCATCGAGACCACTCGCAAAATCTGGGTCGAGCGCAGCTGATCCCAAGCGACAAAGTCGAAAAAACGTCAAAAGAGTAGCCGCGCATGCCTCCATCACTTCCGCACACTGTCCTGTCGACACCCTATTGGTGGGACGGCTGCCAGTTCCCTCATCTCCCGGTTCGGGCGGTCAGCCCCACCTGCGATGTGGCGATCGTCGGCGGTGGCTATACGGGCCTCTCGGCCGCAATAGAGCTCGCCCGTGCCGGACGGCACGTGCAGCTCTTTGACCGGCAATCACTTGGTCAGGCGGCCTCCAGTCGCAATGGCGGGATGGCGAGCGGCAGCATCCGACCGGGCCGGAAGGAGCTGATCAGGCGGTTCGGCGAAGATCGCGCCAACGCCATTCTGCTTGAAGGCAAGGCAGCGCGTGAGGACCTCTGGTCCTTCATGGAAAAGGAGAAGGTCGATTGCGAATTCTCGCTCTCGGGCCTCTTCGATGGTGCAATGACCGCGGAGGAAGCGGAGGAGCTGCGCCGTCACGCAGACCTCCTGCACAGGATCCTGGGTATCGAGGCCTTCTCCGTCGAACAGCGCGACATTGCCAGTTTCATCGGTACGGATCTCTATGTCGGCGGCATGGTCAGGAAGGATATCGGCGGACTTCATCCGGCAAAGCTTCTCGCCGGCATGATCCGCATCGCCTCATCCACTGATGCCGTGATCCATGAAAACACGGCAGTGCTGGGGTCCGTGGATGAGAAGGGCGGTGTGCGGATACGCACGGAACGCGGCGAGGTTTTCGCAAAGAAGCTGCTGGTCTGCACGGACGGTTATACGGATGGTGCCGACCCATGGCTGCGCCGGCGCCTCGTGCCGGTGCGCAGCCGTATCATCGCGACGGAGCCGCTCGCCAGGGATGTGATGGACAGGGTGATGCCGGCCCGCATGATGTATGGCGACATGCGCAAGCTGAGCTATTACTATCGGCCCTCACCGGACGGCACGCGGATCCTGTTCGGCGGACGCGACGGCACGACGGAAGGTGATCCCATCGCCCCGACCATCCACCTGCAGGCAGAGCTTGCACGGCTTTTTCCCGAATTGGCGGGCGTGCGTCTCACACATAGCTGGTTCGGTTATGTCGCCATGAACCGCGACATGGTTCCCCGCATCTTTTCTTCGGGCAACAAGGTCTATGCCACAGGCTATTGCGGCTCTGGCGTGGTCTGGGCGCGCTGGCTCGGCAAGAAGGCCGCATTCAAGCTGCTCGGCGATGAAATTAAGGCGCAGAGCGCCTTTGATTTTGATCCTGCGCCGAAGGCGATCCCTTTATACCGGGGACGTCCCTGGTTCATTCCGATCGTCTATTCCATGTATGAGCGGCATGACAGGAAGATACTGCGAAAGATCGAGCAACGGTGAGGTAGCGATGGTCTTTCTGTTTCTCTGCGATGCAGACCGCGGCTCGATCTTTGCTCAGGCCTTCGCCGAACACCTGCCCGAGGTCCGGTTTTCGATGCAGCCTGATCAGGTGGCGCCGGATGAAGTCCGCTTCATCATGACATGGAAGCCGCCGGCCGATCTGGACCGTTACAAGAACCTCGAAGCGATATTCTGTATCGGAGCGGGCGTCGACCAGTTCTCAGGAGCCGCCATTCCCGATGGCGTCAAGCTGATCCGGATGGTGGATCAAAGCATTACCCGGATGGTGACGGAATATGTCATCATGGCGGTACTATCCCTGCACCGTAATCTGCACGTCTATATCGACCAGCAGCGCCATCGGACATGGCATGAGATCGTGCCGCAGCCGCAATCTGCTGATCGCCGGGTTTCTGTTCTGGGGCTGGGGGTTCTCGGTCAGGCAGCTCTGCACCACCTGAAGGGTTTTGGCTTCCAGCTTTCCGGCTGGAGCCGCTCGGCCCGCACGATCGAAGGTGTCGCCTGCCATAGCGGGGAAGCCGGCCTTGCGAGTATGCTCGCACAGACCGATATTCTCATCTGCCTCCTGCCGCTGACGAAGGATACGGCCGGTATCCTCGATAAAGACCTGTTTGAAAAACTGCCTCGCGGCGCCAGCCTGGTTCAGGCGGGCAGGGGCCGACAGCTCGACGCTGACGCACTCCTCGCTGCGCTTGATGCCGGCCATCTCTCGGGCGCTTTCCTGGATGTCACCGATCCGGAGCCGCTGCCATCCGACAATCGGCTCTGGTCGCATCCGAAGATCGTCATAACGCCGCATATTGCGGCAATCACCCAGCCGCAGTCTGCCGCCATGACGACCATCGATAACCTCAGGCTTCTGCGTGCCGGCGAGGATCCCAAGGGTCTGGTCGATAGGGCTGAGTTTCAGGTCGTTTGAACCGACCTTGCTTGTCGACATATGTACAAAGGGGCGATCCCAAGAAGCCCGATAGGTGCCGCGGGTGGCTGGGCCGCCGAGGCGATAACGACCTCACTAGCCAATCTTGTCCGACCTGTATCTTCTTGCGCAATTGTGGAGTTGGGCGCAAGGACGAGGCGTGACCCTAGAAAGGCGGAATGATAGCTCTCAGTCGTTCACAAGATGACACGTTTTGTCGGCGGACTGCATTCTACTGGTTCCAGCCGCATTCGTTCCCATCTCGTTCTGGCAAACTGAAAGGCGTTTTGTGCATCGCGCATCGAACGCGTTTCACCACCTTTCACAGAGAGAGATTGAAATGTACTCCGACAGGAAGGTTGCACTCATCACCGGCGGGGCCCGTGGCCTGGGGCTCGAGACGGGACGTCAGCTCGCCGAGAAGGGGTTTCATGTAATCATAGCCGCTCGCGATGCAGAGGCGGCCGAGGCCGCCGCAAATGGATTGCGAGTAGGCGGCTACAATGCGTCATCGGTTCAGCTTGACGTCGCCTCCGACACAGACCGCCAAGGCGTACACCAGCACATCGGAGAGAAATTCGGAAAGCTCGATGTCTTGGTCAACAATGCTGGCGTCCTTCTCGACGGTCCGGATGCGGGTGTCGCGCCCACCAATCCTCCCGGCGAAACGCCGCCGTCAGTACTCCGCAACACGTTTGAGGTGAATTTTTTTGGGCCGATTTTCTTGACCCAGATGCTTTTACCTCTTCTCAAGAAGTCTGAAGCGCCTCGTATCGTGAATGTGTCGAGCGTTCTAGGGTCGCTAACCATGCTGTCGGAAGAGAGTTCGCCTGCATATCATGCGCGGTTTGTCGGCTACAACACCTCAAAAGCCGCGTTGAACATGTTCACCGTATTGCTGGCGGAGGAGCTTCGTGGATCGGCCATCAAGATCAACTCGGTGCACCCAGGATGGGTCCGGACTGAGATGGGAGGCCAAAACGCCGACCTTAGCATACAGTCTGGTGCGTTGACCGCGGTAAAGTATGCGACTTTACCGGATGACGGACCAACAGGAGGTTTTTCCACCTCGAGGAGCGCCTCCCTTGGTAGTATCGCGGCTGTTTGTCGCGTGAGATCTGGTTGTCAGCCTCACATCCACGTGGCGTGGAGTACGAAATCGCCGCGCACGGTTCCATAATTTAGCTTATCTGATATTTGTATGTAGCCGGGTACATTCTATTTCCAAGTGCGACATGCCAGTAATTTCAATGGCTTCACTTTGGAGATTTTGGCATGTCC
>CABHNZ010000014.1 GCA_902167985.1 Shinella sp. UYSO24
ACGCGGGGTGGAGCAGCCCGGTAGCTCGTCAGGCTCATAACCTGAAGGCCGCAGGTTCAAATCCTGCCCCCGCAACCAAATCTTCCAAACATACACAAAACACATTATCCATGATCAGCCCGCAAAAGCGGGATTGCGGCCGTAGAGATCCTTGGCCATGATGGCGTAGGGGCCACCCCACTTGGCACATTCGAGGATGCCGCTCAGCATGTAGCCGGCCGGTGGGCTGCATTGAGGCGATTGCCGGTGGTCTGGGAAAACAGCTTTCCGATCTCTTTTGGTCGCTGCTCGACGCGGGCGCAGAGTGTGCCGACGACGATCCGCAGCGCCTGATCATCGTCGTCGATGACCCACTCGATTTCCTTGTTGCTGCGGGCGACCCGGTGTTCTGTATCCGGGTTCTTGCGATACTGTCGTCGGTTCCAGCCGACGCGGCCGACATACGTGGTATTATGGAGAATGCCGGTCCTTCAGCTGACATGGCCGCGGATTGCTGTGTCACGCCATTTGGCGCCGGCCGTGCCCTGGGCATTGAGTTTGCGGGCGATGTTGTGCAGATAGGCGCCGCCCGCATATATCTGTTGTCATTGATCGATGCATCAACGCGAATGAGAGGCAGAAATTTGCCGAAAAGGGTATTCGCCTGAACATCGCGCACATGGCGTGGGCCGATAACAATTAATCGTTTGGCCAGCCTCATTCGATATCGCTGCGGGCATCGAGCGCATCACGCAGGCCGTCCCCTATAAAGTTGAAGCTGGTTACTGCCAGTGTGATGGCGACGCCGGGCACGATAGCAAGCCAAGGGGCCCTGTCGAGATATTGCTGCGCGCCATTCAGCATGTTCCCCCAGCTCGGTAGGGGCGGCTGAATTCCGTAGCCGAGGAAGCTCAGATAGGATTCGAGGAGGATTGCCCGCGCCACCGTCAACGTGCCGGCCACGATGATCGGGCCGATCGTATTGGGCAGGAGTTCCTTTATCATGATCGTGGTAGTTCTAAAGCCCAGCGATCGCGCCGCCAGCACGAAATCGCGTTCGCGCAGCGAGCGCACTTCGGCGTTGACGATCCTCGCCACTTCCATCCAACTGGTGAGCGCGATGATGACCGTGATCATGAATGGGCTCGGCTTGACGAAGGCGGCGAGAGCCAGCAGCAGGAAGATCGAGGGGAAGGCGAGAAAGGCATCGACAATGCGCATCATCACTGCCCCTATCAGCCCGCCGCGATAGCCCGCGACAATGCCGATGACGGAGCCGAGCGCCGTCGATAGCAGCATGGCAAAAAGCCGACGAGCAGTGAAATGCGTCCCGCATTGAAGAGCCGTGCTGCGATATCGCGGCCAAGCGGATCCGTGCCGAAGATATGATAGCCGGTCAAAGGCGGGGCGAACCTTGCCCTGAGATCGATGTAGAGTTCGTCATAGGGCAGAAGGGAAGGGCCGAATATTGAGCTCAGGATGAGGATGGTGATGATGGCAACGCCGACCAGCGCCAGCTTGTGGCGGGCGAAACGCTCTATGGTTCTGCCCTGCCACCAGCGCGTGGACGTTCTGGCTTCCACGGAAAACGGGACCGAAGACATCGACTTTCCTTTCAATCGCTGGTGATGCCCACCTGAGGCCGTCAGCCGAGGCGCACGCGTGGATCAATGGCGGCGACGATGAGATCGGCCAGCAGGCTGCCGATCAGCACCAGTATGGCCGAGAACATCAGGAGCCCCATGACGACGGGGTAATCGTGATAGCCGAGGCTATCGAGAAACAGCCGCCCCATGCCCGGCCATGTGAAGACGGTCTCCGTTACCAGCGCGCCGCCGAGGATGGTCGGGAGTTGTATGCCGGCAAGAGTGATCATCGGTGTGAGCGCATTGCGCACCACATGTTTCATCAGCACGGCCCGCTCCGAGAGGCCCTTGGCGCGGGCGGTCCTGACGAAATCCTGGTTGATGACATCGAGTGTTGCCGAGCGCATGTACCGGCTCCAGACGGCGATATCGACAAGTGCCAGCACGATGCTCGGCAGCACGAGGTGTATGGCGTAATCCGACAGTGAGCCGTTACCGATCGTGTACATATCGCCGGCCGGCATCCACTTCAGCTTCAGGGCAAAAATATAGATGGCGATCAGGCCGAACCAGAAGGTGGGAATGGAAAGGGCGACCATGGCGCCTATCGTCGCTGTGTAGTCGAAAAGGGAGTAACGCCTGATGGCACCACGAATTCCGATCCAGGTGCCGAGCCCGATGGAGATGACCATAGAGGTTCCCATCAGCAGGAGCGTGGCGAAGAGATGGCTGTAGATGATCTCCAGAACCGGTAGCTGATCGCGATAGGATTTACCCCAATCGCCCTGCAGCAGGCGGGTGATCCAGTTGAAATACTGCACAGGAAGCGGCTGATCGAGCCCCATTTGATGGGCAATTCGGTCAAGTGCTTCCTGCGTCATGCCCGGTGACAGGGCATATTGCGACAGCGGCCCTCCGGGTGCCAGATTGAGTACCGCAAAGCCTATGATCGAGACGAGCAGAAGCAGGATGACGCTCTGAATGAGGCGGCTGACGAGATAGTGCAGCATAGGCATTCTCCGGTCTTATGGAGTGATGCTCGCGAGACCCACGAGGAGATACACGAGGCCCGCCGCCGCCCGGGCGGCAGATCATCCGGGCGGCAGGGAGGGAACCGTGGCGGCCGACCGATCTGCTCGGCCGCCCGGAATTTGCTGCCTGATCAGGCCTTGCGCCAGGTGGCGACATTCCAGGTGTCGATACGCACGTTGACGTTGGGCTTGATGTTCTCGATGCCCTTCTTGTGTCCGCGAACCGTCGCATACTGGAAGAGCGGCAGGAACGGCAGGTCTTTGCGCATGATCTCCTGAACCTTTAGATAGGCCGCCTTGCGCTCCTCAGGCACGAACAGGCTGCCGCCCTTGGCCAAGAGGGCATCGACCTCAGGATTGGCGTATTGCCAGGTGTTCTGTCCGGCACCGCCCTTGGCCGGGATCGAGGTCGAGCGGAAGTAGTCGGATGTATCGGGATCCGAGCCGGTCAGGAAGTTGAGGCCGACGATGACAGTATCGAATTTCGACATCATCCAGTAGTCGCCCCACATGACGGCGGGCGGCAGATTGGAGATCGACATCTCGACGCCGAGTTCCTTGAACGACTGCTGGATATACTGCTGCACCTGCTCGCGGATGTGGTTGCCGGCGGTCGTCGAGCAGGAAAAGGCGAGCTTGACACCGTCCTTGGCGCGAATTCCGTCTGATCCCGCCTTCCAGCCCGCCTTGTCAAGAAGCGCCTTGGCCTTATCCATGTCATAGGCCTGCTTCGGCAGGTTGGGATTGAAGTAGAAGGACTGCTGCGGCATGTAGGTTTCGGTCGGGGTCGGCAGTCCGTAATAGAGGGCGTCGATGATCGATTGCTTGTCGATTGCCGCGTAAAGCGCCTCGCGCACCGCCGGGTCCTTGAACTGTGGACGTTCCATGTTGAAGGTGAAGGATTCGATCGTCGCGGCCGGCACGACGGCGACTTCCATGCCCGGCAGGGCCTTAGCCTCCTCGTAATGATCGGGCGTGATCCATTGCAGGCCAAGCACGTCGATATCACCCGCCTTGAATTGCGTGTACATGACATTGAGATCGGGAATGTACTTGTAGATCAGCTTCTCGACATAGGGGCCTTCGCCGTAATAGTCGGCATTGGCGGCCATCATGATGTGATCGCCGGCAATCCGCTCGACCCATTTGAACGGGCCGGTGCCAACGGGCGCGTTGTTGAATGGCGCGTTGTTGGGGTCGGACGCGGCCGACATAAGGTGCTTGGGCGTGATGAAGGTCGAGGCGAGAATGGACGGGTAGGGCGCAAACGCCTTCTCCATCCGCCAGGTGATCTCGGTCGGCGAGACGACCTTCAGGTCGCGGATCAGCTCGTGGCCGGTCTTGCGCCAACTGCGGAAATTCGGATCGACCAGAAGTTCGAATGTCGCCTTGACGTCCTCGGCGGTGAACGGCTTTCCGTCGTGCCATTTGACGCCCTCGCGGAGCTTGACCTTCCATTGCAGGCCGTCGGCGGAAATGCCACCGTTTTCGACCGTTGGAACTTCGACGGCAAGGCCGGGTACGAACTTTCCTTCCGCATCAACACTGAAGAGCGGATCGTAGAGGCTGAAATGGATGCCATCATCCACCTCGATATGTGGCATATGCGGATTGAAGACGGTCGGCTCCTGGGAGAAGCTGATCGTCAACTGCCCCTTGATCGATTTCGGCTCTGCGGCGAAGGCCGGGCTCTGCCCGGTCAGGCCCGAAAACATGACGCTTGAAGCGCCCAGCGCCATGAGGCCAAGCGTCTGGCGGCGGTTGGGATGGGTCAGAAAATGCTTTTCAATCTCGGACATGCTCTTAAAATCCCCTATGGTCGGTTGTTATTGACGTATGTTTTGTCGCACCCTCTCTCGGGATGTTTGAAATGGCTGCGGGTCAAAATCCGCTGACCAGCTCGATCGGCGAGCCGTCGCTGAAACGCTTGAAACGGAATGCGCCGGGATCGACGATCGGCGGCCGGCCTGTCACGATATCGGCCATCAGGCGGCCGGCGGCCGGGCCGATGCCAAAGCCATGGCCGGAAAAGCCGGTGGCGACATGAAACCCCGGAATGGCGTCGATTGCGTCAATGACCGGAACCGCATCCGGCGTGACATCGATCATGCCTCCCCAGGTCTGGGCAATCTCTGCCTTGGCAAACACCGGAATGGCCTTCGATAAGCGTGAAAATGCGCCATTTATCATTGCCTTGGACGGGACCGGATCGAGCACGCGGTTATATTCGAAGGGTGACGGTTCATCGAGCGCCCAGCGGCGCGGGACACGCAGATCGTCGAAATAACGGCCTCCAAGCCGGAACTTCAGCGATCGCCACTCGTATTTGTAGGCCGGCATGAATTTTTTCGCGTAACGGAAGGAGGCCGGAACGATGTCGACGATGTTCTGCATGCCGTCCGCCACCGTATACCCACCATCCAGTCGCTTGCGGATCGCAAAGCCTGCTGCCCACATGGCCTCTTCCGGCCCACCTTCGAGGGGTTTGGTTCTGAGGACGGAATTCATCACCCGCAATTGCGGCAGATCCAGCCCGGCATTGCCCATGAACAGGCTCGACCACGCACCACCGGCCAGCACGACCGACTTGCAGGCGATCTCGCCGCGCTCAGTGACGACGCCCGAGATGCGCCCGCCGGATAGTTGCAGGCCGCGGACGGCGCATTCTGTCAGGATATGTGCGCCACGCTCGCGGGCGGCCTCAGCGATCGCCGGTGCTGCCTTCTGCGGCTCCGCACGGCAATCACCGGCAGTGTAGAGCGCGCCTGCTACACTGAGGTTCGAGCCAGGGTATTTCTCCTTGAATTCCTTTGCCGTCAGCATCCTGCTTTCGATCTGGTAGCCTTCGAGGTTCTGCAGCCAGCGCTCATGCTCGTGATATTGCTTGTCCGTTGCGCAGGTGAAGACAATGCCGGCACGCTTGAAGCCGGTCTCCCGGCCTGTGCGGCGATTGAGATCGGCCCAGAGGCGAAGCGATTCAGCCATCAGCGGCACTTCGCGCGGATCGCGCCGTGTGATCCTTACCCAGCCCCAGTTGCGGCTGGACTGTTCATGGCCGATGCCGCCCTTTTCGCAGAGCGCTACGCTGACGCCCTGGTCCGCGAGCTCGAGTGCTGTAGACGCGCCGATGATCCCGCCGCCGATCACGACCACATCGACCGCTCTTGGCAATTCGGCGTCGCCATGGACGGGAACGACATAAGGACCAGGCATTTTGATGAGCCTTTTCAAATTGATTATTGAGGATCGAACCTGGAGCTCGCCGATAGCATTCGGCGAACCAGGGTGTTGATTATGCGGTCAGGCCGACAATGCGCCTGTAGGTCCGGCCCAGAAGAGAAATGACGAGGCGATGCTCGTCGTCGTTAAGATCTGAAAAGTAATCGCGGGACTGCTTGACGACGATCGGTCTAATCTTGTCGGCGAGCAACCTGCCTTTGCGGGTAATGAAAAGGCCCTGCGCACGGTTGTCGGAAGCATCTGTTTCTCGGGTGAGAAGGCCATTGTCCTCCATTTGATCGACCAGTCGAACCATGGAGGAGCGGTCGCGCAAAATGAGCTGTGCGATGACGGAGGAACGTATGCCGGGATGTCTGTCGACGAGCAGGAGCGTTGTGATTTTACCCGTACCCTTGGCTACCGCGAGACCTGCAAGCCTGTCGTCGAGGTCGCGTGATACGGCCATGTTTAGTGTGCGGATATAGTAGCTGAGCGCGCCATCGAGAACATCCAGAGAAATCCCCGCACCGATCGGATTTCCATCCTTGAAGACAGTGGCTTGTTCGACAACCATAATCGCTCCTTAGTCGCAGAAAACTCGCGAGGCTGCAGTACGATGTTGCAGCCAATCATATGAGCCTATCGCTCTCGTGAGAGAACGTATTCCGTCATGAAGAAGGTCGGTGAATGCTCGTCGGCTAGGGCGGGCCCAGTTCCTTGAAGCTAAGTGTAGACGCCATTAGTGGACATTTGCAATTATATTTTTAGAAAAATGATGAATTATGCGGCGCCTATTTATTGTGGGTATTTTCTAGGCGAATTGACGCGCTGGATTGACAAGCCAGTCAGCTGGAAACGCTGGTTCATGACGTTGAAAGGTTTTGTCGCAAACTTTTACAGAGGCCGCGGGCGCGGCTATCGCCGGGCACAGTTATGCTGCGAAGGCAGCGAATTGCTGGAAGGCGGGTTGGCGGGTTGGCGGGTTGGCGGGTTGGCGGGTCAGTGGTTGAGAATTGCTCCCTGTGGATCGACTTCGATCCCATCCAGTATTGCCGAGACAGATCGGAGGGATCTGAAGCCTCTTATGAGGGGACATTCACAGCAGATTGCAATCTGTTCGCGAGAAACTCGCGTATGAGCATCGGTTAGGGCAGGAACGTCTCCGTCAACGTTGCTCAAGAAGCCGTTGCGTAATGTCGCGGGCAGTCTAAAAATGCTAAGATCTAAAATTCACACAACTCGGAAATATATGAGATAGGAATAACTTGCATAATTTCTGTTGATCTCGGAAATCTCCAAACGAATTAGGTTGTTAACCGGTATTGTGGAGTGGAGTCGACGGCTGGCGTCCTTTCAAGCCCGCGATCACGAAAAATTCTCCAGCACCGCCAGGAATGTGTGGCGATCGCCCTGACCTTCGGTGAGGCGAACGCGGCCTTCGATATCGGCGAGATGGTGATCCATCAGGTGCTGCGCTTTCGCCAGATCCTTGGCTTTCAACGCGGTGACGATCTGGCGGTGATGATCTGCGCCACAGTCATCCTGCTTTTCTTCCTCGTAGAGCGCCATGACCAGTGAAAGCCGCGCGACGACCTTGGATAGCATCTCGGTCATGACGACGTTTCCGCCGAGATCGGCCAGAACGATATGGAACTTGCCGGAGAGGACGGTCTTCGATTTCTCGTCGCCGTGGTGGTGGATCTGCTCTTCCTCGAGCGTCAGAGCCTCAAGCGTGTCGAGTTGCTCCCCCGTCGCCCGGTTCATGACGAGTTCGAGAATGACGTGTTCGAGTTTGCGGCGCGACTCGAAAAGAGCCTTGGCCTCTTCGATACCGGGCTCGGCCACGAATGTGCCCCGGTTCTTCTTGCGCTCCAGCAGGTGGTCGCTTTCAAGCACGCCGAGCGCACCACGCACGACCGTGCGGCTGACACCGAAATGATCGGCAATAGCGTCTTCCAGGATCTTGGTGCCGGGTTTCAGCGCGCCTTCACCGATCGCGCTTGCGAGCGTGGTGCGGATACGCTCGGAGACGTCGTCATTGGCGTTCTCGGCCGCTTCCGCCGGGCTCGTAGCCTTGGGCGCCGCTTTGGCGCTTACACGGCGCGTTCTCTTCATATCCTGCTCCAAATGCCCTTGCCGCGATATAATTTTATCCATGAGAATATGGATGCGTATATCCAGATTGCCGCAAAAAGCCAGTTCGTCCAATGATTATTGAAGGATACCGGCGGCGCAGGCCGCCGATATCCTGGTTATTCAGGCGGCGTGTTGCTTTGTCATGACGCCGGAAAGCCGGATGCCACTCTCGACGCAGAGCGTTTCGATAAAGCGCGCCGAGTTCCGGATGAATGTGACGGCCTGCCGATAGCCATAGGACTGGTTCGCATAGGTCGGATAGCCGTATTCGCTGGCTTCATAAGCCTCCCAATCCGGTATCTCGCCGGACTTCACCCGCGCCTCGAAAGTATCCACCAAGGCCATATAGGCGTCCAGTTCGTCGGCGTTGAGATCCGGATGCGCAGCGCGCCAGACCGGATCGTCGATCTGGATGCACTGGCGCGGGTTTGCCTTGCGGGGCTTGTCTTCCACCGATGCGGCCACTTCCAGCGACAGGTTCAGGTCCGGATTGGCCTTGGCGAGGATCGGCAGGATCGCGGCGAAATCGACAATCCCCCGGCCGACCGGGCGGGTCTGGAAATCGAGGCCGCCGGGTGCGCGGCCGACATAGGCGTCCTTGATATGCGTCTGGCGAACATAGGGAGCGACGCGCTTTGCCGCATAGACCGGGTGCTCGCCACGCTGCAGGCCGTTGGCCGTGTCGAAGACGACACCCATGCAATCCTCACCGACCTTCTCGATCAGTCGCAGGATCTCGAAGGACGTGATCTCGTCATGGGTTTCCATGTTGAGGTGGACGCCATTGGCGCGCGCGACGGGGGCGAGCTTCAGCAGAACCTTTTCAATGGCGAGCAACTGCTCTTCCCACGTCACATCCGTCCGAAAACGGTCATTTGCCAGCCTGCCGCGATATTCCGACTTGAAGTTGCCGGGCGAGATCCAGAGTTCACGGCAGTCGATGGCAGCACTCGCCTCGATCATACGGGTGAACCCGAGAATGATGTCGCCGTCGCCGATGGCACGGAATTCCGGCGCTTCGGCGCTGCAATAGGGGTTGATCTTGCCGACGCCGCTTTCGAGATAGAGGCCGAGTTCGTCGGCCTTCGCCTTGATGTCGCGCAAGGCGCCCATGTCGAGCACCGGGCTCATGTCCAGAACCGTCGGGAAAAAAAGGCCGCCGAGGCCGAGTTCCTTGACATGGTCGAGGCTTGCCAGCGGTCCGCGCTTCAGGAATTCGGGAAGTTTTTGGCTATCTATGCCCAGTCTCATGGTTTTTCTCCTTGGGGTTTCCTGACGGGATGCGCTGCGATGGCGATCCCTGCTTGGTTGATCTGTTGCAGCCGGGGTGGCATCAGCCGCGTCGCCGCGTCTCTTTCTGGCCGGAGGAGCGGCCTTTCGGGGCGAGATGCTTTTCGAGATAATGCTGGCCGATCGAGGCGACGGTGGTGATGGCGAGGTACCAGAGCGATGCCACGCACAGCAGCTCGATGATCAGGAAGTTGCGGGCATAGATCGCCTGCGCCTGCGTCAGCAGGTCCTGCATGCCGATGACGGAAACGATGGCACTCGCCTTCAGCATGCCGATCGCCTGATTGCCGGTTGGCGGCACGATAAGACGAACGGCCTGCGGAAGAACCACCGTCCGCAGGGTCTGGATCGGCCGCAGGCCGAGCGCCGAGGCGGCTTCCCGCTGGCCGCGATCGACGGCGTTCAGACCGCTGCGAATGATCTCGCTCATATTGGCGGCCTCATGCAGGCCGAGCGCCAGAAGCCCGGCCAGCGCCGGCGTGACGAGATCGTTGACCGATATCGTATAGGTGCCGAAACCGACCTCTGGAATGAACAAGGCGATGTTGAACCAGAAGAAGATCTGGACAATCAGCGGCACGCCCCGAAACCACCAGACGAAGCCTGCCGCCATGACCTTCAGCACGATATTCTGGCTGGTCGCCATGATGGCGACGACGCAGCCGATGACGATGCCCGCCACCATCGCGCCCGCCGTCAGTTCCAGTGTCAGGACGACGCCACTCAGGATCGTCGGGTCGATCATGTAGCGAGGGATCTCGCTCCATTGAACGTTTTGATTTCGCCCAATGACGATGAGCAGGAGAGCCAGCGCGAAGATCGCGCCGGTACCAGTGACGAGTTGCCCGAACCGGACCGTTTTCCCGACCGGGGGAGCCATTCCCATGCTGAGCGTCTGTTGGGCGATGGACATGGGCTCAATCCACCGGGAGGCTGGCAGCATCGTTGACCTTGACCGTTTTCACGGCGAGCGGTCCGAGGCTCCATTTCTTCATGATGGCTTCATAGGCGCCGCTATCGGCCATGTGCTGAAGGCCGGCGACGACGGTGTCGCGCAGCTGCGGATTGTCCTTGGCGACCAGCATGCCGAGATAACCGACCGCGAGGCGAATATCCGGAAGCGCCTGCAGGCCCTTGCCGTTGCCCGTCTGATGTTCGGTCGTGTAGACGCTCGTGGCATAGCCGTTGACCGTTGCATCCGCGCGGCCGGTACGCACGGCCTGCAGGACGTCGGGCATTTTCGGGATCGACAGGATGTCGATCGGCGTCGTGCATTTCTTCGAGGCGGCTTCGACCATCCGGTTCTGGAACGTGCCGACCGGAACGGCGACCTTTTTGCCGCAGAGATCCGCCATGCTCTTGATGCCGAGCGGATTGCCCTTGATCGTCATGATCGTGGTCGCGTCATACATATAGTCGATGACATCGACCTGCTTTTCGAGTTCGACATCATCGTTGATGCCCGAGATCGTCATGTCGAAGCGCTCGACATGACCGCAGGAACGATGGCTGCACCGGCGCGACATTGGTCATCTGAACATCGACGCCCAGAATGGCGCCAAGGCCGCGGCGATATCGGCATCGATACCGATCAGCTTGCCGGCTTCGTCCTGGAAGCTGATCGGCGGGGTGAGGTCGGTCGCGATCTTGATGACTTTCGAGGTCTTGATCGCAGCAGGCAGGCCATCGGCCAGTTTCTTGTTGAAGGCGACGCCCGGAAGTTTCGCCACGTCGCGTCCGGGGCCATCTTGACGGCAGGCCCTTCGGCTGCCTGGGCGGAGAGGGCGATAAAGAGTGTCACTGCTCCGGCAATGCTGCCCTTCAGGATTCGATTGATGCTGTTCATGCTAATCCCCTTTTCGTTGCGTTGGCTGTGTCCTAATTCTCGGGAAATGCAAAGCAATCAGCGTGCCAAGTTGCCGGAGCGTTCTGTAAATCATTGATAATGATAATCTATTTATTCTGTCGGCTGCGATCTTATTAATTCGAACATAGTTTCGCATATTTTTGCGAATTAAATCAGCTTAAATTTTCATCCGGCTGGCGAGCAGAATAGCGAAATAGTGCCTGTCACGCCGATTTATCCGGCTTTGTAGGAATATAAGCCCAATTTGAGCGGCGGAACGGGATCGCGGCAGTTGTTTCGCGGCTGTGATGCAGCGATTTGCCTCGGCTAACGGCGACGATTCTGCTCATTTAATAAACTTTGAATGTCGACATTTTGTGCAAATTATAAGTCGAATAAGAATACCAAAATGCGTAATAATAAGTTTGCGAAAGTTTTTGAAACTAAAATAACTGATTTAAATCATATGGATGTGATGATCGATGGAATCGTGTGAGGAAGTTGGCACGGCTATTGCAATTCGATTGGCATGAACACGATCGACAGCAGATTTTTGGCTCAACGATATCTCCGCCTCGGTCCAGAGCAGGCTTTGCGCTCTGCCGGACCGGCTGATCACGAGGGAATTTTCATGTCTCATACTGCCGGTGCCATGGAAGGAAAGCAGCTTAGCGTCCGAGGCCTGACCCATAGCTATGGTGGTCAGAACGCCATCAGCGATATCGCATTCGACATCGAAGCCGGAGAGATCGTGGCGCTGCTTGGCCCGAGCGGCTGTGGCAAGTCGACGGTGCTGCGCGCCATTGCCGGGTTGATCCAGCCCAAGAGCGGCGCGATCACGCTCGGCGGCCAGGATCTGGCGCATGTCTCGGCCCGTGCGCGGGGCATTGGCATGGTGTTCCAGAACTACGCGCTCTTTCCGCATCTGACGGTCGCCGAAAACATTGCCTACCCGCTTGCCTGCCAGCAGGTGGCGCGGGCCGAGCGCCGGGATCGTGTCGAGGAGATGCTCTCGCTCGTCCAGCTCAATGGCTATGGTAATCGCTTGCCGCGGGAACTCTCCGGCGGCCAGCAGCAGCGCGTTGCGGTTGCCCGCGCTATTGCCGGACGGCCGTCGCTTCTTCTGCTCGATGAACCGTTCGGTGCGCTCGACCGCGCCCTGCGCTTCGACCTTCAGGTCGAACTCCTGCATCTTCAGAAGACCCTTGGGATCACCACGCTCATCGTGACCCACGATCAGGAAGAGGCACAAAGCCTCGCCGGGCGGCTTGTCTTGATGAACAAGGGCAATGTCGAGCAGATCGACACGCCAATGGCCGTCTATGACCGGCCGAAATCGCTGTTCGTCAATACCTTCATCGGCCAGGCCAATGTGCTGCAGGCAAAGGTGGAGCGCTTCGAAGGCGACACGACCTTCGTGTCCGTCGGCAATGGCAGGGCGCTCGTTCTGCCGCGCCGTCTGAATTTCACCACCGGCTCTGCCGTCACGCTGACATTTCGGCCGGAGGAAGTCCGGCTGGTGACGGCGCCCAGTGCCGCGGCCCTGCCGGTCAAGGTCGCGGTCTCCGTGCCGCTCGGCCCGACGCTGGTTCACGACCTGATGCTTGATGATGGCACGAGCCTTCGCGCATCTGAGGTGAGGGCGCCTTCCACATCGATACCGGAGGCGGGGGCGGCACTCTTCGCCGAGGTGGACACCGAACGGGTTCATGTCTTCCCCGGCTGACATGCCTTTCCGGCCTGACATCCATTTCCGGCTGAACCGGAACAATCCGCATAACCAGAAACGTCCCAGAAACGTCAATGCAAGACGCGTCGATCAACAACCAACAGAGGTGAATACCATGACCAATTTCAACATGACCCGCCGCCATTTCGGGATGCTCGCTGCCGGTGCGGCAGCAGCAACCGCGCTTCCGCTTGCTGCACGGGCAGCCGGCGGTGCCGCCGTCGCCGCCACGTTCCCCGGCAACTGGGAGGATGGCTATCGCAAGGTTCTGTCGCCGATCGTCAAGCAGGCGGGCTATGATCTGACCATTGCTCCGGCTCTCGCGCAGGACCAGCTCGCCAAGGTGATGGCAAGCCCCGGCAACCCGCCCTACGACACGCTGCTCATGTCTCCCGGCCAGACCGCCGTCGCGCTCGACAATGATCTCATCCAGAAGATCGATCCGAGCCGGCTGAAAAACTGGTCGATGCTCGATCCGACTTTCCAGGGCGAATACGGCCCGACGGTCACGATCGAAGTCAACGGCATCGCCTATAACCCGGATCTCGTGCCGCGCCCGAAGGGCTATCGCGATCTCTTCGAAAACCCGGCCTATAAGGGCCTCGTTTCCTGGACGGGCTTCGCCTCCAACACCGCCGTCATGGCCTATACCGAGATTGCCAAGATCTACGGTTCCGGCCCGAACGACATGGAAGCCGTCTTCAAGCTGTTCAAGGAACATCCGGAGCAGCTCAAGGGTGTCGTCGACAGCACCAACCACCAGATGACGCTCTTCCAGCAGGGCGAAATCGCCGTCTTCATGTGCTCGACCGGCAATGTCGCGCGCCTGAAGAGCCTTGGCCTCAAGGCCGAATATGTGGCGCCCGAAACCGGTTCGCCGGCGGCTCCGGTCAATATTCATCTGACCAAGGGTTCGAAGAACCTCGATGCCGCCTATGCCTATATGGATGCGGCCATCTCCAAGGCAGCGCAGGACGCACTGAAATTGCCGCCGACCGAGATGTTCCCGACCAACAAGGACGTCGCGCTGACGCCTGGCATCGAAGCCTATGTCACGCGCGATCAGCTTTCCAAGATGGTCTATCCGGACTGGGCGGCAATCAACAAGAGCCGCGACGAATGGATCCGTAAGTTCGACGCACTCGTGGCCGGCTGAGGGTAATCCGATGAAGGCGAGCGGTTTTCCATACATTGTCCCGATGCTTGTGTTGTCGCTGGTGTTCTTTGCGACGCCGCTCGCCGTTCTCGTTGGCTACAGTTTGTCGGCCCTGACGGCGCGAGCCTGCACAATTACGGTCGTTTCTTCGGTGACGCGTTCAATTTTCGCGTCCTGATCAACACGGCCCGCCTCGGGCTTGAAACCGTGATCGGCACGACGCTTCTCGGCGTGCCGATTGCGCTTCTCTACTGGCATGCGGGCCGCAATGTCCGCCAGATCATCATCTTCCTGACGCTGATCCCGATGCTGACCAGCAATGTCGTGCGGACCTTTGCCTGGATTGTCATTCTCGGTCGGCAGGGGCCGATCAGCGAAGCCTTGATGGGACTGGGCTTAAGCGGCAGCCCGATCAGCCTGATGTTCACGGAGTTCGGCCTATTGATGGCCATGTGCCAGATCGATCTGCCGCTGATCATCCTGCCGCTGATCGCCATCCTGACCCGCACGCCTGTGCAGCTGAGCGAGGCCGCCGAGGTGTCGGGCGCCGGTCCATGGCGCGTCTTCGTCACGGTGCTCCTGCCATTGATGCTGCCGGGCCTTCTGGCAGGTTGGATCCTTGTCTTTGCCAGCACCAGCGCATCCTTCGTCACCCAGGCCGTTATCGGCGGGGCACGCAATGTCTATGTGCCGCAGCTCATCTACCGCGAGGTCGGCACGCTGTTCGACTGGCCTTTGGCCTCAGCGATCGCCGTCGTTCTCCTGCTCTCGACAGGATGCCTGCTCGTTGCCCTCACCATGATTTCCCGCCACAGGAGGCTTGTCGGCCATGCGTGATCCTGCCTCTCGCCCGATCCGGGAAAACCGGATCCCGGTCTATCTCTACAAGGCCTTCGTCTTTGGCTTTGGAACGCTCTGCCTCATCTATCTCGTGGCGCCGATCGCAGTCGCGCTCAGCATGTCATTCACGTCCGGTCAGACGCTCAAATATCCGCCTCAAGGATTTTCGCTGCGCTGGTATGAGGCGCTGATCGACCCTGTACGATCCGCAACCGAGCAGATTGCCGCCTGGAATTCGCTGAAGATCGCAGGTCTTGCCGTTATCGGATCGCTCCTGTTTGCAGTTCCGGCAACGATTGGCATGACGAAGGTGAAGCGCAGCACGGTCGGCACGATCGAGCCGTTGCTGCTCGCGCCGCTCGTTCTGCCAAGCCTCGTCTATGGTCTTGCAGCCCTGATCGTCGCCAATTTCGTCGGCATACAGCCCTCGCTCTGGCTCACCGTCGTTGGTCATGTCGTCGTCTTCGGCCCGCTCATGTATCGCGCGGCCTCCGTGGTGGCACAGGGCATCAACCCGTCGCTGGCGGAAGCATCGACGGTGATGGGCGCCACATGGTTCACGACACTGCGGCGGGTCACGCTGCCACTGTTGATGCCGGGCATTCTGGCAGGCGCCTTCCTCGTCTTCATCCAGTCGCTCGATAACGTGTCGGTGTCGCTGTTTCTCGCCGATGCTCAGACGACGGTCTTGCCGCTGCGCATGTTCGCACTGATCGAAGAGTCCCTCGATGTGCGCGTCGCAGCCATGTCCGGCGTGCTGATCGGCCTCACCCTCATCGTGCTTCTCGTCGCCCGACGGGTGCTCGCACCGCAAAAACAGGCCTGACAGGCCTCAAGAAATTCGAAGGAAACACTCCATGACCATGCATTCCAACAGGGCAGGCTCCTATCGCGTCGGATCGCTGCTTGCCGATTTCCAGCCGGATTTCGACTTCTCGGCGCCGCTGCCGCTCCCCATCGAAGAGTTCGAGGATCGGCTGCGCCGCATTCGTCGCCAGGCTGTCGAAGCGGGCCATGATGCGTTGATCGTCCATACCGGCGGCGTCGGCTGGTTCCACACGTCGAACCACTATCTGCGCTATATCTGCGACTGGATGCGCGAGGGCGTGCTGATCATCCCGACCGACAGCGACAAGCCGCTGACGCTTCTCTCCTTCTTCACCCAGTCGGTGCTGCTGCCGCCGGGCGGCGAGCCGGTTCTGGTGGAGGATATCTGGCAGATCGGCCCGATCGGCCGGGAATATGCCGACCGTCCCGGCGACAGCGTCATCAAGACGGCGGAAAAATGCGCCGAGCTTCTGGATGCGATGGGGCTTTCGAAAGGGCAGATCGGCAGGATCGGCGACCGGACGTCGCTGACCTTCTGGGCGGGGCTGGATGCCCTGATGCCGAAGGCAAAATTCGTCGCCGACAATGCCATTCTCGACCGGATGCAGAAGCTGCGTTCACCGCGCGAGATCGAGATGTTTCGTGCCGCCGCCCAACTGGTGAGCATTGCCACGCAGGCCGCGTACCATGTCGCAAAGCCCGGCGTCACCGACCATGAGATCTACGCGGCCTTCACCCAGGCACAGCTTTCCTATGGCGGTGAGACGGGCGACGGCTACCAGATCGGTATCAACGAGTTCGGCACCCATTGCGGCAAGCCTTACGGCCATGTCGTGCGGCCGGGCGACCTGATTAACCTCTATGTCTCCAACATCACCTATCGCGGCTATACCGCCCAGACGGCCCGCATGATCGCTGTCGGCGAGATCACCAAACGGCAGGAAGAGGTGCTCGCCGCCTGCACCGAAGGCGTCAAGCGCGCCGAAAAGCTGATCCGGCCCGGCGCCTGATGCGTGACGTCAACAATGCCGCCTTCGAGCCGATGATCGAGCGCGGCATGCTGACCTCGCCGGAAGCGCGGACCATGCCCTATAACTGGGCGCCGATGGATGATGGCAGCGCCCGCCTGATCCCGCGCCAGTATGTGAAGAACATCGACTGGGAAGCGCAGGGCCGCACCTTGATGCATGTCTATCCGCGACCCATGGGCCGCATAACCCCAATCTCGGTCATTCCGTCGGCATGGCCGGCGGCCAGAACAGCTTCAATATCTCCTCACACAATTACGACCGGATGGAGGAGGGGATGGTCTTCGTTCTCCACACGCAGTGGCTGGAGCCGCTGTCGGCCGGCTGCAATGTCGGCGACATGTATGTCGTCACCAAGGACGGGTTCGAGAACCTGTCGCGCCACACCCCGCTTGAAACCCACCGCATCGCTGTTGAGGCTTGATCATGACAAATACGACCCTTGGCCACACCCATTTCGACTTTGCCAAGCTCAATGAGCGCGAACGCTACAAGATCCTGATCGGCACCGTCATCCCGCGGCCGATCGCGCTGGTGACGACTGTCAGCAAGGATGGCCAGCCCAATGCCGGCCCGTTCTCGTTCTTCAACGTGCTGACCCATGATCCGGCGATCGTGGCGATCGGCGTCGAGAACTATTCCGACATGCGCTTCAAGGATACGGCCCGCAATATCCGCGAGACGGGCGAGTTCACCGTCCATATCTGCGACAATGCCCTTGTCGATCAGATGGAGGTCTGCGCCATCAAATTCGGCCCGGAGGTCGATGAGATGGAAGAGGCAGGACTTGCAACGGTTCCCGGCCAGATGGTGCGCAGCCCGCGCATCCTTGCGGCTCCGGCCGCCCTCGAATGCCGTCGCCATACGACGCTGCAGGTTGGTCCTGCCCGCGAGATCATCCTTGGCGAAGTTGTCGGCGTGTTCGTCCGCAGCGATGCCGTCAACGCAGCCAATCTGCATATCGACCAGCAGATGATGGACGCAGTCGGCCGGATGGGCGGACATACCTATGCGCGCACCCGCGACCAGTTCGATATCAAGACGCTGACCCCGCAGGAATGGGAGATCCAGAAGGCTGCCTCGAAGGCGGCGGCCGAATGACCGCGAGCCCTTATTTCTCGAAGGTCGGCGGCCTGCCGCCGCAGACGCAGACGCTTTCCAGCAAGGCCGTTTTCACCACCGCCTATGCGGTGATCCCGAAGACGGTGATGAGCGACATCGTCACCAGCGTCCTGCCCCATTGGGAAAAGACCCGCGCCTGGATCATCTCGCGTCCCCTGAGCGGCTTTGCCGAAACCTTCGCGCAATACATCATGGAAGTGGCGCCCGGCGGCGGCAGCGTCAAGCCGGAGCCGGATGCGCGCGCACAGGCCGCAATCTTCGTCGTCGAAGGCGAAGGCACGATCACTTATGAGGGCAAGGACCGCCCGCTCAGGACCGGCTCGTTTGCCTATATCCCGGCCGGCCACGCATGGGCGCTGAAGAACGACAGTGCCGCACCGCTGCGCTTCCACTGGGTGCGCAAGGTGTTCAAGGTGGTCGAAGGTCTTGAGGCACCGCAGGCCGTCTTCACCCATGAGGATGAATGCGCGATCAACTGGATGCCGGATACCAACGACACCTGGGGCACGACGCGCTTCCTCGATCCGAACGATGTTCGCTACGATTTCCACCTCAACATCGTCACCTTCGAGCCGGGCGCCAGCATTCCCTTCATGGAAACCCATATCATGGAGCACGGCCTCTATGTTCTGGAAGGCAAGGCCGTCTACCGGCTGAACGAGGACTGGGTCGAGGTCGAGGCGGGCGACTATATGTGGCTGCGCGCCTATTGCCCGCAGGCCTGCTATGCCGGCGGCCCCGGCCGTTTCCGCTACCTGCTCTACAAGGACGTCAACCGTCACCCGGATCTTCGATTTTAGAAGAGACGCCGGCCGGGTGGAGATCATTCCCGTTAAGGATGCCATGCGGAGCGCGCAAGTCTCGGTGACAGCAGTCCCCCGCAACCAAATCTACAAAATAGAAGTCCGATGATCAGCCCACGCAAGCGGGCTTTTCGCGTTTCTGGCGTATAGTCCGGCAGTTCTGTAGACTGGTCGCATGGTCCCCCTAGCGACCGACCTCCACGACCACACGTCCCCTAATTTTGCCCTCGACAATGTCTTGCGCCAAAGACGGCAATTCCGACAAAGGCTCGCACCGCGACATTGTTTCAATCTTTTCCGTCTTGAGGTGGGTTGCGAGGGTCTGCCAGGCGCGGAGCCGTTTCTGTGTCGGCGCCATCACGGAGTCGATTCCAAGCAGTGCCACACTGCGTAGGATATGCGGCAGCACCGTCGTCGAGAGATCTGCCCCCCCTGCAAGCCCACAGGCGGCGACTGCCCCGCCGTAAACAGTCTGCGAAAGGGCGTTGGCAAGCGTCGTTGAGCCCACGGAATCCACAACGCCGGCCCAACGTTCCTTCTGCAAGGGGCCACCTTTCTCCGAAAGCGATGCCCGGTCGATGAGCGCGGATGCGCCAAGCGATGCAAGATAATCGTGCATTTCCGGCCGGCCTGTCGATGCGGTGATCTTGTAACCCTTGTCTGCAAGCAGCTGATCGCCACCGACCCAACACCGCCAGCGGCACCGGTCACGAGAATTTCGCGGTCATCCCTGGTGATCGTGCCCCAATCCTCCAGCGCATCGACGGAAAGCGCTGCGGTATAGCCTGCCGTTCCTATTGCCATTGCCTGCGCCATGCTGAAGGCTTCCGGCAACGCAATCAGCCATTCCGCCTTTAGGCGTTGATATCTCGAATATCCGCCCCATTCCGTTTCTGAAAGCCCCCAGCCATTGACAATAACTCTATCGCCGGGGGCCCATTTATCCGACCGGGATTCGATCACGATACCCGCGAGATCAATGCCGCCTACCATGGGAGTGCGTCGGGCGATGCGCCCCTTGCCGGTCAGGGCAAGACCATCCTTATAGTTGACGGTCGAATAATGTATCTCGACGAGAACGTCATGATCGGGCAGGTCGGAGAGTTTCAACTGGCGGAAGCCCGCCTGCGGCTTGCCATCGGCCATATCGATGACCATTGCCTCAAATGTATCTGACATGCGTTCCCCTTCTTACACATGAAATAAGGCTGTTCGCCTTTTGTCAGGTCTGAGGCGGAGCCTTCATCCTGTCGCGCGCATCCATTGCGGCTGTGTAGCTGTTACGGACATACGCCAGCAGGTCCGCCAACGCCTTTGTCGCGGCGACCGGGTCGCGCTTGGTGACGGCCTCCATGATCTGGCGGTGAAAGCCGGCAACCTTGCGGCGTTCGCGAACCCGGAAAACGATCATGTTGGTGATCGGAATGAAGGATTCGATCACCGTGTACATCATCAGTTTCAGCGGGCCATTGCAGGTGGAATCTACCAGCGCGCGGTGGAAACGGACGTCGGAGGCGCAGAAATCTTCATCGCTGATCGTCTCGTCCCGCTGAATTTCGATCTCCGCTGCCATTGCCTGAAGATCGGCATCGCCGTGATTATCACAAGCCAGCCGGCAACAGATCGTCTCTGTCTCAAGACGGGCGGTAATGATCTCGTCGATGTCGAATGCGCCGATGCCGACCAGCAGGGTCGCCGCCGCCGTAATCGCCTTGGACAGGCCTTCCGGATCTGGTCGCTTGACGAAGTTGCCCCCAAGCGGACCACGCCTCGAATGAATGAGGTTTTGCGCCGCGAGCCGCTTCAGCGCCTCGCGCACCGTCGGCCGCGATATCCCGAAGCTCCTTGCCAGGTCCTCTTCCGTCGGAAGCCGCTCATCGATCTTCAGGCGGCCATCCATGATCGCGGACTTTATGTTTTCCGCAACCTGCTTGGCGATGCCAGCCCTCACGACCTCATCAAATTTCAGCGTCATAGAATGTCGTCCCAATCTCAGTGCCCATTGATGCCACGAGCGCCGCGAGAACGCCACCGAAAATTGAATATAGGTTTGACAAATATAAGATAGGCGATAACCTGACTTCGATCCAGATAACCAAGGGGAACGAAATTGGGCGGATCGACTGGTCGGGTGCAGGCCGCCCGAGGTGCCTTTGCGCCTGCAAACCGGCAGGCAGAGCTGCTGAGCCGTTTGAGCGAGAGGATTGGTGGCAACGCCATTCTTGCTGGCGATGACGTCGGTGATGGCTATCGCGGGGATGCAACAGACGAGCGCGGAGAGCGCCCGGCAATCGTTTTTCGGCCTTCGACCACGGCGGAAGTCGCCGCCATTCTTGAAGAATGCAATCGCTTGGGGCAGCCCGTCGTCGTGCAGGGCGGGAGGACTGGGCTTGCGGGTGGAGCGCGGCCCGGTGCTGGTGAAGTGTCGCTTTCGCTTGAGCGAATGGTGAGCCTGTCAGTGGTGGATGAGGATGCGGCCACGGTCATAGCTGAGGCCGGCGTCACGCTTCACGCGGTGCAGCAGGCAGCTGCAGACTGCGGCCTGTTCTTCGGTGTCGATATCGGCGCACGAGGCACTTCCACGATTGGCGGGAATGTCGCGACCAATGCCGGCGGCATTCGCGTCTTGCGCTATGGCATGTATCGCTCACAGATCCTTGGGCTTGAGGTCGTGCTGGCGGATGGCACGGTGCTTACCAGCCTCAAGGGATTGCCCAAGGACAATTCGGGCTTCGATCTCAATCAGCTGTTTGTCGGAAGTGAAGGTGTGCTCGGTGTGGTCACGCGGGCCTGTTTGCGGCTGCATCCCGAGCCGCGATCGCAAGCCAATGCTTTTGCGGGTTGCCGTCCTTGAGCGCGGCGATTGCCCTTCTGAAGCATTTGCGTTCAGCGTTAGGCCCATCGCTGTCGGCCTTTGAAGTGATTTTTCCGAATGTTTATGACGGAGTTCTGTCGCTTACCGGAGTTCAGCCCCCTGTTGCATCCGGTTCCGGGATGTACGCCCTTGTCGAAATGCAAGGCCAGGACGAGGCTGGAGATAATGAGCGTTTTTCCCAAGCGCTGATGGCTTGCTACGAAAGCGGCATCGTGACGGACGTCGCTGTTTCAGGGTCGCTGCGCGAATATCACGCCATCTGGAAGCTCCGTGAGGCTGCCAGTGAATTCATCTTCTCGATGGATCACGTCTCCGGGTTCGATGTCAGCCTCCCGTTATCGAGCATGCAGGCTTTCCTGGATGCTGCGAGCGCCGAGATTGCGGCCGCTGATCCGAATGCCGAAATCTATATTTTCGGCCATCTCGGTGATGGCAATCTGCATTTTCTTGTCCGCACGCATCACCATGAGCGGATCGCCGACATAGCTCTTTCTGCAGTGATCCGTGCCGATGGTGCGATTTCCGCCGAGCATGGAATTGGCCTTGAGAAGAAAAAGTGGCTGCCTCTCGGGCGCAGTGCGGCCGAGATGAATGCCATGCGCCGCCTGAAGGCAGCCTTTGATCCCAACAATATTCTTAATCCCGGCCGGGTATTCGATATGCCGTCGCCGGTCGTGCCGGAGCGTGCATAGATGCAGAACCTGTCGGATCCGGCCCGTGCATTGCCCGTCGAAAAAGGCCCGAGCCTTGATGACCGGTATACGGTAGACCGGGGAAAAATCCTCGTCTCGGGCACTCAGGCGCTGGTGCGTCTCCCGATGATCCAGCGGCAGCGCGATCTGGCAAGGGGCCTCAATACTGCCGGCTACGTTTCCGGTTATCGCGGTTCGCCGCTTGCAAGCTTCGACCGCGAGATGGCACGCGCCAAGACTTATCTCGATCAGAACCATATCCGCTTTCAACCCGGCCTCAACGAGGACATGGCGGCGACGGCCGTCTGGGGAACGCAGCAGACGGCGATGTTCTCCGGTGTCCGCTACGACGGTGTCTTCTCGATGTGGTACGGCAAGGGGCCGGGGGTTGATCGCACGATGGATGTGATCCGGCATGCAAATGCGTCGGCACCAACCCGAATGGCGGGGTGTTGTTGCTCGTCGGGGACGATCATGGTGCCGTCTCATCCACCTTGCCGCATCAGAGCGAGCACAACCTGATCTCGGCGATGGTGCCATTGCTGTCGCCCGCCGGCGTTTCCGAATATATCGACTACGGTTTGCTGGGGTTTGCACTCAGCCGCTACTCGGGTGCGTGGATCGGCTTCAAATGTCAGACCGAGATTGTCGAGTGCACGGCCACCGTCGATCTCGATCCCGACCATCCCGCGATTGTCTATCCGGATGCGCAGGGAAACCTTTCGCTTCGCTGGCCGGATGGGCCGCATGCGATGGAGCGCAGGCTGGAAGACAAACTTTCAGCCGTTCACCGATTTGCCCGTCACAACGGCCTCGATCGCCGCATCTGGCAAGGGCAGAACACCAGGGCGCGTCTCGGGATCGTTTCCACCGGCAAATCCTGGCTCGATCTGATGGGGGCCCTCTCGCGCCTGGGTATCGATGAGCAGCGGGCCGGCGAGCTCGGCATCCGGCTCTACAAGGTGGGTCTGGTCTGGCCAATCGAGCCGGAGGGTATCGCGCGATTTGCCGCTGACGTTGAGACGCTGCTGGTCGTCGAGGAAAAGCGCCCGATCATGGAAGACCAGATCAAGGCTCTGCTCTTCAACGTGCCATCCGATGAGAGGCCCCGGGTGTTCGGCAAGTACGGGCCTGCGGGCACACCGCTTCTGTCTGCCGTCGGCGAGATCGATGCAGTGGCGGTCGGGAGAGCCATCCTTGCCGTGCTTGGGCCGCAGGCAGATGAGCTTGTGAGCCGGTCCCAGGCGATGGAGGCAATTGTTGCGGCCAGCGTGACGGAAAGTCCGGCACTCCGGCGCGATCCGTATTTCTGCTCCGGCTGTCCGCACAGCGTTTCGACCAAATTGCCTGAAGGAAGCCGTGCGTCGACTGGCATCGGATGTCACATGATGGTCATCGGGCTTGAGGACAGGAATACGTCGACCTTCACCCAGATGGGCGGTGAGGGCGGTGCATGGATCGGTCTGTCCCAGTTCACAGACGAGAAGCATATCTTCGTCAACATGGGTGACGGTACCTATTTTCACTCTGGCCTTCTCGCCATCCGCGCGGCCATTGCTGCCAAGGTCAGTGCCACTTACAAGATCCTCTATAACGATGCTGTGGCCATGACCGGCGGCCAAAAGCACGACGGCGAGGTCTCCGTGCCCGGTATTGTCGGCCAGATGCTGGCTGAGGGGGCTGCAAGAGTGGCCGTCGTCGCCGAGCGGCCAGAGGTCTGGCAGGGCCGCTTGCCGCGCAATGTCACCATCAACCATCGCGACGAACTCGATCAGGTACAGCGTGAACTGCGCGAGATCAGCGGGGTGACGGTGCTGGTCTACGATCAGGTCTGTGCGGCGGAGAAGCGCCGGCGTCGAAAGCGCGGCGCACTGGCCGTCTCGGACAAGCGAGCCTTTATCAACGAACTGGTCTGCGAAGGATGCGGTGATTGTTCGGCCGTTTCCAACTGTATCTCGATCGAGCCGCAAGAGACCGAGTTCGGCCGCAAACGCAAGATCAACCAGTCGAGTTGCAATACCGACCTTTCCTGCATCAAGGGCTTCTGTCCGAGCTTTGTGACGGTGGAGGGCGGGAAGATCAGAAAGCCGGCTGCGAAAGCCCAGCAGGCTTCATTCGAAGACCTGCCGCTGCCGGTGATGACGGATATCGGAGCGCAGCCCTATAACATGCTTTTGGCCGGTATTGGCGGGACAGGGGTAATCACCGTCAGCGCTGTCCTCTCCATGGCGGCGCATCTCGATGGTCTTTTTGTCCAGACGCTGGATCAGACCGGACTTGCACAGAAGAATGGCGCCGTCATTTCGCACCTTCGCGTGGCGCGGACATCTGACGCCCTGTCATCGGTCAGGATCGGCGTTGGCGAAAGCGATCTGGTGCTCGGCTTCGATATCGTCGTGTCGGCCGGCCGCAATGCGCTCTCGACCTTTGGCGCTGGCCGCACACGAGCCGTTCTCGACAATCACTTCGCGCCGACGGCATCTTTTGTCCAGAACACGGCTATCGATTTCCAGCAGGAGGCGACACTGAAACGCTGCGCCGGGCGGCCGGCGAAGAGGCGGTTTACCTCGTCTCGGCGACGAAACTCGGTGCGGCGCTGATGGGCGATGCGATTGCAGCCAACATGTTCCTGCTTGGTCATGCATGGCAGCGTGGCCTCGTGCCGATCAGCCTTGCCTCCATCGACAAGGCGATTGCGCTCAATGGTACCGGCGTGGCGATGAACCGTGCCGCCTTCGGCTGGGGGCGCCGCTCGGCAGTCTCGCCCGATGTCGTGGCCATTGCCGCGGGAGTTGAGCTCGCGGAGGTCAAACCTGTCGAGACACTCGACAGCATGATCGAAAGCCGCGCGGTCTTTCTTACCGCCTATCAGAACGCCGCCTATGCACGTCGTTACCGGGCGCTGGTCGACGCTGCGCGGCACGCGGAAGATGCGCTCGGTGATGGCAAAGAGTTTGCGCTGGCCGTCGCCAGGAACGCCTTCCGCTTGATGGCCTACAAGGACGAATACGAGGTAGCCCGTCTGCATCGCGACCGGAGCTTCAAAGCTGCGTTGGAAGCGCAGTTCGAAGGTGACTTCGCCATCAAGCATCACCTCGCCCCACCCATCCTGTCACGTCGGATCGACAAGCGCACGGGAAACCCGGCAAAGATCGCCATCCCGCAAAAAATGATCGGCCCGGCCTTCGCTCTTCTGGAAAGCTGCGCTTTCTGCGCGGCACGGTTTTCGATCCCTTCGGCCGTACCGAAGAGCGTCGCATCGAACGCCGCCTGATCGCCGACTATCAGAGGATGGTCGAGGATCTCACGAAACAGCTTTCCGTCGAAACGCTTGGCCATGCCGTCGCGCTTGCCCGATTGCCGGAAGAGATCAAGGGGTTCGGCCCCGTCAAGATGGCGTCGATCGGGCGCTTCGAAAAGAAGATGGCGGCTTTGCTTGCAGCGCCTGCCAATGACGAAAAACGAGCAGCGATGCCGGATCAGGATACGACCAAGAGGAAAAGCATATGAGCACTTCCGAAACCTTCGAGACGATCCTTTACGAAAAGGACGCTCTGGATAAATTCGCGACGATCACCATCAATCGTCCCGAAAAGCTCAACGCGATGAACAAGACGACCGTGCGAGAAATCGACCGCGCGGTCGCCATGGCTGTCGCCGACAAGGAGGTCAACGCACTTATCATCACAGCGCGGGGCGCGCATTCTCGTCCGGCTATGATCTCCAGGGGGCAGATTACGATGTCGATATCGAGGATTGGCATGCGGATATGTCGGAGAATGCCCAAGCTCTCCTCAACATCTGGAAGGCGCCGATTCCGGTCATTGCCTCAGTCAACGGTTACGCGCTTGCCGGTGCACTTGAACTGATGATGGCCTGCGATCTGGCCATTGCCAGCGACAACGCCAAGTTCGGCGAGCCGGAGGTCCGGCACAATTCCGGCCCGCCAGCGCTGTTCATGCCGTGGCTCCTGGCGACCCGTGACGTGCGATGGCTGATGTATACGGGCGATGTGGTCGACGCCGAGGAAGCCCTTCGCATGCACCTCATCAACAAGATCGTGCCGGCCGATCAGTTGAAAGAAAAACCGAGAACCTCGCCCGCAAGCTGGCCCGCATGCCAGTGCCGGCAATCAAATTCGCCAAGTCCTCCATCAACAACCAGCAGATGGCAGCCGGCCTGATGACGTCGTTCGATTTCAACGTCCACGCCATCGCCGCCCTGCATGTCAGCCGCGATGGGCAGGAGTGGATGCGCAACCTCCAGAAGATGTCACTGAAGGAATATCTCGAGTTCCGCGATGCCCCGTTCAAAGGGCTCGACTGACGCCGTTTTAAGCTATCGCCGGCGGCACTCGTTCAAGGCTGCCGTCACCACCAATCAAGGAGGCAGGCTTCAGGATGAAGACGATTACAGCGCCGGATGACGTGCAGGACAGCATACCCGTCATCGATATTGCGCCGTTCATTGCGGGTGTCGAAGCGGGCGGGAAGGTCGTCACCGCCATTGAGGATGCCTGCCGCCAAACGGGTTTCTTCCTGGTGACAGGGCATGGCGTCAGCGCTGAGGTGACAGCCCGTCTCTACAATCTCGCGCGCGATTTCTTCGATGAGCCGCAGGCGTGGAAAGTCTTGCAAGGGAGAGGTACGGCGACAGAGGGCGGGGTTGCCTTCTCGCCGATCGCCGATGAGGCCCTTGCAGCGACCCTCGGCATCAAGACACCGGGCGATTACAAGGAAAGCCTGAACTTCGGCCCGCGCCTGCCCGGCGATGTCTGGCCGGCCAAGCCGGACGGACTTGCGCAGGCCTTTGCCGACTACTTCCTGGAGATGGAAAAGCTTGCAGGCCATCTGCGACGGGCGTTTTGCCAGGCGATAGGACTCGCGCCGGATTATTTCGAGCCGGCGTTTGAAAACCATCTCTCGGCGCTCCGGGTGATCAATTATCCGGAGCAGAAGGAGAGCCCGCTTCCGGGGCAACTCCGTGCCGGCGTTCACACCGATTACGGCTTCATGACCATCCTGCGGTCGGAAGCTTCGCCGGGCGGGCTTCAGGTCAAGAACCGGGCGGGTGACTGGCTGGATGCGCCAAATGTCGAGGGTGCCTACGTCATCAATATCGGCGACGCTTTCATGCGCTGGTCCAACGATGAATGGCTGTCCACACCGCATAGGGTCGCCAATCCGCCCGGTGCTTTCAAGGGCACCACGCGCCGCCAGTCCATCCCGTTTTTCTCAACCCCTCCAGGGACACGGTGATTGAGTGCCTCCCCCCCTTCGCAGCCAAGGGTGCGGCCAAATACGAACCGATCACCTACGGAGACTATATTTCACTGAAGACCAGCCAGGCCTTCGGCAAAACCTGACGGAAAGAAGCGGAATACCGCCTTCCCGGAATGCATGACCAAGTCAGAACCAGTTTGAGGGAACTTCGATGATGAACATGAGCAGGCGGCAGGTTCTTGCCGGAATGGGTGGAATGACAGCGGCGGCCATGGCTGGCTTGCCGGCACGGGCACAATCCAGGACACTTGTCGTGCCGACACTCGGTGGCGCATGGGAGCAGTTCTGGCGGCAGACGCTGGCACCGGCCTTTACCGAAAAAAGCGGCGCGCAGGTGACGCTGGACGCAGGCAACGGACGTGTCTGGAGCGCCAACCTGCGGGCTGCAGGGCCACAGAAGCCGCCATATTCGATCCTGATGACCAATGAGGCATTCGCATCGAGCCTGCGCAAGGAAGGCTTTTTCGAAAAGCTCGATCTGGCGAAATTGCCGAACTATGCCGATCTTTACCCGCTTGCCAAGAAGACCGACGGCTGGGGAGCCGTGGCCATGGTGTCGCCGATCGGCCTTGCCTATCGCACGGATATGGTCCAGACCCCGCCGAAAGGCTGGAAGGATCTTTGGGATAATCCGGAGTTCAAGGGGCGCATCGGCCTCTACAATTTTGCCAATACGGCCGGCAAGATGGAACTGATGCTGGCATCCAAGATCTTCGGCAAGGACCAGTATGACGTCGATGCCGGCTTCAAGGCGCTGGAAAAGCTCGGCCCCGTCATCCAGGCGGACTTCAATCTCTCGACTGGTATTGCATCCGGCGAATTTGTCGTCGCGCCCTTCGATTTCGGCGAAGTGGCACGTCTGCGCAACCAGGGCCTCCCGATCGACGTCGTTGTACCGGAGGAGGGGCTCCTGATGTTCGATCAGACGCTCAACATTCTCGCACACGGCCCCGAGAAGGATCTGGCCTATCAGTATGCCAATTTTCTTCTGTCTCCCGAAGGCCAGTTGCCGCTGATGAAGCAGTTCTTCGTTTCGCCGACCAATGCCAAGGTTGTCGTCCCAGACGATCTCAAGAAGGATGTGCCGATTTCCGGCGAAGTGATGGACAAGATCCTCACCTGGGACTGGGACTTCATGAACGAGAAGCAGGCCGGTTTTGCCGAGACCTGGGCCAAGATCATGAAATGATCCTTGCCTTTTCCATGATGCAGCAACGACCGGATCGCCTCGTCGGGGCGGTCCGGCAATCCCCTTGACGTAGCGAGATTTGCGGCACGCCGCACAGACAATCTGGAAGATCGATCATGACCGAGGTGAGCATCGAAGGGCTGACCAAGCATTACGGTGCCTCGCGCGCCGTCAACGGCATTTCCGTCAAGATACGGCAGGGGGAGTTCATCTCGCTGCTTGGTCCATCGGGATGCGGTAAGACGACGACGCTGAAGATGATTGCCGGTTTCGAGGATGTCACATCGGGTGCTATCCGATTCGATGGGCAGGATGTTTCGCATGTGCCGGCGGAGAAGCGCGATATCGGCATGGTCTTCCAGAACTATGCGCTTTTCCCCCATATGACGGTGGCACAGAACCTCGCCTTCGGGCTGGAAATGCGCAAGGTTTCGCGGCCCGAGATCACTGCCCGCACCGCAAAGGTTCTGGATATGGTGCAACTGTCGGGATATGCCGACCGCTACCCGCGCCAACTGTCCGGCGGGCAGCAGCAGCGCGTGGCGCTTGCACGAGCGCTGGTCATAGAGCCGCGTATCCTGCTGCTCGACGAGCCGCTTGCCAATCTCGATGCCAAGCTGCGGGACGAAATGCGGGTGTTCATCCGCGATCTCCAGAAGCGGGTCGGCATTACCACGGTCTATGTGACCCATGATCAAGCCGAGGCGATGACGATGTCGGACCGGATCGTCGTGATGTTCGGCGGTCAGATCGCGCAATATGGCGCGCCATCCGACGTATATGACCGGCCGGCCAGCCTGGAGGTCGCCCAGTTCGTCGGGCAGGTGAATACCTTGCCCGGCCGTCTGAAGAGCCGAAGTGATGGCGGGACGTCTGTCGTGGAGACCGTGCTCGGCACAGTTACTGTCAAAGGTAGCCTGCCGCCGACCGATGGCTCGATTCCAGTATTGCTAAGGCCTGAAGCCATCGAACTTGCAGCTGTGGGAAATGACGAGGCGGGTGTAACTGCCACCGTTTCCGAGAGCTATTATTCCGGCAGCCTGATCGACTATCGGTTGATCCTCGAGAGCGGCGAAACGCTCAGCGTCCAGACCTTTCCGCGAAGCCGCTTCCAGCCTGGTGATCGCGTGACGGTAAAGGTCGACCGCGAACGTTTCTGGGTGCCGGGAGCGACCGTATGAGGGGCCGCGCCAAATCCGCCTACCCGCTTTTGCTCATTGCACCCTCGGTATTGCTCCTCGGGCTGTTTCTTGTTCTGCCCTATCTCAACATCGTGCTGATGAGCCTGCGCAACCCGGCCAACGGCTCGCCCTATGCGCCGGGATTTACAGCCGGAAATTACGTGCGGCTCGTCACCGATACGTTCTACATGCAGCAGATTGCCAATACGATCCTGATCGGTCTGGTGACGACCATTGTTTGTCTCGTTCTCGGCTTTCCGGTTGCCTGGCAGCTGTCGCGGGAGAAGATGCGGTTTCGCGGCCTCGCCTATGGGCTCGTTCTGTCGCCGCTTCTCGTCGGCATCGTGATCCGCAGTTACGGGTGGACGATCCTGCTTGGAAATAACGGCATCATCAACAAGACGCTGATGAATTTGGGCCTGATCGATCGTCCGATCGGGCTGATGTATAATGCGCTCGGCATCGTCATAGCGCTCGTCCACGTCTTTCTGCCTTTTATGATCCTGCCGTTGATGAGCGCCTTGCAGGGCATCGACCCGTCGCTCAAGTCTGCGGCACGCTCACTTGGCGCGGGCAGGCTGACTGTCTTCAGGCGCGTGATTTTACCGCTTGCCATGCCGGGCATCCAGGCCGGCTGCATTCTGGTTTTCGTGCTTTCGCTCAGCGCTTACGTGACCCCGGCTCTGATTGGTGGCCTGAGGGTCAAGACAATGGCGGTCAGCGTCGTCGATGCGCTGATCGACACATTCCAGTGGCCATTCGGCTCTGCCATGGCGCTGACGCTATCCCTCACCGGAGCGGTGATCGTCGTGATCTTCGCACGGCTCACCCGCATGAAGTGGAAGATGAACTGATGTCCAGGCATATGTTGAACGGCTACTGCCTTGTCATCTACGGCTTCCTGCTATTGCCCATTCTCGTGGTTGTCGGAGCTTCATTCAACGCAGGGGCATTCCTGACCTTCCCGCCGCAGGGGCTGTCTTTTCGATGGTATGTCGTCTTCTTCCACAACGATGTCTTCTGGCGGGCCATTCGAACCTCGCTTTGGGTCGCGGCTGTTTCTACCTTGATTTCCGGCGTGATCGGAACGATGGCGGCCATGTTCTACGTGCAGCATGCGGGGCGCTGGAAGGAAAGCGTGCGGCTCGCAATGCTGTTACCGCTGCTCTTGCCCGAAGTTTTGACTGCGATATCGCTTTTGTTTTTCGTCTACGCCATAGGCATTGGTACGACGACGATGGCGGGCATGCTGGTCGGGCATGTCCTCATGACGTTACCCTTCGTCTTCATCAACGTATCTGCGGCGATGGAAGCCTATGAGCCTTCCTGGAGCCTTGCGGCGCGCAGCCTCGGTGCGGGACCGTTCACGCGCTTCAGGCGGATCATGCTGCCGCTGATCAAGCCCGGTGTCATCGGCGGCTGCCTCTTTGCGTTCATCATCTCGTTCGACCTTTTCACCATCTCATTCATGCTGAAGAATGTCGGAACGGCGACATTGCCCATCCAGATCTATGACTATCTGAGGACGAATTTTACCCCCGAGGCTGCTGCCGTCTCCACGATGTCGATCGTGCTGACAGTGATTGTCGTGGTGGTTTCAGAGAAACTGTTCGGCCTGCGCATTCACCGCTTCTGAATTGGCTTTTCCTTTGGCTATATTGATGCACGGGCCCGCCGCTCAAGAGAGCAGGCGGGTCGGCCAAAGGTTTTGCTGGTCCGTTAAGTGCGACTGCGCCTTCCTTCCATGTCTTCGGCCAGGGCACTGGCAGTCCATATGCAGTCAGCAATGAGTTCTGCCGTCAACGTAACCGGCGTCGAGTGAATGACATTGCTCGGCTGCATGGCGAGCTGGCCGACCTTGGTGAGGTCGCTTTCGATACCTGTGCAAGCCCAAGCCCTGCAAGCGTCACCGGCAGGCCGACGTCGAGGCAGAAGTTGATCGCTTCGCGTAGCTCTTCGGGCTGTCTGTTTTCGAGAACCAGGAGGCAGATCACGCCGAACGCCACTTTCTCGCCGTGGAAATAGTGATGCGTCGGTTCCAGCGCGGTCAGTGCATCGTGGATCCCGTGGGCTGCGGAAACGCCGCAGTTTTCGAAACCCAATCCGCTCAGCAGTGTGTTGGCCTCGATGATGTTTTCGACGGCAGGCGTCAGTTTGCCGCCGCGTGCCGCCTGATAGGCGGCTCTGCCGTCACGCATCAGCGTCTCATGGCAGGCGCGTGCAATCTGTGCGCCGCCGATTGAGGCGGAATAGCCGTCGCCGATGTAATTGTTCGAACGGGATTCCAGGTTCGAGCGCGCCTCGTACCATGTCGAGAGAGCATCGCCCATGCCGGAGACGAGAAAACGCGCCGGCGCCTGGACGATCAGGGCGCTATCGACCAGCACCATATCAGGGTTGCGGCCGCAGCGGACGACGCGGTCATAGACACCCTCTGCCGAATAGATGACACCGATCGAACTCGTTGGCGAATCCGTTGATGCGATGGTTGGAACGGTGACGATGCGTGCGCCGAGATTGAAGGCGGTAATCTTGGCGGTATCAAGCGCCTTGCCCCCGCCAATGCCGATTGCGACGCCGGCACCGATTGCTCGCCCCTCATCGATGCAGCGGGAGACTTCGGCATCGGTCGATTCACCGCCAAAGCGGATGAAGCGGCTTTCGATATCCTTGTCCCGGAATGCCTTTTCGATTGTCGGTCGCAATGTTTCCCAGAAGAAACCGTCGATGATGATCAGTGCCGATTTGGAAAGGGGCTCCACGTAATGCGCCAGATCCGCCAGCACGCCAGGGCCCTGAACATAGCGGAGCGGGCCGCCATAACCACGTTGTGTCATCTGTCTTGTCCTTGAATGTGCTGCTGACGGTTCAGCGCAGGGTCAGGCCACCATCGACGGTGACGATTTCGCCGGTGGTGAAACTGGAGGCGCCGCTTGCAAGGTAGATCGTGACGCCGGCAAGTTCCTCGACCGTGCCGATGCGGTTTTGCACGGCTCCCTTCGCCCAATGCTCGCTGACGACGGTCGGATGTTCCTTGAGAACCTCGTCCGTCAGTTCGGTCATGATATATCCGGGTGCGATCGCATTGACACGGATCCCATGCTCGGCCCATTCCGTCGCCAGGCATTTCGTCAGCATATGGACGCCGGCCTTGGACACATTATAGGCGGCATGACGGAACGGCCAGTTGACGATCCGGCCCGACATCGAGCCGATATTGATGATCGAGCCGCTCTTCTGCTTGATCATCTGTCGGCCGACGGCCTGCGACGTCAGGAAAACGCCATCCAGGTTGACGGCCATGGTCTGCCGCCAGCTATCGAGTGTGCAATCCTCCGCATTTGCGGGCAGCACGATGCCGGCATTGTTGACCAGAATATCAATGCGGCCCCAGCGATCGACGACAGTCTGGACCATGCGCTTCACGTCGTCTTCGTCGGCCACGTCCGCCTTGATGGCAAAGCTGTCCACGCCGGATACCTTGAGTTCGTCGACCAGCGTCTCAGCGCGATCCATGGACGATTTCACGACGATGGCAACATCCGCGCCATGGGCCGCCAGCGCTTCCGCCAAGCCTTTGCCGATACCGCGCGAGCCGCCTGTGACGATCGCCTTACGGCCCTTCAGATTGAATATGTCGCGATAAGTCTTCGTGCCGCTCATAGGCGACGTCCTCCCGTTGATATGAAAATGATCGGTGCCTCCACACCGGATGGCTCAGGCGGCCGATGTCGTGGTCGTGGCGGGCGTCTCTCTCGTCGCCTCGCCCCACCGGCCGAGAATGTGTTCTGCCGTTCGCATCGCCTGCGCGACGATTGTTAGCGACGGATTGAGTGCCGTCGATGAAGGAAGGAAAGATGCATCGACGACGTAGAGGTTGTCGACGTCCCAGACCTTGCAGTTGGGATCGAGGACCGACGTGGCCGGATCGTTGCCGAAACGGGCAGTGCCGCACTGATGCATGGAAACCTTGATATCCATCTTGTTGGTGATGATGAGCGGATAGCCGAGCCAGCGCATGTGCCGGCTCCAGACCTGTACCAGTTCACTATGGGATTTGAGATTGTTGGCCGTGTAGCTCAGGCGGATCTTTCCGTCGGGATCGAGCGTCACCCGGTTGTTGGGGTCCGGCAGATCTTCCGACATGATCCACCAGTCGACGCTGCGATCGGCAAACGTCGACATCAGCCATTCGGGCGCCAGCGGGCATTGGCCGTCAGCATGCCACCCTGCAGTTTTCCAAGCCCCTGGACATTGCCGAGCGGGTAAGGCTTCTCGCTGTTGGCGAGATAGTAGTCATTAATCGCCAGCGATTTCTGGAAGGTGACGCGGTTTTTGCGAAACGGCGAGATGGCCATCATTGCCGTGTTGTTGTGCGCCATGTAATTGCGGCCGAGCTGGTCGGACGTGTTGTTGCCGATGCCATTTTTGTGGGCGCCATTGGCGGAACGAAGAAGCAGCGCTGACGAATTGATCGCGCCCGCGCTGGAGATGAACAGGTCAGCAGCAATCGTGCGCTTTTCGCCCTTGTGGGTGATCTCGACGCCGGTAACGCGTTTGCCTGAAGGGTCCGTGAGGATCCGGTGAACGAAGGTTTCGGTTATGAGATCGATATCGCCTTTGGCGAGGGCCGGATTGACGAGCCTCACTTCGGCATCGCCCTTGGCGCCGAGCTTGCAGGCAAAGCCATCGCAGGTGCGACAGCGGATGCAGCTGCCACCCTGATGGTAGTCGATCGCGATCGGCAGCGGAAACGGCCGAAGGCCCTTTTCGCGAAGTTTTTTGTCGAAGATGGCGATTTCAGGTTCGTGACCGATTGCAGGGTAAGGCATCGGGCCGGAGCGTGGCGGCTCCGTCGGATCCATGCCTGCCGTCCCATGTGTGCCCATCAGCCGCTCGGCAATATCGTAATAGGGCGCGAACTGCGCATAGGAAACGGGCCAGGCGGGGGCGAGACCATCCTCGTGTATCAGGTCTTCGAAATCCTCGGCGCGGAACCGCAGGGTTGCCGCACCGAAGAACTTGCTGTTGCCACCGACATAGTAATAGGTGCTTGGGTTGAAGTCCTTCCCGTCGCGGTCGCGCCAGGTTTCCTTCGTTGCATATTTCTTCGTGTGGAAGACGGCATCAACGCTCCAATTATCGGCTTCGCGTGGCAGTCTCGGCCCGCGCTCGATCATCAGAATGCTGCGACCGCGGCCCGCAAGCTGGTTTGCCATCGCTCCGCCGCCGACACCTGCGCCGATGATGACGACATCGTAAAAATCCTTGATCGTGCTCATTTTCATCCTCCCGGTAGCGCGCCCATCCCGCACGCCACGATAAGTCTCAGTGTTACATGACGGCCCCGACCTGCCAGGGGACGAATTCATTGTCGCCGTAATCGAAGGTTTCGCTGGCGGTTTTCTTGCCGGACGCGGTGTCGAGAATGATCTGGAAGATCCGTTCGCCCGCCTGTTCCACGGTCTCGTCGCCGGTGACGACGGTTCCGCAATTGATATCCATGTCCTCGCTCATTCGCTCGAACATGGGGGTATTGGTTGACAGTTTCAGCGATGGTGCAGGCTTGAAGCCGGATACCGAGCCACGGCCTGTCGTGAAGCAGATGATGTTGCAGCCACCGGCCACCTGACCAGTCACCGCCACGGGATCGTAACCGGGCGTGTCCATGAAGACGAAGCCCGGTTCTCTGATCTTCTCGGCATATTCGTAGACGGCGTTAAGGCGAGACGTGCCGCCCTTGGCGACTGCACCGAGGGATTTTTCGAGGATCGTCGTCAGCCCGCCCGCCTTGTTGCCATGCGAGGGATTGTTGTTGAGCTCGGCATTGCCGCGTTCGGCATAATCCTGCCACCAGGCGATACGCTGAAGAAGTTTTTCAGCAACGGCGGGTGAAGCGGCTCGACGCGTCAGAAGATGCTCGGCGCCGTAGATTTCGGGCGTTTCGGCGAGACAGGTCGTCCCGCCGTGGCGGATCAAAAGATCAGATGCGTAGCCGAGCGCGGGTTGGCCGAAATCCCGGAATAGCCATCGGAGCCGCCACATTCGAGCGCCAGCTTGAGGAGCGATGCAGGCTGTGGGGTCCGCGTGATCGCATTGACGGACGGCAGCATGGCATCGATCGCCGCGATACCCTCCTCGATCGTGCGCCTTGTGCCGCCGGTCGCCTGGATCGTCATCGTGCGGAACCGGTCGCCTTCCGCCAGTCCGTGCGCCGCAAGAATCGCGGGGATCTGGTTTGTCTCGCAGCCAAGCCCGATCATCACCACGCCGCCGACATTCGGATGCGTCGCATAACCTGCAAGCGTGCGGGTGAGAAAGGCATAGCCTTCCGTTCTGGTGTTGATGGCGCAGCCGCCGGCATGGGTCAGCGCGATAATGCCATCGACATTGGGGTACTGATCAAGGCGGCCCGGTGTGGAAAAATGCGCCGCCACGGCCTTCGACACGGTAGCAGAACAGTTTACCGATGAAATGATGGCGATATAGTTGCGCGTGCCTGCCGCTCCGTCCGGCCTGGCATAGCCCATGAAGGTGGCGCGCCGGGATGCCGGTACGAAATCCGGCTCATGGGCATCGACGCAGAATTCATGGGACAGTTCGACATCGCCCATGGCCATGTTGTGGGTATGGACATGCTCGCCGACGGCGATATCGCGGCTCGCAAAACCGATGACCTGACCGTATTTGACGACCGGTTCGCCGGTCTTCAGGGGGGCGATTGCCACCTTGTGGCCCTGGGTGATCCGATCAGACAGGCGAGCCCCGCCAAGTTCGGGAAACGGCGCGGGATCAAGCGATATCCGGGCGATCGCAACATTGTCGCGCCCGTTGAGGCGCAGCAATGGCGAGTTGGTACTATAGGCTGTCATGTCAGCCGTCCTTCCTCTCAAACAGCGAGATTTTGTCCTCGTACATGTTCGCCATGACCGTGAACGACGAATCGAGGTGAATGCGCATTGCCAGCTCGGCCTGATCGGCGCTGCGGTTCTTCAGGGCTCGCACGATTGCCTCATGCTGGTCGGTGACCATCGCGAGATGTCCGGGTACCGGCGCGCTGAGCTGGCGCATGCGGTCCAGATGAACCTTGGCCAGCGTGATGAATTTCCAGATGCGCGGATAGCCGCTGATCGCCGCGATCTTGCCATGCAGTGCGTCATCGGCATCGAGATACTGTTCCAGCGTATTCCGCGCGAGCAGCACACGCATGTCGGCAATGATGCTATCGAGATCCGCAATGTCGGCGTCGGTGATCTGGCTCGCGGCCTTGCGGACGCTTTCGATTTCAAGCGCTCGTCGGATGACGAAGCCTTCTTCGGCCACCGTGAAAGAGATGCGACTGACGTAGGTTCCCGAATGCGGGAAAATGTCGACCAGCCCCTCGTCGGCAAGCTTCTGCAGCGCTTCGCGAACCGGCGTTCGTGATACGCCGAATTCGGCACAAAGATCCTTTTCCGAGATGACGGCACCAGGCGGCATTTCCAGGTGAACAACCGCCTGTCGCAGCTTCCCATATATCAATTCAGCTTTAGGAATTGGCTTCATTTTCTCACGAGACTCTCGTTATGCGATCATAAAATGCTGAAAAACGGAGAAAATTCAAGTTTGATAATTTCCGTTGACAGCAGTTCCTCCATCTGCCTTTATGTAACTCATATATTAGTTGGCGGCGCAAGCGAAAAGTTTGCCGTCTCCGACGGAGGAGGAAAACCAGCAGTCGGGAGCCTGCTGGTCATCCACAAAAGTGAAAACCGAAGAGGCGAAAGCCACTACCTGAATGCACGGAATGCGGTCTCTGCCGCATGTCCGTGAGGGTGGTGCTTTGCCGGTCGATCAGAATGGTGGCAAGGACAGATGGCGACGATCAATTATCTCACCCGCATCGAATTCGACGAAGGCTCCATTGCGCGCCTGCCGGCCCTGCTGGCTGAGCTCGGCGTGAAGCGGCCGCTGATCGCAACCGATAAGGGCCTCGTCTCGACGGGGCTGGTCGGCCGGGTCCTCACATTCTTCGCGGAGCCGCCGGTCGTCTTCGACGGAACCCCTGCCAATCCGACCGAAGAGGCGGTAGAGGCAGCGCATGCGCTTTATGTGTCGGCCGGATGCGATGGGATCGTTGGTCTTGGCGGTGGTTCGTCGCTCGATCTGGCAAAGGCCGTACGCCTGCTCTCCGGCCACGAGGGGCCGCTTGCACAATATACGGCGGTCGAGGGCGGCGCGGCCCGCATTCATGGTCGCATTTGTCCGATGATCGCGGTCCCGACGACATCGGGAACCGGTTCGGAAGTGGGACGCGCTGCCGTGATCATCACGGCGGAAGGCCGCAAGCTCGGTATTCTGAGCGGCCATATGCTGCCGAGCATTGCACTCTGCGACCCTGAACTGACCTACGGCCTGCCGCCATTCCTTACGGCTGCGACCGGCATGGACGCCCTGTCCCACTGCCTTGAGACCTATATGGGGCCGTCCGTTAATCCGCCGGCCGATGCCATCGCGCTCGATGGTCTGAAGCGGGGCTTTCCGGCGCTCAAGGCCGCGCTGAAAAATGGCGAGGACCGTGATGCGCGCTGGAACATGATGATGGCGGCGCTTGAAGGCGCAATGGCGTTCCAGAAGGGGCTTGGCGCCGTCCATGCGCTCACCCACCCGCTCGGTGCCATCCGCGAACTCAACCTGCATCACGGCACGCTGAATGCCGTCCTGATGCCTGCCGTCCTGCGGTTCAATCGGTCCGCGATCGGCGGCAAGTGGGATGTGATGGCCGATATCCTCGGTGGAGAGCCCGATCAGGTTATCGAAACGCTCAACCGCGAGATCGGCATGCCGAGCGGCTTGACGGCAATGGGCGTCACCGAGGCGATGATGGAGAAAGTGTCGGGAGAGGCGCTGAAGGACCATTGCCATGCCACCAATCCGCGTCTGGCGACGCGTGAGGACTATCTGGAGATACTCCACCAGTCCCGTTGACGAGGCGGTGGAGGAGGAGAAACGGCCGGGCCATTCCGGCCAGTCACACTGGGAGGTGTCAATGTCTGATAATGAGATCGGTACGAAGGATCGGGAGAGCTTTCTGTCCGGTATGAAGCTCACCCGGCGCGGGGTTTTGAGTGCCGGCGCCGCGATGACGGTCGCCGCAGCCCTCAACCGGCCGAATTTCGCCTATGCACAGGATCTGAAATTCTGTGCCTCGCTCGGCTGGACCGTCTGGGAATCCGGCCGCCATATCGTCAATGGCTACAAGGATGCGATTGCCCGCCTTGGCGGTACCCTGACGATTGCCGATGCCAATTACGATATCAAGAAGCAGGCAGACCAGATCGCCGCCTTCGTCGCTTCCAAGCCGGCCGCAATCTTCATCACGCCGGCCGATTCCGCCGCGATTTCGCCGGCCGTGCAGGCGGCAGTCGCATCCGGCATCCCGATTTCTGTGGCGACAGCTACGTGCCGAACACGACGGTGACATCGACGGCGATGTCGAACAATTTCGGCCTTGGCGCTGCCGGTGCCGAGTACATTGCCAAACGCCTCGACGGCAAGGGCAAGGTGGCACTCGTCAGTCTGCCTTCCAACGAGAGCTGGGATCAGCGCACGCTCGGCGCACGTTCGGTCTTCACCCGCTTCCCGGATATCAAGATCGTCTCGGAAATCGCCTTCGCGCTCGGTGGAACGACGACGCCGCGTCAGGTGGTCGACAATATCCTGACCGCCAACCCGGAACTCGACGCAATCTGGTGTGCCTGGGATGGTGCGGCATCGGAGGGCACGCTTGCCATCCGTGCCGCCGGCCGCAAGGTGTTCATCACCGGCATCGATGGCGGCAAGCAGTCGTTCGAATATATCAAGGCCGGCTCGCCCTTCGCGCTCACCATGGCCCAGAGCTTCTATGAAATGGCCTATATGAACGCCTTCTATGCCCATGAAGTGGTCGCCGGCCGCAAGGCGCCGCGCTTCGTCATCACGCCGTCCTACGCCGTCACGCAGGACAGCCTGAAGAGCCTGCCGGAAATCCCCGATACCTATGACAAGCCCGGCGAGGCGATCAAGCTCGGCTGGGCGCGAGCACTCTAAGCTGACGTCACGGCATTTTTGGGCCGGCATTGCCGGCCCATCCCATCACGATAGACAGGTATGAAACCATGACGACCGTATTGAGCATGCGGCAGATCGAGAAGCGTTTCGGCGTCGTCAAGGCGCTCGATGGCGTGCATTTCGAACTCGAAGAGGGCGAGATCCATGCGCTTCTCGGCGTCAACGGCGCGGGCAAGTCGACCCTCATCAAGATTTTGTCGGGCGTCTACGCCAAGGATAGCGGTGTCATCGAGATCGCCGGGCAAGCGGTCGAACTGGGCAGCCCTGCGGCCGCGATTGCGCAAGGGATCGCCTCCGTTCAGCAGCATCCCGAACTGGTTAACGATTTCACCGGCGTCGAAAACATCTTCCTTGGAGAAGAAGCGGCAAAGCCGGGTCTCGGCGGGCGGATCAACCGCCGCTCCATGCGTCTTTCCGCACAAAAACTTCTCAAGCGCTTCCCGATCGAGATCGATCTTGATCGCCGCGTTGGTGAAATGCCGGCCGTCGACCGCGAAATCGTCGCTGTTCTGCATGCCCTGCGACGGGACGATATTAGGATACTCATTCTGGACGAGCCGACCTCGACGCTGACGGAGCGCGAGAAGGCATCGCTTTTCCAGCTGATGCGGACGCTGAAATCCGCGGGTATCGCGATCATCTACATTACTCATCGTCTGGAAGAGGTGTTCGAGATCGCCGACCGCTTCACCGTTTTCCGCGGCGGCCGCAATGTCGCGACCTTTACCGCCCGAGCGGCGCGCGAGGAGGGCATTTCCATTCCCGAACTGATGCTGGACGAAAAGACCGGCGATATCTTTCCTCCCAGGGCCGGCGATGCGGGCGGTGAAGTGATGATGGAGGTGAGCGGGCTCGAAAAGAAGGGCCTGTTCGCCGACGTCAACTTCACACTCCGTCGCGGGGAAATTCTTGGCATATTCGGCCTTGTCGGTTCCGGTGTCGACGAATTGTCGAAGGCGCTGTTCGGCGTCATCAGGCCCGATGCCGGCGAGATCAGGATCAGGGGAGAAGCGGCCAAGCTGCGCGATCCACATGATGCATTGAAACGCGGCATTTTCCTCGTGCCGGGCGACCGGCGCACCGAGGGCCTGACGCTCTCCAAGGACGTGGTCTTCAACACGGTTCTGGCGCATCTCGGCAAGGCGTCGTTCCTCGGGGGACTGTTGCGCTTCGGGCATAACCGCAAGGCAGCGGAAGATCTTGCCCGGCGCGTCGCGCTGCAGCCGCCCAAGCTCGACCGGCCGGTCAGTGCCTTTTCCGGTGGCAATCAGCAGAAGATCGTCATCGCCAAGGGCCTCTATCGCGATGCACAGATCTACATTTCGTCGAGCCGACCGTCGGCGTCGATATCGGCGCTCGTGCCACGCTTTACGCGCTGATGCGGGAATTGTCGCAAAAGGCGGGCGTGCTGGTCATCTCGTCGGATTGCGACGAGGTACATGGCGTCGCTGACAGGACGATCGCGCTCTACAAGGGCCGGCCGATCACGCAGGCCGATGCAGCACCAAGCCGGGACCAATTGCTTGCCGCCGGGATCATGGGAGTTCGGGCATGACAGAGATATTCAAGCTTCCGCCGGTCGTCCTGCGGCTATCCGCCTTCATCGGGCTTCTGGCGTTGATCGCCATCGTCTTTCAGTTCTTCGCGCCGGCCTATCTGAGCAATGCCAATATGCATGCGCTGCTGCGCCATATGTCGGTGAACGGATTGGCTGCGATCGGGCTCACCTTCGTTATCGTCGTCAGGCAATTCGATCTGTCATTTCCCGGTGTTGCATCACTCGGCGCGATGACCCTCGGCTTCCTGCTTGCCACGGACCACAGCCTCTATGTCTCGATCGGCGGCGGCGTTCTCGTCGGGTTGCTGGCCGGGCTTATCAATGGCACTGCAATCGCCTATCTGCGCCTGCCCGATATCGTCACGACGATTGCGACCGGCGGCGTGGCGATCGGGCTCTCCTATTTCTATAGCAACGGCACGTCGATCTCGGAAAACTTCTTCATGTCGGGCATTCTCGACCTGAACGATGCCAAGCTCTTTACCTTCGACATGCCGGTGGTGATCCTAGCCGCGGCTGCCATCGTCGCCGGGATCATCCTGCATGCGTCTCGCTTTGGCCGTTCGTTTTATGCCACCGGCGAGAACCGCGTGTCGGCCCGTTTTCCGGCATTCGGGTTCGCGCCTATGTTCTCGCGGCCTTTGCGCTCTGTGGAGCCATGGCCTGTCTGGCGATCACGCTGCTCGTCGCATCGTCCGGTGCCGCCAATGTCACCGCAGGCAGCCAGTTGCTGATGCCGGCCTTCGCCGCCGTCTATCTCGGCGCGGCACTTTTCGGTGCTCCGTCCATCCCGGCGACGCTGGCAGGTACGCTTTTGATGTCGGCCATGCTGAACGGTTTCACGCTGCTCGCCATCCCCTATTACTACTCGGATGCGATCGTCAGCACCGTGCTGATCTGCGCCATCGCCATCTTCGACCCGAAACTGACGGCCGCGCTGAGCAACCTGCTCGGCGGTCGCACCGCCCGCTGAAGGGAGAGGCAGGAATGACCGTCTTCACCGAAAACGTTACGGCACAGCGCAGCCGTCCAGACCTGGAAACTTTCTTTGTCCGCTATGGCCTGTTTCTTCTGGTACTCGCCGCCTTCGTGTTGTTTGCCTGGCTTCGTCCAAGCTTCATCAGCGCCGGCAATGTCAATGACATGCTGCGCTCCGCAAGCATAGCGGCGCTGATGTTCCTCGGTCTCACCTGGATCATCGCGGCCGGCGAGATCGACGTCAGCTTCATGTCCGTCGCAGCGCTTGCCAACATGATCGTCGCCGGGCTTGTCCAGGCGGGCTACGGGTGGCCTATCGCCTGTCTCGGCGGCCTGGCGGCCGGTATTGTCTTCGGCCTCGTCAATGGCGGCCTTGTCGCCGGTTTCAAGCTGCCGGCGCTGGTCATCACCATTGCGACGGGTGGACTTGCGGGTTCGATTGCCGCGGCGATCGGCCTCGGCACGTCGATTTCCCTTTCATCGAGCGGTTTCGTCGGGGCGATCCTGCATGCCAATCTCGGCATCGTGCCGGTGATCGCGGTCGTGGTGGCGATCGTCTATGCGCTTGCGTACTTCATCCAGGAGCATCTGACCTTCGGTCATTACCTCTATGCCATGGAACAGAACCGTGCCTCAGTCATCGAGGCGGGTGTGCCGGTCAACCGTATCCTGTTTCTTCTCTATATCCTGTCGGGCGTCGTCTCGGCGATCGCGGGCATTCTGCTGACGGCCGACTTGTCTTCCGGCCAGCCCTATATCGGCAGTTCCTACTTCATTGATGGCCTGACGGCGGTGCTGCTCGGCGGCATGGCGCTGAAATACGGCAAGCCGAATGTCGTCGGCACACTCGCGGCGGTTCTTTTGCTCGCGGCCCTGCTGAGCGGCGCGGCACTTCTCGGCTGGACGGACTCGCAGCGACAGATCGTCCGCGGCCTGCTTCTTCTGTTCGGCGTTGCCGTCGTCGTCTGGGCTCGTCGCAAGAACCGCGCGCATATCTGAGGCAGGAAGATCATGACCAAAACAATCAAGGCATCGACACCGCGCCCGGTCGGCAAAACCGGCCTCAACGTCACGGCTCTTGGTATCGGCAGCGCGCCACTGGGTGGCCTCTATGCGTCGGTCGCGACCAGCGATGCCGTCGAGATGCTGCAGGCCGCCTGGACCGCTGGCATTCGCTATTTCGACACAGCGCCGATGTATGGCAATGGCCGTTCCGAGCATCTCGTCGGCCAGGTGCTACGCGAAACCGGGGAGAGGGCATTCGCGCTTTCCACCAAGGTCGGACGGCTGATGACGACGGAGCGTGCCGGCCGCAGATTGCCGCCGGAACCGCCGAAAAACCCGCTCGACCCCGGCTGGTGGAACGGCCTGCCGTTTCGCGAGGTCTTCGATTACAGCTATGACGGCGTGATGCGCAGTTTCGACGACAGCCAGCAGCGCCTCGGTATTCCCAGGCCGGACATTCTCTATGTTCACGATATCGGCCGTGTCACCCATGCAGACCTGCATGACCATCACTGGCATGCCTTGACCAGAGGTGGCGGCTTCAAGGCGCTGACCGAATTGCGGGCTGCCGGCGATATCAGGGGTTTCGGCCTCGGCGTCAACGAATGGCAGGCCATCCGCGACGCGCTCGATGAGGCCGACCTTGATTGCAGCATGCTTGCCGGGCGCTACACGCTGCTCGATCAGGATGCCGAACGGGAATTCCTGCCGCTTGTCGAAAAGCGCGGCATGGCTCTCGTGGTTGCCGGCGTCTACAATTCCGGCATTCTCGCCTCGACTTCGGCAAAGCCGAAATTCAATTATGCCGACGCGCCCGCAGAGATGATCGAGCGGGCGGAACGGCTGCGCGCCATTTGCAACGGCTTCGATGTGCCGCTGCCGGCCGCCGCCATCCAGTTTCCGCTACGCCACAGTGCGACGACCTGCGTCGTCATCGGCGCCAAGACTGCACAGCAACTCACTGCGAATGTCGAATGGTTCGAGCGCGAAATTCCTGATGATCTGTGGGCAGCGCTTGAGAGCGAAGGCCTGATCGGCGCCTGACAAGCGCATCCATTTCCTTGAAACCTGAAAGAGCCGAGAGAGATTGCCATGCTGAAGAACATCCACCCGCTTTTGACGAGCCAATTGCTTTCGGTTCTGGCCGATATGGGCCATGGCAACGAGATCGCTATCGTCGATGCCAATTTCCCGGCAGCTGCCTGTGCCGAGCGCCTGATCGACATGCCGGGCCTCACTGTTACGCAGATCGTCGATGCCGTTCTGACCGTGCTGCCGCTCGACGATTTCGTCGATCAGCCGGTCAGCTACATGCGTGCGCCGGGCGAGGCGCTGCCGATCTATGATGAGTTTTCGGCCTCCGTCGAAAAGGGCGAGGGCCGGGCAATCGAGCTTGCTGGCATCGACCCTTCAGCTTTCTACGAGCGGGCCAAGGGCGCCTTTGCCGTCATCGCCTCCGGCGAGCGGCGTCTCTACGGGAATGTCCTGTTGCGAAAGGGCGTCGTGCGTCCCTGCGCCCGCGCTTTTCTCTAAGTCTGCAATGGGAGGATTGCATGCTGGATAGCCATCAGCATTTCTGGAAGACGAGCCGAACCGATTACGGCTGGCTCACACCTGCGCTTGGAACGATTTATCGGGACTTCATGCCGGACGACCTGCAGCGCGAGATGCAGCGCGCCGGGATAACCCGCACAATTCTGATACAGGCAGCCGAAACCGAGGCCGAAACCGATTTCCTGCTGTCGATCGCGGCGGAAACCGATTTCGTCGCGGGCGTCGTGGGGTGGCTGGATCTCGACAGTGAAGAGTTCGAAGAGCGGCTCGCTCACTATCGCAGCAACCCGCTGTTCGTCGGCGTGCGGCCGATGCTGCAAGGCCTTGATGACGACGCCTTCATTCTGCGGCCTCGGGTACTGAAAAGCCTGAAGGCGATCGAGGCGGCCGGCCTGCCCTTCGATATCCTGACCTTCACACGCCACCTGCCGCATGTGGCACGGGCGCTGGAACAGGTGCCCGGGTTGCGCGCCGTCATCGATCATATCTCCAAGCCGGAGATCGCCGACGGAAACTTCGAACCTTGGGCAAGCCGGATGGAGGCGATCGCGGCCTTCCCGAACGTCTCCTGCAAGATCTCCGGCATGGTCACGGAGGCATCGCCGGATTGGCGGCTTGAGGATTTTCGCCGCTATGTCGATCACGTCGCGACGATTTTCGGGCCGGATCGGTTGATGTTCGGTAGCGACTGGCCCGTCTGCCTGATGGCAGCGAGCTATGGAGAGGTCGCCAATCTCGCCCGCAGCCTGCTGTCGAGGCATTTCGGCCCGCCGGCGCTGGAGAAGATCTTCGAGACGAATGCGGCTGCCTTCTATCGGGTTTGACAGGCCGTGGGGAACAGCATGGAGGAGATTGGGATGGGAGATGAGCTTCTGTCATTGCGCGGGATCGAAAAATCGTTCGGTCCGATCAGTGTCCTGAAAGGGATAGACTTCGATATCAGGGCAGGGGAGGTTCACGCCCTGATGGGAGAAAACGGTGCCGGCAAGTCGACGATGATCCGGATCATGTCCGGTGCGCATCAGCCGGATGCCGGGGAGATCCGTCTCGGTGGGCACGCGACGCGCTTTGCCAGCCCTCGCAGCGCCCAGGCTGCCGCCATCGCGGTTGTCCACCAGGAACTGCTGCTCTTTCCCGACATGACGATCGCCGAGAACATATTTCTCGGCCACGCACCGTCCAGCGGCCTTGGCTTGATCGACCGAAGGCAGATGCGGGAGGAGGCGAGGCGGCTTCTGACCCGGCTGGACTGTCCCGATCTCGACGTCGACGAAATGGTCGGCCGGCTTTCGGTCGCCAACCGGCAGCGTGTGGAAATTGCCCGCGCGCTGTCGAAAAATGCGCGCGTCCTCATCATGGATGAGCCGACTGCGGCACTCGCCGAGGCCGATGTCGTGCGCCTTCTCGATGTCGTGCGCATGCTGCGTAAGGATGGGGTCGGCATCGTCTATGTCAGCCATCGGATGAACGAGATTTTCGAGATCGCTGACCGGGTCACGGTCCTGCGCGACGGGCGGACGATTTCGACGCAACCGATCGCCGAGGTGACGGAGGCAGGGCTGGTTTCCAAAATGGTCGGCCGCGAGATCACGCATCTCTTTCCCAAGCAGGACGTGGAACTGGGCAAGACAGTTCTGCAGGTCGCCAATCTCTCGTGCACGGGCCGGATCGAGGACATCAGCTTCAGTGTCAGGGCCGGCGAAATTCTGGGCATCGCGGGTCTGGTCGGCTCCGGTCGCACCGAGCTTGCCGAAACCATATTCGGTGCGACGCCGTCGACTTCAGGAGAGATCCGCATCGACGGCCAGCCGGTCGAAATATCGAGTATCCGTGACGCGATCGACAAGGGCATTGCCTATGTGCCGGAGGATCGCGGTCAGCACGGGCTGGTTCGCCGCCAGAGCATCAGGGACAATGTCGTGATGCCGATCCTCGACAGGATCGCGAGAGGCTGGATGGTGGATCGCGCCCGCGAGCTCACGTTATCGCAGAGCGCCATCGAACGCTTTGCGGTCCGCGCCCGTGGCCCGATGCAGGTGGTCGGAGAGCTTTCCGGCGGCAATCAGCAGAAGGTCGTCATCGCCAAATGGCTGGCAACCAAGCCAAGAGTTCTGATCCTCGACGAGCCGACGCGTGGCGTCGATGTCGGGGCAAAGTCCGAAATTCATAAACTGATGGTCGAACTGGCCAGGGAAGGCATGGCAATCGTGATGATTTCCAGCGAACTGCCGGAGGTGCTCGGCATGAGTGACCGCGTGCTGGTCATGAATGGTGGCCGGATGGCCGCCGTCATCGACCGCAAAGAGGCGACGGCCGAAACCGTTGGCGCGGCGATGATGCAGGGACGCGCCGCATGAATGCGACGAGATTGCGTAGACTGATCGGCCAGGAGGCCGTTCTTGCGGCAGTGATCGTCGCGCTGTTCATCGTGGTTGCGCTCGCCAATCCGCGATTCCTGTCCACCAATAACCTGACGACGATCTTCGTCGGCAACGCCTATATCGCCGTTGCTGCGATCGGCATGTCGCTTGTCATCATTTCCGGCCATATCGACGTGTCGATCGGCGCGCTCATCGGCGTCCTCGCCACGGTCTCGGGCCTGCTGGTGACGAACGGCTATCCGGTCTGGTTCTGCTGGCTCGCGCCCGTTGTCGCAGGCTGTGTCATCAACACGCTGCTGGGTGCGATGATTGCATACCTGCGCGTGCCGTCGATCATTGCCACGCTTGCGATGCTGTCCATCCTTAAAGGCCTCTTGATAACGGTCACGGGCGGCGCCTGGATTTCCGGCCTGCCGCCGGAATTCCAGCTGGCACAGTTCCGATTTCTCGGCATTCCGCTGCCGATCGTTTTCATGGTGGTGCTGACTTTTGCCATGGCCTTCGTCATGGCGCGCACGCCTTTCGGGCGAAGCGTCTATGCGGTCGGCGGCAACCCGGAAGCAGCCGATGCCGTCGGCATTTCCCACCACCGTACGACAGTCAAGGTTTTTGCCCTTCACGGCATCTTTGCCGGCCTATCGGCTATCCTGTTTGCGACCCAGTTGCAGGTAATCCAGTCGACGGTTCCCAACGGCCTGGAATTGCTGATCATCTCTGCCTCTGTTGTCGGTGGCGTCTCCATCCTTGGTGGTGTGGGCACAGTGGCGGGCTCGACGCTGGCGGCCATCCTGTTTGCGGCAATCGGGTCTGCCCTGATCTTCGTCAACGTCTCGGCCTACTGGCTGCGTGCCGTGCAAGGCATCCTCATTCTCGCAACAGTGCTCGCCGACGTCGCCAGACGTGGTCGGGCCGGTTGAAGGGGCGCGCAATGAACTACAAGCTTCTCTTCCGCCACGAAACGCTGCTCTTCATCATCCTGCTCGGCGTCGTTGCCGTGCTGGCGTCGCAGAACGAGCGGTTTCTGACTGCTGCCAATCTCCTGAACCAGACGCGGCTGATGACGGAACTCGGCCTGATCGCCGTCGCGATGACCTTTGTCATCATCACCGGCGGGATCGATCTGTCCGTCGGGTCGATCCTCGGACTGTCTGCCATCCTTGTCGGCGAATTGTGGAAGATGGGACTGCCCCTGCCGATCGCCGCCATTCTTGCGATTGCTGCAGGAACGCTGGGCGGTTTCGTCAACGGGTTGATCATAACCCGTTTCCGTGTGCCGCCGCTGATCGCGACGCTCGCGACTTTGGCGCTCTATCGCGGCCTTGCCGAAGGTATCAGCCAGGCACAATCCGTCCGCGGCTACCCCGCCTGGTTCCTGAGCCTTGGTCAGGGCAATTTCCTCGGCATTCCGATGCAGCTCTGGCTGCTTGCCGCGGTCATCATCGTCGCGGTCATCATCCTGCGTGTCACGCCTGCCGGGCGAAAAGTCTACGCGATCGGCAACAATGAGGCGGCGGCGCGCTATTCCGGCATCGAGGTGGCACGCATCAAGCTCTGGATCTACGCCGCCTCCGGATTTCTTGCCGGAACGGCCGCCGTCGTCTTCGTCAGCCGCGTCTCGACGACGCGCTCCGACATGGGGACGGGGCTGGAACTGGATGCGATCACGGCCGTGGTTCTGGGAGGCACGTCGATCTTCGGCGGTCGCGGCACGATCATCGGCACGGTGCTCGGCCTGCTGCTCATTCAGGTTCTGAAGAACGGCTTGTCGCTATCGGGCGTCAAGAGCGACGGCACGGTCGTCGTCATCGGCGTGGTGCTCATCGCGGCCGTTCTCATATCCAATCTGGTCGCCCGCTTCTCGCGGGACTGACCAAAAGCGTACCGCTCCGGCAGGAGCGTGCAACCGATCGGGAAAAGGAGGAGTTTCCATGCGATCACTTATCACGACGCTTCAGGCGAGCGCATTCTTGTTGCGAGCTGATACCCATGGCAGCCCATGCACAGCAGGCGACATGGACGGGCGGGGACGGGCAGCCCACTAGTCCGCTGGCTTGCGACGCATCCGCCGCGGCCGCAGATCCGGGCCAGTACAATGGCGCGAGCCCGACTGGCGCACCGGATCGCAAGGGCAAGCCGATCAAGGTCGTCGATGTGCCGAAGCTCGTCGGTATCGGCTATTTCATGTCAAGCGCTGCCGGCGCCCAGCAGGCCGCCAAGGAGATCGGCAGCCTGACTGTGACCACAGACGGGCCGACCAAGGCTAATATCGACGAGCAGATCACCTTCATCGACAACTATATCACCAGCGGTGTCGACGGGATCATGCTGTCGGCCAACGACCCGGTCGCTGTCGCGCCGGTGCTGAAGAAGGCGCTCGAAGGCGGCATCAATGTCGTGACCTATGATGCGGATGCCGAGCCGGATGCGCGCCAATGGTTCGTCAATCCTGCCACGGCCAATGGCGTTGCGAAGACGCTGATCGACCAGCTTGCCCAGCAGATCGGGCAGGATGGACATTTTGCCATCGTTACCTCGACCTTCACCACGCCGAACCAGGCGCGCTGGATTAGCGAGATGGCCGCTTATTCGGCCAAATGCTATCCGAAGATGAAGTTCCTGGAGACGGTAGAGGCGCAGGAAGACAACATCTTGTCCTTCAATCAGGCCCAGACACTGATCAACAAATATGGCGATGAGCTGAAGGGCATTGTCGGCATGACCAGTGTCGCGACGCCTGCCGCATCTGAAGCCGTGCAGCAGAACAAGCTCTGCGGCAAGGTTGCCGTGATCGGGCTCGCCCTGCCGAATGCCATGAAACCCTATATCAATGGTGGCTGTGTGAAATCGGCAGTGCTCTGGAGCACCGAAGACATGGGGTATGCGGCCGCGACCGCCTTGCGGGCGCTGGCTGACGGAACGCTGAAACCCGGCGACAAGACGTTCAAGGCCGGCCGTCTCGGCGACCTGCAGATCGTCAACAAGAGTGAGATCCTGCTCGCGCGCCAAGGTCTTACCAAGGAGAATATCGCCAGCTTCAACTTCTGACGGATTTTCCGCACGGCCGGGGAGGCCTGGCCGTGCGGGGAAGGCTTTTGGCAGGGCCGCAAGCCGGAATTCAAACGCCAAGAATGAGGAGAGGATATGCCCCGTTCAGTGCCCGCAGTCGCCATTTTCATCGCGAAACCCGGCGAGGAGGAAAAGGTAGAAGAGCTTCTCACGAGCCTGGTAATACCCAGCAATGCCGAGCAGGGTGTTATTTCCTACAGGCTTCACCGCGATCGCGAAGACCCTCAACGCTTCGTCTTCACCGAGGAGTGGGAAAGCCAGACTGCGCTCGACGCGCATGTCGGCTCAGCCCATGTCCGCAAGGTCTTCGACGTCTTGCCGGATTATCTGGATGGGTCGGAGATCATCTTTCTCAATCGCTTGGCGCCGCCCTCTTGATAATATGTCGAGGTTTCGGGGTCTCTGCGGAGCCGAGTATCCCTTCCTTTCAGGAGGGCGGATCTCGCAACCTTCCATGCCATCAGTTCCAGTGCAGTTTGTCGCCGATGACGACGCCAAGTGCGGACAGTGTCGTGTCAAAGAGACTAAGCGAGGCCAATGATCCGACCTGGATCCCGCCAAGCCTGGCTTCCATGCCCAGAGCGCGGGCAGGATTGACCGTCGCCATCTGCAAACCTGTTACCGGATCCACATCGGTGAGTTGAACCAACGTCTGGAGCGACCTATCCATGGCAATGTGGGCGCCGGCCAGCGTCCCGTCTTCGCTGGTCAGGCGGCCATCGGCAAGCGAGATATATCGACCGTCCAGATCAAAGCCGGACGAGGTCCCCGCCAATGTCATCATCGCATCCGTGACCAGACATAGCCGATCGGCGGCCGCGCGTACGGACATTGTCAGGGCATGCTGACCTACGTGAAAGCCGTCGGCGATAATGCCGGCGAACAGGCGATTGCCTCCCAGGACCTCCGATACGATGCCCGGGGATCGGCTGCCGGGGGCTGGCATCGCGTTCCATAGATGCGTGGCGCCCCGAATACGCGCCAAATCGGCAGGCATTGCTTCCGAATGCCCTGCGAAAAGGATGATGCCGCTATCCGCGAGGCGTTCGAGATGGTGCGGCTGCTGGCATTCCGGTGCCAGTGTCAAAAGGATGACGCCGGGGAAATCCCGGGCCTGCTGCTCCAGCGCTGATACGTCCTCTTCCTCAAGCGGTCGTATCGCCGAAGGGTCGTGAATGCCCGGTCTCTTTGGGGAAAGAAACGGCCCTTCAAGATGAACGCCTATCACTCCGGGAACGCCAAGGGCAATCGCTTCTCTCACAGCATCTATGGCCTTGAGGTAGGCTCGACCATGGGCTGTTATGAAAGTCGGAAGGATATGTGCGGTTCCGCCCTGGCGAGCACCCCACGCAATTTTCGCGAGCGCTTCCGGCGACGGCGCGAAGTTGAACTGTATATCCGCCGCTCCGTTGATCTGAATGTCGATCATCCCGGGAGTGGCTATGGCAACATGCACCGCGCCGTCCACCGATCGGTCTTCATCCGTGCTTTGTGTGACCGATTGGATGAGGCCATTGCGAACAACAATGGTCTGGTTGCTCAGGAATGAGGGAGAGATGCCGTCATAGAGACGCTCGCAGAGAATGAACACGTCAGTCAAAGCGCGTTTCCTCCCCATTGGGATGGACGTGATGGTAGTAATCGGTCAGGCGCAAGTTGGCGGAAGACGCCTCATCCAGAATGACGGTCGTGCTGGGGTGAAGCTGCAAGGCCGATGCCGGGCAGATCGCCGAGAGTGGACCCTCGATCATATCCGCAACGGCTTGAGCCTTCTCCGGGCCGGTCGCCAGCAAAAGACAATTTTGCGCATCGAGAATGGTGCCAATCCCCATCGTGATGGCATAGCGCGGCGTGTCTTCATCGGCGGGAAAATACCGCCTGTTTGCGCTTCTGGTGGTTTCAGTCAGGGTTTTTACCCGTGTTCGAGACCCCAGTGAGGAGGTGGGCTCATTGAAGCCGATATGTCCGTTCTGACCTATTCCCAGCAGTTGCAGGGAAATTCCGCCGGCCGTGTTGATCCTTGTCTCGTAGCTTCGCGCTTCCTGATGCACGCAATCCGCGTTTCCAAGCGGCAGATGAGTGTGTGCTTCATCAATGTCGATGTGGCTGAAAAGCGCGTCGCGCATATAGCTGTGATAGGAGCAGGGGTGCTCCGGCGCTATCCCGACATATTCATCGAGGTTGAATGTCGTAACCTCTGCGAAGGAGAGGTGTCCCTTGCCGTGGCGATCGACGAGACGCTGATAAAGCGGCAGCATGGTGCCGCCGGTTGCAAGCCCGAGCACCGCGCGCGGGTGTGCTGCAACATAATCTGCCACCATGCCGGCCGCGCGATCGATCGCAGCCTCGCGGCTCGAACAAATGAGAACCTTCATCGTGTCTCTCCTTGCCCCAAAAGGCGCCGAGGAGCGCGCTGTCATGGCCAAGTCCTGCCGGGATAACGGGAACGCGAAACAACGCCGGTTCTGTTTCGAGCTTGGCAAGGACGCGTTGGAGATAGCCGGGTGCAAGCCCGACACTGCCGCCGAGAGCAATGCGATCGAGCCCGAAAATGGCATTCAGATCGGCACAAAGCCTTGCAATGGCCGCGGCTGAACGATCGATCGCCGCGCGCGCGCGAGGCGTGTCGATTTCAAATGCTGCCTTCGCATCCACCGTTCCGGCCGCCAGTGCTATGGCACGACCTGATGCGGTCGATTCCACCGTGCCCTGTCGACCCGAGCCACATGGCTCTGCGCCGAGCGGGCTCGAGACAAAGCCAAGGTGGCCAGCCAATCCATTCCTGCTTTGCACGGCACGCCCATCGAGAATGATGCCGCCGCCGACGCCGGTGGATACCGTCAGATAGGCAAAGTGAGGGGCTCCGATGCCGACCCCGATTTTTGCTTCTGCAAGGGCTGCGGCTGCCGCGTCATTCATGATGCCGACGTTGTTTCCAAATCGGTCGCGCAAGCAATCCAGAAGGCTCTCGTCAGCGATTTTCGAAAGCGTGCGGGCGTTGACGGCGTGCCATCGGCCCGCCGCATCCACGCGGCCGGCCACGGCAACGCCAAGCCTTGCTCCGCCCTTGAAGCCCAGTTTCGCAAGCAAGCCGGCCATGACGTCGATCTGCTGGCTGACGGAGGCCTCTCCGTTGGTCGGTGCCTGCAAGCGCGCTTCAACCCGACCGGCGACAATATGAGCCGCAGCCGTTTTGGTGCCTCCAAGGTCGATGGCATAGCCCTCGATCATCTCTCCCTCCGAACCGCATCGACGAACCAGCCGGTCACGACCTCAAGTCTCGTCAGGGCGCTCCCGACAGTGACGGCATCCGCGCCGGCCTTCATGGCGAGGGCAGCCAGATCGGGGGCGTTGATACGGCCCTCGGCCATGACGAAACCGGCACCAAGAGCCTTGAACGCGCTGATCAGGCCAAGATCGGGCCCTTCGTTCATGTTCCGCGTTTCGGCCGTGTAGCCCGAGAGCGTGGTTCCAAGAATGGATGCACCTGCAGCAAGTGCAACCTCTCCATCTTCCTGCGTTGCGCAGTCTGCCATGGCGAGGCATCCCGTAGACAGGATTGCAGCAAAGATCTGTTCCCGACTATCGGTGCGCGGCCGCCGTGTTGCATCATAGGCGATGATGTCGGCGCCTGCTTGCGCAAGCGCAAGCGCATGGCCTTCCGTTACGGTGATGCGAACAGGACTGTCGGCGAGATCGGTCTTCACGATGCCGATGATGGGAACATCGACGGCCGGGCGCACGGCAAGAAGATTGTCGATCCCCTCGATCCGTAACGCGACCGCGCCTCCGGCAACCGCGGCACGCGCCATGGCCGCAATGATGTCGGGCCTGTCCATGGCGCCGTCATCCACGGGCTGGCAGGACGCCACCAGCCCACCCCGTATTCGTTCCAATATGTCCATGCTCATTCCAACGCAGCTGTCGATATCAAATCAAGGGGACGGGCGCGGCGCAGGCCGCGCCCGTCTGGCATGCCGGCTTATTTCACCAGGCCGACGTCATTGAGGATGGTGCGGATGCGAGCGAGGACCGTCTCGTCGAGCGGCTTGATGGGAGCCGTCATCGTGGCTGTTGAAATCAGTCCAATCTCGGCCATTGCAGCCTTGAATGCGCCAACTCCGGCCGCGTCACCGGAGCGTCCAGTCGGGCAGAAGACGATTTCAAACAGGCGATTGAGATATTCCTGTTCGGCGATAGCCGTCTTGACATCTCCGCTTGGCAGCGTTCCAAAGGCGGACATAGGCCGCAGCATCGACATTGGCGAGGCCCGGAACTGCACCATCGGCACCGACGAGCGCCATGGCGTCAACGACGACTTCATGGCCGGTGAAGAGAGCAAGCGGATGCCCTGCAGCCTCGTTCATCGCGATCAGACGACGGAAACCGACATCGTCTCCAGAGGAATCCTTCACGCCGACGAGGACGCCTTCGGTGCCTAGGTCTACCAGAAGCTTCTGCGAAAGCTTGCGGTGGACACGCACCGGGATGTCGTAGGCGAAGAGGGGAGCATCGATGGCAGCACGGATGGTCCGGAAGTGATCGGCAATTTCGCCTTCGTCACTGATGGCATAGATCGGCGCCGTCGCCACGATGGCGTCTGCGCCGGCATCGAGCAATTTATGGGCGCTTTCCGCAACGCGCGCGGCCGTGAGGTCGATCGCGCCGGCGATCACCGGGACGCGCCCTGACGAGGCGCGGCACACCGCCTTTACGATGGCGATGCGGTCGGCATCGGTCAGATAGGCCACCTGACCGGTCGATCCGAGCGGGAACAGGCCGTTGACGCCAGAAGCGATCAGATGCTCGACGAGTTTCTCGAGGTCGGCATAGTTCACCGTGCCGTCGTTATTCAGCGGGGTGACAATCGGGGGGATGATACCGTGAAAGGATGTATGGGGCATGATGATCCAGATTTCAGAGGTTAAGGGTGAATGGGAGCGTTGAGGGGCGCATGCAGCAGGCTGGGTGCGGCCTTCAGAAGCGTTTTGGTGTAGTCCTGGCTCGGGTTGTCGAGGACTTCGGTGCTGGGGCCGTATTCCACGATCTTGCCGTTGCACATCACGGCGATCTCATCGGAGATGTGACGAACGGTCTGAATGTCGTGGGATATGAAGACCATTCCCAGTCCGAGGTCGCGCTTCAGATCCTGCAGGAGGTTTAGAATCTGGGCGCGTACCGAGACGTCCAGGGCCGAGGTCGGCTCATCGGCGACGATGATCTGCGGATCGAGCGCCAGCGCTCTGGCAATGGCAACACGCTGGCGTTGCCGCCCGAAAGCTGGGCGGGAATGGCATCCAATACCGATTGCGGCAGGCCGACGAGCGACACGAGCTCGGTGATTTTTGCGCGCCGGCTCGCGGCTGTGCCCAGGCCGTGCACCTCAAGAGGATCTGTCAGCGCATCGCGCACCAGCATTCGCGCGTAAGGGCGGTTGCAGGATCCTGAAACACGACAGAGACGATCCGCCCCATACGCCGACGCGTCGCGGCATCGAAACGACGGACCGGTTTCCCGTCGAACAGAACCTCGCCTGAGGTCGCTGTTGGAGGCCGATCAATACCTTTGAGGCGGTTGATTTTCCCGAACCGGACTCGCCGACAATGCCGAGCGTCCGCCCGCGGTGAACGGCAAGCGACACATGGTCAACTGCCCGCACAACAAGTGGCCTTGAGAATGTCGTGGCCCTGACGCCGAAGTCGACACAGACGTCGCGCAGCTCGATTATCGGCTTGGCTGGATCGCCAGCGAGCAATTGACTGGTCATGTGAGGTCCACCTGCGGCTCGACCGGCTGGTCATCGGGATGGGAGGCATAAAAGTGGCCGGTTTGCCCGACCTGCTTCATGACGGTGGTTACACCGGCATTGCGCGAAGGGTTTGATGACCGCGGCGCGAAACGGTTGCCGGCCGGAAACTCACTTGGGGAGGGGACCGTGCCGTGAACCTGGTGAAGCCTTTCAGCGCCAGCCTCGATACTCAGCACGGCGCCCAGGAGGCCGCGGGTATATTCATGGACCGGTTGCGCAAGGACATCGCGGCTCTTGCCCTTCTCGACCATCTGGCCGGCATACATCACCGCGATACGGTGAGAAATCTCGGCGACCAGTGCCAGATCGTGCGACACGAACACCATTGCAAAGCCCAGTTCGCGGCGCAGCTTGTCGAGAAGCTCGATGACCTGCTTCTGGACGGTGACGTCGAGTGCCGTTGTCGGCTCGTCCGCAATGACGAGTTTCGGGTCACGGGTGAGTGCCATGGCGATCAACACACGTTGCCGCTGCCCGCCTGACAGTTCATGCGGATAGGAATTGAGCGTACGCGCCGGATCAAGGCCGACGAGTTCGAGCAGGTCGCTCGCGCTGCGGGTGCCGCCGCGCGAGGTCAGCTGCGCCATCTGCGACCGTATCAACATGGCCGGGTTGAGGGAGGAGAGCGCGTCCTGATAGATCATGGCAATGCCCTTACCGCGCAGCTCGTTGCGTTCCCGCTCCGTCATCGTCAGAAGATTGCGGCCCTCAAAGAGGATCTCGCCCCTGATACGCGCCTTGGGGTCGAGCAGTCCCATGATGGCGAGCGAGGTAATGGACTTGCCGCAGCCAGATTCCCCGACATGAGCAAGCGTTTCTCCCGGACGGACCGAGAAAGAGATGTTGTCCACGACGTCGACATTGCCGTGCCGGGGAAAGGCGATGCTCAGGTTTTTGACCTCCAGCAATGGCCGCTCCTCGCCTTCGAACGCGGGCGGTCAACGCGGGCAAGTTCGACCCCGCGCAAAGTCTTCAGGCGTTCCTGAAGAGAGACGGCTCCCGCGAAGCCGGTGACGAGGGCGTTTCGTCGGCCTTTTGGGCCTCCAGGCGGTCGGCTTCAGCGGAGACCGTTGCGGCGTTGACCTTCGAGCGGGCACGCGGCGCCGCCATGGCATCGGTCATTCCCTCGGCGAGAATGTTGAGGGCCAGGACAGTCACCGTAATCAGTGAACCGGCAAAGAAGGTCGGCCACCAGGCTCCCGACATGACCAGCTGGCGGCCGGCCGCCATCACGTTGCCCCAGGAGGGTTCCGGATCAGGCACGCCGGCCTGTATGAAGGAAAGCGACGCCTCGAAGACGATGGCGTCTGCCACGAGTACAGTGGCAAAGACCAGGATGGGAGCAATGCAGTTGCGGGCAACATGCTTGAGGAGGATCCGCGGTGTCGATGCCCCCATGACCCGAACGGCCGCCACATAGTCCTCGCTATATTGGCCGATGATGTTCGCTCGGATGACGCGTGTCAGCTGCGGGGTGTAGAGAAACGCGATCGTCAGGATAGAACCGGCAGAGACTGGCCGAAGACGGTGACGAAAACCACGGCCAGCGCAATTCCGGGGAAAGACATGATCATGTCCAGGACGCGCATCAGCGCCTCCTTCACCCACCAGCTGGCAGTGGCCGCAATCGCGCCGAGAACGGAGGCGCCGAGCAGTGCGACGACGGTCGCTCCAATGCCGATTATCAGCGAATTGCTTGCGCCATAGACCAGGCGGGAGAAGACATCCCGCCCCTGCCGGTCGGTACCGAACCAAAAGGTGCCATCCGGGGCGGAAGGTCCGCGTGTCAGCCCGGTGGCCAGCGGGTCGTGTGTTGCAATCAAAGGCGCAAAAGCGGCCATGAGAAAGATGAGCAGCAGAACCGCCAGGGCGATTTTCGAGGCGCCGGGCAGCTGGCGCAGGCCCGAAAGGCGCGATCCGGGTACGGAAAGCCTCTCCGTGAGTTGAATTCTGAACACGTCAAATCGTCCTGATACGCGGGTTGACCAGCACATAGAGCAGGTCGACGGCGACATTGATCACCACGAAGGCAAGCGCTACGGTCAACGTCACGCCTTGTACGAGGTTGGGTTCGTTATTGGTCACGCCATTCATGATGAGCATGCCCATGCCATTGATGCTGAAGATGATTTCGATGACGACTGCGCCTCCGAGGAGATAGCCGATCCGCAGTCCGAGCACGGTGATGGGGTTGATCAGGGCGTTGCGCAGAACGTTGCGTCCGACCACGACGTATCGCGGAATTCCGGCACCGAGGGCGGTGCGAACATAGTCGCGGTCGAGTTCCTCGACCATCGATGTGCGAATGACCCGCGAGAGCTGCCCGATGACCGGCATTGCCAAGGCAAAGGCCGGCAGGAACATCCGCATCAACCAGCCGCCAAAATCCTCTGTCAGTGCCGGAAGCTTGCCGGCAACGGGGAAGACCGAAAACAGCCCGATCTTGTGACCCAGAGCCTGGATCATCAGGACTGCCAGCCAGAATGAAGGTGTCGAGAGGGATGCGATCGACAACACACGTATCAGCTGGTCCGGCCAGCGATCCCGATAGACCGCAGCGACAATGCCGAGGATCGAGGCGAGACCGATCGCGATGATGAGACCAAGAAACGTCAATTGCAGGGTGACTGGAAAGGCGCGGGCGATCTCACCGACGACGGGCAGTTGACGGGCCGAATATGTCCCGAGATCCAGCCTCGCCAAGCCGGCCAGAAATGTCACATACCGGCTGAGCAAAGGATCATCGAGGCCATGGGCGGCCCGGTAATCGAGCCGCGCCTCCAGAGAGGCGCCTTCACCAAGGGCGGTGATGGCCGGGTCGACCTTTGAGAACGACATGATGAAGAAGACTAGAAATGTGATCCCGAGGATCATGATCGGTAATTGCACGAGGCGACGACCGACAAGGCTCAGCACTTTCGACATGCCAAACAAACTCCTATGCAACAGACGACGGAGATCATTGCAGTCAGGCTGCCGATGCCGGATCATGGATCCGTCCGTGTCCAAGAGCTGGCGATAGAGGCGCCGGGCGTGCCGGCGCCAAAATCTGCTGGATTACTTTTTGACGCCGACGTCGAGGAAGGAGAGGCCGGTCGTTGGAACCGGTTTGAAACCTTCCAGCTGCTCGGCATCCCATGCGGTCGGCAATTGGCGATGGAAGAGCGGGTAGAGGGGGACCTCTGCGGAGAGAAGGTCGAAAGCCTTGTTCCAGGTCGCCTGCTGTCCGGCACCGGTCTGGCGTTGCGCCTCATTCAGGAGGCCCGTCAGCTCGCTATACTTGCTGCTTGCCGACCATTGGAAGCGCTTGGTCGGCCAGATGTTGTCGCCATACCACCATTGCATCAGAATATCGGGGTCGTTTCCAAAGACAGACGGGTCGCCGGGGGCGATCATGACCTGCATCTTCCCGGCATCGACCTTGGTGTATTGTCCGCCGGCTTGAGCGATATCAAGGGTGGTATTGAAGCCGACTGCGTCGAGCGACTCCTTGATAATCGGCGCCACGTCCTTAACCCAGCCGGTGTCGGTGGCCATCAAGGTGATATCAAGCTTCGGCACACCGGCTTCGGTAAGCAATGCCTTGGCCTTGTCAGGGGCATAGGTGTAGACGGTCGACGCGCGGTGGTAATTTGGATGGGTCTTCGGCAGGAAGGAGGTTGCTGCCGTGGCATTGTCCAGCATGCCGGTGCCGATGATCTTGTCCATGTTGAGGGCATAAAAGAACGCCTGGCGGACGCGCACATCATCAAACGGCTTGGCCGCAGTATTGAACATCGCAAAGAGCAGGCCGAATGACTGTGTCTTTTCAAGCGATGCAGCTGCCGCCACCGCATCGGCATCGACATAGGGCACATCTTCCATCGCCATGACGGCGCCGGAGGTCAAGGCGTTGACGCGCGCTGTCGGATCGGCAATCAGGTTCCAGACCATCTGCTTGGCAAGAGCCGGGCGAGGGCCATTGTAGGCATCGTTGCGCGAGAACACGATCTGCGCTTCGGGAACGGCGGAGATCAGCTTGTAGGGGCCCGAGCCGATGGGAAGCTTGCCAAATCCATCCGCATGGGCCTCGACGGCTGCCCTGGGAACGATCTTGACCGAGCCAAGCCGCACATTGAACAGTGAAAAGGGGAACTTTGTCGTAAGCCGGACCGTATCCGGTGCGACAGCCTCGACCTTGTCGATGAAGGATACGAAAGACCGGAAGAGCGATTTCGAGGCGGGATCGAGAAGACGGGTAAAGGAGAAGACGACGTCATCGGCCGTGACGGCGGCGCCGTTGTGAAACACAGCACCTTTCCGCAGCTTGATCGTATAGGTCAACCCATCCTGGGTGGTCGGCATTTCAGCGGCCAAGGCGGCATAGGGTTTGCGCGTTACCGGATCGAGGTCGACCAGACTTTCGAAGACATGCCAGTTGACGGCCTGCGTGACGGCACCGGATGCGTTCAACGGATCGAATGTTCCAGACAGACCGTAAGCAATCGCAGCCTGGATGGTGCCATCCGGGCTGATGGTTGCCGACTTGGCCCACGCTCCGTTACCCCGAAGCATGTAGGTCGAAGCCATTGCACCTGCTGCGAGGCAAAGGGCACGGCGCTGAATTGCAAACGTTGTCATGGGTTCCCCTTATTTTTGATAGAGATGCGCGGATTTCATTTTTCGGTCGTTGATGGCGCCTTGCTGTGGCGGATGACCTGCTCGATCCCGTCATAGTGTTTGTCGAGCTGCTCTCTGGCGGCCTTGGTATCGCCGGCCTCGATGGCGGCAACGATCGCCGCGTGCTCACGCCAGGTCTGCATCGGATCGGCGTTGCTCAGGTTGACGTAGTCGGATGCCTTGTAGAAGGCGAGCCAGAAAACCTCGAGCAACCGCAGGAGAACCTCGTTTTCCTGGCAGCGGAACAGGAGCTGATGGAAGAGCCGATCCTCCTCAGGGAAGCTCTCGCCACGCTCCGCGCGCTCACGCATCTTGTCGAGCACATCGCGCAGCTCCTGGACGTCGCGGGACGTGATGCGAGCCAGGGTATTTTCGATGAGACCGACTTCCAGGGTCCTGCGAATGACGATGACTTCTTCGATCTGCTTCAGGGCGCTGCCCAGGCCATAGGCCAGGTTATCGAGCAGGGGCTCGAACGAAAAAGCCTTCACAAAGACGCCTACACCGCGGCGCGTTTCAACGACGCCCACGGATTCAAGCGCCTTGATGCCTTCTCTGACAGAGTTGCGGCTGACGCCCAGTGTTTGAGCAAGCTCGCCTTCTGGCGGCAGCGGAGAGCCTGCCTTGAGTTCGTTGTCGTCGATGTAGCTGCGAAGGCTCTCCTGCACCGAGACGTGCAGCAAGGGGGCTTTTTGCAGGGGCTTCAGCGTTTTCAGGCTCATACTTCATCTCCAGGTTCGTTGGCTCCCGGCCAGAACCTATCCGGTGATTGTTAAATATCCACTTGTAGGATATCTGTCAATTGGATATTTGACTTCATCATGAGTAGGCAGGATAGCGGCGGCCGAATGTCGTCGCTTGAAGCCTGGACGAGGTTCAGCGCTGCGAGAGGGATATGAAATGAGTGGCGGGCCGTGGAGGAACAGCAGTTTTCCCCGAAACCAAGACCCCGAAACGAGACGGGGAGCGCCGCGTGCGCGGCCCCGCGGAAGGCGTTTGATATGTGGCCGAATTTACCTGTTGCGATCAAAAGTGGGATCGGAGTTCAAGTTGACGGCGTCGCCTATGTCGGTCTTGGCACCGCGGGTCACGGTCTTTATGCACTGGACCTGAGCAACCCCGAGCAGGGGTGGAAAGCCCGAGCGCCCTTTCCCGGGCCGCCGACCAACGGCGCTGCCGCTGCCGCTGCTGGTGGCAAGATCCTCGTGTTCGGCGGCAATGGCAAGGTGACGTCAAACGTCGGATCTGCCACCATCTTCGATGACGTCTACATGTATGACACTGTAGAAGATCGCTGGAGCAGGCTGGAAACGCGCACGCCCGTCGGCCTTTCTGGCGCCAAAGCGCTATCGCTGTCAAATGGACGCATCGCCTTCGTAGGGGGCTATAACAAGCAGCTCTTCGACGACTATCTCGCAGCACTTTCCATGCTGGACCCGAATACGCAGCCGGGGGAGGTTGCGCGCCTTGTACGCGGCTATATGGGCATGGTGCCCAAGGACTATCGGTGGAATGGTGATGTCCTGTGGTATGATATCGAACTCAATATCTGGGGTTCATATGGACAAAATCCCTTTCCGCCGAATTGCGATAGTGCTGCCGTTGAGACCCAGAAGGACGGTTTTGTCCTCGTCAGCGGCGAGATCAAGCCGGGTCTGAGGACGCCGGACGTCAAGCGGGTCTCATTCCGGGAGGACATCTGTGAGTGGCGCCGCCTTGCGGACTTGCCGAACCTTGTCGGGGATGAAATTCAGGAAGGCTTGGGTGGCGCGTTTGCCGCATATACCGGAGGCCAAATTCTCGTTGCTGGTGGCGTGAACTTCAAAGGTTCCAGAGCGAACTTCGAAGCGGGTAATTTGTATTCGCATGAGGGGCTTACCAAAAGCTGGAGAGATGAGATTTTCTCCTTCGATGGCGAAGGGTGGCGACAAATCGGAAGACTTCCACACGGCTTGGCTTACGGGGCATCATTCTCTTTGCCCGATGGACTTTTGATTGTCGGGGGCGAAGATCGTGCGGGTAACGCACGCGACGAGGTATTCACCGTCAACTTCTGAGGCACGTCTGGAGGCCCGGCCGTGCGATGATCGTCGGGCAACGGCGAGGTAGTGTCCCCGTAAACGGGATTCATCTTCTTGAGGGTATGTGATCTATTCCTCTGCGCGGAGCTTTCCATGCGCGTCACCAATTGAGCGGCGAAGAATGGGCGGTTATCGAACCACTCCTCTCTGAAGCTTCTTGCGGAAGGCATAGCCAGGTAGCAGAATTCCACCGGTCGGCAAATCTACCATAAGGTTTGTTCTGGGCGTGTGCTTCTCGCTCGCCTCATGGCAGCGCACGGATATCGCCCGTCGACGGTAATTGAAAGGTCGCGGCGGGACAGGAGCTTGCCCTGCCGCTTTTGCTCAGTCCTGCTTGACCAGATGCCCCGGCGCGTATTCGCGGTAGACGGCCTTTGCCGGCACATAATCGGCAGGGCGAACGGCGCTGCCGATCTCGAAGGCCTGCCGGGGGCGGCGCAGATGGCGTCTGGCCGGATCGGCGATCGGTACGGCTTCCAGAAGGCGTCGCGTATAGGCATGCTGCGGATCGCCGAAAATCTGCTGGCGCGTGCCGATCTCGACGATTTCGCCGAGATACATGACGGCCACACGGTGGCTGACCCGCTCGACGACCGCCATGTCGTGGCTGATGAAGAGATAGGCGATCCTGAGGCTCTCCTGCAGTTCCAGCATGAGGTTTACCACCTGCGCCTTGATCGAGACGTCGAGGGCGGAGACGGCTTCATCGGCGACGATCAGCCCCGGATTGAGCGTCAGTGCGCGGGCAATGCTGATGCGTTGGCGCTGTCCGCCGGAAAATTCGTGCGGAAACCGGCGGCCCATATCGGCCTTCAGTCCGACGCGCTCCAGAAGGTCGATGGCCTTGGCAAGCGCGTCGCGCTTGTCGGCAAGTCCATGTACGATCATCGGCTCGGCAATGGCGTCGGCGACGCGCATGCGCGGGTTGAGGCTCGAAAACGGATCCTGGAAAATCATCTGCATGTGCTGGCGCCGGCGCACGAGGTCCGCACTGCCCATGCTGCGAACATCCTCACCGTTGATGCGGATCGATCCGCTCGTCGGTTCGACAAGCCGCAGGATCGAGCGGCCGGTCGTCGACTTGCCGCAGCCTGATTCACCCACCAGCGAGAGCGTTTCACCTTCCTTGAGATCGAAGGAAACATCTTCGACGGCATGACGCGCGCCTTCACCCGTGCGAAAATCCCGCTGCGGATATCGAAACGGGTGACGAGGTTGCGGACGTCAAGCACGGTTTTCTCGCCGGCGCCCTTCATCTCGCGCTCCGGCTGGCTGGCCGCTGTTTCGACGTCGGTCAGCGCGAATGTGGCCGGATTGCTCTGCCCATCCATGGAGCCGAGCCGAGGCACGGCAGAGAGCAGCGCCTGCGTATAGGCGTGGCCCGGTCTTGCGAAAACCTCTTCCGTCTTGCCCGCTTCAAGTGCCCGCGAGCGGAACATCACAACTGTGCGGTCGGCGATTTCGGCCACAACGCCCATGTCGTGGGTGATGAACAACACGCCCATCTTCTCTTCGTCCTGCAGCGTCTTGATGAGTTGCAGGATTTCGGCCTGAACCGTGACGTCGAGCGCCGTCGTCGGTTCGTCGGCAATCAGCAGTTTCGGCCGGCATGACAGAGCCATGGAGATCATCACGCGCTGCAGCGTTCCGCCGGACAATTGGTGCGGATATTCGTCGAAGCGCTTTGCCGCCGATGGTATGCGGACGCGCTCGAAAAGCGCGATCGTCTCTGCTCTCGCCTCGGCGGCCGAGATGGCCCGATGCCGGCGGATCGCCTCGCAATCTGGCGCCCGACGGTCAGGACCGGGTTGAGAGAGGTCATCGGCTCCTGAAAGATCATGCCGATCCGGTTGCCGCGAATGTCCTGCATCCGGCTTTCGGGCAGGGTCAGCAGGTCCTGGCCTTCGAGAAGGATGCTGCCTGTCACCCGCGACGTCTTTTCGGGAAGGAGCCGCATGATCGACATGGCCGTGACGCTCTTGCCGGAACCGGATTCGCCGACGATCGCCACGGTTTCGCCCGCATCGACATGGAGGCTGACGTCGTTGACGACCGGGAGCCATGTGCCGCTGCGGCGGAAGGATGTGGTGAGGTTGTTCACCGACAGGATGGTCACATTGCTCTCCCGTGCAAGTCAGTGCCTTGACCCGGTCGGGCGAGGCGTGCGGCAATCGGCCGGATTGTGGAAAATACTGAGATACTACGTAATATATTTCATCTTGCCAAGCCGCCGGGAATGGCGCAGCATTCATTATGGAACTTTACACTTCAGGACCTTCTGCCATGGCCGATGCCCAGCGCTCACTCGTATTGCTCACGCCTGTCGAACTCGACGCCATGCGCAAGAGTGGTGCGGATGTGACGGTGATTGCGGTCCATTCCGTCAACCCCTACACGGGCCAGGTACCCTTTGACGGAAGGCGCATTCCCGGCGCGATCGATACGGAGGCCTATCGCGACTTCCAGTCTGCGGCCTCTTATGAGGGCGGTCAGCGGCCGCTGCCGGAAATCGCCGTGCTGCAAGAGAAGGCTCGCGCCTGGGGCCTGCGCAAGGAGAGCACGATCGTCGTCTATGACGGCGACAGGAGCATGACGGCCGCGCGCGCCTGGTGGGTGCTGAAATGGGCAGGTTTTTCGGATGTGCGGGTTCTTGACGGCGCGTTTCCCGCCTGGCTCGCGTCCGGGCTGCCAGTCTCGACAGAGTGGTGGAGCCCGAGCCGTCCGATGTCACGCTGACGCCCGGCCATATGCCGGAACTCGATGCCGATCAGGCGCTCAAACTGGCTTGCGAAGCCATTCTTCTCGATGCGCGCATCAGGCCGAATTATATCGGCGGCCCCGCCGAGCCCGGCAAGCGCGCGCGGGCATATTCCATATGCGATCAGCGCACCCGCGCATGACAGCCTCACGGACTATGGCAATTTCACCGACAGCGCGACGCTGAAGGAAATCTATCGCGCGCTCGGTGCGGATGGACTATGCCCGGTCGGCGTCTATTGTGGTGCCGGCATGTCTGCGGCCCACACGGTGCTGGCGCTGGCGGCGATCGGTATTCCGGCCGCCATGTATCCGGGATCGTGGTCGGCCTGGGTCAGTGATCCGACCCGGCCCGTCATTACCGGCGCCGACCCGTTTTAAACCGTCTACTGCCTCTTTCAGAGTGTAATTTTTCTCCATTTGATTAAATATTGTGCGAAGATTGCCTGTGTTCGCCGCGCGAGCAAGGCATCTTTACACCGCGACGCTTGTTGATATATTTCGTAGTATATCACGGGCAATCTGTGAGAACATGGGCGCGCCGCAGGGTCGTCTGGTCATGAAAGAGGTGGGACGAATGAAATTCTTCAAGGGAATGGCTGCGGCTGCTATCGCCGTACCGCTGATGTGCTCGACGGCATTTGCTCAGGCTGACGACAAGCTCAAGACGCTTGTGGTTGCCGTGCCGTCGGATCCGGTTAGTCTGGAGCCGGGCACCAACAAGGCCGAGCCGATCGGCAGCGAAATCATCCTCAATGTCTTCGACACGCTTGTCGCCTGGACCGCGCCGGACTTCAAGGCGCTGGAAGGCCGTCTCGCCAGCAAGTGGACCGTTTCGGCCGATGGCAAGGAATTCGACTTTGCGCTGCGTGAAGGCGTGAAGTTCCAGGATGGAACGCCCTTCGATGCTGCTGCGGTCAAGTTCTCGCTGGAGCGCACCAAGGCCACTAACCCTTACGTCAAGGCAACCTTCGACCTGATCAAGGACATTACCGTCGTTTCGCCGACGGAAGTGAAGATCACGCTGAGCGCGCCTTACCCGGCCTTCCTCTCGATCCTCGCTCAGCCGCAGTCGGCGATCGTCAGCCCGACCGCTGTTGCCAAATATGGCGACAAGTTCGCCTCGCATCCGGTCGGCACCGGCCCGTTCATCTTCCAGAGCGCGCAGGCCGATACCAATGTCGTCCTCGAAGCCAACCCGGCTTACTTCCGCGGTGCGCCGAAGCTTTCCAAGATCATCTACCGCGTGATCCCGGATGCCTCGACCCGTCGTCTGGAGCTTGAAAGCGGCGGTGTCGATATCGTGCAGCAGCAGGGCCAGCTTTCCGCCATTGCTGCGGAAGACATCGCAGCGCTGAAGGCCAACAAGGATATCAAGGTTCTGGAGACCTCCAGCCAGATCATCCGCCAGCTGGAATTCAACAACAACAAGAAGGATGGCCCCTTCGCCAACGTCAAGGTGCGTGAGGCGATTGCCCATGCCATCGATTATGACGGCCTTCTGGCAGGCGTCTTCGGCGGCACCGCCGAGCGCGTCTATGGTCCGCTCACCAGCAATAGCTGGGCCTTCGATCCGAAGATGAAGGATCTGGCGCCGAAATACGACCCGGACCTCGCAAAGAAGCTCCTGAAGGAAGCCGGTGTCGATCCGTCTAGCCTCAATATCAAGCTCTACAGCTTCCAAGGCCCGCTCTGGGGTGCCGTCGCCACCTTCGTACAGGCGAACCTTGCCGATATCGGCGTGACGGCAACGATCGAGCAGACCGAATTCCCGGCGCTGCGCAGCCTGCAGACCTCCGGCCAGTTCGACGTCGCGCTTGACGGTCGCCAGCCCTGGTATAACGATCCGGATTCCCACATCACGATCGGCTACCTGTCTTCGCTTGCCAATACCGCGATGACCTTCCGCATGCCGGAAGACAAGGAACTGGACGACCTGATCCTCAAGGCGCAGCAGACTTCCGACATGGAGGCACGCAAGCAGCTTTACTTCAAGGTTCAGGAAGAGCTGAGCAAGCGCGTTCCGGCCGCCTATCTGTTCAGCCCCAAGCTGATCGTCTATGAGCGCGCCAATGTCGAAGGCCTGGTCGTCAACAGCGCACCGCCGCTCAACGAATACTGGTCCGTCTACAAGAAGTAACCGGCCCGCTATTGACGTCAGGCGGTCAAAGGCCGCCTGACGTTTCCCGCGCCCTTTATAAATCCTCATCCGATTTCAAAGGGCACATGAAAGGCCTGCCGCCACACCGGCAGCGGGCAAACGAGAAGTGACCATGGCGAGCTTTATCATACGCCGGCTGATCGCGCTGATACCCGTCATGTGCATCGTCCTCATCATCGTGTTCTCGCTCGTCCGCCTGATCCCCGGCGATCCGGCCGTCACGCTGCTCGGACCGGGCGCGACCCAGGCGCAGATCGATGCGCTAAGAGCGCAGCTCAGCCTCGACCAGCCGGTCGTGGTGCAATTTTTCCACTATGTTCTCGGCCTGCTCACCGGCGATTTCGGCATTTCCCTCAAGACCGGACAGCCGGTCGCGCAGGAAATCCTGACGCGGCTTCCGGCAACGATCGAGCTTTCCGTTCTGGCCGTCATCTTCGCTGTGATCTTCGGCATCCCGATCGGCGTTCTGTCGGCAACGAAGCCGAACTCGATCTTCGACCATGTGACCCGCATCGTCTCGCTTGTCGGCGTCTCCATGCCGGCCTTCCTTCTGGCGCTCATCCTGCAGCTGATCTTCGGTACCTATCTCGACTGGCTGCCGGTTTCCGGCCGCATGAGCCCTTTCGTTACCGAACAGCGTGTGACGGGCTTTGCGATCCTCGACGGCATCATCACCGGCAATTTCGCCGCCGCCTGGAGCGCCGTCCTGCACCTCATCCTGCCGACCGCGGTTCTGGCGGCGTTTCTTGCCGCCACGCTCGGCCGTTTCGTGCGCAACACCATGCTCGATGTCATGGGTGAGGATTTCATCCGCACCGCCAAGGCAAAGGGCCTGCGCCGCAGCGACGTGGTTCTCAATCACGGGCTGCGCAACTCGCTTCTGCCGGCCATCACCGTCATCGGCCTGAAGTTTGCCGAAATGCTCGGCGGCGCCATCCTCACCGAAACGATCTTCGCCTGGCCGGGGATCGGCCGTTATATGTTCGAGGCGATCAAGAACCGCGACTACCCCGTCATCCAGGGGACGACGCTGGTCTTTGCACTTCTCTTCGTCATCACCTCGATCATCGTCGACGTACTCTATGGTGTGCTCGATCCTCGCGTCCGCAAGAAGATGAAGTGATCCGATGCGCGAATTTCTGACCTTCCTCCGCCGCAACACGCTGGCTCTCGTCGGCTTCGTCATCCTCATCCTGATGGTCGCGCTGATTGTCGTCGGCCCTTGGGTCATCGTCTATTCGCCGACGAAGCTCGATATCCTCCACAAGCTGGCAGCACCGAGTGCTTCCCACTGGTTGGGCACGGATGCGTTCGGCCGCGACGTGCTGACCCGCATCATGTATGGCGGCGCGCCACGCTTGCGATCGGCGTCGGTGTCGTTGCCATCGCCTTTGTCGTCGGCACGTTCTTCGGCATGCTGGCGGGCTTCTCCGGCGGCTGGGTTGATAGCATCATCATGCGGATCGTCGATGCCATTCTGTCCTTCCCGGCGCTGGTTCTGGCAATCGCGCTGTCGGCAGCTTTTGGTCCGAGCCTGCAGAATGCCATGCTGGCTGTCGCGATCACGCTTGCGCCGCAATTTGCCCGCGTCGCCCGCAGCCAGTCGCTCAGCATCTCGGTGAAGCCCTATGTGGAGGCGGCGATCTCGCTTGGCCTGCCGCGCCGGCGCATCCTGTTCCGCTACATTTCGTCAACGGGCTCGGACCGCTTCTCGTGCAGTCGACGCTGGCACTCGGCAGCGCCATCCTGCAGACGGCAAGCCTCGGCTTTCTCGGCCTTGGTGCGCAGCCGCCAATGGCGGAGTGGGGGGCGGATGTCTCTGCCAATCTCCAGTTCGTCCGGGGGGCTGCCTGGGTGGCACTTGCGCCGGGCATGGCGATCCTGCTCGCCGTTCTTGCCTTCAACCTGATCGGCGATTCCCTTGCCGACTGGTTCAACCCGCGCCGCCGCAACGAGCTTGATTGATCCGCCCATGAAGACGCTTTCCGTAAGCCTTGAGAAGGTCGACTTTCTTCTCCCCACCCGCGTGACAGACGATACCAGCGTGCTGACGCTGAAGAACCTCGTCTTCGAACCGCTGGTGCGCTGGGAGAACGGCTTTGCCCGGCCGGCTCTTTTCTCGCAGTGGGACCATGCCAATGGCGGCCGCGTGTGGCGGTTCCACATTCGCCCGGACGCGATCTTCCACGACGGAAAGCCCTGTGTCGCGAGCGACATTACCGGCTTCGTCGAAGGCATTCTCGATGCCGTCGATACGTTCGGCATGAAATGGTCCTATGCCCGCTATCTGAAGGATGCCCGCGTCACCGCCGAGACGGATGGCATCGTGCGGGTGGAGAACCCCGAGCCAATCGCCGACATCCTCGACATATTCTCCGAGTTCTACATCTGCCGTATCGACCCGGCCGGTCGTCCTGTTCTCGGCACCGGGCGCTATCGTGTCACGGAATTCGAGGTCGGCAGGCGCGCCGTTCTGGAGCGCCATGGCGCATCGGCCGGACCGGACCGGATCGTCGCCACCGCCTCGCGTCATGCGGAAATGCGCTACGAGCTTCTGAAGACCGGCGAAGTGGATGCCGCGCTCAACCTCGAACGCGTCGAGGCGAAGCTCGATTTCAATCCGGGCTTTGCCTGGGGTCAGGCCGTCAACACGCTGTCGGTCATGTATTACCTGAACTGTCAGGAAGGCATTTTCCGCTCGGCGGATGCACGGCTTGCCGTCAATCATGCCGTCGATACGGCAGCGATCGCCCGCGACATTTTTCATGGTCTGGCAGTTCCTTCCGCGACCATCGTCAGCCCCTATCATCTGGGTGCCGCCAAGGCGGGACTGTCGCCGATCGCCTATGATCCGCAGGAAGCGAAGCGCCTTCTGGATGGCGTCGATACGTCCGGCGCGATCGGGCTGCGCACGCCGACCTTCATGCCCGAACGGGCGCCGACGTCAGCCGTTTCGTCGCCGACGCGCTTCGCGACGTGGGGCTCTCCGTCGAGGTGGAGGTCGAGGAAGACAGGCCGGAATATGCCCGCCAGATCGGCCGCAAGGAAATGGGCGACATGGCGATCTTCGATTCTTCGCCGCACAGCACCTACCGTATCCTGAACGACAAGATCTCAAGCGAGACCAAGGCCGTCTGGTGGCAGGGCTATGATGATGCCGAAATCGAGGCCTTGATCGCAGCCGCCAATCGCGCTGTGGATGATGCGGACCGTGAAACCGCCTACGCGCGTTGCCTCACCCGCCTGCACCAGAACCCGCCATGGCTCTATCTCGTGCATCCGATCGACGTCTTCGCGGCCCGCAAGGGTGTCGACGGACTTGCGATCGACCACAAGGGCACGCTCAACATTCTTTGACCAACAGCCAATTCAGATGACAGGAAAGACGATGGAAAAGGACTACTCGATCACATTCTTCTACTATGAAGATATCCATGCGGTCGCGCCCTTCTACGAGAACGTGCTCGGTTTCGAACTGGTTCTCGACCAGGGGCTGGCGCGCATCTACCGCATCGCCGGAAAATGCTATTTCGGCATCGTCGACGGCAATCGCGGCCACCTGAAGCATCAGGAAAAGAGCGCAGTTCTTCTGACGGTCATCTCGCAGGATGTCGAAGGCTGGCACAGCCGCATGAAGGAAGCCGGCGTCAAGGGCCTTTCCGATGTCCTGCGCGGCACCTATTGCGAGCATTTCTTCTTCGAGGATCCGGCAGGCTATGCCATCGAGATCCAGCGCTTCCATAACCCGGACGTCGCAAAGCTGTTCTAAGTACGGGCAATCGGCACATGACCACCAGAGACCTCACCCAGATCCTTCTCAATGAGGCGCGTTCATTCGGGCAATTGCCGCTGATGGCGCGTCCGGATGGCACGGTGGCCATGCTGGCCGAGGCCTATATCCCGCTCCTCGTCAATTTCACCTTCGAGGACAAGGCGGCCAAGGGGCTGCGCAAACTGCAGGATCAGGCCGAGCCGGAACCGGCGGTCTATTTCTCGGCGCTGGAAATGGTGCGCGATCACGCCGCCCTGCTGTTGGCAGGCGAAACGGGCAGCGGCAAGACGAGCTTTGCCCGTCATCTGGCCTTCCGTCTTGCGGAAGGTCCGGTCGGCGTTCCGGCTCTCGCCCGCAACGATCTCGGCGCTGCCCATGACGAAAGCTGGGGTCTCGAAGCAGTCCTTCCGCTCCTCGTTCCGGTCATTGCCGGTGAGAGTTTTAGCGCCTTGGTCGAGATGGTGCAGCCGGGCGTTTCCGCCTGGCTTGCCGGCGAGGAATGGCAGGCATCCGACAATACCCTCTTGGTTATCCTCGACGGTGTCGAGGCAGCCGGCGAACGTGGCGTGGCGTTGCTCGAAGAAGCGCTTGCCTTCCAGAAGGCCCATTCGCGGGTGCGGCTTCTGGCGCTTGGCGAGGCCTCTGTCGTCAAGAGCTGGCCATTGCCCTCTTCTCTGGTGCGTTACGACCTGCTGCCGCTCGTTCAAGCGCAGAGGATCGACGCGGCCGAGCGGATCTGTGCCATGGATCTGGCAAAGACGGGTGTCGCTCTTGGTGCGGCAGCGGAAATCCGGCACAGTTCGCCATGGCCCTTGGCGGTGGTGATGTGGGCGCGAGCGCCGAGGCGATCGTCGATACCTGGCTCCACCGCGTTGCCGGAGACGCCGGCATGACGACCTTTTTGTGCGGTCTCGCGCATGATGCAATGGCAGGCGAGATCGACGATCCGGAAATGCTGCCGATCACGCGTGTGCGCCAGCTTCTTGCAGCTCGGCATCTGGCGACGCTTCCCGCAGCCACGGCGGTCTCCGCTTTTCGTTCGAACCCGCCGCTCTGGACGCCGGTTCTCGTCAGCCTCGCGGCCCGCCTTTCGGGCTCGGCCGGCGCGGAAGAACTCGTGGCGGCGCTGATCGATGGCGAAGGCGACGATATCCTGCGCGGTGCGCTTCTGGCGGCCGACCTTCAGGAAAAGCCCGGCGAGTTGCGCGACCGCATAGCAGGCCTGCTCCTGGCAATCCTTGAAGAAGGGCGGCTCTCTGCGCCCGAACGTGAAAAAGCCGGTCGCCGGCTCTCCGCCTGGGGCGATCCTCGCGATCTGCAGGCGCTTGCGACCGTACCGGGCGGCATGTTCACTTTCGGATCGAACACGCACCCCAATTCGGCTCCTCCGCATCCGGTCGGCGTCGAGCCCTTCAGGATCGGTATCTATCCCGTCGTCAACGCCCATTACGGCGCATTCGTGCGCGAGACCGGACGCCTGTGGCGGAGCCCGGACGGCTTTGAGGCCGAGCGTGCCAGCGCGCCGGCGACGGACCTCACCTGGCATGACGCGCGCGCCTATTGCGACTGGCTGACCGGCAAATGGCAGGAGCAGGGCCTGATCGGGAAGGATGAGGTCATTCGTCTTCCGACCGAACCGGAATGGGAACGCGCGGCACGCGGCGACCAGCCGGATGCCGGTGACGACGTGATCGTCTATCCGTGGGGCGCGGTCTGGCAGGATGATGCGGCCAATTCCGAAGAGGCCGGTTTCAACACGACCTGCACCGTCGGGCTCTTCCCCAAGGGCCGCTCGCCCTATGGCTGTTTCGACATGGCCGGTCAGGTCTGGGAATGGGGCACGACGCTCTGGGGTGACGACATGGCCGTCCCGAGTTTCCGATATCCCTATGCGGATGATGGCCGCGAAGCGCTCGATGCTGCCCCCTCCATCCGTCGCGTTCTGCGTGGCGGCTGCTTTTCGAGCGGCAAGCTGAAGGCATGCACGACCTATCGCGGCAGTCTGGAGCCGGATGGTTTCTGGCGCGGCAACGGTTTCCGTATCGTCGTGGCGGCAAGCCGATAAACGCGCAGATCGCTCCCAGATCTCTCAATGAGGATATTGCCAGCGGCGACAGATCCGCTAGATTTCATCTGCTGACCGAAGAAAGAGCCTGGGAGGAGCGATTTCATGAAAAGGTTGTGGCCAGACGAACTGAACTTCATTCTCGATGGTGCCGAGGAGGTTGTCATCGAAGTCCCGCCCCATGGAGAGGGCGGTGACGCGGCAGGTCCTGACGCAAGTCATGGCACCAGCCGGAAGGCGCTCAAGGTTCATTTGACCGAAGGGGATTTTCAACGCATCTGGCCGCTCGCCGAAACCCGTTACCGGGTTGGCGGCAAGCTGGATGGCAAGGCGATTACCCTGATCGCCAACAATCCGCATTATTACAAATGGCATCCGTCCGATGGCGGCACGGTTCAGGATATGTCTGAAAGCGGCCGCCAGCACACGACGAGCTATGTCGATGTGCATTTCCTGCTCGATGACGTGCGGCAGGCAGCGCCCGGCTGATCGCTTCAGGCCGGGCACCGCGCGCGTTCCTGCGTGATCGTCACGCGGGCCGTGCGCAATAGGCCCGCCAGCCGCCGTAACCGGTAATGTCGGTGGCATCCCTGCTGATGGCGATCTGTTCGCACAGGAAGCCCTTCGCCGATGTGCCATCCGAGAGGCTGATCGTGCCGATGCCAAGCGGACCGGGTATCGCCGAGACGAAGAGGCCTAAAGCGGCTGGTGTCAGCCGCCAGATCTCGACCTCGATCTCACGGCCTTCACCCTCTGCAACCTGGATCATTCCGGGCTTGGGCGGGATCGTGCCGGAAAGGGCGTAGAGGCGGTAGTTCGGTGCCGTGCTGCAGGCCCGCGAAAACTGGCCGTCGAGATCGACCAACTGGTGGTTGAGCGGCATGCCGGAGAGATGTGCACCGACGACGACAATGTCGATCAGGCCGTCATCCGGCACGTCCTGTAGCACGATATCCGGTTCCGGCTGCGGCCAACCGGTTGCGCCGAGCGTCAGGCCACTTGCGGCATGCAGGTCGCGGGCAAGCGTTGCCGTCAGCCCGTCACGACCTGCTTTGGCGAGCAGCGTCACGCTTGCCGGCAACCCGTCATCGCGCGTGCCTGTTGGAACAGCGATGCCGCACATGTCGAGAAGGTTGACGAAATTCGTATAGGTCCCGAGGCGCGAGTTTTCGCGGATCGGTTCAGCCGCAAGTTCTGCGACCGTGTAGTGTCGCGGCGCCGTCGGCACACAGAAGAGATCGAGTTTTTCGATGACCGGTTCAAGCTGACGTTTGAGCGCCTGCAGGGCGTAGAAGCCGTTGAAGGCTTCGGCTGCCGTCAGCGATTTCGCCCCGCCATAGATCTTGCGCGTGACGGGATGAAGCCTGTCCTCGTGGGCATCGAAAAAGCTCTGCACGGCGGCATAGCGTTCCGCCACCCAGGCGCCCTCGTAAAGCAGGTTCGCCACCTTGTAGAAATTGCCGAACGGTATCTCCACAAGCTTGTGACCGAGCGCCGTCAGGCCCGCAAGCGCTTCGCCATAAGCGCGTTCCATCGACGCGTCGCCGAAGAATTGCAGATCTGTCTGAGCCGGAACGCCAATGGTGAGGCTCGGTGGAAGCGTGCCGAAGCCTTTCGCGGCGATCGTTCTCGAATAGGGATCGGTATCGTCCGGCCGGGCCGCGACGGAAAACACCGTCCATGCGTCATCGACGTCGAGCGCGAAGATCGAGACGCAATCGAGCGTCCGGCAGGCGGGCACGACACCGGTCGTCGAGAGTGCGCCGACGGACGGTTTCAGTCCGACGATATTGTTGAGCCCCGCAGGAATACGGCCGGAGCCGGCCGTATCGGTGCCAAGCGCAAAGGAAACGATCCCTTGCGCCGTGGCAACCGCCGACCCGGATGACGAGCCACCCGGCACCAGCTTCCGGTCGATTGCATTCCTCGGGATCGGGTAGGGAGAGCGAACGCCGACCAGTCCGGTCGCGAACTGGTCGAGATTGGTCTTGCCGACGACGATCGCGCCCGCCTCGCGCAGCAGCCGAACGACCGTTGCGTCTTCGCCCGGATGATAGGCATATTCCGCGCAGGCCGCCGTTGTCGGCATGCCCGCGACGTCGATATTGTCCTTCACCGCAAAGGGGATGCCGAAGAGCGGCTTTGAAGCATCGAAGGCGCCGAGGGCATCGGCCTCTGCAAGCAATGCCTCCCGTGTCGCCAGATGGATGAAGATGCCGGGATCATCTACCTCTTCAATGCGGGCGAAGATCTGTTCCACGACCCGTCTGACACTGCCGCCGCGGCGGTAGAAATCCAGAAGAGAGGCGATGTCGAACTGCGGGATGGGCATGTGTTCTGCGTCGGTCATCTGCCACCTTCTTCCAGTATCGCCACGGGCCTGTCCCATTGGATGAGGACGACGCAGCCGGTATCGCTCCACACCGAATGTTCGGTGCCGGGAGCATTGACGACATAGCTGCCGCGGCCGTAATCGCCCGCCTCGTCGGATTGCACGCCGTCGAGCACGAGAATGGTCTCCAGTCCCTCATGCCGATGCCGCGGCACCGAGGCGCCGGCTTCATATTTCAAAAGCGCCACGCCCGGCTGGTCGCCTTCGAAGGGGCGGATCCAGTGAATGGTCACATCCTTGCGAAACGGCCCGAAATCCAGCTCCTTCCAGCCTCCGGCAGTCAGCAATTCGCGTGTCGTTTCAGGCATGCGCCACTCCCTCGAGAATATCGTTGATATGCGCCGTCCAGCCGACGATGGCGCCCTGCGCGCGGATCATCTCGATTGCGGCTGCCTTGAATTGCGGGAAATAGCTTTCCGTCGCTTCCTCGCAGAGCAGGCATTCGTAACCCCGGTCATTGGCTTCCCGCATGGTCGTCTGCACGCAGACTTCGGTGGTGACGCCGGCAAAGACGAGCTGGGTGATGCCTTTCTCTTTCAGGATGGCACCAAGCTCCGTCGCGTAGAAAGCCCCCTTGCCGGGCTTTTCGATCACCATTTCGCCTTCGATCGGGGCAAGCTCCGGCAGGATGGCTGTGCCTGCCTCGCCGGCAATCAGGATGCGCCCCATCGGCCCCTCATCACCGATCCGAAGTGCAGGCGTGCCGCGGTCTCGTTTGGCGGGGGGAAGGTCGGAGAGATCCGGCCTGTGGCATTCCATCGTGTGGATGACGGGACGCCCGGCGGCGCGAAAACCCTCGATCAGCCGTTTCACATCCGGAATGATTTTCGTGATGCGCGAGACATCATTGCCGAGGCTCGCGCCAAACCCACCGGGCTCGGCGAAGTCGCGCTGCATGTCGATGACGATGAGCGCGATCTCTGAAGATCGCACCGGAAAGTCGAAGGGTTCCGCCTTGATCGTCGCCATCAGTGGTGCCCCGCCATATGCGCGCCGATCACGCCGATATCGGCACCGCGTGCCGCGGTCTCATAGACCAGCTTGCCCTCCGAAATGACCATGATCCGGTCCGACATTTCCAGAAGCTCGTCGAGATCTTCCGACAGGAGAAGCACGGCCGCGCCGGCGTTTCGCGCTCTCATGATGCGCGCGCGGATTTCGGCAACGGCCGAAAAATCCAGCCCGAAACAGGGGTTGGAAACGATCAGCAGATCGACATCGCCCGTCAGTTCGCGGGCAAGCACCGCACGCTGCACATTGCCGCCGGAAAGCGCTGCGATGGGCGACGAGGATGACGCGGTCTTCACCTTGAAATCCGAGATCAGCGCGCTCGCCCGCTTCTTCATCCGGCCGGTGGAGAGCCAGATTGCATCCTTGCCGTTTTCCTTGAGGTCGAAGGTACGAAAGGCAAGGTTCTCGCTTACCGTCATCTTCGGTGCACAGGCATTCTGCAGCGGTTCTTCGGGAATGAAACGCACCTTGTTGCGCCGCGTTTCGGCGCGCGTTGCCCTGTAGGTGGCGCCGTTGACGGTGACGCTGCCTGTATCCGCCGGCCTCTGTCCGGCCAGGATTTCGGTCAGTTCCTTCTGGCCGTTGCCGGAAATGCCGGCAATCCCGACGATCTCGCCCGCCTGCACCGAGAGCGCATCGATCTCGATCGTCTTCAGCCCCGAACGATCCGGGGCCTTGATGCCCTTCATCTGCAGAACCGTGCCGGCATGGGCGGCAACCGGGGTTCGGCTGTCGAGTTCGGCCAGCTTCACGTCGCCGATCATCATCGCCGCCATCTCGGCGGTCGAAAGCGTAGCGACCTTGCCCGTTCCCACCAGCTTGCCGCGACGCAGGATCGAGACCGTATCGGCAAATTTGGTGATCTCGTGGAACTTGTGCGAGATCATCAGCACGGTCAGTTCGCCGCGCTCCGTCATGCCGCGCACGAGGCCGAGCATCTCGTCGGCTTCCGCCGGCGTCAGCACCGATGTCGGCTCGTCCAGAACGATGAAGGAGCGGCCGAGATAGAGCTGCTTGACGATCTCCAGCTTCTGCTTTTCGCCGGCCGCAAGCTCTGCGACGGGCCGGTCGAGCGAAATGCGGAACGGCATCCGCTCCATGAATGCCGCAAGTTCCTTGCGCTCCTTTGCCCAGTCGATGATCGCGGGCACACTGGCCCGGCTGATGACGAGGTTTTCCGCGCCGGTGAGTGATGGTACCAGCGTGAAGTGCTGGTAGACCATGCCGAGCCCATAGGTGGCGGCATCCTTCGGCGAGGCGATGGATACTTCGCGGCCATCGACGGAGAGCGAGCCGGATGTTGCGTGGTAAAAGCCCATGATGCATTTGACGAGCGTCGACTTGCCGGCGCCGTTTTCGCCAAGCAGTGCGTGAAACGAGCCCGCGGGCACCGAGATGGACACATCGTCGAGCGCTGTGAACGAGCCGAAACGCATGGTCATGCCGAGCGTTTCGATGCCGACTGCCTTGCCTTGCTGCGGAAGAGGGGTATCGCGAATGATGCTCACTTCAACTCTCCTTTTCGACGATGATGGCAACGGGCCCGCCGCCGGCCGGCCCTGGTGTTCTGCGCCGCCCGAGACATAGAGGTCGGTCATGCCGAATACGCCGGCAAGCACGCCGCCGACGAAGGCGCGGGCATGGCGGGTGCCGGCAATGTCAGAATCGTCCAGCATCGTGTGGCGACGGCCCGCGACCTTGCCGGACGGATCCGGTTCGGCCTTGGCGAGCACGGCTGCAAGCCTGGCGCTTTCCGGCAGGCGGGCGCGCGCCTTGTGGACTGACCCGGCGTCGATGGCGTTTTCCATCACCGCATGATCGATCGCAAATCTCCCGCTCCAGCCCTTGCCCATGCCCAGCACCACGATTTCGTGGTCGGTCAGTTCGACGCCGGCCGAGGCGGAGGCGCGGCGGGAAAAGAGGTCGTGGCGGGTGCCGATGGCGCTGTCGGTGATCGAGGCAGCGCCGACCTCGCCAAGCGCCACCGCCACGCCGAGCGCCGAGGCGCCACGCGAAAGGCCCATGGATTTCAACGTGTCGCGCGTGGCCACCGCATGGCCCTGCGCCTCCGCTTCACCGACACGGGCAAGCGTGAGAAGCGGGCATTTGATCTGGACGAAATGGACGTTCTTCGGATCGTCTATGCCGGCATCGGCCATTGCCGCCCGCACGCCTTCCGCAACGAGCATGACCTGCTCACGCCGGCCGAGTTGGTGGAAGGGCAGGGAAGGCGTGCGGCTGGCGCCGATCGCAAGCGCCATGTCCGGGTGAGCCTCGTCCTGGCTTTCCTCGCGGGCAAAGACGGTCCAGTGCGGCGAGAGCGCCCCTTCGGTACCGCCCGACATAACCAGCGATACGCCCTCGACGCCGTATCTTTGAAACAGCGCCTCGAAGCTGGCCGTCGCATAACCGCGGGTAAAATCGTTGACGCAGCCATTGCCCTCGGTCTTGCCCAGAATGGCAACGACCGTTTCCGGCTTCAGCCCGGTCGCAAACAGTGCCTCGACGCCCGAGACATCGGAGGGGCCGTCTGCGGATATGCGAAACACCGAGGCGCGCATGGAGGATGTAGTCGAAGACACCATCAGGGCAGAGCCTCGATCAGCGCCTTCGAATTGGAGACCGAACCGAACACGCCCCCTTGCATCTTCACCATCTTGATGGCCGCCAGATGATTGCCGTAGTCGGTTGCGCCGCAGCAATCCTCCAGCAGCAGGCATTCGTAGCCTCGGTCGTTTGCCTCGCGCATCGTGGTGGACACGCAGACATCGGTGGTTATGCCGGTCAGGATGATGTTTTCAATGCGCTTCTGGTTGAGGATGAGTTCCAGATCGGTGGCGCAGAACGAGCCCTTGCCGGGCTTGTCGACGATCGTCTCGCCTTCGATCGGGTAGAGTTCGGGAATGATGTCCCAGCCCGGCTCGCCACGGGTCAGGATGCGGCCGCAGGGGCCCGCGTCGCCGATGCCGGCACCGATCCGCTGCGAGCGCCAGAGCTTGTTGGCCGGCAGGTCCGCAAGGTCCGGGCGGTGGCCTTCACGGGTATGGATGATGTGATAGCCCTTGGCGCGCATGGCCGAGAGCACGGCCTTGATCGGCTCGATCGGTGCCTGGACGAGCGAAAGGTCATAGCCCATGTGATCGACATAGCCGCCCTTGCCGCAGAAATCGGTCTGCATGTCGATGATGATGAGCGCCGTATTGTCCGGCCGGAGCTTGCCGTTATAGGGCCACGGATAGGGATCGGCGGTGATGTAATTTGCCGTGGTGTCGAGCATCGCGTCCATGATGTTTCTCCTATTCCGCAGCGGGTTTGAGGTTTTCGCCAAATCGGCGGCTCGGTTTGTCGAAGCCGCAGGACGTGCCGTCCTTCACCTTGATCTGATCCTCCCAGGGCAGGCGGTATTTCCCGGCGATCAGGTCGTGCATGTAGCTGTAGGGCGCATCGCCCGCGCCGCCATCGACGGCCACATAGCCGCGATGGCCGAACTGGTAGATGTTGTTTTCAACGCCCCAGCCGAGCCTTGCCTCGCGCACCAGATCCGGGCGCACCTCGGCGGTGATGATCTCGTTGACGCGGCCGGACGTGCCATGGGCGATGATCGTGCCGTCGAAATTGCAGATCATGCCTTCGCCCATGCTGTCGAACGTGCCGTCCGAGCCGCACATGCAGACATTGGCCGTGACCATCAGGTTGCAGAAGGCGTTCGACTGGTTGGTGAAGCGCCAGGATTCGCGGATCGGCGCGGTATAGCCTGCGGTGCGGATCATGATCTCGGCACCCTTATAGGCACATTCGCGGGCCATTTCCGGGAACATGCCGTCATGGCAGATGATCAGCGCCAGCTTTGCCCCGCGCGGCCGTCGATGACCGGAATGCCCATGTCACCCGGTTCCCAGGGCTCGACCGGCACCCAGGGATGCATCTTGCGATAATAGAGTTTCAACTCGCCCTGATCGTCGATGACGATGCCGGAATTATAGGGCATGCCGCCGGGATTGAGCTCCATGATCGAGAAGCAGCCCCAGATGGCGTTGTCACGGCATGCCGTCTTGAAAGCTGCGACTTCCGGGCCGTCCAGCGTGCACATGATCTCCGGATTGATATCCATCGACAGGCCATGCAGGGCGTATTCGGGAAAGACGACGAGATCCATGCCGGGCTGGTTGCGGCGGGCCTTGCCGACCAGATCGACGATCACCTGCGTCTGCCGCGCAAGATCCGCCTTGGTCACGGTGACGGGCAGTTGCAACTGCACGAGACCGATGCCGACGCCATGTTCGGACTTGTTGAGACCGCCCAGACCATTCATGGAGAAATACCTCTCATTTCGTCAGTGAAAGCGCGCCCGGCGCGCGGCCAGCGCCCGGGTTGGCGAGGATGTGGCAATCAGGATTGCAAGGGTCAGCACGTAAGGCGCTGCATAGAAGAGATAGTAGCCCTGCGAGATGCCGACGGATTGCAGGGCAGGGCCGAGCGCCCCGGCGCCGCCGAAGAGCAGGGCCGCGAGAAAGCAGTTGATCGGGTTCCAGCGCGCGAAGATGACGAGTGCGACCGCCATCAGGCCCTGACCGGACGAAATGCCCTCGTTCCACGAGCCGGGATAGTAGAGCGACAGATAGGCGCCGCCGACCGCGGCAAGCGAGCCGCCGACGGCGGTTGCCAGGAGGCGGACCCGATCCGGGTTGATGCCCATGGCGCGAGCGGCATCGGTGGAATCGCCCACGACCCGCAGGATGAGGCCGAGCCGGGTATTCTTGAACGCCCAGAAGAGGAAGAGCGCCAGTACAAGGCCGATAAAGAAAAGCGCATTGATGTTGAGTGCGGCCTGTACCTGCGGCAGTGACGACCAGCCGCCAAGCGGAATGGCCGGGAGTTTCGGCGCCGCCGGCTGGATGAAGGGCTTGCCGAGGAAGAAGGCGAAGCCGAGGCCGAACTGCATCATGGCAATGCCGATCGCGATATCGTTGACCCGCGGAAACTTGCAGATCCAGCCGTGGATCAGCCCGAAGACGCAGCCGGCCGCCATGGCGGCAAGCACGCCGAGCCATGGCGATCCGCTCATCACCGCGATGGCATAGGCGGTCATCGCGCCAAACACCAATGTACCTTCAAGCCCGAGATTGATGCGGCCCGATCGTTCGGTGATCGTCTCGCCCAGCGACACGAAGATGAATGGCGTGGAGACGCGGATGGCGCCGGCCAATATCGCCAGCGGCACACCCCAGAGGCCGATCGCTGTCTCTTCCATCACAGGCTCCTTTTCCACAAATCCGGGTTGAAGATCTTGAAGCGGCCGTAAAATGTCTCGCAGAGCAGGATGACGATGAAGAGCGTGCCCTGCATGGCAAGCACGGTCGCATCCGGCAGGCCCATACGCCGCTGGATGAGGCCGCCCGACGCCTCGAGCCCGCCGAGCAGAAAGGCGATCGGAATGATCGCCAGCGGATTGTGGCGGGCAAGAAAGGCAACCAGAATGCCGGTATAGCCATAGCCTGCCGCCAGCGAGGCATTGGCGCTGCCCTGCACGGCGGCGACCTCGATCATCCCCGCCAGACCGGCAAAGGCCCCGGCAATGGCGGTGAAACCGACGATCAGCCTTCCGACGGGAAGACCCTGGATCTGTGCCGCCCGGACATTGCCGCCGGCCATGCGGGCGGCAAAGCCATAGCTCGTCGCCTCGATCAGCACCCAGGAGACGATGCAGGCGACAACGCCGATCGCAAGGCCCCAATGCACATCCATGCCGGGAATGTCGCCAATGCGGTCAGCGGCCGGAAGGGCAGGGGTGGAGGGCTTATTGAGGCTCGTCGGGTCCCGTAGCGGCCCCTCGACGAGCTGGTTCATCACGGCAATCGCGATATAAGCGAGAAGCAGCGACGAGATCGTTTCATTGACGCCGCGATAATGGCGAAGGAAGCCGACCGCGCCGATCCAGAGCCCGCCGACGATCATCGAAAACAGTGCGGCAATCACCAGCAGCGGATAGGGCGGCAAGATCGAGGTCAGCGGTGTCGCAATGGCGGCTGCCGCAACGCCGCCGAGAACGAGCGCGCCTTCTCCGCCGATGATGACCAGCCCGAGCCGTGCCGGCAGCGCCACGCAAAGCGCCGTCAACAGGAGGGGAGCGGCGCGCGACAGGCTGTTCTGAATGGAGAACCAGCTGCCGAAGCCGCCCGCATAGACGATCTGGAAAAGGGTGATCGGCGATTTGCCGATCACCAGAATGAAGATGGAGAAGAGGGCAAGGCCGATCAGGATCGACACGAGCCCGATCACGACGGGCTCGGCCCGTCGCGCCAGCCATTCGAGAACAGGGCGCAATTGCGCCCTGCCGGCGGATGACATGGCAAGTGCAGCTTCGTTGGCTTCAACCGTCATGACACATCTCCCTTGGCGTCCGGATCAGGCTGTCGAGCCGACAACCCCTTCCACGAGGTAGGACATGCTTTCGAGATCGATCGCATCCTCGCCATAGGCCTTGCCCGCCGGAATGACGGTATTGCCCTTGTTGTCCTTCAGCGGTCCCTTGAAGACGGAGAGCTTGCCGCTCATGGATTCGGCCAGCGTCGCGTCGAATGCCTTGCGGGCCTCTGCCGAAACGCCGGGGCCGAGCGGGCTCATCTTGACGAAGCCGTCCTTCAAGCCGCCGCGGACGAAATTGCCGAGTTTCTCGCCGGCCTGCGCCTTCTTGATGAAGTCGGTATAGACATTGCCCCAGGCCCATTCGGCGCCCGTCAGGTATTTCGCAGGGGCGAGCGGGCTCTGGTTGGCATGGTAGCCGCAGACGAAGGCGCCGCGTCCGGCGGCCGTCTCGACGACGACCTTCGGGCTGTCCACATGGCAGGTAATGACATCGGCGCCCTGATCGACCAGCGCATTGGTTGCTTCCGCTCCTTGACCGCCAGCGACCATTCGCCGGTGAAGATCACCTGGCAGGTGATTGCCGGATCGACGGAACGGGCCCCGAGCAGGAAGGCGTTGATGTTCTGCAGCACCTGCGGGATCGGCTTGGCGGCGACGAAGCCGATGCGCTTGCTCTTCGACGCATAGCCGGCCGTAATGCCGTTGAGGAACTGGCCCTGATGGATATAGCCGAAATACGAGCCCGTATTCATGGGATGCTTGCCCGCCTGCCAGAGCCCGCCGCAGTGGCGGAACTGAACATCGGGATATTTCGCGGCCATCAGCAGCATGTGGGGGTCGAAATAGCCGAATGAGGTCGGGAAGATCAGCGTGGCGCCATCGAGATTGATCATCGATTCCATCGTCTTCTGGACATCGACGGTCTCGGGGACGTTTTCTTCCTCGACCACCGTGACGCCGGGCATGGCCTTGATGACGGCTGCACCCTCGGCATGGGCCTGGTTATAGCCATAGTCGTCCTTCGGGCCGACATAGATGAAGCCGACCGTCAGCGCCGTCTGGGCCATGGCGCTTTTGGCCATAAGCCCCGGCACCGTCCCGGCAACGAGACCGGCGGCGGAAGTCTGGAGGAAGTTTCTGCGGGTGATGGAAAGGAGGTCGGTCATCGTCATGCTCCTTTTGCGGCTATGCCCGGTCGTTCTGACCGAAGCAGGTTGGCCAATTGAGATTGTACGGTAAAGTGTATGCAATGACCGTGCCAAGAGGATATCTATCTGATTTATAATTGTATTTTCTCACTCTCTGCGGCGGAATGATTAAAGTGCATGCAGATTGCTTGCCGAGAAGTCTAATTGTTTTGCTTCGCCTAAATTTTCACCTGATAAAGTCCCGGCGCTTATTCATCTTGCCGATGAATCCAATTAAGCATCTGTTATATAACGACTAAATGTTGGGATTGACATATCTGACCCGCATGCGCATGTGTATGCAGACAGTTTTTCAATGTTGGAACCGGCGTGAAGCAGGCAAGGCGCAAGAAGGTGGTAAGGGCCGGCACGACGGTCGAGCAAATGGTGCGAGCCATTGCGGACATGATCGTGACCGGATCCATCCAGCCGGGCGAAAAGCTGGAGGAAATCGCCCTTGCCGCTCGCTTCGACGTGTCGAGAACGCCGGTTCGCGAGGCGCTGCGGGAGCTGGGCGCCATGGGTCTCGTCGAGCGCGAACCCAATCGCAGCGCAGTCGTGACGACGGTCACGGAAGCCTATCTCCACTCGATGTTCGAGGTGATGGCAGAACTGGAGGGCATCTGCGCAGGCCTGTCCGCTGAGCGGATGACGGTGGAAGAGCGCACCGCCCTCGATATCGATCACCGTTCGTCGATCCGGCTTGTCCAGTCCGGCTCACCGGAGGATTATTCCGCCTACAATACCGAGTTCCACAACCGGATTTATCGCGGCGCCCATAATGATCACCTTCTGGAACTTGTCACGCAGACAAGGGCGCGGCTCGCGCCGTTCCGCCGGGCGCAGTTCCGGCTGTCCGGTCGCCTGTCGAAATCCTTCGAGGAACATGGCCGGATCGTCACTGCCATCCTGCGCGGTGATGGAGAAGCTGCGGGCAGGGCGGCGCGCGAGCATGTGTCCATCGTGAGCGATGCCAGCGCAGTCTTTGCGGCCCATGAGGTGGAACACCATCAGCACGAAGAGGGGCATGCCATGGGGTTCAAGGCGGCAGCATCCGATCGCTGAGTGAAGTCGCCGAGGCGCCAGCATCAAAATCTTTATAGGATCTATATTTTTCCAGGAGCGCCCATGTCTCGAATTCCTATGGGGAAGAGAGGCACATAATGCTGCCGACGCGTGATGTCGGCGGTGTTACCTGAAGGTGTGCAAATGGCATTCGACTATATTCTGAGCGGGATCGTCACGGCCTTCGTGACCGTCTATCTCGCCTACGCCCTCTGGCAGCCCGAACGCTTCTAGAGGTCTGTCATGCATTCGTTTTTCCGGCATGTCCAAACCTGTCTGCCGCGCTGCCCCGATGCGCGGGACCTGTGCCAGGGCTCGACCATCATCCTTGCCATCTGCGCCGTCCTTGGGGCGGTGAGCGCGATTGCACTTCTGATCTCGCGCCTGTCGCTGCCCGCCTGATTGTCTCTCAAATCCAGATCTGATGGGGCCTCCTATGAGCCAACCCAAAGCCGTGAGCATGTTCGATGCTCGCATACTCGTGCCCGCCCTCGGCGGCGCATTCTCAAAGCTCAACCCGAGAACCTTGGCCAAGAATCCGGTCATGTTCGTTGTCGCCGTCGTCTCACTGTTGACGACCATTCTCTTCGTCAAGGATCTCGTCACTGGGGCCGCTGGCCTCGGCTTCTCGTTCCAGATCATCCTCTGGCTGTGGTTCACAGTGCTTTTCGCCAATTTCGCCGAGGCTGTCGCCGAAGGTCGCGGCAAGGCGCAGGCCGACAGCCTGCGCAAGAGCCGCAGCGAGACGCAGGCCAAGCTCCTGAAATCCGCCGACGGGCGGGAATGGCGCGAAGTTGCCGGCACGTCGCTGAAGGTCAATGACATCGTGCTGGTCGAGGCCGGCGATATCATTCCCTCCGATGGCGAGATCATCGAAGGCATTGCCTCTGTCAACGAGGCGGCGATCACCGGAGAATCCGCACCCGTGATCCGCGAATCCGGCGGCGACCGCTCGGCGGTCACGGGCGGCACGCAGGTACTGTCCGACTGGATCAAGGTGCGCATCACGGCGGCTGCCGGCTCGACCTTCATCGACCGCATGATCGCGCTCGTTGAAGGCGCCGAACGCCAGAAGACGCCGAACGAGATCGCCCTCAACATCCTGCTGGCGGCGATGACGCTGATCTTCGTGATGGCCGTCGCCACCATCCCCGCCTTTGCCAGCTATGCCGGCGGCGCGATCCCGATCGTCGTTCTCGTCGCGCTCTTCGTGACGCTGATCCCGACCACGATCGGCGCGCTTCTGTCGGCCATTGGTATTGCCGGCATGGACCGCCTCGTGCGCTTCAACGTTCTCGCCATGTCCGGTCGGGCCGTCGAGGCCGCCGGTGATGTCGACACGCTGCTTCTCGACAAGACCGGCACGATCACGCTCGGCAACCGCCAGGCAACCGAGTTTCGCCCGGTCAAGGGCGTCACGGCGCAGGAGCTTGCCGATGCAGCCCAGCTCGCGTCGCTGGCGGATGAGACGCCGGAAGGTCGCTCGATCGTCGTTCTCGCCAAGGAGAAATACGGTATTCGCGGGCGCGACATGACGGAGCTGAAGGCGAGTTTCGTGCCCTTCACCGCGCAGAGCCGGATGAGCGGCGTCGATCTGGACGGGGCATCGATCCGCAAGGGCGCGGTCGACTCCGTCCTCAAATACCTGCAGCTTCAGGCCGTTTCCGGTGGCGCTGCAACGCCCGACGCCGTGGCAAGGGAAGGGCAGGCGATTGCCGAAGAGATCGCAAAAGCCGGCGGCACGCCGCTTGCGGTTGCGCGCGATGGCCGGCTTCTCGGCATCATCCACCTGAAGGATATCGTCAAGGGCGGCATCCGCGAGCGTTTCGCGGAATTGCGCAAGATGGGCATCCGCACGGTGATGATCACCGGCGACAATCCGATGACGGCGGCCGCGATCGCGGCAGAGGCGGGCGTCGACGATTTCCTTGCCCAGCGACGCCGGAAAACAAGCTGCAGCTCATCCGTGACGAGCAGGCGAAGGGCAAGCTGGTTGCCATGTGTGGCGACGGCACAATGATGCGCCGGCGCTCGCCCAGGCCGATGTCGGTGTGGCGATGAACACCGGCACGGTCGCAGCCCGCGAGGCCGGCAATATGGTCGATCTCGATAGCGACCCGACGAAGCTGATCGAGATCGTCGAGATCGGCAAGCAGCTTCTGATGACGCGCGGCTCGCTGACGACCTTCTCGATTGCCAATGACGTCGCCAAATATTTCGCCATCATTCCGGCGATGTTCGTGACGCTCTATCCGGGTCTTGATGCGCTCAACATCATGCGCCTGTCATCGCCGCAGAGCGCCATCCTGTCGGCGATCATCTTCAATGCCCTGATCATCATCGCGCTCATTCCGCTGGCATTGCGCGGCGTCGCCTACAAGGCGATCGGAGCAGGCCCGCTCCTGAGGCGCAACCTGTTGATCTACGGCCTCGGCGGTCTCGTCGTGCCCTTCGTCGGCATCAAACTCATCGACATGATCGTCGCGGCCCTCAACCTCGCCTGAACGGAGACGTCCATGATCATTCTCTATCTCGCCCTCGGTCTGATCATCTTCGGACTGCTCTTCGCCCTGATTTCCGCGCTCGACAAGGCCTGATGGGGAAGCCCCCATCCCTGACGTGCGACCTGATGTTGGAGACATCACAATGCAAGCAATCCTATTCGTCACCTTTATCATAGGAGCGACCGCGCTCCTCTCATGGCCGCTCGGCCGCTATATGACCTGGGCAATGGACCCGGCTGCCGGCAAGGGCAAGCCGAATAGCTGGACCTCCCTGTTTTACGGTATGGGCGGTCCGCTTGCCCGCCAGGAGCAGGACTGGAAGCGATATGTCGTGTCGCTGCTCGGCTTCAACGTCGTGATATTCCTTGTCGTCTTCGCACTTCTGTCACTTCAGCAATATCTGCCGCTGAACCCTGATGCCAAGGGTGCCCTCGATCCGAGCCTGATATTCAACACCACCGTGTCGTTCACCACCAATACGGACCTTCAGCACTATTCGGGTGAAGTTTCGATGAGCTACCTGTCGCAGCTGGCGGCTTTGATGTGGCTGCAATTCGTCTCGGCGGCGGTTGGGCTGGCCGCGCTCACGGCGCTTGCCCGCGGTCTTGCGGGCCGCAGGCTCGGCAATTTCTTCGTTGATGTTCAACGGGCCACCTTTCTCGTCCTGCTGCCGATCGCCTTCGTCGTTGCCGTGCTTCTCCTTTTCACCGGCGTGCCGATGACATTTCAGGGCGCGGCAGTGGCAACGACGCTTGAGGGCGTTCAGCAGACGATCGCCCGCGGCCCGGTCGCAGCTTTCGTCGCGATCAAGCAGATCGGCACGAATGGCGGCGGCTTCTTCGGCCCCAATTCCGCGCATCCGCTGGAAAACCCGAGCTTCTGGTCCAACGTGCTGGAAACAGTCACCATCATCCTGATCCCGATGGCCTGTGTCTGGATGTTCGGTCGCATCATCGGCCGTGTGAGGCACGCAGCCGTTCTGTTTGCCGTCATGCTCGTCCTGATGGGCGCGCGCATTACCGCCACCGCCGGTTTCGAAAGCGTGCCGACCGAGGCCTTTGCATCGCTGCCGATCACGCAGGACGTCGGTAATCTCGAAGGCAAGGAGCTGCGTTTCGGCACGGCTGCCGGTCCGCTCTGGTCGGTGCTGACGACCTCCACCAGCAACGGTTCCGTCAATGCCATGCACGATAGCCTCAATCCGCTGACTGGCCTGATGCCGATGATCGGCATGTGGCTCAACGAGGATTTCGGCGGCGTCGGTGTCGGCATGGTCAACATGTTCCTCTACATCGTCGTCGGCGTCTTCCTTGCGGGCATGATGATCGGGCGCACGCCGGAATATCTTGGCTGGCGGGTCGAGGCGAAGGAGGTGAAGTTTGCCATGATGGGGCTTCTGTCGCACGGCTTCTTCATCCTGGTCGGCACGGCGATCTTTGCCGTCACCCCCTGGGGCGCCGCAACGCTCAACAATGTCGGCCCGCACGGCTTCAGCGAAATCCTCTACGAGTTCTCGTCCTCGGCGGCCAATAACGGCTCGGGCTTCGAGGGTCTCGGGGATGCCACTGCGGCCTGGAATATCGCCACCGGCCTCGTCATGCTGCTCGCCCGCTTCATCCCGATCATCCTGCCGCTCGCGATCATCGGTTCGCTGTCGTCCAAGCGCCGGGCGACGGAATCAAGCGGCACCCTGTCAGTCGAGGATGGCACGTTTGCAGGCATGCTGACCGCAACCGTCATCATCGTCGGCGCGCTGACCTTTTTCCCCGCCGCCACCCTCGGCCCGATTGCCGAACATGTCACGTTCATGAAGTGAGAGACCTCGATCATGGAAACCCTTATCTCCAGCCTTCGCATCACGGTTGCCTCCATGGCGATCTGCGTCGGCCTCTATACCGCCACCGTCTGGGCCATCGGCCAGTCGCTCACGCCCGACACGGCCAACGGATCGCTGATCACGAAGGCGGATGGAACGATCCTCGGCAGTCGGCAGGAGGCGCAGGCTTTCACCAAGCCTGAATATTTCTGGCCCCGCCCATCAGCCGTCGATTACAAGGCCGATGCGGCTGGCGGCTCCAACAAGTCGCCGACCAGCACGGATCTGACGGACCGGGCGGCCAAGATCGTCGAGGCCTATGGCGCGACCGCGGAAAATCCGCTCCCGGCAGAACTTGCCGCCGCATCCGGCGCCGGTCTCGATCCCCATATCAGCGAGAGGGCGGCCCGCTATCAGGTTGCGCGTATCGCCAAGGCACGCAACGTGGCGCCAGCCGAGATCGAAAAGGTGATTGACGAGAATGCTTTCTCTCCCGGCGGCATCTTCACCACCGACCGGCTGCTGAATGTGCTGGACATGAATCTGGCCATGGACAAGGTTCCGGTTCAATAAATAAGGAAGCGGCACCGGCAATGCTGTCATCGCCGGTGCCGAAGGAAGGAGGGGTCAATGGCCAACGAGATGCAGTCTGCGCAAGATCGGCGTCCATCGCCCGAGGCCCTCTTGGAGCGCGCCGATCGCGAGAACCGCGGCAAGCTGAAAATCTTCCTCGGCGCGGCCCCCGGCGTTGGCAAGACCTATGAGATGCTGATGTCGGCACGCGCCAGAAAGGCGGATGGTGTCGATGTCGTGATCGGTGTCGTGGAGACCCATGGCCGCCGCGAAACCGAGGCGCTGGTTCACGGGCTCGATATCCTGCCGCGCAAGGCCATCGACTACCGGGGGCAGGCGCTTGAGGAGATGGATCTCGATGCCATCATCGAGCGCCGCCCGGACCTTGTTCTGGTCGATGAGCTTGCCCATACCACGCGCCCGGCAGCCGTCATCCGAAGCGCTATCTCGATGTGCTGGAACTCCTGGCGCTGGGCATAGACGTCTATTCGACCCTGAATATCCAGCATGTCGAGAGCCTCAACGATATCGTCGCGCAGATCACCCGTATCCGCGTGCGCGAGACCGTGCCGGATCTGGTGATCGACCGAGCCGACGATATCGAGATCATCGACATCACCCCGCAGGATCTGATCAAGCGCCTTCACGATGGCAAGGTCTATGTGCCGAAGACGGCGAGGCGCGCCATCGAGAACTATTTCTCACCCGGCAATCTGACGGCGCTGCGCGAACTGGCGCTGCGTCGCACTGCCCAGCGCGTTGACGAACAATTGCTGAACCACATGCAGGCGCATGCGATCTCCGGGCCCTGGGCCGCGGGTGAACGCATTCTCGTCTGCCTCGATCACGGCCGTAACGGTGCGGCGCTCGTGCGCTATGCGCGCCGGCAGGCCGATAGGCTAAGGCGCCCTGGACGGCGATCCATCTGGAACGCCGAAATCCGCCAATCTGCCGGATGCCGACAAGGATCGGCTCGCAGCCTGCATGCGGCTTGCCGAGCAGCTTGGCGCAGAAACCGTGACGCTGCCGGCCTCGTCCGTCTCGCGCGAGATCATCGCCTATGCCAACGCCAACAATTTCAATCACCTGATCGTCGGAAAATCCGACAAGCCACGCTGGCGCGAGCTTTTCGAAGGCTCGATCACCCACGATCTCATCCGCCATGCCGGACGTATCAGCGTGCATGTCATGTCGGGGGACGTCGAAGCGTCCCCGAACGCGCCGGGCGTGCGTACGGCCCTGCCGAGCCGGCGCTTCAGGGCTGAATATTACCTCCGCAGCATCATCTTCACGGCCATAGCGGTGGCAATTGGCGTCCTGCTCGATCAGGCGCTGGATGTCCGCAATCTGGCACTGGTTTTCCTCATGGCGGTACTGGCTTCCGCCGTCAGGGGCGGGCTGGGGCCGGGCCTGTTTGCCTCGGTCCTCGGTGCTCTCTCCTTCAATTTCTTTTTTCTTGAGCCGCGTTACACGCTGACGGTCCGCGACCCGGAAAGCGTCGTGGCGCTGGTCTTCTTTTTCGGCACGGCATTCGTGGCAAGCAATCTGACGGCGGCTGTGCAGCGCCAGGCCACGGCTGCCGCCAGCGCGCACGCACCACAGAAGACCTCTATCTCTTCTCCAAGAAGCTGGCGGGAACAGGCACGCTCGATGACGTGCTCTGGGTATCCGCCTACCAGATTGCCTCGATGCTGAAAGTCCGGGTGGTCATTCTCCTGCCTGAAGATGGCTCCATCGCCGTCAAGGCCGGCTATCCGCCGGATGATACGCTGGTGGACGCCGATATCGCCGCTGCACGGTGGGCGTGGGAACATAACCGGCCTGCCGGTCGTGGCGCCGACACGCTTCCCGGCGCAAAGCGGCTCTATATGCCGCTCAAGACCGGTCGCGGCGCCATCGGCGTGGTGGGGCTAGACAACGACAGGCAGGGCCCATTGCTGACGCCGGAGCAGCAGCGCCTGTTCGATGCGCTCGCCGATCAGGCAGCACTTGCGATCGAACGGATCCATCTGGTGGCCGATGTCGACAAGGCTCGTCTGGCCGCAGAGACCGACCGGCTGCGCACGGCCCTGCTGACTTCGATCTCGCATGATCTGAAGACGCCGCTGGCCGGTATCATGGGCGCGGCCGGCACGATCAAGGACTTTGGCCAGGGGCTATCGGACGAGGCCAAGGATGAGCTGCTGCAGACGGTGATCGACGAATCCGAACGGCTCAACAGGTTCATCGTCAACCTCCTCGATATGACACGCATCGGTGCGGGCGCGATGGAGCCCAATTATTCCATGCAGTTCCTCGGTGACATCGTCGGATCGGCGCTGACGCGCGCATCGAAGATCGTTTCGGACCATAAAGTCTCCACGACCATTCCCGCCGATCTGCCGATGGTTCGTGTAGATCCTGTTCTCTTCGAGCAGGTCCTGTTCAATCTCATCGACAATGCCGCGAAATACTCACCCGATGGCACGATGATCTCGGTGACGGGCTGGGCGAGCGAGGCAAGCGTCAATATACGCGTGCTCGACGAGGGAGGCGGTATTCCGCCCGAGGATCTGGATCGCATCTTCGACAGCTTTTATCGGGTGAGAAAGACGGATCACGTGACCGCCGGCACGGGGCTTGGCCTTTCCATCTGCCGTGGCTTTGTCGAAGCCATGGGCGGCACGATCACCGCTGGCAACCGGCCGGATAGACAGGGAGCGATGTTTACCGTGACTTTGCCGAGACAGGCTGAAATGCAAGTCGATACCCAAGGGGAAGCCGCATGACGAACCAATCGGTGAAGATCCTCGTCGTCGATGACGAACCGCCGATCCGCAAGCTTCTGGATGTCGGCCTCTCGTCGCAGGGATTTGCCGTACAGGGCGCGCCGAATGCGAAGACGGCGATACAGATGGCGCAGGCCGATGCGCCCGATCTCGTCATTCTGGATCTCGGCCTGCCGGATATCAGCGGGCACGACCTGCTGGCAAATGGCGGGCAGAAGGCGCGCCTTTCCCGATCGTCATCCTGTCGAGCCGCACCGACGAGGAGGGGATCGTCAAGGCGCTCGAAATCGGTGCCGATGATTATGTGACGAAACCCTTCGGCATGAACGAGCTTGTCGCCCGCATCCGGGTTGCGCTTCGCCACCGGTTGCAGACGCAAGGGGAAAGCCCTGTCTTCCAGCTGGGCGACCTGTCGATGGATCTCGTGAAGCGCATTGTGACGGTGAAGGGCGACGAGGTGAAGCTGACGCCGAAGGAATACGAGATCCTGCGGCTTCTCGTTCAATATCACGGGCGTGTGCTGACGCATCGCTTCATCCTCGACAAGGTCTGGGGCGAGATCACCGACGTGCAGTATCTGCGCGTCTATGTCCGTCAGTTGCGCCAGAAGATCGAGGAAAGCCCGGATCAGCCCCGCTACATCCTGACGGAAACGGGTGTCGGCTACCGTCTGGCGGGAAGCGCCTGACGGCCAGCGAAACATTGGAGACTGAATATGCAGGTGAAGGATTTTCTCCGTGAGGAGAATGTCTTCTATGGGCTTGGTGCGGCCTCGAAAGACCAGCTTCTGCGGCAGCTCGCCGAGAAGCTCGCCGCGCGGACCACTCTTCCAGCGTCAACGCTTGCCAAGGCGCTTCTCGATCGCGAGCGGCTCGGCTCGACGGGTATCGGCAATGGAGTGGCTATCCCGCATGCCATGGTCGAGGGCCTCGTGGCGCCCATCTGCCTGGCGGCCAAGCTTGGCAGACCTGTCGATTTCGAGGCGGTGGACGAAGTGCCGATCGACCTTATCGTGCTGGTGCTGACACCTGCGGGGCAGGCCAGCGATGCGCTGAACATACTGTCCTGCTTTGCCCGGCGTTTTCGCGAGGAGGAAGTCGTCACGCGTCTCAGGCTGGCCAGAAGCGCCGAGGAGATTTACGTGATACTGACCGACTGATGCGGTGGGGAGCGTCGGGCTGTTTTATCTCTTGCCCTGCGCAAATTGGTCGGAGAAGGCAAAAAATGGCGGCCCATGTGCTCTCCATAAAATGATCCCCTTGCTTTCGCCTTATTGTCCCACAATCTGGCGAACCCGGAAGCAATATGCGAGAAGGGCGCGAAACCGTTTTCGATCGCCGTAGAATAGAGGCATGTGTGAACTATCGTTTCTTCAAGGGCACGCTATCGGCCTGCCTTCTGACCATCGGTCTTGCCGGTTGCGATACGTTCGGCTCGTCCTATCAGCCGATGTCGGGCCCTCGCAGACCCCCGCCGTCGTCGCGCAGGTGCAGAAGGGTGATCCGCAGGCAGCGCTTGCTGCCCGCCACGCCCGCAGATCCTGGCGCGCTATGGCGGCGAATACAAAGACGCCAAGACCGAGCGGCTGGTGGCGCGCATCGAGGGTGCGCTGACGACGGCGGATGAAAATCCGCAGCAATCGTTCCGCATCACGATCCTCAATTCGCCGACGATCAACGCCTTTGCCTTTCCGGGGGGCTATCTCTATGTGACGCGCGGCCTGCTGGCACTTGCATCCGATGCTTCGGAAGTGGCCGCGGTATTGGGCCACGAGATGGCGCATGTGACGCAGAACCATGGCGTCCAGCGCGAACAGCGTGCCGAATCCGAAGAGATTGCCGGCCAGGTGGTGGCGCAGCTCCTGCCGGATGACCGTGTTGCCGGGCTTGCGGCGCTCGCCAAGGGCAAGATGCGGCTTGCGGCCTTTTCCCGCGAGCAGGAAATCCAGGCGGACGAGATCGGCATCCGCACCATCGGCGAGGCCGGCTTCGACCCTTATGCAGCGGCCGACTTCCTCACCACGATGCAGGATTATAACGACTTCCTGACGGGGGGCTCGTCCTCGACAAAGGCCGTGGACTTCCTTGCCGATCACCCGAGCACGCCGCAACGCGTGGCGCTGGCCCGGCAGCGCGCGAGCGCATTCGGACCGGAAGGGAAAGTCGGCGAGCGCGGCCGCGATTATTATCTGAACGGGATCGACGGCCTGCTTTACGGTCCGAGCCCCAGTGATGGCCTGATGCGCGGCAATACGCTGCTTCTGCCCGAGATCGGCGTGCAGTTCACGCTCCCGCAAGGTTTCACGGCCGAGAACAATGGCGGCATCGTGCAGGCTGGCGGCCCCCAGAACAGCGCGATCCGCTTCGACAGCATCACCGATGACGGCACGGGTTCGCTGACGGATTACATTGCGAGCGGCTGGGTCACGGGCCTTGATGCGGCCAGTGTTCAGGCGGTCTCGATCCAGGGGCTTGATGGCGCTGTCGCCACGGCGGCGGCCGGAAAGTGGTTCTTCGATATCTTTGTGGTCAGGACGAAGGGGCATATCCTTCGCTTCATCGTTGCAGCGGACAAGCGCTCGACCCTTGCGCCGATCACATCCCCCCTGCGCAACAGCCTGCGGAAAATGACCGATAGCGAGATCCGCAGCGCCAAGCCCTTGCGTATCCGCATCATCACTGCGTCTCAGGGCGATACCGTTGAAACGCTTGCCAACAAGATGGATGGCGTCCCGTCGCCGCTCAAGATGTTCAGGATCATCAACGGCCTGTCCGATCCCTACACGGTGCAGGCAGGCGAGCGGTTCAAGGTCATATCCAGCCGCTGATGCTGCAATGCGGCAGCGCCTTCTTTCCTGCGCGCTTCGTGTGCAGGGTCCTGGCCTGTGGTCAGCCTAGGGGCGGCCTGACCGCGACCATGGCGTAATGCCCTGGTTGGCCGCAAAGCACCAAATTCAAAGAAAAAAAAGGGGCCACGGAGACCGCGGCCCATAAGGTGTGAAGGTAATTAAACCTCCAGAGGGGAACAGCTGCTGCGGCGACTGGGAGGACGCCATGTGCATCAGCTGCGCACCTTATGCCTCAATAATTGCCGCACTGCACATAGAATTAGCGAATAGTGTTATGCATATTCCGTCTTGTGCAGAGACAGGGCGTAAAGTGCCCGCAATTGTCGGAGATTTTCCTTTCTTCGACCCTGAAACGGGCGGTCAGCCTAAAAAATATACACAATGCAGACGAGGTCATTATTTGCGCATAATCTCGCGTGCCTCGCTTGACAGCCATCGTGTGCAGGAGGCAATGTAGGCATCGATATATCGGTATATTGATCTTTCGATGTGTCCCGAAGTGACGTCTGCAGGCAAACGAAAATCCACAAGGGGAACTTCATGCGACGACTGCTTTCTGCCTCTTTTGCTCTGTTTCTGACCGCAACGGCTGCCTTCGCTCAGGCAGTGCCCGGCGGCAAACTCAATTTGATCGTCCAGCCCGAACCGCCGAGCATCATGATCGGCATCACCACCAACGGCCCTGCGCTTCTCGTCGGCGGCAACATCTATGAAAGCCTGCTGCGCTACGACGAAAACCTGAAGCCGGAGCCGTCTCTCGCCAAGTCATGGACCATTTCCGATGACGGGCTGACCTACACATTCACGCTGCAGGACAATGTGAAATGGCACGATGGAAAACCGATGACCTCGGCAGACGTGCTGTTTTCCGTCAATGACTTCCTGATGAAGATGCAGCCGCGCCACCGCAACCTGATGACCCACGTTGCGAGCGTCACGGCGCCGGATGACAAGACGGTGGTCTTCAAGCTGAAGGAGCCCTTCGAGGCCTTTATCCGCGGCATGTCCTTCTACACCATGCCGATCGTGCCGAAGCATATCTATGAAGGCACCGACTACGCCACCAACCCCGCCAACGACAAGCCGATCGGCACGGGGCCGTTCAAGTTCGCCGAATGGAAGCGCGGAAGCTACATCCATCTCGTGAAGAACCCGGACTATTACATCAAGGGCAAGCCCTATCTCGACGAACTCTATTATCAGGTCATTCCGGATGGCGCTTCGCGCTCCGTCGCCTACGAGAATGGCAGCGTCGATGTTCTGCCCGGCGGATCGGTCGAGAATTTCGATATTCCGCGCCTGAAGGATCTGCCGAATACCTGCTCGACCGAAAAGGGCTGGGAATATTTCGCGCCGCTCTCTTGGCTGTGGCTCAACAACCGCAAGCCGCCGATGGACAATGTCAAGTTCCGTCAGGCGATCATGTATGCGCTTGATCGCGACTTCGCCAAGGATGCGCTCTGGAACGGTTACGGCAAGGTCGCAACCGGCCCGCTATCCTCCAAGCTGCCCTTCTACAAGGACGTCCAGCCGCAGTATCCGCATGATCCTGCCAAGGCCAAGGCGCTCCTGAAGGAGATCGGTTACGATGGCAAGCCGCTGAAACTGCTGCCGCTTCCCTATGGCGAAACCTGGCAGCGCTGGGCAGAAGCCGTCAAGCAGAACCTCGCTGACGTGGGCATCCCGGTCGAGATCGAAAGCACCGACGTTGCCGGCTGGAACCAGCGAACCGCCAACTGGGACTATGATATCGCCTTCACCTATCTCTATCAGAATGGCGATCCTGCGATCGGTGTAGACCGCAACTACAAGACCGATCAGATTGCCAAGGGCAATCCGTTCAACAATGTCGAGGGCTATTCCAACCCTGCACTCGACAAGTTGTTCAATGAGGCGGCGGTCGCCTATCCGGCCTCCAAGCGGCAGGAGCTTTACGACAAGGCTCAGACGATCCTGCAGCAGGATGTTCCTGTCGCCTGGCTGCTCGAACTGGGCTTCCCGACCATCTACAATTGCAAGGTTCAGGATCTGGTGACGACCGCCTCCGGCCTGCCGGAATCCATGCGCGACGCCTGGATCAAGAAGTAAGCAACGATCAGGCGGAGATACCTCTCCGCCTGTCCCACCTCGGATCTCAAAAATCTAGTCGGGGCCATTCTTATGCTCAGATTCATCTCGGGCCGGCTGCTCAAGGCAGTCGTGATCCTGATCTGCATCACTGTGCTCAATTTCCTGCTCATTCACGCCGCTCCGGGCGATCCGGCTGCGGTCATGGCGGGCGAGGCAGGTGACAGCGATGCAGCCTTCCTCCAGCAGCTGCGGGAGCGCTTCGGCCTTGATCAGCCGCTCTATGTCCAGCTGTGGATCTATGTCTCCTCCGTGTTGCAGCTTGATCTCGGTTACTCCTATCGCCAGCAGCTGCCGGTGCTTCAGCTGATCGGCGAACGGCTGCCCGCCACGCTGATCCTGTCGTTCTCCGCCTTCGTCATCTCGCTCGGCCTTGGTGTTCTGGCCGGAGCCTTCGCGTCTGCCCGGCAGGGCAAATGGGCCGATACGATCATCTCGCTTGTGGCGCTGATCTTCTATGCCACGCCGCTCTTCTGGCTGGCGCTGACGGCCGTGCTGCTCTTCTCGGTGAAGCTCGGCTGGCTGCCCGGTTTCGGCTACGAGACGGTCGGTGCAAATTACACCGGCATCTGGCGGGCCCTCGATATCTTCGAGCATCTGATCCTGCCGGCGATGACGCTGGGGCTGTTCTTCATGGCCGTCTATGCCCGCATGACGCGCGCTTCCATGCTCGAAGTCAGCAGGCTCGATTTCGTCAAGACGGCCAAGGCAAAAGGCCTTCGTCCTGGGGTCATCCAGCGCCGTCATGTTCTTCGAAACGCGCTTTTGCCGGTCGTCACGCTTGCAGGGCTTCAGGCTGGCCAGCTGGTCGGTGGCGCGGTGCTGATCGAGACCGTCTTCGCCTGGCCGGGCATCGGCCGCCTGATGTTCGATGCCCTGTCGCAGCGTGACTACAATCTCCTGCTCGGCGTCTTCGTCGTCTCGGCCGCCATGGTCCTGTTATTCAACCTCATCACCGACGTGCTCTACCGCATCGTCGATCCGCGCATCAGGGTGGCGTCATGAAGGATTTCTGGAAACGCTTTTCGCAAAATCGCGGCGCCGTCGTCGGCCTCGTCATTCTGTTCCTCGTCGTCCTTCTGGCCGTCATTGCGCCTTTCGTCTTTACGAAATCTCCGTGGGCGATGGTGCAGCGGCCATTCCTCCCGCCCTTCACGATGGACGCCTATGTGCTGGGTACCGACCGATGGGACGCGATCTTGCGTCGGGTCTTGCGCATGGTGCAGCCGTTTCGCTGCTCATCGGCCTCGTCTCGACGGTTGTCTCGCTTTTGATCGGTATTCCGATCGGTGCGATCTCGGGATATTTCGGCGGCTGGGTGGATGATGTGCTGATGCGCTTTACGGAGTTTTTCCAGAGCGTGCCGAACTTTGCGCTGGCGGTGGTTCTGGTGGCAATCTTCCAGCCGAGCATCACGTCGATCGTCATTTCGATCGCGGTCGTCTCCTGGCCGCCGGTCGCCCGGCTTCTGCGCGGCGAGGTCATGTCCATCAAGTCTCGCGAGTTCGTCGAGGCCGCCGTGCTGTCGGGCCAGACCCATACGACGATCATCTGGCGGCAGATCCTGCCCAATACGCTGTCGCCGATCATCGTGCTTTCCTCGATGATGGTGGCGGCGGCGATCCTGATCGAAAGCTCGCTCTCCTTCCTCGGCCTTGGCGATCGCAACGTCATGTCCTGGGGCTATATCATCGGCGCGGCCGCACGGTCATCCGTCAGGCTGGTGGGTAAGCTTCTTTCCGGGGCTTGCGATCCTGCTCACGGTTCTCGCGCTCAATCTCGTGGGCGAAGGCCTGAACGATGCTCTCAACCCGCGCCTTGCGCGCAAGGGAGGTGATCCATGGCCGATCATTCCGCAATCGCTATTCTTGGGGCGGAGGACCGTGCACCGGAGGCTGTCATCCATCCGGGCGCCGTCGCGCAGGAAGAACGCGCCGCGCCGGCGGTCCATATCGACAAGCTCAGCATCGCGCTGCCCGAAGGCGCCGACCGTCCCTATGCCGTCGATCGCGTCAGCCTCAAGCTCTTCCCCGGCGAGATGCTCTGCGTCGTCGGGGAAAGCGGATCGGGCAAGTCCATGTCGGCCAATGCGCTGATGGGGCTTTTGCCGGAGACGGTGCGCGTCGCTCAAGGGCGCATCCTGCTCAACGGCACTGATCTTATCACCATGTCGCCCGATGCGCTTTACGGCATTCGCGGACGGCGCGTGGCGATGATCTTTCAGGAGCCGATGTCGGCGCTCAACCCGCTGATGAAGGTCTCGGCGCAGATCGAGGAAGTGTTCGAGGCTCATGGCCTGCTCACGCCCAAGGAGCGCAAGGAAAAGGCGATGGCGCTGCTGACGGAAGTCGGTCTGCCGGATCCACCTCGGGCGGCCGACAGCTATCCTTTCCAGCTCTCCGGCGGCCAGCGGCAGCGCGTGATGATCGCCATGGCTCTGGCGCTTGAGCCGGAAGTGCTGGTGGCGGACGAGCCGACGACGGCGCTCGACGTCACGACCCAGGCGCAGATCCTGAAGCTCATCGCCGGGCTCCAGAAGGAGCGCAACATGGCGGTGATGTTCATCACCCACGATTTCGGTGTGGTTGCCGAGATTGCAGACTATGTGACGGTGATGCAGCTCGGCCGTATCGTCGAGCAGGGAACGGCTGAGGAAGTGCTCTTGACGCCGCAGCATCCCTATACGAAAAAGCTGATCGCGGCGATCCCGCGCCCCGGCAAGGGCGTGGCGGGCGTCGAGGTGCGCGAGCCGCTTCTGGCGGTCGAGAAGCTTTCCAAGACCTATCGCATGGGCGGCGGCCTGTTTTCCAAGCAGCGCGTCGTGCATGCGGTCAAGGACGTGTCGTTTACGCTCGGGCGCGGTGAAACGCTCGGCATCGTCGGTGAAAGCGGCTCGGGCAAATCCTCGGTCGGCCGCTGCCTCGTTCGCCTTCAGGATCCCGATAGCGGTCGCGTGCTGCTCGGCGGTCAGGATATCGCTCATCTGAAGGGCACGGAGCTTCGTGCCATGCGCCGGCGCATGCAGATGATCTTCCAGGATCCCTATTCGTCGCTGAACCCGCGTGAGAAAGTCGGTCGGATCATCGCATCCGGGCCGATCGCCTATGGCGAGGATGAAAAGCGGGCGCTCACCAGAGCGGCCGAACTGATGGAAATGGTCGGCCTCGATCCGAAGGGCACGAACCGTTTTCCGCACGAGTTTCCGGGGGGCAGCGGCAGCGTATCGGCATTGCCCGCGCACTTGCGCTCGAACCGGAGATCATCATCGCCGACGAAGCCGTCTCGGCGCTCGATGTCTCCATTCAGGCTCAGGTTCTCGATCTTCTCGGCCAGCTCAAGAAGGAACTCAACCTGTCGCTTGTCTTCATCACCCACGATCTGCGCGTTGCAGCCAAGATCTGCGACCAGGTGATGGTGATGCAGAAGGGCGAGGTGGTGGAACTCGGAACGGGCAGCGAGATATTCGATACGCCCACCCATGATTATACGAAGAGACTGATCGAGGCCATTCCCGGTCGGGCGAAGGAAGCATTGATGACGGCGTGAGCTGTCGGAAAGATTTTTCAAGGAACGAGATCATGAGCATGACGGAAAAGACCAATCTCGGCGAAATGACCGCGGCACAGCTTTCGGAACTGTTTGCGTCCGGCAAGGCCTCCCCGGTGGAGGCCGCCAAGGCCTCGCTCGAACGGATCGAGAAGTTTAACGGCAGCGTCAACGCCTTTGCCTATGTCGTGCCGGAACTGGCGCTTGCCGAGGCACGGGCATCGGAAGCGCGCTGGCAGAAAGGCGAGCCGCTGAGCCCGCTCGATGGCGCACCGACCACGATCAAGGAACTGACGCCGGTAAAGGGCATTCCGCATCGCCGCGGTTCGGCGCTTGGCGCCACCACGCCGTCCGAAAAGGAATTCCTCATCATGGAACGCCTGCGTGCAGCGGGCGTCACCATTCTCGGCACGACGACATCGCCGGAATTCGGCTGGAAGGGCGTGACCCATGGGCCGGCCTTCGGCAATACGCTCAATCCCTGGCGCACGGACCGCGCCTCGGGCGGGTCCTCCGGCGGCGCGGCCGTCGCCGCAGCCCTCAATATGGGCGTCTTGCATGAAGGTTCCGATGGCGCCGGCTCGATCCGCATCCCCGCCTCTTTCTCGGGCGTTTTCGGTATCAAGCGACCTATGGCTGGATCCCGTCGGATACGCCGACACCGCTCTTCGAGCTTGCTCATCGCGGCCCGCTGACCCGGACGGTGGAAGACGCAGCGCTCTTCATGAATGCGACGACGGGTCCGACGCCGAAGGCGATGTATGGCTATTGCCCGACACCGGTGCCCAACTGGCACGAGGCGATCAGGGGCGCCAGCGTCAAGGGTTTGAAGATCGGCTATAGCCGCAATCTTGGTTACGCCGAGGTTCAGCCGGATGTCGCCGCCGCGATCGAGCGGGCGGCGCAGCGCCTTGCCGACATGGGCGCGATCATCGAGGAGGTCGATCCGGGCTTCTCCAATCCGCAGGATGCGCTTCTCGCTCTCTGGTACGCGGCCGAGGCCCGCACAGTCGAAATGGTCAACCCGACGGAAGAGCAGAAGAAGCTGATGGATCCGGGCCTTATCCGCATCTACGAAAAGGGTTGCGGCTATACCGCCCGCGATTATGTGGCCGCCGAACAGGTGCGGGCGAACCTCAAGGTGACGATGGCGCTGTTCCACGAGAAGTATGATGCGCTGCTGCTGCCGACCATGCCGACGACGGCGATCGAGGCGGGCGTCGATTTCCCCGGCGGTATCGAAGGCAAGGACTGGTCTGACTGGTCGCCTTTCACCTATCCGTTCAACATGACGGGCCAGCCGGCTGTCTCGGTCCCCTGCGGCTTCGATGCCGGCGGCCTTCCGATCGGCCTGCAATTCGTCGGTCCGCGCTTCCGCGACGATATCGTGCTGACGCTTGCCGCGGCCTATCAGGCGGCCTATCCGGAAGAAGTGCTGACGGCACCGCGCATCGCCTGAACCAGCAATCCGGTGCGGCGGTCTCAAGCCTCCGCACCGGCAATATCAAAACAACAGCATCGGGATGGAAGACATGGCCAACACGGCAGGCCAAGGGGCGGCAAGCGGGCTTGGCGCAGAGTTGAAAACAGGCGCGACGGCAGTGCCGCCCGATCAGGCGGAGCGTATCGCGCGCGAGAAATACGGGTTGACCGGCCGGGCCGAATGGCTGTGGGGTGAGAAGGACAGCAATTACCGGCTGACGCTTGCCGATGGCACCGCCTATCTCCTGAAAGTGCTGAACCCGGCGGAAAACCCGGCCGTCACCAGCATGCACAGTCAGGCCCTGCTCCATGTCGAGGCGGCGGACCCGGCCATTCCGATCCAGAGGATCATCCGCACGGTCGATGGCGAGGCGGATTTCCGCATGACCGATGACGAGGGCGGCACGCGCGGCGTCCGCATGGTGACATTCGTACCGGGCGTCTCGCAGAAATCCCAGCCGCATTCGGCAAGACAGCGCCACCGCGTCGGCGTGCTGCTCGCGCGCATGCAGAAGGCGCTCGCCGACTTCACCCATGAGGCGGCGCATCACCGGATCAGCTGGGATATGAAACATGCGGGCGGCATGCGCGAGCTTCTGCCTGTCTTCGAGGATGACGCCCAGCGTCGCAGGCTTGAGGCTGCCTTCGACGGTTTCGAGCAGCAGGTCCTGCCGCGCATGGCGAGCCTTCCCGCGCAGGTGATCCATAACGACTTCAATATGGAAAATATCCTCGTCGAAGAGGCAGATCCCGACACGATCAGCGGCATCATCGATTTCGGCGATATGGTCCATGCCCCCGTGCTTTTCGATGTGGCCGTTGGCGCCGCCTATCAGATCGGCTTCGAGGGCGATCCGGTCGAGGCGATGTGCGATTTCCTGAAGGGTTATGCGACGGAAAAGCGCCTTTCCGCCGAGGAGATCGAACTCCTCTACCCGGCGGTGCAGACGCGGATGCTGATGCGTCTCGCATCCGGAATGGCGGGCAAGGCTCTTCCCGGAGCACCGTGACCTTTACACCCGCAACAGTCCGAGCGTGTGGGCGCAGTTCGAGCGGCTGGACGGGATTTCGAACGAGGATGCCATGCAGCGTCTGGCTGATGCCTGCCGCGGATGATGCAAGAAAGAGATCAAGGGAGAGAACAATGACCAAGCCAGCAACCACGATGATAAACGGCTTCGATGCCTCCCGGCTCGGCAGCCTGCCGGAGCGTGAACGCTCGATGATCGAGCGGCGCCAGGCCATGCTCGGCCCGTCCTACCGCCTGTTTTACGAAAACCCGCTGCATCTGGTGCGGGGCGAAGGCGTCTGGCTCTATGATCCGGATGGCAACGCCTATCTCGACACCTATAACAACGTGCCGTCGGTCGGCCATTGCCATCCGAAAGTGGTTGCCGCGATGGCCGAACAGGCGGCCGTCCTCAACACCCATACCCGCTATCTCGACGAGAAGATCCTCGATTACTCGGAGAAGCTTCTCGCCACATTCCCGGCCGAGATGAACCGCGTCATGTATTGCTGCACCGGCAGCGAGGCGGTCGATCTCGCCCTGCGGCTTGCGTCCTATTACACCGGCGGCACGGGCATCATCATTACCGAGAACGCCTATCATGGCACGACGGCCGCTGCCGCCGGCATCTCGCCCTCGCTCGGCCCGAACATGCCGCTTGGCATGCATGTGATGACGGTTCCGGCGCCGGATAGCTATCGTGCCGATGGGCGTGACGTGGGCGAGGCTTTCGCCGAAGAAGTCTCCAAGGCCATCGCCTTCATGCTGCGCCGCGGCATCAAGCCGGCGGCCTTTATCGCCGACAGCATCTTTTCCACCGACGGCATATTTTCGGAGCCTGCGGGCTTCCTGAAGAAGACGCTGGATGTGGTTCACGCGGCAGGCGCGCTTTATATTGCCGACGAAGTGCAACCGGGCTTCGGCCGCACCGGCTCCCATATGTGGGGCTTCATGCGCCATGATATCGTTCCCGATATCGCCGTGATGGGTAAGCCGATGGGCAATGGCCTGCCGATCGCGGCTGCCGTCATGAAGGGCGAGGTGCAGGAGCGTTTCGGTCGCGACATCCGCTATTTCAATACATTCGGCGCCAATCATGTCTCGATTGCCGCCGCCAACGCCGTCCTCGACATCATCCGCGACGAGGATCTGATGGGCAATGCGCTTACGACCGGCAATTACATGCTGGAAGGCATGCGCACGCTGCAGAAGACGTTCGATTGCATCGGCGATGTGCGCGGCGCAGGCCTCTTCCTCGGGCTCGAATTCGTCAAGGACCGGCAAAGCCGCGAGCCGGACGGCAGCGTTCGCTTGCCGTGGTGAACCGCATGCGCGAGCGCCGTGTGCTCATCAGCGCCGCCGGCATCCATGGCAACACGCTGAAGATCCGGCCACCGCTGCCCTTCGGCAGGGAGCATGCGGATATCTTCCTGAAGACGCTGGAAGACGTGTTGCACGAAACCAACTGATCCCGCAGCCCTTTCCCCTGTAGCCGAAGGACCGACCATGACCACGTTATCGGATATCAATGCAGAGCGTCTCTGGGCGGACATCATGACGATGGGCGCGATCGGGGCGACGGAGGGCGGCGGCAGTTTCCGTCCGGCGCTGTCCGACGCGGATCGCGAAGGGCGCAATCTCTTCCGCTACTGGGCACAAGAAGCGGGGCTTGCGGTCACGGTCGATGCGATCGGCAACATGTTCGCACGCCGCGAGGGCAGCGATCCCTCGCTTGCGCCACTGGTCATCGGCAGTCATCTCGATACCCAGATGCCGGGTGGCAAGTTCGATGGTGTTCTCGGCGTGCTGGCCGGCCTTGCCGTCATACGCGCCCTCGATGCCGCCGGCATCGTCACGCGGCGTGCCATCGAGATCGCCAATTTCACCAATGAAGAAGGCGCCCGCTTTCAGCCGGGCGTGATGGGATCCGGCATTTTTGCCGGGCTTCTGCCGCTCGATGAAGCCCTGTCGCGCAAGGATGACGGCGGCGCGATGCTTGGCGACGAGCTTGCCCGTATCGGCTATGCCGGGTCATTGCCGGTCGGTGGCCGGCCGATCCATAAATATCTTGAGCTGCATATCGAACAGGGGCCGGAAATGGAAAAATCGGGAGCGGTGATCGCTGCCGTTTCCAACAGTTCCTGGGGATGCAGCGGTTTCATCGATATCAAGGGCGAGAACGGACATTCGCAGACGGCGGCCATGTCGACGCGACGTAATTCGCTCGTCGCTGCGGCAAAACTCATCCTCGAGATCGAGGCGATCGGCGCCGAGAACGAACCGGATGGTATGGTCAGCGCCACCGTCATTCGCAACTGGCCGAACAACCGGGTGAATATTCCGCACCTCACCAAGCTCTCCTACGTTGCCGTCCATTCGACCGATGAAGGGCGTGCACGGATCGTCGAGCGGATCGAGGCGGCTGCGAGGCGGATCGCCGAAGAGACCGGCCTCGTGATCGATGCGACGACCTCGCATTATCGGCAGAGGCTCGATCTCTCGCCGGATCTCTCGGCGCAGGTTCTCGCTGTTGCCGGCCGGCTCGGCTATCCGTCCATGATGCTGCCGACGCTGACCTCGCATGATGCGCTGTCCATGCATCATCTCTGCCCGACCGCGATCATTTTCGTGCCCTGCAGAGGCGGAATTTCACACAGCGAGCAGGAATGGTGCTATCCGGAGCACGCCGCGGCGGGCGCGCGCGCCTGCTGGAAATGGGCGCTGATCAGTGCAAATGAAGCGTGACAGGATCACTCCGCCGGTGGCGGGTGATCCGGGAGGATGTCATCGCTATCGGTTCGGAATGGCCGAACGGGTGGAATTGAGGCAGGCAAGCGAGGGTTTGAGTGAACTGGAACACGAGACAGGGATCGGAGGATACGGGCAGCAGCCTTCCGAAGGCGATCTGGGCCTATAATGTCATTCGTGATGCGATCATCACGATGAAGCTTGCGCCCGGCGAGACGCTGAACGAGAAGGAAACCTGCGCTGAACTCGGGATTTCCCGCACGCCCATGCGCGAGGCCGTGTTGCGGCTGGCCCAGGAAGGTCTCGTCAACATCGTTCCGAGCGGCGGCACATTCGTCAACAAGATCGTCATCCGCAAGGTGATCGAGGGCCATCTGGTCCGCTCCAGCCTCGAGATGCGGACGGTAAAGCTTGCCGCCCGCAATTTCGATCCGGTCTATGAGCGTGATCTGGACCTTCTGATCTTCCGTCAGCAGGATGCAGGCAAGCATCGCGATATCGACGAGGCGTTCAAGGTCGACAACGAGTTTCACCGCCTTCTGTGCCGTATCGCCGGCTTTCCGAATGTCTGGCAGACCATACACAACGCCACCGGCCAGCTCGATCGGGTGCGTCGTCTGGCCTTTCCGAAAATGGGCTATTTCGAGGAGGTCAGCGACGAGCATGTAGCGCTGACTGCGGCGATCAAGGCACATGACGAGGGTGAGGCCGCAAGGCTTTTGAAGATACACTTTGCCGGTATCTTCGCCGTCGTTCAGTTCGTCCTCCAGACGGATGCCGCCATCATGACCGGCGAAGGGGATATCGAACTGCTCAAGGCGCTGGAAGAAGTCTGATCGTGATATGCCCGCCGGCAAGGGCGCAACGTTGCGTTGCCGGCCTTCCGCCAGCGCCCGATGCAGGCGTTAAGCCAGATGCTTGCGGACGGTGCTGACGATCGAGGCGACCCTCTCCTCGTCGATCTCATTGGGGACGAGCAGCGAAATGCCGGCCTGGCTGTTGAAGGCTGCTGCCCCATCCGCGGAAAAGGCGATGGTCTTGATGTCGGTCTGCTTGTTGCGCCGCATGCCGATGGCAAAGCCGTCCCGTTGCAGCATCGCGATCTCTGCCGTGATCGTGTCTATGCCGACACTCCATTGGCGGTATCGTGGCTGATTGATCTCGATGATCTTGGCGCGTGAGACCTCGTCCATCTGCGCCAGAACCGACACGCCGCCAAGCCCGACACCGAGCGGCAGGCGGCCGCCGACGCCTTCAAACAGGGCCTGTATTGGGCTGCTGCCGATCGAGAAATCGAGACAGACGGAATCGAGCCCCGACCGCGCCATCAGATAGCTCGACAGGCCTGTCTCCGCGCTGATGCCGATCAGGGCAGGGCGGAAGAAATTGACCATGTCATTGATGCCGTGGGACTTGTTGGCCAGCGCATAGATGGCGGGCCCGAGCCTGTAGGCGCCGCGCCGCCCGGATTGTTCGACAAAGCCATGCTGCGACAGTGCCACAAGCGCCCGATGAACTGCCGACTTGGAATCGTCGACGCGGGTTGCCAGTTCGGACAGTGTAAACCCGCGGCATTCGCTTCTCCCAAGGCGAGGAGAAGTTCTGCACCGCGCATGACATTGCTGGAAGATTTCTTGTCACCGTCCAAGATCTGGGCCCCTTGTTGCCTGATGGCGGCCGCTGCTGCGTGGCAACCGGCGATCCGCATCCTGCCTGCTATCGGTGTGACGTGTTTCGGCGCCCGCTGTCAATTGCAGGCGCCGAAAGCGCAAGTTCAGCCGTAGATCGCCTTGGCTTCCTCGGCATTGACGCGGCCTTCACGAACATCGCGCGCCACTTCGGACTTGCCGCGCCGGAGGGCACGCCATAGCCGCCGGCGCCGGCGTGACGATTTCCAGAAGATCGCCTGCCTTCAGGTCGGTCGATCCGTCGACGAAGCCTTCGGGGCTGCCGTTGAGGGTGAAATATCCGCGCGCGCCCTCGTGTCCGCCGTCGAGGCCCCAGGGCGCCGAGATCAGGCGCGATCCCATGACCTGAACACGGCAATCGGCTTCGGCACGATACACACGCCGCAGGCCCATGCCGCCGCGATAGGTGCCGGCGCCGCCGGAGCCGTCGACCAGTTCATAGCGCAGGAGCGAGATCGGATATTCGTTTCTAGCGCCTCGACCGGCAGATTGGAGGTGTTGGTCATATGAACATGGACGCCGTCGAGGCCATCCTTGTTGCGCCGGGCGCCGAAGCCGCCGCCGATCGTTTCCAGATAGACCCAGAGGCTCTTGTCGCACGCGTGCCGTTGAAGCTTGCAACACCGACCGAGCCGTTCGAGGCAGCCGTGACGCGCTCCGGCACGACGCTTGCGAGCGCCCCGTGGATGAGGTCGACCACACGCTGGCAGGCGGTGATACGGCCATCGACCGCGCCGGGATGACCGCAGCGCAGCAGCGTTCCCTCCTCGGCCGTGACATGGATCGGCCGTGCAAGGCCGGCATTCGGCAGGATGGTCGGATCGACGATCGACTTCACCGCGTAATAGACCGTGGCGAGGAGCGCGGTATAGACGACGTTGAGGCCGGCGCGAACCTGCGGCGGGCTGACGAAATCGAGATGCATCTCGTCGCCCTTCACCTCGATCGTCACCGAGAATTCAAGCTCGCCATGCAGCGCCTCGCTGTCGAAGCGGTCGGAGAAGGCGTAGGTGCCATCGGGAATGCTGGCGATGCCGAGCCGCATCTTGCGCTCCGCATAGTCCATCAGCTCTGCGCCGGCGGCCAGCACCGTTTCCAGCCCGTATTTATGGGCAAGTTCGGTCAGGCGCGTCACGCCCAGCCGGTTCGCCGCCATCTGGGCGCGCAGGTCCGACACGCGCTCATGCGGCACCTGGCAGTTGAGCAGGAACAGCCGCTGGATGTCTTCCTGCAGCACGCCTTCGCGGTAGAGGCGCACCGGCGGAATGCGCAGGCCTTCCTGATAGATATGCGCGTGTCCGCGGTCTGCGAAGTCGGAATGGTGAGCGGTGTTGATCGCCCAGGCAACGAGCGTGCCGTCGATGAAGATCGGTTCGGCCATGACAATGTCGGGAAGATGCGTGCCACCGCCTTCATAGGCATCATTGCCGATGAAGATATCGCCCGGCCGGATGTTTTCGACGCCCGGCGTCTTGATGAGATAGGGCACGAAACCGATGAAGCTGCCGAGATGCATGGGGATATGCTCGGCCTGGCAGAGCATGGCGCCGTTTGCATCGAAGAGGGCCGTCGAGCAGTCGCGGCGTTCCTTGATATTGGTGGAATAGCTGGCGCGCACCAGTGCCTCACCCATTTCCTCCACGGTGGAGGCGAAGGCGTTGGCGATGACTTCGACGGTAATCGGGTTGAGTTTGGACGTCTGTCCAGGAGTGACGTTAAGCATCGCGAGCCTCGAGCAGAAGATTGAGATAGGCGTCCACGGTTGCCGTGGTGTGAAGCGGAACGACGGTGGTCGTGTCCATCTGGTCGATGATCGCCGGCCCTTCGATAACATTGCCGGCCTTGAGCTTGGAACGATCGTAGAGCGTGGCACTGACGAAGCCGCCAGCCTCCATCATCCAGACTTCGCGGGCGCCGGTAATGGCTGCCGATGCATCCGGGCCTTCGAGCGGAACCGGCTTGAACTGCGCCTTTTCGACAAGGCCGCTTGCTGCCAGGCGGAACGTCACAAGCTGGATGGCCTCGCCCTCGGCGATGAAGCCGTAGAGCTGACGGTGGGCGTCGAGGAAGCCCTTTTCGATTGCCGAAAGCGTCGAGGCGTCGAGCGGTCCAGCCGGGACAGAGACCGGGATCTCGTAATTCTGGCCGGCGTAGCGCACATCGACCGTGCGCGACATCTGCCGGTTTTCAGGTGCGATCTCTTCGGCGTCGAACCAGCCAAGCGCCTTTTCCTCAAGCTGGCCGTAGATCTGCGCCAGCGTTTCGGGGGCGGTGTCGCTGAGGCGGCAGAGCTGCGTCGCCGAGAAGTCGGTGCGCAGATCGGTCATCAGCAGGCCGAGTGCGCAGAGTACACCGGGGGTTGTCGGGATGAGGATCTTCTTCATGCCGAGTTCGCGGGCAAGGCGGGCGGCGTGAACCGGGCCCGCACCGCCGAAGGCGACGAGCGTATATTCGCGCGGATCATGGCCGCGCTGGACGCTGATGACGCGGATGGCCTTGGCCATGTTGGCCGCGACGATATCAAGAATGCCGTTGGCCGTTTCGAGCGTTTCCATGCCGAGCTTGTCGGCCAGCGTCTTGATCGCGGCGCGGGACTTTTCCTGATCGATCGCCATGCGGCCGTTCAGGAGCGATTTCGGGTTCTGCGTCTGGAGAAGGACGTTGGCATCCGTCACCGTCGGTTCGGTATTGCCAAGCCCGTAGCAGGCCGGACCCGGATTGGCGCCTGCGCTGCGCGGGCCAACCTTGAGGAAGCCGCCGTTATCGACATAGGCGATCGAGCCGCCACCGGCGCCGACCGTGTGAATGTCGAGCATAGGCGCCTTGATCGGGTAGCCATGCACGACGGATTCGTTGACGACCTGGCACTTGCCATTGGTCAGAAGCGCGACGTCGGAGGACGTGCCCCCCATGTCGAAGGTGATCAGGTTGTCGATGCCGGTCATCTTGCCGATCGCCTGCGCGGCGACGACACCGGTGCTCGGACCGGAAAGGACGGTCCTGACCGGCAGGTCGGCTGCCGTGTCGAAACCGATCACGCCACCATTCGACTGGGTGAGCTGCGGTGTCACCGCAATGCCGAGATCTTTCAGCTTGCCGCTCAGCGCCTTCACATAGCCCTTCATGACCGGGCCGAGATAGGCGTTGACGACCGTCGTCGACAGGCGCTCGAACTCGCGGAACTCCGGTGCGATGGCGTGCGAGAGTGCGGCAAAGGCTTCCGGAAACTCTTCTTCGAGGATCTGGCCGCGCGCGCCTCATGTTCCGAATTGAGGAAGCTGTAGAGGAAGCAGACGGCCACCGACTTGACGCCTGCCGCCTTCAACTGGCGAACGGCGGCGCGGAACTCGTCTTCGTCGAGCGCAATTTCAGTCGTCCCGTCGGTGCGGACACGCTCCTTGACGCCGATGCGCAGGTCGCGTGAAACCAGCGTTTCCGGCTTGTCGGCCTGCAGATCGTAGAGATCCGGGCGCTTCTGACGGCCGATTTCGAGCAGGTCGCGAAAGCCGTCCGTGGTGATGAGGCCGTTTCGACGCCGCGGCCCTGAATGAGCGCGTTGGTCGCAACCGTCGTCCCATGGCCGAGGAAGGTGATGTCTGCCGGCGTTGCGCCCACCTCTCTTACGCCTTCTTCCACGCCCTGCGTGATGCCGCGCGAGGGATCGTCGGGCGTCGAGGAAACCTTCCATATCCGGACTTCACCGGTTTCCTCGTCGAAGAGGCACACATCCGTGAACGTGCCGCCGGAATCTACGCCTAAACGCCATGCCATGAGAGTTCCCTTTTGTCTGTTGAGCAGGTCTGCCTTGGTGCCTCCGATGTAAGAGCCGTTGAAAAAATCTGTCAATCAAATTCCAATAAGCGAACTATAAAAAATAATTAGATCCGAATAGCGGAATAAAAATATGATTGGCGGTCAATTTTTCTTCTTTAAATGGCGATAATCGGAACAAATAATTTTATTTGGGCCATTATTTGGAATTTGCTTGACGATTTCGGTTTCTGGTTCTTAGCTCGTGAGGCAGCGCGATACATGGCAGAAACGACCGCCTCCCTTCACCCGGAGAGCCGGACTTTCGGGAAAAGACCATGGCGCAAAAGGGTCGAACTTGCTGCCATGCCCTCGGCAACAGGCGTGGCATGAGGCACCGGGACGCGTGATGCGGCACGGTCGCCAAGGCGATCAAGAGACTTAAATATAAGAAGGGAACTCACATGATTTATTCACGACGTGCCGTTCTGAAGTCACTCGCCTTCGCGGGTGCTGCAATGACCCTGCCCGGCGGTATCGCACGCGCTGCCGATGCCACGACGCTCCGGATCGGCCTTTCCACCTATCCCGCGCATTTCCGTCCCTGGATCAATGTCGGTTATGCCGGCCAGCTCGTCTCGGCGCTGACCAACCGCAATCTCCTTGCCTATGACGCCAAGGGCCAACTCGTCGGCGAGCTTGCCAAGAGCTGGTCGCGGGTGGACGACAAGACCTGGGCTGTCGAACTCAGCGATGCAAAATTTTCCAACGGCCAGCCCGTCACCTCGAAAGACGTCAAGTGGACGCTCGAGAAGATCGCGGCCGAAGGATCGGGCGCCTATATGCGCGATCCGGTCACGCATATCGCCTCGGTCGAAATCGTCGATGACAAGCATTTCAAGCTGATCACCAAGGAGCCGGACGTCACCATCCCGTCGGTTCTCGCCTATCCCTTCCTTGCCATTATCGCAGCCGACAGTACCGGCGCGCAGGAGCAGGGCATCGGCGCGGGTCCGTTTGTCATCACCTCGGCTGAAAAGGGTGTCGGCATCACGCTGACGGCATCCGAACACTATTTCAAGAAGGGTCTGCCGACCTTCAAGGCCGTGCAGATCACGCCCTATGCCGACGAGAACCTGCGCGTTGCCGCGCTCACCGCTGGCGATGTCGATCTCATCGACTATGTTCCGTGGAGCGCCATGGCGACGATCGAGAAGGATCCGAACCTGACGCTTGATGCCATGGCGGCAGGCGCCTTCATGTATCTGAGCTTCAACGGCAGCGGCGTCTTCAAGGATGCCCGCCTGCGTCAGGCCGTGTCCTTCGGCCTTCGGCGCGAAGAGATCGTCAACAGCGTCTTTTATGGTCGCGGCGCGCCGCTTGCCGGCGTTCCCCGCCCGACGGTTTCTCCCTATTACCACAAGGAACTGGCCAATTACTGGAGCTACCAGCCCGACAAGGCAAAGGCTCTCCTGAAGGAAGCCGGTCACGAAGGTGGTCTGGAAGTATCGCTGCTCGCCACCTCGCAGTATACGATGCATTCGGGCATTGCGGTTCTGGTCCAGTCGCAGCTGGCCGAGATCGGCATCAAGGTCAATCTGACCATGCCGGACTGGGCGACGCGCGTCACCATGGGCAACCGCGGCGTGGGCGATTTTGCCGTACAGGGCATCGGTATCGATACGCTCGATCCGGATGCAGCCAACACGGTCATCGATCCTTCCCTGACGCCGACCTTCCTGCGCAGCCGCAATTTCGAGGTCAAAGGATTGACCGAACTCCTGAACAAGGGGCGCCAGGAAGGCGACGAGGCAAAGCGTATCGCCATCTACGCAGAGGTCGATAAGCTGGTATGCGATAATGCAAGCTTCTGCGGTCTGGCCTATCGTGCCACCGGCTTTGCGCGCCGCAAGACCGTCAAGAACCTGGAGCTCCTGCCCGATCAGATGTCGCCGTTCTCGGCCACGCTCTTCGACAAGCTCGCGATCAGCTGACGATCACGAAGCGCTTCAGAACTGCCTAAAGGCAAGGACTGCTTGCGGCGTGGGGCAACCCTGCCGCAGGCGGTCCGAACCGGCAGACAACCTTCAGCGGTCGAGGATACATGATCTGGTTTTTCAAACGCGTCTGCGTCAGTCTGGTAATGCTGTGGGTCGTCGTGACGCTGGTCTTCATGTCGATCAACTTCGTTCCCGGCGATCCGGTCGAACTGCTTCTGTCGCAGGATGGCGGGGCGCCTGATCCGGCAACGGTCCAGATGATCCGCGAGGATCTCGGTCTCAACCGGCCGATACTGGATCAATATGCCGACAGGCTCGGCAAGCTCATGTCATTCGACCTCGGAAAGTCGATGGTCGATGACAGCTCGATCGCCGCCGAAATCGGCCGACGCCTGCCGCGCACGCTTGAACTCATTGGCATGGCGGCCCTGATCAGCCTCGTGATCGGTATTCCAAGCGGTGTCTACGCTGCCCTGAAACACGGCGGCGGCTTTGATCGCTGCGCATCCTATGTCACGGGTCTGGCGCAGGGCATCCCGGTCTTCGTTCTCGGAACGCTGATGGTTCTGGTCTTTTCCCAGACGTTCAAGCTTCTGCCCGCCGGCGGCTTCGTCGCCTTTTCCGTCGATCCCGGCAAGCATCTCCTCCTCCTGATGATGCCTGCACTGTCGATCGGCATCGGCCTTGCCGCCATCGTGTTCCGCATCACCCGTGCATCGACGCTGGAAGTCCTGCCGCTTGATTATGTCCGCACGGCGCGGGCCAGGGGCTCGATGGCCGGCGCATCATCATGGCGCATATCCTCAAGAACGCTCTCATCCCGGTAATTACCGTGTTTGCGCTGCAGATCGGCGCGCTCCTCGGCGGTACCGTTCTGGTCGAATATGTCTTCAACTGGCCGGGCCTGTCCGGAATGCTGGTGAGCGGCGTCAACGGCCGCGATTACCCCACGGTGACCGGCGTCATTCTGGTGATTTCGGCGCTCTTCATCGGGCTCAACCTCATCGTCGACCTGCTCTATGGGATCGCCGATCCAAGGGTGCGCAAATGACAAACAAGCTTCTCTCCCTTAATCCTGCCCGATGGACGCGGCGAGACCTGCCCGCCATCTGGCTCGGCCTGATCGTCATCATCAGCGTGCTTGCGCCGATCCTGCCGTTGCAGGATCCGCTCGCGATGAACAATGCCGCACGGTTTGCGGCACCGGGAAGCGCCCATCTGCTCGGCCAGGACGAATATGGCCGTGATATTTTCTCGCGCCTCGTCTGGGCCATGCGCAATTCGCTGCTGGTTGCGATTTCGGCAGCACTTTGTCCGGCATTATCGGAACGGCGCTCGGCGTACTTGCCGGCTATTCGCGGGGCTTCACCGAATTGCTGACCATGCGGCTCATCGATATCGTCCTGTGTTTCCCGCCGCTTCTTCTCGCCATGCTGGCGGTAACGCTTTATGGCCCCGGCCCGGTGACGCTCGTTCCGGTTCTGGCGGTCGTCTTCGTGCCGAGTTTCACCCGCGTGGCGCATGCAAGCGTGCTTTCTGTCCGCTCGCAGGATTATGTCGAGGCCGTTCGCAGCATGGGCGCCAGCAATCTGCGCGTCATGGCGACGACCATCCTCCCGAACATCATCGGCCCGCTGATCGTGCAATTCTCTTTCACGGTTGCCGTCACGGTCGTGCTCGAATCCGGCCTTTCCTTCCTCGGCCTCGGCGTGCTGCCTCCGGCACCCTCGCTTGGCCTGATGATCGGAACCGGCCGTGCGACGCTTGCGCAGGCGCCGATGCTGCTCGTCTGGCCCTGTCTTGCGCTGACACTGATGATCCTTGTCCTCAACGCCGTCTGCGATGATCTGCGCGACCGGCTCGATCCGAAAAGCAAGAAGGCGAGGGGCAATTGATGGTCATGGCATCGCTTGCAGAAACCGCAGTTGCACAGAAGGCCCGCCCGACATTTTCGGTCGAGAACCTGTCGATCTCCTTTGCGCGGGACGGGCAATGGAATTCCGTCGTCCGCAACCTGAGTTTCGAGATCGCGCCGGGCGAGACGCTGGCAATCGTCGGTGAGTCCGGTTCCGGCAAGAGTGTCACCGCGCTGTCTATCCTCGGCCTCCTGCCGGATGAGACGAGCCGCATCGAAGGCTCGATCAAGCTTGGCGACACCGATCTCCTCACGCTGTCACCGAAGCAGCTGAAGTCGATCCGCGGCAATGACATCGCCATGATCTTCCAGGAGCCGATGACATCGCTTAATCCGACCATGTGCATCGGTGAGCAGATCGCTGAATCGATCATGGCGCATCAGGGCCTTCGCCACCGCGAGGCGAAGGAAGCGGCAGTTCGCCTCATGGAGCGGGTGAAGATACCGGGCGCGCGGCGTCGCTACTCGGATTTCCCGCACCAGTTTCTGGTGGCATGCGCCAGCGCGTGATGATCGCCATCGCGCTGGCCTGCAAGCCCTCACTGCTCATCGCCGACGAGCCGACGACGGCACTTGATGTTACGATCCAGGCGCAGGTCCTCGACCTCATCAAGCAATTGCAGGAAGAAGAGGGCATGGCTGTCCTCTTCATCACCCATGACATGGGCGTGGTTGCCGAAATCGCCGATCGTATGGTCGTCATGTATCGCGGTGATCTGGTGGAAAAGGGCGCGACCGGCGACATCTTCGCCGCTCCGCGTCATCCCTATACCAAGGCGCTTCTGTCGGCCGTGCCGCAACTCGGCTCCATGCAGGCGATGGAAAACCCGCAGCCCTTCCCAATCTATGACATCAGGACCGGTGAGGGCTGTGCCGCTCCGACGCTTGCCTCCAGCGTCGACCAAAGCCGGCAGCTCCTGAAGGTCGAAGACCTTTCGGTGCGTTTCGACGTCGCTCATACGCTGCTGGGGCGGGTTACGGCCCGCGTCCATGCGGTGGAAAGTGTGAGCTTCTCGCTGGCCGAGGGGGAAACACTCGCCATCGTCGGGGAATCCGGCAGCGGCAAGTCCACCACGGGCAAGCTCATCACCGGCCTGCTGCAGCCGACCGCCGGCACGGTGGATATCTGCGGCAATGCGATGAACAAGGATAGCCGGCAGGCCCTCAGCCGATCGGTGCAGATGATCTTTCAGGATCCGTTTGCCAGCCTCAATCCGCGACTGACCGTCGGCCGCGCGATCACCGAGCCTCTACGCATTCACAAACTTGCCAGTGCCGAAGAAGAAAGGCGCATTGCCGGCGAACTTCTTGAACGCGTCGGCCTGTCCGCCGATATCGTCGGTCGCTACCCGCACGAGTTTTCCGGCGGGCAGAGGCAGCGCATCTGTGTGGCAAGAGCGCTTGCGCTGAAGCCCAGCGTCATCGTCGCTGACGAGGCCGTGTCCGCTCTTGATGTGTCGGTGAAGGCGCAGGTCGTCAATCTTCTGCTGGAACTGCAGCAGGAACTGAAACTCGGCTTCATCTTTATTTCGCATGACATGGCGGTTGTCGAGCGGATCAGTCACCGCGTCGCGGTCATGTATTTAGGCGAGATCGTCGAGATCGGCCCGCGCGCCGCGATCTTCGGCAACCCGGCTCATCCCTATACGCGCCGCCTGATCGACGCCGTGCCGATCCCCGACCTGAGCGCCGGCGGCATCGCCACACGGCCGGCGACAGGGAAATGCCAAGCCCTGTCCGGCCGGCGGATTTTCAGCGCGCGGCAAAAGCCTATCGGGAGGTTTCACCCGGTCACATCGTCCAGATACCCGGCCCCGAATGGGCGCCTGAGATAAAATCCGATCCGAAAAGGCAATCCAGATGTCGCTCTCCATTCCTGTCGCACCTTTCGAGGGCGACGCCACGCTGCTCGCAAATGTCGATGTCGTCGTCATCGGCGGCGGCATTATCGGTATTTCGACGGCGCTGACGCTGGCCGAGCGCGGCGTCTCTGTCGCTGTGGTGGAAAAGGGCGTGGTGGCCGGGGAACAGTCGGCACGCAACTGGGGCTGGACACGCCAGATGGGCCGCGATCCGGCGGAAATTCCGCTGACCATGGCCAGCCTGAAACTGTGGTCGCAGATGAACGAGCGCACAGGTGAGGAGACCGGCTGGCGCCGGTCCGGCATCACCTATCTCTGCTACAACAAGCGTGACCTCGAAATCTGGGGTGGCTGGTACGAGAAGGGCAAGGCTTACGGCCTGCAATCGGAAATGCTGACCGGACCGCAGGTGGAGGCACTTCTTCCGGGCTCGTCCGGCGGCCTGATCGGCGGCCTTCATACGCCGTCGGATGGACGCGCCGAGCCGACGCTTGCCGCCGTCGCCATGGCCAAGGCCGCAAGGCGGGCCGGGGCCCATATCATCACCCAATGCGCCGCAAGGGGCATCGAGCAGAGCGCCGGTAAGGTGTCCGGCGTCGTGACGGAGAAGGGCAGGATCGGGTGCTCCTCGGTCGTCCTGGCCGGCGGCGTCTGGTCGCGTCTTTTCGCCGGCAATCTCGGCATCGACTTCCCGCAGCTGAAGGTCATGGGCACGGTGGCGCGGGTCACGGGCGCGAGGGCATTTCCGACATGCCGGTTGGCGCCGGTGACTTTGCCTACCGCAAGCGCCTGGATGGCGATTACACGGTGGCGCTCAGAAACGCCAATATCGCCCCGATCGTACCCGACAGTTTCCGGCTGTTTGCCGAATACATGCCTTCCTTCGTCCAGACATGGCGCGAGCTGAAACTGAGGATCGGCAAGGCCTTCGTCGAGGAAATGCAGATGCCGCGCCGCTGGTCTCTCGATCAGCGCACGCCCTTCGAGCTGATCCGCACGCTCGATCCGGTGCCGGCGCAGTCCTTCAACCGTAAGGCTCTCGCCAATCTGGCACGCGCTATCCGGCTTTTGCCAAGGCAAGGATCGTCAGCGAATGGGCCGGTATGATGGACGTGACGCCGGACGCGTTCCGGTCATCAGCGCCATCTCCTCCATTCCGGGCTTCCATATCGCGTCGGGCTTTTCCGGCCATGGTTTCGGCATCGGCCCGGGGGCAGGTCATCTCATGGCGGATATCGTCATGGGTTCGACGCCGCTGGTCGATCCGGCGCCATTCCACATTTCGCGCCTGCGGCCGGCGCTGGCGCGCGCCGCCTGACATTGGCAAGCTTTCTGGATGGCCCTGTTGTCGTAACCGGCAGCAGGGCCTTTTCGTTGTGTATGGGGGGTGTCAGGAGGCTCTGGCGAAGGGCGAGCGGTCCGGGTCCGGATCCGGCATGGCCGCCAGCAGCATGCGCGTGTAATCGCTCTGCGGGTTGTCGAAGATCTCCTCGACCGGCCCCTTCTCGAGCAGCTTGCCGCGATAGATCACCGCCACGTCGTCGCAAATGTAGCGAATGACGCCGAGATCGTGGCTGATGAAGAAATAGGTGAGACCCAATTCCTGTTGCAGCCGGTGGAGGAGATTGAGGACATCGGCCTGAACCGAGACGTCGAGCGCCGATGTCGGCTCGTCGAGGATCAGAAACTCTGGCTTCACCGCAAGCGCCCGCGCAATGCCGATACGCTGGCGCTGGCCGCCGGAAAATTCGTGCGGATAACGGAACAGGTGTTCGGGGCGAAGCCCCACCTGCAGAAGCAGTTCCATCACGCGCTCGGTGCGCTGGCGCGCCGTCATCGGCAGGATATCGCTATGGATCACGAGCGGCTCGGCAACGATGTCATGCACCGTCATGCGCGGATCGAGCGAGGCATAGGGGTCCTGAAAGACGATCTGCAACTTGGCGCGAAGCCGCCGCATCTCGGTCGGCGAGAGCGAGGCCATGTCGGTGCCGTCATAGAAGATCTGGCCGGCCGTCAGCGTGTCGAGCCGCAGGATGCAGCGCGTCAGCGTCGTCTTGCCGGAGCCGGACTCGCCGACAAGCCCGAAGCTCGATCCCTTGCGGACGCTGAGGCTCACGTCATCGAGTGCGCGAAATCCCTCGCCACGGCCGAACATGCCCTGACGCTGGCCGGGAAAGATCTTGGAGACATTGCGAATGTCGAGGCTCATCGGCCGCCCTCCTGCATGATGTCGCCGATGCCGCGCAATTCGCCGCGCTTGGTGTGGACGGTCGGAATGGCGTTAAGAAGCGCCTGCGTATAGGCATGGGCCGGGCGCTTCAGCACCTCGTGAACGGGGCCGCGTTCCAGAATACGGCCGCGATACATGACCGCCACATGGCTGCAGATCTGCGCGACGACGCCGAGATTGTGGGTGATCATCAGCACGCCGATGTTCCGCTCGGCGACGAGATCATGGATGAGCTTCAGGATCTGCGCCTGCACGGAGACGTCGAGCGCGGTCGTCGGCTCGTCGGCGATCAGAAGATCCGGCTTGCCGATCATCGCCATGGCGATCAGCACGCGCTGGCGCATGCCGCCGGAAAACTGATGCGGGTAGTCGTCGATCCGTGCTGCCGGATTGGGGATGCCGACCTTGTCGAGCATTTCGATCGCAACGCGTCGCGCCGCCTTTTTTCGCTCGCGACCGGATGGATTGCCGGAAAGCCCGAGGATCGACGGATCGGCGTGACCGGCATGCAGGGCGACGTCGACGAGCTGCGTGCCGATGGTGAAGACCGGGTTGAGGTTGGTCGTCGGGTCCTGAAAGATCATGCCGATCTTGCGACCGCGCAAGGACCGCATGGCCTTCTCGTCAGTGGCCAGCAGATCACGGCCTTCGAAATGGATGCTGCCTGCCAGATAGCGGCCGGTCGCCGGCGGAATGAGCCGCGACACGGAAAGGCCGGTCAGCGATTTACCCGAGCCGGTTTCGCCGACCATGCCCCAGATCTCGCCGCGCTCGACTTTAAGGTCTATGCCGTGGAGGATCTGCGTCTCACCTTCGAAACTGCGCATGGAAAGGTTGAGGTTCTTGATGTCGAGCAATGTCATCGGATCACCTCACCGCCTTGCCTTCGGGTCCATCACGTCGCGCAGGCCATCTCCGAGAAGGTTGAAGCCAAGCACGGCGAGAAAGATCGCGCAGCCGGGGCAGACCGCCGTCCACCAGTGATCCGGCATGTCGGCGCGGGCGACGGAGAGAAGCGTGCCCCATTCCGGCGTCGGCGGCTTCACACCGATGCGACGAAGCCGAGCGAGGCGACTGTCAGCACAGCAAAGCCCATGTCGAGCGAGGCCTTGACGATGATCGGCGACATGATGTTCGGAAGGATATGCCGGCCGAGAATGCGCGGCCAGCCGGCGCCGAGCGCACGCGCAGCGACGATGAACTGCTCTTCCTTCTTGCCGATCACTTCGCCGCGCACGAGACGCGCATAGGCCGGCCACCAGGTGACCGAGATGGCGACGATCATGTTGAAGACGCCGGTGCCGAGGGCCGCCGCGACTGCCATGGCGAGGATGAGGCTCGGAATGGTCAGGAGAAGATCGGTAAAGCGCATCAGGACCTCGTCGATCCAGCCGCCGAAATAACCGGCGATTGCGCCGACAATGCCGCCAATGACGATGGCGCTGACGACGACCGCAAGGCCGGAGAAAAGCGAGACCTGCGAACCGACGAGAACCAGCGAGAAGACATCCTGCCCCAGCGCATTGGTGCCGAACCAGTATTGGCTGCCGGGTGGGGTGAAGCGCGCTGCCGTATTCGTGCCGCCGGTGACGTGATCGGGAAAGGGAACGATGAAGGGCGCGAAAATCGCAATCAGGATCAGCGCGACGACGATCGCAAGGCCGATGACGGAAAGCCAGCTCTGGCGGAAGCGGTAGAAGGCCCGCGACCAGTTTTCGAGCCGCGCCGACTGATCGCGCTTCGGGAGGGTGGACGGTGTCATCGTCATGTGTAGCGCACCCTCGGATTGAAGACGCCGTAGAGCAGATCGACGACGAGCATGGAGAGGAGATAGATGACCGCGATCACCAGCGTCACGCCGATCACCGGCATGAAATCCTGCGAGAGAATGGCCTGCGTGGCGTAAAGACCGAGGCCCGGCCAGTCGAAGACGGTCTCGACCAGAACCGTGCCGCCCAGAAGCCAGGAGACGTAGAGACCGATGACTGTCAGCGTCGAGGTCATGGCGTTCTTCAGCACGTATTTGAAGAGGATCTTGCGGTTCGAAATGCCGAGCGCCCGCTCGGTCATGACGAAATCCTGCTGCAGCACCTCGATCGTCGACGCGCGCATCATTCGCATGATTGTTGCCAGAGGGGACAGCGACATGGCGAAGGCAGGGAGAGCGAGGTGCTGCAGCGCCAGCGACAGGGAATACCAGTCACCGGCAAGGATGGAATCGATCGTGTAGAAGCCGGTCGGCCCTTCCGGCGGGATCTCGATCAGCGGAAAGCGACCGGAAAGCGGCAGGATATCCAGCCAGGAGACGAAAAGCAGCTGGAGAATGAGGCCAAGGAAGAAGCGCGGCATGGCGATGCCGCCAAGCGCCACGGTACGCGTCAGATAGTCGATGACGCCGTTGCGATAGACAGCTGCAGCCAGACCAAGCGGAATGCCGATAATGATGGCGATCAGCATGGCGGCGGCAACCAGTTCCAGCGTTGCGGGCAGGAAGGTCATGATGTCTTCAAAGACCGGGCGCCTTGTGAAGATCGAAACGCCCCAGTCGCCATGGAGGAGGCCGGTCAGATAGGTCCAGTATTGCATCGGCAGCGAGCGATCGAGGCCGAATTCGTGGCGCACGCTTTCGATCACGTCGGGCGTGGCATTCGGCCCGGCGGCAAGCGCGACGGGATCGCCGGGCAGGAGCCGGGCAATGACGAAGACGAGCATCGTCAGGCCGATCAGCATCGGGACGAGCAGGACAAGGCGTCTGACGGCATAGAAAAGCATGGGCGGTTCCGATCAGGGGAGGGACGCCCGTGACCGGGCGTCCCAAGCACAATCAGGTGAGAGACAGCGGCAGAAGCTCGATCGAGTTGGCGGCGACCGGCGTGAAGACATAATTCTTGACGCTGTCGCGCATGCCGAGCTTGCGCTTTTCGAGCACGCCGAAGATATCCGGCGCATCGTCGACGACGAGTTCCTGAAACTTCTTGTAGAGTTCGGCGCGCTTCGTCTGGTCGGTCTCGATACGGGCGGCCTCGATCAGCTTGTCGACCTCCGGGTTCTTGTAGACCGGGTTCTGCCACTGGCCGTTGCGCGACGAATGGTAGGCGGCAAAGGCGATATTGTCCGGGTCCGCATAGTTGGCGGTCTGGAACAGGCACATGAAGTTCGGCATCGTATCGGGCGACTGGGCAGAGGCGACCGTATCGGGCCATGTCGCCGGGCGGATGTCGAGATCGATATTGAGCGACTTCAGCGCTTCAAGCAGAAGCAGGCACCAGCGGCGCTGGTTCTCGTAGCCGGTGGCATAGAGAGCGGTCAGCTTGAAGCCGCCATCCTTGTACTCAGACTTCGCCAGATATTCCTTCGCCTTGGCCATGTCCTGACGGTAGACGGCAAGCTTCGGGTCGTGGCCGAAAATGCCGGTCGGCAGCGGGCCGATCATCAGGTCGGCCGGGCCTGCGGCATCCAGCATGCCTGATAGTTATAGGCGTAGGAGATCGCCTTGCGCAGGTTCTTGTCGGCAAGCGGACCCTTGGCGGTGTTCATCTTGATCGAGAAGGTGCGGTATTCCGGCTCGATGACGCTGACGACACCCGGTGCACCCTTCAGCGCCTCCATGTCTTCGGCATAGAGTTCGATGGCGATATGCGCTTCATTGCGGGTCAGCATCATGCGCTCGGTCGAGGATTCCCGGACGATCTTCCAGATCGCGCCTTCGAGATTGCCACCACCCTTGTGCCAGTCGTCCTTGACGCGGAGGAATTCGTAGAGATTGCCCGGCGCCACGCGGCCCATCTTGAACGGACCGGAGCCGGCCGTGTTCTTCATCAGATAGGCCTGGCCGTCGTCGGAGCTGATATTGGCTTCGACGAGCGCCGGATTGACGACGAACATCCAGGGCAGAACCTGAAGGAAGGGTGCGAACGGCGCCTTGAGATCGAAGGCGACCGTTTGCTTGTCGACGGCCTTGACGCCATCGGCATCGACGATGCCGGCAATCATCCAGGAGGGACCGCGCTTCAGCTTGATGATGCGCTTGAACGAATAGACGACGGCATCTGCCGTCACCGGTGAGCCATCCTGGAATTTGGCAGTCGGGTCGAGCTTGAACTCGTAATGCTTCTGGTCGTCCGACACGGTCCAGCTGGCGGCAAGTCCGGCGACGACCTTCGGCGGTGTCCCGACGACGCGCACCAGCGCATCATAAGTGTTGCGGAAGAGCATGGCAGGCGCATAGCCGGTCGCGACATGCGGGTCGAAATTCGGAATGTCGACGCTGCTGGCCATGACGAGGATCTTGCGGCCGGCGGCGAAGGTTTCAAGCGGCATCGAGGCGATGGCGGCTGCCGAGACGGCAGTGCCCATGAAGGTACGGCGGGTCATTTTCATGCGAATGATCTCCTTGCGTTCTTTTGGCGCCCGCCTCCCCTTAAGGCGGGCGAATGGGGTCAGGCGGTTGCCTTGCGCTCGCCGGCTCTTGCCGTGCGGCCGTAGATGCTGTCTGCCGCGTCGGCGCTGACATAGCCCTGCCGGACGTCGCTATCGAGCTTGTCGAGATCGCGCTTCATCGGGTCGCCAAAGCCCGAACCGCCGGCAAGCGTCAGTTCCACAACGCGTCGGTATCGATGAGATCGACGATCGCGCCGGTGCCGCAATCCATGGTCATCTCGCCGCTCGCCTTGGAGCGGATGATGCCCGTCGCGGTCTTGCCCGGCTTGCCGCCGAAGAGGCCTTCCACCGGCAGATCGACGCCTTCCGGCGAGACGATCGCCTTGATCGGATGGCCTTCCGCATTGCGGCGCGAGATACGCACCCGCACGCCGAGGCCGCCGCGGTTTTCACCGGCACCGCCGCTATCGGTCATCAGGCTCTTTTCCCAGATGACGATCGGCGAACGGGTCTCGAACATTTCGAGCGACGAGGTGGCAGCCGATGTTGGCCACAGAAGCGAGGACTTGCCGTCCTTGGTCTGCGAGGCGCCCTGACCGCCGCCGAGTAGCAGCAGTTCGTAGAACAGCGCGCCGGTTTCCATCGACTTGCCGTAGAAGCTCATCAGGCTCGGCAGGCCGGAGAAGGACTGGGTCGTCTCAGGCGCTGCTTCGGAGAGTGCCTTGAAGACGTTCGGCGCCAGATACCAGCCGTCCGGGTGCGCAGCGAAACCGGTGCCGGCTTGTCGCAATTGAGGATCGAGCCCTTCGGCGCCTTGACGCTGAACGGACGGTAGCAACCGGCATTGCCGCGGATGCCCGGTGTCAGCATGCACTTGATCGGATAGGTCGCGTGCGCGGTCGTATAAGACAGCGTGCAGTTGATGCCGCCCTTGACCGTCTGTGGCGGAGCGCCTTCGAAATCGAGTTCGATCTCGTCGCCCTTGACCGTGACCTTTAGCGGGAAGGTCATTTCGGTGCCCATCGGATTGTTGGAGATTTCCGAATGGTAGACGCCGTCCTTCAGCTGGCTCACCGCGTCGCGCATCGCCTTTTCCGAAAGCGACTGGACGACATGCGAGAGCGCCTTCAGGTCGTGCATGCCGTATTCCTCCATGAAGGAGCGCATGCGGGCGGCACCCGTCTCGTTGGCCGAGATGAAGGAGCGGATATCGCCGAGAACCTGATCGCTGTCGCGGATATTGTCCGCCATCAGGCGGAACAGGTCTTCGTTCTCTTCACCCTGCCGCACCAGCTTCATCGCCGGGATCTGCAGGCCTTCTTCGTAAAGCTCGCTGACCGAGAGGCCGTTACGGCTGCCGCCGATATCGCCGACATGGCCGACGGTGCCCATCAGGGCGACGACACGATCGCGGTGGAAGACAGGGGTGACGATCGCAAGGTCGAACAGGTGGCCGGCGCAGAGCCACGGGTCGTTGGTGATGTAGACATCGCCCGGCTTCATCGTTTCGACCGGGTAGCGCTCGATGATCGCCTTCACCGCCATCGGCAGGGTCAGGTTGAACACCGGCATGACGCGGGCGGAATGGGCAAGCGTCTCGCCATGCGGATCGAGAATGGCGCAGCCGAAATCCTGGCTTTCGGAAATGATCAGCGAAAAGGCCGTGCGGCAGACTGTCGACCACATCTCTTCTGCCACGTTGACGAGACGGCTCCACATCACTTCGAGCGCGATCGGATCGCCCTGGATACGGGCGCTCGCCTCTTCGAGCGACATGGTCTCGTCGACGATCGTGGCGCCCTTGGCTGTGGCGGAAATCTCGATGCGCAGGTTGCCGGTCTCATCCACCGTCACCTTGTCGCCCGGCGGAATGATCGTCGTCGATTCCCGCTCCTCGATGATCGCGGGGCCTTCCACGAGAATGCCCGGCTGCATGGCATAACGGTCATAAATGCCGGCATCGACGAAGCCATTGCCGAAATAGGTCTTGCGGGTGCCCTTGCGAGCCTCGGCCTTGCCGCCTTCGATGCGGCCTGACGGACGGTAAGCTGCGGCACTGCGCCGGAAGCGCTGATGCGGAAGGAGAGGATTTCGAGCTTGGCCTCCGAAGGCACGCGGGTATAGCGGGCGCTATAGACCGCATCGAATGCCTTGCGGATATCCTCATATGCGCCGGCATCGAGCCTGCCGGCGGGAAGCGGCACGTTGATTTCGTGCAACTGGCCGACAAGGCGCATGTCGGCGGAGCGTTCCACCAGAATATCGGTATCGGCGACGCCGGCGCTGCGCAGCTGGACGCGGCCCTCTTCGGAAATCTCGTCCAGAACGCCGTTCAGCGTGACGGCATCGAGATCCTTCGACAGTGCGATCGGATGCGAGCGGACGATATCGAAGGACAGGGGGGCGGTCAGGAAGCCGAAGGCGGATGCCGCACCACTTGCCGGCGGGATGATGACTTCGGAAACGCCGAGAATGCGGGCGACCTTGGCGGCAAAGGCCGGGCCTGCGCCACCGAAGCCGATCATCGAATAGCCGCGCGGGTCCTTGCCCTTTTCGACCAGATGGATGCGGGCGGCGCTCGCCATGCTTTCGCTGACGACCTGATGGATGCCCCAGGCAGCCTCGACGGAGGAGATGTTGAGCGGCTTGGCGATCGTACCGAGCGCCTTTTCGGCGGCATCGAGATCAAGCGTCATGCGGCCGCCGAGGAAGAAGGTCGGATCGTAATAGCCGAGCGCCACCGAGGCGTCCGTCACCGTCGGCTTCAAACCGCCGCGACCATAGCAGGCGGGCCCGGGTTCGGAGCCTGCCGAATGCGGACCGACCTGAAGCAGGCCGACGCCATCGATGGAGGCGATCGAGCCGCCGCCGGCGCCGATCTCGATCATGTCGACGACAGGCGACTTGATCGGCAGGCCGGAACCGTTCTTGAAGCGGTGCACGCGGCCGGCTTCCAGATAGGAGGCGATATCGATCTTGCCGTCCTCGATCAGGCAGGCCTTGGCGGTCGTGCCGCCCATGTCGAAGGCGATGACATTGTCATGGCCGGCATTCTTGCCGAACCAGGCGGTGGCAAGCGCACCGCCCGCCGGGCCGGATTCGAGAAGCCGGATCGGGAAGGCGCGGGCAGTCTCCAGCGAGACGAGGCCGCCGGCCGAATGCATCAGGCGGAAATCGCCCTTGAAACCGAGCTTTTCCAGCTCGCCCTCGAAGCGGCGCAGATAGCGGTCCATCAGCGGCTGCACGTAAGCATTGGCGCAGGTGGTGACGAAGCGCTGGTATTCGGAGATTTCGGCAACGACTTCCGAGGAGATCGACACCGACAGCTCCGGCATCGCCTTGACGATGATGTCGCGCGCCCGGCGCTCATGGGCCGGGTTGCGGTAGGAGTGCATGAAGCAGATGGCGATCGCCTCGCAGCCGCCCTTCTTGAGGGCCTCGGCTGCCCGCAGAACGGCCAGTTCGTCGAGTGCGATGATGACGGCGCCATCGGCATCGACGCGTTCGGCCACTTCAAGCCGGCGCGAGCGCTCGACCAGCGGCTCGGGGAAGGAGAGCGTCAGGTCATAGATGTCGTAGCGCTGCTCGGTGCCGATTTCGAGAATATCGCGAAACCCTTCGGTCGTGATCAGGCCGACAGCCGCACCCTTGCGCTCGATGACGGCATTGGTGACGAGCGTCGTGCCGTGGACGATCTCTGAAAGGTCGGCAAAGGCGATATCGGCAGCCCTGACCAATTCCTGCAACCCGCCAAGCGCGCCCTGTGACGGATCTTTCGGCGTTGTCAGGCACTTGTGCAGACGGATCGCGTCTGGCTTTCATCGAAGAGAATGAAATCGGTGAAGGTGCCGCCGATATCACGCCCGCGCGCAGCGCTTACCGGTCGTCTGGCCAGTAGCTTGCATTGGTCAATCCTAGATCAGGCAAATCAGCCGGCCATCAAACGGGCCGCAACTCAGGTTCCCGAGCTGTCACTTCTGGGCATGCCGGCCTTGCCGATCCTCTGCCGCAAAATTCAGCTTCTCTCGTCGTTGCGATATTTGTAGGCGGCGTTTTTTGGAGAGTCCAGATGGAGTTTCAAAATTGACATCGAATTTCAATAATGAAACAAATGATGGCAATGCAGTGATCATGGGGTAGGATGATGGGGGTTCTCGAGGACACCATTTCGATATTCGAGTGCTTTTCGTTTGAGGAGCCTGCCATCGGCCAGGCCGATCTCGCACGTCGCCTCGACCGGCCGAAGCGACGGTGCATCGCGCCCTGAAAACGCTCGTGGCGTCCGGCCTCCTCGAATACGAGCATTCGACGCGGCTCTATTCGCCCGGCATGCGCCTCTTCGAACTGGGGCAGATCTTCCGCTCGCGCCACCATTTCCTCGATCTCGTCTACAAGCGGGTGAAGCAGATTTGTGATATCGGCGGCCATACGGGTTACATCACCGTTTTTGACGGCGCGGATCTGATGGTTCTGCGGGTCGTCAGGGGATCGAACCCGTTGGCGATTGCTTCCACCCCGGGCTACAAATCCTCCGCTTACGCCACGTCGAACGGGCGCGCCATGCTGGCGCTTCTGGAGGATGCCGCATGGAAGCAGCGCGTGCCGGAGCCATTGCCTTTCGTGTCGCCGAATTCACCGAGGAACCATGAGGAACTGTTGGAGCGGATCGGCAAGATCCGCGCGACGGGTCGATCCTATGCGTCGAACGAGATCGTCGAAGGGGTCTCGTCGCAGGGTGTCGCCATGCGCGATCCGGACACGATGGAGATTTTCGGGGTCGCCATATCCTATCCCGCAAGCCTCGGAACCCCCGAACTCAAGGAAAAAATCGCAATCCTGCTCGACCAGATGCGCACCGACCTTCGCTTGAGGACCGATTGAGGAGGGCTCCCGGCTCGACGGCAGGTCGGGCCGTGCCAGCACTGAGGTCAGGCCATAGGCCGTTTTGCTCTCAACCGACGGAAACGGGTTGACAGCCGGCGGCTGGCCGATAGTCTGTAGTTAAAGACAATAATACATAATTGTGGAACTATAGACTGGGAAGCCTCTCATGAAACTTGCGTTCGCATTTTTACTGTCCTCCTCCCTCATTTCAGTCGCAGCCCTCTCCACCTCCGCCCATGCTGACGGGATCGTCAACGTGGCGACGATCGGTGAACCGCCGACCCTCGACCCGATGGCCTCGACGGCCGATCTCGTCGGCATGACGACGCAGCACATTTTCGAAACGCTCTTCACCTTCGATGACAAGTGGAACGTCATCCCGCTTCTTGCCGAAACCATGCCGAAGATTTCCGCCGACGGCAAAACCTACGATATCGCCCTTCGCAAGGGCATCAAGTTCCACGACGGCAGCACCATGACATCGGCTGATGTCGTCGCCTCGGTCGATCGCTGGATCGCTATTGCCTCGCGCGGCAAGCAGGTCGCGCCCTATATCGACAAGGTGGAGGCCGAGGGCGACGACGCGATCCGCATCAGCTTGAAAAAGCCCTACGCGCCGCTCCTGTCGCTTCTCGCCTTCAACAATTCGGCCGCCGTCGTCATGCCCAAGGCTGATCTCGCCGACCCGCTGACCAAATTCATCGGCACCGGCCCCTACATGCTGAAGGACCGCAAGGCCGACCAGTATATCCAGCTGGTGCGTTTCGATGGTTACAAGTCCCGTTCGGAACCGGCCAATGGCTTCGGCGGTGCGCGCAAGGCAATCCTCGACGAGATCCGCTTCGTGCCGGTGCCGGATGCCAATACGCGTCTCGAAGGCGCCGTATCCGGCCAGTTCGATTATGCGGATTCGCTGTCACCGGAAAATTACGACCGCCTGAAATCCTCCACCGCATCCGAGCCCGTCATCCTCAAGCCTTTCGGTGCGCCGGTCTTCGTCATGAACACGAAGCAGGGCATCATGGAGAACAAGACGCTTCGCCACGCGGTGCAGGTGGCGCTCAATCCGGAAGACATGCTTCTTGCCGCCTTCGGCAATCCGGCATTCTTCGCGGTCGACGGCGCGCTTTATCCGAAGGGTTACACCTGGCACACCGAGGCCGGTATCGAGCGCTACGGCAAAGGTGATCCGGAGGCCGCTGCCAAGCTGATGAAGGAGGCGGGGTATGACGGCAAGCCGATCCGCATTCTCACCAGCCGCCAGTACGAGTTCCATTACAAGATGGCGCAGGTGGCGGCCGAATATCTGAAAGCCGCCGGTTTCAAGGTCGATCTCGAAGTGTTCGACTGGGCGACGCTGACGACCCGCCGCGCCGATCCGGCCCTTTGGGACATATTCATCACCCATGGTCCTTTCCCGCCGGAGCCTGTGCTGAACGGCTGGATGTCCGACAGCTATCCCGGCTGGTGGGCGACGCCGGCAAAGGCCAAGGCGGTGGAGCCGTTCATCGCCGAATCCGATCCGGAAAAGCGCAAGGCCCTGTGGGCCAACGTGCAGAAAACCTTCTACGAGGATGCGCCGGTCTACAAGGTGGGGGATTTCAACGCGCTGGGCGCCGAAGCAAAGACGCTGCACGGCTTCCACCCGTCTCCCTGGCCTTTCTTCTGGAACGTCAGCACCGACAAGAAATGATCCGCCTGCCGGGGCCTCCGGCTCCTTTGCGGGACGCGCGGCCGTGCGTCCCGTCGTCTCCATGCGCCTCAATCACAGAGTGACCCTATGTCGAGATCCTTTCCCCCCGATTTTCTCTGGGGCGTTGCCGCCTCCGCCTTTCAGACCGAAGGCGCGTTCACAAGGATGGTCGCGGCCAGAGCGTCTGGGACGTCTATGCCCACACGCCGGGCCGCACCACCAACGGTGAGACTGCCGATATCGCCTGCGACCACTATCATCGCTATCCGGAGGATATCGGCCTGATGAGCGGTCTCGGCGTGAAGGCCTACCGGCTTTCCACCGCATGGCCACGGATTTTCCCCGAGGGTGGCGGTCAGGTGAACCAGCGCGGGCTCGATTTCTACGATCGCGTCATCGACCTTCTGCTGCACGAAGGCATCGAGCCGTGGATCTGCCTGCATCACTGGGACATGCCGGTGGCCGTTGAAGAAAAGGGCGGCTGGCGTTCGCGTGAAACGCCGAAGATCTTTGCCGACTATGCGGCAACCGTCGTGCGCCATTTCGGCGACAGGGTGAAGCGCTTTGCCCCGATCAATGAACCCAATGTCATCCCGTGGGTCGCCTATAATGTCGGCCGTCATGCGCCCGGCAAGCAGAGCTATGCCGATAGCCTCCAGGCCATTCACACGCTCAATCTGGCACATGGCTATACGGTGAAGGCCGTGCGCGCAGAGGCGCCGAAGGCCGAAGTCGGCAACATCGTTTCGCTTGGTCCGGTGCGCCCGCATTATGATGATGCGGCGCATGAAGAGGCGCGCGTGCTCGGCGATTGCCTCTGGCGCCGGGTGACGGTCGATCCGCTCTGGCTCGGCACCTATCCGGAGCCGATCGCCCGCGAAATGGAGCCTTTCATCAAGGGCGATGACATGGCCGATATCAGCCAGAAAATGGATTTCTTCGGCCTCAATCATTACAATCCCGTCTTCGTCGGACCCAACAAGACGACGACATTTGGGGTGGCTGAAACCGCGCCGCCGACCGGCATGGGTCCGCTCACCGACGTCAACTGGGTCGTCGACCCGGACGCTTCCTGGAGCAGATCCGCGATACGAGCGCCCGCTATAACAAGCCGGTCATCTACATCACCGAAAACGGTGCCTCCTATCCGGATGCGCTCTCCGCTGATCGCAAGGTGATCGACAAGGACCGCATCGCCTATTTCGAGGGTTATCTCGGCAAGCTGCTCGACGCGCTGGATGAGGGACATGACATCCGAGGCTATTTCGCCTGGTCGCTGATGGACAATTTCGAATGGGGGCGGGGTTATTCGAAGCGCTTCGGCCTCGTCTATGTCGATTACCCGACGCTGCAACGCATCCCGAAGGCCTCCTATCACTGGCTGAGCCAAGTGATCAGTCGCAACGCGCTGTAATTCCCGGTTCCCGCCGGTTCGCCATCGGCGGGCACCTGCAGACCGCTTCAGTCTGCGGCCCACACAGATAATCGACGGGATGCCAAGCATGAGCGTTGACAATGGAGTGGTAGCGACTAATCTGTAATTAAGAATGATAATTCATAATAATGGAACAATGGACTGGGGAACTGCAATCATGAAGATGAAGTTTGCATTGCTGCTGGCCACCGCTCTTGTGGCGGTACCTGGCTATCTGATGGCGCAGGAGAAGGGCGGCGTGATCAATGTCGCGACGATCGGTGAGCCGCCGACGCTTGATCCTATGGTCTCCACCGCGGATCTCGTCGGCATCGTCACGCAGCATATTTTCGAGACGCTCTACACGTTCGACAAGAACTGGAAGGTGACGCCGCTTCTGGCGGAAAGCCTGCCTGAGATCAGCGCCGACGGCAAAACCTATACGATCAAGCTGCGTACGGGGATTAAGTTCCACGACGGCAGCGAGATGAGCTCGAAGGATGTCGTGGCCTCGCTTGAGCGTTGGGAAAAGCTCGCCTCGCGCGGCAAGCAGGTGGCCGGCTTCATCGACAAGATCTCCGCAGTCGACCCCTCGACGGTCACGATCGCGCTGAAGCAGCCCTATGCGCCGCTGACCTCTTTGCTCGCCTTCAACAATTCGGCGGCGATCATCATTCCGGCCAATGACCAGCAGGAGCCGATGACGAAATTCATCGGCACCGGGCCTTACATGCTGAAGGACCGCAAGGCCGACCAGTATATCCAGCTCGTCCGTTTCGACGGCTACAAGTCGCGTTCGGGAGAAAGCGACGGTTATGGCGGCGCGCGCCATCAGTATCTCGACGAGATCCGGTTCGTGCCGGTGCCGGATGCTAATACGCGTCTGGAAGCAGCAATTTCCGGCCAGTATGACTATGTGGATTCACTGCCGGTGGAATCCTTCGACCGGCTGAAGGCATCGAGCGCATCGCAGCCGCTGGTGCTGAAGCCTTTCGGCTATCCGGTCTTCGTCTTCAATACGGCTGCGGCCCGACCAAGAACCTCGCCATCCGCAAGGCGATCCGTCAGGCGCTGAGCATGGAAGACATGCTGGCGGCTGCTTCGGCTCGAAGGATTTCTACGCTCTCGACGGTGATATCTATCCGAAGAATTTCGTCTGGAACACCGATGCCGGCGTGAAGGGCAATTACAATCTCGGAGATACGGAAGGCGCGATGCTGCCGCCAAGGCCGCCGGTTACAACGGCGAGCCGATCCGCATCCTCACCAGCCGCCAGTATGAATTCCATTACAAGATGGCGCAGGTTGCGGCTGAATATCTGAAGCTTGCCGGCTTCAAGGTCGATCTGCAAGTGGTCGACTGGGCAACGCTGACGCAGCGCCGCACAGACAAGGCTCTGTGGGACATCTATATCAGCCATAGCCCCTTCCTGCCGGAGCCCGCACTGATCGGCTCGCTTTCGCCAAGCTCGCCCGGCTGGTGGGATACGCCGCTGCGGCAGAAGACAGTCGATGCCTTCTCGGCGGAATCCGATCCGCAGAAGCGCTTGGCGCTCTGGGCCGATGTCCAGAAGGCCACCTATGAGGAAGTGCCCTACATGAAGATCGGCGATTTCAATGCTGTCGCAGCGGAATCAAAGAAGCTCGAAGGCGTTGTTCCGGCTCCATGGCCGTATTTCTGGAACGCCTCGATCAAGAAGTAAGCGCGAGGAAGGGCGGATATCGGCGCGGCGCCGATATCCGTATCCGCCCGCGGCCGTTCAAGGCATCCGCGACCGACGGGTCGGTGCCGGAAAGCCAAAGCGGTTGAAGGACCGGTTTTCATGATACGATATATTCTCCAGCGCCTTGTCGGCATGATCGTGGTGATGTTTCTCGTGGTCACGATCGTCTTCGTGATCGTGCGGATCACGCCCGGCGATCCGGCAGCCGTGATGCTCGGCCCGGATGCGACACCGCAGGACATTGCCGATCTGCGCGCTCGCCTCGGCCTCGACCAGTCGATTGTCGTCCAGTATGTCTTCTATATCGGCCAGTTGCTGAAGGGCGATCTGGGGCAGTCGATCTTTCTCAATATCCCGGTCACGACGGCGCTGGCGGACCGTGCCGAACCGACCTTCTTTCTCACCGTCTTCTCGCTGCTGATCGCAACGGTCATCGCCCTTCCGATCGGCATCTATTCCGCCTATCGGCGCGGTTCCTTCGTCGATCAGGCGGCCACTTCGGTCGCCATGCTGGCGGCCAGCATTCCGAGCTTCTGGCTTGGGCTGATCTTCATCCAGTTCTTTGCCGTCCGCTTCAGCATATTTCCGGTGTCCGGCTATGGCGGGCCTGGTTCAAGCTTCATCGACCGCATGTATCACCTGACGCTTCCGGCCATCGCCCTTGGCCTCGTCTCGTCGGCGCTCATCCTGCGCTTCACTCGCGCGTCGATGCTGGATGTGCTCGGCGATGACTATATCCGGACGCGCGCGCCAAGGGGCTCGTCGAGCACCGGGTCATTCTCAAGCATGCCTTGAAGAACGCACTGATCCCGATCCTGACGGTCATTGGCCTGACGGCTGCGGTTCTGGTCTCCGGTGCCGTGGTGACGGAGACGGTCTTCGGCCTGCCGGGCGTCGGCAGCCTCGTCGTCTCGGCTGTTCTGCGCCGCGACTATCCGGTCATTCAGGGCGCGCTTCTGGTGATTGCCGGCCTCTATGTCCTCATCAATTTCGTGATCGATATGCTTTATCTGGCTGTCGATCCCCGCGTGCGATACTGACGGGGGTGCCGCAGATGGATGATATCGCAACTGTATCGAACACCGCAAAACCGGCCGTCAGCGAAAGGAGCCGCTTCCTTCGCCGGCTTCTCAAGCGCAAGACGGTGGCGGCCGGGCTTTTCGTTCTCGTTGTCTTCGTGACGCTCGCGGTTCTGGCGCCGTGGATCGCGCCTTACTCGCCATCCAAGCTGTCTATCGTCAATCGCCTGAAGCCGCCAAGCGACGTCAACTGGTTCGGCACGGACGAGTTCGGCCGCGACGTGCTGACCCGCACCCTCTATGCCGGGCGGCTGTCGCTTCTCGTCGGCGTTGCCGTAGTCAGTCTTTCGGCCGTCATCGGCGTGACGCTTGGCCTGCTTGCCGGCTTCTTCAAGCGGCTCGACACGCCGATTGCCCGGCTGATCGACGCGATGATGGCCTTTCCGGATATTCTTCTCGCCATCGCGCTGGTCGCGGCCCTCGGCCCCTCGCTTGCGACCGTCATCGTTGCGCTTGCGGTCGTCTATGCGCCGCGTCTCGCCCGCATCGTGCGCGCCTCGACGCTGGTCATCCGCGAACTGCCCTATGTCGAGGCGGCGAAGGCGCTCGGTATTTCGACCTTCCACATCATGACGCGCCATGTGCTCAGAAATCTCGTCTCGCCCATTCTCGTTCAGGCGACCTTCCTGTTTGCCAGCGCCATGCTGGCGGAAGCCGGGCTTTCCTTCCTCGGCCTTGGCGTCAGCCGGAAGTGCCGACCTGGGGCACGATGATTGCCGCCGGCCGGCAATATGTCGGCCAGGCGGACTGGATGACCTACTTCCCAGGCATCGCCATCATTCTCTCGGTGCTCTCGCTGCAGCTTGTCGGCGATGGCCTCCGCGACATGCTCGATCCCAGACTGCAAAGGACATTGTAATCATGACTTCCGGAGAACAGGCCAAGCCGCTTCTTCTGACCAACGTCAAGCCCATGGCTTTCGGCGCGACTGCCTCAACCGGCGCCACCGACATTCTGGTGGGCGCCGATGGCAAGATTGCCGCGATCGGCAACGATCTTGCTGCCCCCGCCGATGCTATCCGCGTCGATGGCAAGGGTGCCTGGATCTCGCCCGGCTGGGTCGATCTGCATGTGCATATCTGGCACGGCGGCACCGATATCTCGATCCGTCCGTCCGAATGCGGTGCCGAGCGCGGCGTGACCACGCTGGTCGATGCCGGTTCGGCCGGCGAAGCCAATTTCCACGGCTTCCGCGAATATATCATCGAACCCTCGCGTGAACGCATCAAGGCCTTCCTGAACCTCGGTTCCATTGGCCTCGTCGCCTGCAACCGCGTGGCGGAGCTGCGCGATATCCGCGATATCGACCTTGATCGCATCCTCGAATGCTATGCCGAAAACAGCGAGCATATCGTCGGCATCAAGGTGCGCGCCAGCCATGTGATTACCGGCTCCTGGGGCGTCACACCGGTCAAGCTCGGCAAGAAGATCGCCAAGATCCTGAAAGTGCCGATGATGGTGCATGTCGGCGAGCCGCCGGCACTCTATGACGAAGTGCTGGAAATCCTCGGCCCAGGCGATGTCGTGACCCATTGCTTCAACGGCAAGTCCGGTTCTTCGATCATGGAGGACGAGGATCTGTTCAATCTGGCCGAGCGTTGCGCCTCCGAAGGTGTGCGCCTTGATATCGGCCATGGCGGCGCGTCCTTCTCCTTCAAGGTGGCCGAGGCCGCGATCGAGCGCGGCCTGCTACCCCATTCGATCTCCACCGACCTGCACGGCCACTCGATGAACTTCCCGGTCTGGGATCTGGCAACGACCATGTCGAAGCTCCTGTCTGTCGGCATGCCGTTCGACAAGGTCGTGAATGCCGTCACCCACGCACCGGCGGAAGTCATCAAGCTCGACATGGAAAACCGCCTCTCGGTCGGGCAGCGGGCAGATTTCACCATTTTCGATCTCGTCGATTCCGATCTGGAAGCAACGGATTCGAACGGCGATGTCTCCGTGCTGAAGCGGCTGTTCGAGCCTCGCTATGCGGTGATCGGCGCCGAGGCGATCGCCTCGAGCCGCTACATTCCGCGTGCGCGAAAACTCGTTCGGCACAGCCACGGCTATTCCTACCGCTGACCGGTATTCCGGTTCGCTCTTCAGGATCCGGGCCCGGTCGGGCGCCGGGTCCTCCATGAAATCCGCAGATACCAGGAGTTCGCGTGACACAGTTATCAACCAGTGCCGAACTGACGGCCGCTTCACCTGAGGAACGGCTTGCAGCCCTTGGCATAACCTTGCCGCCGGCGCCGCAGCCGATCGCCAATTTCGTCACTCACGTGGTCGAGGGCAACATGCTTTACCTTTCGGGGCAGGGCACCCGCGAGGCCGATGGCCATATGCGCACCGGCAAGGTCGGGGCAGAGATCAGCACCGAGCAGGCCTATGACGATGCCCGCCTCGTCGGCATCAACCTCATCGCGGTCATGCGAGAAGCGCTTGGCGACCTTTCTCGGGTCAAGCGTGTGGTGAAGCTGCTCGGCATGGTCAACGCGGTGCCCGATTTTGCGATCACCCGAAGGTCATCAACGGCTGCTCCGACCTGTTCAACGAGGTGTTCGGAGAGGCAGGGCGTCACGCCCGTTCCGCTGTCGGCTTCGGCTCGCTGCCCGGCAATATCACCGTCGAGATCGAAGCGATCGTCGCCCTGAAGGATTGAGGGCGACGCCCAAGGCAGGAAGGAACAGGAAAGCGTCAGTGGTTACGCCATCCCATCAGCGTCTCGATCCGGTCGGCGGAAGCGCGCACGCGCTCCGTGTAACCGATTTCGTCCGCCACGACCTTCTGCTCGGGAAGGACGATGGAGATGGTCGCGACGCAATCGCCGTTCCTGTCGCAGATCGGCGAAGCGATACAGGCAACCGCATAATCGCTTTCACCCGCCTGGATCGACAGACGCTCGCTAAAAGCCTTGCCGGCTGCCACCGAAAGCTCTGCCGCATCGATCGTCGCGCGTCCCGTCGGCGACTTTCGTGCACCGCGCCGGAACAGCTCGATCCGCTCGGCTTCGGGAAGATGGCCGACGAGCAGTCGCCCCGAGGCCGTCCAGTTGAGCGGCACGCGGGTGCCGACGCGCGAGGCGACGCGAAAATGGCTCGGGCCTTCGGCCATGGCGATGACCAGCATATGCTCGTCGTCACGCCCGCAAAGCTGGACGGTCTCGCCTGCTTCCCGGCAGAGATCGTGCATTTCCTGCGTGGCGACACTCATGAAATCGAGCGAGCGCGCATAGGCGAGGCCATAGTGATAGAGCCGTGCGCCGAGCCAGATCAGGCCGTCGGCATTGCGGGCCAGCATGTTCTTCTCAACGAGATCGTCGATGATCACGTAGATCGTCGACAGGGGCGCCTTCACCGCCTTGGCAATCGCATAGGCTCCGGCCGGCTCGCCCGTCTCGTAAAGATAATCGATCACCTGCAGGGCGCGGTCGATACCGCTGACACGCGACCTGCGCTGCGCCGTTCCGTCTTCTGCACCAGTGGCCTTCTCGGAGGCTGTCTGTGAAACTTTCGCGTCCAATGCAAGGCTCCCCGTCTGAACTATGGGGCTTGTTACATTATTGTGGCATAGTTGTCGATTGCTATCTTCAGCATGCCGTCACATCAGAGGGATAACCAATGTCCGAAGACATTCGCACCAAGCTGGGCCTGCGGCCCGTGATCAACGTTTCGGGCACGATGACGGGTCTCGGCGCCTCGATCGTGGTGCCGGAAGCGATCGCCGCGATGACGGCGATCCTGCCGCAATTCGTCGAGATCAACGACCTGCAGCGCAAGGCAAGTGCGGTCATAGCCCGGTTGACCGGCGGGGAGGCGGGCTTTGTGACGGCTTCCTGCTCCTCGGGCATCAGCCTCGCGGTGGCCGGGACGATTACCGGAAACGATCTTCTGGCCGTCGAGAAGCTCCCTGAGGTTTCCACCGAGAAGAACGAGGTTCTGGTCCAGATGGGCCATGTCGTCAGCTACGGCGCTCCGGTCGATCAGGCCATCCGGCTCGCGGGTGGCAAGCCGGTGCTGATCGGTCAGGCGACCACCACGCATCGCTATCACATGGAAAATGCGATCACCGAGAAGACTGCAGCGGCCGTCTATGTCGTATCGCACCATGTGGTGAACTACGGCCTCCTGCATCTGACGGAGTTCGTCGAGATTGCCCATGCCAAGGGCATTCCGGTCATTGTCGACGCGGCCTCTGAATATGACCTGAAGCTCTTCCTCGCACAGGGCGCAGACATCGCCCTTTATTCCGGCCACAAGTTCCTCGGTGGGCCGACCTCCGGCATTGTTGCGGGCAAGAAGGAACTGGTCCGGAACGCCTTCCTGCAGAACATGGGCATTGGCCGTGGCATGAAGGTGGGCAAGGAGAGCATCTACGGCGTGATGGCGGCGCTGCAAGCCTGGGAGACGCGTGATCACGATGGCATCCGTGAGCGCGAGACCGGCTATCTGAACCTCTGGAAGAAGACGCTCGACGGTCGCCCCGGCGTGACCGCGCTTATCGAGCCGGACCCGACCAATAACCCGCTCGATCGCCTTCGGGTCATCGTTTCGGCGCCGGAGCCCATATCACGGCATGGGATCTGGCAGCTGCGCTGCGCAAGGGCAGCCCGCCGATCATCGTGCGGGATCATGAGGCGGAACACCATTATTTCTATCTCGATCCCTGCAACCTGCATCCCGGGCAGGAGACGGTCGTCGCCAGCAGGCTCGCTGAGGAACTGGACAAGGCGCGCGCCTCCAATGAGATCATCGCGACGCCGCTGGAAAATCTCAGCCGCCACCGCTTCGACGGCATGCTGAACTGGCCCGACTGATCGCCAGCCGAGTGCCTGAGACAGAAGCAAGGGGAACCATCATGTCCGCGTCCGATATCCGTCCACCTCACGCAGCCGCTCCGATCCTCTCGGTCGAGAACCTGACCACGTCATTTCTGGTCGAAGGCGAGTGGAAACCGGTCGTCCGCAATGTTTCCTTCGAGGTTGCGCCGGCAGAGACGGTCGCAATCGTCGGGGAAAGCGGCTCGGGCAAGAGCGTCACGTCGCTCTCTATCATGCGGCTCCTGCAGGCCGAGACAAGCCGTATCGAGGGCCGGATCAGTCTGTCCGGCCGCGATCTTCTCGCCCTGCCGGAAAGCGAGATGCGCAAGGTGCGCGGCAATGATGTGGCGATGATCTTTCAGGAGCCGATGACGAGCCTCAATCCGCTCTTCACCATCGGCGACCAGATCTCGGAAGCGCTGCTCTGCCATCAGGACATGTCTTCTGCCGATGCGAGGGCCGAGACGATCCGGCTTCTCGAAAAGGTCCGCATCCCCTCGGCCGCCTCCCGTTTCGACGAATATCCGCACCGGTTTTCCGGCGGCATGCGCCAGCGCGTCATGATTGCCATGGCGCTCGCTTCCCGGCCGAAGCTCCTGATCGCCGACGAGCCGACGACGGCGCTGGATGTGACCATTCAGGGCCAGATCCTCGACCTGATCAAGCTGCTGCAGGAAGAGCAGGGGACATCGGTGCTCTTCATCACCCATGACATGGGTGTGGTGGCGGAGATCGCCGATCGTACGGTCGTGATGTTCCGTGGCGAGCAGGTCGAGACCGGCGCCACGGCCGACATTTTCCACCGGGGCGCCCACCCCTATACCCGGGCTCTTCTTTCTGCCGTTCCCGTGCTGGGCTCGATGCAGCAAAGCAAGCTACCGCTGCGCTTCCCGGTGGTGGACATGTCGACTGGCAAGGCGAGCGAGGATATCCTCGTGCCGGACACGGTCGATCGGCAAAAGCCGATCCTTGAGGTCAAGAACCTGACGAAGCGGTTCGACATCCATTCCGGCCTGTTTGGCAAGCTCTCCGGCCGTGTTCATGCGGTAGAGGACGTGTCCTTCGACCTTCATGCGGGAGAAACGCTGTCGCTGGTCGGAGAATCCGGTTGCGGCAAATCGACGACCGGCCGGGCGATCATGCGGCTGATCGAGCCGGACAGCGGATCGGTTCGGGTTGGAGGCCGCGAGGTGCTCGACCTTGATCGTCACGCCATGCGCGAGATGCGCAAGTCGGTGCAGATGATCTTTCAGGACCCGTTCGCATCGCTCAACCCGCGCATGACCGTCGGTCAGGCGATCGCCGAACCCTATCTCGAGCACCGGATGGGCACGTCTCGGCAGGCCAGGGACATGGTGGCCGACATGCTGGTGAAAGTTGGTCTCTCACCGGAAATGGCGGCGCGCTATCCGCATGAATTTTCCGGCGGCCAAAGGCAACGCATCTGCATCGCACGCGCCCTTGCGCTGGAGCCCAAGGTGATCGTGGCCGACGAAAGCGTTTCTGCGCTTGATGTCTCGATCAAGGCACAGGTCATCAACCTGATGCTCGATCTGCAGGCGAGCCTCAACCTCGCATTCCTCTTTATCAGCCATGACATGGCCGTGGTCGAGCGCGTCAGCCACCGCGTGGCCGTGATGTATCTGGGTGAAATCGTTGAAATCGGTTCCCGCGCCGATGTGTTCGGCAATCCGCAGCACGATTACACCAAGCGGCTGATCTCGGCAGTGCCTGTGCCCGACCCCGATCGGCGACGGGATAAGCGTTCCGGCACGATCGAGGAGCTGAAGAGCCCCATGCGCCCGGTCGACTATCTGGCCGTGCCACGCGCCTATATCGAGGTCTCGCCCGGGCATCTGGTTGCGCAACATGCGGCCTGACCGGAAGACGGCGCATCGGGAGGGCAGAACTATTCATGTGTCATGTTTTGCGCGCCTTGCGAGGCGGGCGTGAAGTAGATAAGGATTATCAAGTTAACCGGGCCTGATATCCGACAGCCGGGACATCCGTAATCGACAAATCGTGTTGAAGTGGATCGGCAAATTGAATTTCTGGCATTCCATGGTCTGGAAAACTGATGGAATACAGGTCGTGGAGCCGGTGAAATGGCGGTGCCTGGATGGTCTCGTCAGCGTGTTCTGGGAGGCCGAGAGCCAGGCGGGCGCCAGCGGGTATTATCTGGCCGAAGATCCCCGGATCATGATCTTTTCAAGCGACGTGTCCGCTCGTGTGAAGATTTCCAACGAGAGTGGCGACTTCTCCGGCAATTGCGGCCGATGACGCGTGCGATCTATATTCCCGCAGGCGTTCCCATGTGGACGACGAGCAGCGGTTTTCATCGTTTCGCCCATCTCAACCTGCATCTCCATAAAGACCGGATGATGCGGTTCCTTACGCCATCGCTCGGAAGGTCGGCGGCCATGTCGGCCTTGCGGCGGCCGGTGGAGATACAGGATCTGGGGCCGATCGAAACGCTGGCCGGACTGCTGGTCGATGAAATCGCCAACCCTTCGCGTCATGCCGTCTATGCCGAAAGTCTGGCGGGCAGCATCGTGACGGCCCTTCTCGACATTCCGCACGAGAGGGATGGTGCCTCCAGCGGGCGCTTGACTCAGGCGCAATTGAACAAGCTGGAAGCGCGCGTCGATGCCTGCCGGGATGCCCGGCTGACGATTGCCGAAATGGCCGAGACGGTCGGCCTGTCCGAAAGCTGGTTTGCCAATGTCTTCAAGCAAACGACCGGCAAGACGCCGCTGCAATGGCAGCTGGCAAAACGCATCGAGCTTGTCAAAGGCCTGCTGATGCAACGGGATCTGGCGCTTGCGGAAATCGCAGCCCATCTCGGCTTCGCCGATCAGGCGCACCTGACCAAGGCCTTCAAGCAGGTGGTAGGCGATACGCCGGCCGCGTGGCGGCGAACGCAGGAATAATCCTCGACTTCACAACCGGACGTTTGGCCGAGCCAGGGCATGTCTGACGAAACGGACGGCGTGGCTGCTTCTTTCCGTCATGGTCGAAAGTTCCGCCCGGCCGGGGCAGGGCGGAACTTTGAAGTAGCGATTACCAGGTCTGGCGAAGCGTCGCGTAGATGGTGCGGCCGGCATTGTAATAGACGCCGCCGCTATCCTGGTTGGTGACGTGCTTCTCGTCGAACACGTTATTGACGTTCAGCTGGAAGGTCGTGTTCTTCAGCACCTTGTAGGTGAAGGAGGCATCGAAGACGACAGCCGCGTCCGACTTGTTGGTATTGGCCAGATCGTAATAGTAGGAGCCGATATAGCGGGCGCCGAGGCCGAGCGTCATGTCGCCACGCTTGCCTTCGCCTTCCCATGTGTATGTGCCCCAGATCGATGCCATGTTCTTGGGAACGCGCATCAGGCGGTTGCCATCATCCGAGCCGCCGGGCTCGTCGATCTTGGAGTCGATATAGGTATAGGCGGCGATCAGGTTGATATCCTTCGTCACCTCGGCCTTGGCTTCAAGCTCGATGCCGCGATGGCGAACCTTGTCGACCGTCGAGGGAATATAGGTCACGCTGTCATAGACGGTGATATTGCCCTTGGTCAGATCGTAGATCGAGGCGGTGAACAGCGCCGGGAAGGCATCCGGCCGGTATTTCACGCCGACTTCATACTGCTTGCCGGTGGTCGGATCGGTGCCGACGCCGGGAGGTGCCGCAGATTCGGCATAGCTGGCATAGGCGGCAATCTCATCGGTAAACTTGTAGCTTGCGCCGATGCGCTTGGTGAACTTGCTGCTGCTGTCGGACTGGGTGCCGGCGCCGAAGAGATCGGTTTCGGTGAGGTCGAACCAGTCGTTGCGCAGGCCGAGGCTGACGGTCAGCTTGTCGTTGAAGGTCAGATCCTGCTGCAGGTAGATCGCCTTGGTCTGCTGCGTCGTGCGCGTGCCGTAGTTCGGATCCGCCGAAGCTGGACCGCCTGAATAGACCGGGCTAAGCCAGTTGATGGACGGCGCGGACGGATCGTAGAAGCCGTAGTTCTGCGATTCGAAATGGTTGTAGTCGACGCCCGCCAGCGTCTTGCTGTCGACATTGTCGAAGCTCGTTTCGTAAATCAGGTTCGCGTCGATGACGAACTGTTCGGTGTCCGTATCGCTGCCGAAGTAGTAGCGGTCGGCGATGTTCGAACCGTCGGTGCGGGTGTTGGACAGATAGGCGCTGCCGAAGGAATTGCTGCCCTTGGCGTAACGGGCATTCGACTTGAAGCTCAGGCCGCCATCGAAATCATGGTCGAAGAGCAGGCTGTAGGTGTTGCGGTTGGTGTTGAGGAAGTAATAGTCCGGCTCGCCGAAGAAATCGCTCCGGTCGAAATCGGTGCCGATCGGCTGGCCGCCGCTGCCGGGCACGCCTTCGCGGCTCAGATGGTCGAAGACGAAGGACAGGCTCGTCGCATCCGTCGGGCGCCAGGTCAGGCCGCCCATGAAGAACTTCTCGTTGTCCTTCGAATAATCATATTCGGCGTCGGAATTCTGCAATTTGGTGGTCAGGCGGTAGGACAGCGTGTCGTCCGAGGTGAGGTTGTCACCGAAATCGAGACCGGCTTCCTTGTGATTGTAGGATCCGCCCGTGACATAGGCTTCGCCGAAACGTTCGCTCTTCGGCAGTTTCGTCACGTAATTGACCGAGCCACCGGGCTCTGCTGCGCCGAAACCGGCCGAGCTTGCGCCCTTCAATACCTCGATGCGGTCGAAGGCATAGGGCTCTTCCTTGTAACCACCGAAGGTACGGCCGATCTGCAGGCCGTCACGATAGGTATAGGGTTCGAAGCCGCGGATGTTGATATAGTCGTAGCGGTCGTCGCCGCCGTAATAGCCGGTGTTGACGCCAGCCGAATAGCGTACGGCCTCCACGACGCTGGCCGCGCGGCGTTCTTCGATTTCCTTGGACGTGATGACGGACACGGAGGCCGGGGCCGTGAGGATCTCCGTCGGCATCTTGCCGACGCCGGACGTGTCCGTCGCGACGATCGACTTGGAATCGTTGCTGGTGTCGATGACCGAACGGGAGCCCTTGAGAACGATCGGCGCAAGGCTGGTGCTGCTGTCGGCGGTTGCCGTTGCGGCGTCCTGTGCAGCGGCCATCATCGGCGCCAATGCGACAAGAGCCGTACACCCGAGCAGAACCGTCCGCCTCAAGCGGTTGGTGGCAGGTCCGAGATTGCGCGTACGTACTGTGTTCATGTCCATCTTCCACTGTTTGTGCGACAGCCGCCGGCTCCGGGAGGAGAGCCTTGCCACTGAATATCTGCGGGGAAAGGAACGGCGCGCGTCAAATCTGGCCAGAGGAGCGAGCGCGTTGTCTCGTTCCCGTCGGCCGCAGCGCCCCCGAAGCGTGTATCCCCGCCAGAGCATTAACTTGAGTGATGAAATCCAGTATTGTAGCTTTTCCGAGTTTTGTACGATTCAACGGAAATTTAACGAATGTTGCGGCCGCACTCGGTGTCGACATGAGGAAATAGCCGCGTCAGGGCGCAAGCCATATCCGGCATGGACCATGAGCGGGCGCGAGGGTGATGATTTCAGGGCGGGATTTCGGAGGAGGGATCGGCGCAGGGATCCGCGGGTGGGCCCGGTATTCGTGCACGGTATTCTGGCACTGTGGTCGGGCACGCTGGTTGCTTTGCGCTTCAGCGGTTGTCGTTCGCCCTCAGGTGGCGATTGCCAGACGTCTTCTGAGCCGTGTTGCCCGGCCACGGCCGCGACCCAGTTCGCTGCTGCTCTGGAAAACCTCGAGATAGTTGTTGCGTGTGTGGGCGATGTGCGTGGCAAGCAGGGTTGCCAGTTCCGCCCTGTGCTCCCGGCCAAGGAGTGTGACCATCCGGTGATGATCGGCCATCGAGCGCTCCGGTTCGCCGGGTGCGTGAATGGCAAGATGCGTGCGCAGCGACGCAACGCGGCCGAGAATGAGCTTATAGGCATTCTGCAGGTAGCGATTGCCGCAATGGCGGAAGAAGGCCAGATGAAACTCGGTATCCGCCCGGCCATAGGCCTGCATGTCGCCGGTCTCGACGGCATTTTCCATGGCGCCGACATGCTGCTGAAGGTCGGCCACGGCCTTGGAGATGGAATTTCGCGGGGTCAGCGTTACGGCCTGCTGCTCCAGCCCGATCCGGTAGTCGCAGAGTTCGGTAATGTCCTCGACGGTCGGGGTGAAGACATAGGTGCCGGATTTCGGCACGATCGTCACCAGCCCCTCGATCTGGAGAATGTTGAGCGCCTCGCGCACCGGCGTGCGGCTCACCTCGAAGGCAGACGCCAGCGTATCTTCCGACAGGCTTTCGCCGAATTCCAGCTCCGCATCGACGATCGCCATGCGGATCTTGTCCGCGATGATGACGGCGAGACCCTTGGGCGGTTTTACAGAGGCGGCAGGCATGTCTGATGATCCGATCGACGTCAGCTGTTTCCGGCGGCGCATCGGATGCGCCGCCGGAAGTTTGGGCTAGTCGCGGTTGGCTTTCAAGCTCATGCAGATAAAGAACCCGATGATGGGAAAGATCGCGAGCGTGATGAGAGACAGCGAAAAGCTGTCCGTCGACGTCTTCACCCAGCCGACGAGATAGGGGCCGGTAAAGCCGCCGATCTGGGCAAAGCCGTTGATCGCGGCCAGTCCACCGGCTGCCGCAGCACCCGAGAGGAACTGCGTCGGCAGCGTCCAGAACACGCCGAGATAGGACCACAGGAAGAAGGCGCAGATGCAAAGAAGCGCAAGCGCCAGATAGGGGTTGGTCACGAGCGCGCTGGCGATCAGGAAAATGCCGCCGACAAGGCCGGACATTGCCGTGTGGATCTTGCGCTCGCCGGTGCGATCGGAGCTCTTGGCGATGACGACAAGGCCGATGGCGGCGAAGATGAAGGGAATGGCCGAGACGACGCCGGCCTGTGCGGTGGTCAGACCGAAGGTCTTGACGATCTGCGGCAGCCACATGATGACGCCGTAGATCGCGACGCCGTTGAACATGTAGACGAGCGTCAGCAGCCAGACACGGTAGTCGGAAAAGATCTCGCGCAGGCTGTGACGGGTGTCGGCCTTGGCATTGCGGCGGTCGGCCTCAAGCTGCTCCATCAGCCAGGCGCGCTCGTCGGGCGCCAGCCACTTGGTATCCTTGGCAGGAGAATCGACGAGATAGAAGAAGGTGAAGATGCCGAGCACGACGGACGGCAGGCCTTCGATGAGGAACATAGCCTGCCAGCCATGCATGCCGAAAAGGCCTTCGCCGGCATCGATCAGCCAGCCGGAAATCGGCGCGCCGATGACGATCGACAGCACGGTTGCCGCCATAAAGGAGGCCGTTGCGCGGCCGCGTTCCTTGGCCGGGAACCAGTAGGTCAGGTAGAGAAGCACGCCCGGCGCAAAACCGGCTTCGGCAACGCCGAGCAGGAAGCGCAGGATATAGAAGGATGTCGGGCCCTGAACCCATGCCATGGCGCAGGAGACGATGCCCCATGTCACCATGATGCGGGCAATCCAGATGCGGGGGCCGACCTTGTGCAGGATCATGTTGCTCGGGATCTCGAAGGCGAGATAACCGATGAAGAAAATGCCCGCACCCAGCCCGAACATATAAGGCGTGAGCCCGATATCCTCGTTCATGTGAAGGGCCGCGAAACCGATGTTCACGCGGTCGAGATAGTTCACGATGAAGCAGATGAAGCAAAAAAGCACGATGCGGATGTTGAGCTTGCGGATCGTCCGGTCACGCAAGGTCGAATCGGTATAGGCGCCAGCGGCGCGTATAGCCTCTGCCATGGTTATCCTCCTGTCGGGCTCGCCCTCCGCGAGCCCCTCCCGCCGTCCCGTATAAATGACGAAAGGCAAATGAACAAGTAGGGTACGTAAACTAGAACCCTAGTTGACAAGAGGCCGAGAAACGGTCTTTCTTCGCCGCGACAGATATTGCGCCGCCAAGCGGCAGGGAGAGAAGCATGCATCAGTCGCAACCCTCTGGACAGGCTTACGAAAGTTTTCGCGACAAGGTCGTCCTCGTCACCGGCGGGGCCTCCGGCATCGGCCGTGCCGTGGTCGATAAGGCGATCGGATATGGCGCCAAAGCCGCCGTCTGGGACGTCAATGCCGAGCGTCTGGCGGAATGCCGCGCGCTTTATGGCGAGAAGGTTCATACCGAAGTCGTCAATGTCGCAGACAGGGAGGCCGTGGATGCGGCCATGGCCGGCACGATCAAGGCTTTCGGCGGCGTCGATCACCTTCTCAACAATGCCGGCATTATCGGCCAGCGGATGACTGTCGAGGACATGAACGAGCTGGAACTCGACCGTGTTCTCTCGGTCAACCTGAAGAGCGCCTTCTACGTATCGAGCGCCTTCATCCGCGCGCCGGCAACGGGAGAGAACCGCTCGGTCGTCAACCTGTCGTCGATTGCGGCGCGCACCGGCGGCATGGTCGGCAATATCGCCTATGCCACGACGAAGGGCGCGATTGCCTCCTTCACCGTCGCACTCGCCAAGGAGCTTGCGCCCAAGGCCCGCGTCAATGCACTGGCGCCCGGCGTCATCAACACGGAAATCCAGAAGGATGTCTTCGCCGATCCGGCCAATATCGAGGCAATGGCCAATCTCATCCCCTTGAAGCGGCTTGGCACGGCCGATGAAGTGGCGGATGCCGCCATCTGGCTCCTGTCCGATCAGGCATCCTACATTACCGGCGTCGTCGTCGACGTATCGGGCGGCCGCTGAGTGTAGAGGACAAAGAAGAGATCGGGAGGAGAAACCATGACCACCGCAGCAGAAAAACTGAGAGCCTCGCTTGCCTCAGGCAAGCTTATTCAGGCACCCGGCGCGCCGGACGCGCTGACGGCACGCCTCGTCGAAATGGCGGGCTTTCCGGCAATCTACATGACCGGCTTCGGCGCCACGGCCTCGCGGCTCGGCCTGCCGGATATCGGCCTTCTGACCCAGACGGAAATGACCACCCATGCGCGTGACATGGTGCGGGCCGTCGATATTCCGGTCATCGCCGATGCCGATACCGGCTATGGCGGCCCGGCCAATATCCGCCGCACGATCGAGGAATATGTGCAGGCGGGCGTGGCCGCGATCCATCTCGAAGATCAGCAGCTGCCGAAACGCTGCGGCCAGCGCAGCGGCGTCAAGGTCATTCCCGCAGACGAGAATGTCCGCCGCCTGAAGGCGGCCGTTGCCGCGCGTGGAAATGATCCGCTGGTCCTGATCGCTCGCACCGATGCCATCCAGAGTGAGGGTGTCGAGGAAGCGATCCGCCGCGCCAATCTCTACCGGGAAGCGGGCGTCGATCTGGTCTTCGTCGATGGCATCAAGAAGATCGCCGATGTGGAAGCCGTCTCTAAGGGCGTGCCGGGGCCGAAAGTGGTCAGCATCGTCGATGGCAACGAGACCGTGGCGCTGACGGCCAGTGATCTGCAGGAACTCGGCTTCAATGTGTCCTTCTACGCGCTCTCGGCGCTCTTCTCTGCCACCAAGGCGGTGCGCGACACGCTGGCCGTCATCAAGTCCGAAGGCACGCCGAAAAGCCGGGCCGGTGCGATGGTGACATATGGCGAGTTCAGCGAGATCACCAAACTCGCCGAATATGACGATCTGGACGATCGCTATGGCTGGCCGGAGCATAGCTGAGCATACGGATTGACCTTGGGCCGGTTTTGGGAGGCAGGCTTATGAAAACCTCGATTGCGACAGTCTCGATCAGCGGCGAATTGCCGGAAAAGCTGGAGGCGATCGCGCGGGCAGGCTTTGATGGCGTCGAAATCTTCGAGAATGATTTCCTCGCCTTCGATGGCAGCCCGCGGGATGTCGGCAAGATGGCGCGCGATCTGGGTCTGGAGATTACGCTCTTCCAGCCGTTCCGCGATTTCGAAGGCATGCCGGAACCCTATCGAAGCCGGACATTCGATCGCGCCGAGCGCAAGTTCGACATCATGCAGGAACTCGGCACGGATCTCGTGCTGGTCTGCTCCAACGTCTCGCCGGTCGCACTCGGCGGCATCGATCGGGCGGCGGCGGATTTTCGCGAACTTGGCGAGCGGGCGGCAAAGCGCGGCCTGAAGGTCGGCTATGAGGCGCTTGCCTGGGGCCGGCATATTTCCGATCACCGCGATGCCTGGGAGATCGTGCGGCGGGCCGATCATGACAATGTTGGGCTGATCCTCGACAGTTTTCACAGCCTGTCGCGCAAGATCGATATCAATTCGATCCGCTCCATCCCGAAGGACAAGATCTTTATCGTTCAGCTGGCCGATGCGCCGCTGATCGATATGGATCTCCTTTACTGGTCCCGGCATTTCCGCAACATGCCGGGCGAGGGCGATCTGCCCGTCACCGATTTCACCGCGGCCGTCGCTGCAACCGGCTATGACGGCTATTACTCGCTCGAAATCTTCAACGACCAGTTCCGCGGTGGCTCGACCCGGGCAATCGCCGCAGATGGCCATCGCTCGCTCATCTATCTTGGCGATCAGGTGCAACGCAGCCTGACGGGAACCGATACGGCAATCGTTGACCAGATGCCGGAGCGCGCCAAAGTCGAGGGCATCGGCTTCGTCGAGTTCGCGACGGATGAAAAGGAGGCGGCCGAACTGGTGGCGCTTCTTCACACGCTCGGTTTCCGCAAGACGGCAAAACACCGGACGAAGGAAGTGACGATCTACGAGCAGGGGACGATCCGCATCCTGATCAATGTCGATCCGGTCGGGTTTTCCAAGGCGGCCTATGCGGTGCACGGCACGTTCGCCTATGCGCTGGCGCTCGTGGTCGATGATGCGGCGGCTGCCCATGCCCGCGCTCTGGCACTTGATGCGGAAGCATTTCATCAGGAGGTCGCCGAGGGCGAGCTCGAACTGCCCGCCATTCGCGGTGTCGGTGGTGGGCTCATCTATTTCATCGACGACAAGAGCCCGCTTGGACGCTTCGCGGAGATCGATTTCGAACCGGCGACGGATGAGGCGGCCATCGTGCCGGCTGGCCTCAACCTCGTCGATCACGTCGCGCAGACCGTCGCCTATGACGAGATGCTCACCTGGCTGCTGTTCTACACATCGATCCTTGAGACGCAGAAGACGCCGATGGTCGATATCATCGATCCGAGTGGCGTCGTGCGCAGTCAGGTTGTCGAGAATGCCTCCGGTTCGCTGAGGATCACCATGAACGGCGCGGAGAACCGCCGGACATTGGCGGGGCACTTCATCGCCCAGAAATTCGGCTCAGGCATTCAGCACCTCGCCTTCACCACCGGCGATATTTTTGCCACCGCCGCGGCCCTTCAGAAGAATGGCTTCACGTCGCTGAAAATCTCGCCGAACTACTATGGCGATGTCGAAGCGCGCTTCGGCCTCGATCCGGAACTGACGGAGCGGTTGAAGGCGGACAATATCCTCTATGATCGTGACGAGCATGGCGAATATTTCCAGCTCTACAGCCGCACTCATGGCGAGGGCTTCTTCTTCGAGATCGTCGAGCGGCGCGGTTATCGCGGCTATGGCGCGCCGAACGCCATCTTCCGCATCGCCGCGCTGAAGAAGCAGATGCGACCGGAAGGGATGCCGGCGCGGTAATAGCTGTCCCCGAACCTCAGCTCGACGGCAGTGTTTCCGCGCTGATGGCCTGCCAGGCATCATAGGCGGCGAGGACTGTCTCCATCTGCGCCGTATGTCCCGCGATAAAGGCATCTCCATAGATGGTTTCATCGGGATATTCGGTAATCAGCGTCAGCGGCACAGCATGGCGCTCATCGATAGCGGGCAGGCAGGGAAAGCCGTTGATGATCTGGAAGCCGGTTTCTCCGGCATGGATCTCATAGAGGTCGATCTGTCGGCGGTTGAAATCGAGGATGCCGGGAATGCTGCCGAGATGCCGGGTGACGCGATCGAGCAGCGCCATCGCCTGCGCGGTCCATCCGGCATGGTGACGCATGATCAGGAAGAAGCCCTTCGGCAGCGTCCACATGGCGAAATTGCGCGGCACGTAACCGGAGAGCGGGCGTGCCCATTCATGCGAAGGGTAGCCGTGCAGGTTGAGGTGCAGCTGTGCGCCGCTCAGTGCATGCGCCTTGAGGCGTATGGCTTTCTCGTAAAGCGCATCACGGTCACTCTCGGCGCTGCGATAATCGAGATCGTCGCCAAGCGCGGTATAGCGGGCTGCGTGGTGCATGTGGCGCGGGTTATCGATCCGCAGCCGCTGATGGAGCGCATAGCCGTCCGGGTTCTCGACCGGCGAGATGGTAAAATGGGCATCCGGGCGGAGTTTTAGCGCGCGGGCGGCGCGAAGCGCACCGACGATACCGGTCGTCTCATTGGCATGCTGGCCGCCGCTGATCATGACGGCAGCGTCACGGCCCTCCACATAACGGGCAGATACCGTGCGCCCGGCGCGTGACACGGCACTCATTGCCCTCCCGCCGATCTCTTCCAGAAGTGCTTCGATCTGGCTGACGGCAAGCGGCTCGGTCGCTGTGTCGATTGCCTGCGTGTCACTCTCCACATAGCCGGTGCTCAACGGCCGGGTTTCGACACGCACGGAAACGGTACCGGAGCCACGGAGGATTTCCGGCACGATCTGGCCGGGTTGCAGGCCGCGATCTCCCGGTGGCCGGCCGGATTTCTGCTGGAAGAATTCGAGCAGGGAGAAATAAAGATCCTCGTGCAATGCTTCGCGCAGGCTGATGACCTCGTCGCCGACCGGCAGGCGGATATCGTCTGCCGGATATTCGACAAGGATATTCAGCTCCTCGAAATAGGGCTCGCTATCCCCCCAGCCGTAACCCGCAACGGCCTGAACGGCACTTTCGAACACCCGTTCGAAATCGGTTTCAAGCCTATGGCCGGTGGCGTCACCGTCGAGGCGGATCCAGCCTGTCGGCGAGACATTGGTTTCCCCGAGGATATCCGTGTGGATGCGGTTTGGCGCAAGCACACGATGCGTCTCGACAATGCTTTGGCGGGTCAGTTCCACATCATAGAAGAAGCCGCCATCCGTCCGGCCGATGAACTCGATCCTCCGCTCTCCGACCAGTGCGGCCAGCGGATAGGCTTCAAGGCGGAAGCGGTTCTCCGGGGCGGAGGGATGGACGGGATAATGGATTGCCACGGCATCGACGCCGGAGAGATCGAACTCTTCGAGGAAGGCAAAGACAAGCGGCTTGTAGGCGCTTCTTATGCGCGCTTCGGCGCCCTTTTCCCTGAGGATCTGTTCCGCTCTGCGGCGGCTCAAGGCATCGTCGAAAGTCCAGGCTTCGATGACTTGGCCCGCAACGGCCCCGGCGATCAGGCTGTCGAGGCTGCGTTCGAAGGTCTTGGCAAGGATCGTGGTCATCGCTGATTACCTTGATACCGCCACGAGGAAACGGGCAGCTAACTGGCAGGAAGCCGCTCCCGCCGGAGCGGCGCTTGATGGAGGCCGAATCCGAAAGCCGGATCACGCGCGTCATCGTGGCATCTCGGAGCGCGGCAATTCAAGCTGTGAAATTTAATGGTGCCATGCAGTCGCCGCAGGAGAGGTACGGCGCGCAGATCCGTGGATCGTGCGGTCGCCCGCTCCCGTACCACTCCCCCCGTCGGTGGTGATGAACGCTATGGCAGGGGCGTGAAACCTGCTCCGCGCCATCATGTGGGGACGGCGCGGAGGTGTCGGGATCAGTAGACGTCGCGCAGATAGCGCTTCTCGCGCTTCAGTCGGGCAATATAATCTGCCGCATGTTCCGGCCCCATGCCGCCGTGCTCGGCAATGATGTCGCTCAGCGCAGTATCGACGTCGCGCGCCATGCGGCTTGCATCGCCGCAGACATAGAAGGATGCGCCTTCCTCCAGCCAGGAGAACAGTGCCTTGCCGTTTTCCTTCATCCGCGTCTGCACATAGATTTTCGCTTCCTGATCACGCGAGAAGGCGAGATCGAGCCTCGTCAGCAGGCCGTCGCGGCTCATCACCGAAAGCTCATCCTCATAGATGAAATCCGTCTCGCGGCGCTGGTCGCCGAAGAAGAGCCAGTTGCGGCCCTTGGCGCCGCGCGCCCGCCGCTCCTGCAGGAAGGCCCGGAAGGGGGCTATGCCGGTGCCGGGGCCTACCATGATCATCGGCGCATCGTCATTGCCCGGCACGCGAAATGCCTTGTTCTGCGAGACGAAAATGCCGGCGCTCATGCCTTCCGCCACACGGTCGGCCATATAGGTCGAGCAGACACCGCCGCGGTTGCGCCCGCCCGCATGATAACGGACGCTGGCGACCGTCAGGTGCACATGGCCATCCGCTTCCTTCGGGCTGGATGAAATCGAATAGGCCCTGTGCTGCAAGGGCTTCATCAGTCCGACGAGTTCGTTTGCGCTCAAGGCGCCCTGCGGCAGGAGCGAGATAAGGTCGAGACTGTCCTTGCCCCAGAGGAAGGCATCGAGCGCTTCCCGATCGCCATTGCGCACCACATGGGTCAGTTCCTCGTGAGCCGCACGGCGTTCCACCTCCGCAATCAGTTCGCGCGATGGGGTGGATATTTCGTATTGCGTCGACAGAAGCGCGGCAAGCGGCGAGCCATTCACCTCCGTCTCGGCCGATGCTCCAAGCGTTTGCATGATGAGATCCACGAGAGCGGGATCATTGACCGGCATGACGCCGAGCGCATCGCCCGCCTCATAAGCAAGGCCGCTCTCGCCGAGATTAAATTCGAAATGGCGGATTTCCTTGGCCGATGCCGTGCCCGAGAGGCAGCGATTTACGGCGAGCCTCGAAAGGTAAGGGTTCTTGCGGCTCCAGCCGGAGGCTTCCTTCGTGGTGGTCGCCTTAGGTGCAGCAGCCGGTGCCGTTCCTGCCACCGGCTTCTCAGCCGCAAGCGGCAGGGTATCGCCAAGCCATGCGGCGGCTGCGTCCTCGAAATCGATATCGCAGTCGAGACGGGCGGTTATCCGCGATGCACCGAGCTGTTCGAGCCGCGTATCGATCAGTTTGCCGGCCTGGCAGAAACCGTCATAGCCGGTATCGCCGAGTGCCAGTACGGCGAATTTCAGGCTTTCCAGACGCGGCGCCGTGTCGGCCGAAAGCGCCTCCCAGAAAAGCTGGGCGTTGTCGGGCATTTCGCCCTCGCCATAGGTGGAGGTGACGATCACCAGATGGCGCATGTCGGCCAGAGCCGCCATCTCGATATCGTCGAGGCCGCGGACTTGCGGCGCCATGCCGAGCCCTTTTGCCGCCTCCGCAGCATCCATCGCCACCTGTTCGGCATTGCCGGTCTGGGTGCCGTAGAGGATATGGATCGGTTGTGCTGCGCCGGCCGCAGGCACACTGGCGGTGCTTTCGCCGGCAATCAGGCGCGAATTGAGGCCGGCCATGAAGCCGGCCAGCCAGGCGCGCTGGTCGCTGTTGAAGGGAGCGTCCTCTGGGATATGCGGGATCATCATTGTCGGTCTCTCACGCTCTCAACGCGTCTCTGTGCTTAGCGGGCGGTCGCAAGGCCGCCGATGGCCTTGGCGGCGAACAGTTCCTCGAAGCTCGGAATGCGGCCGATCCTCTCGCGATTGCTTTCCGTCTGGCGGATGATCCAGCCATAGGTGCCGGGGCAATCGATCGACAGCGTGTTGCGGCCGGCCAGCGCCTGCCGATAGTCGGAAAGCCGCTTCTCCGAGACGAGAACAGCAAGCGCCTCGTCATCGTAATCGGCAATTGCATCACGGGCATAGCGGGAGAGCTTTTGCATCAGCGCAAAATCCTCGGTGAGGATCAGATTGCGCACCGCCTTCTCCACCGCCGGCTCCGATGGGCCAAGCGCATTCGGCACCCGCGCATTGCCAGCGACTGCGCCATGGAAAGCACCGTGTAATTGTTCAACAGCGTGAACATCTCGTCAGTGTCAGTCTCGCCATGGCCGGGCGCTTGCCGTTGAGGATCGGCTTGCGGTCGCGATAGGCGAGCTTGAATTTTCTGACCTGATGGGCGGCGAGCGCCGTGCCCAATTCATCGATCAGGTCCTTGCGGCTCTTCGCTTTGAGGATCGCATCCGTGTCCTGATAGAGCAGCAGCGCCCGCGGCAGGCCATAGGCGAAATTCGACTTTTCGCTGTCGAAATTGTCGAGCAGCCATTGAGCCTTCTCCGATCCCGTTGCCTCCCCATGCCATGCCAGCATCATGCGGATCGCATCGGCGTGGAAAGCGGCATGCGGGTCATCCTGATCGGCGATCGAGCCGATCAGGATAGAATCGTGGCTGACCTTCTTCGGCAGATCGCCATAGGGATCGTATTGATAGAAGAAGCCGCCGCTCATGCCGTTGCCGACGCCCTTGCCGAAGCGCCGAGATTGAGCACGGCGCCATTCGTCATGTATTCGCAGCAGAAATCGCCGACGCCCTCGACGACGGCGGTGGAGCCGGAATTGCGAACCGCAAAGCGGTCGCCCGCCTGCCCCTCGACGAACAGCCGCCCGCCGGTTGCACCAAAGAGGGCAAAGTTGCCGATCAGCACATTGCCGCCGGCTTGCTCCGAGCCACCGCCGGGCGATCGTACCGTAATGGTGCCGCCATTGGCGCTCTTGCCGACGCCGTCATTGCAGGTGCCGGTATGCGAGAGCATCATGCCGTCATTGCAGAAGGCGCCATAGGACTGGCCGGCAGAACCGGACGTGGCGATCTTCACCGAACCCGCATCAAGGAAGCGGCGACCACGACCATCCTGCCGCACGGCGGGCAAGTGACGGGTCCGTTCCGTATCGAGCTCATAGTTCAGCATCCGTTCGATATCGACGGCAAGCTGGCCGCCGACGCTCTTGTTGCAATTGTTGAGATGGCGATTGCCGCCAAGCTCGACCACCGGCTGGCCGCCATCGATCAGGGCGGAACGCACCATGTCGATGAAGGCGTCATCGACGGCGTAATCCTTCTCCATATAGACGGGGTCGGCGATCTTCACCTCGTCGACGACCTGCAGCATGGCGCGCAGATCAAGCTGGCCGACGCTGGAGGGATGGTCGAGGAGATGCAGCATGTCGCTTCGGCCGCGTGCATCGCGCAGCGACCTGAAGCCGAGCGATGCGAGGATCTCGCGCGTCTCATGGGCGATGTTGAGGAGATATTGCGCCAGAGCCCGCGGATCGCCATCGAAGACTTCCGCATTGGTGGTGAGGCCCGCCGGGCATTTGATGTTGCAATTCTTCGCCATGACGCATTTCAGCATCATCAGCGCCGTGGTGCCGAACTCGAAACTGTCGCCGCCGAGAAGTGCCGACTTCACCACGTCGCTGGCCGTCTGATGCGCGCCGGAGCAGCGCAGCGTCACTTTCTGGCGCAAGCCGTTGGCGCAGAGCGCCTGATGCACTTCGGCAATGCCGATTTCCGCGGCGCGGCCGGTATATTTCAGGCTGGTGACGGCGGCCGCACCCGTGCCGCCGGTATTGCCGGCAACGTTGATGACATCGGCGCCGGCCTTGGCCACACCGACCGCGATCGTGCCGATGCCTTCCGACGAGACGAGCTTGACGACGACGCGCACGCGCGCCGCCTTGCAGTCATGGATCAGCTGCGCCAGATCCTCGATCGAATAGGTGTCGTGATGCGGGGGCGGCGAGACCAGCTCGACGCCCGGCGTACCGCCACGGGCAGCGGCGATCTCGACCGTCACCTTCGCGGCGGGCAGCTGACCGCCTTCGCCGGGCTTGGCGCCCTGACCGATTTTGATCTCCAGCTCTTCCAGCATCGGATCGGCCAGATAGCCGGCCCAGATGCCGAAACGACCGGACGCGAACTGCTTGATGCGCGAGGCGCGGATCGTGCCGTAGCGGGAGATATGCTCGCCGCCTTCGCCCGAGTTCGACATGCCGCCGACCATGTTCGTGCCATGGGCGACCGCCTCATGAGCATTCGCCACAAGCGCGCCATGGCTCATGGCACCCGAGGCGAGAAGCGGCGTGATCTCGCTTGCCGGCTGAACGTCGTCCAGTGAGATACCCGCCGGCGCCGTGCCGAGAAGACGAAGATAGGCGAGCGCCTGACCGCCCGCATGGACGGCAAGCGCGCCACCTTCCAGCCAATGGCCGAGAATATCCGCGCCGAAGCGGGCGACGAGGGACTGGCCAAGCGCCGCGAGCCGGGCAAGATCGCCACCCTGCGATCCCGTCAACTTCAGCCGGAACGTATCGTCGGACGTGGCTTCGCATGTCAGCCCGCGCACGAGAAAGCTGTTATTGCCCTTGCGGGAAAAGCGCTTCATCTCCTTGCGGAAATCATCCGGCGCGCTCGCATAGGTGACGTCTGCCGGGAAGGCGAGGACATCGCGCAGCGCTGCCGGGCGGCGGGCGCGCTCCTCCGTCATCATCCGGGCGAAGGACCGGTAGCCGGGCGTGATGGTGAAGCGGTTGATCGCCTCGGGTGAGAGGCGGTCATAGCTGTTATTGGCATAGGCCGCATCGTCGATGCCGAAAGCGTCACCGAGACGATTGAGCGTCAGCAGGCGCAGGAACGGATCTTCCTCGCCATCAGGCTCGGCAAATGTCGGCTTTTCTTCGGTCATGTCGACGAAGCCGCGTACGGCTGTCGTGCCGAAGGAGTGGCCGGCGCCTTCGGCGCGCTCCTTGAAGAGGCCGAGGAGAGGAATATCGTCCTCGCCCTTCACCGTCAGCGCCTTGGCGTGCCAGTCGGCGACGGCTTGCGCGATCACCTTGAAATCGACGCCGCCAACCGGCGTCTTGACGTTGGGGAAGTAGCGGTTGAGCACCGGATCGCTGGTATCGAGGAAGTTGGGTTCGAAGAACTCACCGCCGACATAGCTTTCGGCGGTGCAGAGACCGACCTTGCCCATGGTCTTCATCAGCGACTTTTCAGCCGCCTTGGCAAAGCGCTTGAAGGCCTTGTCGGCATCCGCGCCGAACTTTTCCTCGGCACGGAACTGCACGCCGAGCGGATAGATGGCCGAGGCGCCGAAGCCGAGTGCCGCCGCGATATGGTGCGAGGAGGAAATCTGGCCACTTTCGATGACCAGCGAGACGCGCAGCCGCGCACCTTCCTCGATGAGCTTCTGGTTGATCGCCGAGACGACAAGGATCATCGGCAGCGCCGCCCGGTCGCGGGCGACATGCCGGTCGGTGACGATGGCGATGCCGCCTTCGTCACGGGCAAAGCCTGCAATGGCATCGCACAGCGTTCCGATGCCGGCCTCCAGCGCACGGGCATTGGCCGCGGCGTCATGGAGGTCGGGCGTATAGAGCATCTCGAACCGGCGAACCGGCGTTTCCGTCTGTTCGCGCAGCTTCAGCATGTCGAGATGGGTGAGGATCGGTGAAGGGACGACGATCTGCCGGGCAGCCTTGGCGCCGATATTCGGCTTGGCGCCGAGCGCGATCCGCAGCGTCATGCCGTCAGCCTCGCGGATACTGTCGAGCGGCGGGTTCGTCACCTGGGCGAACCGCTGCGAGAAATATTTGGCGACGCCACCTTCCTGATCGGAGAGCGCGTTGATCGCATTGCCATAACCCATGGCGGAGATCTTCTCCGCACCGGTCGCCAGCATCGGGTCCATCAGGAACTTGAAGCTTTCCTGATTGTGCGAATAGGCGACGTAGCGCTGATGGCGCTCAAGGTCGCCATTGTAGCGCAGCGGCGAGCCCTGCGCTTCGGCCGGGATCTCCGGAAGGTCGTTGAGGCGCACGCGCGCCTCGATAAGAAGATCGCGGTAGGGCCTGCGAGCCGCCAGCATTTCCAGCGCCTCGACCGTCCCATAGGCGCGCTTCCCTACATGATCATAGACAAGCATGCCGCCGGCCTCGATACGGCCGCGGCTCCGCACGGTTTCCGGCGGGAAAGCGATCTGGCCGGCTTCCGACATGACGCAGAGATAGTCGTCGGTTTCGACCGTGCGCAAGGGACGAAGGCCGAGACGGTCGAGACGGGCGCCGATGACATCGCCATTGCCGAAGATCAGTGCCGCCGGTCCGTCATTCTTCTCTTCGTAGAGCGAGAAATATTCGAGCATGGCGACGACATCGGCCGAGAGCGTGTCGTCATTCTCCCAGGCCGGCGGCATCATCGAGACGACGGCGGTGACGAGATCGAGGCCGTCTTCGAGAACGCGCGACTGCAGGGTCTGGTCGAGGCGGCAGCTGTCCGACTGGCCCTTGGGGCGGATGATCGAGGCGTTCTTGGCGGCAGCAATCGCCGCCTCCGACAGGCGGTTTTTGCGGTCGGTATTGAGCTCGCCATTATGCGCCATCTGGCGAAACGGCTGCGCCATCGACGGATGCGGGTCCGTATTGGTCGAAAACCGCGTGTGGAAATACATGGTGTGGATCGCGTGATCTGGGTTCACCAGATCGCGGAAATAGGGGATGACCTCGTTGGAGTTCAGCCGGCCCTTCAGCACCTGCGTGCGGGCGCTGAGCGAAATCGGATAGAGGCCGGCAAGTTCCGCGCTTGTGTAAGCCTCGGCCTCGATGGCGAGCAGCGCCTTGTGAATGCGGAAGTCGAACTCGACTTCAAGGGCCGTTCCGCTGTGACAGCCGAAAACCCACTGGCGGATCGGCAGCTGATGGCGCACGGCGGCCGGGCGGATAGCGTCATTGTCGACCGGGACGTCGCGCTTCAGGAGGATCGGGAAACCCTGCTCGGCCAATGCCGTCTCGATGACGCGCTCGGCCTCCGCGTGGAACGCCGGGTTTGCGGGCAGGAAGAAGTTGCCGACGCCGAAGCGACGGGGTTGGAGTTCGGCCTCTCCGGTCAGCTTGCGGAAGAAGCCGAGCGACAGGTCCACGGAAATGCCCGCACCATCGCCCACGCCTTCCGCCGACATGCCGCCGCGATGCGGCACGCGCAGAGCGCCTCATGGCCCTTGGTCAGGACGTCATGCGACTGCGTGCCGTCCTTTCGGGTAATGAAGCCGACGCCGCAGCTGCTTTTTTCGATGGATGGATCGTAAAGACCTGTGCTTGCGACTGCCTCGACCATACCCGTCTCCTCCAGAAAAAATGTCAACAAAGCTGACCTAATTAATAAGAGTAACAGAGTCAAGTTTGAGAGTCGAGTGGAGGCGAGCGGCCTGTGATAGGCCGCGCTGTCGCGGGGTAATGGTCTGCCGTTCAGCCCTTAGATGCCGGGGAATGCTTCAGGTATCGGCAAAACCGAACGGGGTTTCCGTTCGCCGGATATTGTCGGCAAGCAGCTTGCGGCCGATCGGCGGTTCCGAGCGGGCGTTGCAGCTGATGCGCTGACAGAGCCGACAGGTAATGCCGATCGGCGTGGCCGCCATGGGCTGGCGCTGCACCTGTGCGGACCTTTGCGCATGGTTCTGGCCATAGATCAGCCGTTCGGCATGCTGCGCCTCGCAGACGAGCGCGATGGCACGCTGAACGCGTGGCACATTGAACCCGCCACCGCCTGAAACCACGGTTCTGCTATGGAAAAGAACTGCTGGCCATCCGGTAACTCCAGCCATTGCGTCACGATCTGGCGTGGCGTGGTGAAAACCTGATGGACACTCCAGAGCGGACAGCCGCCGCCATGCCGTGCAAAGGGAAAGGTGCCGCTGTTCAACCGTTTCGAGACGTTTCCCGCCGCATCAACGCGGATGAAGAAAAAGGGTATGCGTTCCTGCCCCGGCTTCTGCAGCGTCGTCAGACGATGGGCCGTCTGTTCGAAACTCGTGCCGAATTGCCGCGCTAAAAGTTCGATATCGTATTTCCGGCTTTCTGCCGCGCGGGCGAAAGCGGCATAGGGCATGACGATCGCTGCTGCGCAATAGGCGGCAAGTGCCCGGTGTGCGAGGCTGCGGGTATTCTCGTTGCCGAGATTGCCTTCGTCGACGGTGGCGCGGATATCCGTGTCGAATTCGAGATAGGCGAGTTGCTGCGCCAGCTGAAAGTTCTGGCTGGCCTGATCGAGGCTTTCGTCGAGAAGAAGGTCGCGCCGGTGCCAGTCCAGACGTCGGAGCGAACCGGTCATGACCTCTGTCGGCAGGCGCCGCACCCTCAAGCCATATTTCTCCTTGATATAGGGGATGAAGCCACCGGCCTCGGTAATCCGGGTCGCCAGCTTCTCGCAGGCGGTATCCAGAAGCGGGAAACAGTTGCGCCGGGCCGAGAGAAAATTCCTGATGGCGGCAACCGGATCACCTGCGATCGGCGCTTCATCTGCCACCAGCCCCTGCCGCCTGTCGGCAAGCGCGAACTGCTCCTCCTTGTAAGCGGTGTGCAACCGGAGCATGGCTTCGGCAAAGGCCGGAAAACTATGGGCGATGTCGGCAATTTCAAGCGCCTCGAAATCGATGTCGGCCAGAAGGGGATCGCTGGCAACTGCCTGCAGCCTCGCCACCATATCGGGGCCGGAGCCAGCGGAGAAATCCGAAAAATCGACCTTATAGGCTTTTGCCAGACGCAAGAGAGTTTCGGCCGTCACGGGCCGCTGGTTGCGCTCCATCAGGGCGATATAGGACGGCGAGATTTCCAGATCCGCGGCCATGTCGGCCTGTGTCAGTCCCAGATCACGACGCAGGCGGCGCAGTCTGGGGCCCAGATAGACACCGGTTTTCTCCAGGCCTGATTTTGCCGTGCCCGCCTTGTCTGCGCCCGATTTGCCTGCGCCCGGTTTTGCCGCGCCCGATTTCACCACGACCGTGCCTCCCAACACTGCGTGCCTCCACACAAGGGCATTACAACATTACAACGAAAACTTGTAAAGTTTGACAAGCGTACACCGCAGCGTCTCGCCCCGGGCGCGGATCGGGCATAGGTCTTCATCATCGCAACCAAGCGAGTGAGGAGGAACGATGTCCTATCAGATCATGGTGGAGGAGGCCGGCAGGCTTCTGGAGGATAAAGACAAGTGGACAGGCATCGCCGCGGAAGCCGTCGCCCGGATGCGCCTGCAGAACAGGTTCAGGACCGGACTGGAGATTGCCAGATACACCGCCGATATCATGCGGCGCGACATGGCGGCCTATGATGCCGATCCGGACAAATATACCCAGTCGCTCGGCTGCTGGCACGGTTTCATCGGCCAGCAGAAGATGATCTCGATCAAGAAGCACTTCCAGTCGACGGATCGCCGCTATCTCTATCTGTCCGGCTGGATGGTTGCGGCCCTGCGTTCTGAGTTCGGCCCTCTGCCGGATCAGTCCATGCATGAAAAGACCAGCGTGCCCGCGCTGATCGAGGAGCTTTACACATTTCTCCGGCAGGCCGATGCCCGTGAACTGGGGATGATCTTTCGCGAGATCGATAAGGCCCGCAAGGCGGGTGACACGATCAAAGAAAGGCAATTGCTTCTGAGCGTCGAGAATTACCAGACGCATGTCGTTCCGATCATCGCCGATATCGATGCGGGCTTCGGCAATGCGGAAGCCACCTATCTTCTCGCCAGGAAGATGATCGAGGCGGGCGCCTGCGCGCTGCAAATCGAGAACCAGGTCTCCGACGAGAAGCAATGCGGCCATCAGGATGGCAAGGTCACGGTGCCGCATGAGGATTTCATCGCCAAGATCCGCGCCTGCCGGTACGCTTTTCTGGAACTGGGCATTGATAACGGCATCATCGTCGCTAGAACGGATTCGCTCGGCGCCGGGCTTACCAAGCAGATCGCCGTCAGCCGGGAACCGGGTGACATCGGCGATCTTTACAATGGCTTTCTCGACTGCGAGGAGGTTTCGGATACCGGCAGCCTGAATGGCGATGTGGTGATCAACCGGAATGGCCGATTGATGCGCCCGAAGCGGCTGCCGTCCAATCTCTATCAGTTCCGCGAGGGAACGGGCGCGGACCGCTGTGTCCTCGACTGCATCACCTCGCTGCAGAATGGCGCCGACCTTTTGTGGATCGAGACGGAAAAGCCGCATATCGAGCAGATCGCCGGCATGGTCGATCGGGTCCGCGCGGTCATACCCGATGCCAAGCTCGTCTATAACAATTCGCCGTCCTTCAACTGGACGCTCAATTTCCGCCAGCAGGTCTTCGATGCCTGGGTGGCGGAGGGTAGGGACGTCTCGGCCTATGACCGGACGAGGCTGATGAGCGTCGATTATGATGAGAGTGCGCTCGGCCTGGAGGCGGATGAGAGGATCCGCACCTTCCAGCGCGATGCGTCGAGGCGGGCCGGCATCTTCCACCATCTGATCACGCTGCCGACCTATCACACGGCAGCACTTTCGACCGACAATCTCGCAAGAGAGTATTTCGGCGAGGCAGGAATGCTCGGCTATGTCGCCGGCGTCCAGCGGACAGAAATCCGAGAGGGTATTGCCAGTGTTCGCCATCAGAACATGGCCGGCTCCGATATCGGTGACGACCACAAGGAGTATTTCGCCGGAGACGCTGCTCTGAAGGCCGGCGGCACCCACAATACGATGAACCAGTTCGCCGCTTGAGGCGACGGGCATGTTCCGACCGGCGGAAGATCAAGAAACTCCCGCCCCATCACCCAAGGAGGATATGAGTATGCTGGACACGATCGACACAGCCAAGACGATGCAGCCGGAGCGCTACCGTGCCGTCTTCTCGCAGCAGGATTTCGAGCTGATCCGCAGGGCGATCGCGCATTACCTGAAGGATGTGCCCGAACAGGCGGACGCGATGAAATATTCGAACCTCTATCATCGCCTTGGCCGTGTCAGCTGACCGGATGCCGATGACGATGACCATAAATGGCTCGCTCGTCATGATGTGACGGGCGGGCCTGGTTCGTCAAAGGGGAGGGCGTGAGCATCGCTCGACGCCTTTCGGGGGCAAGATCATGAGGCATGACGGCCGAGACCCGCATAAAAGACAATAAACCCATAAATTTCAGGTGTTTGGAAAATTTATGTCAGCCTCGTGAAAATCGCTGTTGACGGTTTGGAAAGTGGGATCTATAACCCCGCTCACTGACGAGGGCGGCGGCGCTGCAAGCGACGACGATGTTCGTTTTAAAACTCTCTGAGAAGTTGGCTGCGATGCTGATGAGCCGGATTTAACGGTTTGGCTCCTGGGGTTTTGACGTTTGGGTCTTTTGTGGATCTGGGTGTCGGTTTTT
>CABHNZ010000015.1 GCA_902167985.1 Shinella sp. UYSO24
GATCTCGTTGACGACGTCGATGGCGCTGTCCATCGCGTCATAGGCAACGTCGACCTTGGCGGCACCGACGTCAGAGCGTCGGTAGCAGCGCCGAGCGCCTTGTTGTCCGACTTCATCGTGGTCGAGATCGACCAGTAAGCGACGTTATCGGAAGCGTTCTGAACCTTGTAGCCCGAAGAGACGCGGCTCTGCGTGGATTCGAGGTTCTTGTTGATCGTGCTCAGCGTCTGGAGGGCGCTGGAAGCGGAAGAGTTGTAGTTGATGCTGGTCATTGGGGTGTCCCCTGGAACTCGTTACAAAAGGAGGACATACCGGGCTTTGCATTTTTACCGGCAATGATGGTCCGGCGTCATGCCACTTGATCCGCCTTTTTTGGATCAAACCCATCATCTGATGACCGTTTTTTCGCAGGCATTCATTGCCAGTTCCTTAAATTTAGGGGGGCGGCCGGCCTGCCGACACGGGATTGGAGAGGGGTGGTTAATAGTCAATCAACGCCCTCGTTCGAAGTGAAACAGCTGTTAATCACGTTTCCGGCAGAGCAGTTGTCCGGCTTCGTGCAAGCTTCGCAGATCATAAGTCACGAGACCTATACCACGCGCGCGCCCGATGGCGCTGCTGCAGGCGGGCGTGACGACCACGGAGCATGAGTTGACCAACCCCATTTCCTATGCCGCAGCCTCAGCGGATTTCCGCGCCGGCCGATATACGCAATCGCTCCGTGTGTTGAACAGCCTGCTCGATACCGAACGGGATATCAGGACCTATACGCTGCTGGCGAAAACGCTGATCAAGCTCGGTCTGCGCGCCGAGGCGGCGTCTGCCTACGAACTGGCCGCCGATATGGATGGCGCACAGGCCGAGGACCATCTGGCCCAAAGCATGAAGCTCTATTTTGCCGCCGGGCAGAAAGACAAGGCACTGGCACTCGGCAACCGGCTGCTGAAGCGCGCGCGCAAGGATGCCGACCTTGCCTATATCATCGCCTCGGTTCTGGTCGAACGCAATGAACTCCCGCTGGCCGAGAGCTTCAAGGACCAGCTCATCGAGAGTGAAAATGTCGAGCACATTAAGCTTGGCGGCCGTATTGCGCTTCGCACCTGGGACCTCTTCGACGGCGGAGACGTGAAGACTGCCCAGACGCTGCTGAAGCGGATCCCGAAAGATAACGGCATGCGGCTGGCCTATCTTCTGCTCTGCCGCGAGCACAACCGCTATGAAGGACAAGAGAAGCACCAGCCGATGATCGATGCTGCGATAGCGGCGGGCGACCTCGAATTTCTGCGCGGAGACGTGCCGTTCTTCAATATCCACTGGTGCGATGACGAGAAGATCAACCAGATGGCACGCGGCGCAATCGTCAGGGCCGTGCCGGGGGCACGCGAGACGAGACGGGCCGTGCCGCACATCTGGGCCGACAAGATCCGTATCGGCTATGTCTCCTCCGACCTTTTCGATCTTCATGCGACGATGAAGCTCATTCGCCGCGTGCTCGAGACCCATGATCGATCACGTTTCGAAATCGTTCTGTTCTGCCACAGCGAGCTGAAGATGCTCCTGACGAACACGGCCGATCGCTCCCTGTGGGGCGAGATCGTCACCATCCGTGACATGACCGACGAGGAGGCCGTCGACACCATCCGTCAGCGCGGCATCGATATTCTCGTCGATCTCAAGGGACACACAAAGGGCAACCGGCTTGGTATCTTCAATCTGCCGGCCGCGCCCATTCACGTCACATGGCTCGGCTTTCCGGGTACGGTCGGCAATGCCGATCTCGACTATACGATCGGCGACCACATCGTCTTGCCGGACAGTTCCGCCCCCTTTTACGATGAAAAGTTCTGCCGTCTGCCCGAAGTCTACCAGCCGAACGATCCGGCCAGCCGCCCGCTGCCCAGCCGAGCCGAGCGGGAACGCTATGGCCTTCCGAAGGATGCCTTCGTCTTTGCTTCGTTCAACGCCAGCCGCAAGATCAGCGTGGCCATCATTGAAGCCTGGGCGGAAATCCTCAAGCGCACGCCAGGTAGCGTGATCTGGCTTCTTTCGGCATCGCCGGAAAGCAAGGCCGGGATCGAGCGGAAGCTGGCCGCCTGCGGCATCAGCAATAAACGCGTCTTCTTCTCTCCCAAGATGGAATATGATCATCATATCAATCGTATTCCGACTGCCGATCTCGGACTGGATACCTATCCGGTCAATGGCCATACCACGACCTCCGAACAGCTCTGGGGTGGCCTGCCGGTGATAACCATCAAGGGCAAGAACTTCTCCTCGCGCGTCAGTGAGACCCTGCTTAACGCGGTGGATCTCAACGAGCTCGTGGCCGAAGGCATCGACGGCTATATCGAGCTGGCGGTTTCTCTTTACAATGATCACGAGCGGCTGGTCGGGATGCGCCAGCATCTGGAGAAGGTGCGTTTCACCTCTCCTCTGTTCGATGCAGAACGGCTCTGCCGCCATCTCGAACACGGCTACGAGATGATGGTGGAGCGCGCCAAGGCAGGGCTCGAGCCCGACCACATCGACATTCCGGTGCTGCCACCGCGCGAAGGCCCTTTCATGAGCCGCACCTGAGATGCAAAAAGCCGCCTGCGTATCTGCAGGCCGGCTTTTTTTGCGTAAGGCGCGTTCGCGAGCGAGGCCCGCCGTTCAAGTCCCGGAGACGGCCTCAGGCCGCGGCATTCGCCTCCATCAGATCCATCAGCATCTTCGACTGCGGCATGGTCCGGATTGCAGCAAGACCGGCCTCGGCCATCGTCCGGCGTGCGTCTTCATCGGCAAGCAGGGCGCGGCAGCGAGCCACGAGATCTTCATAGGGTGTCACGGCAAGGCCCGAGAGGAAGGGCTGCACGTCGGGATCCCTCGGATTGCCTTCCGTCACAACGCAGGCACTGTTGGCCAGCAAGTAGGAGACACGAACGATCTCGAAGACATTGCTGGAATAGTGGTGAATGTTGATGACGATCTTCGCCCGCGCGATCGCGACATCGCGCTCGGGGCCGTAGACATTGAACAGCGGCACGACACGAATGCCCTGACTATGAAGTGCCTTGAGAATGACCAGCCGCCGTTCGTTGGTCGAACCATAGAAAAGAACATCGATATCCTTTTCAGGGCCGGCGCGATGCGCGTGAGGACCGGGCTATAGCCGATGCCGAGCAGTTGCGCATGGGTGATGCCCTTGGCCGCAAGATTGTCGCGGTTGCGCCGGCTGTAGTCGACGACCGGGAAGGCACGCATGATGTCCATATAATCCCGCTGCAGCCAGGCGCTGTCATCCGAGACCTGCTCCAGATTGACCACGACGCTGTCCGGCGGGAGAACGGATATCACCTGTCGCGGCAGAAGGTTGCCACCGAAGATGATTGGCACGCGCCCACCGAAGCCTGCAAGATCCCTGACGATCGGCGCCGAGCCGCCAAGCTCCTCGAAAGCCCCCTGCAGCGCCAGTGCGACCTCGTCAAAGGCATGGCTGTGCGTATAGTTCTGCGGGGTGACGATCCAGATGCAGTAGCGGTTGCGGTTATGCTCCCAACCGCCGGCAAAGGGAACGGGACCAGCCGTCGGCGCCGCGCCTGAAGAGAGCTGCTCTGTCATGAGGATATCCTTGCGATCTTTCGTCCGCGGAGAAGGTTCCCTCCCCGGTCCGTTTCAATATGCAGCAACCGCTTACGAATAGGAGCGGATCAGCGAGCCGACCAGCAGGTTCCAGCCGTCGATCAGGACGAAGAACAGGATCTTGAACGGCAGCGAAATCGATGTCGGCGGCAGCATCATCATACCCATCGACATGGTGATGCTGGCAACGATCATGTCGATGACCAGAAACGGCAGGACGATCAGGAAGCCGATTTCAAATCCTCGGCGGATTTCCGACAGCATAAAGGCCGGGATGAGGACGCGGTATTCGATCTGGTCGCCGAGCTGGATCGTCTGGCCGCGCTCGCGAGCGATATCGACGAAGAGGGCAACATCCTTGTCGCGCACATTCGCCACCATGAAGGCGCGGAAAGGTTCGGCGATGCGCTCGACGGCCTGTGCCTCGGTGATCTGGTTCTGCAGCAGCGGCTGGATGCCTTCCTGCCACGACCGATTCATCGTCGGCGACATGACGTAGAAGGTCATGAACAGCGCCATGCTGGTCAGGATCATGTTCGACGGGGTCGTCGAAAGACCCATGCCCGAGCGCAGGATCGAGAAGGCGATGACGAAGCGCGGAAAGCTCGTCACCATGATGAGGATACCCGGCGCCACCGAAAGGACGGTGAGCAGGCCGAAGGTGCGGATGATCCAGGCCGAAACCGAGCCGTCGACCGGCAGGTTCAGGAGATCCGTCGGGAATTGCTGAGCGTTCGCGAACTGCGGTATGGCAACCAGCAGCGCGACGAGAAGAATGCGACGTATCATCTGATCACGAATGTCCTGAACAGAAGATCCGATACCTTGCCCTGCGTGCGCAAGTCGATGCGCTCCTTCAGATCGTCCCTGAGATACTGGAAGCCACGCGGCCCTGTATCTGCTGCAATGAAACCGTCCGCATGTAGGCCAGGATATCCTGATGCACCGACTCGGCCAGCTGTTCATCGACAGCCTGCTTGAAGACGAGGGAGAGTTCAAGCCTTACCCAGTTGTCTGAAGGGTAGGCGAGATTGGTGAGGATGGGCTTGAGATCGACCACATGGCTTGCGGCGGCTGCACCGGCTGCCCCGCCGTGACCACCTTCGGCCGCCGGTGCTGCTGCAGCTTCCGCCGCGGGTGCTGCCGGTGATGCAGGAGCTGCAGCCGGAGCGGCGGCCTGACCTTCGGCAGCCGGCGTTGCTGCGGGCTGCATGGAGGGGGCAAGCATCTTGCCGAGGAACCAGCCACCACCGGCGCCAACCAGCGTCAGCACGCCGATCGCCGCTGCTAGAACGGCGATGGACGATTTCTTCTGTGGCGCCTCGTCGGCCGTGACCAGATCGGTCATTTCACTTCTCCAGACATGAATACCCGCCGCTATCAGAACGGCGACAAGAGGTCGGAAAGCTGCTGGCCGTAAGGCGGCTGCTGGACTTCGGTCAGACGGCCGCGACCGCCGTAGGAGATACGCGCTTCGGCGATCTTCTCGTAGGAGATCTGGTTCGACGAATCGACATCCTGCGGGCGCACGATACCGGCGACGTTGAGAATACGGATTTCCTGGTTGACGCGCACTTCCTGCGAACCGCTGACGATCAGGTTGCCGTTTTCAAGAACGCCAGTGACGACGGCCGCAACGAGCAGTGTCAGGGTTTCCGAACGCTTGATCGTGCCGGTGCCCTTCGATTCGCTGTCCGAGTTGGCGCCAAGCGTCGAATCCGTGCTCGGCTTCCAGCCCAGGATCTTGGCATCCGCATTCCAGGATGTGGTCTTGCTGTTGGTCCTGTTGCGCTCGGTCTCGTTGTCGAAGTTCGCCTTGTCGTTGATCTTGATGTTGACGGTGAGGATATCACCGACGTTGATCGCGCGTGCGTCCTTGAAGAGTGCTGCCTGGCTGTCGCTCCAGAGCGAATAGCCTGTCGCGCCATGGCGCGGCTGCTTCGGATAAGACGACAGCTGCTGGTTCTGACCATAGGCAAGGCCACTGCCGATCGGGCTCATGGACGGAGCGTTGCCGATTTCCTTGATCGTCTGGGACTGCAGCGCCTGGCAGCCGGTCAGAGCCATCGTCGTGGCGAGCAGGACTGCGGTCTTCTTCATTACGAGGGATCCTTGGATGTGTTGGCAAGGCCGGCATTGGACATGATGGTGGCAATGTTTGCCGCCTTCTGTGCGTCCATGCCGGACAGGATGAGGCCCGACTGGCGGCTCGGCAGTTTCATGATGATGGCCGCGGCAACACGGATGTCCATGTTGTCGAATTGCGGCGCGGCATCATCCGGCTTCATCGATTTATAGACGTCGACAAGGTTCTGATCGGCGCGCTTCATGAAATCGTCGCGCTTCTTCAGCCAGTCCTGATAATCGGCCTTGCGCTTGTCGAGCATGGCGATGCGGTCGTTGATATCGGCCTGGAGCTTTTCGAGATCCTGCTTCTGCAGGGCATAGCGCTGGTCGCGGGCCGCATCGACGATGTTGCCGCAATACTGCTTGATCTCGCTGTCGGAGTTCTGGTCCGACATGGGGCCGAAATTCTGCTGGGCGCGGGCGCTCGGCAGGGAGCCGAGAACCGCAAGCCCGGTCAGGACGATATAGGGAGCAAGGCGGCCGATCAGGCTATTGCTGGAGGATTGATCCGTCATTGCAGCACCAGCTCCGCCTGTAGCGCGCCTGCGGACTTGATGCCCTGCAGGATTGCGATGATACCGTCCGGCTTGACGCCGATGCTGTTCAGTCCGGCAACCAGCGTCTGGAGATCCGGGCCTTCGACGACGTTGAGAGCACCGCCGGTCTTCTGCGCCTGAATATCGGTCTGCGGCTGCACCGCCGTCTGGCCGTCGGAGAAGGGCGCCGGCTGGATGACCTGAGGCGTCTCGTTGACCTGAACCGTCAGCGTGCCGTAGCTCACCGCCACGCGGGAGACCTTGACGTCGGCACCGATGACGACCGTTCCGGTGCGTTCGTTGACGACGACCTTTGCCGGCGTATCCGTCACCACCACAAGGTTCTCGATATCCGCCATCAGGCGCGTCAGATCGGCCGATTTCGGCTTCTGGACGACGATTTCCTCGGAATCACGCGGCTCTGCGATACCCTGGCCGAACGTGCGGTTGGCATAGGCATTGACCACATCGGCGACGCGGACGGCGGTCGAAAAATCCGGGTTGCGCAGCTGCAGGACGAGGTTGACCGAATCCTTGAACTTGGAGGGCAGTTCGCGTTCGATGATGGCACCGCTCGGAACGCGGCCGGCGGTCGTCACGCCTTCCGTCACCTGGGCGGCCTGCCCCTGCGCGTTGAAGCCGGAAACGACGACCGAGCCCTGGGCGACGGCGTAGATCTGGCCGTCGGCGCCGGTGAGCGACGTCATGACGAGCGTACCGCCGCGCAGCGACTGGGCATCGCCGAGTGAGCTGACCGTCACGTCGATGCGGCTGCCGGGGCTTGCGAAGGCGGGCAGATTGGCCGTGACCATGACGGCTGCGACGTTCTTGGCGTTCGACTGGGCGCCTGGGTGGAAATGCCGAGGTTCTGCAGCATGGCGCGCATCGACTGGTCGGTGAAGGGCGCCGAACGCAGGCTGTCGCCGGATCCCTGGAGACCGACGACGAGGCCATAGCCGATCAGCTGGTTTTCCCGGCCCGACTGGAGCGAGGCGACATCCTTGATGCGCGAGGAAATGGCATAGGCATCACCCACGGCCGAAAAACTGGCCGCGACCATCATGAGCACAATGCTTACAAGGCGAAAGATCATTTCTGCCGAACCTCGATACTGCCGTCCTTCATCACCGTTCCATCGACGGTGACGCCGGTATCACTGTTGCGTACCCGGATTGCTTCTCCGGCCATGGCGTCGTTCAGCGGTTCGCCGCGTGCACTGATCTGCATGCGACCGACCGTATAGGTGAGCCGAACCGGCTCACCGCGACGCACCGTGTAGGGATCGCGCAGCGCCATCAGCGGGATGGTGCGGCCGGCCACGAGCGTTCGCTTCGAAACCTTGCCGACCACCTGCTTCATGTCGCTGGCATAGCCGCCGGCGAGGTTCGGGTTTGTTACTTCCACCGAGCTGACGGAGCCGGATGTAATGATGTCGCCGGAATAGATCGTCGCGTTGGGCACGATGGCATAGCCGAGTTCCGCATAGGCGGCTCCCGGCAGGCTCATGGCCATTCCCAACAGCAGTGCTATCCGCTTCGTCGATACAGTGATCCGGCTCATCATCATGGCTCGCCTACCTTCCGCGTCGTTACTTCAGGTTCTGACTGACGATCTTTTCCATATCATCAGCGGTGGTGATGACCTTGGAGTTCATCTCGTAGGCGCGCTGCGCCGAGATCAGGTCAGTGATTTCCTTGACCGAATCCACGTTGGAATTCTCAAGGTAGGATTGCTTGATATAGCCGAAGCCCTGATCCGTCGGATTGCCGACGACCGGGTTGCCGGAAGCAGGCGTTTCCTGGAACAGGTTGTCGCCCAAGGGCTTCAGGCCTGCTTCGTTGACGAAGTTCGTCAGGGTGATCTGGCCGAGCGTCGTCGTGGTCGTCGAGGTGCCGAGGACAGCCGTCACCGTGCCGTCCTCGCCGATCGTGATCGAGGTGGCATCGGTCGGGATGGTGATCTGCGGCTGGACCATGTAGCCGTCAGCCGTCACGAGGTTGCCGTTGGCATCCTTGTTGAACGAGCCGGCACGGGTATAGAGGGTTTCGTTGTTGGTGCCCTGGACCATGAAGAAGCCACGGCCGACGATCGCCATGTCGAGATCGTTGCCGGTCTGGCTGACTTCACCCTGGATATGGAGCTGACGAACGGACTGCGTCTGGACGCCGAGACCGATATTGGCGCCTTCCGGCACCACGGACTGGTCCGCGCGGTTGGCGACGCCCTGAGCCCGCTCTGCCTGATAGAGCAGATCGGTGAACTCGGCGCGGCCGCGCTTGAAGCCCGTCGTGTTGATGTTGGCGATGTTGTTTGCAATGACCTCGAGGTTGGTCTGCTGCGCGTCCATCCCGGTGGCTGCGATTGCGAGTGCTCTCATGGCGCGTAACTCCTAACTCAGATCTGCATCTTGGTGATGTCGAGGTATGCGGACACGACCTTGTCGCGCAGGGCGACGGCCGTCTTCAGCGTCTGGTCCGCACTCATGACGGCATCGACAACTTCACGGGTGTTGGCCTTGCCCTGGATGCCGTTGATGGAAGCGGATTCGCCTTCCTTCAGCGACTGCACCGCGTCCTTGGCCATATCGCCGAGGATCGCGCCGAAGCCCGGACCGGCAACCGCCGTGCCTGCGACGGTGGCGGCGCCGCCGACCAGCGACGAGGTGACGTCATCGCTCTTGTCAACGCCGTTGAGACCCGTCTTGGACAGAGCCGAAAGGCCGGTTTGAATCGCGTCAATCATCATCAGCCTTTCAGGAGATCAATCGTCTGGGAGATCAGGTCGCGTGCCTGCTTGATGCTTTGCAGGTTCGCCTCGTAACTGCGGTTGGCTTCGCGCATGTCGGCCATTTCGACCAGCATGTTGACGTTCGGCATCTTGACGATGCCATTCTTGTCGGCCGCCGGATTGCCGGGATCGTATTCCTTGGTGAAATCCGACTTGTCGACACCAAGCTTCTTGACGCCAACCGTCGTCAGATCGCTTGCGCGATCGAGTTCCGCACCGAAGGTAATCGTCTTGCGACGATAGGGATCGGCACCCGGCGTGTCGCCCGTCGTGCGAACGTTGGCGATGTTTTCCGAAACCACGCGCAGACGGGTCGCCTGCGCTTCCATGCCGCTGCCGGCAATCTTCAAGGAGGCTGCTAAGGGATCCATGGCGTCACTTGCCCAGTGCTGTTAACATCATGTTATGGAAGGCTTTCGTGAGCTGAGTATTCAGCTCGTACTGGCGGCGAATATCGCCGCTCTTCGCAAGCTCACCGGACAGCGAAACGGTATTGCCACTTTCCTGGACACCAATTTCGTTGTTGACCGCTTCATCATGGACGCCGATCTCGGCGGTCTCCATGGTGTCTCCGGCTAAATGGCCGGGATTGGTACGGGCCATCGGGACATTGGAGGAATCAAGCACTGCCGAAAATGGCGTTACGTCCTTTGCGCGAAACTTTGGGGTATTCGCGTTGGCGATATTCGTGCTGACGACTTCCTGTCGTACCGAAAGCCACTCGGCTTGCCTGGAGGCAAGATCGAATAACTGTATCGACTGCATCACGTGTCTCCGTCTTTCTATGGGCAAGATCTAAAGAGATAAACTTGCGTGGAACTGTTGTTTCAGACGGTTCGGATAAAGCCCCTTCGTCTCTGACCCGATTGGCGGTCACAAACGCTTGATGTCCCGCATGCAGGAAAGCAAAAGGGCCACGCGGCAGAACCACGTGACCCCTTGAATTTTCAGCAGATGAGCCGAGCCGCTGCGGCTTACTTGCCGCTCTCGTAAAAGCGCCCGTTCGAGGTCACTATCGCCCATTTCCCATCACGCTGCTCGATCGAGGCGAGACGGCTGTTATCAGGCAGGACAGAGCCCTGCTGGACGATATAGACGCCCGACTGATCCTCGATCATCGCGCGGCCGTTGGCCACATGGAGAAGACGGAAGCCGGCAGTGCCCGGCATCGGCTGGTCGAGATCCGCCCCCTCGCCTTCCTTCTTGCGGAGCAAGGGGCTTGCGACCGTGGCCGTCGTCAGCTGGTCGAGGCCTGTCTGCCCATCACCATTACCATTGCCGTTGATTGCGTTGCCACTGCTGGCGATGCCGCGGGCATTATCACCCGGCGGCATCTCGCCTCCATCATGGCGAAAGCCACGGACATCGCGCAATTGCTCCCAGCCGGCGACGCTGACGCCGAACTTTTCCTGGTTGAAGAAAACGTACCAGGGAAAGGCGACCGCCCCGCCGGCGAGAAGCACGGCAGCGCCCTTCAGGACGAGATCGGACCGGGCCGAATTGCTGTCACTCGACCCCGAGCCGGATCTGCGCGGTTTTGGCATCTTCTGAGCGGGCTTCTTCACCGACTATCACCTTCTTGGCGGGGCCGCCGAAGCGCTTGCGGCATTGCGCAGCGCCACCGCCAGATCCGCATAGGAATCCGAAGCGGGTCTGTCGGCAGGCGATTGCTTGAGAATTTCGTAGATGACCGGCACCTGTTTGGTGGCCAGATCGAGCTCCGGGTCGGTGCCCGGACGATAGCCGCCGATGAGGCGAAGATCGCGGGTTTCCTCGAATCTATGGATCAGCGCCTTCAGGCGCATGACCAGCTTTTCCTGATCCGGCGTCCAGGCCTTGCGCGCCAGTCGCGAGATCGATGACAGCGGATTGATCGGCGGATAACGGCCTTCATCCGCGAGGCTGCGATCCATCACGATGTGGCCGTCGAGAATGCCGCGGGTCGAATCCGCGATCGGATCATTGTGGTTGTCGCCATCGACGAGAACCGAAATGATGGCGGTAATCGTACCGGCCTGCGTGGCGCCGGGCCCGGCGCGCTCCAGCAGCTTCGGCAATTCGGTGAAGACCGATGCCGGATAGCCGCGGGCGATCGGCAGTTCGCCGGCGGCAATCGCCACTTCACGAACAGCATGGGCGAAACGGGTGACGCTGTCTGCGATAAAAAGGACGTTCTCGCCCTTGTCACGAAAATGCTCGGCCACAGTCATGGCGACCAGCGGCGCCATCTTGCGCAACATCGGGCTTTCGTCACTGGTGGCAACGACGACGATCGTCTTTGCCATGTGCTCGCCCATCGTATCCTCGATGAATTCACGCACTTCGCGTCCACGTTCACCGACAAGCGCGATGACGACCCGATCGAAGGCGGCGGCTGCGGCCATCATCGACAGGAGCGTCGATTTGCCGACGCCGGAACCTGCGAAAATGCCGAGACGCTGGCCGTAGCAGAGCGGCGTGAATATATCGATGGCGCGCACGCCGGTCAGAAACCCCTTGTCGACGCGGCTTCGCGTCATCGACGGCGGCGCGGCACTTTCGATCGAGCGGGCCTCGTGCCCCTGTCTCAGATCACCGCGTCCATCGATCGGACGGCAGAGCGCATCGATCGTGCGACCGCACCAGCTGTCATCCGGCGTGACCTTGAATTCGCCAATGCGCAACACGAGATCGCCGATGCCGATCGGCTCTCCCGGTTCGATCGGGCAGACATGGACGTGATCCTGCTCGACCTTGATAACCTGGCCACGATGACGCCCGGCGGGGCTGCAATGTTCGAGAAAGTCGCCGAGCCTGACATGTTTCGACAGGCCGCTGACGATATAGTGGCTGGCGGTGATCGCCGTGACATTGCCGCCATAGGCAAGTGCGGCCCCCGGAACCATGCGGCGCGCGGCAAGGCCGCCCAGTGCCGCCAGCCGTTCCATTCCGGAAGGCAGGGAGCGCTGCGGTGTCTGCGTCGCCTCAATTTCGGGGGACATGTCGTTCATCCGTTCTGGCACAGGTCAGCGGCAGTCAGCCAGTTTCGGCCACACGCCTTACTGGCTGCCGCCCAGGGTCTTGATGGCGTCGGTGAAGCTGTTCTCGCTGGAGCTCAGCAGGTTCGAAATGCTTTCGAAGGCCCGGTTGACCTGGATCATCTGGGTCATTTCGCCGATGGCGTTGACGTTCGACTGCTCGGTGAAGCCCTGCAGAACGCCGATCTCGCTGTTATCGACGACCGGCTGCGGGGCCGCCGTGGGGATGATGCCGCTGTTGTCATAGCGCAGGTAGCCCTTGCTGACATCGGCGGTGAAGAGACCAATCTGGCCGACGACCTGCCCATTCTGGAAAATGCGGCCATCGGTGCCGACCGACGGCTCGCCGGCCGTGCGGTTGAGCTGGATAGGTGCGCCGCCCGAATCAAGCACGGGATAGCCGCGCGTCGACAGAAGCTGGCCTGTCTCGGACATGGTGAAGCGGCCGTCGCGGGTCAGCGCCTGGCCGCCGGGCGTGTCGATGGCGAACCAGCCATCGCCCTTGACGGCGAAATCGAGCGGATTGTTCGTCTGCTGCAATTCGCCAGTGCGGGTGGAGAGGAAGTCATTGCCCTGGGATACGAAGGAAACCTTGGCATTCAGGTTGTTGTCGATATTGCTGATCAGCTGGTCGAACTTCACTTCCGTGGCACGAAAGCCGACGGTGTTCATGTTCGCAATGTTATCGGCGATCGTGTCGAGACGCTTCTCCAAAGCCATCTGCGACGAAAGACCAACATAAATTCCTGACTGCATCCGCCTTCTCCTTGGCTATCCAGGGCAGACATCGCCCGGAAGTCAAAATTGCAGGCCGTTGCCCCACAGGGACGACCCACGCTGGCAGAGCTAGGCGGATTTGCTTGTGCGAAACTGTCGGCAAAACAGGCTCACATTTCGGTTCCATCGACAGCTTCACGCAAGGCAATGCCCCTAGTGAACATGAGGCAAGATTAGGTTGGGTGCGGACTAGACATGACGATTATTCTCGGCTTCGTGATCACCATCGGATGTATCCTCGGCGGCTTCATGGCCATGGGCGGGCACGTCAGTGTTCTCGTCCAGCCCTTCGAGCTGATGATTATCGGCGGCGCAGGCCTCGGCGGCTTCATCATGGCTAACCCCATGAAAATCGTGAAGGACTCCGGCAAGGCGATCGCCGAGGTGCTGAAGAACAAAGTGCCGAAGGAGCGCGAATATCTCGACGTTCTCGGCGCTCTCTACTCGCTGATGCGCGACCTGCGCACCAAGCCGCGCAACGAGATCGAAGCGCATATCGACAATCCGGAAGAATCCTCGATTTTCCAGGCCGCTCCGACGGTTCTCAAAAACAAGGACCTGACGGTCTTCATCTGCGACTATGTCCGCCTCATCATCATCGGCAATGCCCGCTCGCACGAGATCGAGGCGCTGATGGACGAGGAAATGGAAACGATGCTGGCCGACAAGCTGAAGCCCTATAACGCGATCACCGCGATGGGCGACAGTTTCCCGGCGATCGGTATCGTCGCGGCCGTTCTCGGCGTCATCAAGGCCATGGGCCATATCAACGAATCGCCGGATGTTCTCGGCGGCCTGATCGGTGCGGCCCTCGTCGGCACCATGCTCGGCATCTTCCTTTCATACTCGCTCTGCAACCCGCTGACGGCGCAGATCAAGATCGTTCGTACCAAGCAGCATCGCCTCTATACGATCGTGAAGCAGACGCTGATCGCCTACATGAACGGCTCCGTGCCGCAGGTGGCGCTCGAATACGGCCGCAAGACGATCTCCAACACCGACCGGCCGTCGATCGACGCCGTCGAAAAGGAGATGATGAACCCCGGCGGCGACAACAAGGCGGCCTGATCAGGGACGCCGCGACAGGATGAGCATTTCGGCAATGGCAACATCATCAGGCAGCATGGACAGGGCGGTTCTCGCCCGCCTCACCGGAGACCTCGGCGATGCCAAGACAGTCTCGCGCATCTGCGCGGATATCGGCGGCATCTACGCGTCGCTACTGGCCGATACGCTGGGCGGCGAGCTCAATCTCGAACTCGACGTCGAATATATCGGCTCGGAATCGGCACTGATGTCGACGCTTGTCGGTCGGCTGAATGCGGCAAGCACGCTGACGATCGGTTCTCTGCGCAACTGGTGCCCGAACTTCATCCTCTCCTGCGAAAACACCCTGCCGATCTCGATCATCGCCAATCTTCTCGGCGACGATACCGGGGCTGAGGGCGAGACGCGCAGGCTTTCGGCGATCGAACTCGACATTGCCTCGCTGGTCTTCCAGAAGGTTGCCAGCGTCCTTCGTTCCGGCATCGAGGCGCCAGGCGGCTTCGAGCCTGCCCTTGTCGATGCCTATGATCATTCCGAACACGTCCAGAAGCATGCCGAGATCGTCGACATGTTCGCGGCTGCCGTTCGCATGCGGATGACCATCGGCAAGATCAGCGGCGAGATCCAGCTGATCATCCCGCAGGGTGTTCTTCTGAAAACCGTCATCGTCCAGCCGAAGCTGCTCGGCCAGCAGGGCGAGGCCCGCGAGGCCTGGAAGGAACAGCTGGAAAAGCAGGTTCGCCGCTCGCAGGTGGAACTGCAGGCACGCGTGCGGATGCAGTCGCTGACGCTCGAGACGATCTCGCGGCTTTCAGTCGGCGACGTCATTCCCTTCTTCGACGCCGGGACGGATGTCCGCGTCGAAGTCGATGCCAATGGCAAGATGCTCTACAATTGCGAATTCGGCCGGTCCGGCCAGAATTATACCGTCAAGATCAAGGAAAGCGCCGGCACAACCGAAGAGAGCCTCAAGCGCATTCTCGAAGGCTGACCAGCGCGAAAGCGACCGGCGGAACCGATCGGCAGGTTCAGGCAAGTTTCAAATCGGATATATAGACCATGGCAAAGAAACCGACCCCACTTAGCGAACCCGACGCAGCGGATTTTTCCTCGAGCAGCGACTTCGAGCTCGACAATGCGATCGACAACCTCCGCGGCGCGCTGAAGGCGGATGCGGACGGCACCACGATGGAAAGCGACTTTCCGGGGGCTTCGGACTTCGGCGGCGATTTTTCCGGCGGTGCCGCATCGTCCTTCGGCGATTTCGGTGGTGACGCGGCGCCCGGCGGCTTCGATTTCGGATCGGGACTGAATGACGCAGGCAGCAGCCATTCGGCCGGGCCGCTAGGCAGCGGGCTTGCTTCCAACTATGATATCATCATGGATATCCCGATCGACGTGCAGATCGTGCTGGGATCCAGCCGCATGCAGGTTTCCGGGTTGATGAACCTGAAAGAAGGGGCGATCATCGCTCTGGACAAGAAGATCGGCGAGCCGGTCGACATCACGGTCAACGGGCGCATGATCGCGCGCGGTGAAATTACTGTTCTCGAAGGCGATGATACCCGCTTCGGGATACGGCTCACGGAAGTTCTGGGAGTCAGCAAGGACTGACCTTTCGGGGTCATAGGAAAAGGCCATGATGGACTTTGACAGTTTCAGTGAGAATTTGCCGGCCAATCCGTTGTCCCAGGCGGAAAAGGCAGCAGCCGTGCTTCTGGCGATGGGTACCCCCGTCGCCGGCAAATTGTTGAAATATTTCACGCAGGGCGAATTGCAGACGATCATCTCGTCGGCGCAGCGCCTGCGCGCTATCCCGCCGGATGAACTGTCGACGCTTGTCAGCGAGTTCGAAGACCTCTTCACCGAGGGCACCGGCCTTATGGACAATGCCAAGGCGATCGAGAGCATTCTCGACGAGGGCCTGACGCCGGAAGAAGTCGATAATCTTCTCGGCCGCCGCACCGCCTTCCAGAGCTTCGAAGACACGACCTGGGAACGGCTGCAGGAGGCCGACCCGGTTGTCGTGTGCAAATATCTGATGCGCGAGCATCCGCAGACGATCGCCTATGTTCTGTCCATGCTTCCCTCTGCCTTTGGCGCCAAAGTGCTTCTGGAACTGCCGGAGGATCGCCGCGCCGACGTGATGAAGCGCACGGTCAACCTGAAGTCGGTCAATCCGAAGGCGATGCAGATCATCGAGAACCGCATTGCCGATCTCGTCCGCGACATGGAAGCCGAGCGCAATTCGACCGGCTCGGCGAAGGTTGCCGAACTGATGAACCAGCTCGAAAAGCCGCAGGTCGATTCGCTCCTCACCTCGCTGGAACAGGTCAGCCACGAAGCCGCCGAGAAGGTTCGTCCGAAGATCTTCCTCTTCGACGATCTCATGCTTATGCCGCAGCGCAGCCGCGTCATCCTGCTCAACGACCTTGCCGCCGACGTGCTCACCATGGCGCTGCGCGGCTCGTCCGTCGAGATCCGCGAATGTGTGCTGTCCTCGATCAGCCCGCGCCAGCGCCGCATGGTCGAATCGGACCTGCAGGCCGGCGGTGCGATCAATGCCCGCGAAGTGGCGATTGCTCGCCGCGCGATCTCGCAGGAAGCCATCCGGCTTGCCAATTCCGGGCAGATCGAGCTCAAGGAAAAGGAAGAGCCTAGCGACGGCCAGGCCGCCTGACCGCCAGGCCCAAGACATGACAACCTGCAAAGGCGGCGGCCCATGGGCCTGCCGCCTTTCATCGTTTCAAGGCCCGACCAGCGGAAAGCTCAGAAAAACCTGTGGCAGACGGGCCGGTTGCGGCCTTCGCAACCGGGCGGCACTAGGCCTTTGCCCCGCTCCTGCGCTATCATCGGTGCAGCGCGCTCAGGCGCAACACTGCGAGGCCGATCTTGTCCGACGACCAGGATAAAGACAGTAAAACAGAAGACCCGACAGACAAGAAAAAGCGTGAAGCCGTAGAGAAGGGCAACACGCCGACGTCTTCGGAAGTTGCCCTATTCGGCTCGACACTCGCCTTCTATATCTATCTCGTATTCTTCCTGCCGGCGAATGTGGCGCGGCTCGGTGTGACGCTGCGCGATTTTTTCGAGCATCCGGAGCAGTGGCGTATCGAGCGCAGTTCCGATCTCGTCAGCCTTCTGACCTATCTCATGCTGCAATCGGCCTATTTCATGCTGCCGATCGCGGTTCTGCTGATGGGCTTCGGCATTATTTCGTCCGCCGCACAGAACCTTCCGTCGGCCGTGCTCGAACGGATCCGCCCGCAGTGGAACCGGGTGTCTCCGGTGAAGGGTTTTGGTCGCATCTACAGTGCCCAGGGCATGGTGCAGTTCGGCAAATCCCTGATCAAGGTCGTGGTCGTTTCGGTCGTCATGTATTTCGTGCTGCGGAGCGATTTCTACGCATCGCTTGATTCGATGTTTGCCGATCCGCAGACGATTTTCGGCGTGATGATTCGCGTCACGAAGAAAATGGTGATCGTCATTCTGGCCGCGACCTTCATCATCGCCGCGGTCGATATCGCCTGGACGCGGCACCACTGGTTCTCTCAGCTCAAGATGACCAAGCAGGAAGTCAAGGACGAGATGAAGCAGTCGCAGGGCGACCCGATGGTCAAGGCCCGACAGCGCTCGGTTGCAAGAGACCGCGCCAGACGCCGCATGATCAACAGCGTTCCGCGCGCCACGATGATCATCACCAACCCGACACATTATGCGATTGCTCTACGCTACGTTGCAGAAGAAGCGGAAGCGCCGGTGGTCGTCGCCAAGGGCCAGGATCTCATCGCACTCAAAATTCGTGAGATCGCCCAACAGCATAACATTCCAATTTTTGAAGATCCTCCACTCGCCCGCTCCATGTTTGCGCAAGTCTCGGTGGATAGCGTCATCCCGCCAGTCTTCTATAAGGCGGTCGCGGAACTGATTCACAAGGTCTATGCGTCGCGCCGCCAAAACAAACGGGTACGTTGAACCTGATGAAAAAGTGCACCTACTCTGCCGCAAGGGAGGAGATCCTTGCGAATGCCATCAGCCCAGTTGCAGCTGAACTGAGGCTTCTGGACGCGGCCGACCTGATCTCGATGCTGCGCTATGAATATCATGCCAACCTGGCCGACCTGATCGAATCGGCTGCAGAACTCTATTTCCATCCCGGCACGATCACTTTCGGGATCGGAGGAGACTATCGCCTGGAGTGGGACGGCTATCCGGCCGTGACGCTCGACCTCGAAATCAAGCCGCAGGGCCTGACGATCTATGCGCGCCTGACGCTCGAAGCGGAAACGGCCAGCATCGACATCAACTACATCCGGTTCAATACGCCCTCGGACGATCCGGATGCCAATACCGCCTTCCTGGCCCAGAGCCTGAAGGACGCCGCCTTCGCGCGGAAGATGCCGACCCTTGCCGCACCCGCTGCCAGCCATTCGATTCAATAGGGCTTCTGCGCCTTAAAGAATGGTTAAGCGAGGCATGCTACCAGTTGTGTGAAGTCCCTGGGCATGCCTAGCCCCTGAAATCAGCGATGTTACTGGCTGTGACTGAAGGAAGTTCCCCATGACCACGACAATGTCGACATATACGAGCTATCTGTCGGTCAACCGTGACATGAAGGCTTCGCTCAACCGCGTCGCCAGCCAGGGCGCGGTTTCTACCGAAACCAAATATTACGAAGACAATATCGGCAAGGTCAAAAGTGTCGATGATCTTCTCGGCAATTACCGTCTCTACTCGTATGCCATGAAGGCTTACGGGCTGGAGGACATGACCTATGCCAAGGCCTTCATGAAGAAGGTTCTCGAAAGCGACCTCAGCGACAGTTCCAGCTTTGCGAACTCGCTCAGTGATACTCGCTATGCCAAATTTGCTGCCGCCTTCAATTTCGGCACGACAACCGAAACGGCTCAGACGAGCGTTCAGGAAGACAACCTCACCACCGCCTACAAGGACTCCTTCGATCAGGAGCAGACCGATATCAAGGCGGCGAACGCGACCTATGCCAGCGGCATAGACAGCATTACCAGCGTCGACGACCTGCTGTCGAACAGCGACCTGCGCACCTATGTCCTGACTGCCTACGGGATTGATCCGACCACGACGTCCAACACCTATCTGAAACAGGTGCTGACAAGCGATCTCAGCGATTCGGACAGCTTCGCCAACCAGACCGTGACAACGGATGACGACGGCAACAAGGACAATCGCTTCCTCCAGCTTGCAGAGGCCTTCAACTTCAATACCGACGGTTCGGTCAACGGATCGATCCAGACGGATGACCAGAAGGCGCTGACACAGGACAGCTACGTCTATAACAAGTCGACTTACCCGTCCGATCTCGCCGCCGAGGCCAACCAGGATTATTACGAGCGGAAGATCTCGACGATCACCAATGTCGATGATCTGGTCGCTGATTCGCACCTGCTCGCCTACGTCAAGACGGCCTTCGGCATTTCGACCGAGTTTCCCTCTACCGTCAAAGCCATCCTGACCAGCGACCCGGATGATTCCAACAGCGCCGCTGCGATCATGGGTTACTCGGATGTGCCGAGCTATTTCAATTTCCAGAGCGATGGCACGCTGGCCGATGGCGACAGCGTGCAGGACGCGACGCAGCTCGCCGACACCAATTCCGCCTATAAGACAGCGTTTCAGGAGAACGAGACGAGCGATATCGATGATGCCGTCTCCAATTACGAGACACGCATCAAGACCGTCACCAGCCTCGATGACTTCCTGACATCCAATGCCAAGGATGATGTCGACGGCAACGACAAGATGACGGAAATCTGGGATGTGGCATTGCGCGCCTATGGCATAGACCCAGACGAGGTCTCCACCAATCAACTGCGCAAGATCCTGACCAGCGATACGACGGATTCCAAGAGCTATGCCAACAAGTCGGGCGACGAGCGTTTCGTGAACCTCGCCAATGCCTTCAACTTCGACAGTGACGGCAAGCTCGAAGAGCCAATTCTCGCCCAGTCGCAGTCCGTGACGGAAAACTATGTCAGCGAGTACGAAACGCAGAAGACGAAGTATCTGACCGGCACCGCGAAGAAGACGGCACAGACCGCCGCCGAGACCGAGGCGACGTATTTCCAGACCCAGATGCAGACAATCACGACGGCCAAGCAGTTCCTCTCGGACAGCCGTCTCGTGGATTTCGTCCTCACTGCAAAGGGTATCGATCCCAAATCGGTCAAATCAGACGACTTGAAGAAGATGTTCTCGTCGGATCTCTCCGACCCCAACAGCTTCGTCAACCAGCAGTCGGATACGACTTATGCCGAGATCGTGTCCTCGTTCAATTTCGACAAGGATGGCAATATCACCGAGGACGCGATCGGCAGCGCACAGCAGCGTGGCGAGGTCTTGCAGACGGTCAACAACTACTACCAGCAGTCTCTCGAGGAACAGGAAGGCGACACGAACGAAGGCGTTCGACTGGCGCTCTACTTCCAGCGGATGGCGCCGGATATCACCAGCGCCTACCAGATCCTCGGCGATACGGCGCTGTTCTCGTTCTTCACCACGTCCTACAATCTGTCGAGCTATATTTCGAACATGGACGTCGACAAGCAGGCTGACCTCGTCAACAAGTATATCGACATCAGCAAGCTCAGTGATCCGGATTACGTAGAAAAGATGGAAAAGCGCTTCACTGCGCTCTACGATTCGGCCAACAAGACGACGACCTCGGCCGCCGAAACCATTCTGTCGGGCAGTTCAAGCATCAGTTCGGACACGCTGCTGGCTGTCGCCCAGCTCTCCAGCAAATAAGCTATCCAGGGGCGGACAGCCCTGCGGCTCAGTGGATGTAACCGAGCCTGATCGCCTTGGCGATCGCCTGGATACGGTTGACCGAATCGAGCTTGATCGTCGCCGAGCCCAGATAGGCGTTCACCGTATGAACCGACAGCCCGAGCTTTTCGGCAATCTCTTCACTGATGCGGCCATCACCGGCCAGCTGAAGGCAGGCGATTTCGCGTTCGCTTAGTGATTCGGCAGGCACGCTGCGGCGCTCGTCGAGTGCCAGAAGATCCATCATGACCTGGCAACTGCGGACATGGTGATCGATGATGAGATCACTGCCGAGGTCGAGCGAAGTTGCCATGAAGGCGACGTAGCCGTTGCCGAGCGCGCCGAGCCGGACGGGGAAGGCAATGCCGGAATGGGAGATATCCTGCCGCGCAAGGCGCTTCACCATGGGGCTGAAATCACCGACATCGGCAAAACTGTTCTGCTCCACCCCTTCCCAGACGAGCGGCAGCACGGAGATCTCGATATGATCGAGAAAGAGCTCGCCATAGGCCGCCATGATCCGCGTCTGCTGGTCAAGCGCCAGCGGACCCCAGTTTTCCAGCTCGCAGACCAGCTTGCGCTTGTTGGGCATGCCGGCGCCGGTAATGCGGAACACCGCGAAATGACGGGCCTTCAGCGTCTTCTGCATGGCGATAAGCTTCGGAAAGACGTCCGAGCGGCTGGACGCGCGCTGGAGCCGAAGTGACTGGATATTGCCAGCGCCATCCGCCATGCCGCTTCTCGAATATCCCATCGGCCGCCAGTCCCCTTAAACCAGATTGTTGCGAACAGCGTAGGCGATCGCCTCGGAACGCGTCTTCGTCGCTGTCTTGCGCATGACACTGGTGATGTAGTTGTTGATCGTATTGCGGGATATGCCGAGGATGACCGCGATCTCGTCGCTGGTCTTGCCTTCGGCGATCCAGAACAGGCATTCGAGCTCACGCTCGGTCAATTCGAACTCGCGCTCGGCACGGGCATTGCGCCCCTCGGCGAAGCTGGTGCCATAGGCGGCGAGCAGGCCGACTTCGCGGAGCCGTTCCTGCGACAGGATGATACCCTCGCGAAACAGCAGCATCAGCGAAAAGCGCGTGCGGCCGACACAGAAGGTCAAGGTGCAATATTGCCGGCTGATCTCGTCCGGCGGCATCACGTCATCCGGCAGGAGCGCGAAACTGGGCAGAAGAAGCGAAAGGCATTTTTCAAGTTCGGTCGAGCGGGCGTAGCCGGCCGCGACATCGCCACCGAGACGCCTGACCAGATCGAAGGGCCAGTTGGAGGAGACGATGAAATCGAGCCCCTGCTCCTGCACGAGGTCATAGCGGGCGAGAAGGAAGTGCGATGCACCGACATAATCAGCCAGCTGACGCATGCTCGCCTGGATATTGCCGGAATTGCTGGCAACCGCCAGGCGCTGCACGAGCTGCTCCCGCGACATGTGCTTGGCGCCCAAAGGCCGGTCATACGAGCCCCTGTCCGGTGCCCTGTCCGGTGCCATGTCCGATCCAGGCAAATCCATACGTTACCAGCTCCCCGCCGTTCGACGGCACGGATCAACCGTGCGACGGCATGCTCAATGGGCGTACGCATAACCAGAAGGGGCAGACTGCCGGAGACTTCCAAGGCCATCATGACCATGTCAGTGCCGTGCCGGCGTCACGGAACACCCGTTTTCGCCAGCCCCCTTCGGGCTCAACGCACGAATCACAGTCATTGTAGGAGACAGTTGGCGATTTGCCATCGCTCGGCAGGAGAAAATCCCCACCATATCTGACAGAGTGACGATATATCTCACCCGAGAATGCGCCAAGTCTGTGGCGCTCATACAAAAAAGGCCGGGTTCGACCCGGCCTTTGATTCTCATATTTTCGTGAGCCCTTCTCAGGCCGCCTTGTCGATCGCCCATTTGCGCAGGATCTTGGCGGCACGCTCTTCGGAAATCTCGACCATGCGGGCAAGGCGCTTTTCCGGGCCTTCCTTGACGCGACGGTTGAAGCCAACCTCGTCGCCACCGCCGAGAAGTTCGTCGGCGCTGTCGAAACCGAAGTCGGAACCGAAGCCATCCATGAGGGCAGGATTGCCGCCGACCGGCGAGAAGTCCGGCAGTTCGAGGCCTGCCGCATCGCCTGCGATTTCCGACGTGCCGGCAGCGGTGGAGCCCGAGACGCTGCGGACCAGCGGGCGGAGGCCGAACCAGACGACGAGGAAGGTGACGACAACGAAGGCCAGCGAGTTGATGATGCCGCCAAGGTTCTGGCTGATCATGTCCATGACGCCCGGACCTGCCGCAGCATCGTCGAGAAGCTGGTTGTCCAGGAAGTCCATGGCCGTGACTGTCACGACGTCGCCACGGCTCTTGTCGAGACCTGCAGCCGAGGAGACGATCTGCTGCATCTGCGCCAGATAGGCGTCGATCTTGGCCTGATCCGCCGGCTCGCCGACCATCTTGGCAAGGCGTTCCTTGTTGACGACAACAGCGATCGAGACCTTTTCGATCTGATAGCTGCTGCGCGTCGTCGCGATGGTCTTCTGGTTGATCTCGTAGTTCGTCTGTTCTTCGCGCTTGTCGGACTGGTCGGACTGCTGTGGGGTCTGGCCACCGCTCTGCGGGGCCGCCTGCGGCACGTTCTGTTCGACGGTCGCGGCGCTGTCGTTCTGGCTCTGCTGCGACCTGGACGTATCCTTGGTCGTGCGGACAGAGCGCTCGACACGGGAGTTCGGGTCGTAGGTCGTCTCGTGGACCTGCTGGCTGTCGGTGTTCAGCGCTGCGGTGACGCTGGAGCGGAAGTTGTCGACGCCGAGGAACGGAGCAAGCGCCTTGTCGACATTCTTCTCGATCTCGCCCTGTACCTGCTGGACGACGCCGAGCGAGCGGCTGAGCTGGCTGTTGCTGCCATCATCGCCGGAGGCAAGCAACTGGCCGCTGGAATCGAGGATCGTCACATCGTCGACGTCGAGGCCGGGAACAGCCGAAGCAACGAGGTGGCGAATGGAAGCGGCGGCCTTGCGGCCGGCGGAGGAGCCTGCGCGAATCATGACAGAGGCCGTGGGCTTCTGTTCGCCGCGTCGGAAATTGCCGACGTCAGCCATCACGATGTGAACGCGAGCTGCGGAAATGCCGTTGATCTGCTGGATGGTGCGAGCAATTTCGCCTTCCAGCGCGCGGACCTGCGTGACCTGCTGCATGAACGAGGTCAGGCCGAGCGAGCCGACATTGTCGAAGAGCTCGTAACCGGCATTGGCGCTGTTCGGCAGGCCTTTTTCAGCGAGCAACAGACGCGCCTTGCCGGTCATGCCGACAGGAACCTGAAGGCTGGTACCATCGGTCCCAACCTGAAACTGCATGTTTGCTTCGGCAAGCGCGATACTGATCTGGTTCAGATCGTTGTTCTCAAGGCCAACATACAGCGTCTCATACGCCGGTTTGTTCACATAGAGAGCCGCAGCAAGAACGATCGCAATGGAGACGACACCTACGGCGCCTAAAGCAATCAGCCTTTTCTGGCCTAAACCGGCCAGATTATTAAAGATTGTCGAAAATTGCGCCAACAGATTCATTCTGTTCCCACATAGCCTGTCATGGATATCGAGCATTCGCCCAATGCCACACTACGTGGCGAAGCTTGTGCGAGCGTTTCGAAATGGCAAGCTTGTCCCCCCTCACCGCTGGCCGGCGAGGTCGAAGGTTCCCGGGAAACAGGATGAGCGGATCAGAAGAAGTCGAAATCGCCAGCCGCGTGATCGAGCGGCTGGGAGTGGGCCGGACGCGGACCGTCAGTACCGAGAGCCTTCTTCATGTCGGCAAGCTTGACGAGGCTGAGGGCGACGGACGCATCCACCTGCCAGTCGGCCGGCATGGTGGCGGCGATGTTCTCGATGAACTCGGCAAGGCCGCGGGTCTCTGAACGGCAAGGTCTATGCCCTGCAGGATCTTGATGCTGTCGGGGTGCTGGAGAAGCTGGTCTCCGCCCAGTTCCAGCACCTGCGGCTCGACGCGCTCGATGAGATAGGCGACATCCTGCAATTCGCTGACCAGACGGCCAAGGACAGTCGGCAGAGAGTCTTCCTGGAGAGCGGTATCTTGCGGCATTACGAAATCGGTCATGGCTGTTCTCATTGCCGCAGAGGCTGACATTATCAGAAGAATTCGATGGAATCGTCGACCACTGGCTTCGGTGCCGGACGGACAGGACGCTGCTCAAGCGCGACGGTCCGCTGGGTTTCCGCACCGGTCAGGGGATATTGGCGGGCACGACCGCTGACGGGCCAGAATTCCAGCTTGCGGCCGAACTCGCCGCCGGTCGAGGAGCCCACGACGCGAATGCCTTCGTCTTTCAGGAATTGCATGGCGAAAGCGGCGTTCTGCTCACCGACATTGGAGAAGGAGGCGATGGTCTTGGCGCCGCCGAAGACCTTTGCTTCCAGCCGATCGCGGCGAGCGCCCTTTTTCAGGAGCCCGTTGATCAGCAGTTCCATCAGATGAACGCCATAGCGGGTGGCATCGCCGCTGGATGCCAGCGACGTGGCCGAGCCCGGCAGAAGGAAGTGGTTCATGCCGCCGACCCCTGCAACGGGGTCTCGCAGGCAGGCGGCCACGCACGAGCCAAGGATCGTCGACAGGACCACGTCCGGATCGCTGATGACCTTGTACTCGCCCTGGATAATGTGGACGCGCCTGCCGGCGACGACTTCATTCATTTCAGCGCTCCGAAGACGGCTTCGATGGCAGCCTTCATTTTTCGATGGTGAACGGCTTGGCGAGAACGTTGTTGGCGCCGAGCTGGGCGGCCTTCTGCACCAGAGCGCGGTCGCCCTGAGCCGTCAGGATGATGAAGGCGGCCTTCTTGGTGTTCGGGTTGGTGCGAACAGCCTGAAGGAAGCCGAGGCCATCCATGTTGGGCATGTTGAAGTCGGAGATCACCAGATGATGCGGCTGCTCGGACATGATCTTCATGCCCTGTACGCCGTCGCCGGCAGCCGTGATCTGCTTGAAACCGAGCTGTGTCAGAGCATCGCTGAGCAGCAGGCGGCTAGTCACCTGATCGTCGACGATCAGAACTTTGATTTTTTCAGCGAGGGACATTAGTCGGTACCTTCTTTTCGGGCAGCAGTTAATTTCAAGATTTCTTCTCCGATCGCGCTCAGCGGCAATTGATGCTCGACGGCACCAATTTCGTGAGCGACGCGCGGCATGCCGTAGACGACGCAGGTCTTTTCATTCTGGCCGATGGTGCGCGCGCCCGCGCCACGCATCTTCAGCAATCCGGAGGCCCCATCCCTTCCCATGCCGGTGAGGATGACCCCAACCGCATTGCGTCCGGCCAGTTCGGCAACCGAATCGAACAGCACGTCCACCGAAGGACGATGACCATTGACCGGAGCCTTATCGACCAGACGGCACGAGGGTGCCGACGGATTGACGACCGTCAGGTGCCTGTCGCCACCGGGCGCAGATAGACCTTGCCGATCTCAAGCCTTGCCCCGTCAGTCGCTTCCTGCACGACGGGCGCGCAGATACGATTAAGACGTTCGGCAAAACTTTTGGTAAATGTGGAAGGCATATGTTGAGTGATTACGGTCGGCGGGCAGTTCTTCGGGAACTTTTGCAGCACCGTGATCAGCGCCTCGACACCACCGGTTGAAGAGCCGATCGCCACAACCTTGCGGCCGACGCGGTAATCGGTTGCCGGGCTGACAACCGGTGCCGACATCGGAGCAACGGTGCGCCTGCGGCTGGAACGCGCGGCAGCCTTCACCTTTTCAGCCAGATCGCCGAAGGGGCGAACATCGCCGGGCGATGGCTTGCCGACGCAATCGAAGGCGCCGATTTCCAGGGCGGCCAGCGTCGCGTTGGCGCCGTGATGGGTCATGGTGGAGACCATGATCACCGGCATAGGCCGCAGCCGCATGATCTTCTCGAGGAAATCGAGACCGTTCATGTTCGGCATCTCGATGTCGAGCGTCACGACGTCGGGATCGAGCTTCTTGATCGCCTCGCGGGCTTCAAGCGCATCGCCGGCCTGACCAATGACGTCGACTTCAGGATCGGAGTTCAGAACCGCAGTGATGAGGCCGCGCATGGTCGGGGAATCATCGACCACCAGAACTCTTGCTGGAGCGCTCATGCCCGTTTCCCCCCGTTCCTGCCAATATACCGGTAGGTGGTGATGCCGATATTGTCGAAGAGGTTCTTCGCATCGCCCGAGACGCGCTCGGAATGGCCGATATAGAGATGGCCAGCTTCCGGCAGGAGAGATGCGAAGCGCGACCAGATCTTCATCTGGGTCGGCTCGTCGAAATAGATGACGACGTTGCGGCAGAAGATGACGTCGAAATTGCCCTTGAACGGCCACTGCGCCATCAGGTTCAATTCGTTGAAGGTGATGAGACGCTTCACCTTGTCGTCGATCTGCACCTTGCGGCGGCCGGCGACATCCACATCCCTGAACCATTGCTTGCGCATGGCCGGGCTCATGGTTTCCAGCGAATTCTCATCGTAGATCCCGGCGCGGGCGGCGGCGAGGATCTTCGGATCGATATCGGTCGCGAGGATCTTGAAGTCGTAATCGGCCGCATTCGGCAATTGCGACAGAACGGTCAGCGCGATCGAATAGGGCTCCTGCCCGTCAGAACAGGCTGCCGACCAGATGCGGACGCGGCCGCCGGCCTTTGCGCGGGCGATGAGACCCGGCAGGACTTCGTCCCGCAGATGCTCGAAATGGTGGTTCTCGCGGAAGAAACGCGTGAAGTTGGTGGTCAGATGCGACAGCATCTCGCGGCGCGGGCCGGCGCTTCGGGAGATGCCACGAGGGCGCAATATTCGCGGAAGCCCTTCAGGCCGAGAACACGGATGTGCTTCGACAGACGGGAATAGACGAGCGAGGCCTTGCTATCGTTCAGATAAATGCCGGCATCGGCGTAGATCATGGCCGCGATTTCCGAGAGATCGCGACGCGTCAGCGGATATTCTCCACTGGCGAGCACCTCGTCCGGAGACAAACGCGTATCGAATGCGCCCATCGGCTTCATGCAGCTTCGCTTTCCTTCTCGGGGAAGAGAGCATCGAGCTCGATCATGCAGATCATCCGCTTGTCGATCGCGAGAATTCCCCGTGCATATTGCTTCTCCAGGTCGGAAGAGACTTCCGGCACAGGCTGGATATTCTCATCGGTAATCGTAAGGATATCGGAAACGGCTTCTACCAAAGTCCGACTATCTTCGTCTTTACCTGGGCAACGATGATGACGTGCCGTGCCGTCGGCTCGGCTTCCTTCATGCCCAGCCGTGCCGACATGTCGACGATCGGCAAAACGGCACCGCGGAGATTGATGACGCCCATGACATAGGCCGGCGCGTGCGGCATCGGCGTCGCCTGTGTCCATCCGCGAATTTCGCGGACGGACATGATGTTGACGCTGAATTCCTGATCGCCGATCCGGAAGGCAATCAGCTCCCGGCTCCCATGCGCAAGATTTTTCACGGCGTAGGACATGCTCATCAACCCGTTGCTGCGAGAGACATTTCAGGACGCAGCGACTGGCCGCGCGAGGCCGCAACGACAGCATCGACGTCGAGGATGAGCGCGACGCGGCCGTCACCGAGGATGGTTGCCGCAGCAATGCCCGGAACGTGGGTGTAGTTGGCTTCCAGCGACTTGATGACGACCTGACGCTGCCCCTGGATGGCATCGACCATCAGGCGCGCTGACCGCCGCCTTCCGATTCGACCAGAAGTGCCACGCCTTCCACCGGGTTTGCCTGGGTGGCGCGGAAGTTGAGGATCCGGCCGACATCGACGAGCGGGCAGAAGGAGTTGCGGATCGAGATCAACCGCTGGCTGGCGCCGAAGGAGTGGATCGCGGAGGCTTCCGGCTGCAGGGTCTCGACGATGGCCGTCAACGGCACGACGAGGGTCTGGCCGGCAACCGTCACCACCATGCCGTCGAGGACGGCGAGCGTCAGCGGCAGGCTCATGGTGAAGATCGAGCCCTGGCCTGGTCGCGAGGAGATCGAGATACGGCCACCGAGCGCCTGGATCGAGCGCTTGACGACGTCCATGCCGACGCCTCGGCCGGAAATGTCGGAGATCTGGTCGGCGGTCGAGAAGCCCGGCGCGAAGATCAGGTTGTCGATCTCTTCATCCGAGAGGTTGGCATCCGGGCTGATCAGATCGTTGTCGATCGCCTTCTGCTTGACGCGCTCGCGGTTGATACCGCCGCCATCGTCCTGCAGTTCGATCAGGATGCGGCCGGAGCGATGCTTGGCCGACAGCTTGATCGTGCCTTCCGGATCCTTGCCGGCAGCCTCGCGCTTTTCGGGGCTTTCGATGCCGTGGTCGACGGCATTGCGGATCATGTGGGTGAGCGGCTCGGCGATCTTGTCGATGACCGTCTTGTCGACTTCGGTGTTCTCGCCCTCGGTGATGAGGCGGATCTGCTTGCCGACCATGTCGGCGACTTCGCGGACGATACGCGACATACGCTGGAAGACCGGCTTTACCGGCTGCGCGCGGATCGCCATGACCGAATCCTGGATCTCGCGGGTGAGCTGCTGCAGCTCTTCGAGACCCATGTTGATCGAGGAGACGCCGTTATTGTCGTTCTCGATGACGTCTGCGAGAGCATCGCCTGATTGATGACAAGCTCGCCGACGAGGTTGATCAGGCGGTCGACGCGATCGAGATCGACGCGGATGGTCTGGCCTGCGGCAGCATTGGCGGCAGCAGCCGGTGCGGCGGCCTGCGCCTGCGGGGCGGCAGCGGCCGGCTCCTTCTTTTCGGCGCGGGCGGCAATAGTGGCCGTCACTGCCGTTGCAACTTCGGCAGCGGCGACGGCAGCCGACGCATCATCGACTTCCACGGCAGCCACAGGCGCTGCATCGTCGGCGTCGTCAAAGGCCGACAGATCGAAGGGAACCGGGATCATCGGCAGTTCGTCGTCCTCGCTGCCTTCCTCGGCAAGCTTGACGTCGAGATCGCAATCCCATTCGGCAAATTCGAATACGGCGCGGATATCGGCTTCGCTCTTGTCCGTCTTCAGCGCGATCTTCCAGGAGAAGTACGCAGCTTCCGGATCCATGGCGTCGAGCGTCGGGACACCATCGGCATCGCAGGCAATGCTCATCTCGCCAAGGCGCGAGAGGTCGCGCAGGAGAAGTGCTGCCTCGTTACCCTTGGCATAGAGTTCGCGGCGCGGCTTGAACGTGATCTCGAAGGTCGACTGCTCGACAACTTCCTCGTCGTCACCGCCGAAATCGTCGAAGGTGAAGGGGATCGGCTGGAAGCCGCTATCATCCGTCGGCTTCGGGGCCTCGACCTTGGGGGCGGCTGCCTTGGGCGCAGGCTTTGCCGCCTCGCCGCCGGACGGGATCTCGCCATTGGCCAGCGCTTCGAGCTCCTTGACGAGCGTGCGCGTGCGGCTTTCCTCGACGCTGCCGCCATCGCGGGAGGCGCTGACGAGGTCGGCCAGAACGTCGGCCGATTTCAGCATGACCTTCAGAACGTCTTGCGTCGGCTCCAGCTTGTTGGAGCGCACACAGTCCAGCGTCGTTTCGAATACGTGCGCAAACGAGACGAGATCGTCCAGACCGAATGCACCGGCACCGCCCTTGATGGAATGAACAGCACGGAAAACGGCATTCACCGTCTCGGGGTCACGGTCGCCGTCATTCAGCTTGAGAAGACCCGATTCCAGTTCCGCGAGCTGCTCCTCGCATTCCTGGAAGAAGATCTCTTTAATTTCGTTCATATCCATGGGACGGTTTCCTAAATCAGGCGGTTACACGCTCGATCGCAGCGATGAGTTTGGCAGGGTCGAAAGGCTTGACGATCCAGCCCGTCGCGCCCGCCTGACGGGCCCGGTTCTTCTTTTCCGCGTCGCTTTCCGTGGTCAGGACGAGGATCGGAATGGCGCGGTACTTTTCGTTGCGACGCACGCCTTCGATGAAACCGAAGCCATCAAGGCGCGGCATGTTGATGTCGGTGACGATGACGTCCGGATCACAGCCTTCGAGGACTTCCAGACCCTCGATGCCGTCCTCGGCCTGAATGGTCTCGAAACCGGCATTGTTGAGCGTGACGAGCAGCATGTTGCGGATCGTCCGCGAGTCATCCACGGTCAGAACCTTCTTCTTCATCGGTTAGATCTCCTTCGGAATCAAAATTTCGTCGTTCAAGCCGATGAGCTGCATCGCCTTCAGATAGGCGTCGGACGCCTTTTCGACGGCGAAGGCCTTGTTGTCGGCTTTCCATGTCTTTGCACCGGCCACCAGAACCTGGGCGCATTGCGCGCCGACACGCTCGACAGCCGTCGCATCGATGACGATGTCGCTGCCGCGCAGCGCCATCAGTTCACCGTGCAGGACGGAAGCGTGGTTGAGGTCCAGAACGGAGGCCAGCTGAAACTCTTTTCGTGCGGCTTTCTTGGCAGCCATCAGCGTAATCCTTGTCGCTTGAAGTTCGTCGTGTTGTCGGCCGGGCGCGGCAGGGCAAAGGCATCGCCGGTCTGGGCAGACTGGTCGGCAAGATGGCGATAGCCCACGGTCCTGGCCGTGCCGGGCTGATGGCCGCTGCGCCTTGCGATGGTGAATTCGCGCACGGTGCGGCCGAGTTCGAGAATGACGGTATGCAGCTCGTCAGCGCCCTGGCTGGCGTTCTCTGCCATGCGGGCGGCCGCGGAGATATCGCTCCCAAGGGTGTCGACCTCGCCGGAAAGCTGGCCAAGGCTTTTCGCCTGCTCGCCGGCATCCCCGGCAATCGCGCCGATCTGATCATTGATGACGGCGACCTGCCGGACAATGCCGTCGATCGCATCCTGCGTGCGGTGAACCATCTGCACACCGGTATCGACCTGCACCTTCGTGCCGTTCACCAGCGTCTTGATTTCCTTGGCCGCTTCGGCCGAGCGCTGGGCGAGGCCGCGGACTTCCTGGGCAACGACGGCAAAACCACGACCGGCATCCCCTGCCCTTGCCGCCTCGATACCGGCGTTGAGCGCCAGAAGATTGGTCTGGAAGGCGATCTCGTCGATGACGCCGATGATCTCGCCGATCCGCTCAGCAGAGGTCTCGATGTCGCTCATGGCGCTGATGGCGCGGCCGACGATCTCGCCGCTTTCGACTGCCGAGCGACGCGCGGCTCCGACAGCCTTTTCGGCCTCTCGCGTTGCAGAGGCGCCCGCCTCTACACGGCTGGTCACATCCTTCAGCGAGCGCAGGACATCGTCGATGCGGGCCGCATGATCGTCCGCGGCGCGGGCGAAGTGACGGGTGGTCTCGGAGAGGATTGCGGAGAGGCTCTCGGCCTGCTCGCCGTTTTCCTCGATGCCAGCGATGCGGGTTGCGAGGCCTGCCAGGGCGCCGTCGAGCATGGATGCCAGATCGCGATAGGCTTCCGGCGCATCTTCGCCGATAGACGCCGTCAGATCCTGACGGGCAAGAGCCTCGATGACGGAGGAGAAGGTTGCCAGCGCTTCGGCGTGGTCGCCGCCACGTTGGTCGGCGAGAGCCCGCTGGTGCTTCTGGCGCAGCTCGTTAAAGCGCAGTGAGACGGCGATTTCCAGATCGACCATGACCAGACGCACGAGGCCGGACACGAGATCGTGGCGCTCCTGCTCGCGGCGACGGGAACCCGGCATCAGCGAGCGCGGACCGGCTTCGCCAAGGCGCCGGCGACGAGATGTTCGAGCATGACGCCGTGGCCCGCAACATGCCAGCGCGGGTCGAGGCCCATGCGGCTTTCGCTGTCGGAGAGAACCTTGACGCGTTCAGCATAGAGCGCGTCGAAACGGGCGTCGGTCAGCACGCTCCAGTGCGAGGCCTGCAGATCATGCAGACGGTCGATCTGGTTTTCGCTTTCGAAATGGCGGCTGGCTTCGGGAGAGGACTGGAGGCGGTGGAAGAGGTCGCGCAGACCGGTCTTCACATGGGCTTCGAGATCGGCGCGGTTGCGGCGCAACAGATCGCGCAGGTCCGCGTCGAGGCCGGCGAATGCCAGTCTCTCACCCAGGCTACCTGCCTGGCCGCGTCGCGCCTGATCCGTCGGCGTATCCTGCACCAAAAACCGTCCCCACGTTATTCGGTTCCAATCCATCGGGATTGGTTCGCTCATGGCTCGGCCGTCAGTCTCCGGGAAATCATACGGGGCACGGGTGCCGCCACGCGAAATCGTTCGCATACAGGCAGGGCTGTCACCGAAGGCATATCTGGGACTGCTGACGAGCGGAATACCGGATTTGACCGGTACGGCTTTTCGGCTTCATGCCAGTTGAGCAGACCGCAGTCGTCCCAGTTCACCGTGCTACCCAATATGTATGGTTAATTCCTTGCCCGAAAGTTAATGCAATTGCGAGAGACGCTGATTTGCAGGGGTTCAGCGCCTGGAAACGGGCGTCGACGACCCGTCGAACGCCCCCGATCCGAGGCGTTCACCGATGGCGCCATCCTGATGTGCTTCAAAATGGCACAGCGCTGGCACGCTTAATGCATGCCGTCATCGAGCATGTTGCAAGGCCGGCCTGGCCGGCGCTGTTGCCGGTATCCGCCAGTGCCTGAAAGACGCGCTGGGCATCCGCACGGCGGCCAAGGTTGAGATATGCGTAGCCGCGCAGGGACATAAGGTCAGTCTGCTCGGGGACGATGCGGGCGCGCTGGTCGAGGGCGAGCAGGGCTTCGCGATAGCGGCCGAGCTTGAAGGACTTGACGGCACGGTCCGACAGGATCGAGCTTTGGAGTTCGACGGCGCGGGCATTGGTCTGCGAGGCATCGGCAGCTGCGACGGAGGCCTGATCCGTCAGGCCGACACGCAGATAGGCAAGGCTGCGACCGTAGGCCGCATCGGAGCGCGTGGTGGAGGAACTGCTGGAAGAGGCGACCTCGAAGGCCTGTACGGCTTCCAGCGGCCGGTTGAGATCCATCAGGCACCAGCCGCGAGACAGCGCCTGTTCAGGACGCAGCGAGCGGACATCCGACATCATCCAGCATTCGCCGGGACGAGCGGCACCGCCGCCATTGCCGGAGACAGGGGTTGCCGCAGCAACGCGACGTACGCTCGGCGGTGCGGGCGCCGGCATGACGGGGGCACGCCCTTCCATCGGCTGGCGGGGCAGTGCTGCTTCGGTGCGCTGCTGCACCGGATATTGTTCGCGGCTGGCCAGCGGTTCGGCGGAAGCGGGCATGATGCGCGCGGGCTGTTCGCGCGCGGCATCCTGCGTGACCGGACGGCCGACCTCGGCGATGCGCTGTGAGTGCCCGGCCCATTGCCGCTGGATGGCTGCAAGCCCTGCCCTGTCGTCGAGGTCGAAGCGCGAGAGAGCGAGGCCATAGGCCGAGGCTCATCATCCGGCTTCCAGTTGAGGGCTGTCGAGAACCAGTCGGCCGCCGTTGCCGGCTGGCGCATGGTGCGGGCATACCAGCCGAATTGCTGCGCGGCAGCGGCATCACGACCGGTGATCACTGCCGGCGCCATGCGGCTCAGCACGTCGCTCTGCAGGACGGGAACCGGATTGAGCGCCAGAAGATTGGCAACCGCCGCCAGATAGGCCGCACGGGTGTCATCGGACGTATCGCGATAGGGATAGAGAATGTTTTCGGCTTCGACGGGCGAATTCTGGCGTACAAGGGTCAGCGCCAGTCCTTCGGCGGAAGAGGCATTCGGCTCCTTCGTATAGGCCATTCGCAGCCAGCGTTCGGCAGCGCCCAGATTGTCCCGGCGATAATAGTACCAACCGAGAAGAAGGGCATCGGAGGCCATGCCATCGCTCGCCGAAGCCAGATGTTCGAGCCTCTGCAGATAGGCGGGGGCGACGACGAGCTTCGCATCGGAATTGCCCTCACCGACGAGGCGGCGGGCGATGCCGTCGCGGATCACCTCGAATTCGGGCTGGCCGCCAGGCGGCGTGCGCTCCTTGGCCATCAACTGTTCCAGCATATCGGCCGGCAGAAGTTCGCTGGCCTTCTGGACCGTGGCGATGCGCTCGTCGGTATTGCTGCAGTTCGTCAGGATGTAGAGATAGGCATCGCGGGCGCGGCTGTCCCGATCCGTATGGGCAAAGGCGTCGGCGACGCGCCACAGGGCATCGACTTCGCTGCAGGTCAGAAGCGTCGGGTTTTCGGCGGCGATGCGGATGACGGTCTGATAATCCTTGGCATCCGAGGCTGCCGTCAGGCCGGAACGGGCCTCGGCCAGTTTCAGGCGCTCCAGCAGATCTTCCGGCGGCTGCCAGCCGGGCTCGGATTGCTGGCGCTGGGCAATCGCGTCGCGGACATCCGCATAGCGCGACTGCGCATAGAGCTGCCACATGCGATCGAGCTGCGGATCGCCATTGGTCTGGATCGACAGCGGATCCGCCGGTGGCGTCCAGTTCGGATAAAGGGCTCTCAGGCGCGAGATTTCGGCCTGAAGCGTGCCGTATCGCCTCTGGCGGCAAAATAGCGGAGCGCGCTTTCGTCGACGGCAGGCTGCTGCGCAGAAGGAGCAGCCGGCTTCGTGCCGCCCTGCAGCTGGCTGACGGCGGGGCCGGTTGCCTGCGCTGTCTCGCCATTGGGTGCCGATCCGGCCAGCTGCCCACCCGCCTGCCCACTTGCCTGCCCGCTTGCCTGCGCAACCACGAGCGGCGAACGAGCCGTTCTGGCATCGACACTGCCCGGCGGCATGACAAGCTGGGCCGAAAGACGCTCGGTCTTGGCCATGGAGGCATTCAACCCGCCGGCGGACTGCGCGGCATCGGCATCGACCGAGCCGGTCATCATCGAAAGGTCGACCGATGGCTCGCGGGCAAGCGTATAGTAGCCCGCAATTGCAAGCCCCGTCGCCGTCACTGCTATCAGCGAAAACCTCATGTGGACTCCGGTATCACACATTTCTCAGCCGGCGGATGTGCCTTCAATCAGCAGATGTGCCCGAGAATGCGCGTCGCCATGGACGTTATTTTCGATTTTGGCCAAGAATGAACGGATATGGTTAACGAACAATTTAGATTTCAGTCACCAAATGGTAACTATCAGTCAGCGACTGCTTCGCGCACCGGCCCGATTAAGGGTAAAGGGAAGAGCAGGCGTTGAGGCGGCGAAAAGCAGACGAATGCGATCTGCAAGCAGGCGAGTGCTCGATGGCAGACCGGCATTTCAACAGTTCCCTCATGGCACGGCCACGGCGCGGCGGGATAGTTCCGTTAACCTTCGCCCTTTTGCCCCTTGCCCTTGCAGGTTGCGCAGGCCAACCGGTGGCGATCGGCCAGACGGTCCGCACAGTGACGGCCGATCAGGCCATGGTCATGCCGCCGCCATCCGGACCCTCGATCGTCAGCGTCATCGAGCGCCGGTATGACAATGCCGTCGAACAGGAAATCCATCTGGCGACCTCGGCACAGACGCCGGGGCAGAACATGATCAAGGCGCAATTCTTCGGAACGGCAAGCCCGTTCCAGATGAGTTCGAACGGACTTTCGTCGACGCCGCTGACCGAGGCCGGGATCAACCGGGAAATCCGGGCCGCCCTGCCGACGGTGCGTATGGCGCGCTCGCAATTCTATGTGCAGAACAATTACGGCCCCTTCGGCTATGCCTTCGGCCGCGGGCCGGGCACAGATCTTTGCATGTTCGCGTGGCAGCAGATCCGCTCGCCGGCGGGCACGATCTCGCCGCTTGCGACTGGGGATCGATCCAGCTTCGGGTGCGGTACTGCGAGGCAGGTGCCACCGAACAGCGTTTGCTGGGGCTGATGTATAATTTCACCATCACCGAAGCCGTCGACGCGGCCGGCTGGAACCCCTATGGCGAACCAAATCCGGTTTCGCCGACGCTCGGTGCCGCCGGCGCGCCGATCTATCCACGCGCCCAGGCCAACGAACCGGTCGCCATCCCGCCGCCGCAGGTCATGACCCGCCAGCCGCGCCCGGCAAGCATCCGCTACCGGGCTCCGGTCCGCGCGCGGCGCCTGTCTCTCAGCCGGCCCCGCCGCCGCTTCTGCAGCCGACACCGGATATGCCCCGCGTCCCCTCGCCGACGTCGAGCCAGGGCAGCAGCCGATCCGGCAGCATGTCCGGCACGAGCTACGGGCAGCAACCTGCCTCTGTGCCCCGCGTGCAGAACGGCCAGTTCTACCCGCCTGCGCCGGCGGCAGTTCCGGCAGCCGGCCATCCGGCTACGGGCAATTCGGCGGCTGGCAATTCCACCAGCGTGACAAGGCCGGCCTCGCCCAGCGGCCAGACCTACGCCACACCATCCAACGTGACGCTGCCGCAGGTCCCCTCGCCGATGGCAGGCGCCACCGTTTCGCGCGCCAGCACCTCCTCAAAGGCCTGCACGAGCAGGTCATCGGGAGGATCCGGTTATGATTGCTGACATTCAACTCCTCTTCAGCACCAGGGAATAGCAGGCCATGCGTATCCTCGTCTCCGCCCTGGTCTGGGCGCTCGCCACTGCACTGATCGTGCTTCTGGTGACGCTGCCGATCAACACCCGTACCCAGCTCATCGCCAGCGTTCTGACCGTCACCGTGATGGCGATCATCAAGATCGCCAAGGCGGAAGGCAAATGGCGACTGGTGGCGCTTGCCTTCGGTACGGCCATGGTTCTGCGCTATGTCTACTGGCGCACGACAAGCACGCTGCCGCCGGTCAACCAGCTGGAAAACTTCATCCCGGGCCTGCTCGTCTATCTGGCCGAAATGTACAGTGTGCTGATGCTGGCGCTCAGCCTGTTCGTCGTGGCCATGCCGTTGCCGGCGCGCAAACCCGCCGCCGGTGGCGACCACGAGCTGCCGACCGTCGATGTTTTCGTGCCGACCTATAACGAGGACGAGACGCTGCTGGCCAATACGCTGGCCGCCTGCCGAAACATGGATTATCCGGCAGACAAGTTCACCGTCTGGCTGCTGGACGATGGCGGCACGGTGCAGAAGCGCAAATCCGGCAATGTCGCCGATGCCCGCGCTGCCGAAGCCCGCCACCGCGTGCTGAAACAGCTTTGCGACGATCTCGGCGTCAAATACCTGACGCGTGAGCGCAACGAACATGCCAAGGCCGGCAATCTCAACAACGGACTGGCGCATTCGACCGGCGACCTGATTGCCGTCTTCGACGCCGACCATGCGCCGACGCGCGACTTCCTGCTTGAGACCGTCCATTATTTCGCCAAGGAAGAGAAACTCTTCCTGGTGCAGACGCCACACTTCTTCCTCAACCCCGACCCGGTCGAGCGCAACCTGCGCACATTCGAGAAGATGCCGAGCGAGAACGAGATGTTCTACGGCATCATCCAGCGCGGTCTCGACAAGTGGAACGCCGCCTTCTTCTGCGGCTCTGCCGCGGTCCTCAACCGCAAGGCTCTGGAAGTCTCGAACGGCTTTTCCGGTGTCAGCATTACCGAAGACTGCGAGACGGCGCTCGACCTGCACGGGCTCGGCTGGCACAGTATCTATGTCGACCGGCCGCTGATCGCCGGGCTGCAGCCGGCAACATTCGCCAGCTTCATCGGCCAGCGCTCGCGCTGGGCCCAGGGGATGATGCAGATCCTGCGCTTCCGCTTCCCGCCGCTCAAGCGCGGTCTCTCCTTCCCGCAGCGCCTTTGCTACATGTCGTCGACGCTGTTCTGGCTCTTCCCCTTCCCGCGGACGATCTTCCTCTTCGCGCCGCTCTTCTATCTGTTCTTCGACCTGCAGATCTTCACCTCGTCCGGCGGCGAGTTTCTCGTCTATTCGCTGGCCTACATGATCGTGAACATGATGATGCAGAACTATCTCTACGGATCGTTCCGCTGGCCCTGGATTTCCGAGCTCTACGAATATGTGCAGACCGTGCATCTGCTGCCGGCCGTCGTCTCGGTGATGCTCAACCCACGCAAGCCGACCTTCAAGGTGACGGCGAAGGACGAATCCGTTTCGGTCAGCCGCCTGTCGGAAATCAGCCGTCCGTTCTTCGTCATCTTCTGCGTGCTGGTGATCGCCTTCTTCATCTCGATCTATCGTGTCTATGCCGAGCCTTACAAGGCGGACGTGACGCTGGTGGTGGGCGGCTGGAACCTGCTCAACATCATCATCGCCGGCTGTGCACTGGGCGTCGTCTCGGAACGCGGCGAACGCCAGTCTTCCCGCCGTATCCGGGTGAGCCGCCGCTGCGAGTTCTCGGTCGATGACAAATGGTTCACGGCCACCATCGAAGACGTATCGGCCAATGGTGCAGCGCTGCAGGTCTATACGGAAGGGTTCCGCGACCTGAAGGTCGGCAGCCGGGCGGTGATCCGCTTCCAGCCGTTCAGCGATCTGCCGGTCAGCGATCTGCCGATCGAGATCCGAAACTTCCAGAGCGTCGGCGACGTGACGACGATCGGTTCGCGCTACATGCCGGAAAAGGCGACCGACCACCGGCTGATCGCCGACCTGATGTTTGCCAATTCGGCGCAGTGGACACAGTGGCAGACGTCGCGCCGCAACAATCCCGGCCTTCTGCGCGGTACGCTTTGGTTCCTCGGGCTTGCGGTCTACCAGACGACCCGTGGCCTCGGCTACCTGCTCAAGGATATCGGCAAGGCCAAGCCGGCGGGAGAACGCTGATGTCGATCATCAGGACGAAACTTGCGATCGCCTCGCTGACGCTCAGCCTCGCAGCGCTCTGCGCGCCCGCACTGGCACAGGCACCCACACCCTTCGACATGAGCCCGGAACGGCCGAAACAGAGCACGGCCCAGCAGCCGGGTTCTGCGGCCATGCCGCCCGTCGCTTCTCCCGGCCCGGCGCCGAATGCGACCACCAGCCCGAGCCTCGCCCCAGCGCCGGTCTCGCCTGCGACGCCCCCTGCTGCAGCGGCGCCACCGCGCCCGACAGCCTCCCCTTCTCTTTGCCGAACCAGCAGGTGCCGGCGACGCAACCCGTACAATGCCGCGCGTCCCGGCGCGGCCACTCCGCCTGCCGCCAGCACATCTCGCCCGGAGAGCCAGGCTCAGCCCCTCGCCCTGCCGCAGGCGCAACAGCCGGCAGCGCAGGCGCGGGCGTGACCTTGACCTCGCCCGGACAGGTGACGCTACCGAACCTACGGGCCAGCCCCTGACGCCCGGCCAGCGCGATCCGCGACAGATGCAGGGCGGCGCACCATCCGATGCCCAGGGCACTCCGAAAACCACCACGCCCGCATCTGCGGCAGAGGTGGATGATCCCGGCCGCCGCTATCTCGTTCCCTCGCCCAATCTCAGGCTCGGCGGCGAGATCGATCAGCGCTCCTGGACCGTTTACCTGACGGCTGACGAGGCGGCTTCCGGGGCGAAACTGCATTTCGCCTATCAGAATGCCGTTGTCGTTGCCCCCGAGGCCTCGCGCCTGACGATCACGATCAACGATGTGTCTGTCTATGCAGACAAGATTTCCTCTTCCGACCAGCCATCGGATCATGTCGCGGAAATCCCGGCGGGCCTGCTGCGCGCCGGACCCAATACATTCCGCTTCGGTGCCGACCAGAGGCACCGCACCGACTGCACGATCGAATCCACCTATGAGCTTTGGACCGACATCGATCCGCAGCGCACCTTCCTTGCCTTCGACAACGAGCGGGCGGGCCGTTTCTCCCGGCTGGACGACCTGAGGGCCGTCGGCCTCGACGGCAAGGGGAATACACGCTACCGCCTGATCGTGCCGGCGCTCGACCAGATGGGCGCGACGGACGTGCTGATGCGGCTCTCGGAGGGCCTGTCGCTGATGGGCGGCATGCCCAACCAGTCATTCGCCTTCCAGAAGACCACGGACGGCGCGCTGCGTCCGGGCGAACTCCCGATCTTCGTCGGCACGCCCGACGAGCTGCGGCCTCTGCTGCCCGGCGTCCCCTCCGCTGCCACCAATGCCGCGGTTGCCAGTTTCGTCGATTATCCGGGCAGTAACGGCGTCTCGGCGCTGGTTCTTTCGGGTCCGAGCTGGCCGTCGATCCAGACGCTGATCGACAGTTTCGTCGCCACCGCCGATACGAGCAGCAACCAGCGACGCGAAACGCTGCTGACCTCCAACTGGAGCGGCACGGATACGCCCTTCCTGTTCGGCGACAGCACGATCAACCTTTCCGCCATGGGCGTGACGAGCGAGGAGTTTTCCGGACGGCTGTTCCGCACGCGCTTCACCGTGGGTGTGCCGGCGGATTTCTACGCCAATGCCTATGGCGAAGCCGCATTCTACTTGACGCCGCCTATACGGCGGATGTCCTGCCGGGCAGCCATATCGATATCTTCGTCAACGGCAATCTCGCCTCCACCGTGCCGATCACCACGAAGGGTGGCGCGATCCTGCGGCATCTGCCGATCAAGCTGACGCTTCGCCATTTCAAGCCGGGCGTGAACCAGATCGCCATCGAAGCAGCGCTTCTCACCAATTCGGACAAGGCCTGCGCTCCCGGCTCAACGGCCGACACCAAGCCGCGTTTCGTGCTGTTCGGCAGCTCGCAGTTCCACATGCCGGACTTTGCCCATATCGCGCAGGTACCGAACCTTTCCGCGATTGCCGGCACGGGCTTTCCGTTTACCGTCGATCACAATCCGGTCTCGCTCTTCCTTGGCCGGATCGACGAGCCGACGCTTTCAGCCGCCGCAACCTTCCTTGGCAAGATCGCGCTCGCCTCGCACCGGCTCGTGCCCGTCAGCGTGACCTTGTCGACGGCACGGACGGTGGGGCCGAATGCGCTCTTCGTCGGCACCGTTTCCGACTTTCCAAGCAATGTCCTGTCGCAGCTGAAGATAGACCAGGACACCCGCAACAACTGGGCACCGGGAGATGCCGCACCGGCGCCGGTGACGCGCACCCTGACGCTTCAGGACTGGCAGGAAAAGAGCGGCAACAATTTCCTTGCCCGGCAATTCTCATCCATCTCGGACTGGGCAAAGCGGAATTTCGACCTGTCATCGACGATGCTGCGCTTTGCGCCGGCGAGCGACGCGCTCTACAAGCCCCCGGCAACGGCGGAAATGCTGATCGCGCAGGAAAGCGACCCGACGCAGACCGGCACATGGACCGCCGTGATCGCGCCCGACAGCGAGGCATTGCAGACGGGCATGGACGCGTTCTCGACACGCGATGCGTGGAGCAGGCTCGAAGGCCGCGTTGCGGTCTATAGCGGCCCTGCAACGGAAACGACGATCGTTCCGGTGAGCTGGTTCCGCTTCATGCCGACACAGTCCCTGTCGCTCTCCAACGCCCGCCTGATCGCCGCCAACTGGCTGTCGGACAATATCATGTCCTACGGCCTGCTTCTGGTCGCCGGCGCAATCCTGCTCGGCCTTGCGACCGCGGGCCTCTTGTCGATGCTCGGGCGCAATCGGTAAGGCTTCATCAGGAATGAAGATTGTCATCAGGGGAGCGGCAACGCTCCCCTTTTTGCATTTTGGGAGCGAGAGGATTTGCAAAGGGTTGCGCGGACGAGAATAGCCGTTGACCAGCAACCAATGCGGCCAGCACCATCTTCACATCGAAATCATCTTTGGGGAAATAATGGTGCCCGGAGGCGGATTTGAACCACCGACACGCGGATTTTCAATCCGCTGCTCTACCAACTGAGCTATCCGGGCATCCAAGGCTTCAAGCCTTCCGGTCTTTACCGGCGGGGTGTTTTCCCCGGAAGCGAGCGGGGTTATAACATCTTGTTCGGCCATGTCCAGCGCTTCAGCGAACTTTTTTGACAAGTTTGCGAAAATTATGTTTTTCGCAGCAATATCAATGGACAAGCAATTTCAGTCTTCGCCGCGGTCGGCCTTGCTTTCGTCATCTGCGACGGGCAGCGCATAAGAACCGTTCAGCCAGCGCGACAGATCGAGCGTGCGGCAGCGGTCGGAGCAGAAGGGATAGTGGTCGCGCGCGGAAGGCTTGCCGCATTCCGGGCAGGGCCGCGTCTTGCGCAACGGCTCCACCTTGCCACCCGCCTTGATGCCGGGTCTGGCGTCGTCTGTCATGGTGATACTCCCGTGTTGGTCTTCGGGCTTTCGGTGATCGGGCTCGCGGTTATCGGACTTGCAGCCCGTAGCTTCCGGCGTCAATCCGGCCGGCTCTCAGCCTTCCGGCCAAGCGCCAGCCACGTCGAAGCCTTCGCCGGCAAGAAGCGTCGTGACCTCGAAAAGCGGCAGGCCGACGACATTGGTGTAGGATCCGACGAGTTTCTGCACGAAGGAGCCGGCAATGCCCTGGATGGCATAGGCGCCGGCCTTTCCGCGCCATTGGCCGGATGCGATGTAATTGTCGATCTCGCGGGTCGACAGGCGCTTGAAGCGCACTTTCGTCTCGATCACCTTCTGGCGGAACTGGCCGCCGGGGGTGACGAGGCAGACGCCGGTATAGACCCAGTGGCCACGACCGGAGAGAAGATGCAGCGCTGCGGATGCCTCTTCCGTATATTCCGTCTTTTCCAGAATGCGGCGGCCGACCGCAACCACGGTATCGGCCGAGAGGATGTAGCTATGGCGCCATGTGGGGTCATTGCGGATGGCCGCAAAGGCGGCCTCTGCCTTTTCCAGGCTGAGGCGCCGTGCCAGAGACCGAGGATGCTCGGCGCGCTTCGGCGTCTCGTCGATATCCATCGGCATCAGCCGGGCCGGCTCGATGCCGACCTGGTTCAACAGGTCGAGGCGGCGCGGAGAGCCCGATGCCAATATCAGCTTCTGTGTCTCGCCCATATGTGCCCCGCCGCCAATGCCTGCCGAAATATCCGTCGATCTTACTTGAAGCGGTAGGTGATACGGCCCTTGGTCAGGTCGTAGGGGGTCATCTCGACCAGAACCTTGTCGCCGGCCAGAACGCGGATGCGGTTCTTGCGCATGCGGCCCGCCGTGTGGGCGATGATCTCGTGCTCGTTTTCGAGCTTCACGCGGAACGTCGCGTTCGGCAGGAGTTCGGTCACGACGCCCGGGAATTCGAGAACTTCTTCTTTTGCCATCTAAGGTGTTTCTTCCTATGTTTACCAGAAAAGGCGGATCGAGCCCTGCTCGCCGCCCCCAAATTTTGCGCGGAAACTACACAATCATGTCGCCTTTGTGAACCACGCTTCACAGCGAAAGTCACAGAGGCTCAATCGGAGCCTGAAAAGGGCGTCCCGCGGGATGCCAGACGCTCCCCGATCAACCGCCACAGATGATCGCGAACCTCCCGATAAGCCTCGACAATCTGCTCTCTGGAGCCTGCCGTTGCCGTCGGGTCGATCGTCGGCCAATAGACCACGTCGACCGATTGCGAACGGGTCAATTCCAGCGCCTGATGGTGTGCCTCGGGCGTCAGCGTGACGATGAGATCGAAGAAATCGTCTTCCAGCTCCTCCATCGTGCGCGGCTGATGGCGACCGAGCGAAAGCCCGATTTCCTCCAGAACCACATCGACGAAAGGATCGCGTTCGCCGGAGCGGACACCGGCAGACTGGATATATATATCGGATGGCAGAAGGTGTTTTGCAATGACTTCAGCCATCGGCGAACGGATGGAGTTCATGCCGCACATGAAGAGCACGGCACCCGGCTTGCCGAGCTTTCCGTCAGGCTTCATCTCGGGCGCCGGCGTTTCCATCACTGTGCTCACCCGCGCCAATAGAGAACGCAGACCAGCGTAAAAAGCCGTCTTGCCGTGTCGAAGTCGATCCTGATCTTGCCGTCGAGGCGGTTCATCAGGGTCTGCGATCCTTCGTTATGGATGCCGCGCCGGCCCATGTCGATCGCCTCGATCCGGCTTGGCGTCGAGGAGCGGATCGCCTCGTAATAGCTCTCGCAGATCATGAAATAATCCTTGATGATCCGACGAAAGGGCGTGAGCGACAGGATATGGGTGGCCACATCGGCGCCGTCTTCGGTGCTGATGGCCAGCATCAGCTTGGCGTCGACCAGCGAGAGTTTCAGAAGATAGGGACCGCCCGGATGACCGAGCGGCTCGAAGGCGTTCTCCTCGACGAGATCGAAGATGGCGACGGCGCGTTCGTGTTCGACATCAGGCGTCGAGCGACCGATCGAGTCGTCCAGGACGACATCGGAAAGCCGGAAGTCGCCCTGGCCCATCGTTCAAGCCCCGCTATTCAACCGGATGGCGACGGAGCGGGCGTGTGCATCGAGCCCTTCCGAGGTGGCGAGCGTGATCGCCGCCGGTGCAAGCTGCCGCAGCTGATCAGGACCGAGCCTGAGGATCGAGGTCCGCTTGACGAAATCGAGAACCGAGAGGCCCGACGAGAAGCGCGCCGAACGCGCCGTCGGCAGGACGTGGTTGGAACCGCCGACATAATCGCCGATGACTTCGGGCGTGTAGCGGCCGACGAAGATCGCGCCGGCATTGCGGACTTCAGGGATCAGCGCATCGGGATCGGCAACCGCAAGTTCCAGATGCTCGGCGGCGATCCGATTGGCAAGCGGGATGGCCGCCTTCAGGTCGGAGACGAGAATGACGGCGCCGAAATCACGCCAGCTGGCCGAGGCGGTTTCGGAGCGCGAGAGCGTTTTCAGCTGGCGTTCGACGGCAGCCTCGACCGCCTTGCCGAGTTCGGCATCGTCGGTCATCAGGATGGACTGAGCGCCGGCATCATGCTCGGCCTGGGCCAGAAGATCGGCGGCCAGCCAGTCCGGATCATTGTCGCGATCGGCGATCACCAGCACTTCCGAAGGACCGGCGATCATGTCGATGCCGACCGTGCCGAAGACCTGGCGCTTGGCGGCGGCCACATAGGCATTGCCGGGGCCGACGATCTTGGCGACAGGGGCAATCGTCTCGGTGCCGTAAGCGAGTGCGGCGACGGCCTGCGCGCCGCCGACGCGGTAGATTTCGCTGACGCCGGCGATACGGGCTGCGGCCAGCACCGCCGGGTTGATCTTGCCGCCACCGGCCGGAACGACCATGACGACGCGCGGCACGCCTGCGACCCTTGCCGGAACCGCATTCATCAGGACCGAGCTCGGATAGCTTGCCGTGCCGCCCGGCACATACAGGCCAACGGCATCAATGGCCGTCCAGCGCGAACCGAGGCCGACGCCGATCGCGTCCTCGTAGATATCATCCTTCGGCATCTGGCGGGCGTGATGCTTTTCGATGCGCTCGGCTGCCAGCTTCAGCGCCTCGACGACATTCGGATCCGTCTCGGCAAGGGCTGCATCGATCTCGGCTTCGGTCACGCGAATGCGGCCTTGGCGAGATCAACACGGTCGAAGCGATTGGAATAGTCGATCAGCGCCTCATCACCGCGGGCGCGGACATCATCGATGATGGTGCGCACGGTGGCGTTCACATCTTCCGAGACTTCGCGCTTCGTCGACAGAAAGGCGGAGAACTTCGCCTCGAAATCCTGCGATGCCTGTTCAAGCCAGATGCCCAAGCGAATATTCCTTCTTCATCGAAAATTACGGTGCCCGCAGTGCGGCGCAGCGCAAGCCCGTCTTAGGCTAGGGCCGGCGCAGGATGGCAGCCAGTCTCACGGGTGGCGCGGCTTGGTGGCGGTTTCCCATGCACCGCCGATATCCGCAAGAGCGACCTCGATACATTCGACATCGAGCGCAATCGAGGCCTTGCCGGAGAGAACAAGCTCGACGGTGCCTTCCGGCCCCTCGCCTTTCGGCGAAAAGCGGATGGCGAGCAGGGAGAGGACGTCATCCTTGCGGCCGCGGTTGACGCCTGTCGAGCGCACCGCCTCGACGCGCTTGAAGACGAGGCCGGCGCGGTGACGCTCGAACCCCTTGCGCTTGCCTTCGGCTTGGCCCAGTCAAAGCGGTTGGCGGCAAGCGAGAAACTTTTCTCCGGCTGCGACCAATGGATATCGCCGATCTTGAAGACCGCATCCTGCATATGGGCGGAGACGATCTTCAGGTCTTCATCGTCCAGCGCAAGAAGTTTCAGATCGGTCATCGAAAGCACAGGTCCCTGATACGGTATCGGCCTATGCCGATCCTTCAGGACTGACATAGGCCGACATATTGCAAGACGCAACCGGGTGCCGAAACGACCCGGTATGCGAGCCTTCGCTATTTCGGGAAATCGGCGGAAAGACTGAGCGCCTTCAGGCCCTCGATTTCGGCCAGACGCTCCGCAAGCTTGGCGGTAATGCCGTTGTAGGCGAGTTCGCCGAGAACCAGATGGCGCGGCGGATTGGCGCTTTCGGTGATCTCGATCATGGCCCGGCCGGCGCGTACCGGATCGCCCGGCTGCTGGCCGCTATAACCGGAGGTCGTCGACATGCGCTTGCCCGCCGTCTCCTTGTATTCGTCGATCGTCACTTCTGTCTGGCGCAGCGAGCGGCCGGCCCAATCGGTGCGGAAGGGACCCGGCGCCACGCAAGTGACCTTGATCCCGACCGGCGCGCCTTCGGCCGCAAGCGCATCGGAAAAGCCTTCGACGGCGTGTTTGGAGGCTGCGTAATAGCCGGAACCCGGAAAGCCGATGAAGCCGGCCTGCGAGGTGATGTTGATGACATGGCCCTTGCGGCGGGAGCGCATGCCGGGAAGCACGGCGCGGGTCATGGCGAAAAGGCCGAAGACATTGGCATCGAACATGGCGCGGATTTCCGCATCCTCCCCCTGTTCGATGGCGGCCTGATAGCCATAGCCGGCATTGTTGACGAGCACGTCGATGCGGCCGAATTTCGCTTCGGCGGCCTTTACCGCCGCCTCGATCTGGCTTTCGTCGGTAACGTCCAGATCAAGGGCGAGCGCATGGGGCCTGCCCTCGACGAGATCGGCAAGCCGGCTCTTGTCTCTGGCGGTCACGATTGTCGGAAAACCACGTTCCAGGGTGAGCTTGGCCAGTTCGTGGCCGAAGCCGGTCGAGCAGCCGGTGATGAACCATACGGGCGAAGAAATATCGGTCATTTGGAAGTCTCCGAGTTTAACCGGATGAACAATATGAGGTGACAGGAACGCGAAGAGGCAGGAAAGGCCTTATGGTGACAGGAATTGATGCGTTCCGAAGCCCGGCCGATGCGTTTGGCGCATGTCGGGCGCCTCATTCACATAGGCATAGAAAAAGGGACGGCAAGGTTGCCCCTGCCGTCCCTTTTCTCAATTGAACGCGATCCGCGTGAAGGCGATCGCGCAGATCAGTCGCTGACGCGCTCGACGATGGCGCCGCAGCGGGTGAGCTTCTCTTCCAGCCGCTCGAAACCGCGATCGAGATGGTAGACGCGGTTGACCATGGTCTCGCCTTCGGCCGCAAGGCCGGCGATGACGAGCGAGACGGAGGCGCGCAGGTCTGTCGCCATGACAGGTGCGCCCTTCAGCCGCGGCACGCCTTCGATGCGGGCCATCTGGCCGGAAAGCGAAATGCGCGCGCCGAGACGAGCGAGTTCCTGAACATGCATGAAGCGGTTTTCGAAGATCGTCTCGGTGACATGCGAGACGCCGGAGGAGCGCGTCATCAGCGCCATGAACTGCGCCTGCAGGTCGGTCGGGAAACCCGGGAAGGGTTCGGTGACGATATCGACGGGCTGGATGCCATTGCCGTTGCGCACGACGCGAAGGCCGCTTTCGGTCTCGGTGATTTCGGCACCGGCGAGACGCAGGGTCTCAAGCGCGTTGTCGAGCAGCGAGGCGCGGGTGCCCGACAGCGTCACGTCGCCGCCAGTCATGGCGACGGCCATGGCATAGGTGCCGGTCTCGATACGGTCAGGCAGAACGCGGTGGCGGGCGCATGCAGCGAATCGACGCCTTCAACGGTGATCGTTCTGGTGCCGGCGCCGGTGATCTTGGCACCCATGGCGATCAGGCAGTCGGCCAGATCGACGATTTCCGGCTCGCGCGCGGCGTTGTCGATGACCGTCGTGCCCTTGGCGAGCGTGGCCGCCATCAGGAGAACATGCGTCGCCCCAACGGAAACCTTGGGGAAGGTATAATGGGCGCCGACAAGGCCGCCTGCGGGCGCGTGACGTTGACGTAACCGCCGTCGATCTCGATCTCGGCGCCGAGTGCCGCAAGGCTCTCAAGGAAGAGATCGACCGGGCGCGTGCCGATGGCGCAGCCGCCCGGCAGCGAGACACGGGCCCTGCCCTCACGCGCCAGAAGCGGGCCGATGACCCAGAAGGAGGCGCGCATCTTGGAGACCAGCTCGTAAGGGGCGGTCGTATCGACAATCGTGCGGCAGGTGAAATGGATGGTGCGGGCGTAGCTTTCCGTCTGGCTTTCGCGCCGGCCGTTGACGGAGATATCGACGCCGTGATTGCCGAGAATGCGCAGGAGCTGTTCGACGTCTGCCAGATGCGGCACGTTTTCGAGCGTCAGCGTGTCGCTCGTCAGGAGCGAGGCAATCATCAGCGGCAGCGCCGCGTTCTTGGCGCCGGAAATCGGGATAACGCCGCGAAGCTCGTTGCCGCCGGTAATTCTGATGCGATCCATGGTTGGGTAACTTTCCCTCTCAAGCGCGAAAGGTTGCGTCCTTAGACGAAATCCCCCGCTGCTACAATGTTTGCCGAAATGGCTTGTCGATTGCCGAAGTGGCCTGCCCTTTGGGCATAGGCTACGATGATTCGTCCGTTTTGCGGCAGGCAGGCCGATCGTCTCATCCGCATCGCCTGCACGACGGGCACGGGACTGGCTTTTTCTGCGCATCAGATTTTCACGCAGCTTCAGGGCGGCGCGCTTGCGGCGCTCCTCTTCACGGCGCTGCACCTCGGCAGCCCTTTCTGAAGCACGGCGCGAGGCTGGGGTTTCATCGTCTTCGGACATGGATTTCCGATAACCGAAATCCGTGGACGACGAAAGCTCATCCCACATCTTTTCGCGTCTCATTCAAATAACTTGGATTTTGCCGCTTGCACTCCGCCTGAACCTATGGCAATAGCCCCCTCGCCGGACAACGCGGTCAACCGCAACGGCCAGAAGCTGCTATAGCTCAGGGGTAGAGCACTCCCTTGGTAAGGGAGAGGCCGAGAGTTCAAATCTCTCTAGCAGCACCATTTTCCCCAATGACATCAAAGACAAGCACGGCCTCACGGCCGAGAATGACGCGTGCCTTGCGCATCATGACTGCAGGCCTCCCCCCCCCCCCAGATATCTCCATTGCTCGGGCGCCGTTCGCGGGCGCCCGAGACGTCATGCCCGGTCGATGAAATGTTCCTGAACGGACGCTTGTGCCGTCAGAGCGTCGGCTTGGCTTCGGTTGTCGTCTCGAAGTCGCCGGTCGCGCCTACATCCGAGAGACGGACGAAATCGACGCCGCGGGCTTTCAGGGCGAGGATCGCCTTGGCGACGCCATCGCCTGCCGCATGGGTGGGCTGGTTGATGTGGGAAATGATAACATCGCCGTCCTTGGCGGAGGCGTAGCGCTTCTCCACGCCTGCTGCGCCGAGAAGCGAGCCGTCATCGCCATTCACCGAATAGCCGGCGACGCGATAGCCCATGGCGCGGATCTCGTGGATGGCCGAGAGGTCGTATTTGGCGGTGGCGCCGCGGAACCAGCGGGGCGGTGTCGGGATGCCCGCCGCCTTCATTGCTTCGGCGCCGCCGGCGACTTCCTTGCCAACGGCTCGGGAGAGCCGGCGGTGGCAATGCCATAGACTTTGGTGGCGTAATCAACGGTCGGGATATGGTTCTCGCCGTGATTTTCGAGCTCGAACAGATCGGGATTGGCGAGGAAGATCTTCACCGAGTCCGGATTGTGCTTGAGCCAGCGCGCGGTGACGAAGATCGTCGCCGGGATACGCTTTTCCAGAAGCGTGTAGAGAATGCGCTTGTCGGTCTGACCCATGCAGGCATCGAAGGTGAGCGCGACGCGCGGATGCTTCGGGTCATTCGACTTTGCGATATGGAGATGCGGCTCGACCAGACGCGGGCCCGTACCATGCGCGGCCGGCGGTGGCGTGACCGTTTCGGCGAAAGCCGGAAACGGAGCTGCAAGCGAAAGGGCGATGGCGAAAAGGCGAGCGTGCATGACAAATATCCGGACATCTCATGAAAGATGGGCGCGTTCCTAAACCGAAACGGCGATTGCCGCCATCAGGATTACCCCCAATGGCGGAAACTTGATTGCGCGTCATGATGTCGGATCGAAGGCAAAGCTTGCCGTCAGCGGCTTTCCGCTCCTCCTAGAAACGGGCAGCCGCCAGCTTGTCGTGCAGCGAGCGCAGGCCGCCGGTCTTGCGGACAACGAGGCTATCTTCCCAGGCGATCGCGGTTTCGACGATGAGGTCGAGACTGTTGTGGCGCGGCGTCCAGCCCAAGAGACGGCGGGCGAGCGTGGCATTGGCGACGACGCTTGCGGCATCGCCCGGCCGGCGCGGGCCGTAATTGACTTCGAACCGGCGGGGCCCGGCGCGGCGCACGGCATCCAGCACTTCCAGAACCGAATAGCCCCGGCCATAGCCACAATTGGCAATCAGCGGCTCGCCGCCACGACGCAGATAGTTCAGCGCCTTCATATGCGCCTCAACCAGATCGGTCACATGGATATAGTCGCGCACGCCGGTGCCATCGGCCGTCGGGTAATCGGTGCCGTAGACATCGACGCTGCTGCGCTTGCCGAGCGCTGCCTCGCAGGCGATCTTTATCAGATGCGTGGCACCTTCCGTCGAAAGCCCGGTGCGGCCCAGCGGATCGGCGCCCGCGACGTGAAATAACGCAGCGCGACGAAACGGAAGTCATGGGCGGCAGCGGCATCGCGCAGCATCAGTTCCGACATGAGTTTCGATTGGCCGTATGGGTTCTTCGGCATCAGGGGGGCCGATTCCAGAACCGGTGCATCATCCTTCTGGTCGCCATAGACGGCGGCGGTGGATGAGAAGACGAAGTGCTTTATGCCCGCCTCGACGGCTGCGGCCGCGAGAAGCCGGGTCTTGCCGGTGTTGTTCTCGTAATAGTCCAGCGGATTGGCAACCGATTGCGGCACGATGATCGAGCCGGCGAAATGCATGATCGCGTCGATCCTGTTTTCCGCGAAGATCTGCTTCAGCGTGATCGCATCGCCGACATCGCCCATGTAGAAGCGCGCGGCATCGGGCACGGCCCAGCGGAAGCCGGTGGAGAGGCGATCGAGAACGACGACCTCCTCGCCCGCATCGAGAAGCGCCCAGACCATATGACTGCCGATATAGCCGGCACCACCCGTAACAGAACCGCCATGACTTCGCTACCCTGCCCTTTTTATCTTTGGATGCAGGAAACACGGTGTTTGTTCAGCATTGCTTACTGCCGGTGCCCCGCGCGCGAGATATCGCGGGGCATGGCTAAGTCGGCGTTATCAGGTTTGGTAAAATTCGTGCAAACGGTGATCTGCGCGAATGCTCAGAGCTTCAGGATATAATCCGAAAGCCGGGCTGCGGCCTCGCGGATATGATCGGGGTTTCGCAGGAAGCAGGCGCGCAGGAAAAGCTCGCCGCCCTTGCCGAAGGCCGATCCCGGCGCCAGCGCCACACCGATCTTGTTGACGATATCGATCGCCGTGGCACGGCTGTCGGTGACGCCGTCGACCTTCAGGAAGGCGTAGAGGGCGCCATCGGGCTTCAGCGTCTCGACACGGTTGGTGGCGATCAGCGCATCGCAGAGGATGTCGCGCGAAGTGGTGGCACGGGCGATGTTTTCACGAATGAAGCCGTCGCCCTCGTTGAGCGCCACGACGGCGCCGCGCTGCATGAACTGCGCCACGCCGGAATTGGAATACTGGATGAGGTTCTCGATCACCTGGCCGATTTCCGGCGGAGCGACCAGCCAGCCGACGCGCCAGCCGGTCATCGACCAGTTCTTGGAGAAGGAATTGGCGAAGATGATGCGATCGCCCTCTTCCATGATGTCGAGGAAGGACGGCGCGCGGGCAGCACCACCGTAGTAGTAAAGCGCGTAGATCTCGTCGGCGATGATCCAGAGGCCGTGGCGGCGGGCGAGCGCCAGAACGGCCTGCAGGTCTTCACGGCTCGCGGTCCAGCCCGTTGGGTTGGACGGCGTGTTGATGAAGAGCGCCTTGGTCTTCGGTGTGACGGTTGCCTCCAGCGCATCGATATCGAGCGACCAGCGGCCGCCGGTAAAGGAGAGCGGCAGGCCGACCGCGCGCGCACCGGCAATCTCGATGGCGGAGACGATGTTCGGCCATGTGGGCGAGAGATAGATCATCTCGTCGCCCGGCGCGTCACGGCCTGCACGGCGAGCATGATCGCGTGCATGCCGGAGCCGGTCACGTAGAAATGCTCGGTGGAGAGCGAAACCGAGAAATGGCGGCGATAATAATCGGACAAGGCCTGGCGCAGTTCAGGAATGCCGCGCTGCCAGGTGTAGAAGGTCTCGCCGCCGAGAAGGGCATCGCTTGCCGCGCGGTTGATGAAATCCGGGCTCGGGAGATCACCTTCGCCGGCCCAGAGCGGGATCAGCCCTTCCCGGCCGCGGGCGTGATTGATGATCTCGACGATGCCGCTTTCGGGAGCGGAGACGGCACGCGGGCTGAGGCTTTCGATGAGCGACATGATTTCCCTCTTGATCTTGCTTTGCCCCTTCTTAGACGAAAGCAGGGCGAGGGTCTCATGACATTCCTTCAGCGGTACATCTATCCCGGTGATGTATCGATGCCTCGAGCCCGCGGTTGAAACCGGCCTTACTTCGCCTTCAGAAGGTCGCGAATTTCGGTCAGCAGCTGCACGTCGGCCGGTGGCGGTGCAGGCTTGTCCTCGGCAGGCTTCTTTTCTTCCATGGCGCGCAGCTTGTTCACGCCCTTGACCATCAGGAAGATGATGAAGGCGAGGATCAGGAAGTTGATCATCACGGTGATGAAGCTGCCATAGGCGAAGACGGCGCCCTGCTTGCGCGCCTCTTCCAGCGAAGGCGCCGTGACCGCGCTCGACAAGGCGATGAAGTAATTGGAGAAATCGAAACCGCCACCGGTGATGGCGCCGACAATCGGCATGACGATGTCGTTGACGAGCGAGGTGACGATGCCGGTGAAGGCGCCGCCGATGATGATACCGACGGCAAGATCGATGACATTGCCCTTGGCGATAAAGGAGCGGAATTCGCTGATCACTGACATGGTTTACCCCCGGTGCGTTCAGGTTTCAGATTGGAACAATCTAGCGCATTCGGCAAAGCTGAAAAGCCCTCAGAGCCCAAAGACTTAAAGATGACCGTCTATTGGACTTTGTGTTGATGGCGGGCCAATTTCCAAGCCCCGGCTTTTCCCCTACAGTCGAGACGCCGCAAGGGAGTGCGGCCGGCCTTCTGGAGGAGCCATGCTGCCCGGCTGGGTGATATTCGCAGCGGCATTTGCCTATGTGCTGCTTCTGTTTGCGGTGGCAAGCTATGGCGACCGCAAGAGCCGCATCCATGGCGTGCCGAAGGGCGGACGGCCGCTCATCTACGCGCTCAGCCTTGCGATCTACTGCACGTCCTGGACCTATTTCGGCGGCGTCGGCCTTGCAGCCCAGAAGGGGCTCGAATTTACCGGCATCTATATCGGGCCGATCCTGGCGTTTACGCTGGGGATGCCGCTGATCCGGCGGATCACCGAACTGGCAAAATCCGAAAAGCTGACGTCGGTGGCGGATTTCGTCGCCGCCCGCTACGGCAAGAATGCCGGGGTCGCAATGCTGGTCGCAGTCATCGCGCTAGTGGGCTCCATTCCCTATATCGCCCTGCAATTGAAGGCGGTGTCGAACTCGGTTGCTGTTCTGGTCGACCCCGCCCATTACGGCATCGGCAGCGGCAATCTCTATTTTCTCGATCTGGCGCTGGTCGTCACACTGATGATGGCCTGTTTCGCGGTGATCTTCGGCACCCGCCACACGGATGCGACCGAACATCAGGACGGGCTGATCCTGGCTGTCGCGATGGAATCCATGGTGAAGCTGGTGGCGCTGATCACGGTCGGGCTCGCCGTCATCTTCGTTCTCTTCGACGGGCCATCCGATATCATCGCCAAGGCTGCTCACAATCCGCAGATGACGTCCGCATTGGCCTATGAGACGCCGCTCAGCCGCTGGATCATCCTGACGCTTCTCTCCGGCTTTGCCATCCTGCTTCTGCCGCGGCAATTCCATGTGACGGTCGTCGAGAACCGCACGGCGAAGGAAAGGCGGGCGGCGATGCTTCTCCTTCCCGTCTATCTGATCGCCATCAACCTCTTCGTGCTGCCGGTCGCGATTGCCGGTGTGACCGCGCTTGGCGGTACGGGCGATGCGGATCTCTATGTGCTGACCGTGCCGCTTCGCGCGAATGCCTGTGGTGACGCTGGTCGCCTTCATCGGCGGGTTTTCGGCGGCCACGGCGATGGTGATCGTCGAATCCGTCGCGCTCTCCATCATGGTCTCCAACGATATCGTCATGCCAGTCTTCCTTCGGCGCAAGCTGACGGCGAACCGGACGGCCGCCGGCCGGGATTTTTCCCGCGCGCTCCTCAATATCCGTCGTGTCTCGATCTTCGGCGTGCTGCTTCTGGGCTATGGCTATTATCGCATGGCAGACAGCCAGTCGGGGCTTGCCTCGATCGGGCTTCTCGCCTTTGCCGCCATTGCGCAGGTGGCGCCCTCGCTGTTCGGCGGGCTTGTCTGGCGGCGGGCCAATGCGCGCGGCGCGCTGCTCGGCATGTCGCTCGGCTTTCTCGCCTGGGCCTATCTTCTCTTCCTGCCGAGCCTCGGCGGGCCGGACAATTCGCATATCGCGGCGGCTATCCTGAACTTCCTTCTGCCCGGCACCAGCCTGTTTGCCGGCCCGGCGGCCGACCCGCTGGTGACGACGACAATCTTCAGCCTGTCGCTGAATTGCATCGCCTTCGTGCTCGGCTCGCTCTCCAGAAACCCGCGGCCGGTGGAGCGGCTGCAGGCCGGGATTTTCGTCAAGCGGCACCTGCGTTCGCAATTTGCCACGCGCGGCTGGAAGACGCGGATCAGCGTCGGCGACCTGAAGACGGCGATCGCCCGCTATCTCGGCGAAGAGCGGATGCAGCGCTCCTTTGCCAATTACGAAAAGAAGGCCGGACGGCGCTTTACCGACGAACAGACCGCCGACATGGCGATGATCCATTTTCCGAACAGCTGCTCGGCAGCGCCATCGGCTCGTCCTCGGCGCGGCTGGTGTTTTCGCTTCTCTTGCAGAAGGCAGAGGATGCGACGGCCGACACCGCCTGGCTGCTCGATCAGGCGACCGAGGCGCTGCAATACAATCAGGATGTGTTGCAGGCCGCACTTTCGCAGATGGATCAGGGCATCGCCGTCTTCGATAGCGGCGACGGGCTGTCGATCTGGAACCGGCGGTTCCGCCAGCTCCTCGACCTGCCGGAACAGGCCGGACAGGTGGGCTATCCGCTTTCCGATATCGTCGGCCTGCTCTGCGAGCGTGGGGATATTCCTGCAAGCGAGCGCGAGGCGATCCTTTCCCGCTTCAAGACGCTCGATGCAACATTCTCGCTGGTGCTGAACGATGGCGAGAAGATCATCGAGGTGCGCTCGAACACCATGCCGGACCATGGCATGGTGGCAACCTTTACCGATATTTCCGACCGTGTGGCTGCAGCCGAAGCGCTGTCGCAGGCCAATGAAACGCTGGAGCTGAGGGTCGATGAGCGCACGGCCGAACTGACGCGCGTCAACCATGCGCTGGCCGAGGCACGCGCGGCTGCCGACGAGGCCAATATCGGCAAGACCCGCTTCTTTGCCGCCGCCGGCCACGACATCCTCCAGCCGCTCAATGCCGCGCGGCTCTATTCCTCCGCTCTCGTCGAGCGGATGGGACCGGCGGACCGTAATAGCGGGCTGGTACGCAATATCGATTCGGCGCTGGAATCGGTCGAGGCCATTCTCGGTGCGGTCCTCGATATCTCGCGGCTCGATACGGGGGCGATGAAGCCGCGCGTCACTTCCGTTTCGCTCAACGATCTGATGACGCGGATCGAGACCGATTATGCGCCGATGGCGCGGGAGAAGAACCTGCGCTTCAAGGTGATGCCGACCTCGATCCATGTTCATTCGGATGCGAACCTACTGCGCCGGCTCTTGCAGAACCTCGTCTCCAACGCGATCAAATATACCGTTTCCGGCAAGGTTCTGGTCGGGGTGCGACGGCGCGGCGAGCGGGCGATCATCGAGGTGATTGACTCAGGCATCGGCATTCCGCCGTCGCAATTCGAAACCGTGTTCAAGGAATTTGCCCGGCTGGATGAGGGCGCGAGAACCGCCGGAGGGCTCGGGCTCGGACTTTCCATCGTCGACCGTATCGGCCGCGTGCTGGAACATCCGGTCAAGCTTGCATCGACGCCCGGACGCGGGACGATGTTTCGCGTCGAGATGCCGATGGACCGGGCGGCCGCGGTGCCGGGTGTGGCCGCCGCACTCCCCGAGCGCAGCCGACGGGCGAAACCGCTCAACGGGCTGCGGGTTCTCTGCATCGACAACGAACCGCATATTCTCGAAGGCATGGCGCTTCTGATTTCCGGCTGGGGCTGCACGATCGGTCAGGCAGCCTCTCTGGCGGCACTCGACGGCATCATCGAAAGCCAGGAAGCCCCGCCCGACATGATCATCGCCGATTATCATCTGGGCGACGGTACCGGAATTGAGGCGATCGAGAGGCTGCGCGCCGCATATCACGCGGGCATTCCGGCTCTCCTCATCACCGCAGACCGTAGTCTGGAGCTGCGCGCCGAGGCGGAGAGGCACAATATTGCACTGCAGAACAAGCCGGTTAAGCCGGCCGCGCTGCGCGCCCATCTGACCCAAGTCGCGACCATCAAGCGGGTTGCCGCAGAATAGCCGAGTTCGTCGATCAACTTTCCGTTCATCCCCGAGTCATCACGGACAGTTTACGTTCGGATTCGCCTGAACGGGATTAGAAGTTGCGAGTTACCGCACTGCACGCGGAACCCTCTGGCTTTTTCTAACGTTTAGGCGCGTGACTTCCCGGCCCGCAGAGGCCTTACGGGCCGAGCTTTATACGAAGCCATCGGACCGGTAGAGACGGAGACCGCGACCGATGAAGCGATTCGACATCATTGACGGAATGCGGGGATATTTCCTTGTGTTCATGGTGCTGAACCACCTGATTTTCGCAGGCGGTTACTTCCTGGTAAAAATCAATCACAACCAGCTTGCCTTCGTGGAAGATGCGCAGGGCTTCGTCTTCCTGTCCGGCCTTCTGATCGGCATGGTCTATGCCCGCAAGATGGTGAAGAACGGCTATGCCGCCGGCCGAACCGCGATCTACAACCGGGCCTTCGAGCTCTATCGCTATGCGATGGGGATCGTGCTGGCGGTGATGATCGCCGCCATGTTCCTGCCGGGCGCCTATTCGATCTGGTTCAACTGGATCGGCTATACGAATTTCGATGATCCGCTGCGTCTGGCCGCCATCGCGACCTTCCTCTACCAGCCGACCTTCATGGATATCCTGCCGCAATATATCATTTACATGATCTTTGCGCCGATGCTGGTGAAGCTCGTCATCGACGACAAGTGGCATTATGTGGTTGCCGGTTCGATCATGATGTGGATGGCGGGGCAGCTAGGCCTGCAGCAGATCGCGACGCAGCCGCTCAACCATCTCTTGATGGGTGCAGACGACAATGGCTTGCGCGTCTCGTTCAACCTGTTCGGCTGGCAGATCGTGTTCTATTCGGGCCTTGTGCTCGGAGCGCTCACCTCTTCCGGCAAGATCAACTGGAGCAAGGTGCTTTCGCCCGACAATACTTTCATTCCGAAAGTAGCGCTGGTGCTTGTCCTGTTCTTCCTGCCGCTGCGCCTGATCACCGCCAATGAACTGATGCCGCCGCACATGATCGGCAAGTTCGCCTCGATGGAAATCCGCGCCGATTTCGGCCCGGTCTATCTGCTCAATTTCGCAGCTGTGGCGGCGCTGATCACATGGCTCCTGGTGGCCGGTCCGAAGCATAAGGCAGCCTGGGTGCGCGGTTGCGCCTCGGCTCTGACCTGGCTGTTCTCGATCCGCTACCTGCAGCTGCTCGGCCGCCACTCGCTGCATGTCTATGTGTGGCACGTCGCGATCGTCTATTTCGTCTACTACTTCGACGGACGTTCGCCGGAACTGAACGAGCTGACCAAGACGGCGATTGCGCTGGTTGCCGTGGCGCTCCTGTCGCTGCCGGCCATCTGGCGGGAACGTGACAAGTTCTTCGGCAGTGCCGGCGAACCGCAGGCCGTGAAGGCCCAGCCGCCAAAGCAGGCCGGGCCGCAGCAGATGGTGATCCGCTGATATAAGGCAGATCGCATGAGAAAAAGGGCGGCCCTTGAGCCGCCCTTTTTGTTGCGCCCGGTGGCGCTCGCGATACCGGTTTTTGTTCCCTTTTTCGGCGACCTGACGTATATTCACAACCACTGGCGTGTGCTGCGTGCGCTACGGGTTCCCCCGAAATCGACGGAGACTTCGATCAACCTTCCAATCGGGAGCGAGACCCCATGTCTTCGACACCGTCCAAGGGACGCATACACTCCACGCTTCGCCAGTTTCTCGATAATGAAGCAGCCGGCGGGCTGGTGCTGATGGCGGCTGCCGCCATCGCCATCATCGTTGCCAACTCACCGCTGGCCGAGGGATATTTCAGGCTTCTGCATATCCATATCGGGCCGCTCGGGCTGCAGCACTGGATCAACGATGCGCTGATGGCGCTGTTCTTCCTGCTGGTCGGGCTGGAAATCAAGCGTGAGATGCTGGACGGGCAGCTCTCGACATGGAGCCGGCGCATCCTGCCCGGCGCTGCCGCACTTGGCGGCATGCTGTTTCCGGCGCTCTTTTACATAGCCTTCAACCATGACAACCCGGCGGCGCTGCGTGGCTGGGCCATTCCGACGCAACCGATATCGCCTTTGCGCTCGGCGTGCTGTCGCTGCTCGGAAACCGGGTGCCGGCATCGCTGAAAATCTTTCTTGCGGCGCTCGCCATCATCGACGATCTCGGCGCCGTCATCGTGATCGCGCTCTTCTATACCGAACAGCTCAACATCATTGCGCTTGCAGCAGCAGCAATCGTCATCGGCAATCTGGTGATCCTCAATCGCTCCGGCGTGAAGACGCTGTGGCCGTATCTGGCGCTTGGTGCGGTGCTCTGGGTTCTCGTCTTCGCCTCCGGCATTCATGCAACGCTTGCCGGCGTGATGCTGGCCCTGACGATCCCGCTCAAGATGACGCCCGGCACGCCCGAGGCGAGCCCTGCGGAATCGCCGCTGCACCGGCTGGAGCATATGCTCCACAAGCCGGTCGCCTTCGTCATCGTGCCGATCTTCGGCTTTGCCAATGCCGGCGTTTCATTTGCCGGGGTGAGCGCCTCGATCCTCACCGAGCCTCTGACGCTTGGCGTCGCCGCAGGTCTCTTCCTCGGCAAGCTGGTCGGCGTGCTCGGCACCGTCACGCTTCTCGTCAAGACGAGGCTTGCCGACCTGCCGGCCACCGCAACCTGGGGGCAGATGACAGGCGTTGCCATTCTCTGCGGTATCGGCTTCACCATGAGCCTGTTCATCGGGCTGCTTGCCTTCAGCGACCCGGAGATCCAGGCGCATATCAAGATGGGCATTCTGGCGGGTTCGATCCTGTCCGGCTTGATCGGCGCGGGCGTGCTTCTCATCTGCAAGCGCCGCCCGGCTGCTTGACCACCGGTGCGACGCTGGCCGTTTGCGCTTCGATGCGCTAGAGACGCCTTTTCCGAAGAGGACATGACCGATGCTACCCTGGATCCAGCTCGATATCGCCCAGATACCCGGTGAAGCCGGCGATCTGCGCCTGAAGCAGCGCGGCCAGGAATTTTCCATCATGCTCGGATCCAACGAGCTGATGAACAGCCGCTTGAGCGGCTCGGAAGAGGCGCTGGCGGTGATGGCGCATGAGCGGACGAAGGATCGCAAGCGGCCTGCCATGCTGATCGGCGGGCTCGGCATGGGGTTTACGCTTCGTGCGGCGCTGAAGGTTCTGCCGGAGGATGCTCAGATTACGGTAGCCGAACTGGTGCCGGCCGTCGTCTCATGGGCGCGCGGGCCGATGGCTTCCGTCTTCGATGGCTGCCTCGACGATCCGCGCGTGAAAATCCATCAGGGCGATGTGGGGGCACTGATCCGCGCCTCTAAGGCGGCGTTCGATACGATCATCCTCGATGTCGATAACGGGCCCGATGGCCTGACCCGCACCTCCAATGACAGTCTCTATGATCATCGGGGGCTCACCGCGGCGCGCGAGGCGCTTCGGCCGGGCGGCGTGCTCGGCGTCTGGTCGTCAGGCCCCGACGACCGCTTTACCCGCCGGCTGAAGGAGAGCGGTTTTACCGCCGAAGCGATCAATACCCGCGCCAACGGCAAACGCGGCGGCGCAAGGCATGTGATCTGGATGGCGCAGAAGCGCTAACGGCAGACAGCTCTTCAGGGCCGCCTGCCACTCGCCAATGTTTAATTACGCGGCCTTCCGTCCCTCGCCATAGGGATCGAACCGACCATAAACGTGTCGCCCTTGGCCGCCATGTCCTTGAGCAGCGGCGTCGGGGCGAAATGATCGCCGTATGTGGCGGCCAGCTTTTCCGAAAGCGCGACGAAGGCTTTGATGCCCATGCCGTCGATATAGGAGAGCGTGCCGCCGGTATAAGGCGCAAAGCCAAAGCCGAGGATGGAACCGACATCGGCCTCGCGCGGATCGGTGACGATGCCCTCCTCGACCGTGCGGGCGGCCTCCAGCGCGATCGTCACCAGAAAGCGCTGTTTCAGCACCGCGATGTCGACATCGGCAGGGTTTTTCTGCGTGTAGAGATCCCTGAGGCCCGGCCACAGTGATTTCTTCGCCGGCTTCGGCGGGTAATCGTAAAAGCCCTTGGCATTCTTGCGGCCGCGACGGTCGAGATCGTTCACGAGCTTGTCGATCAGCGCCATATGGCCGGGCTTGACCGAAGCGGCGCCAAGATCGGCAATCGAGGCCTTCATGATCTTCTGCGAGAGATCGACGGCGACCTCGTCGTTCAGCGAGAGCGGACCGACCGGCATGCCGGCCATCTTGGCAGCATTCTCGATCATCGCCGCCGGCACGCCTTCGGCCAGCATGTCATAGGCCTCGTTGATATAGCGGAAGACGCAGCGGTTGACGAAGAAGCCGCGCGTATCGTTGACGACGATCGGCGTCTTCCTGATCTTCGCGACGAAATCGAGTGCGGTGGCCAGTGCCCGGTCGCCGGTCTGCTTTCCGAGAATGACCTCCGTCAGCATCATCTTCTCGACCGGCGAGAAGAAATGCACGCCGATGAACTGCTCCGGCCGTCTGGAATTTTCCGCAAGGCCGGTGATGGGCAGCGTCGAGGTGTTCGAGGCGAAGATCGTGGTCGGGGCTATCACGGCCTCGATCTGTTCGATGACGGCCTTTTTGACAGCGCGATCCTCGAAGACCGCCTCGATGACGAGATCGACATCGGAAAGCGCCGAATAATCCGACGTCGGCGTGATCAGTGACAGGAGAGCGGCCCCCTCCTCCTTGCTCAGCCGGCCCTTTGCAGCGCTTTCGGCCACGAGTTTTTCAGAGACTGCCTTGCCCTTGTCGCCGCCTCCTGATCACGATCGACAAGCACGACGGGAATGCCGGCGGCGGCCGTGACATAGGCGATCGAGGCGCCCATGAAGCCGGCGCCGACGACGCGACCTTTTTCAGCTCGGTCTTTTCGACGCCCGGCGGGCGACGGGCGCCCTTGCCGAGTTCCTGCATGGAGATGAACAGCGAGCGGATCATCGAGAAGGCTTCGGTCGTCTGCAGGATCTGCGTGAAGTAACGCTGCTCGATCTTGAGGGCCGTATCGAAGGGCAATTGAAGCCCTTCATAGACGCATTTCAGGATGGCGAGCGCTGCAGGATAATTGCCTGATGTTTCGCGGCGCAGGATGGCGGGGGCTGCGGGGAAAAGCTGTGCCGCGGCCGGTGTCCAGACGCCGCCGCCGGGGGCCTTGAAACCCTTCTCGTCCCAGGGGGCGACGGGTTTGAGGCCGTCGCGGATCATCTGCCTCGCCGCCTCGATCAGCTGGTCCGGCTCTACCACCTGATGGATGAGGCCCATGGCCTTGGCACGCTGCGGGGTGAGCGACTGGCCGGTCGTCATCATCTGCAGGGCATCCTGCGCATTGGCAAGCCGCGGCACGCGCTGCGTGCCGCCGCACCCGGGAAGATGCCGACCTTGACCTCAGGCAGCGCCAGTTTCACCGATTTGCCATTGGCGGCCACGCGCCATGGCAGGCAAGCGACAGTTCAAAGGCGCCGCCCATGCAGGTGCCGTTGATCGCCGAGACCCAGGGCTTGCCGCAGGTTTCGATACGGCGGAAGAGGCCGGTCATGCGGCCTGCCACATCAAAGAGCTTTTGTGCGGCGGTGGTCGGGTCCTTGGCCTTTTCCTCGGCAAGCATCGCAAACATGCCGCGGATCATGGTGAGATCTGCGCCGCCGGAGAAGGACGACTTTCCGGATGTGAAGACGACGCCCTTGACGGCTGCATCCTCCACCGTCTGTTTGAGGATCGCCTCCAGCTCATCCATCACCTCGACGGTGAAGACGTTCATGCTCTTTTCCGGCATGTCCCAGGTGACGAGAGCGATGCCATCCGCGTCTGTCTCTACGGTGAAATTCCTGTAGGTGCTCATGATGGGATTTCCTCTTCCCTGAAATCTCATTGTGTCTGGTCTAAATCTCTCAAACGCCGCCCAAGGCAAGCACGAGCAGCCCGACCAGAATGATAAGAACGGCCAGCAGCATCCAGTTTGCGGCTTTCATGCGCCGAAAAGTCTCCCTCGGCACGACACGGCCAGCCTTTGCAGACGCAGCCTTCATGTCGTTGTCGAGATTGCGGAGCTCGAAATGTCGCTTGGTCTCATTCTGATGGCCTACCACACGTTGCTCCTAAACCCGCTCGATGACCGTTGCCGTGCCCATGCCCGCGCCGATGCAGAGCGTGACGAGCGCAGTGTTGAGATCGCGGCGCTCCAGCTCGTCCAGAACGGTGCCGAGGATCATCGCGCCGGTGGCGCCGAGCGGATGGCCCATGGCGATCGCCCCGCCATTGACGTTCATTATGTCGCGCGAATGTCGAAGGCCTGGCAATAGCGCAGGACGACGGCGGCAAAGGCCTCGTTCAGTTCGAAGAGGTCGATATCGGAAATCTTCATGCCGGTGCGGGCGAGAAGCTTTTCCGTCACGTCCACCGGGCCGGTCAGCATCAGGCCGGATCGGAGCCGATATTGGCAAAGGCCCTGATGCGGGCGCGTGGTTTCTTGCCTAGAATGTCGCCGCCAGCTTTCGAGCCGATCAGCACCGCTGCCGCGCCATCGACGATGCCGGAGGAATTGCCGGCATGGTGGACGTAATTGATCCGTTCGATTTCCGGATGGGCCTGAATGCCGACAGCTTCGAAACCGCCCATTTCACCCGGCATCTGGAAGGACGGGTTGAGGGACGCCAAAGCCTGCATGTCGGTGCCGGGGCGCATATGCTCGTCGCGATCCAGAATGACGAGGCCGTTCTGATCCTTCACCGGGATGACCGAGTTTTTGAAGTACCCGGCCTCCCAGGCGGCGGCGGCTCGCTTCTGGCTTTCGACCGCATAGGCATCCACATCATCACGGGAAAAGCCGTATTTCGTCGCGATCAGATCTGCCGAGACGCCCTGCGGCATGAAGAAGGCGGGGAAACTGACCGACGGGTCCATGTACCAGGCGCCGCCGGACATGCCCATGCCGACGCGCGACATGCTCTCGACCCCGCCGGCAATGACGAGATCGTCTGCGCCTGTCGCGATCTTGCCGCGCCGAAATTGACGGCATCGAGGCCCGAGGCGCAGAAGCGCGAGATCTGCATGCCCGGCGCTTGGTCGAGTAACCGGCCTCGAAGGCGGCCGCCTTGGGGATGACGCGCCGGCATCCATGACCGGATCGACGCAGCCCATGATGATGTCATCGACCTTCTGCGTATCGATGCCGCTCCTGTCGCGCAGCGCTTCCAGCGTCTTGGCGGCAAGGCGCACCGAAGGTACTTCGTGCAGCGAACCATCCTTCTTGCCGCGACCGCGCGGGGTGCGTACGTGATCGTAAATGAAGACGTCGGTCATGGTGTCATCTCTCTCCCTCAAGTCTCTTTTCGGCCCCTCCGCAAGCGGAAGAGCCTCTCTCGCTACCGCTTAAAACGCCGCTTAGAACGCCTCTGCCGATAGCTCCATCAGGCTGTCGGCGCCGGCCTCGATGCGGGCCTTGCGCAGCGCGGTCTCGGGCATGATCTTCTCCATGAAGAAGCGGGCGGTCACGAGCTTGTTCCTCAGATAGTCCTCCCGCGGATCGCCGGCGGCAAGCCTTTCCTGCGCAGCCTTGGCCATTTTCGCCCACATATAGCCGAGCGTCACGAGGCCGAAGAGGTGCATGTAATCAGTGGAACCGGCACCGGCATTGTCGGGCTTGGCCATGGCATTCTGCATGAACCACATGGTCGAAGCCTGCAGGTCGTTGAGGCCCTTCTTCAGGTGCCTGGTGTGGAAGCTCAATGTCTCGTCGGCGCGGTTTTCCTCGCAGAAATCACCGATTTCCTTGAACATGGCCATGACAGCACGGCCGCCGTTCAGGGCCAGCTTGCGGCCGACGAGATCGAGCGCCTGGATGCCGTTGGCGCCCTCATAGATCATGGTGATGCGGGCATCGCGGACATACTGGCTCATGCCGTGTTCCTCGATATAGCCGTGGCCGCCAAAGACCTGCTGCGCCATCACCGCATGGTCGAAACCCTTGTCGGTGAGGACGCCCTTGAGGATGGGTGTCGCGAGGCTCAGGAGATCGTCGGCATTCTGGCGCTCCTTCTCGTCTTCCGAGCGATGGGCGATATCGGATTTCAGCGCCGTCCAGAGCAGGAAGGCGCGGCCGGCCTCGTTGAAGGCGCGGATGGTCATCAGCGTGCGGCGGATATCCGGGTGGACGATGATCGGATCGGCCTTGCCTTGCGGGTTCTTGACGCCCGACAGCGAGCGGCCTTGCACGCGCTCTCGCGCATAGGCGACTGCGTTCTGATAGGCGGTTTCGGCAATCGACAGGCCCTGCAGGCCGACACCGAGGCGGGCTTCGTTCATCATCACGAACATGGCCGAGAGGCCCTTGTTCTCTGCGCCGATGAGGAAGCCCGTCGCATCGTCATAGTTCATCACGCAGGTGGCATTGCCGTGAATGCCCATCTTTTCTTCGATGGCACCACAAGACACGCCGTTGCGTGCGCCGAGCGAGCCGTCGTCGTTGACCAGAATCTTCGGCACGATGAAGAGCGAAATGCCCTTGGTGCCTTCCGGCGCGCCCTCGATGCGGGCAAGGACAAGATGGATGATATTGCCGGCCATGTCATGCTCGCCGGCGGAGATGAAGATCTTCTGGCCGGAAATCCGATAGGAGCCATCTGCCTGCGGCACGGCCTTGGTGCGGAGCAAGCCGAGATCGGTGCCGCAATGGGGTTCCGTCAGGTTCATCGTGCCGGACCATGAGCCGCCGACCATGTTCGGCAGATAGGTCGCCTTCTGCTCGTCCGAGCCATGGACGAGGATCGCGGCGATCGCGCCCTGGGTGAGGCCCGGATACATCATCAGCGACATGTTGGCAGACGACATATATTCGCCGACCGCGGCATGTAGCGTGTAAGGCAGGCCTTGCCCGCCAAAGGCTTCCGGCACGGCAAGGCCGATCCAGCCACCCTCGCAATACTGGTCATAGGCAGATTTGAAGCCCTTGGGTACCGAGACAGTGCCGTCCTCGTTGCGGGTACAGCCTTCCTGGTCGCCGGAAAGATTGAGCGGGAAGAGAGCCTCTTCCGCCACGCGCGCCGCCTCCCCGACGATCGCCTCCAGCATGTCGGGCGTGGCTTCGGCAAAGCCCGGCAGGTTGCCGTAGCGCTCCAGACCCAGAACATCGTTCAATATGAAAAGCGTGTCGTCCACGGGCGCCTTGTAGACAGGCATGGTCGATAATCCTCCTCTTGGCAGCTGCGGCAGACCATCCTCCCGGTCGCCATCAGCCCTTCGTAGAAATATTTAATTGACGTTTGCGTAAACGTCAAATGCGTCACCCAAGATTTCTCGCGTCGGGAAACAAGCTACATAAGATTTTCTTCATATGCCGCGGTGACTTCCGACCGCGGAACCGCCTGCGTTGCAAGGAGGCCGCGAAGCACAGCCAATGGCTGAAATCGTTAAAATTTCACCACCGGTTAACGGGTTATTTACCACGTTTCGCGAAAGGTGGGGGCTGGAATGGTCGTCATGCGTTGAGCTCCTTTGGCGCGACGTCCACTCAAAGTGGCAAGGCTTGCGTAAGGTAGCTCTAATATAGCCGGTAATTCATGACTTCCTGTCGATGCGACGGGAACGGCTTACAACGAGTGACTGCAGGCACAACGGCGAAGCGAGCGAGCACATGAACGGATCCAGACCGACACCTTCCCGTCATACCGACCGCTCGTCGCTCGATGCCCTCAACCGTACGATCGAGGGGCTGGAAGCCCGTATCGAAGGCCTGATCACCGGTGCCACCCGCGACCGGCAGCAGGCAGGCGGCCATCCGGCAGCCGATGTTGCAACGGCCATGCGGCCCGTCGATCCGCTCGCTGAAATTCGCGAGCGGCAGCGGGCCCTGAGCGAAGCACGCCGCGGCCGGCCGGCGACAGCCGAAACGCGATACGAGACGGAAAGCACCTTCAGGCACCGGAAAGCCACCGCCCGCCCGTCGAACGGCGGGTTTCGGCCAATACGGGCCGTGCGTTCGAACCGGTGGACACCCTTTCCCGCTACGCCGCCGAACAGCCGCGCGCATCGCGCCAGCCGGCAGCCCGTCAGCCGGCGCCGAGCCAGAACCAGAGCGTACAGGCACGTTTCGAACGCGCCGTCGAAGAGCCGAGCCTGCCGCTGCGCACCCATGACGCCTCGATGCGCGAGATCGCCGAAGCGCTTGTCAGCCTTCGCCAGGATCTGAAGAACGATATTGCCGATGGCGTATCGCGTGAAATCTCGGCTTTGAAATCCGAAATCCGCTCGATCCGCACCATTGCCGAGGATCAGCGTTTCACCGATGAACTGCGGGTCGATTTCAACCGGCTGACCGACAGCATCAGCCAGCTCGGCCCGATCGGCGCGCGCGACGCGATGGACCTGAAGAGCGAGCTCGACGAGCTGCGCGCCGTCATGGCCGGTCTTGCCCGCGAAGAATCGGTGCAGCGGATGGAAACCCGCTGGCAGGGCCTCGAAGCCCGCATGCACGAAATGGATGCCGCAGACCTGCGCGAAGATGTCGTGCAGCTCGCCTACCGGATCGACGACATCAAGGGCCAGCTTGGCGCGATGAGCGACAATCCGGTCATCAGGCGCTCGAACAGAAGCTGATGACCGTTGCCGCGGCGATGGAACAGCTTGGCTCGCGCATGCAGCCGACAGACGCCATGCTGTCCGACCAGTTCGCCTCGCTCGACGACCGTCTGGACGAGATCAGCCGCGCAATCGCCGCCGGTTCGCGCGCCGCCAGCGACCAGACATTCCTGCAGCGGCTTGAAGGCCGGATCGGTGCGCTTGCCGAGCAGATCGACGTGATGAACCATGCCGCTGCCGAGCAGGTGGACCCGACCGAGGGGCTTTCGCTCCGCATCGAGGCACTGACCGGCCGGATCGCCGAACTGGCAGACGAACAGGCTGCCATGCGGCTTGAAGAACGGCTCGACCAGCTTTCCGCCATGCTGATGGAAAGCCAGCGGCCGCAGGAACAGGACGAGCTTGCGAGCTATCTTTCGGATATTTCGCGCAAGATCGACAATCTGGACCATGGTTCGGTCAATGATGCACTGGCCGAGCGGCTTGATTATCTTGCCCGCCGCATCGACGAGATCGACAGCCATCCGGCGCCGCAGCCGATCCATGACGAACAGTTTGGCCGTATCGAGACGCGGCTCAGCGATATTGCGGCACGGCTCGACGAGGCAAGCGCCTCGCCGCGTTCCGACGACACGGCGCTGCGCAGCCTTGAAGACCAGATCGCCCATCTTTCGACGCTGATCAGCCAGCCTTCGGCCTCCGTCGCCTTCCCGGCCGGTTTCGAAGACCGGATGGCTTCGATCGAAAGCTATATGGCGACGAATGACGAATACATCATCGAGGCAGCCCGTCAGGCCGCCGAGGCGGTGGTCGATGCCTATTCGCGCACGGCCGCGACCGGCGCTCCGATGCCGGCTTCCGACATGGCGGCCCTCACCGCACTTGCAGACGACCTGCGCCATCTCGAAGACCTGACCCGCGGCAGCGACGAGCGTACGCACCAGACCTTCGAGGCGCTGCATGGCACGCTGGTGCAGATTGCCGACCGGCTGGACCAGCTGGAAGACCGGCTCGTTTCTCCGCCGGAACTTGCCTACGCGGCACCTGTTGCCGCTGCGGCACCGGTTCAGGCCGCCATTCCTGCCGCCCCGGCACGCCGCCAGCCGGCCGCCGCCGACGTCCTGTCGCAGGATGTTGCCAGAGCCTGATGAACGTGCAGTTCGACAAGGACGAAGAAGACGATATTCTGACCAAGGGCGACGCCGCTCGCGCCAAGCTCAACCGCGATGTGGCCGCCCAGATGGCAGCCGACATGGGTTCGCCGCTGCCGTCGCAGGTCGATGACGAGGCCGATATCGAGCCGATCGTACCGCCGGCTGCCGTCAGCAAGGGCAAGGCCGAAGCAGCGCCGAAGGCCGGCCTCCTACAGGGTCTGACCCGCCGCTTCCGGTCCAGCACCAAGGGCGACGAGACGTCGAAGCCAGCCCGCGCACTGGTCGATCCGACCCCGTCGATCGATCCCTCCGACATGCTGCCGGTCGAGCACCAGAATGACCTGATCGAGCCCGGCGCCGGTGCGCCGGACGTGAAAAAGATCCTCGAGCGCGTGCGCGCCAGCCAGGCTGCAGGTGATTTCGGCAACGAGCGCGCTGCCGTCAATGAACGCGCCGATTATATCGCTGCCGCCCGCCGCGCCGCCAAGGCAGCCGCTCAGGAAACCGATCCGCTGCAGGGCGGCTCGGGCAAGAACCTGCGCAAGACGGCAAAGCCGGTCGTTGCCAAGGCGGAAGGCGGCAGCATGCTGTCGCGCCATCGCCGGCCGATCCTGATGGCTGTCGGCGCCGTTCTGCTGGTGCTGATGACCATGCCGCTCGTCAAGACGCTGACCGGCGGTGACGCGCCTGCGCCTGCCCCGGCACCGGCCGCGATCCAGGCGCCAGCCGCTCCGGCAAACCCGGCACCCGCTACCCCGGCAGCACAGCCGCAAGCCGCTGCGCCGGCACCCGCAGGTACGGCACCGGCTGCGAATGAACAGGCGGCAACGCCGCAGGCTTCGCCCACAACAGCCGCCGAGCCCTCGCCTGCCGTCACAGCCAAGCCGTTGCAGCCGCTTGCCGGCACGCCGGAAGAAGCACGCGATGGCGCTGCTGCTCCGGGCGACACGATGGGGCAGCAGGCGGTCCAGACCGCGCCTTCGGCACCCTCTGCGCCGATCGTCGTTCCCGAGGGTATCCAGCCGCAATCGCTTGCCGATGCCGCCAAGGCCGGTGATGCCAATGCGCTGTTCGAGGTCGGTGCCCGCTTCACCGATGGCCGCGGCGTCAAGCAGGATGCCGCCGAGGCAGCCAAGTGGTACAAGCTGGCAGCCGATGCCGGTCTTGCGCCTGCCGAATACCGTTATGCCAACATGCTGGAAAAGGGCACGGGCGTTGCCCGCGACCTGCCGCAGGCTCTTGGCTACTATCGCAAGGCAGCCGATGCCGGCAATGCCAGCGCCATGCACAACCTCGCCGTTCTCTATGCGTCGGGCGCCGCCGGACAGGCGGACTATGCCTCTGCCGTACAGTGGTTCACCCGCGCGGCCGATCACGGCGTGGCGGATAGCCAGTTCAACGTCGCCATTCTTTATGCGCGCGGCACGGGCGTGAAGCAGGATCTGGAAGAGTCCTACAAGTGGTTCGCGATTGCCGCCAATGGCGGCGACAAGGACGCAGCCCAGAAGCGTGACGAAGTGGCCCGCGCCATGCGCAAGGACCAGCTGGAAAGCGCCAAGGCCAAGGTCGATGCGTGGAAGGTGTCGGTACCGGATCCGAAGGCAAATTCGGTCAACATGCCCGACGACTGGGCCTCTTCCGGCAAGCCGGTGACGACGGGTTCCGTCGACATGACCAAGGCGATCCGCAACATTCAGGCTATTCTCAACAAGAACGGCTTCGATGCCGGTGCGCCCGACGGCAAGCTCGGCGCCAAGACCGTCGCTGCCATCAAGTCCTTCCAGTCCTCCGTCGGCCAGGAGCCGAACGGCCGGATCAACGACGCGCTCGTCAAGGAACTTCTGGCCCGCAACAAGTAAGCGGGCCAGGCATTTTCAACTCATATCCTGCCCGGCATTGCCGATCAGTTGAGGCGACGGCAGCTCGGGTCGTTGGCGAGAACCAGCTGGCTGCGCTCACCGCGGCGGCCGAAACCCGTGACGATAACCCGGCGCGGGCTCACGTCTGCAATGCGGGCACGGCGCAGGCCGTAACGATCAGCCATATCCAACGCACGGTCCGGATTGCAGCCGCGCATGCGCGGCGGCGGACCACGACGGTCATCCCAGCGCGGCGGCGGGCCGCGACGATCATCATAGTAAGGTGGCGGTGGTGGCGGGCGGCGGCCGTCATCGATGCGAAGCTCGAACCCCTGCGCATTGGCTGCCGGAATTTCGACGGCGATCGTCGAAAGCAGGGTTAAAGCGGCCATAGCCACCATTGCCATTGTTTTTTTCATTTCATTTCCTCCCTGCCGCACCATGCGGCCGTTGAGCTGGAACGAGGGTGAATTAGTGGCCTCGTGGCAAAACGGCAATGCGCCGGCGACGCGTTGTCATTAAATCAATAAAATTGACGTCTTATGTCGCAAACGCGCGTTGATTCACCCTCGTTGCGGCGCATGAGAACGTCAGGCCTTCAGGCCTTGTTCATCTACCCTGTGGGACCACTTCATTTCCTGTTCCGCAGCGCACCGTGTCCAAGGTTCGGGCGGCCATCGCGCATGACGTTCACCGGCTTTTCGAGGTCCATCCTTGACTGTCTATCTGCCCATCGCTGAACTCTCGGTGAACATTTTCATCATCCTCGGCATGGGCGCGGCCGTGGGCTTCCTGTCGGGCATGTTCGGCGTCGGTGGCGGGTTTCTCATCACGCCGCTGCTGATCTTCTACAATATCCCGCCGATCGTCGCCGTCGCCACCGGGGCGAACCAGGTCGTCGCCTCGTCGATTTCCGGCGCCATCACGCATTTCAGGCGCGGCACACTCGACATGAAGCTCGGCAGCGTGCTGCTTGTCGGCGGTCTTGCCGGCGCCACGGCCGGCGTCTGGGTGTTTTCGTGGCTGCGGCGCCTCGGCCAGCTCGATCTGTTCATCTCGCTGCTCTACGTCATCCTGCTCAGCACGATCGGCGCCCTGATGCTGCAGGAAAGCCTGCGCGCCATGCGCCGCGCCAAGAACGCCACCCCCGTGCCCCTGAAGCGCCCCGGCCAGCACAATTGGGTCCATCGCCTGCCGCTCAAGATGCGGTTCAAGAAGTCGAAGATCTATTTGAGCGCCATTCCCGTTGTCGGGCTCGGCTTTGCCATCGGCGTGCTGACCTCGATCATGGGCGTCGGCGGGGGCTTCATCATGGTGCCGGCGATGATCTATCTTCTGCGCATTCCGACCAATGTCGTTGTCGGGACGTCGCTGTTCCAGATCATCTTCGTCACGGCCTATACGACCATGGTGCAGGCGGCGACCAACTATTCCGTCGATATCGTGCTGGCCACGCTGCTGATGGTGGCCGGAGTCATCGGTGCCCAATACGGCGTGCGCGTCGGCCAGAAGCTGCGCGGCGAACAGCTGCGTGCGCTGCTGGCCCTGCTCGTGCTTGCGGTCGGCATTCGTCTGGCGGTCGGGCTGGTGATGAAGCCCGAGGATCTCTATTCCGTTGCAGTCGGGGGGCTATCCTACTGATGCGCCGCCTCCTCGCTCCCCTCGCCCTTCTGATCGCCGCAGCATGTGCCGCACCGGCTCAGGCGCAATCGGTGCTCGGGCAGCCGACGACGGTGAAGGAGGGGCTCGAAATCGGCGCCTCGACAAGCGAGATCGCCATTACCTCGGATTTCCGTGGTGCCGACCTCACGATTTTCGGCGCGCTCACCAATACCGACGAACTGCTGCTGGCAATCGGCCAGTATGACGTGGTCGTCACGCTCGAAGGTCCGCGCGACTACCAGACGGTGCGCAAGAAGGAACGCGTCTTCGGGATCTGGATGAACACGCAGGCGATGACCTTCGAGCAAGTGCCCGAAAGCTATGCGATTTCCAGCACGAGACAGCTCGACAATCCGGATGACCTGACGGCCAATTTCGACGATGTCGGCGTGGGCATCGAGCACCTGCCGCTCAATCCAGTCGGCTATATTCCCAATTCAGGAACGATCGCCGAGTTTCGCGATGCCTATCGCCGGCTGAAACTGGCGAACGGGCTTTACCAGCGCGACCGCACTGGCGTGCGCTTCGTGTCTCCCAGCCTGTTTCGCGCGTCGCTGCGCCTGCCTGCCAATATTCCCGACGGCATGCATATGGTGCGCGCCTATCTGTTCAAGAGCGGCGAGCTGATCGCGCAGAAGGAAATGCCGCTGCGCGTGGTCAAGACCGGCATCGAACAGGCCATCACCGATGCAGCGCATGACGAGCCGATCGGCTACGGCCTCGTCTGCGTGCTGATTGCCGTCGTCACCGGCTGGGGCGCCAGCGTGATGTTCCGGAAGGATTGAGCCCATGCAAGACCGTGCCGGATCGGCCGCATCCCGGCCAATCACCCCGTTGCTGATCTCCGGACCGTTGCCGCCCGCAGACTTCGCCCTAACTGACCCAGCATCGCCACCTGTAGCCTGAAGCATGTTCAAACCACTGCCAGATGTCCGCCGCCTCGCCTATTTCCTCAGGAGACCGGGAGAGCTGCGCGTCATTCTCAGGCGCACGGAATATGGCCTCATCCTGCTTGCCGCCGTGGTTGGCGTGCTTTCAGGTCTCGCCGTGGCGCTGATGAGCGAGATCTCGTCGGAGCTGCATCAGCTGATCTTCGGGATATTCGAGGGGGAACGCCTGTCCTCCGGCGATGTCGACGGGATCAAGATCCTGATCGCGCCGATTGCCGGCGGCATCCTGCTCGGCATCCTGTTCCTTATTCTTCGGACATGGCGCAAGAAGCCGATGATCGACCCGATCGAAGCGAATGCGCTGCATGGCGGCCGGCTTTCCCTGACCGACAGCGCGCTGGTGGCCGTCCAGAACCTGATTTCCAACGGGTTCGGCGCCTCGGTGGGGCTTGAGGCCGGCTTCACCCAGCTGTCTTCGGGGCTTGCCTCGCGCGTCGGCCTGCTGATGCAGCTGCGCCGATCTGACTTGCGCATCCTTGTCGGCTGCGGAGCGGCGGGCGCGATCGCGGCGGCCTTCAATGCGCCGCTGACGGGTGCGTTCTACGCCTTCGAGCTGATTATCGGCACCTATACGATCCTCAGCCTTGCGCCCGTCGTTGTCTCGGCGCTGGTTGCCACCGTCGTGACGCGGCTGTTCTTTGGCGACAGTTTCGTCATCGATATCGGCGAATTCGGCCGCACCATGCCGACGGATTACCTGCCGGCGGTCGTGCTCGGGGTGTTCTGCGCCATCGGCGGCATCCTCATCATGCAAGGCGTCTCCTTCATCGAGGAGACGGCGCGCAAAAGCTCGATCTCGCCCGCCATCCGGCCGGCGATCGGCGGGGTGGCGGTCGGGCTGATCGCGCTTGTCGACCACCGGGTGCTTTCGGCCGGCCACGGCGCGCTGCATGACAGTCTCGATATCGACATGACGGTGCCGGCGCTGCTGTCGATCCTGGCGCTGAAATCGGTTGCGACGGCGATCTCGATCGGCTCCGGTTTCCGCGGCGGCCTGTTCTTCGCGTCGCTTTTCCTCGGAGCGCTTCTCGGCAAGCTGTTTGCCTATTCCGCGCCGTTCATCTTTCACCATGCAACGATGACGCCGGTCGTCTATTCCGTGGTGGGGATGAGCGCGCTTGCGGTTGCCGTCATCGGCGGGCCATTGACCATGACCTTCCTGGCGCTCGAAGTCACCGGCGATTTTCCGATCACGGTTCTGGCGCTTGCCGCCGTCATCACATCCTCCGTCGTGGTTCGCACGACCTTCGGCTATTCCTTCGCGACCTGGCGTTTTCACCTGCGCGGCGAGAGCATTCGCAGCGCCCATGATGTGGGGTGGATCCGCAACCTGATCGTCCAGCGGATGATGCGCGCCGATGTGAAGACCGCGCTGATCGACACGCCGCTTGAGAAATTCCGCAAGGACTTTCCGCTCGGCGCCACGCAGCGCGTGGTGCTGACCGAGGAAACGGGCAAATATGCCGGCATCGTTCTCCTGCCCGAAATCTACAGCACGTCGCAGCCGCAGGACGATGACGAGCCGCTGACGCTTGCAAGCTTTGCCCGCTATAAGAACGACGTGCTGCTCGGCACGATGAACGCCAAGCAGGCGGCCCAGATGTTCGACCGGCTGGAGGCGGAAGCGCTGGCCGTCGTCAACAACCAGATCGAGCGGCGCGTCATCGGGCTCCTCACCGAAAGCCATACGCTGCGGCGCTATTCGGAAGAACTGGACCGCAGACGGCGCGAAGAATCCGGCGAGATCTGACGATTTCCCCTGCCAGAATTGACCATGATCAATGTTGAGACCGTTGCGAAGCCTCATCCTCGGCCTTGCACGCGGAGACACTCATGTTCAGCCACATCCTTATTCCGACCGATGGATCGGCCATTGCCACGCATGCTTTGGAGAAGGCACTCGATTTTGCCCATGATATCGGCGCCAAAGTGACCGTCGTCAGCGTCATCCAGCCGCTTGAGGCCTTCGTCATCGGCACGCTCGGGGTACAGATCGGCTATGACGACTATGAGAGGGCCGTGAAGACCGCGACAGAAGCGACACTGAACGCCGTTCTTTCCGCCGAGCGGCGCCGTATGAACAGCTGCAAGATGGTGAAGACCGAATCTGCCGATGCCGCCGATGCGATCGTCGCCGTGGCGAAGGAAGCCGGGTGCGATCTCATTGCCATGGGTTCACATGGACGCTCCGGCCTCAAGGCCTTCGTGCTGGGCAGCGTGACGATGAAGGTGATGGCGCATTCCACCATTCCGGTACTCGTCTACCGGTGAAAGCTCATCAACCGATGAGGCTGAGATAGCGGACGGAATAGATGCGTTCGCGACCGAGAAGATGCGCCACCAGCCGGTCTCGATCGAAGAGGCCGTGCATGGCCCTGTGGCCGAGATCGAGGCCGCCGGCGAGGACGCCGAAGGCCGGCATGACGAGGCGCTGGCCATCTGTCGCAAAGCAGGGACGGCGCACCGATTTTTCGCGACGCCTGACGGTTGCCGCCGGATGAAGGTGGCCGGCGATCTCGCCGCGCACGCCGGGCGTCACCAGACCGGCGCGTGGCTCATGGCGGAAGACGAGGCCGCCATGGGCGAGTTCGTCCATGCTTCCACCGGGCAGATCGACCGTGCCGTCCGGATCGTGATTGCCGTTGATCCAGATCCATTCGCGGCCGCGGGCCATATCGGCGATCAGGGCACGGAGGTTCTCCGGCAGGTGTTCGGAGCCCTTGCGATCATGGAAATTATCGCCCAGCGAGATGACAAAGGCGGGGTCGTAGCGGGTGATGACGGCTGCAAGGATTTTCAACGTGGCGATCGTGTCATAGGGCGGCAGCATCATGCCGCGACGGGCAAAGGCTGCCCCCTTTTCCAGATGCAGGTCGGAGACGACAAGCGTGCGGGCATCCGGCAGGTAGAGGCCACCCAGAGGATCGCAGACGGCGGCAATGCCATTGACGGCAATCTCCTGCGTGCCGGCGGCGGGGCCTGATATCTGTGCTGTGCGGGCAGCAAGCCCGAGGCGGTGCATCACGTCTTTTCTTTCCAGTTCCTGCTCTTGGCTATTGCCCTAGCTCCAGCCTTGGCCTTGGCCCTAGCCCATGGCCTCGGCAATCAGCTCCTCGGCGGCCTCGGCCAGAACCGCATCCTGCGCTTCGCCCGGCACCGGTTCCTTGCCGATTTCAAGCATGATCGGCACGGCAAGCGGCGAGACACGGTCGAGATCCCGGTGGGTAATATGCCCTTTGATCCGCTTCAGCATATCGCCGAGACGGCCGATATCGAGAAGCCCGGAGGCGGCATCGCGCCGTGTCGCTTCCAGAAGAACATGATCTGGCTCGTGGGAGCGCAGCACATCATAGATCAGGTCCGTCGAGACCGTCACCTGCCGGCCGGTCTTTTCCTTTCCCGGATGACGGCGTTCGATCAAGCCGGAAATCACGGCGCAATTGCGGAAGGTGCGCTTCAGCATGTAACTCTCGTCGAGCCAGGCTTCGAGATCATCGCCGAGCATGTCCTCATCGAACAGGTCCGAAAGGCTCAAGGTTCCCTCATCGATCATCGCACCCATATCGTTCAAGCCCCAGATGGCGAGCGAATAATCGGTGGCGACGAAGCCGAGCGGGCGGGCGCCGGCGCGCTCCAGACGGCGTGTCATCAGCATGCCGAGCGTCTGGTGCGCCAGCCGCCCTTCAAAGCAATAGGCGATGAGGAAGAAGCGTTTGCCGCGCGGGAAGGTCTCGATCAGGAGCTCATCCTTGCGCGGCAGGATCGACCTTTCGCGCTGGATCGACAGCCAGTCGCGCACCTGATCCGGCAGGGCATTCCAGTGGTCGGGATCGGCCAGCATGGCGCGGACCTGGTCTGCCAGATAGGTGGTCAGCGGAAACTTGCCGCCGGCATAGGCGGGGATTTTCGGATCGAGCGAGAAGGCGTTGGAGACGAGGCATTCGTTCTCGCGGATGCCCTCGAAGCGCAGGACCTTTCCGGCAAAGAGGAAGGTATCGCCCTGCACCAGCTGTTCGAGGAAATATTCCTCGACCTTGCCGAGCGACATACCGCCCCGACCGACCGTTCCTTTGGCGTTACGCTTGACGAGCCGCACGTTGAGTTCGGCCGCCTCGACGATGGTGCCGAGGTTCAGGCGATATTGCTGGGCGACCTGCGGGTTGGAGACGCGCCAGCGGCCCTCCTTCGTGCGGCGGATTTTTGCGTAACGCTCATAGGCGCGCAACGCATAGCCGCCGGTCGCAACGAAATCGACCATGCGTTCGAACATTTCCCAGGAGAGGCCGCATAGGGCGAGGCCGAAGTGATTTCCGCATAGAGCTCCAGCGGATCGAAAGGTTCGGCGCAGGCCATGCCGAGAACATGCTGGGCCAGCACATCGAGCGCGCCCTCGCCGACCGGCGGCGTATCCTGCGCGCCGAGGTAATTGGCATCGAGGGCGGCCTGACATTCCATCACCTCGAAGCGGTTGGCCGGCACGAGGATTGCCTTGGACGGCTCATCCATGCGGTGATTGGCGCGGCCGATGCGCTGGGCAAGTCGCGAAGCGCCCTTGGGTGCGCCGACATGGACGACGAGATCGACATCGCCCCAGTCTATCCCCATGTCGAGCGTCGAGGTGGCGACGACGGCGCGCAGCTTGTTGTCGGCCATGGCCGCCTCCACCTTGCGGCGCTGGCTGGCATCGAGCGAGCCGTGATGCAGGGCGATCGGCAGATTATCCTCGTTGATGGTCCAGAGCGTCTGAAACAGAAGCTCGGCCTGAAAGCGGGTGTTGACGAAAATGAGCGTGGTCTTATGCCGCCTGATCTCCTCATAGACTTCCGGCATGGCATAGGTGGAGACATGGCCGGACCAGGGGATGCGATCCTCCGTCTTCATGATTGTGATATCGGGTGCAGCCCCGCCGGTGACATGGACGAGGCCCGCCGGTGGTGCGGGCTCCTCTCCTTGCGGTACCAGCCAGCGCTGCAGATCCATCGGATCGGCAACGGTTGCCGAAAGCCCGATCGTCTGCATTTTTGGCGCGTGTGTGCGCAGGCGCGAGAGGCCGAGCGACAGGAGATGGCCGCGCTTGGAGGTGACGAGCGAATGAAGCTCGTCGAGGACCACATATTTCAGATCCTTGAAGAAGCGCTCCGCCTCCCCGTTGGCGAGAAGCAGCGCCACCTGTTCCGGGGTCGTCAGCAGGATATCGGGCGGATTGAGTTTCTGGCGCTGGCGCTTGGCCTGCGGCGTGTCTCCGGTGCGGTTCTCGACGGTGACGGTAAGGCCCATCTCGGTCACGGGCTTCATCAGGTTGCGCTCGATATCGACGGTGAGTGCCTTGAGCGGCGAGATGTAGAGCGTGTGAATGCCGGTAAAGGCCGAGCCCGGCGGGATTTTCCCGCGGGTGACGAGATCCGTCAGCGAGGGGAGAAAGCCGGCCAGCGTCTTGCCCGCACCCGTCGGTGCGATCAGCAGCATGTTTTCGCCGCCCTGCGCGCGGGCCAGCAGTTCCAGCTGATGGGCGCGCGGCTGCCAGCCCTTTTCGGCGAACCATCTGAGGAACGGCCGGGGCAGAGTGACGGCATCGCGGCCGGAGGCTTTCAGGTCTGCGAGATCCACGCCGTTAAAGGTAAGTGCCCGAACCGGAAAAGGAAGACCGAAGGGAGCCTTACCGCACGATATAACGATCCGTGCGGTGATTGATGGCAAGCGTCAGGTTGAGCGTCACCGCCGCCAGAATGGAGCAGGCGATGACGAAGGGGCCGGCGACGAGGAAGGACAGGACCAGCACGACGCAATCCAGCCCCAGCTGGACGAAACCTGCCCGCCAGCCGAGCTTATCCTGCAGATAGAGCGCCAGAATGCCGAAGCCGCCGAGCGACGCGCGATGACGGAAAAGGACGAGCATGCCGCAGCCGATCAGCAGGCCGCCGAACAGCGCCGCCGTGATCGGCTCTGCATGATCGAAACCGATCAGCGTCGGCAGGAATTCCGTGAGGACCGAGGTGAGTGCGACGGCGGCGAAGGTTTTCACCGTGAAGACGAGGCCAAGTCGCTTGTAGGCAACCCAGTAGAAAGGCAGGTTGATCAGGAAGAAGACCGCGCCGAAACTCCAGCCGCTGGCATAGCGGACGAGGAAGCTCAGGCCGGCCGTGCCGCCGATCAGAAGATGGGCCGCCTGCAGCATGACGACACCGAGCGCTGCCAGCATCGAGCCGGCGACAATGCCCTGCATATCCTCGATGATCGAATGTTTTTCGCTCGACGAGGCCCAGAAGCCGATCGGGGTCTTTTCCTTTGCGGCCTCGTTTCCCCGTGTCATCAACGCACCGCGATATACCGGTCGGACCGGTGGTTGATGGTGAGAAGCAGATTGAGGACGACGGCGCTCAGCAACGACCAGAGGACCGTTTCCGGCGAAACGACGAAGAAGGCGGCGACCATGACGCAGAGATCAAAACCAAGCTGGACGAGGCCGGCTGGAATGTTGAAACGGTCCTGAACATAGATCGCCACGATGCCGATACCGCCAAGCGAGGAACGGTGGCGATATAGGCCGAGCAGGCCGAAGCCGATCAGGATGCCGCCGAGAAGGGCTGCCCAGAACGGATCGAGATACTGGATGACCATGAAGCGGCGCTCCAGCTCGGCAATCACCGAAACGAGCGCGATCGCCACGAAGGTCTTGAACGAGAAGCCGATACCGAGCCTGCGGAAGGACAGGTAGTAGAATGGCAGATTGACGACGAAGAAGACGACGCCGAAGGGAACGTGGAAGGCATAGTGGATGAGGAAGGCGACGCCGGCCGTACCGCTCGTCAGAAGGCCGACCTGATTGAGGAGATAGAGCCCGAGTGCGGCCACCATGGCGCTGATGAAAATGCCCTGTGCATCTTCAAGCGGCGTATGGCGCGATGGATCGGTGCTGTAAAAGCCGATCATGCGATTGCGGGCGTTGTCCTGATCCGCCAATTCATTCCCCTTATCTGGCCGTTTCGACCTTGCTTATGGCGTTGATTGTGCATGGCACAATCCGCTTCTTCAAGCGTCATCGCGTCGCAGATCGACGGCCGTGAAAAAACGCAAGAAAGGCTATTTCAAGCGATCTTTCGCGACAGAAACAGGATGCCGTGAACCGGGTTTCCGCCATCCATGCGAATGACCGTGCGGCGCTCCTGCAGCCGCTCGAAGCCGGCGGCCGTCAGAAGCCCGTCGATATAGTCCTGCGCATGGGCGTAACGCAGCGATTCGCGCAGCACGAAACCATTGCCCTCGCCTGCATCCTCCACCGAGAAGGCGAAGAGACCGTTTGGCGCGATGAGCGCGCAGACGAGCGGAAACACCGTTTCCAGCGAGCCGAGATACATCAGCACGTCGGCGGCCGAGACGAGATCGGCGCGATGCTCTTCGAGGTCATCGGCGAAGAGGCCGGACTGATCGGCGCCAAGGCTCAGGTCCGCCTGAGCGAGCCGGTCGTAAAGCTGCTTCACCTCGGCTTTGGCGAGCATGTTGGTGGAGATGTCATAGCCTTCCAGCACGTCCGTCACCGAACGGATCTCGGCGCCGAACAGGCCCGTGCCGCAGCCGAGATCGACCGCGCGGCGGAAGCGGCCATGCGGTACGACGAGTTCTGCCAGCTTGCCGGGCACGGAATAGTCGAGCTTTTCGACGAGTGCCGTATCGAAGCGATCGGCATAGCCGTCGAACAGGCCCTCGACATAGCGGCTCGGCGGCTGGTCGGGCACATCTTCGGCACCGATCAGCGCGAGTTTGAGGCCGGCGCCGAACACGTCTTCCGGCTCCAGTTCCAGCGCCCGGCGATAGGCATCTTCGGCCGAGGCGATATCCGCCTTCTCGCGGTATTCACCAAGCCGGAACCAGCCGGCTGCCCATGCAGGAGACAGCTCCAGCGCCTGTTCCATCAACTCGGCGGCGGCGGCGAAGTCCTGCCCATCGGCCAGCATGCGGGCATAATCGGCACGACGATCGGCGATCACGTCGCCGGATGAAAACTGGTTGGGAAGCACGTCCATATCCTTGGTGAGGAACCCGTCCGTATGCCGGCGTCTCCCGTTGAACCGCTCTATGCCGAAGCCATAAAAAAACTCAAGTTCTATCTGAGGGACAGGGCCAGCGACTTGCGATTGCGCGCGCCGGCAACTATCTCTCGAGGCCTATCGGAGACAAACAAGGATGACCGACAACGTGAACCGGTTTCTCGGCGATACTCCCGGCCGCACCATCGTCAAGCTTATCGTCGTCTGCCTTCTGGTCGGCTTCGTTCTGGCGTTCTTCGGCTTCACGCCGGACAATATCGTCGGGTCGATCCGCTATCACGTCCTCGACCTCTGGTATAACGGCTTTGTCGCCCTTGGCCGCGTGGGCAATTACCTGGCGCTCGGCGCAATCGTGGTGATCCCGGTCTTCCTCATCCTTCGTCTTCTCTCTTTCCGCCGCTGAACCCATGTCATTTTCCGATCATTCTTCCCGCCGCTTCGGCCACGCGTCTTCACGCCGCAGCTTTCTTGCCATCTCGAGCGTCGCGCTTTCGGCGACCGCGCTCAGCCTTGCAGGCTGTTCCACCCGCCCGGCCCTGACGCCGACGCCGGGCGCGAAGATGAGAGTGCCGCGGCACTGCCGATGGTGAACAAGCTTCGCCAGAGCCACGGGCTTTCCACCCTCACGCTCGCTGACAAGCCGACGATGGCGGCCGAATATCAGGCCGTCAGGATGGCTCAGGCCGAGAAGATGAGCCATCTCCTCGGCTTCGGCGACAGTTTCCTGATGCGGATGAAGAATGGCGAGGTGCCGCTGCCGGCGGCCGAAAACATCGCCAGCGGCCAGCAGACGGTCGAGCGCGCCGTGCAGGCCTGGATCGACAGTCCCAAGCATCTGGAAAACATGCTCGGCAATTATAGAAGCGTCGGCGTTGCCGTGGCGCGCGGCCAGAACGGCCTTCCCTACTGGTCCATGGTTCTGTCGAGCTGATCGCCGTGAGCGGCGCAGCAGCAGGCACAGCCTCACCCGAACCTTTCATCGTCACGCACCGGCTGGTGCTCGGGATTGCCGTGCCGATGACGATCGGCTTTCTGACGACACCGCTTCTCGGCCTCACGGGAACCGCCGTCGTCGGCCATCTCGGCCGGCCGGAGGCGCTGGCCGGCATGGCGATCGGCTCCATTCTCTGCGATCTCATCTATGGCACGCTCGGCTTTTTCCGCACGTCGACGACAGGGCTGACGGCACAGGCCTTCGGCCGCGGCGACGGGCGCGAACAGCAGGCGGTGTTCTGGCGGGCGATATTGAGCGCGCTCTGTCTCGGGCTTGCCATGCTGGCGATCTCGCCGGTGCTTCTGGCCTTTGCGCCGGGGCTGATGACCGGTGAGACGGAGGTTGCCGCCGAGGCGCATCTCTATTTCGGCATCCGTATTCTGGCGAGCCCGGTGACATTTGCCAATTTCGCCATTCTCGGCTTCGTGCTGGGGCGCGGCGAAGGCACGACGGGCCTCAGGCTGCAGATCATCCTCAACGGCACCAATGTCATCCTCGCCGTTCTTTTCGGCCTCGTGCTCGATCATGGCGTCGCGGGCGTCGCCTGGGCCTCGGTTCTGGCGGAGGTCACGGCGCTCGCGGCAGGGCTCCTCACCGTACGCCGGCGGCTTTCAGCCTCTGAGCGGCCGTCGCGGGCAGACCTGCTCGATACGGCAAAGCTCCGGCAGCTGTTTCAGCTCAATGCCGATATCCTGATCCGCTCGCTGGTGCTGAACGGCGCGTTTGCCATCCTGACGCGGATCGGTGGCGGGTTCGGCGCGGTGACGCTTGCTGCCAATGCGGTTCTGATGAACGTCTTCATGCTGTCGTCCTTCTTCCTCGACGGGCTGGCGGGGGCGGCGGAACAGCTGGCCGGGCGCGCAGTCGGCGCGGGCTTCAGGCCGGGCTTCGACCGGGCGCTGAAACTCACCGCGCTCTGGTCCTTCGCGATGGCGGCGGTGCTCGGATTGTTCTTCCTGATTGCCGGAAACGGGCTCGTGCATCTGCTGACGAGTTCGCAGGAAGTGCAGGCCGATGCCCTCACCTATCTGCCATGGGCGGCGCTGACCGGCCTTACCGGCGCGCTCGCCTTCCAGATGGACGGCATCTTCATCGGCGCCACATGGTCACGCGAGATGCGCAATATGATGCTGGCGTCGTTTGCCGCCTATTGCGTGGCACTGATGGTGCTGGTGCCGCTCCTTGCCAATCACGGGCTCTGGGCGGCACTCAACCTGTTCCTGCTGATGCGCGGCGTGTTTCTTGCCGCCATGCTGCCGGGCAAGGCCCGTCAGAGCTTCAGCGTCGCCCAGTGATCGGTGCGGGTGTCGCGCAGCGCCCGGATCGACTGTGCCTTTTCGCGATCGAGCAGTTTCGACAGGCCGCGCACGACCTCGCCGGGAAGGCCCGGACCGCCATAGACCATGCAGGAATAGAGCTGGACGAGATCGGCGCCGGCCTTGATCTTCTCCAGCGCGTCTTCGGCGCTGCCGATACCGCCTGCGCCGATCAGCGGCAGGTTCGGCCCGACTCGTTTGCGCATTTTTGCGAGAATCACGGTAGAACGCGCAAATAATGGCGCACCTGAAAGGCCGCCGGCCTCCTTCGCCTGACGCTGATCCTTCAGGCCATCGCGCGAGAGCGTGGTGTTGGAAACGATCAGGCCGTCGAGATCATGCTCCAGCACTTCGGCGGCGATATCGTCCAATCCCTCTTCGGTCAGATCCGGCGCGATCTTCAAGAAGACCGGCACGCGCTTGCCGGTGCGGGCCTCTTCCTCGGCGCGGGCGGAGAGAACCGCATCGAGCAGCGCCTTCAGGCTGTCGCGCGCCTGCAGATCGCGAAGACCGGGCGTGTTGGGCGAGGAGATGTTGGCGGTGAAATAGGTCGCGACCGGATAGAAACGGCGGATGCCCTCGACGTAATCGCCGATACGATCCGCACTATCCTTGTTGGCACCGATATTGACGCCGACGATACCACCGAGCGGGCCACCCGGCGCCCCGGCAGATGCGGCCGGACGGCGAGCCGAGAGACGGCGGAAGGCTGCCTCATGCCCTTCATTGTTGAAGCCCATGCGGTTGATGACGGCGCGATCCTCGACCAGACGGAAGAGGCGCGGCTTGTCATTGCCGGCCTGCGGCTTGGGCGTCAGCGTACCGACTTCGGTGAAGCCGAAGCCGAGATTGAGGATCTGATCGGGCGCCTCGGCATTCTTGTCATATCCGGCGGCAAGACCGAGCGGGTTTGAAAAGCGGATGCGGCGACGTCTGGACCAGACGCGGGTCTTCCGTGATCCGGCAGGCCGGCACGAGGCCGCTCTTCAGGGCCGCAATGGACATGCCATGGGCCTTTTCAGGATCGAAGACGAACAGGCTGCGGGATGCGAGCCCGGAAAGCGACAGGGTCAAGGCATTTTCTCCGGAAAGGCGTGCTGGCCATCGACGCCGAGAAGGAGCGGCATCTCCCAGAGCACGGACGACACCGATAGCGGCGCATAAAGATGAGGAAAGAGATCACCACCGCGCGAGGCTTCGAATTTCAGCGCTTCGCCGAGCGGCGGCACATCGACGGCGACGAGGATCAGCCCCGTCTGCCCGGCAAAATGCAGCCTTGCGGTTTCGCGGGCCTGCGAGGCGGTGGAAAATGGATGTAGCCGTCACGCAGGTCGATCTCGGCGCCTTCGAAGACGCCCTTCTCCTTGGCCTGCCGCCAGAGGGTATCCGGCACGATCTTGTAGATAATATCGGTCATCTCTCACTCTCGCAGTGGGCGCCCGTTGCGGGACATGCCCCGACCGTTAGCCGCAAAGCCGGTCGTTTGTCCACCCATCTCCGGCCTATCTGCCAGCCATGCCTGCCTGAAGAAACCCCTACGGCTTTTCCACACTTGTGCCAAAGCGGAGCCGGAGTTACTGTTTTAGCCGAGGAGAATTTATTCCGGCACCGCCGGGCAGGACTATGCTCTTGGGAGGGGGCGTGGGCATGCAGACACTCACCATCATCATCGCAGACGATCATCCGCTGTTTCGCGGCGCGCTGAGCCAGGCCGTCGGCGGGCTTTCCGGCAATCATGCCATCATCGAGGCCGGCGATTTCGAAGCCGCGCAACAGGCGGTGCGCCGGGTGCCGGACACCGATCTGCTACTGCTCGATCTTTCCATGCCGGGGGTCAGCGGCTTTTCCGGCCTTATGACCTTGAAGGCGGAGTTTCCGGGCCTGCCGGTGATCGTCGTCTCGGCAACGGACGACTGTGGCACCGTGCGCCGGGCGCTGGAACTCGGCGCCTCCGGCTTCATTTCCAAATCCACCGGGCTCGACGGCATTCGCGAAGGCATCAGGGCCGTGCTGGAGGGCGAGATCTGGGCGCCCGGCATTGACCTCGGGCCAGCGGAGGAGGATGCGGGCATCAGCGAGATCATCGACCGGGTGAAAACGCTGACGCCGCAGCAGAGCCGCGTCCTGACCATGCTGGCCGAAGGGCTGCTCAACAAGCAGATCGCCTATGAGCTCAGCGTCTCCGAAGCGACGATCAAGGCGCATGTCTCGGCGATACTGCTGAAGCTGAATGTCGACAGCCGCACACAGGCGGTGATCAAGCTCGGGCGGATCAACATGGCGATGGTCGCCTGAGAGCCAGAAGAGGCGCGACAGAGTGAGAGGATTTTATTCCTCTTCACTCTTTACGTGCAGGCTACGCTCAGCTAAGTTGAAACCAGTCATACGGCGGGCTTTCCGGGCTCCCGCCGTCGTTTCCACATCTTTCATGTCTTCCGGTCGCCGCGTCGGGGCAAACCGCCATGCTGTCACACGAAACCATCTGGAGCGCGATCGATACGCTGGCGGAACGCAACCAGCTGACGCCATCCGGGCTGGCGCGACGGGCTGGCCTCGACCCGACATCCTTCAACAAGTCCAAGCGGCTCGGGCCCGACGGGCGGCTGCGCTGGCCCTCGACGGAATCGATTGCCAAGGTTCTCGATGCGACCGGCGCGACCGTCGACCAGTTTCTCAGTTACCTGCCGGGGACGACAATTGCCGGACTTGCCGCCAGCGCAGCGGCCGTATCGGCCCTGCCGGATGGCCGTGCGGCACGCAGCGCGATACCGCTTCTCGGCTTTGCGCAGGCGGGTTCCGGCGGCTTTTTCGACGATGGCGGTTTTCCTGCCGGCCAGGGCTGGGACGTGGTGGAATTTCCCGCCGACCCGGCCAAAAGGCCGGCGTCTATGCGCTTGAAGTGCAGGGCGAATCCATGATGCCGCTCTACCGCGACGGCGACGTGCTGATCGTCGAGCCCGGCGCGCAGGTGAGACGCGGCGACCGCGTCGTCGTCAAGACCAAGGAGGGTGAGGTGATGGCCAAGGTGCTTGCCCGCCAGAGCGCCCGGACAATCGACCTGCTGTCGCTCAATCCCGAACATCCGAACCGCAGTTTCGATATTGCCGATGTGGAATGGATCGCGCGGATCATCTGGGCCAGCCAGTAGGCTCAGTTCAGTAGAGGCCGTTCGGGAAATAGCGCAGGTAGAGATCCTGAAGCCGGCCATTGCGGGCCAGTTCCGACAGAGCCTGATCGAAAGCCTGAACCAGCACGGGGTCATTCTTGCGCAGCATGACGGAGAGGCCCTCGCCGAGGAACTTTTCCGACAGATAGGGACCATCGAACAGCGTGCAGCATTTGGCCGAGGCATCGCTCGCCACCCAGAAGGGCAGACGCAGGCCATCGCCGAAGACGGCATCGACCTTGCCCTCTTTCAGAGCCTCCATCATGGCGTCATAGGTATCGAACGAAACCAGCGAGAGGCGCGGGAAAACACTTTCGCCATCGCCTCATGGGCGGTTTCCTTCACCACGCCGACAGGCCGGCCGGCGAGCGCTGCTGCCGCCACGCCATTGCCGAGCTTCGCCGACAGGTTGCGGACAAAGCGGCCAGGAATGCCGATATAGGGTCTCGAAAAGGCAAACCGTCGGCGCAGATCCGGCGTCACGGCGATACCGGCCATGGCGGCCTCGCCATTGCCGGCCTCAAGGGCGGCCTCCAGCTGGTCGTAAGGCAGAGGCTGGATCTGGCACTTCGCCTCGATCTTCAGTTCGGCGCAGATATCGCGGGCAAGATCGACGTTGAAACCGGAGAGACGGCCGGTCTGGTCGGCAAAATTCAAGGGCGGGAAATCGACCGTCGTCAGTATCCTCAACCGAACGAGCGTTGACAGGTCGGATCGCGGCAGGCGTTCGCGCGTATCGAACATCAGGGGCAGATTGTCATCGGCTGCCGCGCGGCGCGAGGGCAAGACGGCGCCGCCGATCATCAGGGCCGCCAGCATCATGCCCGCCGCCCTTGCGACCTTGCGAAGGGCGTCAATGCCCAAGATATCGGGGGATGCAATCATGGCGCGTGTCATTATCATCCGTGTCGGGGATTGCCACCGAAGCACGGTCTAACAGAAGCATGGGGCTGGGGGAATACATAACGGCCACACCGGAGGAAGAGGCCGGCGCAAGCGAGGGCAAGAGCCCCGGCCCCGGTGCGGGCACCCGTAAAGACATTGGTGAAGACATTGGTGCAGGCATTAGCCCAGATATGGGCTCAAATATCGGCTCGGATACGGGTTCCGACTGCGGCATCGGAGAAAAGGCCACGCAAGAGCCGATCTTCGACGCTGAGGCTTTGGCCAGAGACGAGCTGGCCGCCCTTCGTGCGCTTGGCTTTTCGCGGCCGCTGCTGAGCCGTTTCAGCGGCATCGCCAAACGCAATGGCACGACGATCGAGACCGAGTTGCTGGCAAGCGGCATCGTCCGAGAAGATGCCTATTACGGTGCGATCGCCCGGCTGCTGCGCCTGCCTTTTCTGACCGAGATAGAAGCGTCGATGGTGCCCGACCTGCTGGCGCTCGATGTGCAGCTGCAACGGCCGACCAGCCTGCGTATCGTCAACCGTCATGCCGCTCCGCAAGTGGCACTGGTGCCGGAGGCGCATCAGCTTGCGCAGCTGGCGGCCGTTCTCACCACCATGCCGCTGGCAGGCCGCGATCTGGTGATCACGACGAAAAGCGCCATCCGTTCCGCCGTCTGGCAGGCGGGTGCTATCCGGCGCGCAACGGCCGTGACGAATGGACTGTTCGAAACGCAGCCGCAGTTTTCGGCGCGGATCGTCATGACCGGAGCGCAGGGCTTTTGTCTTGGTGCCGTGCTGGCGGCACTCATCTCGGCCGGGCTGGCGTGGACCGTTGATATGCTTTTCGTCCTGCATATCCTGCTGACGCTTCTCTATTTCGCGGCGATGTGCCTGCGGATCGCGGCGCTTGGCAGCCGCAATCGAAACGAAAGGCGACGGCCTCTGCGGCCTTCGCGCGGCCCCCTGCCGGTCTATACGGTAATGGTTGCGCTCTGCGAGGAAGAGCAGATGGCAGGGCAGCTCGTCGAAAGTCTTCTGCGTCTCGACTGGCCAAAGTCGCTGCTCGATATCAAGCTCGTCTGCGAGGCAGAGGATCGGGCCACGATCGCGGCCTTGCGGGCATGCCGGCTTCCGCCCCATATCGAAATCGTCGAAGTGCCGCCGGTCGGGCCGAAAACGAAACCCAAGGCGCTCACTTACGCGCTGCCGGCGGCCCGCGGTGACTTTCTGGCGATCTACGATGTCGAGGACCGGCCGCATCCCATGCAATTGCGCGAGGCATGGCAGCATTTTCGCACAGCGCCCGACAGCCTTGGCTGCCTGCAGGCGCCGCTTGTCATCACCAATGCCCGGCAATCGATGCTGAGTGCGCTTTTCGCGCTGGAATATGCCGGCCTGTTTCGTGGCCTTCTGCCGTTTCTCGGGCGCAGCCGCATGCCGCTACCGCTTGGCGGCACCTCCAACCATTTTCGCATAGAGGCACTGAGAAAGGCCGGCGGATGGGATCCGCACAACGTCACCGAGGATGCGGATATCGGGCTGAGGCTCTACCGGCTCGGCTATCACGCGACGTGCTGACGCGGCAGACGCTTGAGGATGCGCCGGTGACGATCCCGGTCTGGACCGCGCAGCGCAGCCGCTGGTTCAAGGGCTGGCTGCAGACATGGCTGGTCGCCATGCGCCAGCCGGCCGCACTCTTTCGCGAGATGGGGCCGGGTGCCTTTCTGAATTTCCAGCTGCTGATCGGCGGCATGCTGCTTTCGTCGCTCCTGCATCCGCTGATCGTCGTACTGCTGACCATCGATGTCCGCGCCATGATGGAAGCACCCGTAGGCGACCTGCCGCTCTCGGCCGTGCTTCTCTTTGCCGTCGATCTTGCCAATATTCTCGGCAGCTATCTCGTTTTCGTGGCGCTTGGCCTCAACGTCATGACCGATCACGAAAAAGGTTGGTGGGGTGGCGATGGGTGGGCATTCCGCTCTACTGGCTGATGACATCCCATGCCGCATGCGCGCCATCATCGAACTGAAGCTGAAACCGTTTCACTGGAACAAGACGCCACACCGGCCATCAGGTAGGGCGAAAGCGGAACGGCAGGATGGTGAGGGGGAGAAGGATTGGAGCGGGTGAAGGGAATCGAACCCTCGTATTCAGCTTGGGAAGCTGCTGCTCTACCATTGAGCTACACCCGCGTCAGGCCCTGAGATTTCCAACAGAAGCGTGCGGCTGTCAAGCCTTCAAGGCCACGCTTTGGCGCCGCGGCATCTGTACCGCGGCATTCGCAAACTCAGCTGCGGAAATGCTTCGAGAGCTTCAGGCCCTGCGCCTGATAGTTCGAGCCGAGGCCCGAGCCGTAGAGGCCTTCCGGCTTTTCCTGCATGTGTTCATAGACGAGACGGCCGACGATCTGGCCGTCTTCGAGAATGAACGGCACTTCGTGGCTGCGCACTTCCAGCACCGCGCGGCTGCCGCGGCCACCGGCGGCCTCATGGCCGAAACCGGGGTCGAAGAAGCCGGCATAGTGGACGCGGAACTCGCCGACGAGCGGATCGAAAGGCGTCATCTCGGCGGCATAAAGCGGCGGCACATGCACGGCCTCGCGCGAGACGAGGATGTAGAATTCGTCCGGATCGAGGATGAGTTCGTTGCGGCCGCGGCTATAGAGCGGTTCCCAGAAATCGAAAATGTCGTGCTGGGCCTTCTTGTCGACATCGACGACTGCCGTGTGATGCTTGCCGCGATAGCCGATCAGGCCGTCGCGATCGCCGGAGAGATCGATCGACAGCGCGATACCGGCGCCGAGACATTCGGCTTGGCGGCCGCCACCAGCGTTTCGGCCTCATGCAGGGCCAGAACTTCCGGCTCGGTCAGAAGCGCATTGCCGAAGCGGAAGCGGATCTGCGACAGGCGCGAGCCCTGACGCACGACGATCGGAAAGGTGCGCGGCGAGATTTCGAGATAGAGCGGGCCGGAATAGCCGGCCGGGATCTTGTCGAATTCCTGCGCATGATCAGTGATGACGCGGGTGAAGATATCAAGACGGCCGGTGGAGGATTTCGGATTGGCCGAGGCCGACATGCCGGCCGCAGTTCCAGCCGCTCCATCAAGGGCACGATATAGACGCAACCGGTTTCGAGAACCGCACCTTCGGAGAGGTCCACCACATGCAGTTTCAGGCGATCGAGCTTGTCGGAGACGAGACTGTTCGGGCCGGGCATGAAGCTGGCGCGGACGCGAAACGCTTTGGCCCCAAGCCGCAGATCAAGACTTGCCGGCTGGATCTGATCCTGATCCAGCGGCCGTTCCGAGCGCAGGCGCCCGCTTTCGAAAAGCGCCGCGATTGCGCGGTCCGCCAATATTCCTGTGTCGCGAGCCATCATGCCCCATCCATATTTGAGGCGACAAAACCAAATCGAAGCCATTGACGCAAGCAAAGAGCGGGCGTATGGCACATTTATCCCGTGGTGATTTGGCCGGTTGGCTTGCAGCCACGTTAAACAAGTGGCTAAAAGAACCGGGGACACGTTGAAACCGGTTTGCTTTTGCGACCGGTTTTTTGTTTTTTAAGGTGGGAAATAGCATGTCCGACGCGTCCAAGAAGCCCTCCAAATCCTGGCGTCCAGCAACCCAGCTCGTGCATGGCGGAACGCTGCGCTCGCAGTTCGGCGAAATGTCCGAGGCGATCTACCTGACCCAGGGTTTTGCCTATGACACGTCGGAAGCGGCCGAAGCCCGCTTCAAGGGCGAGGATGACGGCTTCATCTATGCCCGTTACGGCAGCCCCACCAACGACATGTTCGAAAAGCGCATGTGCCTGCTCGAAGGCGCAGAAGAAGGCCGCGCCACGGCATCGGGCATGGCAGCCGTCGCTGCTGCCCTTCTGTGCCAGCTGCGCGCCGGCGACCATATCGTCGCTGCTCGTGCGCTCTTCGGCTCCTGCCGCTGGGTGGTCGAGACGCTTGCACCGCGCTACGGCATCGAATGCACGCTGATCGACGGCCGCGATCTCGCAAACTGGGAAAAGGCGATCCAGAAGAACACCAAGGTCTTCTTCCTCGAAAGCCCGACCAACCCGACGCTCGAAATCGTCGATATTGCCGGCGTTGCAAAGCTTGCCAACCAGATCGGCGCCCGCGTCGTCGTCGACAATGTTTTTGCGACACCGCTCTTCCAGAAGCCGCTCGAACTCGGCGCCCATACGGTCGTCTATTCGGCCACCAAGCATATTGACGGCCAGGGCCGCAGCCTTGCCGGCATCATCCTTTCGGATAGCGAATGGGTGAACGAGCATCTGCAGGACTACTACCGTCATACCGGCCCGGCCATGTCGCCGTTCACCGCCTGGACGCTGATCAAGGGTCTCGAGACGCTGCCGATCCGCGTCAAGCAGCAGACGGAGAATGCCGGCAAGATCGCTGATTTCCTCGCCGAGCAGAAGCAGGTCGCCAAGGTGACGTATCCGGGCCGCAAGGACCATCCGCAGGCCGATATAATCGCCCGCCAGATGACCGGCGGTTCGACGCTCGTCTGCTTCGAACTGAAGGGTGGCAAGGAAGCGGCCTTCAAGCTGCAGAACGCACTGGATGTCGTGACGATCTCCAACAATCTGGGCGATACACGCAGCCTGATCACCCATCCGGCAACGACGACGCACAAGAACCTCACCGACGAAGCGCGTGCCGAACTGGGCATTTCGCCCGGCACGGTGCGTTTCTCGGCCGGTATCGAAGACACGCAGGATCTTCTGGAAGACTTCGCCAAGGCGCTTGCCGCAGCCGGCGTCTGAGGCCAGGCACCTATACAAATCCGGCGGCCGCGATCAGGGCCGCCGGATTCACCATGTCGATTATCCCTAATTTTCGAAAACGTTCATGCTGGGTGGCGCAAGCCACGAGAATTCTTGACGTTTCTGCAACCTTGCCTGATATCAGGCGATTGAAGCCTCCGAGGGAGAGGCGTTGAGGTTGCCATGTATCGCGCCCGTACCCGTGATATCGAAGTTGCGGTCGAACCGTTTTATATCGAGGAACAATCGAGCCCCGAGGACAGCCGCTATGTCTGGGGTTATCGGATCGTCATCGAGAACCATTCCGACCTGACCGTCACGCTGGTGCATCGCTACTGGAGCATCACCGACCAGAATGGCGCGATCGACGAAGTGGATGGCCCCGGTGTCGTCGGCGAGAAGCCGCGGCTGCAGCCGGGCGACAGTTACGAATATTCATCGGGCTGTCCGCTCGATACGCCATCCGGCATGATGTTCGGCCATTACGACATGCTGAGCGACGAAGGCGAACGCTTCAAGGTGACAATCCCGGCCTTCTCTCTCGATACGCCGGGCTTGCCAGAACTCTCAACTGAGCGATTGAAAAGCGATGGATGAGGCCGCCGTCAGGCAGCCACAAACTCGCTCGTCTCAAAGCGATAGGTAGTCGAGCAGAATTCGCAGGTGACGGCGATCTGGCCATTCTCCTGGCTCGCCTCGATCTCTTCGGCCGAGAAGCCGTCGAGCACGCCCTTGAGCTTTTCACGCGAGCAGCTGCAGCGATCCAACACCGCCTGCGGCTCGTAGACGCGCACGCCGCGCTCATGGAAGAGCCGGTACAGCAGTCGCTCGATGGCGAGCTGCGGATCGGTCAGCTCGTCGGTATCGATCGTCTCGACCATGGTGCGGGCTTCATTCCAGAAATCGTCTTCGGAATGCTCATCTGCCTCGCGCTCGTCGCCATCGCCGCCATGCAGATCCGGGTGACGCATGCGCTCGGGCGCCTGCGGCAGGAACTGCGCGACCAAGCCACCGGCGCGCCAGTTGTGGCGCGGACGGCCTTCCTCGTCACGGTCCAGGAGCTCGGCCACGCCAAGGCGAACCTTGGTCGGGATCTGCTCCGACTGGCGGAAATAGACACCGGCGATTTCTTCGAGCGTCGAGCCATCGAGGGGCACGATGCCCTGATAGGGCTGCATGCCGCGCCCTGATCGATGGTGAAGGCGAGAATGCCGCTTCCGAGCAGTTCCTGCGGTGCCGTATGGCCTTCGGCAACCGCGGCAGCCAGAGCTTCCTCGTCATAGCGGGCATAGGCGCGCAGCGCGTCCGGCGTCGAGAAATCGGCCACCAGCAGATCCACCGGGCCATCGCCCTTGGTCTGCATGGTGAACTTGCCTTCGAATTTCAGCGAGGTGCCGAGCAGCGCCGTCAGCGTGATCGCCTCGGCCAGAAGCCGCGCGACGGGCGCCGGATAATCGTGGCGGGCAAGAATGGTGTTCAACAGCGGGCCGAGCTGCACCGCACGGCCGCGCACGTCGAGACCATCCACCTGGAAGGGCACAACGCGGTCGTCGCCGGCAAAATCGAGATCGTTCAGTTCAACTGTGGCTTCCGCCATGACATTACTCCTTGGCGCCGAGAGCCAACTCTTACACAAGCAGCAGCGCCGGCGGAACCGGCGCGCATGCAGAAAAGCCATCGACGATCATGTTGAGGCACCGCCAGATGCCGCCATGCACCAACTATCGTGGCGCATGCCCTGCGGCATAGGGTGCGTGCGATTGGCCGCTAGATGGGCGCGGCAGGCGGCAAATTCAAGACGCCGGCCCTGCCCTCCCCTTCGGCCCGCTTGGCGGCAAGGCGTCAGACGACGCCGAAGCACCAGGCGAGAATGGACTTTTGCGCGTGAAGGCGGTTTTCCGCCTCGTCGAAGACGACCGACTGCGGACCATCGATGATCTCGTCGGTGACTTCCTCGCCGCGATGCGCCGGCAGGCAGTGCATGAAGAGCGCATCCTTGTCAGCCTGCTTCATCAGTTCGCGATTGACCTGATAGGGCTGGAAGATGTTGTGGCCGCGCGCCTTGTGCTCCTGGTTCATCGACACCCAGGTATCGGTGACGACCAGATCGACGCCGGCAACTGCGCGTTCGGCATCATGGGTGAGCATGATCTCGCCGCCATTGTTGCGCGCCCAGTTGAGGAAGCGGTCATGCGGCTCGGAGCCCATCGGCACGGCCATATTCATCTTGTAACCGAAGCGCGCAGCACCTTCGACGAAGGAATGCAGGACGTTGTTGCCATCGCCGGTCCAGGCAAAGGTCTTGCCAGCAACCGGGCCGCGATGCTCTTCAAACGTCATCAGGTCGGCCATGATCTGGCAGGGATGCGTGTCGTCGGTCAGCGCGTTGATGACCGGAACCGTCGCATGCTCGGCCATTTCCATCAGGCGCTTATGATCGGTGGTGCGGATCATGATCGCATCGACGTAGCGGGAGAGAACGCGGGCCGTATCACCGATCGTCTCGGCGCGGCCGAGCTGCATTTCCGTGCCCGAGAGGAACAGCGTCTCGCCGCCCAGCTGGCGCATGCCGACGTCGAACGAGACGCGGGTACGGGTGGAGGGCTTTTCGAAGATCATCGCCAGCATCTTGCCGGCCAGTGGCTTGTCTGCGGTGCCGGCCTTGGTCGCGACCTTACGGGTCTTGGCGTCGTCGAGGATCGTGCGGAGATCAGCCGAGGAAACGGCTGAAATATCGAGAAAATGCTTCGGAGCTGCCATTATCTTGGTTCCCTATCGAGAGGGAACCAAAGATGGTGCCCTCTCTTTCGCCCTTCAGGCGGATTTCTTGATCAGCGAGGCGGTCAGCTTTTCGGCTGCCTTTTCGATGCGTGAAAGCCCCTCGCGTGCCTCTTCGGCGCTAACGGTGAGTGGCGGCAGAAGGCGCACGACATTGTCGCCTGCCGGAACGGCCAGCATCTGTTCACCGCGCATGGCGCCAACGAGATCCCCTGCCGGCACCTTGGCCTTGATGCCGAGCAGCAGGCCTTCGCCGCGGATTTCCTCGATCACTTCGGGGAAACGATCCTTGAGGCTTGCAAGCCCCTGACGGAAGACGAGCGCGACATCGCGGACGTTTTCAAGGAAGCCATCGGCCAGAACAATATCGAGGACCGCATTGCCGCAGGCCATGGCCAGCGGATTGCCGCCATAGGTCGTGCCGTGAATGCCCGGCTTCATGCCCGAGGCGGCCTCGGCCGTTGCAAGGCAGGCGCCAAACGGGAAGCCGCCGCCAATGCCCTTGGCGATCGCCATGATGTCCGGCGTCACGCCGGCCCATTCATGGGCGAAGAACTTGCCGGTACGGCCAACGCCGGTCTGCACCTCATCGAGGATCAGAAGCAGGCCCTTGTCATCACAGATGCGGCGCAGCTCGCGCAGGAATTCCTTAGGAACCGGGCGCACGCCGCCTTCACCCTGGATCGGCTCGATCAGGAGCGCGCCGGTGTTTTCGTTGATCGCGGCATTGAGCGCGTCGAGATCACCGAAGGGAACCTGGTCGAAGCCCTGGGCCTTCGGGCCAAAGCCTTCCATGTATTTTTCCTGGCCGCCGGCCGCGATGGTCGCGATGGTCCGGCCGTGGAAAGCACCTTCGAAGGTGATGATGTGGAACTTCTCCGGATGTCCCTTGGAGAAATGGTAGCGGCGGGCCGTCTTGATGGCGGTCTCCAGCGCTTCCGCACCCGAATTGGTGAAGAACACCTTGTCGGCGAAAGTCGCATCGACCAGACGACGGGCGAGACGCTCCTGCTCCGGGATCTCGTAGAGGTTCGAGAGATGCCAGACCTTCTCGGCCTGCGACTTCAGCGCTTCGACGAGATGCGGGTTGGCGTGACCACAGGAGGTCACGGCAACGCCGGCGCCGAAATCGAGATATCGCTCGCCACTTTCCGTCACGAGCCAGACACCTTCTCCTCGCTCAAAGCGCAGAGGTGCCCGTGCAAAAGTGTCGAAAAGCGCGGCTTCAGCCATGGCGACATCACTCCTGTCATCGGTCGGGGTAACGGCACCCCGATTAAATCAAAATGCCGCCCTCAGGGCGCGGCCGCACTATCGGCATTTAGCCTCTGGATGTCAACAAACTCGGCATTTTCTGGGGAAAACCGGAGATATTACAGGGCACTCGGAGGGGTTGCCAGCATGTGACAAAAATGACTCGCCGGGGAAGCAAGTTGGGGAAAACCGGAAAATCGATTCCCGCTGATTCGAGCGACTCTTGCCACGGAGTCGGGCTCACATTAGGTTAAGCAACAATTACTAGACTGCATGCGGCGGAACTAGTCACCTAAATCATAGATATAGTGGGTGTTGTGGGCAAGTGCTCACAGCAAAGGTAGACGGATTCTGCATGCCGCATACGTTCAAAGGCGGAGAACGGGCATGAACTGGACGGACGAGCGCGTCGAGAGACTTAAGAAACTGTGGTCGGAAGGCTTGAGCGCCAGCCAGATCGCGGCACAACTTGGCGGTGTCAGCCGCAACGCGGTCATCGGCAAGGTGCACCGTCTGAACCTGCCTGGCCGTGCCAAGCAGGCGGCAGCACGGCTCCGGCCCGCGCCGTCAAGCGCCCGGCTGCGCCGCAGCAGCGCCCGACGACGTTTGCCGCCCGTCCGCAGCAGGCCCGTCCGGTCGTGCGCGCCGCCGGCGCCGTTGCACTGAAGGAAGAGATGGACCTCGAAACCGTCGAGGCGATGGAATATCGTCCGGTCGGCAACAATGTCGTCCTGCCGATCTCGCGCCGCCTGTCGCTGACGGATCTCACCGAGCGCACCTGCAAGTGGCCGGTCGGCGATCCGCTCAAGGACGATTTCCACTTCTGCGGCTGTGAATCTTCCGATACCTCGCCTTACTGCAAGTACCACGCCAAGCTCGCCTACCAGCCGGTTCACGACCGTCGCAAGGCAGCCGCCGCACGGGCCTGATTGGGCCCGGCAGACCGGAGGGCCTGCCCACGAGGAAAAGTTTCGAGCCGCCCGCGACATTTGCCGGCGGCTTTTTGTTGCCCGAAATCCGGGATTTCGCGCCTGACTTGCCGCTGAGGGAAGAAATCCCTATATGGAGGGCAAGCGAGGACGACCTCCCCCATTTCGGGTTTCATGCGGGACGGCCCGAGATTATTCGGGAGACCACCCATGCGCTCGACGGGCGACCGTATCCGCCACGCCATCAGCTTTGAAATCATCGGCCTCATGCTCATCGTGCCGCTCGGCTCGCTGGCGTTTCACATGCCTGCCGCCGACATGGGTGTCGTCGGTGTTGCCAGTGCCACGATCGCGACCGGCTGGAACTACCTCTACAATCTCGGCTTCGACCATCTGATGCGGCGGCTGACAGGCGGCACGCAGAAATCCGCCGCCGTGCGGATCCTCCATGCCGTGACGTTCGAGCTCGGGCTTCTCGTCGTGCTCCTGCCGCTGATCGCCTGGTATCTCGGCATCGGCCTCTGGCAGGCGCTGATGATGGATATCTCGTTCGCGCTGTTCTACGTGGTCTATGCCTTCGTCTTCAACTGGCTCTACGACCGGATTTTCCCGCTGCCGGAATGGCAAACGCAAAAGGCCGCCTGAACGGCGGCCTTCTCAAATCGTGTTGTCATGGGCCTTGATCAGGCTTCCATCGAATAGCCGGCGCCGCGGACGGTGCGGATGACGTCCTGCATGTTGGAGAAGTTCAGCGCCTTGCGCAGACGGCCGACATGCACGTCGACGGTACGCTCGTCCACATAGATATCGTGACCCCAGACGCCGTCGAGAAGCTGCGAGCGCGAATAGACACGGCCGGGCGAGGCCATAAGGAATTCCAGAAGGCGGAACTCGGTCGGCCCGAGGCGCACTTCGCGGGTCTTGCGATGGACGCGGTGGGTTTCGCGGTCCAGCTCGATATCGCCGCAGCGCAGAACGCTGGAAAGGACTTCCGGACGGGCGCGGCGCAGCATCGCCTTGACGCGGGCCATCAGTTCCGGGGTCGAGAACGGCTTGACGACGTAATCGTCAGCGCCGGTCGCCAGACCGCGAACGCGTTCGCTCTCCTCGCCGCGGGCCGTCAGCATGATGATCGGCAGGCGCTCGGTTTCCGGGCGCTGGCGCAGGCGGCGGCACAGTTCGATGCCGGAGACGCCCGGCAGCATCCAGTCGAGGATCAGGAGGTCCGGCGTGCGTTCCTGAAGGCGGATCTCCGCCTCGTCGCCCCGCGGGATGGTCTCGACGTCATAGCCTTCGGCTTCCAGATTGTAACGGAGGAGGACGCTCAGCGCCTCCTCGTCTTCTACCACTGCGATCTTCGGCTGCATGCTCATTCTGCTCCGTAAGCTTCAGCGCCGCCTCAGCCGGCCGCGCCGACCGTGTTCGACGTATCATCCTTCGGGCGTTCGCCCTCCGGCTGGGCGCCGGTCGTCATGTAGTAGATGGTCTCTGCGATATTGGTGGCGTGGTCGCCGATGCGCTCGATGTTCTTGGCGCAGAACAGGAGATGCGTGCAGGTGGTGATGTTGCGCGGATCTTCCATCATGTAGGTCAGAAGCTCGCGGAAGAGCGAGGTGTACATGGCGTCGATCTCTTCGTCGCGCAGGCGGATGGCTTCCGCCTTCTCGGCCGAGCGACCGACATAGACGTCCAGCACTTCCTTGAGCTGCACCAATGCCAGATCGGACAGATGCTCGATGCCGCGGGCCAGCTTGCGCGGAACGCCGGTGCCCTGAACCGCGATGACGCGCTTGGCGGTGTTCTTGCCAAGATCGCCGACGCGCTCCAGATCGGCTGCGATGCGCAGCGTGCCGATGATTTCGCGAAGATCGGCTGCGACCGGCTGGCGGCGGGCAATCGTGGTGATTGCCTTGTCCTGGATCTCGCGCTCGCCATTGTCGAGGATCACGTCGTCCGAGATGACCTTCTGGGCAAGGCCGGTATCGGAATTGACCAGGGCACGCACGGCATCGCCGCACATCTGCTCGGCAAGGCCGCCCATTTCGGAGATGCGGCGGGTCAGGTACTGAAGTTCTTCATCGAAAGCCGACAGCGTATGGGTCGAAGCCATCTTGGTTCCTTCCGGAGACAATGCTCGTCAACGAGCGTTAAGAGGTCACGGGCGACGCGGGAGAGACGGTCAGTCGATCAGCCGAAGCGACCGGTGACGTAATCCTGCGTGCGCTTTCGCGCGGCGAGGTGAAGATCTTTGCGGTTCGTCGAATTCCACCAGTTCGCCCAGATACATGAAGGCGGTCTGGCGCGAGACGCGGGCTGCCTGCTGCATGTTATGGGTGACGATGACGATCGTGTATTCGGCGCGCAGCTCGTCGATCAGTTCCTCGATCTTGGCGGTCGAGAGCGGATCGAGTGCCGAGGCCGGCTCGTCGAGGAGGATGATCTCCGGCTTGACGGCAACGGTGCGGGCGATGCAGAGGCGCTGCTGCTGGCCGCCCGAAAGGCTGGTGCCCGAAGCGTGCAGCTTGTCCTTGACTTCGTTCCAGATAGCGGCGCGGCGCAGGGCGCCTCGACGCGCTCGTCCATCTCGCTCTTGGAGATCTGTTCGTAGAGGCGCACGCCGAACGAGATGTTCTCGTAGATCGACATCGGGAACGGCGTCGGCTTCTGGAAGACCATGCCGACCTTGGTGCGCAGCAGGTTCAGGTCCTGATTGCGGTCGAGAATGTTCTTGCCATCGACCAGAACCTCGCCCTCAGCGCGCTGCTTCGGGTAAGTTCGTAGATGCGGTTGAGGACGCGCAGAAGCGTGGACTTGCCACAGCCCGACGGGCCGATGAAGGCGGTGACGCTGCGCTCCGGCAGGGCCATGGAGATATTCTTCAGGGCTTTCGTCTCGCCGTAATAGAAGTTGAGATTCTTGATCTCGATCTTCGAACGGTCGGTGACAGTCTGCGGAGCAACTTTTTCCAAGGAAACCATAATGGTCAATGTCCTTCTTTACGTCCGGTGAGGCTGCGGGCGATGATGCTCAGCGTCAGAACAGTGAGGGTGATAATAAGCGCGCCGGTCCAGGCAAGCTGCTGCCATTCCTTGTAGGGGCTCAGCGCGAACTGGAAGATCGTGACCGGCAGGCTGGCAATCGGGGCATTCAGGTTGCTGCTCCAGAACTGGTTGTTCAGAGCCGTGAAGAGCAGCGGGGCAGTTTCGCCGGAGATGCGGGCGACGGCGAGAAGCACGCCGGTGACGATGCCCGACATGGCGGCGCGGTAGCCGACCGAGCGGATGACGATCCAGCGCGGCGCGCCGATCGCGGTACCGGCTTCGCGCAGGGCGTTGGGCACGAGGTTGAGCATGTCTTCCGTGGTACGGACGACGACCGGGATGACGAGGATGGCGAGAGCCACCGAGCCGGCAATGCCCGAGAAATGGCCCATCGGACGGACAATCAGCTCGTAGACGAAGAGGCCGACGATGATCGAAGGTGCCGAGAGCAGGATGTCGTTGATGAAGCGGACGACGACGGTCAGTTTGCTGAAGCGTCCGTACTCGGCCATGTAGGTGCCGGCCAGGATGCCGATCGGCGTGCCGATGACCATGGCGATGACCGAGACGATCACGCTGCCGTAAATGGCGTTGAGCAGGCCGCCGGCCGAGCCCGGAGGCGGCGTCATTTCGGTGAAGACCGCCAGATTGAGGCCGGCAAGTCCCTTGTAGAGCAGTGCGCCGAGAATGAGCGCGAGCCAGAGCAGGCCGATGCCGGCAGCGGCAATGCAGAGCCCCATCATGATCCGGTTGGTGGCCTTGCGGCGTGCATAGATCGTCGTCATGGGATCAAGCTCCTGCCTGGCGCCCCATCCGCAGCAGCATGTAGCGGGCGGCTGCAAGGATGATGAAGGTGATGAAGAAGAGGATGAGGCCGAGCGACATCAGCGAGGAGACGTAGACATCGGCATCCGCCTCGGTGAATTCGTTGGCGATCGTCGCGGAAATCGTCGTGCCGGGCGCGATGATCGAGGCGCTCAGGCGGTGCGAGTTGCCGATGACGAAGGTGACGGCCATGGTTTCGCCAAGGGCGCGGCCAAGCGCCAGCATGACGCCGCCCATGATGCCGACCCGGGTATGCGGGATGACGATGCGGCGGATGACTTCCCAGGTGGTGCAGCCGATGCCGTAGGCGCTCTCCTTCAGGACGCCCGGAACCGTGTCGAAGACATCCTTGGTAATCGAGGCGATGAAGGGCAGGATCATGATCGCCAGGATCAGCGACGAGGTCAGGATGCCGATGCCGTAGGGCGGGCCGGCGAAGATATCCGACAGAACCGGCACATCGGCGAAGAGATTGATGAGGAAGGGCTGGACCGTCTGCTGCAGGAAAGGCGCAAAGACGAAGAGGCCCCAGATGCCGTAGATGATCGAGGGGATGCCGGCCAGAAGTTCGACAGCGATGCCGATCGGGCGGCGCAGCGGGCGCGGGCAGAGCTCGGTCAGGAAGACGGCAATGCCGATGCCGACTGGAACGGCAATGATGATGGCAATGGCCGCGGTTACGAGCGTGCCGTAGATCGGCGCAAGCGCACCGAAGGTCTCGGTGACAGGGCTCCAGCGCGCCGTCGTGAGGAAGGCGGGGCCAAACTTGGCAAGCGCTTCCCAGGAACCGCTGACCAGGGACACGAAGACACCGCCGAGGATCACAAGGACCACGATGGCAGCCAGGCGGCAGGCCCAATGGAAGATGGTATCGGTCAGGGCGAAGTGCCGAACCACTTTTCGCGCCGGGTATCAACGCGCTCCGCGATTGCCAAGGTCATGCTCCAGTCCTTGAAGTATGGGAAGTTCGGGGAAGTTTGAGAAGTTCGGGAAATTGGGCCGGCTGGGAGAAAAGGGGCGCGATCAACGCGCCCCTTTCCGTCAGATTACTTGGTGGCAACGTCCTTGGCCCACATGGCCTCGACGCTCTTCGCAACGTTTTCCGGCATGGCGACGTAGTCAAGTTCGTCGGCCATCTTGCCGCCGTTCTTGTAGGCCCAGCTGAAGAACTTCAGGGCTTCGGCGGTCGCTGCCTTGTCTTCCGGCTTCTTGTAGACGAGGATCCAGGTTGCCGAGGTCATCGGCCAGGTGTCGGCACCCGGCTGGTTGGCGAGGATCACGCCGTAGCCCGGCTGCGACGACCAGTCGGCGTTGGCAGCAGCGGCAGCAAAGGTCTTGGCCGAGGGCTCAACCTTTTTGCCATCCTTGTTGATCATGTCAGCAAAGATCATCTTGTTCTGCTTGGCATAGGCGTATTCGACGTAACCGATCGAACCGGAAGCCTGACCGACGTTGGCGGCAACGCCTTCGTTACCCTTGGCGCCGATGCCGACCGGCCATTCGAGAGCCTGTGCAACGCCAACCTTTTCCTTCCAGTCGGCCGAAACATCGCCGAGGTAGTAGGAGAAGTTGAAGGTGGTGCCCGAACCGTCCGAACGGTGAACAACGGCGATTGCCTGCGACGGCAGCTTGCTATCCGGGTTCAGCTTCTTGATGGCAGCGTCGTCCCACTTGGTGATCTTGCCCTGGAAGATGTCGGCAAGGGTCTTGCCGTCCAGAACCAATTCGCCCGGTTTGATGCCTTCGAGGTTGACGACCGGAACGATGCCACCCATGACCATCGGGAACTGGGCCAGGCCGGTTTCATCAAGATCGGAACCCTTGAGCGGAGCGTCGGAAGCGCCGAACGTGACAGTCTTCGCCTTGATCTGCTTGATACCGCCGCCGGAACCGATCGACTGGTAGTTCAGGCCGATATTGGTTTCCTTCTTGTAGGCGTCAGCCCACTTTGCGTAGATCGGGTAAGGGAAGGTGGCGCCAGCGCCGGAAATGTCGGCAGCCTGGGCAGCGGTGGTGACGAAGCCGGCAGCGGCGATCGCGAATGCGAAGGCCATCGGGCGTACGATGGTGTTCATGAGGCTCTCCTCTTTGAAATTCGGCCGGCATGTTGCGCCGGCGACGGCACCCAATGCAGGGCATGATCTCGGTTTCGACGACACAGACGAGACTGTCAGGCAAGACCGAGCCAGTGCTCAAACCCTGCTTCACGACCCCCTGCAACACGATACCGGCTGTTCTCCTACCGGCGTTCGCCCGCATCTATTAGCGGCTGTACGCCACTGCTTTTATGTCAGTTCGGTGAAACATTTATGACAGATCATGCCATTGATATTTATAGACAAAGGCATTGCACACGCTTGCAGGGTGCAGGTTTTATGTCAAAACCTGACGGTAAACTCGGTGCCCTTGTCGATCTCGGACTTCACGATGAGGCGAGCGCGATGGCGCGTGAGGATGTGCTTGACGATGGCAAGCCCCAGACCGGTGCCCTTTTTCGACCGGCTATCGGTGACGCTGACGCGATAGAAGCGCTCGGTGAGGCGCGGAACATGCTCGGCCGGGATGCCGGGACCGCGGTCGACGACGCTGACTTCCACGGGCTGTGACTGATCGTTGCGGATGAAGACATCGACCCGCTTGCCCTCCTGCCCGTATTTGCAGGCATTCTCGATGAGGTTCTCAAAGACCTGCACCAGCTCGTCCCTGTCTCCGAGCACATCCACGCGCGCGTCGGGCATATGCAGAACGATCTCGACGCCCAGTTCTTCGGCCAGGGGCAGAAGCGCATCGCGGACATGGCTGACAAGCGGCACGAGATCGATCGTCTGGTCGGGCGCAAGATGCGCCTTCAGTTCCAGCCGGGAGAGCGACAGAAGATCATCGACAAGCCGGCTCATGCGGGTTGCCTGATCGAACATGATGCCGAGGAAGCGGTCATGCGCCTTGGCGTCACCCTTGGCCGGGCCCTGAAGGGTTTCGATGAAGCCGCGGAGCGAGGCCAGCGGCGTGCGCAGCTCATGGCTGGCATTGGCGACGAAATCGGAACGCATGCGATCGATGCGGCGCAGCTCGGAAATATCGCGGAAGACCATCAGATAAAAGGGACCGACGGCTGGTCTTGCCGCGTCGAGGTCGCTCTCGATCGGTGCGACGCGGACGATGAAGACCCGCTCGGAAGGCAGACGCTCGGAATGCTCGATCTGGTTCGGCTCGCCGGTCGAGATCGTTTCGCGCACCATGTCGAGAATGCCCGGAGAGCGCAGGCGTCCGGTCAGGTGCGCGCCAGCCGGCAGGGCGCCGAACAGCCGCTCTGCCGCGCGGTTCTGCGAAAGAACGTTGACTTCGCCATCCAGCACGAAGGCCGGACTGTCGATGGCGGCCAACGTTGCGGCGATCGTCGGCAACGGATCGTAGATCTCCGGCTCCGGCGCCTCGACAGGCGGAGCCGCCACCTCGACGATCGCCGGCCGACGCGACAGAAGGACGATGAGCGACAGGAGCCAGGCGACGAAACGCCGGGCCAGCCAAGCCCCGCCAGCACTGCGGCCACGGCCAGCAGGGCAGAGAGCACAATCAACGGAATTTCCCGGCCGGCGCGAGACTGCAGGACCGAGGCCAATTCTCTGAACGTCATCAGGAGGACTGCCACATGCGAACTTGGTTTTTGACGGAATATGCGCTCATATAACGCTTATATGACAGTTTTGCATCGTGCGCGGTGGATTGGCGAAAATTCATCCATGGCGCAATGGCCAAACCCGGTCCATGCCTTACATCAGCAAGGCAGGCGCGACAGAAGATATGTGGTCAAAGCGGGATTTCGAACGATGGCGGATGCAAGCAACAACCGTGCAGTCATTCTTTCAGTCGATGGAAAGGAGCGGAGCTTCGATATCGACGACCCGCATCTGCCGAAATGGGTTCGCGACCATGCCTTGTCATCCGGCGGCTATCCCTATGACGACAAGATGGACAAGGACAAATACGCCAAGCATCTGGAGCGGCTGCAGATCGAGCTTGTGAAGGTGCAGTTCTCGCTACAGGCGACCGGCCGCCGGCTGATGGCGCTGTTCGAGGGCCGCGATGCGGCCGGCAAGGGCGGCACGATCTTTTCCATCCGCTCCTATATCAACCCGCGCTCGGCGCGCGTCGTGGCGCTGGCCAAGCCCTCCGAAACCGAGGCGGGGCAATGGTATTTCCAGCGCTATGTCTCGCATTTCCCGACCAAGGGCGAGATCGTGCTCTTCGACCGCTCCTGGTATAACCGGGCCGTGGTGGAGCCGGTCATGGGGTTCTGCACGCCGGAACAATACAAGAGCTTCATGAAATCCGTGCCGCAATTCGAGGACATGATCGTCGATGACGGCATTCATCTCTTCAAGTTCTGGCTCGATATCGGGCAGGAGATGCAGCTGAAGCGGTTTCATGACAGACGGCATGATCCGCTGAAGATCTGGAAGCTCTCGCCGATGGATATCGCCGCGCTGACGAAGTGGGACGAATATACGGAAAAGCGCGACCGGATGCTGGAAAAGACCCATTCCAACGAGGCGCCATGGACCGTGGTGCTGGCCAATGACAAGCGGCGGGCGCATCTCGCCGTCATCCGCCATATCCTCCTGTCGCTCGATTACGAGGGCAAGGATCTCGATGCCATCGGCTCGGTGGATGACGAGGTTCTCGGCATCGGGGCCCGCTTCCTCAAATAGACGGACGCGGCAATGCCTGCGATGGCCGGCCCGACCTTACTGGCCGGGCAGGATGCGGATCGAATAAAGCAGGACCGACGTATTGGCACCGCCGAGACCGGCATTGATGATGAGGCGGCCCGGCGCATTCGGCGCCAGCGTGCGATCGAAGGTGACGCGGAAGAGCGCCTCCTGCTTTTCCTGGGTCGCCGTGAAGCGGTGGCGGGCGCAATTGCCAAGGCTGCCGAAATCACAGCTGACCGAGAAGGGAACGCCCTGATTGAGGCCGGACTGAACCTCGACCGCGATCGTTGAACTCTTGCCCGCCATTTCGCGCAGAAGATCGGCCGGAACGGTGAAGGCGATATCGCCCGCCGCGCCGGTATCGGCCGAGGCGATCTTGACCGCCGGGCCTTCCGAACCGGTGGCGGCAACGGCCGTTGCCCGCGGGCCGGGCCTGGCGCTTGCCACATCGGCGGGCTTGAAGATTTCGTTCCAGGCATCGGAGAAGCCGCCGCGCGGATCGAAATGCGAGCCATCGCCGCCATCGGCGCCGCCGCGACTGCGGCCTTCATCGCATCCTGAATGACGGACTGGACCATGCCGCTGTTATAAAACCACCAGCAGCCACCGGCGACGATCACAAGCGTGACGACCCAGGTGATGAGATGAGAAAGAAAGCCACGGCGCTTGCGCGGCTTGGCTGCGCGCTCCGGCGGGACATCGAGGCCCGTCGATCCGGCGGCCGCGCCGAGGCCTTTACCGCCCTTGCCCGCCTTACCTGACTTGCCTGCCTTGCCGCTTTTGCGCGCTGCCTTCCTGTCGGCCCTGGCTTCTGCCTTGCCGGCCTTACGGCCAAGCCAGCCGCGGGCTTCGGGCTGTGCCACCGGCGCATCAATCGCAGCACCAACCGATGGAGCATCGGCACGCCGGGAGGGCGCGACATCGGCATCGATCGAGATGGCCGGACCGGCATCTGCGGCAACGCTGCGGGTTTCGCCACCCAGAGTGACGCTCTCCGGCATGGCCGGCTCATTGATGTCGTGAGGCGCGCCAAATTCGGATCCATCGAACTCGGGTGATACGGCGACAGGACGCGGTGCGCTGCGAGTGGCGGGCTCCGCGGGAACCGATGCTGAAGCAGGCTGGAACTGCGGCGACGGCGCGCGGCGGCGCATATCGCCTGCGGCGGCTGCACTCATCGGCGCCTCGGCACGCATGTCCTGCGTGGCAGACACTTCCTGCATCAGGCGTTCGATTTCCTCGGCCTCGATTTCGCTGATCTTGTCTTCGAGGCGCTTCTGCTGCTGCATGATGACCAGCGCGTCGGTCACGCCCTGCCTGCGAAGACCGGCCTCCAGCGCCTGACGCGCCGACTGGTAGATCTTTGCCCGAGCCTGGACGCTTGTGCGGTCCGACTTGTCGAGGGCAGTTCTGATCGCTGTTTCCAAACCGCTCACTGCGGATCCTTCCGGCTACGCCTGCGCTTGAGATCTTAACCGTGACCTCGGGGCTTTTACCTCTCGGTAACTTCTTGTCGGCCGAACTGCAAGCGCGAACCCCTGCCGCTACCTGGGCTAAAATTGGGGAAAAGATGTGTCGCGGCGCCGCATCGGCCCGAGCGGAAGCCGGAACGGAGCGGGATGGACGCCTGATCGACAGCAGGCAAACGTGGCCTCAGCATCGGGCGGAAACCGAGCAGGCACTGGCCAGACACCGGGCAGCCCTTGAGCAACCACGGGCCAGGTACCGGCCAGATACAGGGCAAACAACGGCCAGACGCCGGCCAAACCTGGGGCAAAGGTGGGGCGAACCTCGCCACTGCCCTGCCCTCCGGAGGAAAAAGAAGCAGCTCCCCCGGCGTTTTCCCGCTGGACGCCGACCGACTTGCGATTTACGTTTGCGTAAACGTCAAAGGAGGAAGACGTCTTGCTGCCTGCCATTCTGAAGGAGCGGCTTCGACTGCCGCTTGTCGCCTCACCGCTGTTCATCATCTCGCATCCGGCGCTCACGCTGGCGCAGTGCAAGGCGGGTGTCGTCGGTGCCTTTCCGGCCTTGAACGCCCGCCCGGAAAGCCAGCTGGACGAATGGCTGGCGATGATCACGCAAGAACTGGCAGCCCATGACGCCGCCAATCCCGACCGGCCGTCCGCGCCTTTCGCGGTCAACCAGATCGTCCATACGTCCAACCGCAGGCTGGAACATGACCTTTCGCTCTGCGTCAAATATCGCGTGCCGATTGTCATCTCGTCGCTCGGCGCAGTGCCGGAGGTGAATGCGGCGGTACATTCCTATGGCGGGATCGTGCTGCATGACGTGATCAATGACCGGCATGCGCGCTCGGCGATCCGCAAGGGCGCCGACGGGCTGATCGCGGTTGCGACCGGGGCCGGCGGCCATGCGGGCACGCTTTCACCCTTTGCGCTGGTGCAGGAGATCCGCCAGTGGTTCGACGGACCGCTTCTGCTTGCAGGCGCGATCGCCACCGGCGGCGGCATTCTGGCAGCCCAGGCAATGGGGGCCGACATGGCCTATATCGGCTCGCCCTTCATCGCCACCGAAGAGGCACGCGCCAGCGAGGGCTACAAGCAGATGCTGGTGGAGGCGTCTGCCGCCGATATCGTCTATTCCAACTATTTCACCGGCATTCACGGCAATTACCTGAAGGGCTCCGTGCGGGCGACGGGGCTTGATCCCGACCACCTGCCCGAGGCGGATCCTTCGAAGATGGATTTCGACAAGGCCGCCAACGGGCCCAAGGCGTGGAAGGAAATCTGGGGGGCGGGCCAGGGCGTCGGAGCAATCAGGGAGGTCACATCGGTCGCGGCACTCGTGGATCGGCTTGCCGGTGAATACGAGGCCAGCCGGCAACGGCTATCTCTGTGAGACAGGCCCGGAGCGCCGGGATGATCCACAGGATGAGAAAATCATCGCCCGGCGCGAAAACCGGCTTGAAATCACAGGCCATTGCCTGTATCAGCCCCATCACCGCAGCGATGGCACACGCCGCCGCAAGCATTAAGCCGCTTTAGCTCAGTCGGTAGAGCACATCATTCGTAATGATGGGGTCAGCAGTTCGAGTCTGCTAAGCGGCACCATTTTCCTCCTCCCAGACAGTCGTGACATTCCGCCAAAGGCTGGCTTTCGCGCCATGCCCTTGATGTTCCCGCCGCGTATAGTACGCGATCGAACAATCATGAGTTGACAGCGATTGTGCGTTTTGGTTGGCTAAATAAGTCATACTTAAATATTCAACGAGGCGCTGGAGCGGGACGGTGCGATGCTGACATGCAGGGATTGCTCCGCATGACGGGCGCCGCCAACGAGCGCTTTGCGGAAATCGTCATGCCGCGCCTCGATGAGGGCTACCGGCTGGCGCGGTGGCTGACAGGCAGCGCAACCGATGCCGAAGACGTGGTGCAGGAAGCCTGCATCAAGGCCTACCGGGCCATCGAGACCTTTACCGACATCAACGGACGCGCGTGGTTTCTGACCATCGTGCGCAATTCCTGCCATAGCTGGATCGCCAAGCATCGGCCGCATGTGCTGGCCTTCATCGACGATATCGCCGATAACAGTGAGAATGCCGAGCATCTGCTCAACGGCATCCTGCCGGGCAGCCAGAAAAATCCGGAGGAGACGCTGATCGAAAAGGACGAGGCGTCCCGGCTGACGGCCGCCATCGACAGCCTGCCCATCCACCTGAAGGAAACGCTGATCCTGCGCGAATACAATGACCTCAATTATCGCGATATTGCGTCGATGACCGAGGTTCCGATCGGTACCGTGATGTCCCGGCTTGCCCGCGCCAGGCAGGCTCTTGCCGCTGTCATGCAGGAGGAGGGTCGATGACGGTCGATCGCGAAACGCTCCTGCTGCTGACGGCCTATCATGACGGCGCGCTTTCGGCCGGCGAAATTCTCGCTTTCGAGCAGCGCCTTGCGGCAGAGCCCGAACTCAAAAAATCGCTCGACGAACTGGCACGTCTGAAGAAGGCGCTTTCCGACACATTCGCCAGCCAGCCCGCGGCGCCCGATGCCTTGCGTGCAAAAATCCTCGCTGAAGTTGGGGGAGCGGGCAGGATCGCACCGGAGGCGGAGGCAAAGGCCGAGACAAAGGTAGCTGGGCCGACAGAGTTCGCCGCCAAGCAACGGCCCGTGCGGCAATCGGTCTGGCCGTCCTGGGCAGCGCTTGCCGCCTCGCTTGCAATCGGGGCCGTTCTCGGCGCGCTCATCATGCCGGCCGTGGATCGCTTCGGCGGCGACGACGGTTTGCCGGGGCGCAGCGTGCTCGATGCCGTCGTCGACGACCATTTGCGGGCGCTTGCCGCGGGCCAACCCTTCGACATCGCCTCGTCCGACCGCCATGTGGTCAAGCCCTGGTTCAACGGCCGCACGACGATCGCGCCGAACGCACCTGATCTTGCCGACCAAGGCTATCCGCTGATCGGCGGGCGTGTCGATGTGATCGACGGGCAGTCGGTTCCAAGCCTCGTCTACAGGCATGACAGGCATATCATCAGCGTGACGATCACCCCTCAATCACCTCAGCAGACGGGCAGCGGAGAGAAGGGCCGGGAGGGCACGACCGTGGAAAGCTGGCGTGACGCAGGTCTCATCTACTGGGCGGCCTCAGACCTGAACGCTGCCGATATGCGACGCTTTGCCGAGCTTTTTCGCGAACGGGCAGGCTCTGCGCCGTGAGCGGGCGACACCCGCATCATTGACTGCGGAGGGTGAGGCCGGACGGGAAGCCGGACGCCAACTGTGCCCGCTCCACCAAAAAAATCGCCGTCCCGGGAATAAACGGCCCGCAGCGCGGGTTCTTGCTTTCGTGAGGAAACTCACGGGGCAGAACCTGAGGGGGCGCGCGTGGCAGATCTTGCATCGTCATTTCTGTCCGGTATCGGCATCGGCGTGTCGATTGCCGCGCCGATCGGCCCAATGAGCCTTCTCTGCATCCAGCGCACGCTTTCCACCGGCCTGCATTCCGGCTTTGCCACCGGGCTTGGCATTGCCACCGTGCATCTGACCTATGGCACGCTTGCCGTGCTCAGCCAGGCATCGATCACCGCCGGCCAGCACGAGAAGGCGCTGTTCTTTCTGATGTCCGGAACGCTGCTCTTCTGGTTTTCGATCCGCATCCTGCGGCGTGTGCCGATCCTGGATGGACCGCTCGAAAGCCGGCAGAGCCTTATCATCGCCTATTTCGGCGCAGTGGGACTCGGCCTCCTTAACCCGCTGACGCCGCTTCTTTTTGCCTCCGTCCTGCCCGGTTTCGGCCGGGCCGGCAATCTGCTCGTGCCCGTCGTCACCGGCATTTTCGCCGGCTCGCTCGGCTGGTGGCTGCTGCTCAGCGGCAGTGTCTCCATCCTGAAGGCACGGCTGAACGCAGCCATGCTCGGCCTCATCAACAAGGTGGCCGGCTTCATGCTGGCCGCGCTTGCCATCGGCATCGTGCTCGAAGGCTGCTCCAGCCTTCTTGCGCCTTGAATGCGAAGGTTTTCCTTCGGCTCCTTTTCAGCATTCGAGATCATGTAAAAAGGATATTGCCATGAAAAAGATCACGCCCGCCTCGCCTGCTTCCCCGCTTCCGCTTCCCGCTCCCCTTGCCCGTCCCGATGGAGAGTGCCGCACGGCAGTGGAGGAGGCCATGTATGCGCTTGTCGATGCGCTCGTGGAACAGGGCCTGCTGCGGCCGGCCGTGGTTCTGGCGCTGGCGGATGCTTCCGACGACCTCGCCATCAGGCTCGTGAGCAACCTGCCGGCCAATACCAACATGCCCGGCACCGGAGATCGCACCTGAGACGGCGAGACCCGACGGACGTCATCCCATCGTCGACCATGCCGGACAGGCCTGTCGTGCAGGCGTGGGCCTAACCCTGTGCCATCCGGCTGACGCGACGGGCAATCGCCATGGAGGCGGTCATGCCCGGCGATTCGATGCCGTAGAGGGCAATGAAAGCGGGATGACTGGTTTCCGCCGGCCCGCTGATCATGAAATCGCCGCCACCGCCAGCCTCGGGCCCGGCAAGCTTGGGCCGCATGCCGGCATAGGCCGGCTGCAAGGCGCCATCCGGCAGATCGGGCCAATAGCGGCGAATGGCAGCGTAAAATCTGTCGGCACGGCGCGGATCGACATCGTAATCGATCGTCTCGACCCATTCGACATCCGGTCCGAAACGCCCCTGCCCGGCCAGATCGAGCGTCAGATGGACGCCGAGCCCGCCTTTTTCGGGAACCGGATAGATCAGATGCGTGGCCGGCGCCCGGCCGGACAGCGAGAAATAGCAGCCCTTGGCATAGTGACGTTCGGGAATGGCGCCCGCATCGAGCCCGGCGATCGATTGCGAGACCGCCCAGGCGCCAAGCCCCGCCGCATTGACGACGAGCCGGGCATCGATCACCGCCGGTTCCCTGCCTCCGACGAAGAGCCGGATGCCAGCATCGCTTCCGCCAAGCGCCTCGCCCCTGATGACCGGCGCATTGAGGACGATCATGCCGCCGTGATCGGCAATATCCGCCTCGAAGGCGGCCATCAGGCCATGGCTGTCGACAATGCCGGTCGAGGGCGAGAGCAGTGCCGCATGGCCACGGATATGCGGCTCGATCACGGCCAGTTCCCGCGCATCGAGGAGCCGGCAATCATCGACCCCATTGGCACCGGCCTGCTGAAGCAGCTTTTCCAGATAGCCGACCTCGTCTGACGAGGATGCGACGACGAGCTTGCCGCAGGCACGGTGGGCGATGTGACGGTCGCGGCAATAGTCATAAAGGCTGCGCTTGCCGGAGACGCAGAGTTCGGCCTTGAGGCTGCCGGTCGGATAATAGAGGCCGGCATGGATGACTTCGCTGTTGCGTGAGGACGTGATGCTGCCGATCAGCGGCTCGGCCTCGAGAACCATGACGTCCCGGCCTAAAAGCGCCAGTTCGCGGGCAATCGCCAGACCGACGACACCGGCGCCGATGACGACGCAATCCAGCTGATAGGCTTCCGTCATTGCGCGCACCCTTCCTCACGATCGGCGCGCCCGGCACTATCGCTGCCGGCCATGTCATTCCCCGTCATACCGCCCGTCCTAACGCCTCCATGCTAACGCCCTTGGCCCAACGCCCCCGGCCACATGCTGCACCTGCCGGAAATCCCGCGTCGTGCAACGGTGGCGAGACTGTCATCGGCACCGCGAATACGATATCGAAGACGAGACCGGCGCTGCCGGGCCCCGCAAGATCCGGTTCCCGAGCATCGCCCATCATCATCACCGGAGCGATCTAACGCAATGCTGAACATCGTCTTTCTCGATCGTGACACGATCGGCCCGTCCGTCGATATCGTCAGGCCCGCCTTTGCGCATCGCTGGACGGAATATGGCAAGACACCGCCGGACATGGTGGCCGAGAGGATCAGGGATGCCGATATCGTCATCACCAACAAGGCGCCGGTGCGGGCCGAGGCCATCGCTGCCGCGCCGCAGCTGAAGATGATCGCCGTTACCGCGACGGGTTATGACGTGATCGACATTGCAGCCGCTAGGGCGGCCGGCATTACCGTGTCGAACGTGCGCGGCTATGCCGTCAACACCGTTCCGGAACATACATTCGCGCTGATCTTTGCGCTTCGCCGCTCGATCGTCGGCTTCCGGCAGGATGTGATCGACGGCGAATGGCAGAGGGCCAACCAGTTCTGCTTCTTCAACCACCCGATCCGCGATCTGGCCGGCTCGACGCTCGGCATTTTCGGCAGCGGCTCGCTCGGATCGTCCGTGGCGCGGATTGCCGAAGCCTTCGGCATGAAAGTGCTGTTTGCCGGGCGCAAGGGCATGTCCGAAGAGCCGGCAGGGCGCACCGCCTTCGACACGGTTCTGGCGCAGGCGGATATCCTGACCTTCCACATGCCGCTGACGCCCGAGACGCGGGACATGATCGGTCTTGCCGAATTTGAAAAGATGGCGCGCAGGCCGCTTCTCATCAACACGGCGCGCGGCGGCCTCGTCAACGAGCGCGATCTGGTGACGGCGCTCGACCGGGGTCTTATCTCCGGCGCCGGTTTCGACGTGCTGACAAAGGAACCGCCGGCCAACGACAATCCGCTGCTTGCCGTTCTCGATCGGCCGAACGTGATCGTTACCCCGCATGTGGCATGGGCCAGCGACGAGGCGATGCAGTCCCTCTGGGCACAGGTCATTTCACATGTGGAGAATTTCGAGAAAGGCACGCCGACCAACGTGCTGTGATGCGGTTTGCGAGCCTGCCAGCCGGTCGCGACACGAAAACGGCCCCGTTTGAGCGGGGCCGCCAAGTGGTCAGGATGATGCCGCCTTACATCCAGTAGGGCGGTACGCCGTAATAATCGTAGACCCGGCGATCCTCGGCCTTGTACCAGCTGTCGTCATCCAGATCGTCATAGCGCGGAGCGCTGGTGATCTGCTCCTTGGTCAGGTCGATGCGATAGCCATCCAGCTGCTCGTCATAGCGCAGCTTTTCCCATGGCAGCGGATAGTAGTCGTCGCCGATGCCGAGGAAGCCACCGAACTGAGGACCGCATAGGCCACGCGGCCACCGCGTTTTCCAGCAGAATGCGCTCGATCGAGCCGATCCGCTTGCCATCGGCGCCGTAGACTGCTGTGCCATCCACCTTGTCGCTGGCGATCAGCGCGGGCGTATCCTTAACATAGGGATCCTGGCCGGCACGGGGTTCCTGATGAAGCATGACGCACCTCCTTTTTGCTTGTGCATTCATGCAGGACTAACCGGCTGCGGCGCGAAAGGTTCCGCATCGGGCACTCGATGAACCCTTCTCAAAACCATCAACACCAATTGACGTTTACGTTAAGGTATCTAGCTTTGCGATACGTATTGTTGGTGCTGGCCGGATACCTGCCCGAATGGCATAATCCCCGGCAGATGCATGTGTTGCCGCCCGCTTTGCAGATGTTGGAGGACATTTGCGGGTGGATGGCAGGAGGCAGATGCGATGCCGGCCGATACCGGCATCGGAGCGCCCGGCAGTTCCGGCAACGGCTGCAGGGTTCAGGAGCTGGAACGGAGGAGGTTCCCGATGAGTGAAGTCCATGTCCGCGCGGCGGACGGACCGGCCAAGGTCTGGCTTGCATCCTATCCACCCAATGTGCCGGCGGAGATCCCGCCGCTCAAGCATCGGTCGCTGGGCGAGCTCTTCGAGGACAGTTGCGCGATCTATGCGGAGCGACCCGCCTTTTCCAGCATGGGCAAGACGCTCCGCTTTTCGGATATGGAAGTGGAAAGCCGCAAGGTCGCGGCATGGCTTCAGGCACAGGGCTTCGGCAAGGGAGACCGTATCGCGGTGATGCTGCCGAACGTGCTGCAGAACCCGATCATCGTCTACGGGATCCTCCGTGCCGGGATGGTCGTGGTCAATGTGAACCCGCTTTATACGGTGCGCGAGCTCGAATATCAGCTGAAGGATTCCGGCGCGCAGGCGATCTTCGTGCTGGAGAATTTTGCCCATACCGTCTCTCAGGCCATTCCGAAGACGGCCGTCAGCCATGTCGTGGTGGCGACGATGGGCGACATGCTGGGCCTCAAGGGCCATATCGTCAATTTCGTCGTACGCAAGGTGAAGAAGCTCGTGCCGCGCTGGTCGCTCACGTCGGCGCGGCCATTCAAGGAGGTTCTCCAGAAGGGGGCCAGCTTGCCGCTTCACCCGGTTTCGGTCAGCGGCCACGATATCGCCTTCCTGCAATATACGGGCGGCACGACCGGCGTTTCTAAGGGCGCGATCCTTACCCATTCGAACCTGCTTTCCAACAAGGAGCAGATGGGGCTGTGGCTGGAAAGCGCGTTTCTGACCAAGCGTCGGCGACGCAGCTGCAATTCCTCTGCGCCCTGCCGCTCTACCATATCTTTGCCTTGACGGTGAATTCGCTGATGGGTGTCGCGACCGGCAGCCATAACGTGCTGATCGCCAACCCGCGCGATATCCCGGCGCTGGTGAAGGAGATCCAGCAGCACAAGATCCATATCTTCCCCGGCCTCAACACGCTGTTCAACGCGCTGATGAACAATGCCGAGTTCGAAAAGCTCGACTTTTCCTCGCTGCTTCTGGTGTTCGGCGGGGGCATGTCGGTGCAGCGGCCCGTCGCCGAACGCTGGTACCAGATGACCGGGTGCCCGATCACCGAAGGCTACGGGCTTTCGGAGACGTCTCCAGTCGCCACCGCCAACCGCTGCGATACCTCGGAATTCTCCGGCATGATCGGCCTGCCGGTCTCTTCCACCGAGATCTCGATCCGTGACGAGGACGGACAGGAGGTCAATCTCGGAAATGTCGGTGAGATCTGCATTCGCGGGCCGCAGGTGATGGCCGGTTACTGGAACCGCACCGACGAGACGGCACGCGCATGACGCCGGATGGTTTCTTCCGAACCGGCGACATGGGTTATATGGATGCGCGCGGCTATACGAAGATCGTTGACCGGAAGAAGGACATGATCATCGTGTCGGGCTTCAACGTCTATCCGAACGAGATCGAGGAAGTGGCGGCCATGCATGCCGGCATTGCCGAATGCGCGGCGATCGGCGTGCCGGACGAGCATTCCGGCGAGGCGGTGAAACTGTTCGTCGTGCGCAAGGATGCGTCGGTGACGGAGGCCGACGTGAAGGCGCATTGCGCCGCCAATCTCACCAATTACAAGCGGCCGCGCTTCATCGAGTTTCGCGAGCAATTGCCGAAATCGAATGTCGGCAAGATCCTGCGAAGGGAATTACGCGGCTAGGTGAGGCTCACGACCAGACCTCCCCACCACCGTTGCACACGGGCGACAGGCGGCAGCGAAGCGCGCCTGCCGGCACGGGCAAGGTGCAGCCGGTGGTAGACGACCACAATCTGAGGCGGTAGCGATACTTCCATCGAGGCCATGAAGGCCGCCGGGATTTCGCCCGGGGAGTTGGCCAATGGGATTGGCCAAGGGGATTGGATTGCAGAACCTTGCCGGATTTTTCGCCCGCACGACGCTGATTGCAGCGCTCACCGTTCTTGCCGCCTGCGCCGGCCGGCCGCAGGGCGTGCTGGTGGCGCAGACGATCACCGCGACCGACACGTCCAAGGTGGATGTGATGGTGGCGACGACGCGGCGATCGTCACAAACACCGGGCATCCTGTTTTCCGGCGAGCGCGACAAGGGCGTGCATGTCACCGAGATCACTGTCTCCATTCCGGCCGATGCCAAGCGTGAGGCCGGCCAGGTGCAATGGCCGAAGAAACTGCCCGCCAATCCGGAAAAGGAATTTGCAACCGTCTCGGTAAAACCGACGACGCTGCCCGGCGCAAATTCATGGCTGCGCGAAAACCTGCCGAAGAGCCGGCGTGTGCTGGTCTTCGTCCATGGTTTCAACAATCGCTATGAGGATGCCGTCTACCGGTTTGCGCAGATCATCCACGATTCCAAGGCGGATGTGGCGCCGGTCCTGTTTACGTGGCCGTCGCGCGGCAGCATCTTTGCCTATAACTACGACAAGGAAAGCACCAACTATTCCCGCGACGCGCTGGAGACGATGCTGACACGCCTCTCAAGCGATCCGCAGGTGGGCGAAGTCACCGTGATGGCGCATTCGATGGGCTCGTGGCTGACGGTCGAGGCGCTTCGGCAGATGGCGATCCGCCATGGCTCGGTGGCACCGAAGATCAAGAATGTCATCCTTGCCTCACCGGATCTCGATGTTGACGTGTTCAGCGGGCAGTTTACCGCGCTTGGGCCAAAGCATCCGAAATTCACGCTTTTCGTTTCGCGCGATGACCGCGCGCTTTCGCTCTCGCGCAGGATTTCCGGCAATATCGAGCGACTGGGACAGGTAGACCCGACTGTCGAGCCCTATCGCAGCGAATTCGAAAAGGCCGGGATTACCGTGCTCGACCTGACAAAGCTCAAGGTCAACGATCCGCTCAATCACGGCAAGTTCGCCGAAAGCCCGGAAGTGGTGAAGCTTATCGGCAACCGGCTGATCGCCGGGCAGACGATTACCGACCAGCAGGTGGGGATCGGCGACAGGCTCGGCGCCGTGGCGCTTGGCGCGGCGCAGACGGTGGGCGGTGCGGCAAGCCTTGCGGTCAGCGCACCGATCTCGGTCTTCGACCCCAATACGCGCGCAAGCTATAACGAGCAGGTGGACCGGTTCGGCAATGCTGTCGGAAATACGGTGACGACCGCCGTTGGCCAATAGGTGCGCAAATCGACAAATTCGAAAGACTGCTGCCACTTCGCGGCCGCAGCACGCTTGATTTGACCGGGAAAGCGAATAGGTTCCCGTGCAGCTTATAAAGAGTGCGAGGAGCTCCCATGAAGGCCATCGTCCAAGACCTGAAGTCCACCGTTGCGAAGACCGATGCCACGGATATCCGTGCCGCCTTTGCCGCCGATGCCGGACGTTCGAGAAATTCAGCGCCCGCTTCGACGACCTCACGATGGATTATTCGAAGACCGCGGTGAATGACGAGATCCTGTCGCTTCTCGAAAAGCTGGCTGTCGAAGGCGGCGTGGCGAAGAAGCGCGACGAGATGTTCTCCGGCGTCGAGATCAACTTCACCGAAGGCCGCGCCGTTCTGCATACGGCGCTGCGCAACCGTTCCAACACCCCGGTCCTGGTCGATGGCAAGGATGTGATGCCCGACGTCAACGGCGTGCTTGCCGCAATGGGCGCATTTGCCGACGGCATCCGCTCGGGCGCGCTCAAAGGCGCGACCGGCAAGAAGATTACCGATGTGGTGAATATCGGCATCGGCGGCTCGGATCTCGGTCCGGTGATGGCGACGATCGCGCTGTCGCCCTTCCATGATGGCCCGAAGGCGCATTTCGTCTCCAACGTCGATGGCGCGCATATTGCCGAGACGCTGAAGCTGGTCGAGGCCGAGACGACGCTCTTCATCATTGCATCGAAGACCTTCACGACGATCGAGACGATGACGAACGCCGCAACCGCCCGCGCCTTCATTGCCGATGCGCTCGGCGACGCGGCGGTCAAGCACCATTTCTGCGCCGTCTCGACCGCGCTCGACAAGGTTGCCGCCTTCGGCATCGATACCGACCGCGTGTTCGGCTTCTGGGACTGGGTCGGCGGCCGCTATTCGATCTGGTCGGCTATCGGCCTGCCGCTGATGATTGCCGTCGGGCCGGAAAATTTCGGCAAGTTCCTCGATGGGGCGCATGCGATGGACAACCATTTCCGCACGGCACCGGTCAAAGAAAACCTGCCGATGCTGCTTGGCCTGATCGGCTTCTACCATCGCAACGTGCTGGATTACCCGACGCGCGCCATCCTGCCTTACGACCAGCGGCTCCTGCGCTTCCCGGCCTATCTGCAGCAGCTCGACATGGAATCGAACGGCAAGGGCGTGACGATCGACGGTACGCCGGTCGAAGGCCAGTCCGGTCCGGCCGTCTGGGGCGAGCCGGGGACCAACGGCCAGCACGCCTTCTACCAGCTGATCCACCAGGCACGAGCATCATTCCGACCGAGTTCATGATCGCCGCCAATGGTTTCGAGCCGAAGCTTCGCCATCAGCACGACCTTCTGATCGCCAATTGCCTGGCACAGTCGGAAGCGCTGATGAAGGGCCGCAGCTTCGAGGAAGCCAAGGCACAGCTGACCTCGAAGGGCATGGACGACAGACGAGCCGATTTCATCGCGCCGCACCGCGTCTTTACCGGCAACCGTCCGTCGATCACCTTCGTCTACGATCAGCTGACGCCGTTTGCGCTCGGCCGCCTGATTGCGCTCTATGAGCACCGCGTCTTCGTCGAAGGCGTGCTCTTCCGCATCAATTCCTTCGACCAGTGGGGCGTCGAGCTCGGCAAGGAGCTGGCAACCGGCCTGCTCCCGGTCGTCGAAGGCAAGGAAAGCGCCGAAGGCCACGATTCCTCGACGCAGGGGCTGGTCAAGGTTCTGGCCGGGCTGAAGAAATAAGTAACAGTTTATCGCATTTTTGACCTATGGTCTCGCCTGGAACATTCCGGGCGGGACCATGAGCGATAGGGCAAGGCGGGTAATTCACTTCCTATGGCGGCTGCTGCGCCTTCTCGGCCAAAGGCTGGACCGCGAGCTGATGGGCACCCCGATTGCCGAACAGCCGTCTCTCATTCGCAACGAAATCCTGAAACTGCGCGCCCAGTCTGTCGATCGGCTATCGACGGCCTGTTTTTCGTTTGGGGCAGCGGGGGCGTTCGCGCTGTTGTCGCGGCAATCTTCCATGGCCGCAGCACGCCGACCCTTCAATGTGCGCCGGCTCAGCAGGATGGCATCATTTATCTGCAATGCCTCGCACCATCCGTCGCGACTGCCGGCGTGGGCTGGACGGTGCATGACACTATAAGCGTTGCACTTCCCGTCGCCGTTTGGCTCATATTCGGCTTTGTGCTACATATAACGGGCGAGGTTTTTCTGACGAAACTTGGAGATGATCCATGAGCGCTGAGATGAGCATCGGCTATATGATCTATGGCGGCACGGGTGCCGTGCTGCTCGTCATCGCCCTGATCGTCCTCTACCGCCTGCGCCATAGCTGACACAGGCGGGGGGGCTGACACAGGCAGTCGAGCGCTTGTCTCAGAGGCCGATTTCGTTTGCGAAGGGCGGGTTGGCGCCGGCGCGGGATACGGTGACGGCAGCGGCCTTGGCGCCGAGGGCGAGCGCTTGGCGATCTGATCTTCGGAGAGGTTGGCAACCTGCGCCTTGGTGAGCAGGTTCTGCATCTTCAGCGAGGCGAGGACGCCCGCATCGAACGTGTCGCCGGCACCGACCGTATCGACCACCGTCACCTTCTCGCTCGGCACCGTCACCTTGTGGTTTGCGGTATAGCCGACGGCGCCATCGGCGCCGCGGGTGACGACGACGAGCTTTGCGCCATGATGCAGCCAGTGGCGGGCAAGCGTATCCTCGTCGCCTTCAAGGCCAAACCAGGCGAGATCCTCATCGGAAAACTTCACGATGTCGGACATGGCCGCCATGCGGCGGATACGGGCCAGATGCGAGGCCTTGTCCTTGATGAAGCCGGGGCGGATATTCGGATCGAGCGAAATGACGCGCTTTTCCTGCTCGCGCGCCATCAGCGCCTCGTAAGTCGCGCCGCAAGGTCCGGGATAAGGCTGATCGCGCCAAAATGCAGCGCCTCGCAATCATCGCCGAAGGCAGGCAGGTCCGCCTCGGTAATCATCCGGCCGGCGGTGTTCTCGTCATAGAAGGCGTAGGACGCATGGCCGTTGGTCAGCTTGACGAAGGCAATCGTCGTCGGGCGCGACAGCGTGGCGCAATAGCTGAAATCGACGTGGCTTTCGCGCAGCGTGTTGCGCAGGATATCGCCCATCATGTCGTCGGAAAGGCCGGTAAAGAAGCCGGTCGGCTGGCCGAGACGGCCAAGCGCAATCGCCGTATTGAAAACCGCGCCGCCGGCATAGGGCGCAAAGCCCGCCTCGCCCAGCGTGGTTTCCCGCGGCAGCATGTCGATCAACGCTTCACCACAGCACACAATCATGATGTCCTCCCAAAGACATTCCCACCCGCTTCTCCAACAGGTCTCAGTGCAACAGGAATAGGCGAGCTTTTGTCGCTTGACTAGGGCAAAAGCTCGCCTTGTCCATTTCCTTATTTCGGCAGTTCCGTGATGCCGCCGTGACGGCCAGACCATGCCAGCGGCGCATCAAGGAAGGCTTCGACCTCCGAAAGCGTCTTTCGTCGAAGAGCTTCTGGTCGCGGGCGACCGCCAGCACGTTGCGCCAGGTGGCGATATGGTGGAACTGGACCTTGCCATCGGCGAAGCGCAGCGCGCCTTCATCGAAAATGCCGTAGTAGAAGAGCGCCATGCCGTGATCGACGATGCCGCCGGCTGCACGGATTGCATCGATGAACTTGAACATCGAGCCGCCGGCCGTCGTCAGGTCCTCGATGACGAGGACGCGGGCGCCTTCCGGCATATGGCCTTCGATCTGGGCGTTGCGGCCATGACCCTTCGGCTGCTTGCGGACATAGATCATCGGCAGCGACAGGCGCTCGGCGAGGAAGGCGGCAAACGGAATGCCGGCCGTCTCGCCACCGGCAACACAGTCGAACTTTTCGAAGCCGGCATCACGCATGATCGTGGCGGCAGCGAAATCCATGATGGTCGAGCGGATGCGCGGATAGGAGATCAGCTTGCGGCAGTCGATATAGACCGGGCTCATCATGCCGGATGCAAATTTGTAGGGCTCGTCGGCGCGAAAATGGACCGCTCCGATTTCCCAGAGCATCTTGGCCATCAGTTCGGCCATTACGTTCTTGTCCGTGAATGTGGTTTGTATCATCGCCGCGCTCCTGCTTGTCTGAAACCACGCGCCGCCATAGCAGCAAGCGCGGCGGGGCGCCAGCGGCAAGCGCGGCTGAAGATGAAGTTTTCAGGCCGAAGTGCGGCTTTCGCTGTCATTATCGACGACAGGATGCAGATAGCCGGCCAGTTCCACCCGGTTTCGGCCTGCGCGCTTGGCCTCGTAAAGCGCCGCATCCGCCTGGCCGAGAACCGCCTCAAACGGCGAACCCGCCTGATTGCCGGTGGCAACGCCGGCGCTCACCGTCGGCTGGACGACGCCGCGCTCGAAGACGACGCGGCGGGACGAGAAGCGCTGCAGGACATCGGTCGCCACCAGCTCCGCCCTGCCCGGCATGATATCGTCGAGCAGAACGGCAAACTCCTCGCCGCCGAGCCTCGTCGCGGTGCTGTCGCGGCCGAGAACGTCACACAGATCCTCGGCAAAGGCCTTCAGCACGAGATCGCCCGAGGCATGGCCGAACTGGTCGTTGATCAACTTGAAGCGATCGATATCGAAAACGATGATGGCGCTGGAGACGCCGAGAAGACGGGTGCCGTGCTGTTCGAACAGGGCGCGGCGGTTGAGAAGGCCCGTCAGAGGATCCGTCAGAGCCTCGCGGCGGTGATGAGCGGCAAGGCGCCATTGATGCAGGGCAAGCGAGAGGGCGCCGATGCCGGTCATGCCGGCGATGCAGACACCGAGATTGAGGTTTTCGGCCCAGTTGTCCGGCACTTTGGCCAGGGTCCATTGGCCGCCATGGATGAGCATGGTGGCGCAGAGCGAGAAGCTGGCGGCGCTCATCAGGTAAAGCACCGACATGCCGGTCAGCGGCACAGGCGCTTCGGCCCGCGCGCACCAGTATTGATGGGCGGTGCCGGCCAGCAGGATGGCCGTTGCGACATTCATGACGACAAGACCAAGGCCGTTGAGGCCGATCGCCATGAAGGGCGCACCGGCCGAGATCGTCACCAGGGCAAGAAGCATGGCCAGACGCCACGGACGCAGGCCGGTGCGGAACTGCACCGAGGCGGCAAAGATCACGCTGAAACCACCCATCAGCAGGGAATAGGCAAAGGCACCCAGAATGGGGCCCATATGAGAGCCGTAAAGATTATAGGTCAGTATTCCCGAGATCGTCAGGCCAAGAGCCGCAACAAGGGTCAGAAGAAACGAATCCGTCCTGCGCGAAACCCAGGTACCGAACAAAGTCACCATAAGGCAGGCTGCCGATACGCCGAGCGCAAGCAGAAGAGACTGATAATCGAGCATCATGCTTGTCGCTCTCTTCTAAATGAAAAGGCACTAAAATATCTTTTTTGGCGACGCTACTCGGCGTTTCTCTCCAAAAGGTTACGATCTACTTGCAAAGGCTTCACGATCCCGCAATCGGACACCGCTACTGGCGGTGTCCGATTATAAGACCATATCGGAATTTCTTCAACCTTCCGAGACGTCCCAATGCAGCGGGAACATCGGGTCGAAAACGGTGATCGGACCGGCGGCCGTCTCGCGCTTGTCGGGGAATGTCACCGGCTGATCGCGCTTGACCATGGTGATCCGCTCCTCGTTCGGGGCGAGACCATACCATGCCGGGCCGTTGAGCGAGGCGAAGGCTTCCAGCTTGTCGAGCGCGTTTTCCTGCTCGAACACATGTGCGAGGCAGCTCATCGTGTTGACCGAGGTATAGATGCCGGCGCAGCCGCAGGCGCATTCCTTCAGCGGGTCGAGATGCGGAGCGGAATCGGTGCCGAGGAAGAAGCGCGCATCGCCGGAGGTTGCCGCCGCACGCAGGGCCAGACGATGGTTTTCGCGCTTGGCAACCGGCAGGCAGTAATAATGCGGGCGGATGCCGCCGACGAGGATGGCATTGCGGTTGATGATCAGGTGATGGGTGGTGATCGTGCCGGCAAGGTTGCTCTTGGCCGACTTGATGTAATTGATGCCGTCCTCGGTGGTGACGTGTTCCATCGTCACCTTGAGTTCCGGCAGGCGCTTGCGAAGCGGATCGAGCACCGTGTCGATGAAGACGGCTTCGCGATCGAAGATGTCGACTTCCGGCGTCGTGACTTCGCCATGCACACACATGGGAAGGCCGATCTTGGCCATGCGCTCCAGCGCCGGCATCGCCTTGTCGAAATCGCGCACGCCGCCATGCGAATTGGTGGTGGCGCCGGCGGGGTAAAGCTTGACCGCATGAATGAGGCCGCTCTTCTTGCCCTCTTCCAGATCATCCGGATCGGTGTGTTCCGTCAGATAGAGCGTCATCAGCGGCTCGAAGCGATCGCCCTTGGGCAATGCTGCCATGATGCGGTCGCGATAGGCGCGGGCATCGGCCGTCGTCACGACCGGCGGCACGAGGTTCGGCATGATGATGGCGCGGGCGAAATGGCGGCTGGTATCGGCAACGACGCCTTCCAGAACGGCGCCATCGCGCAGGTGAAGATGCCAGTCGTCCGGGCGACGGAGGGTGATCGTGTTCATCGCTGTTCCCATCATGATGCTATCGGCTGCCATTAGCACCATCGCGGCGCCAAAGACAATGTTCCAGAGCGACCGACCCGGCATGGCGGCAGACCGCTTCGGCGGAAACGGAGGCCGACGATGATACAATCCTGCAGGAGGCTCCCGCGTTAACCTTCACGCAAATGTGCCCTCCGGTTGAAGCCTTTCTTTCATGAATCGCTCTGGCTGCAAGGAACCGGCAGGCCGCTTTCCACGTTCGTGCATCCATAACAAGGTTCTGTTGATCGGAGCAGACAATGAAATCCCAGGGATCGAAAGCGAGAAAGGGATTTGCAGTTGCAGCAGGCGCCGCCGTGGCGCTGTGCGGGCTGACGATTTCTCCCAGTGCGCAGGAGCGCGAGAGCCTTCAGCTCGTCGCTGCCATGCAGAGCGAATGCGACCAGCTGGCCGGCAGCCCCTATGACGAGCGCCGCAATGCAAGCTTTGCTCCCGTCGATATTTCGAGCATCGATGGTCGCGCGGTGGATGCCTGCCGCATGGCCTATGAGGCGACCGGCAATCCGCGCTTCGCATACCAGCTTGGCCGGGCGCTCAACAATTCCACCGAGCCCGAGGAGGCCATGGGCGCCTATAATGCCGCTTCAGAGGCCGGCTACCCTGCCGCGCAGGTGAATTTCGGCATGCTGATGGGCCGGCTCGGCGATGATGACGCGCAGTTCCGCCTCTACAGCAAGGCTGCACAGAGCGGTAATCGTCTGGCCGCCTATAATCTCGGCGTCGCCTATCGCGACGGGCTCGGCACCAAGGCCGATGTGAAGAAGGCGCTCGACTGGTTCGGCAAGGCTGCGGCCGAGGGCGATGACACTGCCGCTTTCAATATCGGCGCCATTTATGACGAGGGTCATCTCGTTCAGCAGGACGATCAGACGGCGATCGCCTGGTACGATCTAGCCGCCCAGCGCGGCAATACGGACGCGATGATCAATCTCGGCCTGATGTATGAGGCCGGAGAAGGCATTGCAGCCAACACAGCCAAGGCTGCCGACATGTTCAAGAAGGCGGCCGAGAATGGCGACGTGTTCGGCGCCTACAAGTTCCTCGAATTGCAGGACATGGGCGTGGTGCCGGCCCCGTCGCAGGAGGCCGGTGACGACGAGCTGAACACGCTGGTGCTGAAGCCGGGCGATGTGGAGCAGCAGAAGCCTGCAGGGATCGACATCTGAGAAGCGAATGTCTCTTGCGAAATGTCTCTTGCGACAAGAGCGGCAGTGCGTGAGGCACTGCCGCTCTTGTGTTTGTGACGGTCAGATCTCGCCGGCCTGCGGGCCCCAGACATCGGTCATGGCAAAGCCATCCGACAGCGGGTCGAAGGGATCGAGCGATACCTGATGGAGGCCGAAGGTGAAGCCGCGGCCGGTGATCGTCGGGATGATTGCGGTGCGGCCTGCCACTTGCGTTTCCGCCGCAAGGCCCACTTCGAACTGCGAGCCGATGATGGAGCGGGACTTGAAGCTGTCGCCCACAGCGATTTTTCCGCGCGCATGGAGGGCTGCGAGATTGGCCGAATTGCCGGTGCCGCAGGGCGAACGATCCGCCCTGCCCGGCCACATGGTCGTGCAGGTTCTGACCGTTCCGTCTTCCTCGACATCACGGAACATCACATAGGCCACGCCGGAAATCGCCGGGATTTCGGGATGGACGACCGGCACCTGCCGGTTGATGAGATCCTTAAGCACCATGCCGGCGCGCACGAGGGCCGCGGCATTGGCCTTTTCGATCTTCATGCCGATCTGCGAGACATCGACGAGCCCATAGAAGATGCCGCCGTAGCAGAGGTCGAGCGTGATGCGGCCCCATTCCGGCGTGTCGATCTCCAGATCCAGCTCATGGACGAAGGACGGCACCATGGTGAGCTTCACCTTTTCGCAGCGCCCGTCGCGGCAGGTGGCGGTGGCGCGCACGAGGCCGGCTGCCGTTTCCAGCGTGACGATGGTTTCCGGCTCCTTCATCTCGACGATGCCGGATTCCAGAAGGGCGGTGGTGACGCAGATCGAATTCGAGCCCGAGCTGGCATGCGCCTGATCCGGCTGGAGGATGATGAAGGCGGCATCCGCATCCGGGTGCTTTGCCGGCAGGAGCAGATTGACCGAGCCGATCGGCGCACCGCGCGGTTCAAGGCACAGGAAGCGGCGAAGCTCTTCGCCCTTCGGATCGGTATTCAGCCAGGCAAGCTGCTCGGCAACCGTCGCACCCGGGATCTTCGGCACGCCACCGATGGCGACCTTGCCGATTTCCCCCTCGCAATGGACATCGAGAAGCTGGATCGTCCGCTTCCATCTCATCGTCTTACTCCCGCCGGAACGCAGTCTTGCCGGCAATCACAGGCTTCAAGCTTCAGCGGCGCGCCACGGCGCCAGCCGGCCAAGGCATAGCGCAGGCAGCAGCGTTTGCAATGGGATTGTCACCCGTCGCGTTTACCGCAGCCACGCGTAGCCGAGATCGAGCTGCTGGCGGCCATTGGTGAAGTAATAAGGCAGGTGCAGTGTTTCGGGGGCCGAAAGGCGGCGCCCCTGGGCCGCCGGGACATTGGACAGATCCGGCGTCGCGCCTGCGTCATGGCCGGGCTTCAGGTACCAGACGACGAGGATCGGGGAACCGAGAATGAGGCGATCCGGAAAATCACCCGGTGCCTGCTCCAGATTGACGACCGGGAGGTCGGGAAACTGCATGCGCATATTGCCGGCGAGATGCATGCCGCCGGCGATGATGCCGACCGGCATGTCTTCGCCACGCAGCCGGTCTGCCGCATCGGCAAAGGGAATGTTGACGCGGTTGGCAGCACCGGTCAGGCCCGCCGTCCAGGTCTTGCCGGCAAAAGGCACAAGCGTGACGATCATCACAAGAACGAAGAAAGGAACCAGCCGGCTGAAGATGCGGGGCATGTCATAGCCGGCGCGATCAAGCTTCAGCGCCAGATAAAGCGGCAGGAGCAGCAGATAGGGATCGAGCCAGCGCTCCGTTATCCGCGTCGTATCCGTCACCAGAATGACGATAATCACGCCGACAAGCGAGATGGCCATGATCCGGCCGGTCAGACGGGTAAAGCGGTCCTGCGCGCCGGCAATCGGAGCGAGGGATTTGACCCGCGCGGCAATGGCAAGTGCCACGACGGTCAGGCCGCCGAAGGCGATGCAGGCGAGAACGAGCGAGATCAGGCCCTTGACGATCCGCGACGCGCCATGGCGGCCGCTTTCATCGCCCATCTTGGTCAGCGTGCCATGGGTCGCCATGCCGACATGATCCAGCAGCCACAGGGCATGCGGCACGATGATCGCCAGTGCCAGAATACCGGCGACCAGAACGCGCCAGTCGAACAGGCGCGGACGCCAGCCCCTGTCACAGAAGACGGCGATCACGGTCGCGGCCGGAAGGATGACGAAGTTGTATTTCGAGATGGTGCCGATGCCGATTGCCACGCCAAGCACGGCGTAGCTGAACAGGCTCGGGCGATTGAGAGTGCGGAACAGGCCGAAGAGAAACAGCGAGGTCGCCATGAGGAGCGCGACCGTATGCGTCAGATCCTGCTGCGGCATATAGGAGACCTGCGGCAGCGTCAGCAGGCCCATCATGGCCAGGACGATGATCGAGGGCCGGCCATCGACTTCCCGCACGGCGAGCCCGTAGAAGACGTAGCAGAGCAGAAGCGACAGAAATTTCGGCAGGGCCAGCGCGAAGAGCGAAACGCCGAGAAGATCGACGAACAGGTTCTGCACCCAGTTGAAGAAGGGCGCTGCGGCCCGTAGCCGAGAAGCCAGTATTGCGAGAAGAGAGACTGTTCCGCCTCGTCGAGCGTCAGCGAATTGGGCAGGGACAGGCGAAGCACGATACTCAGCCGAAATAGATGGCGAGAACCAGTATCGCGGGACGAAGCCCTCCCAGCAGAAAGCCTGCCAGCCCCTTTGGCGCCTGGCGCCCGTCTCTTTCGACATCATGTCCATTCCGTCCGAACCATCATCGTCGCGACAGCAGGTGACACGACGCGGCGCAGCAATCAACAACGATTGCGCCGGAGGCGTTCAAGAGGATGACATTCACTGTGAAGAAAGGGAGAGAAGAATGGCGCACCCGAAGAGATTCGAACTCCTGACCCCCAGATTCGTAGTCTGGTGCTCTATCCAGCTGAGCTACGGGTGCGTCCCAAGCAGTTCGTCTCTGCTTGTGTGGCGATCCTCTACCGGGGGGCGCCGATGATTGCAAGCGATTTTAAGCCGGCCTTTGTCATTTAAATTTCATCTATTTGTTATTTAAAGATATTTTTGATTTTTTGTCAGGCCCTAACCCGGTAGTCATCGAGCGACACGGGACGATCGGGGATCTCGACGCGGAACTGCGTGCCCGGACCCGGCTTCTCGACCAGCGCAATCGTGCCGCCATGGGCGAGAACCAGTTCGCGGGCGATCACGAGGCCGAGACCGGTGCCGCCGGAGCGGGCCGAACCGCGAAAGGCGGAGAAGAGGTTCTCGCGCGCCTTGCGCGGCATGCCGGGACCGGTGTCATCGACGGTGATGGCAACGACCGATCCGACCCGGTGGGCCGAGAGCGTGACGCGGCGCACCATGGACTGATCTTCGGGATCAAAGGCAAGAAGCGCCTGCACGGCATTGCGGCAGAGATTGTGAATGACGCGGAAGATCTGCTCGCTGTCACAATCGACCTCGACCTCGGGCGCGATCTGTTCAACGAACTCTATGCCCGCATCGGGATCGATCGCCAGCATCTCGCGGACATCCTGACAGAGATCGGAAAGCCGTACCCTTCGCCGGCGCGGCGCGGCTTCCGATGCCTGACCATAGGCCAGAACCTCGTTCGTATAGCCGACGGCGCGGTCGATGGTGCGCAGAAGCTTCGGTGCGAAGCTTCTTACCATCGGATCCTCGACATCCGTCAGGCGGTCGGACATCAGCTGGGCGGAGGCCAGAATATTGCGCATGTCATGATTGATCTTGGAGACGGCCAGACCGAGATCGACGAGGTTCTTCTGCTGTTTCAGCGTGCGCTGTAGTTCCGTCTGCATGGAGGCAAGGTGGCGGCCGGCAACGGCAAGCTCTCCGCGCGAGCCATCCGCCTCGAAGATCCGCTCGGGATCCTGCGGCTTTTCGGAGAAGAGCTGCATGCTGTGGGTCAAGCGCCGGATCGGCAGGATCATCATGCGGTTGATGGCGAAGAAGATCAGGACGGCCGTAATCAGCGAGATCAGGAAGGACAGGAGGAACATCGTCTTGGAATATTTCCACATGTCCAGGCGCAGCGCCTTATCGGTCATGACGAGTTCGATGACCATGTCGCTTTCGCCAACCGGTCCATAGACGCGCATGATGCGATCGCCGCCGAAGAAGAGCGTGTCGAGCGCATCTCGCATGGAGGCGAGCATGGTCGTGTGCGCCACATCATAGACTTCATCGATCTGCGGCTGGGTATCCGTCGCGGCCAGAAGGCGCGACGTGCCATCCTTGCGCAGCGCGATCACCTTGGTGCCCGTCGCAAGCAGCGTGTCGTTCTGCACGGCGCGCGGCAATTCCGCCGGCTGGAGGCCATCGATGACGATGCCGGCGGCGGCAGCCGTATCCAGCCGGTCACGCAGCCAGTTCATCCGCATGCCGGCAATCGACGGCATGAAGATCAGAATGGACGCCATCATGACGAAGACGATCGTCAGCCAGAGAAGTCTGCCGGACAATCCGCGAAAAGACGCGGCATAGGCTCAGGGCCGGCATTGCCAGCGTCGGTCGCCTTGCTTGTCGAGGTGCGAGCCTCGCTCTCCATACCCGTCTCCACTTGACGTCCTGCCGGAATATTCCATCAGCCGCCATCATAAAAATGTGACTATATTCTAACGCAGACGGCAGATTTTGCCAGACCCGCGCCTTGCACCGCACAAATGACATGGATGCGAGGCGTGTTTCCTGCCCGGATGGACGCCCAGCGCGGCCGAAAATGTCCGCGAGGCGCAAAAGACAGCCGTCGTCATGCTTTGCTGCGACCAGACAACAAGACAGGTTTTTCCGGGCTTTTTCCGGGCGAGATTGACTTTGCAGCCTCATTCCACTTATAAGCCGCGCGTCCGGCCTGACTGGCGTGCAAGCATGCCTAAACTCTGGTGCCGGATATTTCCGAAACGCTGTTGCCTTCCAAAAAGGATGGCAATCTTCAAGAAGGGCCGCACACCGCGGTGTTAAATAAATGAAGCGTACCTACCAACCGTCCAAGCTTGTCCGCAAGCGTCGTCACGGCTTCCGCGCCCGCATGGCTACCAAGGGTGGCCAGAAGGTTCTTGCAGCCCGCCGCGCCCGTGGCCGCGCTCGTCTGTCGGCTTAATGCCGACATGCCCGGAATTCGCGGGCTATGACGATTGATACTGTTGATAAAAAAACTGTCGGGCGGCTGAAAAGCCGGCCGCAGTTTCTTGCTGTCCGGAATGGCGAAGCTCGCCGCGGCCGCACCTTTCTTCTCGAAGTCCTCGACCGCAAAGAACCTGAGGAGGCTCCGCGCGTCGGCTTCACCGTCACCAAGAAACATGGCAACGCCGTCGAGCGAAACCGGATGCGCCGCCGCCTCAAAGAGGCTGTGAGGCAATCCGCCGGGTTTGCAATGAAGAACGGCCACGATTATGTCATTGTCGCGCGGCGGGAGGTGCTAACGGCTCCCTTCGCGGAATTGGCCGCCCAGATCGCCCAGCGCGTCGAAGCCAAGCCCAGACCGAAGCGGCCCGAATAAGACCTGTCCAGGAAGGCATGATGGAAAAGAACCGTAACTACTTCATCGCGATCGCGCTTTCAGTCGTGATCGTCCTAGCCTGGCAATTCCTCTACATGAACCCGAGGATGGCGGCGCAGCAGAAGGCCGAAGAGGCCCAGCGCGCGCAGCAGGAACAGGTGCAGGCCGCCAACACGGCTGCCGGCCAGTCCGCAGGCCAGGCCTCGGGCACGCTGCCGGGCGCCGGCCAGGCGGCAGCCGCCACCGAGACCCGCGAACAGGCGCTTTCGAAGTCGCCGCGCGTCGCCATCGACACGCCGGCCGTCATCGGCTCGATCAACCTCGTCGCGCGCGCCTCGATGACCTGAAGCTGCGCGACTATCACGAGACGGTGGATGACAAGAGCCCGATCATCACCCTCTTCTCGCCTTCCGATACGGCTGACGGCTATTTCACCGAACTCGGCTATGTCGGCAGCGACACGAGCGGCACGGCACCCGGCCCCGGCACCCGCTGGACGGCACCGGAAGGCGCCAAGCTGACGCCGACCACGCCGGTGACGCTGACCTTCACCAATGACAAGGGCGTCGTCTTCACCCGCACGATCTCCATCGACGATCACTACATGCTGACCGTCGACGACAAGATCGACAACAAGACCGGCGAGCCGATCACGCTCTCCGCCTATGGCCGCGTGACGCGCAACAACAAGCCGACCACGCCTTCCGTCTGGGTCATCCATGAAGGCTTCCTCGGCGTTGTCGGCAAGGACGGCTCGCTCAGCGAACACACCTATGCCAATGTCGAGAAGGAAGCCGTCAACAACGGCAAGGCAACCGGCGGCTGGCTCGGGATTACCGACAAATACTGGGCCGCGACGATCGTTCCGCCGCAGACCATGGCTTACGACAGCCGCTTTACCCACTTCACCGATGGCCAGCCGCGCTATCAGGCCGACTACAAGGGTGACACGCTCACCGTTGCCGCCGGCCAGACGACCGAGTTGAAGAACCTCGTGTTTGCCGGCGCCAAGGAAGTGCCGCTGATCGACCAGTATCGCGATCAGCTGAACATCCCGCATTTCGATCTCGTGATCGACTGGGGCTGGTTCTACTTCATCACCAAGCCGATGTTCATGCTGATGGACTTCTTCTTCCGTCACGTCGGCAATTTCGGTGTCGCGATCCTGCTCACCACCATCGTCGTCAAGCTCCTGTTCTTCCCGCTGGCTTCCAAGCAATATGCTTCGATGGCCAACATGAAGCGCATGCAGCCGAAGATGGAAGAGCTGAAGGCCAAGCACGGCGACGACCGCATGGCGCTGCAGCAGGCAATGATGGCGCTCTACAAGGAAGAGAAGATCAACCCGATCGCCGGCTGCTGGCCGGTGGTCTTGCAGATCCCGATCTTCTTCTCGCTCTACAAGGTGATCTACACCACGATCGAAATGCGCCACGCGCCGTTCTTCGGCTGGATCCAGGATCTTTCCGCCCAGGACCCGACGTCGCTGTTCAACCTGTTCGGCCTCCTGCCCTACAGCGTGCCGCATGCGCTCGTCATCGGTGTCTGGCCGATCATCATGGGCATCACCATGTTCCTGCAGATGCGTATGAACCCGACGCCGCCGGATCCGACACAGGCGATGATCTTCACCTGGATGCCGCTGATCTTCACCTACATGCTGGCATCGTTCCCGGCCGGTCTCGTCATCTACTGGGCATGGAACAATACCCTGTCGGTGACGCAGCAGGCGGTGATCATGAAGCGCCACGGCGCCAAGATCGAGCTTTTCGACAATCTGAAGTCGCTGTTCCGGCGAAAGCCCGCGGCAACCAAATAACGCTTCGAAAACAGCTTCGAAAACCCCGGCATTGTCCGGGGTTTTCTTTTATAGGCAGGCCGCAAAGGCGGATCGACCGGTGCAGGGATGCCGCAAAGCTTGACTTTGCCGGCCAAAACCCGGAAGCCATCGGCAACCATAAGAAGGATCAGGAAAACCATGGCAGACGACACGAACACCGGCGAACGCCCGCTTTTCGGCAAGCCCTGGGTCTTCATCCGCGGCGTGCCCTCCATGAAGTTCCTGCCGCCGGAAGGTCCGGCAGAGATCGCCTTTGCCGGCCGCTCGAATGTCGGCAAGTCGTCGCTGATCAATGCGCTGGTCGGCCAGAAAGGTCTGGCGCGCACGTCCAACACGCCGGGCCGCACCCAGGAACTCAACTATTCGTGCCGGACGGCTATTCCGGCCAGGAGGGCGATCTGCCGCCGATGGCGATGGTCGACATGCCGGGCTATGGCTATGCGCAGGCGCCGAAAGACCATGTGGATGCCTGGACGAAGCTCGTCTTCGACTATCTGCGCGGCCGCGCCACGCTGAAGCGCGTCTATGTGCTGATCGACAGCCGCCACGGCATCAAGAAGAATGATGACGAGGTTCTCGACCTTCTCGACAAGGCTGCCGTCTCCTACCAGATCGTGCTCACCAAGACTGACAAGATCAAGGAACCGGCCGTGCCGAAGCTTCTGGCCGAGACGACGGAAAAGATCCGCAAGCGGCCGGCCGCCTTCCCGTTGGTGCTCTCCACCTCTTCGGAAAAGGGCAAGGGGCTGGATGAGCTGCGTGCAGCGATCGTCCAGACCGTAACGGAGTAGAGGCCGACGCGGCCGGCGACGGAAAACACGCCGAGATTTGCCATCAAACGCGGCCACGCGTTATTCCCTCTGTCGGAAACATGAGTTAAAAGGCCGCCATTCACGATCATGGGGAATTCGATGACGGCTTCCGATAGCGAACTTCAGGCCAAGCTTCTGGCGCAGGCGCTGCCTTACATGCAGCGCTATGAGAACAAGACCATCGTCGTGAAATATGGCGGCCATGCCATGGGCGATGCCGAACTCGGCAAGGCCTTTGCCGCCGATATCGCGCTGCTCAAGCAGTCCGGCGTCAACCCGATCGTCGTTCACGGCGGTGGCCCGCAGATCGGCGCCATGCTGTCGAAGATGGGGATCGAATCGAAATTCGAAGGCGGACTGCGCGTCACCGACGCCAAGACGGTCGAGATCGTCGAAATGGTTCTCGCCGGCTCGATCAACAAGGAGATCGTCGCCTCATCAACCAGACCGGTGAATGGGCGATCGGCCTTTGCGGCAAGGACGGCAACATGGTGTTTGCCGAAAAGGCCAAGAAGACCGTTGTCGACCCCGACAGCAATATCGAGCGCGTGCTCGATCTCGGCTTCGTCGGCGAAGTGGTCGAAGTCGACCGCACGCTGCTCGACCTGCTCGCCAAGTCGGAAATGATCCCGGTCATCGCACCTGTGGCCCCCGGCCGCGACGGCGCCACCTACAATATCAATGCCGACACGTTTGCCGGCGCGATCGCCGGTGCCCTCAACGCCACCCGCCTTCTGTTCCTCACCGACGTTCCCGGCGTTCTCGACAAGGACAAGAACCTGATCAAGGAACTGACGGTCGCGCAGGCACAGGCGCTGATCAAGGACGGCACGATTTCCGGCGGGATGATCCCCAAGGTCGAGACCTGCATCGATGCGATCAAGGCCGGCGTGCAGGGCGTCGTCATCCTCAACGGCAAGGCCGCCCATTCCGTGCTTCTCGAAATCTTCACCGAGCGCGGTGCGGGCACGCTGATCGTTCCCTGATCCTATTGCAAGACCGCCTTATCCCCGGCCCGGCCAGATCCGGCCGGGGGCAGGCATCACGTCGTCAGACGGCGTATTTTCGATTTTCCTTGAAGCGCGCGCCATGCCATAAAGCAGGCATGGAAAAGACGCCGAAAACTGCCGCTTCAACAAGCACCTCCACAACCGCCTCCCCTGCCGATTTCGCCCATGTCACAGAGTGGGTCTTCGATCTCGACAACACGCTTTACCCGCATCACATCAATCTCTTCGCGCAGATAGACCGCAACATGACGGCCTATGTGCAGCAGCTGCTGCAGCTCGATCATGATGATGCAAAGGCGCTGCAGAAGCGCTATTACCACGAGCATGGCACGACGCTTCAGGGCCTGATGATCCATCACGGCATCGATCCCGACGGGTTTCTCGAACAGGCGCATGCGATCGACTATTCGGCACTGCTGCCGGATCCCGACCTTGGCGCCGCGATCAGGGCCCTGCCGGGGCGCAAGTTCATCTTCACCAATGGCAGCGTGCCGCATGCGCAAGCCGCCGCACGGGCGCTCGGCATTCTCGATCATTTCGACGATATTTTCGATATCGTGGCAGCCGACTATCTGCCGAAGCCGGCCGGTGCCACCTATGACAAGTTCAGGAGCCTGCACGGGATCGACACGGCAAAGGCCGCAATGTTCGAAGACCTGCCGCGCAACCTGCAGGTGCCGAAGGCGCTCGGCATGAAGACCGTGCTTCTGGTGCCGCGTAACCTCGATACGGTGCTTCTGGAACGCTGGGAAAAACTCTCCGGCGAGGACGATCATATCGACTATGTCACAGACGATCTGGCGGCCTTCCTGAAGCGGATTGCCGCGTCAGCCTAAGCCAAGCCTTACCAAAGGTTCATCCAGGTTACGGATGTTTAAGTGGTTGTTTCCGGTTGCTGCACCTACGTTAAAGGTGTCGAAGCAACCGGAAAGGACACTTCAATGACTGCCAAGAAGATCGTTATCGCGACCCTCGGAGCTGCATTCATCGCAGGTGCCGCACTCCCGGCATTCGCCGCGCCCGACCAGCCCCGCCCGCACCACATGGGTGCCCGCGATGGTGCCAGGGGCCCGCATGCCGGCCCGGCAGGCCCCGGCCGTGGCGTGATGCAGGACGTGTTCTTCATCCGCCTCCTGAAAGAAGCCGACAGCAACCATGACGGCAAGATTTCCAAGGACGAGTTCAACGCCTGGGAAAACAATCTCTTTACCGCGATCGACGCCAACAAGGACGGATCGATCACCCGCGGCGAACTTCTCGATTATCGCATCGCGAAGATGGAAGAGTTCCGCAAGAACAACCCGCCGCCGGAACAGGCCGGTAAGGGCCCTGACGCGAAAGGCCCGGATGGCAAGCCCGGCGAGCGTGGTCCCGGCGGCCACCATCCCGAGCGCCGCGATGCCCGCTGGCACAAGGGGCCGCATGGTCCAGATCGCGGGCCGATGGGCGGCCGGATGTTCCGCCTGATCGACGCCAATCACGACGGCAAGATCAGCAAGGAAGAAGCCAGTGCCGCAGCAGACAAGCTGTTTGCCCGCATGGACACCAACAAGGATGGCGTCATCAGCATCGACGACCTGCCGGATCGCCCCCTCTAGTTCCGCGCCCCCTCTTGGGAACTAGTTCCGCAGTCGTCTTCATGGACCCGCCCCTTCTCCCAAGGGGGCGGGTTCATACTTTCTGGGCTCTGCTCAGAGACGCGCGTCGACCATGGCCGATGTCGGGATGGCAGGCTGGGCACCGGCCATGAGGCAGGCGAGAGAGCCGGCAATCGCGGCCCGCTTCAAGGCCTCTTCGAAGGACAGGCCCTGATCGAGCCCGGCGGCCAGATAGCCGCAGAACGTGTCGCCCGCGCCGACCGTGTCGACCGGCTCGATCTTCAGGCTCTCAACCCGCAGGATCTCGCCGTCACGGATGGCGATCGCGCCATCACCGCCGAGCGTCACGACATAGGTCTGGCCACGCTCGCCATGGAGCCGGCGAAGCGCTTCGAGGCGGGCTTCCGCGTTTCCCGGGTCGGAGGCCGCGCCGCCTGCCAGAAGCGCAAACTCGGTTTCATTGGCAACGACGATATCGGCAAGGGCTGCAAGCCGCACCGCATCATCGGTGAAGGGTGCCGTGTTGAAGACGGTCGTCACGCCGCTCTGACGTGCCGCGGCAAAAGCGGTCTCCACCGATGCTGCGGGCACTTCCAACTGCAGCATCAGGATATCGCCCGTAGACATGGCTGCGACGGCAGCCTCGGCCGCCGGCTGATCAACCTTACCATTGGCGGCCGGAACGACGGCGATCATGTTTTCGCCGGTGCCGCGACCAGAATGAGCGCCGTTCCCGTCGGCCCATCGACGTGCCTGACAAGCGACAGATCCGTTCCTGCCTCATCGAGAAGCGAAAGCGCCTCTGCGGCAAAGCCATCCTTGCCCACGGCACCGGCCATGCGGACCGAAGAGCCGGCACGGCGGGCGGCCAGCGCCTGATTGGCGCCCTTGCCGCCGGCAGCCGTCGCAAAACTCGTGCCCGGCACGGTTTCGCCGGGCGTCGGCAGACGTTCGGTATTGGCGATGAGGTCCATGTTGATGGAGCCGAAGACGGTAATCATGGGCAGGCCTGCTGTTTCTTAAAGAATTGCCGGACACTGCCGATACGCTCAGTCTTCGTCAACCACCTTGAAACGGAAGAGGCTTGTGCGAGGTTCAGTTCCCCTCGCCTCGGTTGGCCTGACCTCCTGAGCGCGCGTCGCCTCCGGCGGGCGCATCAAAGGCTGCGGTGGTCGCGCCTCGCCCGCGACCGATCGCTCGGCCGGTCTTTCAGCCTGTTTCTCCACCGACTTGTCCAGCGACCTGTCCAGCGACCTGTCCATTGGGCGTTCCAGTTCCAGCGCGCCGATGCGGGCTCCACGTCGGGACAGTTTCTCCGAGGAGGTGACGATCTGCTCGACATCCTTCTGGGCCGAGAGGAAATGCGATTGCAGCTTGCGGGTTCGCTCGTCGAGACGGCCGAGATCATCCATCAACAGCGCCACTTCGCCCTGGATGAGATGCGCCTGTTCACGCATCCGCTGATCTTTCAGCACCGCCTGGATCACCTGGATGGAGAGAAGCAGGAGCGAGGGCGAGACGATGACGACGCGGGCGCGCTGCGCCTTCTGCACCACCGCTTCGAAATGCTCGTGCAATTCGGCAAAGATCGATTCCGACGGCACGAAGAGGAAGGCGGTATCCTGCGTTTCGCCTGCAAGCAGATATTTCTCCGAAATGTCCCGGATATGGACTTCCATGTCGCGGCGGAACTGCTGGCCTGCGGCGCGGCGGGCTTCCGGCGCCGTCGCCTCGCGAAAGGCATTCCAGGCTTCAAGCGGAAATTTCGCATCGATGACGAGCGGCGGCGCGCCGTTGGGCATTCTCACCGTACAATCGGGACGGCTGCCATTCGAGAGCGTCGTCTGGAACTGGTAGGCGCCAAGCGGCAGGCCATCGGCAACGATTGCCTCCATGCGCCCCTGACCGAAGGCGCCGCGGGTCTGCTTGTTGGAGAGGATCGCCTGCAGGCCGACGACATCCTTCGCCAGCGTCTGGATATTGTTCTGCGCCGCATCGATGACCGCCAACCGCTCCTGCAATTGCCGCAGATTGTCATGGGTGGATTTCGTCTGTTCGGTGATCGAGGCGCCGAGCCGGTGGGTCATGCCGTCAAGCCTCTGGCCGACGACCGTATTGAGTTCCGACTGGCGCTGGGCGAGCGCCTCGGCCATTGCCGAAAAGCGGCCCTGCATCTCGCTCTGGATGCGGATCATCTCCGACATGCGCGCATCCGTCTCAGTCGCCTGCCGGGCCGCATCCGCCTGCCGGCGACGGCCGGATGCGATCAGGATGACGGCGAGGAGGAGCACCACGACCAGGGCGGCCGCTGCATGCAACGGCGTTTCCGGTGAGGACCATTTCGGGAAATCGGCTGAAAGTGTCGTTCATGGCCGGACTATAGCGAAAATCGGCACCGTGAAAAGATCAAAACGTGAACATTTATCGTATCGGGGCCGTAATTTCTGTTGGATCGCAGAAAAAGATCGGCTAAGGGAGGCGATGACCATCAAGCCGCTTATCATTCTTCCCGACCCGCTTCTCAGAGAGGTTTCCAAGCCGATCGAGACCGTGGATGCCGAGCTTCTGAAGCTTGCCGACGACATGCTGGAAACGATGTACGACGCACCGGGCATCGGGCTTGCGGCGATCCAGATCGGTGTTGCGCGCCGCCTTCTCGTCATCGACGTGGCACGCGAGGACGAGCCGAAGGCGCCGATGGTATTCATCAACCCGGAAATCGTCAGATCCTCCGACGAGCGTTCGGTCTATGAAGAGGGCTGCCTGTCAATTCCCGACTATTATGCCGAGGTGGAGCGGCCCGCGGCCGTCACCGTCAAGCATATCGGCCGCGACGGCAAGGAACATCTGGTCGAGGCGGACGGGCTGCTCGCCACCTGCCTGCAGCACGAGATCGACCACCTGAACGGCGTGCTTTTCATCGACTATATCTCCCGCCTGAAGCGCGAGATGGTGATCCGTAAGTTCACCAAGGCCTCCAAGGGCAAGGCCGTCTGAGCCTTCGTTGAAACGCCCTGCGCGCCGCGATATGATATCGGTGATATCAGAACAGGAGGCGCGCATGGGTGATCTTCTCGTGAATGACGTCCCGGATGCATTGCGGCGCTCTCTTGAAAAGCGAGCAGACGAGGCAGGTCACAGCATTTCCGACGAGGTAAAGGCCATTCTCGAGCGTGAGGTCTCACTACGCCATCGACGCCTGAGAGATCAGGCCTCGATACGCTTCGCTCCATCATGCTCAATGTGGATGCCGAGGAAGCCGAAGCCTTTTCGCAGATCATGGACGAGATAGAAGCCGAGCGCAAAAAGGACTTCGGTCGGCCATACGAGGATTACGAGTGATCGTCCTCGACACGAATGTCCTATCCGAACTGACGAAACCGGCCATGGATCCGGCTGTTGCGCTCTGGTATGGCCACAATGTCTAAGCCGATATCTATCTCTGCGATATTGTTTTGATGGAACAGGCTTACGGCGCATATAGGTTCTTTCAGCGGACGGGGTCCGACCGCTATGAGCGCAAGCTTGCCGATACGCTTCAGTGGTTCGGCGGCAACATCCTGTCGTTCACCCGCCAGGATGCCGTTCTTTCCGGCAAGCTGCGCGCACGCCGTGAAAGCATCGGCCGGCCGATCTCCGTGCAGGATGCGATGATCGCGGCGACCTGTCTTGCGCATGGGGCAAGACTTGCGACGCGCAACACAAAAGATTTCGACGGGCTTGATCTTCACCTGATAAACCCGTTTGAAGGCGGCTGACGCAAACGGCCGGATCGGAAACACATGTCTCTTCGCATCATCTTCATGGGTACGCCCGATTTTTCCGTGCCGACGCTGCGCAGCCTGAAGGATGCCGGCCATGAGATCGTCGCCGTCTATACCCAGCCGCCGCGGCCGGGCGGGCGGCGCGGGCTCGATCTCGTCAAGTCTCCTGTGCATCAGCCGCCGAGCTTCTTGGCATTCCGGTGTTCACGCCGCTCAATTTCAAGGCGGAGGAGGATCGTGCGGCCTTCATCGCCCATCAGGCGGATGTCGCGGTCGTCGTCGCCTATGGGCTGCTGCTGCCCGTCGCCATTCTCGAAGGCACGCGACTTGGCTGTTACAATGGTCATGCCTCGCTTCTGCCGCGCTGGCGCGGCGCTGCCCCCATTCAGCGGGCAATCATGGCCGGCGACGCAAAGACCGGCATGATGGTGATGAAGATGGAAAAGGGGCTCGATACCGGCCCCGTCGCCATCACCGCCGAGATTGCCATCACCGAGGACATGACGGCCGGCGAACTGCATGACGCCCTGATGCTTTCCGGCGCGCGCGCATGGTGGAAGCGATGAAAAAGCTCGAAGCGGACGACCTGCCGCTCACCACGCAGACCGAAGACGGCGTGCTTTACGCGGCCAAGATCGACAAGGGCGAGACGCGGATCGATTTTTCGAAATCGGCGCGTGACGTGCATAATCACATTCGCGGTCTATCCCCCTTCCCCGGCGCGTGGTTCGAGGCGGAGATCAATGGCAAGGCGGAGCGGATCAAGGTGTTGTCGTCGCAGCTTGCCGATGGTTCTGGTGAGGCCGGTACGGTTCTCGATGGAGCGCTGACGATTGCCTGCGGCGATGGCGCGGTAAGGCTGACGAAGCTGCAGAAGGCCGGCGGCAAGCCTCTGCCCGCCGACGAGTTCCTGCGCGGTACCGTGATTGCGGCCGGCACGCGGCTTGCGACGGGAGCTGCCTGATGCCGCGGTTTCGCATGACCGTCGAATATGACGGCTCGACCTATGTCGGCTGGCAGATTCAGGATAATGGCGCCTCCGTGCAGGGCGCTTTGCAGAAGGCCATCCTGTCCTTGACCGGCGAGACGGTTTCCGTGCGCGGTGCCGGCCGTACCGATAGCGGTGTGCATGCGCTGGGACAGGTCGTCCATGCGGATCTTCGCGCGAGTGGCTGCCGCACAAGCTGCGCAATGCGCTCAACGCCCATCTGCAGATGGCGGACGAGAAGGTTTCCGTCGTCGAGGTGATGGCGGTGGATGATATGTTCGATGCGCGGTTTTCCGCCGTCAAGCGGCACTATCTCTACCGGATCATCAACCGGCAGGCACCGCTGGCCATCGAGGCCAAGCGGGCATGGTGGGTGGCGCGGACGCTCGATCACGAACAGATGCATGCGGCAGCGCAGATGCTCGTCGGGCATCATGATTTCACCACCTTCCGCTCGGTGCATTGCCAGGCGGCAAGTCCTGTCCGTACGCTCGACCGGCTGGATGTGACCCGCACCGGCGATCTCATCGAGATCCGCGCCTCGGCGCAGAGCTTTCTGCACAACCAGATCCGCTCCTTTGCCGGAACGCTGAAACTGGCGGGTGATGGCAAGATGACGCCGGATGACGTGCGTGCAGCGCTTGAGGCGAAGGACCGCAAGGCCTGCGGCCCCGTGGCGCCGCCGGAAGGGCTCTATTTCATGAAGGTGGATTACAAGGGCGACCTGTGAGGGGCGATGTGTAACGCACACCGTCATCCTCGCCCTTGTGGCGAGGATCTAACCACGCTCATTATTGACGTGGACAGATCCTCTGGACAAGCCAGAGGAAGACGGCGGAGAGATCTGCAGGGGAAGATCCCCGAACTCAAAAATCGGGTAGACGCCGAGAAAGCGCTGCATGAACTGCGAGAGCACCATGTCCGGCACGATCAGCACCAGAACCATGGCGGTGACGATCAGCGGCTGCGGGCCGCAGACCATTTTCAGGAGCCGCGAGAGAACCACGACGCTCGCCACCAGAACGCAGAAATGCACGATGGCCAGCAGACCGCCGAGCTTGATGTTCAGGAGATAGAAGACGCTCAGGATCGCATAGGCATAGGCAAACGGTACCGACAGCCAGTTGAAGGTGATGACGATCGGGGCGAATTTCTTGCCGAGATCCATGACGATGCAGAGCACGCCGAGAAAGACCAGCGGCACCATCCAGTCGAGGATTTCCAGCATGCCGAGGCGGGCGAAGAAGATGCCGCCGACATGCGCGTCATCCGGCAGGCCGCTCATGAACATGGCGCGCCACCAAACCCATGAAATCACCATGGCCGGCAGGCACCAGACGAAGGCCCAGAAGGACCGCATCATGCCACGATCTGAAAGATCGAGAAGGCGAAAGCCCTGGGCATCGCCTTTGACCAGCAGCCAGAGGCCGCTCATGTAAAGCTGCAACTCGTTATAGGATGGCATTATCGAACCAGCGGGAAATGAATGTCCCGTAGATTTGGGTGAGCGTTTCCAGATCGGCAAGGGCAACGCGCTCATCAACCATGTGCATTGTCTGGCCAACGAGACCGAATTCCACCACCGGGCAGTAATCCTTGATGAAGCGCGCATCGGACGTGCCGCCGGTCGTCGACAGTTTTGGCTCGCGGCCGGTCACGGCTTCCACGGCGCCGGAGAGCGAGGCGATCAGGCCGTTGTTGCGCGTCAGGAAGACATGGCTCGGGCGTTCGGCCAGGTGATCTCGTAGCGGGTCGGTTCGCGGCCGGGACGCAGCGTCTCGTCGCTGGCAGCCGCTTCAAGCCGGCGCAGGATCTCGGCCTTCACCGTGTCTGCGGTCCAGGTGTCGTTGAAGCGGATGTTGAAGGCAAACTGCGCCTTCGAAGGAATGACATTGGTTGCCGTATTGCCGACGTCGATCGTCGTGACTTCCAGATTGGAAGCCGGGAATTCCGGCGTGCCCTCGTCGAAGGGCGGCGACATCAGCGCATCGGCGAGCGGCAGCAGGCCGCGCACGGGGTTATCGGCGAGATGCGGATAGGCGGCGTGACCCTGCACGCCCGAGACCGTGACCTTGCCCGAGACCGAACCGCGGCGGCCGATCTTGATCATGTCGCCGAGCACATCCGGATTGGTCGGCTCGCCGACGAGGCAGGCATCCCAGCGCTCACCCTTGTCAGTGGCCCATTTCAGAAGCTTTTCCGTGCCGTTGACGGCCGGGCCTTCCTCGTCGCCGGTGATCAGGAAGGAGATCGACCCCTTGGGCGCACCGTGCGCCTCGATATGGCGGGCGACGGCGGCGACGAAGCAGGCGATGCCGCCCTTCATGTCGACTGCGCCGCGGCCGAACATTTCACCGCCTTCAATGGCGGCGGAAAAAGGCGGATGCCGCCATGCCGCCTCGTCGCCCGGAGGCACGACATCGGTATGGCCGGCAAACATCAGATGCGGCCCGTCTTGCCCAAGCCGTGCATAGAGGTTTTCGATGTCCGGCATGCCCGGATGGCTTGCCACCATGCGCTCGACGACAAAGCCGAGCGGCTTCAGCATGGCCTCGAGCGCCGTCAGCGCACCGCCTTCCGCCGGGGTGACGGAAGGGCAACGGATCAGGGATCCAAGGTTTGCAATCGGATCTGCAGCGGACATCTTAAAACTCCGGCTCTCTGCTCGTCTCTTAGTCGCGCAGGAGTTCGTTGATGCCGGTCTTGGAGCGGGTCTTCTCGTCGACGGTCTTGACGATGACGGCGCAGTAGAGATGCGGGGCGGCCAGACCATTCGGCATGGTGGCGTTTGCAGAGGCCATGGAGCCGGCAACGACGACCGAGTAAGGCGGGACTTCGCCATAGGTGACTTCGCCGGTGGCGCGATTGACGATCTTCGTCGACTTGCCGATGTAGACGCCCATGCGAGAACCGAGCCCTCGCGGATGATGCAGCCTTCGACGACTTCCGAACGGGCGCCGATGAAGCAATTGTCCTCGATGATCGTCGGGCCGGCCTGCATCGGCTCCAGAACGCCGCCAATGCCGACGCCGCCGGAGAGGTGAACATGCTTGCCGATCTGGGCGCAGGAACCGACGGTGGCCCAGGTATCGACCATCGTGCCTTCATCGACATAGGCGCCGAGATTGACGAAGGACGGCATCAGCACGACGTTCTTGGCGATATAGGCCGAGCGGCGCACGACGGTGTTCGGCACGGCGCGGAAGCCGGCGGAACGGAACTGGTTTTCACCCCAGTTTTCGAACTTGGAGGGAATCTTGTCCCACCAGGTGGAATTGCCCGGGCCGCCCTTGACGACTTCCATGTCGTTCAGGCGGAAGGAGAGGAGAACGGCCTTCTTGAGCCACTGGTTGACCTTCCAGACGCCATCAGCGCCACGCTCGGCGACGCGGGCAGTGCCGCCATCCAGCAGGTTCAGCGCCTCTTCCACGGCATCGCGGATCTCGCCCTTGGTCGAGACGCTGACGCTGTCACGGTTGTCGAAGGCGGTTTCGATGGTGCTCTCAAGCGAGGAAAGGTCGGCGCTGCTCATGGAAGTTCCTTAATCGTCACGCAATATCGTGATGTCGGGCGAGGATGGTCAATCTGTCCCTTTTGCTCTAAGCGAGCGCCCTTCGGGCGTCAACGTGAATTGGCATCGCAGGTAGGCGCGCAGGCCCTTTCGAGACGGGTCTTCGCATCAAGGGAAGGACTTGAAGCATATGGCAAGGGCAGGCGAGGATGCACAGAAGACCGAGGCTGGAGACTGGGATCCGCTGAAGGACAGCACAGAGGACAAGCGCGCCGCCGCCAAGCAGCCGCTGACGCCGCAGACGCTGTCTCCCACTTACCGGCTTGCCTATGCGGACGAGGATTTTCTGGTGCGCCGCGAGCTACGCCCCGTCAGGCTGCAGCTGGAGCTTCTGAAGGCCGAGATGGTGCTTTCCGAAATGGGCATCCAGTCGACCGTGGTGATGTTCGGCGGTGCGCGTATTCCGGCCCCCGGCCAGGCGGCATGGGCGGCGCGCAACGAAAAGCAGAAGAAAAGCCTCGAAGACGCTTCGGTCTATTACGACGAGGCCCGGCGCTTTGCCGTGATGTGCGGGGCGCAATCGGCCAAATACGACCACAAGGAATTCGTCGTCGTTACCGGCGGCGGGCCGGGCGTGATGGAGGCGGGAAACCGCGGTGCGACGGAAGCCGGGGCGCCGACGATCGGGCTCAACATCATGCTGCCGCACGAGCAGGCGCCGAACCGGTTCGTGACGCCGGAACTCGCCTTCAACTTCCACTATTTCGCCATCCGCAAGATGCATTTCCTGATGCGCGCCAAGGCCGTCGTGGTGTTTCCCGGCGGGTTCGGCACGCTGGATGAAATGTTCGAGGCGCTGACGCTGATCCAGACCAAGCGGATGGAGCGCGTGCCGCTCATTCTCTTCGGCGAAAAGTTCTGGCGGACGATCATCGATTTCGAGGCGCTTGCCGATTTCGGCACGATCGCGCCGGAAGATATCGACCTCATCAATTTCGTCGACATCGCCGACGAGGCCTGGAAAGTTCTGGCGGATTTCTATTCGTTCGACTGATGCCGGAGACAAGACCCTCATTCCCGCACTGGCGGGAATGAGGGAGATCACAAGAGGGCCTGCTCTCAGAGCTTGCCGACGCGTTCCGTCAGAAGCGCGAAGAAGCCATCCGCATCGACCTTGCGCATCACTGTCGCGTTCTTCGCGCGGTCGGTGACACCCCACCAGTCGACCACCGTCATGCCGACGGTGAGCGGAGAATCCACCTCGATCTCGACATTGCAGTGACGGCCGGTGAAGAGTTCCGGCTTCAGGAGGTAGGCGATGACCGAGGGGTCATGCAGAGGGCCGCCGTCAGAACCGTATTTCTCGATGTCGAAACGCTCGAAAAAGGCCAGCCATTCGACCAGAACATCGCCCGGGCGGGTGCCAAGCGCTGCGATCTTCTCGACGCGCGATTTCGTCGTCAGAAGCTGGTGGGTAACGTCGAGCGGCATCATGACGATCGGAATGCCGGCGGCAAAGACCTGCTTGGCCGCATGCGGATCGACATAGATGTTGAACTCGGCTGCCGGCGTGATGTTGCCGCCTTCGAAGAAGCCGCCGCCCATCATCACCAGTTCCTTCACCCGCGGCGCGATGCGCGGCTCTTTTTCAAGCGCGGTCGCGATATTGGTGAGCGGGCCGAGCGTGCAGAGCGTCACGGTTCCCTCAGGTTCCGTCATCAGCGTCTCGATGATGAAATCGACCGCATGCTGTTCGCGGGCCTTCATTGTCGGCTCAGGCAATACGGCACCGTCGAGGCCGGTCTTGCCGTGGACGTGTTCAGCCGTCACCTGCGGGCGGAAGAGCGGCTTCAGCGCACCTTCATAGACCGGTGCGTCCGGCTTGCCGCAGAGCTCGCAGACGATGCGCAGGTTGCGGCTCGTATAGGAGAGCGGCACGTTGCCGGCGACCGCGCAGAGACCGAGAACCTCAAGCTCATCCGGACTGCCGAAGGCCATCATGATCGCGGCGGCATCATCCTGTCCCGGATCGGTGTCGATGATGATCTTTCGTTTGACCGGGGCCGTCGTCGTCGCTGCCATGCAAATACTCCCATGTGTGGTTGCGCAGTTTTGTCGAGCGGGCGAGGCAGGATGTCAAGGTGGAAGCGCGACGCGCCCTCCGCGGCCATCGCCCCGCCCCCTCCCCCGCTCATGCCGAGACGAAGCGGTCCGGCGGACAGGCAGGCGCGCTTGCGCTTGTACTTTCCTCTCCCCATATAGTGGTGAAACGGCGAGCCGAACTCGGGCGCCGATCAGGTCGCTTGATGCAAGGACTGTCCGATGAGCCGCATGACACCGTTCGCAAGCCCGCTTCTCCTGGGCTTCGATTCCATGGAGAAGACGCTGGAGCGGCTCGCCAAGGGAAATGACGGCTACCCACCCTATAATATCGAACGGATCCGAAGCGGCAGCGAAAGCGAGCCGGAGCGACTGAGGATCACGCTTGCCGTCGCCGGCTTTTCCGAAGGCGAGCTGGATGTGACGACCGAGGAAAACCAGCTGGTCATCCGTGGCCGGCAGGTGGAGCAGACGGATCGGGACTACCTCTATCGCGGCATTGCGGCACGGCAGTTTCAGCGCGTGTTCGTGCTGGCCGACGGCATGCAGGTAGCGCAGGCCTGGCTGAAGAACGGCCTTCTCTCGGTCGACCTGACGCGGCCGGAACCGGTGCGCGTAGTGCGAAAAATTAATATTTCCGTTTCACAGTAGATCACTCGGCGCCAATGCCGGAATGATCAGACTGCTGGAGGCTGTCATGCTCCTGAAACACGCGAATAACCACCTGTCCCAATCCGAACTTGCCCATCTCGGCAACGGCGAAGTCGGTTACATTCGCAAGATGCGGTCGGAAGACGTGTCCCGCTGCTTCCCCGAAGCACCCGATGTCGATCCCGCGCTGGACCTCTGGGCGCTGTTTGCCGCCGACGGCACGCCGATCCTGCTCTCCGACAACCGTTCGAGCACCTTCTTCAAGGCCCAGGAGGACGAGCTGAAGACCGTCAGCCTGCACTAACGGTTTGGTGCCGGCCAACGCCTGCAACCTTTTCCTGTCGTCATGCTCTGGCTCGACCAGAGCATCTGCGCACACCCGATACCATCGACGTGGTCAGATCCTCGGGACAAGCCCGAGGAAGACGGTATTTAATGGCGGAGTGTGTCTTCGTATTGGACCGTCAGCCCACACTGATGGTTCAGGCCGCTGACAGAGGCCCGAAACCTCTTCCCGTCGTCATGCTCTGGCTTGACCAGAGCATCTCTGCACATCCCATATCATTGGCGTGGTCAGATCCTCGGGACAAGCCAGAGGAAGACGGCATTTCAGGGCGGAGCGGGTGCCGTCAGGCTGGGCTGGCAGGCTGGACAGTCAGGGCGGGTGCGCGCCACCTACACCCGTTCGAACGTCAGATAGGCCGAGGAACGTCCTTCGCGGCGTGCCTTGTTTTCGTAGCGCGTGCCCGGCCAGCCGGCATAGGGCGTCAGCCAGTCGGATGCTTCCTCAGCCGTCCAGCGGAAACCGCCATGGTCGCGGCAGTGCTGCAGCGTCCAGTTGACATAGGTGTCGATGTCGGAGGCGAAGAGGAAGAGGCCCTTCGGCTTCAAGACGCGGTGGAACCGCTCCAGATTGACCTGCGAGACAAAGCGGCGCTTCCAGTGCTTGCGCTTCGGCCACGGGTCCGCATAGAGCAGGTCGATCCGGTCGATCGAGCCTTCCGGCAGCCAGTCGAGAACCTGGGTCGCATCATCATCATAGACGCGGATATTGGTCAGGCCGAGTTCATCGACGCGACCGATCAGCTTCGCCATGGAATTGACGAAGGGCTCGACGCCGATGAAGCCGAGATCCGGGCGCTCCTGCGCCCTGTGGATCAGATGCTCGCCACCGCCGAAGCCGATTTCCAGCCGGATCTCCGAAAAACGCTCAGGGTAAAGCTCCGCCAGATCGGCGGGCGCCGGATTGGCAAGATCGAGCTTCAATCGCGGCAGAAGCTTTTCAAGGCCATCGGCCTGGCGCTCGCGCAGCGGCTTGCCCTTGCGCCTGCCGAAGAAGGCTTCCGTCGAGCGGCTCGGGTGCTCATCTGTCATTCTTGTCTCTTTCACGATAAAAGCGGACGCCTCCGCCTGGAGGCATCCGCTTTACAGTTTTCAGGCCTGATCCGTAAAGATCAAAGCGCAGGCGATGTGATCAGGCAGCTGCCTTGACCAGTTCCTTGAGGGCATCCTTGAGCGGCTTGACCAGATCGGTCTTTTCCCAGGAGAACGAGCCGTCGCGACCAGCCTTGCGGCCGAAATGGCCGTAAGCGGAGGTCTTGGCATAGATCGGCTTGTTGAGGTCAAGGTGGCGACGGATGCCCGACGGCGACAGGTCCATGGTCTTGCGGATGGCCGCTTCGACCTGATCTTCCGTGACGTTCTTGCCGGTGCCATGCAGATCGACATAGATCGACAGCGGCTGGGCGATACCGATCGCGTAGGAGATCTGGATGGTGCACTTTTCGGCAAGGCCGGAGGCCACGACGTTTTTCGCCAGGTAACGGGCAGCATAGGCGGCCGAACGGTCGACCTTGGTCGTGTCCTTACCGGAGAATGCGCCACCACCGTGGGGAGCCGCGCCGCCATAGGTGTCGACGATGATCTTGCGGCCGGTGAGGCCCGCGTCACCATCCGGACCACCGATGACGAACTTGCCGGTGGGGTTGATGTACCACTTGCAGTTCTTGTCGATCGGCAGGTCGCCAAGCGCTTCGCGGATGTAAGGTTCCACGACTTCGCGAACCTTCTTCGAGTCCCAGCTTTCATCGAGGTGCTGGGTGGAGAGAACGATCGAGTCGACGCCGGCCGGCTTGCCGTGTTCGTAACGGACGGTGACCTGGCTCTTGGCATCGGGGCCGAGCTTGGCGGCTTCGCCCTCGCCCTTCTTGCGGGCTTCGGCGAGAAGACGCAGGATCCGGTGCGAATAGTAGATCGGCGCCGGCATCAGATCCGGCGTTTCCTGGCAGGCATAACCGAACATGATGCCCTGGTCGCCAGCGCCTTCGTCACCCTGCTGGTCGGCGGCGTTATCGACGCCCTGCGCGATGTCGGCCGACTGCGAGTGAAGGAGAACGTCGATCTTGGCGGTCTTCCAGTGGAAGCCGTCCTGTTCGTAACCGATGTCGCGGATGGCGCGGCGGGCGGCGGACTTGAACTTCGACGGGTTGATGACGTCGTTACCGTTCTTGTCCTTCTTCATCAGCGACGGCGGCAGACGAACTTCACCGGCAATGATGACGCGATTGGTGGTCGCCAGGGTCTCGCAGGCGATGCGGACGGTCCAGGGATCGATGCCGGTTCTGGCAGCTTCACGGTAAACAAGGTCGACGATCTCGTCGGAGATACGGTCACAAACCTTGTCCGGATGACCTTCTGCAACGGACTCACTGGTGAACAGGTAACTAGCGCGCATTACGGGATTCCCCTCAAAGAAATGACCGCCACTGTGTAGTCAGTCCGGCCTTCAAAGACAAGCGTAGAACGACATAAATATATCTTTATGCGTAAATTCGCCAAGTCCTGCGGCATGGACGGCACAACAAAAAAGCGGCCCTTGCGGGCCGCTCAACCGGATGCAATTTCAAAGAGGTCGATCGCGCTTATTCGAACTCGGCTTCGGCGGCGAGCGCCTTGACCAGATCGACGAGGCGGCGGCGGACCTTCGGGTCGGCGATCTTGACGAAGGCACGGTTGAGTTGCAGGCCTTCCGAAGACGACAGGAAGTCGACGACGTAGTTGGAGCTCGACGCTTCAGCCATGCCGGTCGCGTTCGACTGCTCGCCCGGTGCATCTTCGAAGAAGAAGGAAACCGGCACGTTCAGGATGCTCGAAATGTTCTGAAGACGGCTCGCACCGACGCGGTTCGTGCCCTTTTCGTATTTCTGGATCTGCTGGAAAGTAATGCCGAGGCTCTCGCCCAGCTTTTCCTGGCTCATGCCAAGCATCGTCCGACGCAGACGGATGCGGCTACCGACGTGAATATCAATCGGGTTCGGCTTCTTCTTGTTTTCGATCATGGGGCAATTCCTGACGACGTTATTGTTTAATCCTAAAACCCGGTCCGCGTGTGGGATACACATTCAAAGAAAGGGCACGCGGTCCTGGATCTGAAGTATGTGGCCGGACGAAAGGCTTGCCCGCACTATGCATTTTCAGGGGTTTTGGGTCAATTCGTCCGAAAATTAAAACCTGCACGCGTACCCGCTGCAATCACTAACATAGATACCAATATCAACCAGAAGTAAAATTCGCGAGATTTCTCGCTCCAGTGAGCGACGGATGCACCGCCGATAGTTGCATCAATCACACCTTTTTGATTGTAGTCGAGACCGCGTACAATCCGCCCGAAGGGGTCGACCACTGCCGAAATCCCCGTATTGGCGTCGCGAATCAGCGGAATGCCGTTTTCGACAGCGCGGATGCGGGCCTGCAGAAAATGCTGGTAGGGACCGGGCGTATTGCCGAACCAGCCGTCATTGGTGACGTTGAGAAGCGCCGTCGATCCTTCCACCTGAGGACCGATCTCGTCAGGGAAGATCGCCTCGTAGCAGATCAGCGGATAGAAGCTCAGGCCGTTCGGCAGTTTCAGGAGCGTATGACTGGACGCGGCGGTAAAGCCGCCCGGCATGGCGATGGCATCGGTGACGCCGAGCGACTTCAATATGTCCTCATAGGGCACGTATTCGCCATAGGGCACGAGATGCACCTTGTCGGCGGCGCCGATGATCTGGCCGTGGTGATCGACGACATAGATCGAGTTGTAATAGCGCGGGGCCAGACCTGGACCGGCATCCTCGGCGCGCACGGCGCCGGTCATCAGGACCTGACCGGGTTTCAAGACTTCCGAGATGCGCGACAGCGCATCGGGATTGTCGGTCAGGATGAAGGGGATCGAGGTTTCCGGCCAGACGATGATATCGGGCTGTTTCTCGCCATCCTGCGGCGGCAGTGCCGAGAGCGCCAAGTGCTCCTCGAAGATCGAGGCGCGCTCGCGGTCGTCGAGCTTGCGCGACTGGTCGATCATCGGCTGGACGAGGCGCACGGTTGCAGCCCCCGGCTTGGCGGCGGCAACCGCGGCGTCGGCGCCCGACAGGCGCCAGGCGCCGAAGCCGATATGGGCGGCAAACAGAAGTGCTGCGAGCGCCAGACCAATGCCCATGCCGCGTTTCGTGCCGATCAGCGCCGGGGCGGAGAAGATGAAGACGGCAATGACGGTGACGCCCGAGACGCCGATGACGGCGGCCGACTGCATCATCAGCGGGATCGGCATGATGCCATAGCCGATGGCATTCCAGGGAAAGCCGGTGAGCAGGAAGGAACGCAGCCATTCGGCAATGCCGAAGCCGAAGGCGAGGGCCGCCAACCTGCCGAAACCGTCCGACCAGAGCATGCGGGCAAGCATGGTGGCGAACCCGTAGAAGAGCGCCAGATAGGCCGGCAGCCGAGAACGGCAAAAGGCAGCGCCCAGGCGAATTCGTCGGCATCGACGAGAAGCGCATTGCCGAGCCACCAGAGCGAGGCGACGAAATAGCCGAAGCCGAAGACCCAGCCGAGGATGAAGGCGGAGCGCAGGCGCGAAAAGACGCCGCCATCCGGATTGCCGGTCAGGCCGTCGATCAGCCAGACGAGCAGGGTGAAGGACACGAAAAGGCGGCGAAGATGCCGAAGGGTGGCGTCGCCAGCGCCCCGAAGCGCCGGCCAATAACGCGACCATCAAACGCGGGAAGCCGTAGAGAAGCATGATCCTGCCCGCCAGCCGCGCCATATGGTCTTCCTTTATCCCCGAATCAGCGTCCGCAGTCTTTCACGAAAACTCACGGATTGTCCCGATACCAGGGGAGGAAAATCAGCTGCTGGGTCGCTCTGCCTCAGGCTTGACGTCGGCCTTCACCGGAGCCGGCAGGAGGCCGACCGGTGCGGAGTGATCGGCAAGCAGGATCTCGCCCTCACCCTTGATGCGGCGACGGGCCAGAGCACGCTTCCTCATGATGCGGACGCGCTTGATGCGGCGCGGATCGGCATCGAGGATCTGGAACTCGAAACCGGGTATGGCCTGCACCAGCTCGCCACGCACCGGAATGCGGCCGAGTGCCGAGAAGATCAGGCCGCCGAGCGTATCGACATCCTCGATCCGGTCGCGGATATCGAAATCCGGGCCGATCGCTTCGGCGATATCTTCCAGCTCGACGCGGGCGTCGGCGAGGAAGACGTCTTCGCTGGTCTGCGAGAACATCACTTCTTCATTGTCATGCTCGTCCTCGACATCGCCGATGACCATTTCGACAATGTCCTCATGGCTGACGAGACCGTCGGTGCCACCGTATTCGTCGATGACGAGTGCCATCTGGGTGCGGGCGGCCTGCATGCTCTGCAAGAGGTCGGAGGCCAGCATCGAAGGCGGCACGAAGAGGATTTTTCGGATCAGCCCGGCTTCGGCCACCGTCTCGCTCAGGTTGACGCGGCCGAGATCGAAGGCGGCCTTTGGCGTGCGCACCGTCTTCTCTGGCTTGTCGCCGGTTGCCGTGTCGGCGGATGCGGCGGCAGCCTTCGCGGCGGCGGTGCCATTGGCACGCGTGCCGGTGCGGCGCTTGTTGCGGGCCTGCTTGGCGAGATAGGAGAGGAGGTCGCGGATATGCACGAAGCCGCGGGCGTCATCCAGATTATCGCTATAGACCGGCATGCGCGAACGGCCGGTTTCCTCGAAATGGATCATCAGCTCGCCGATGGTCATATCCATGTCGACGGCTTCGATATCGGCGCGCGGCACCATGATGTCTTCCACCCGCACTTCGCGGAAGCGGAGGATATTGTGCAGCATGGCGCGCTCTTCAGGCGAAAAGGCGTTGCTGACATTGGTGTCGGTCATCAGCGCGTCGGCGAAATCCTCGCGGAGCTGTTCGCCCTGCGACGGACGCAGCAATCTGACGGCGCGCGACCAGAAGGAATTATGGGATTTGGGCTGGTGTTCGGATCGTGCCGAACTACTGCCCTCGTCCGACGAGGGTGAGTCCGAACCGTCCTTGCCCTCGCGGGCGACATTGCTCGAATAATCGTTCATTGTTCCAAACTACACTATCGGGTCCTGCCCCGCATAGGGGTCAGATAGGCCGAGAACGGCCAAAATACGAGTCTCTAGCGCTTCCATTTCTTCCGCCTCGTCCTTTTCCATGTGGTCGTAACCGAACAGATGGAGGAAACCATGGACGAGAAGATGCGTCAGATGATCGCTGAAACTCTTGTCGAGATCAACCGCCTCGCGCTCGACAGTCTCGCGCGCAACGACGATATCGCCCAGCATGGGGCCGGGCATGCCGCCCGGTTCCAGCGGAAAAGCCGGGAAAGACAAGACGTTGGTCGGCTTGTCCTTGCCCCGCCATTCGGCGTTGATTTCTTTTATCTCGGCATCGTTTGTGAAGACGAGCGAGACTTCGGCCGGCATTTTCGGGAAGGGCTGCTCTTCCTTTTCGGCCAAAAACTCGGCCGCGGTCTCGAGAACCTTCTGTGCCATCGCGGCAAGGGCCGGCTCATCCGGCCAGCCCTCGTCCTCGACGCTGATCTGTATATCTAGTTTCATCTTTTGAAGTGGGGCCGGACCGCTTCTCAGCGGTCGGCTTCCTCGCTTTCCTCGTGGACGGCATATTGCGCGTCATAGGCCCTGACGATGCGGCCAACCAGCGGATGGCGCACGACGTCCGTATCCTTGAAGCGGACGACCGAGATGCCCTCGACGCCCTTCAGGATCTGCAGGGCCTCGACCAGACCGGATTTCACACCACGCGGAAGGTCGACCTGGCTCGGGTCGCCGGTGATGATCATCCGGCCGTTCTCGCCAAGACGCGTCAGGAACATCTTCATCTGCATCGACGTGGTGTTCTGCGCCTCGTCGAGGATGATGGCGGCATTTTGCAATGTGCGGCCACGCATGAAGGCAAGCGGCGCGATTTCGATGACGCCGGCGGTGATCGCCCGTTCGACCTTGTCACCGGGGATCATGTCGTAAAGCGCGTCATAGAGCGGGCGCAGATAGGGATCGACCTTTTCCTTCATGTCGCCGGGCAGGAAGCCGAGACGCTCGCCTGCCTCGACGGCCGGACGGGTGAGGATGATCTTGTCGACGGCGCCGCGCTCCAGAAGAGCGGCCGCATGGGCACAGGCGAGATAGGTCTTGCCGGTGCCGGCGGGGCCGACGCCGAAGACCAGTTCGGCCCGTTCCAGCGCCCGCATATAGGCATCCTGCGTCGGCGTGCGCGCCTGGATGGTCTTCTTGCGGGTGGAGATCTGGGCCATGGAGAGCTTGGCCTTGCGTTCAAGCGTCGGAAGCGTCAGCTGGTCGTCGGCGGCCTGGGCCATGCGGATCGCACCTTCCACATCGGAAGGCTCGATCGACTGGCCCTTCTGGGCTCGCTCATAGAGACTGTCGAGGGCGCGTCTTGCCTGGTTTGTCGCAACGATATCGCCGGAGATGGAAACAGAATTGCCCCGCGCTGTCGCATCGATATGCAAACGCTGCTCCAGAAGTTTTAAGTTCTGGTCGAACTGGCCGAAAAGTTCGCTGGCGTAGCGGTTGTTCTCGAACGTCAGGACAAAGTGATTGGCGTCGGTCGCTGCGGATCGGGGTTGACGAGCGGATGAAGAAACCAATTCGTGTCCGTTCAAGTAAACAAGCTCCTCACTTGCTGGTTACGAACCCATTAAACTCTCTGCCGGCTCGGCAAACAAGCTGTTCGGGCCAGTCCCGATGATTCGTACCCTGATAATCTCACCGATTTGCGATGTTTTTGCATCAACATTCACAGACTGGAGCCACGGAGAGCGTCCGATGACCTGACCGGGCATGCGGCCCGGCTTTTCCAGAAGCAGATCGATGGTCTTGCCGACGCAGGATGTGGCGAAGTCGGCCTGCTGTTTCAAGAGCAGCGCCTGAAGCCGCTCCAGCCGCTCGGTCTTGACTTCTTCCGGCACCTGATCGGTCAGGTCGGCGCCCGGCGTGCCGGGGCGGGTCGAATATTTGAACGAGAAGGCCGAGGCGTAATTCACCTCCTCGACGATCTTCAGCGTATCCTCGAAATCCTGATCCGTCTCGCCGGGGAAGCCGACGATGAAATCACCCGACATGGCGATATCCGGCCGGGCGGCGCGAATACGCTCGATGAGGCGCAGATATTCTGCGCCCGTGTGGCGACGGTTCATGGCCTTCAGGATACGGTCGGAACCGGCCTGAACCGGCAGATGCAGGTAAGGCATCAGTGCGCGCAGATCGCGATGCGCCTCGATCAGCTTGTCGTCCATGTCGCGCGGGTGGCTGGTCGTGTAGCGCAGACGGGCAAGGCCCGGAATATCGGCGAGCTTATAGAGAAGGTCGCCGAGGCTCCAGTTGCGGCCATCCGGCCCCTCGCCTGCCCAGGCATTGACGTTCTGGCCGAGAAGCGTGACTTCGCGCACGCCGGCATCGACGAGGCGCTTTGCCTCATCGATAATCTGCGAGACCGGGCGGGAGACTTCAGAGCCGCGCGTGTAAGGCACGACACAGAAGGTACAGAACTTGTCGCAGCCTTCCTGCACCGTCAGGAATGCAGTGACGCCGCGCGAGCGGATCTGCGCCTTCGACGTGGCCGGCAGGTGTTCGAACTTGTCCTCGACGGCATATTCCGTATCGACGACGCGGGTGCCGGAGCGGGCCTGTTTCAAGGCATCCGGCAGGCGGTGATAGGTCTGCGGGCCGATAACGACATCGACGGCGGGCGAGCGGCGCAGGATCTCCTCGCCTTCGGCCTGGGCCACACAGCCGGCAACGCCGATCATCAGCTCCTTGCCTTGCGCCTGCCGCGCCTTCTTCATGTCGCGCAGCCGGCCGAGCGCCGAGTAAACCTTGTCGGCCGCCTTCTCGCGGATATGACAGGTGTTGAGCAGGATCAGATCCGCCTCGCCCATATCCTCGGTCGTGACATAGCCGTCGCTTGCCAGCGCATCGCCCATGCGCGTGGAATCGTAGACGTTCATCTGACAGCCATAGGTCTTGATGAAGACCTTGCGGCTGTTCGACCGGGTGGCCGCATCATCTGCGGCAGGAAGGGAGACGTGTTCGTTCATGGCAGGCTCATACCGCAAGAAGGGCCGGAATTGAAGCGTTTCCATATCGCTTCGCCGATTTCGGTGAAAGGGGCTCAGCCTTCCCGTGCGGCCTTGCGCTTCCTGAGCCTGCGCCAGATGAAGAAGGCGATGCCTTCGACGACCATCAGGATGATCATCACCTCCAGCGCCAGTTCCGAAACATTGCCATCAAAGGAGAGCCGCGCACAGATGAAGCCGATGAAGAAGAAGAGGCCGTTCCATACGGCAACGCCCAAGCCCGCAGCAATGGCGAAGGGCCGGGATTGACCTTCAGGAGACCGGCGATCGCCGGAGCCACGAGGCGAACCGTCGGCACCAGCTGGGCGGTGAAGGACAGCGCCGACTGGTTGGTGCGGAAATAGAGGATCATCTTCTCCACCTTTTCAGACGAGGTGCCGAAGATCAGTGCGAAGCGGGTGAGGAAGCGGAAGGAGCGCTGCTCGGAGACGCTTGCCGCACAGAAATAATAGATCGAGCCGCCGACATAGCTGCCGGCAATGGCGGCAATCAGCGCCGCCGGCCAGGACCATGCGCCGGATTCAGCGCCGATGCCGACCGCCACCAGAATGGCGTAAGAAGGAAAGATCGGAATGATGCGTTCGGAAAAGACCACGAGGAAAACCCCGAGCAACCCGTATTCGGCAGACCATTCAATCAGATGTCCAAGCGGATCCATGCGGCTTTCCAGATGTTTTCGGTCATATCGGAAGACAGTGCGTGCGAAACAAGGGCTGATCCGCCGAATGGCTTGCCTTAAATGTTCTGCGCCACGCTGCCGGTTTCGGGCGCCTGCGCGCTTTCAAGTCGGCCGTCAATGGCATCATAATCCCGTCCGCGGATATGGCGGATCAGAAGATTGCGCATGCGCGCCGTGATCGTCTGGCTCAGGAGCTTGCGGTTATCGCCCGAGCGGAAATCGACCGCTTCTCCGAAAGCGACATCCACATCGATCGCGCCTTCGCGAAGAATACCCATCAGATGCGGTGCAAGCTCGATATCACCCGGCCAAGCGGCAATCGGGCGATGGTACCGACCCATGGCCATGCCGTGGACACGGGTATAGGCGATCGCCACCGGCTGGACATGCACGACGCCGCCGGGCACGAGCGGCACGGCGGCCGCAGCTGCACCAAACAGCGAGGACTTGATCGGCAGAAGCCGGTTGCCATCCGACGTCGTGCCTTCGGGGAAGAGCACGACGATCTCGCCGCCGGCCATGCGCGAGGCGATCTCGTTGACCTGCTCGCCGGTGCGGCGCTTTTCCTCGCGGACGACGAAAATCGTCTTCTGCAGCTTGGCAAGAATGCCGAAGATCGGCCAGTTGGCGACTTCCGCCTTGGCGATATAGGCGACATCGGCCACGGCACCGAGAACCAGAATATCCTTCCACGAGACATGGTTGGACGACAGCATCAGCGGGCGGCGCGGATCCGGCCTTCCATGGACATGGATGCGGATACCGAGCAGCCAGCAGGCGGCGCGATGCCAGAGCCGCGGAATGGTGCGGCGGATCTTCAGGTCGTATTTCAGGCCGACGAGCTGAAAGGGCAGAAGCACGAAGGTGACGATGACGAGCGACAGGATAACCAGCCCGATACGGATATTGGTGATCACCTGGCGCCCTTACCGTTCATCGTCATCGAGCGGGATGCCGTAAAGCTCCAGCCTGTGGCCGACGAGGCGAAAACCGTGCTCGCGAGCGATACGCTCCTGCAGGGCTTCGATCTCTGCCGAATGAAACTCGATGACGGTGCCCGTCGACACATCGATCATATGGTCGTGATGTTCTTCCGGCACGGTCTCGTAGCGGAAGCGGCCATCGCGAAATCATGCTTTCGATGATGCCCTCGTCCTCGAACAGCTTTACGGTTCGATAGACGGTGGAGATCGAGATGCGCGGATCGACCTTGGTGGAACGGCGATAGAGTTCCTCGACGTCCGGATGGTCGTCGCTTTCCTGCAGGATACGGGCGATGACCCGGCGCTGGTCCGTCATGCGCATGCCCTTTTCGGCACACAGCTCTTCCAGCGTCTTTGAAAGATCCGTCATGACGTTCGGCCTTCGCAAATCTCGGTTATGGTACAGCGCTTCAAGCGTCCGCAACGGACGCGCCCCAAGCACCGTAACACTGTGGGTCCTGCGGGGGATGATTATCCCGCGGTCTGCGCATCATCAGGCCCGGAAGCGGCATTCGCTCGCCGGGTCGTTGCTGTAGGGACTAGCGAAGAACGCGGCTCATGACAAGCGCCGTGGAGCGCGAGCCATCGGCTGCGGTGTAATAGGCCGGACGTTCCCCAACCTTTGCAAAGCCGAGCTTGCCGTAAAGGGCAACGGCCGGGCGATTGCCCGCCTCGACTTCGAGAAACATCAGGTCTGCGCCGCGGATTTTCGATTCGCGCAGCGCCGCCTGCATCAGCCGCCAGCCGAGCGCCTGACGGGCGAATTTTTCGCCGACGGCAATCGTTAAAATTTCCGCCTCGCCGGCCGCCTCTCGGGCGAGGACGAAACCGGCAAGCGGCTTTGAAAAGAAGGCATTGGTCTGGCGCGCGACGAAGCCGAAGACATTGTGCTGCAAAAGAAGATTGGAAAATTCGCCGTCATTCCAGCGGCGCGGGAAGCGCTGGCCATGCAGTTCCGAGACGTCGGCGCAATCCTCCGCCTCCATCGCTACGACTTCGAAAAACGGCTTCCAGCTCAGATAATCGTCGAACATTGCGGCAGTGTACCAGATGGTGAAGCTTGGGAGGATGTCGCCCGGATCGCTTTTTCGCGAGGAAGGTATCAGGCGCTTCTGTCAGGCTCTTCTTTGTCAGGCTCTGGCGAGCGCGAAACCCAGTTGCGGCTTGGCATCGGGGCCGCGCAGGTAGAGCGGCTTCGGCCGCTCGGAGCCTTCGGGCTTTTCCGCACCAATCGTTGCGACCATCGCGATGTCGAAACGGTCGCGCGGGTCTTCACGGTCGCGGTTTTCCCATGAGCCGGTCAGCACCGCAGCATGACGGGCGGCAAGCGCATCGAGGTTTTCGGGGATGAGGGCTTCCGGTTCGCTCAAGGCGGCACCATCGGCGCCGAAGGCCTGGGCGTAGACTTCGCCGCGCTTGGCGTCCATGGCGACCACCACCGGCCTGCCGGGATGTTCCGCAAGATGGACGCGGGCCAGAACTTCAAGCGTGGTGACGCCGACCGAAGCGATGCCGAGAGCCAGAGCCAGACCGCGGGCGGTTGCGACACCGACGCGGATGCCGGTGAAGGAGCCGGGGCCGATGACGACAGCGATGCGGCCGACCTGATGCAGGTCGATCGCCGCCTTTTCCAGCGCCTCGTCGATCAGCGCCATCAGGCGCTCCGCATGGCCCTTGCCGATTTCGTCCGAAACGGCCGACAGGAGTTTTCCTGCCGATCCGTCAAACACCGCGGCGGAACAATCCACCCCGGCGGTATCGATTGAAAGCACGATCATTGGATCTCAGTCTGTCCGATCAGAGGGCCTCGACCGCCTGAACCTCGGGCACGAAATGCTTGAGCAGGTTCTGCACGCCGTGTTTCAGGGTGGCGGTGGAGGACGGGCAGCCGGAGCAGGCGCCCTTCATGTTCAGATAGACGGTGCCATCCTTGTAACCCTTGAAGGTGATGTCGCCACCATCCTGCGCCACGGCCGGGCGGACGCGGGTTTCGAGCAGTTCCTTGATGGTCTCGACAACCGTCTCGTCGCCCTCGTCGAAGAACTCGCCTTCCTCGTCGAACTCTTCGGCAAGCGTGGACGAACCGCCCATGATCGGCTGGCCGGACATGAAATGTTCCATGATCGAGCCAAGGATCGCCGGCTTCAGGTGCTGCCATTCGGCGGCATCCTTGGTGACGGTGATGAAGTCATAGCCGAAATAGACCCCGGTGACGCCGCCGACATCGAACAGGCGGGCAGCAAGCGGCGAGGCTTCGGCCTCGGTCGCATTGCGGAAATCGGCCGTGCCCTTTTCCATCACCACCTTGCCGGGCAGGAATTTCAGGGTCGCCGGGTTGGGCGTGGCTTCCGTCTGGATGAACATGCTGGTCTCCTGAGCGCGATCAGGCGCGCGTCAAACTTAGAATTCTTCAAAAGAAGATAAGCCGCATCAGCTTTGCGTTCAAGTGCGCCTTTCTGCCGTCGCGGTCAAGAAAATGTTGACCGGCATATTCAGGTCTCGGCCGCACCATCTCCGCCCGGCTCAGGCGAGCGCGTCGATTTCCTCGTCGCTCAGCGTATCGGGCAGGACCGTGACCGGGATGGGGAAGGCCGCACCTCTGCCGGCAACCGCCGAGACGAGCGGGCCCGGCCCTTCCTTGGCGGAACCGGCCGCAAGGACGAGAATGGCGATATCGCGGTCTTCCTCGACAAGCTGGTTGATCTGCTCGGTGGCGGCGCCTTCGCGGATCACCACTTCGGGATCGATGCCGATCGTCTCGCGCACCCTCTGGGCGGCCTTGGCCATGATGGCTTCCGCCTCTTCCATGGCTTCGGCGCGCATGATCTGCTCGACACCCAGCCATTGCTGGAAATCGCCTTCGGGAATGACGAAGAGAAGCACGAGGCCGCCATTGGAATTTTTCGCGCGGCGACCGGCATAATGCACGGCCTTGTCGCATTCCGGCGTGCCGTCGATGACGGCCATGAACTTGCGCCGGTGCCCTTCGAGCCGTGAAAGCCGTGTTGAAACCATGCGCAACCCCCGTTTCGCCTTTACCATCACGACCCGGCGGGTCGTGATGCGAATTTATACGATCGGCAGAAAATGAAAACCCGCCAATGACGCCCGTTGGGCATCACGGCGGGTCGGATCATGTTTGAGGCTTTCGCCTTCGATCAGCGCAGGAAGCCGATAATGTCGCAGACTCGTTCATCACCTTTTCGGCACGCGCACCGGCACGCTCGCCACCATCCTTGAGGATCGCGTCGATATGCGTCGTGTCGTCCATCAGGCGGCGCATTTCGGTGGTGATCGGCGAAAGAACATGGACGGCGAGATCGGCCAGCGCCGGCTTGAAGACGGAGAACTGCTGGCGCCGAATTCGGCGAGCACCTCGGCCTTGGTCTTGTCGGCGAGCGCTGCATAAATGCCGACCAGATTGTCCGCCTCGGGACGGCCGGCCAGACCTTCGAGCTCGCTCGGCAGACCTTCCGGATCGGTCTTTGCCTTGCGGATCTTCTTCAGGATCTCGTCGGCATCGTCCATCAGGTTGATGCGCGACAGATCCGACGGGTCGGATTTCGACATCTTCTTGGTGCCGTCGCGCAGCGACATGACGCGCGGTGCCGGGCCGTCGATCAGCGGCTCGACCAGCGGGAAATAGCCGTGGATCTTCTCTTCGCCGACGACCATGTCGACACCGGTGCCGGTTGCGCGGATCTTGTCCTGGAAGTCGATGTTGAACTTCTGGGCGATATCGCGGGCAAGCTCCAGATGCTGCTTCTGGTCGTCACCGACCGGCACATGGGTGGCGCGGTAGACGAGAATGTCGGCGGCCATCAGGCTCGGATAGGCCAGGAGACCGAGCGAGGCATTCTCGCGGTCCTTGCCGGCCTTGTCCTTGAACTGGGTCATGCGGTTCATCCAGCCGATGCGGGCGACGCAATTGAAGACCCAGGCGAGTTCCGCATGCTGCGGCACGGAAGACTGGTTGAAGACGATATGCTTCTTCGGATCGATGCCGGACGCGATGAAGGCGGCGGCAATCGAGCGGATCTGGCCGCGCAGGTCGGCATGGACCAGCTGGGCGGTGATGGCATGGAGATCGACGACGCAATAGATGCAGTCGTTGTTTTCCTGAAGCGCCACGAACTTGCGGATGGCGCCGAGATAATTGCCGAGATGCAGGTTGCCGGTGGGCTGAACGCCCGAAAAGACTAGCGGCTTGAAAGAATTCATATCGTCCTCGATGACAGGCTGGTGGAAGGCCTCAGGCCGTAAGGTGATCGCAGAACCGGAAGGTGTGAAATCCCCCGCCCTTGCGCCCGCCGGCCATGTAGCTGCGGCGGCTTATGCACCCGGCATGTGACAGTATCAAGGGGACGGCATGCCTTTATTTGCAGGATTTGCAGGCGCAATAAGCCCTTGGCGATCGCGAAATTTCAAAGTTCGGCCGGGACACGTCGGGTGCCTCGATTGAGTAATTTATAAGTGACACACGACGTGCCCCGTTCGGTGTGTTTTCCACGCAACTCCGGTCCCTCTGCATCGCCGCGTCTGCTTGTGGCTCTTCGGTTCCCATAAGAGGGAA
>CABHNZ010000016.1 GCA_902167985.1 Shinella sp. UYSO24
ACACGAACGATACCTAAAGGCGGGTCACTTCTCGGCGCAAATCCCGGGTCAGCTCTCAGTGCAAATCAACACGAACATGTAAATTTTACAAGTCTCGCTGCGTTCAGGCCCCCGCAACCAAATCGCCCAAAGCATTCACAGCACGCAATCAAGATGATCGGCCCGCGTAAGCGGGCTATTCGCGTTTCTACGCTTTCATCCATCCATGCGGCCAAAGTCAAAAGTGCCTATTCGAAAATAGAGCACTGTAAAACAAAGGGAAAAATCTCTGTCAAATACTTCCAGCGTCTGTCAAAAAGCCCGGCTCCTGTATATGAGACGGGCCTTTTATTGATCGATATTGATCACCTTGTAGAACTTACTCCGTCTGAGATTTGACCTATCCCTCGATCGGCCTAAGAGGGACCAGTTTCCCGGTGAAGAGAAGGCGCAAAGACGCCAGAGCCAGCAACAGCAAGGCGAGGCTAACGGCGACAAGCATCGGCATGGCCAGGAATTCCAGTATGCCGCGATCGCCGCGAGACACCATCCGGATGATGTCCGTCGAAAGGGCTGTAAGCCCGAATGAGAAAGCCCAGTAGGACCCGTTGATCGGCTGCTTGAACACCCAGGGCAGTATTCTGATCATCAGGAAGAACTGAAGCAGGGCATAACCGACCATGGCGTGAGCCAGCATATCGGGCATGCCATCCGTGACGCTGAGATAGGCTGCAGCACCGACGGCGGCTGGCGCCAGTTGAATGCCGATCGTCGGGCGAAGCGGCTCCGCCAGCTCCGGCGCGTGAGGAGGCGGTTGAGCAGCACGGATTCGATCGCAAGCCAGGAGAAGAAGCCGCCGCCGAAGGCGAGCTTGGCGAGGTCCAGATATCCGAGCGGTGCGCCCACTATGGCAACGACATAAAAGCCCGCGACGGACGGAAGATAGAGCACGGCTGTCGTGGTTGCAGGGTCACGCCCGCCCCGCCACAGGGCGCCTGTCCTCCAGATGGAGAAGCCCGCTGTCCAGATCGCACCGGCGAAGTAGAAGATATGTGCCACGGCTTCGGAATAACGGGACAGCATCAGCCCCACCAGCATGGTCGAGACGCCGATCAGACCAATGAAACAGCATTGCACGGGATGTTCGAGTTCCTGCCGGGCGTCTGCCGGAAACAGAACCCATTTGGCGGCGAAAAGCACGGCAAGAGCGGCCCAGACGAGTGTGGCGAGGAGGCCAAGAGCATCTGCGGTCGTGGATGGGAAATGCCAGAGTTCGGCGGCCGCTCGCCATCCGTTGGCAAGACCGGCAGTACCAAGCACGATCCCGAACATCGAAGCGGGAATTGCCGGGCGGAGACGTGTTTGTCGCGACGTCGTCGGTTCAGGATTTTGGGAAGAAAGGACAGTCATCATAGCCTCCATTGTTGGATGCCTATCGGTAGCCATCGGACTTCGCCGGATATTGTAGCATCCGGATGCGCCTTCGCGTCAGGTAGTCGGAACGGGGCCATTTATTCGGCAATTTCGATCGAAGCGACGTGTGCCTCCATCACGGAAGCGGCCGATGGAAGGGCAATATCGAAGGCCGCTCCGCCATTTTCACGGTTGCGGACAGTCAAGCTGCCGCCATGCGCTTCGGCGATCGTCTTGCATATCGCCAGACCCATGCCCATGCCTTCGGTCTTGGTCGTGAAGAAGGGATTGAAAAGCTTTGAAAGGTTCTCGTCGGTAATCCCGGTACCATTGTCCTCAACCGATATCCGGATCATCTCGCCAATTTCGGCGTCGACGGAGATCCTGATCTCGCGGCGAGCGGGGATTGTCGCGTGCATCGCGTGCAAGCCGTTGGTGATGAGGTTTGCAAGCAATTGCTGGATTTCGACGCGGTCTGCGCAGATGAGTGTGTCTTGCGAAACGATATCGATCGAGAGCCTGGCGGACATGGTGGCGATTTCCCGCTCGAGAAGTCCTGCCACATCGGCGAGCACCTCGCTGATATCGACGACCCTTGGTTGACGCTTCTGGCCCTTCAGCTGTTCCCGCGTTCGCTGGATGATATGGCTTGCCCGCATCGAGTGTTGAACGGCCCGTTCGGCGGCCTTCAATGCTGCGGCAATGTCCGGCGGGCTCGCCTGAAGCCAGCGGATGCAGGCCTGGGCGAACATCACCACCGCCCCGATCGGCTGGTTTACCTCATGGGCAATGGAGGCGGATACGGCGCCGACTGCGGAGGCGCGGCCGGCTCTTGCAAGCGCGCCCTGCGCTGCATTCAGGGTTTCTTTCGCCTTTTCCCGCTCGGTGACGTCGATCATGGCACAGGCGACGCGGTCGAAGGCCTGCTGATCATGCGGAAATGCGAGGACGAGGAGAACGATGACCTCCCGCCCATCGGCCCGTAAAAGGCGGACTTCCCGCTCCAGTCTCTCCGCGCCGGCGTCGGCGGCGAAGACAAGCTGCGGCAGTAGGTCACTTCCCGGCGGAAGGAAACGGCTTATCGGCTCTCGTATCGCCTGCCGCGACCCGCATCCGAGCAGGTCTATGGTCGCGTCGTTGACATCGGAGAAGCTTATCAACGTCGCGCATTCGTCAAAGAAATGCGGATGGCTCTCTGCATGGGTCTGAAGATCGGTGACGCCCTTGTCCCTGAGGTTGTCGAGATAGTCGCGCAGATGTGTCATGTCGAGTTCGCACAGTGAGACATGGTTTTGCTCGAAGATCGACCGGTAGCGGCGTTCGCTGCGTTCAAGGGCGCTGACGGCACGCCTGCGCGCACTTGCATCGAAGCCGATCAGGCTGAGGCCACCGGTGATGGCGAGATAGAAGCCGACGGAGACAAGGCCGCTGTGTTCCGCAAGCGCCTGTGCTGCGATCGGCGAAAATGCCCCTCCGACAATGCCGCCGATATTGAACGCCAATGACGTGCCGGAATATCGGATGCGTGCCGGAAAGAGGCTTGGCAGCCACGCGCCGAGCGGACCGTTGACGAAGCCCATCACCGTCAACGAAAAGGCGAGATAGAGGAAGATGATCCATAGAGACCCTCCGCCAAGCATCGGGGCGAGCGCGATGCTGGACAGGATCGTGCCGATGCAGCCGATGATGAGGATGCGTTCAGGATCAAACCTGTCCGAAAGCCAGCAGGCGGTCACGATGGACGCGGCCATGAAGACGATGGCACCCAGTTCGACCGTCAGGAAACTGGCGCGGTCTATCCCGAGATTTGATGTGCCATAGCCGAGCGCGAAGGCAGTGATCACGTAGTAGAGGGAAAAGCACGCCACCACGCCGAGCGAGCCTATCGCGACCTGCGTGAAGTGATCTCTGATGACTTCGACGATCGGCACCCGAGCGGGCCTCGCCTCAGCGATCGCGGCGGTAAATTCAGGGGTCTCGATCAGGTTGAAGCGAACCCAGAGCCCCATGCCGACCAGGGGCGCGCTGGCAAGAAAGGGAACGCGCCACCCCCAGTCTAAAAATTGCTCCGGGGTTAGGAAAAGCGTCAGGGCGAGAAAAAGCCCATTGGCAAGCGCAAAGCCTATCGGGGCGCCCAGAGGGGCAAACATGGCGAAGCGGGCCTTCCAGCCGGGTGGTGCATTCTCCAGCGCAAGCAGTACCGCTCCGGTCCATTCGCCGCCCAGTGCCAGACCCTGTCCGAAGCGAAGCACGCAGAGAAGAGTAGGCGCCAGCCAGCCTGCCACGGCATAGGTCGGCAGGATGCCGATCGCCGCGGTCGATGCGCCCATCAGCAGCAGTGCCGCGACGAGGGTCGCCTTGCGCCCGACCCTGTCGCCGAAGTGGCCGAACACCGCGCCCCCCATCGGTCGGGCGAGGAAGGCGATGCCGAAGCTTGCATAGGCACCAAGGAGTTCGACCGTCGGGACGGTTGCGGGAAAGAACAGTGGTCCGAATACGAGGCTCGCCGCCGTGGCATAGATGTAAAAGTCGTAGAATTCGACCGACGTGCCAATCAGGCTTGATAACAGAACGCGCATCGTCATGGCCCCGTTCAAGGGCGCGTGACGGATATCCTTGTCCGCATGTTTGAACTTTGACTGCATCGCGGCAAACCGTGCTTTCTCGCTTCGGAGGAGTTTTGCGCGGCTTCGGTTCGGGACGGAAAAGCCTCGGCAAAGCGATGGTAGCCCGGTTTTCGTCTGGCCATTTGTACGATCCGGCATCCCCGTTCGGCGGCGTTCTTGGCATGCAATTTGGAACGGGGTAGTGCTCCCGAACCGGGCTCGCCGATGCGTGGCCATAACGTAGATCCGGCGGAAGCGATGATGGCGAAAGATATGGCAGCAGTTGCAAACGATGTTCCGCTGGTGGTCATTGTCGATGACGATGACGGGATGCGCGAAAGCGTTGCGGAAATATTGCGGTCCGTCGGAACAGAGACGGTCGGTTTTGCCTCAACCACCGAACTCCTGGCGTCACCACTGCCCGATCGCCCCGGCTGCATGATCCTCGATGTCCGCCTGCCGGGTGCCAGTGGACTGGAATTACAGGCCAAACTCGCGGCGATGGGCAACAGGATGCCGGTCATTTTCATGACCGGTTACGGTGATGTCCCGATGACCGTGAGAGCCATGAAGGCGGGCGCGCTGGACTTTCTTACGAAGCCCTTCCGCGACCAGGAAATTCTTGACGCCGTGGCTCTCGCAATCGAGCAGGATCGGGAACGGCGCCTGGAAATGGCCAAATCGACGGAAATCCTCGAACTTGCCGCCGGGCTTACCGCGCGCGAGTATCAGGTCATGGAAGCCGTCGTGTCCGGGATGCTGAACAAGCAGATCGCCCATCTTCTCGGCCTCAGCGAAATCACCGTGAAAATTCATCGCGGACGCGTCATGCAAAAGATGAAATCCAGATCTTTGGCAGATCTGGTCCGCAAGGCGGCGCATCTGAAGCCAAGCGCCTGATCTAGGGTGGCAATCGTCATCGGATAGATACTTGTGACATAGGTTTCGGCCGATCGCAGTCGTTGCGAGAGTGGATCGAAACGTCATGGAAGCATACTCTGGTATAATTACGTGTGGGACTGCGCATGCGTATTTGAAGGGTATGTCCAGGTGGTACCTCTTTCCAATGCCGCCGGACGAGGAAGGACGTAGCAGTGTCTAGCGGCAAGAAATCAGTGGCGATCGTCGATGACGATGATGGGTTGCTCGAAGCCACCTCGGACTTTCTCCAATCTATGGGCTATAAGGCAGTCCCCTTCAGTTCCGGCGCTGATTTTCTGGCGTCCGGCCTTCTCGATCATGTTTCTGTTCTTCTGACGGATGTGAACATGCCGGGGATGTCCGGCCTCGAGCTTCAGGAGATCGTGCGTCTGCGCCGCCCCTCCGTCGCCATCGTGATGATGACGGCCCTGCAGGACGAGAATATTCGGCGCAAGGCCATGGCGAATGGGGCTCTGGCTGTTCTGCACAAGCCGGTCCTCGCGGACGCGCTGATCCGTTGCATCGAGGGCGCCTAGGAAATTAGGGCAGACGTCGTTTTACGATTGCTGAGCCGTCGGGCGACTTGCGCCCGGCGGCGTCTTGCATTGGTACGCCAATCGAATGCGGGTCTGATGGTGGCGCGAGATCGCCACCCGGAATAGCGAAAGGCCCACCGTCGAAGAACGACGATGGGCCATTTTTTTATAGCGAGCCGGTACGGCTTAATGGAGTACGTTGGCGGACTGCGCTGCTGCGATCGCGCGGTTCGGTTTGCGCCAACGGTTCGGCGAAGTCCCATAGGCCTTCTTGAAAACCTTGCAGAAATGCGCCTGGTCGGTCATGCCGCAGTCAAGAGCGATCTGGCTGAGCGGCGCATCGGTGGAAGCCATCAGGTCGGTGGCGTAACTCATTCGGCGCAGCAGAATGTAGCCATATGGTGCATGGCCGAAAGTCAGCCTGAATGCGCGTGAAAAATGGCTGACGCTCAACCGGACAATCTCTGCAAGCTGTTCGATGCGAATGGAGGACGACAGGTTTTCCTCGATATAGGCCGCCACTTTCTTTCGCTGCCACGGCGCAAGGCCGCCCCGAGTGACGACCTTGCCCACCGCATCCGGAAAATAGACCGGCACATACGGCCATGGGGACGAGACCGTTCCGATATCGGTGTTTGCGCCATTTTCGGCTGACGCGATGGCGTGCGGGAGCGAGTGTGACGCAATGGTCGTCTGGGGGCGCATTTTGGAACCTCTTTGGCTTGTCGATGATGCGCAAAGGGTGCCGAATGCCGGCCGTGTTGACGATTGAACTGAGGTTCGCTCAAAATTAAACCATCGGATGATGCCTCGCATCACCTGGCTTTATCGCCGCGGGATAATGGTTGCTGCGCCTCTCCGGATCATTGGTCTCGGCCGGCCGGGCGAGCAGCAAACTGGCTTGCTCGAAAGATACAATAAGCACCTCTCGCTGCTCCCTAATCTGGCTCTCATCGCAAAGGCCGCGGGTTTCTGCCGGCCAAACGACGACAACGGAGCCGGAGATGTTTCGCAACCACTCACTCGAACTTTCGCGCAGGCAGACCCTGTTTGCGGGCGCTACCCTTTCGCTTGCGATGGCCAGCCCGGTCTTTGCCGCGACCAGAACCTCTTCACAGCACAAGCAAGGATCAATCCCAATGACCGAATCTTTCGTAAAGACCAAGGATGGTGTCGACATCTACTTCAAGGACTGGGGTCCGAAGGATGCCCAGCCGATCATGTTCCATCATGGCTGGCCATTGTCCTCCGACGACTGGGACGCGCAGATGCTGTTCTTCGTCCACAACGGCTATCGCGTCGTCGCACATGACCGTCGCGGGCACGGCCGGTCCCAGCAGGTCAGCGATGGTCACGATATGGACCATTATGCGGCGGATGCCTGGGCCGTCGTCGAGCATCTGAACCTTCGGAATGTCGTCCATATCGGTCATTCGACCGGGGGTGGGGAGGTCGCGCGCTATGTCGCCAATATGGCCAGCCGAGCGGTCGCGTTGCCAAGGCTGTTCTGGTCAGCGCCGTTCCGCCGCTGATGCTGAAGACGGCGTCCAATCCGGGCGGCACGCCGATCGAAGTCTTCGACAGCTTCCGCAAGGGTGTTGCCGACAATCGTGCGCAGTTCTATCTCGATGTTGCTTCCGGCCCGTTCTACGGCTTCAACCGCCCGGATGCCAAGGTCTATCCCGGTGTCATCCAGAATTGGTGGCGCCAGGGAATGATCGGTGGCGCCAAGGCGCATTACGACGGCATCAAGGCCTTTTCCGAGACCGACCAGACGGAGGATCTGAAGAAGATCACCGTTCCGACGCTCGTCCTCCACGGTGATGACGACCAGGTCGTGCCGATCGATGATGCCGGCCGCCTCTCGGTCAAGCTGGTCAAGCATGGAACGCTGAAAGTCTATCCCGGCTATCCGCATGGCATGCTGACGACCCACGCCGATGTTATCAATCCCGATCTCCTGGCCTTCGTCAAAGGCTGACATCCAGCAATGAGTGGGAGAAATGGCCCGGCAGGTTCACATGCCGGGCCATTTCGAGCATGTCTGGGGAATGGCGTTAAGCCGCTAGGACCTCTGTCGCGGCATTATAGTCCAAGACAGGTGGGGGCTCCGGAAACGCGGCCAGTATCTTTTCAAGCGCCCGAATGGCCTCGGTACGGGCTGCCCCCGTTTCAAATTCCGTGAGCGAGGTTGCACATCGCAACTGCCACAGCAACGCCTCCTGCTGGACGGCGAGATCCAGGCCCCGTTTCAGCCAGATCCGTCCGTCCTCTCCGCGACGACACAGAAGTTGGCCTTTCAGACGGAATAGCTCCGGCCTGCACCAGCCAGCTTCACCCGAAATCGCCAGGTCCAGAATTTCAAGCGGAGCGCGCCGCCCGGCAATGACGGCGGTATTTTCCAGCCGGGGGCCTTGGCCGCCGCTCAGCAATTCACGGGATATGGCCTCAGCGCATTTTCCAGCGCTGTTGTCGAAACCGTAAAGGTCATAGCCGTCCGCCCACTCCTTCCACCGCCAAAGCGAATTCGTATCCGCAACATGGTGAAGACGATCAAGATATTTGCGGGCCTCCGCCAGCCGCCCGGACGCATGAAACATGGGCACAGCACCCACAGAGATGACGAGGCAGGACGAAACGGCATGGTTGATCTCCGCGGCTTCTTCGAGAAGCTCCTGAAGGATTGTGAAGGCCCGATTTGTGGATCCCGTGATCCAGGCCGTTTTCGCCATGACCATCAGTGCGAGCAGCCTTTGGCCAAAAAGTACACCGCTTGTTCGCGTGCCCCGCTTTTGAGGGCCATTCGCATTCAGGGCCTGCTCCGCGAAATCGGCAGCCTGCCGGTGATTTCCCATATAGTGGGAATTGTGCGCGGCAATGCGAACGATCGCAGATCGTGCCGCCGGTCCGAGCTTCGCTTCAATTCGCCAGATGAGGTCATCGGCAGCCGCATATCGGCCCTGGCCGATGAAGATCGCGCACATGCCGCTATAGGCGCGAATGGCCCGGGCCAGATCACCCATCTTTTCAGCCGCGTCAGCCGCCAGCCCGAACTGTCGCAGCGCCTCATCATTGCCCTCAACACCATGAAGATTGAAGGATATCGCGCCATAGGCTGTTCGGAGCTTTACCTCCGACAGCGGATCACCAGCGATAATTCCGATCTTGGCGCGTGCGCGCTGGATAACCCGGAACTGTTCTCCCATCAGCCGAGCTGTGTCCATAACAGGTCCGAATTTGCCGCCAGCTGGACGAACATCCGGTGATCCGATGACCCGTCGCCCATTTCAGGGCCGCGCGCAGATCGTCGATCAGGCTTCCATGCAGCGCCATCCACTCCTGCGTTGTCTGCTCGTCCCAGTCGATTTCCGTCGCGGGCAGATGGCAAAGGACATGATCGGCATGAGCCGCATGGGCGCGCTGGAAATACGTGGTCTCCTTCAGTTTGGCGCCGGCATATTCTCTTGTTGTCTCAAGCAGTCTGAGCCGGCCACCTGCCTCACGTCTTGAGATGAGCGATTTCGATATCAGCCCGGTCAGGGCATCATCGAATGCTTCGGGATGGAGGAAGTCTTTGGCAATCGCGGTGGCGGCCTTCAGGGTAAATCCCCGCGCGAATGTCGAAAGCAGCATCAGGAGCTGCTTTTCATCGGACGACAGACATCCATAGCTCCAGTCAAGCGTGGCCCTCAGCGTCTGCTGCCGGGGCGGGGCGGTCCGCCTGCCGCGGCGAAGCACGGTCAGGGGACTGTCCAGCGATTGCAGCAGGGCGGGAACGCCCATGTCAACACTATGCGCGGCAGCCAGTTCGATTGCGAGCGGGATACCGTCCAGCTTACGCACGATGCTCGCAATAGCCGAAAGTTCGCCGGTACGGTCGGCCCAGGCATCAGCTATGGGCAGAGAGGCGCGGTCGAGGAACAGTTCGACGGCCGGGTAATTTGCAATCGATACGGCCGTGTCATCTTCGCCGGGCATATCAAGCGGGCCGAGCCGGCGGACGATTTCTGACTGTATGCGCAACGGTTCCCGGCTCGTCGTCATGATGGAGGCATTTGGAACCTTCCCGCAAAGATCCTCGATGATCGGGGCTGCTTCCTCCACCAGATGTTCGCAATTGTCGAAGAAGAGTAGCACTCTCTCATCGCCGATCGCCTTGATGACGCCGGGCAAGGCATCCTCGCCATAGGTGGCAAGCCCGAATTGCGAGGCCAGGGAAACGGCGACGCGGCCCTGGCCTGTCAGCGCGCCAAGATCGATAAAGACAATTCGTTCGAAATCGCCTGCAGCTCTTTGTACAATCAGTGCTGCGACAGTCGTCTTGCCTATGCCTCCAGGGCCGACGATCGAAAGTACACCGTTTCCCAACGCGGGAAGGCAATTGTCGACAAAACCGTCTCTGCCGATGACATGGATGTCGGCGGCGGGTAGCGCAAACTGTTCCGGCAAGGCTTGCCCGGCCTGGCGGACTTCGACATCTACCTGAAAGATATAGCCTTGATTGGCGATGTGTCTGAGAAAGGGGCAGGGCGCTTCAAGGCCCATGGCCTTGCGAAGCGAAGCCATATGCACCCGCAGCGTGCCTTCAGAGACGGTCGTTCTCGGCCAGACCTGATGGATCAGTTCCTCTTTCGTGATTATCCGGTTGGCTCTCTGCGCCAGGGCCGTCAAGAGATCGAAGGCGCGCGAGCCAAGTCGGATCGGTACGCCATCCTTGGTCACTCTGCGCTTTGAGACACTAAGCTCGAACTCGGCAAATCGAAGTGTAGGCAATATCAGCTTCCATCCTGCCGGTTGATCCGGATCGTACGTTATCACCGTCAAGGACCAGAAACGCCGAAGCCGGAGACAGTGGCAGTGCTACGTCATCCGGCTGATCTCAACGCAGTTGCAAACGGCGCTTGTTATCGACCGGCGGCCTCAACCGGATCTCCTGAAGAACAGCGATACCGATGATCCTTACAACAGCGGCACCTGATGGTTCTTGTACCATCAGGTGCCCGTGCAGCTGCTGCTGGTCGGAACGCCGCCTCCCGGGACGGTTTTCTATAGAGAAGGGGCTTCGGGTTTCCGGCGATCGGGTGGCCTATCCCAAAGCCCTTTGCCGAGATCATTCAAAGTGGAAGTCGGACAGATCAACCGAGACGATCAGTGGCTCCCGCATGGGCGTGTTGTCCGGGTTGCGCGGATAGATCCGCATCTTCGACGGCAATGTGATGCCTTGCGCCTTTACCGGCTCAAGCAGATAGCGCGCAGCCGCGTTCTTGCCCTGAATATCCACCTCGTAGTCATGGCGAACCAGAATGCCGTCGGCATTGAAGTAAAAGGTCTGCACCGCGCTGTGGGTCGCGATCGAGGCGGGGAAGGTGACGCGCAGCCGGCGCCATGTTTCGCCACTCTCGTGCCAGTTTTCGATCTCTTCCGAGACAACACCGGGCTGTTTCAGGATGAAAGGCGAGGTCAGATAGGTCCACATCGTGTAGCCGGCGAAATAGGCGACCTGTGAATTGCTCCAGTGGGTCTCCATCTCATAACCGTCGAACGATTGGCGCGGATGGAGAAGTTCCTCGACCACATCGCCGGAAGGTGTCTCGATCGTCACCCGGTCGGGCGTGAATGCGGACCTGTTCTGCATCGGCGAAAAGGGCCAGTGCGATACCCGTTCCTGCTTGAGATCCACCTTGACCTGGCAATTTTCAAGCACGGTCGGCTTGCCCTTGAGGCTCCAGAGAATGCCGCCCTGATGAAGCCGTGCCGTCAGCGACGAAAAGCGGGAAAAGCGTTCCATTCCACCATGGGCTTCGATGGCTGTATCGACGAGATTGGTCATGACGATTTCCTTTTCTGGGACAATGATGATGGCAAACGTCGTCTCGGCAATTCGCTGCCGAGGCGTTCATTTTGTGCGTCTGTTGGAGATCGGCGCGCTCAGGCGTCGAGGAAGGTGTTGACGTGGGCAACAAACGTTTCCGGGTACTGGAACAGCGCCCCGTGTCCGGCATCCGGGTAGATGATCAGCGTGCCATCCGTGATGGTCTTGAACATCTCGTAGGCATTGATCGAGGGAAACATCGTGTCGTCGCTGCCGTGCACGATCAGCGTCGGCTGTCTGATGGCTCTGAGCGAGGCGTGATCTTCGTCCTTTGAGGCACACCAGCCGATGATGGCCGCAGCCTGAGGATCGCTGACATTCTCGTCGCTTTCGGGATCACGGCCTTCGCTGCGCAAGGCCGCACGATCGACGAAGGCAGAGCCTGCAGCCTGACTTGCTTCTGAAGGCGTGAAGAACAATGGAAGACGGATATCGCGGGCATTCGTTGCTATCGCGTCATCGATGACCTGCAGCAGATGCTCTTCGCCACCCCTGGGTGCCGAGCCCGCCACGATCAATTTGCGAACCCTGACCGCTGACCGTGGCGCCATGACCTGAGCGAGGAAGCCGCCGAGCGAGAAGCCGAGAAGGTCCACTTCCTCCAGTCCGAGCGCCGCCATGAAGGCCTCGGCGTCATATGCCATCTGCTCGACGGTGTCGGGCACCACGCCTGACGACGTTCCCACGCCGGCATTGTTGAACACGATAACCGGGCGCTTGGTTGCGAGGGCGTTGACGACCTTCGGGTCCCAGGCATCCATCGTGCCGGTGAAATGCTGCAACAGGACAAGTGGCGTGCCCGCCTTCGGGCCCATGAGGCGATAGGCGAAATGAATGCCATTCGCCTCGATTGTCTGTGTCCTGGTGGTTTCGAGCGTATTTGCCATCCGCATGTCCTCGTTGGTCCGGCCGCAGAAATTCTGGCCTTGCACGCTCGTGATAGCGGAGTGGTCTGCTTGGATATTGGCACATGCTGCTCATCTGTGAGGTGAGGCCAAGCATGCCGAAGATACCGGATCGTCCGTTAGGCGGCGCTTCCGGATACTGGAACACTGATGATGGGTGCGGGGGTACCTTCCAGAAAGGCACCCGCCCTCAACATATCGCTGGACACGTCCTTGCCGTCCATCTTCGATAACGCCTCTGTCAGAGCCGTGCGAAAGGCATCTGCATCCTGCTTGAAGGCGGACAGCGCACATCTCAACTCCCAGAACGGGGTCTCCATTTGCCTCGAAAGGTGAAGTGCTTCGAGAAAGAGCGCCTTTGATTGGGCAGCATCAACGTCCAGCAATCGATTTGCCTTGAGCCTCAGGAGTTCGGGTCGGCTCCAGCCGACTTCCCCGGCCAGCGCCCGATCGAGGGCCTCGGCAGCGCGCGATCGCCCGCAAGGGTGACGAGATAATCAAGCAGAACGCCACGCGCATCTTTGAACTCATCGGCCAGCCCTTCGGCACCGGCCTCATCGATGATGATCTTCCGATATGCCCTGAGCCATCGCGCCCAGCGTTGCAGGTTGTGGGTCTGGACGAGGCCGGCCACGTGCTCCAGCTGCCGGATTGCCGTCTCCCGATCGCCGGTCAGAAAGGCAATCGGGCATGATGCAGACATGAGCAGAAGCAATGTCGAGATGGCGTATTCCAACTCCCTTGCTTCTTCCTCCAGTATCTTGAGGTCCCGTAGGGCCGTGGAAGCGTCTCCCCGCAGAAAGCCTGTAAAGGCAATAATCGTGGAAGCGATCAGCCGCTGCTCATACCCGACACCCGTATTCTGCGTCGAACGAAGGAGACCCTTCGCATTCTCGATCGAGCCTTCGGCCTCCCTGACGGCATCGGGCAGGTCGCCACGAAAGAAATAGGGGTTGTCCAGCATGCGGCTGAAGGCATTGGCCGGCATTTGGGGAAATTGGGATCGGATCGCTAGAGCCATATCGATGGAGCGCGTGTAATGTCCGTTCGACGTCCAGATCGATGTCGCTCCGGTCATCGCCTGAATGTATCTGGGCACGTCACCCGCGGCCCGCGCAATCTCCGCCGCCCGGACAAATTCCTCGGCCGCCTGCTCGTCATCAATGAAGGCGCGGGTGTGATAGAGGACGCCACCGAAGGCGATACGCAGCTGCATTTCCACTGCGGTGTTCGCATGAGAGGGCAGAGAGAGGGCGCCCAACGCCCATTCTACGAGTTTGGCCTGTTCGCTCATCAGACCGAGCTGCACCCAAAGCACATGGGATTTGGCGATCAGGGCTATGGCGTGCTGCGCATAGGCCGCGTCCGCCATCGACCATCGCACTGCCTGGCGAACGTCGTTTACCAGCGAGAGGTACCGTTGCACCCAGGCGCTTGTCGTGAGGTTTGGCCAGTCTGCTTCCGCGGCCCCGAGCTGTTCTTCGCAGTAGAGCGCATGGGCAACGCGTTGGACGCTGATCCGACCGACCTCCGTCAGTTTTTCCAGTGCGTAACGCCTCGTCGTTTCAAGCAGCCGGTATGTGCCGTCCCCACCCGCCACCGACAGAAGAGATTTGAGGAAAAGTCCGTCGAACGTCTCGTGAAACTCTTCCTGGCCGATGTGGGACGAGCAGAGTGCCTGGGCCGCAGAGGCGGTAAACGGCCCCGCGAAAACGGCGATATCCTGAAGAAGCGTTCGCTCATCCTCTGTCAGGCCATCGTAGCTCCAGTCGAGCGTAGCCCTTAGCGTCTGTTGCCTGGGCGGTGCGGTCCTTCTGCCTTTTCGAAGCACGGCCAAAGGGTTGTCCAGTGAGGCGGCAAGATGCGCCAGGCCAAGGCTCGCCGCCCGCGATGCCGCAAGCTCGATTGCCAGCGGGATGCCGTCGAGCTGGCGCACGATGGATGCAATGGTCGAGATGCTCTCGGGCTGATCAAGGTTCTCAAGGTCCGACGACTGTGTAACGCGCTCGATGAAGAGCTGAACCGCTGAATAGGAGACGGCTTCCGCTGCCGACATGCTTTCGGGGGGAACCTGCAAGGAGGGCAATTGGCGGATGCGTTCTCCTGCCGCCCTCAGCGGCTCACGGCTCGTCGTCAGGATGGAAATGCCGGCGGCCACGGCCCGGATGCGTTCCACGATCGTTGCCACGTCGTCGATCAGATGCTCGCAATTGTCAAAAATCAGCAGGCGATCCGTCTCGGCCAGCGCATTGAGGACGCCGCTCTCGACATCATCGGAAAATGCAGTGATACCGAGCAGCGACGCCAAGGTAGGCATGATCTGCTGGCCATCATTGAGAGCCGAAAGATCAAGAAACAAGGTCTTTTCTTCACGGCCGAAGATATCGCGGACTGCCAATGCAACCGAAGTCTTGCCGATCCCGCCGGTTCCCGAGATCGTCACCAACCTGCTTGTGTTCAGGGCTTCCGCGGTCGCCTCGATGAACTCGTCCCGGCCGATCAGCCGTCCGGCGAGGCGCGGCGTGGCGGGGGCGATCGACAGGGCTTTGGCGCGCGAAGCTGGTGGTGTCCCCTGCGAATGGCCGGCGACTGATGATGCTCTGGTGACGGGAGCGACGAAGACGTAGCCCCGGCCAGAGACATTCTCGACATACCGCCCGCCGTCAATGTCACCCAGAAGCTTGCGCAGGCTGGCGATATGAACGCGAAGGGCGCCTTCCTCGACCGTCGTGTCGGGCCAGACCAGTGCAAGCAGTTCCTGCTTGCTGATGATCTCGCCGGCGCGTGAGGCGAGCACGATCAGGATATCGAATGCCTTGCCACCGAGGTGCAGGAGATTTCCGGCGGCAGATAGCCGCCGGGCCGCGATGTCCAGTTCGAAGCTGCCAAATCTGAGTTCGCCCATGTGCCCCATCGAAGTTGGACGGACCTTAACAATGCAGGAAACAGCATCATGGCATGCGTCCGCAGAACACCTTGCCGCAGCCCTTAGAGACCACGCATATTTATAGGAGCCGCAAGGGAACAGAGCAACGGCATCCGGTGATCCCGGTTGTTTATCCTGTGCTTAGGCATTGTAGCCACCATCGACGTTGAGCACCGTTCCCGTGATGAACGACGCTTCGGCGCTTGCGAGAAACAGGATCGCGCTCGCGACCTCTTCAGGCCGCCCGAGCCGCTTGAGGGCATTGGATTCGCGCTCCGCCTCAAGGATCGAGGGCGGTGAAGACGCCTGCATGGTTTCGATCGCACCGATCTGGACGACGTTCACGGTTATCCCGCGGGGACCGACATCATGAGCCGCCCCTCGACAGAAGGCCGACAGGGCGGCTTGCGTGGCCGCGAAATCAGCAAGACCGGGCGTGCCGACACGATCGGCCAGGCTGGCTCCAAGGGCGATGATGCGCCCGCCCGAGGTCATCACCTTCACTGCGGCACGGATGAGAGCTGCTGTGGACCGGATGTTGTTCTCAAGCTGATGCTCGACGGCATCTTCGTCCAGATCTTCATCATCGACCTGCCCCTGGATGCGGCTTTCGGTGTTCGCGACGACGATATCGATGCGTCCGAACTGTGCTATCGCCGCCCGCGTCAGACGCAGATAGTCCGCCGGCGGTTGATGGATGATGGCGCGCACGCCAAGAGCCTGGATTGCCTGCAGCACACGGGCACTCTCTTCCTGCCTGTTCAGGGTCAGCATCAGATCGGCGCCATTGCGGGCCAACGCACATGCGGTCGCCAGCCCCACGCCCTGGTCGGCATTTGTCACGATTGCCACTCGCCCGGCGAAGGGACGGGGAACTATGCCTTGCAAATCGATCTCCGTTCGAATTCCACCAGCCGCAAGAGCCCAAAGGCGATTGCCGATCATGGCTAGGCTGGTCGAACATCCCGGTATTGTAAGATCACGCACCCGTGATGATTGAAATCCGCTGCCGGGAGGGGACCCCCAGGCTGCTGATAGCAATTGGAAATCATGGTGTCGGATACAGGTCTAACCACTCTTAACATTGCTTAACTGGCTCACCAGACGGCCTACGAGATAGCGTTCTTCCGTGATGGAAACGGAGATTGAACGCGATGGGTGAATTGGTTTCATCTTATTCGAACCTGATCCAGGTGAGTGTCCGATACGACGAAAAGGTCATTTTTCTGGACTTTGGGCGGGTCAATCTTGTCCCGGTCCCTGTCTCGGTGGGCGGCGATGGCACCGAAGCGAAAAGCGGGTCGCGCCGCAGGATTGCCGGGCTGGCCGACTGGCAGAAGAACAAGGTCGCCCGCTACATCGATGACAATATTGATGGTCCCATTCGCATCGAGGATCTCGGCCAGCAGGTGCGATTGAGCGCGAGCCGCTTTTCCAAGGGCTTCAAGCAATCCTTCGGTCGCTCGCCTTACGATTACGTGCTGCTTCGCCGTATGGAAGCGGCCAAATATCTGATTGCCACGACGCAGGAGCCGCTCAGTCAGGTGGCGCAGGCTTGCGGGTTGAGCGACCAGGCGCACCTGTCGAAAGTGTTCAAGCGTTTCGTTGGTGTAACGCCCTTGCGCTGGCGCCGCGCCGAGGCCGGCGTTTTGCCAAGCCAGGCCGAAATACAGAGATGGCGAAGGTTGAACGGTGCCGCTGTGGAGCCGGCATGACTTCGTGCAGGCGGCTTCTTCGCCGATCCAAATGTGCCACGACCGCAACGCTCTGCCTGCAGGCGCAGAGACCGCGCTCCCGGTGCGATCACCGCCTTCCCATTGTGTCCGGCGTCAGCTCTGTGCAATCGCCTGTGGCGGGATTTCGCGCATCTTCGCCGGTTGGCCGCCGAGATCGCCTTCAGCATCGCAATGTGCCGTCATGGCCGGCAATCCTTGCTGCTCGACCCGGTAACGTTCGCCCCACTCGCGCAGGCTCAACATGACCGGTGCAAGCGTGCGGGCAAGCTCGGTTGCCTCATATTCGACGCGCGGCGGAACTTCCGCGAAGACGTGCCGGATGACCATCCCATCGGCCTCCAGCTCCCGCAGCTGGAGTGTGAGCATGCGCTGCGTGGCACTCGGAATGAGCCGCGTCAATTCCATGAAGCGCTTCTTCCCCATCAAAAGATTGAAGAGGATCAGAGGCTTCCACACTCCTCCGATGACCGACAGCGTCAGCTCGACGGCACATCCGCTTTTGGGGTCAAGTCGCTTGGGTCGCATGTCCACTCCCGTCCATCCAATACGTACATGATTGATAGTATAGGCTATAAATGTCGGTTCTTACAATGATCGGCGGGATGCCTACACATCAGGGACTTCACAAACCAGAAAGGATGCTTCCTGTGACATTTCGTGCAATTCTCGCAAACCGCGTGGACGACGCCACCGTTACGACTTCCATCGAGACACTCGAGGAAAGTCTCCTCACGGATGGTGATGTCTCCGTCGCCGTCGAGTGGTCGAACGTGAACTACAAGGACGCGATCGCGATCTTCACGCCGCGGATCATCCAGACATTCCCCCTTATTCCAGGCATCGATTTTGCCGGAACGGTTCTTCAGTCCGGCGATCCGCGCTATGTGCCGGGCGACAAGGTCGTTGCGACCGGCTGGGGTCTCAGCCAGGATCATCACGGCGGTTATGCGCAGCGCGCCAAGGTGAAGGGCGATTGGCTGGTCAAGCTCCCGGCTTCAATCAGCACTCGCGACGCGATGGCTATTGGCACGGCCGGCTTCACCGCGATGCTGAGCGTGCTTGCGCTGGAGCATGGCGGGATCACGCCGCAGCGTGGCGATATTCTGGTCACGGGTGCCTCCGGCGGCGTCGGCTCCGTGTCGATCGCCATCCTCGCGAAGCTCGGATACCGCGTCATCGCATCGACAGGCAAAGCCACGGAAGCGGATTATCTCAAATCCCTGGGGGCGGCAGAGTTGATCGAAAGGGCAACGCTTGAGGAGGAAGGCGCACCGATCGCGTCCCCCCGATGGGCAGGCGCTGTCGATACGGTTGGTGGACGGACGCTCGCAAACGTGCTCAGCCTGACGGCCTATCGGGGCGTCGTGACCAATTGCGGCTTCGTGGGCGGCAGGGAATTGCCGGCCACCGTACTTCCCTTCATTTTGCGCAATGTCACGCTGGCCGGCATCGATTCCGTCAATGCACCGCAGCCGGTGCGCGAACTGGCCTGGCAGCGGCTTGCAACCGATCTCGATCTGGCGAAGCTCGGAACCATGGTGTCGGAAATCGGTCTAGAAGAGGTGCGCGGTGTCGCCGGAGCCATGCTGCAGGGCAAGGTTCGCGGCCGCACACTGGTCGATGTGAACCGATAAGCTGAAACTGCCTGCATGAAAACGCCGCAGATTGCGGCCGTTCTTTTGGTTGAGCCCCGGCCTGTCCGGACCGGTAGATCTCGACTTGAATGCGGACCATAGCCAGATCGGATGGTCCGCATTCCGCCCCGGTTATCAGGAAAATACTGCTTTCCGCACCGTGACGGGCGCCCCCTTGTAGGCCGGGGTGCCTGACTTCTCGTCAAAATCCGACAGCGCAATAATCCGGTTCATTTCGGGGTAGTAACCGGCCACGGAGCCGGAGGGTATGCTGTACTCGATGGCGATAAATCCGCTGACGACACGTTTCGGGGCCGCCGGATCGTGGTCTATGCCCATCACGTCCACCGGATCGCCGTGGCCAAGACCACGCGCCAGCATGTCGTCCCGGTTCATGAACACGACATCCCTGCGCCCGAAGACGCCGCGATAGCGGTCATCCAGATTATAGACGGTGGTATTGTATTGCCCATGGCTGCGGATCGTCGTCATGATCAGGCTGTCGGGTCCGGTCATTCGCAGGTCCTCTTCCAGCCCTCTGGCGAACAGGAAGTTGGCCTTGCCGTTTGCGGTTTTCCACACCCTCTGGGCGGCTGGAATGCTCAGACGGAAGCCTCCGGGTTTCTGACCCTATGATTGAAATCCCTGAAATCCGGAAAGACGACTTCGATCTTGTCGCGGATCCGATCGTAGTTGCCGGCCAACTCGTCCCACGGAATGCCAAACCGATCTCCCAATGTCGCCTTAGCCATGGCGGCAATAATTGCCGGTTCCGACATCAGCATATCCGAAGGTGGCTTCAAGAAACCGCGGGAGGAATGCACCATCGACATGGAGTCTTCGACGGTGACGGCCTGCGGCCCCGACATCTGAATGTCCTGATCGGTCCTTCCGAGGACAGGCAGGATGATGGTGGTTTTCGCCGTCAGCAGGTGGGACCTGTTCGGCTTTGTTGCCAGATGAACTGCGAGATCGAGCTTGCGCATGGCCGCAAACGTCGTCTCAGGATCCGACATCGCGACCGCCAGATTGCCGCCAAGGCAGACGAGTGCCTTCGAGGTGCCGGCCATGATCGCCTCGATGCTCTCAATCGCATTGTGGCCTTTGGCGGAAGGCGGGCGAAAGCCGAATGCGCGTTCCATGCCATCGATGAGGTCCTTGTTCGGGATCTCGGTAATGCCCACGGTGCGGTCGCCCTGCACGTTCGAATGACCGCGCAGCGGACACAGGCCGGCGCCCGGCTTGCCGATATTGCCGCGCAGCATCAGAAGATTTGCAAGGTGCTGTACGACCTCGGTGCCGGTCGCATGCTGCGTGATGCCCATGCCGTAGCAGATGATAACCCGTTCGCTGCGGATATAGGCATCGGCAATCGTCTCGAAGGCCTGCCTGGAAATCCCGGATTTGCGGCAGATCTGATCCCACTGCGTGGATGAGACATCGCCTTGCAGATCCTCGAGACCGGACGTGTGGATCGCGATGAAGTCGCGGTCGAGGTAGCCGTGTCCGCCGGCGGCGCGATCTGCGGTATCACGCTCGAAGACGAGCTTGATGACGCCCTTCAGCAAGGCGAGATCCCCGCCGGGCTTCACCTGATGGTAGGCCGATGCGATCGGCGTCGAGGTGAGAGTGACCATCTCGATCGGGTTTTGCGGTGCCGCGAAACGCTCGAGCGCCCGCTCTTTCAACGGATTGAACACCAGAATGGGCACGCCGCGGCGCGCGCAATCGTGAAGCGTGGTCATCATTCTCGGGTGATTGGTGCCGGGATTGTGACCGATGCTGATAATCAGGTCGCATTCGTCGAAATCGCTCAGCTCGACCGTGCCTTTTCCGACGCCGATCGATTGGGGCAACCCGACTGAAGTGGCCTCATGGCACATGTTGGAGCAATCGGGAAAATTGTTTGTCCCATAGGCGCGAACGAAGGTCTGATAGAGGAAGGCCGCTTCATTCGATGCGCGCCCGGATGTGTAGAACTCCGCCTGGTTCGGATCGGAGAGGCTGCGCAGCGACGTGCCGATGCGGCTGAAAGCATCGTCCCAGGTGATCGGGAGGAAGTGATCTGTAGCGCCATCGTAAAGCATCGGGCTGGTGAGCCGGCCGGCATCTTCAAGCTTGTGGTCCGTCCATGTCCAAAGCTCGGATACGGTGTGCGCGGCGAAGAAGTCGGGATCGGCGCGCTTTTCGTCGATTCCCATGTGATCGCCTTGGCGCCGTTCTCGCAGAATTCGAATGCCGACGTGTGGTTGGGGTCCGGCCAGGCGCAGCCGGGGCAGTCGAAGCCGTCTGGCTGATTGGCCCGCAGAAGTGCATGCACGCCGCTGAAGACGACCTGCTGTTCCTTCAAGGTTCGTGCGACCGCCTTCAGCGCTCCCCAGCCACCCGCTGGCGCATCGTAACGAACGATGCCTTCTGGATCCTTGTCACTCATCGATCTACCCCATTGTGTTGAAAATGGTGGACGCCGCTTCGGTCGCAAGCGTTTAAAGCCGACGCTAATGTTCGCAGCCGGGCTCTGATTGTAAGATCCGCCACCGGCCAGGCCTGTGCGATGGGCTTCCGCCCGGCAGATCTCAGGATGCCGCCAACGCAAGCGCGCGCAGAACCTTCTGGTCCAGTGCCCGCGCGACGCGAAGAGCGGGCTCAGATCCATAGGGCCCAAGGCAGCTTTCCATCCGGTCATAGGCGAGCTTCACGCGGCTATCCTCCTCGTAGACCAGAATTGTCACTGGAGCATAGGAGCCGGCGTGGGGAACCGTTGCCACCATTTCCCGCATGATCAGAGGATTTCCGGCGACGATCCTGATGATCCGGTAGGCGTCGTGGTTCCCGTCCTTGTCCAATGCGTTACCCAGATCATAGGTCGCAAATTCCATAAGGCCCGATGGGCCGACAGCGGCGTTGATCCTTTCGGAGAACCGGACAAAATCCTTCTCCGCCAGAATATCCTTCAGGGCCAAGCGATCCGTCCTGCCGATTTGCTGGAAGAGCCGTTCAACGACTGTGTCGAAATCCAAACTGGATGCGATTACTTCTCGCTCGATGGTGATGGTGAACGTCGTCATCTGTCAGCCTCCTGATTTGGCGATCGGCATGTTCGAGAGCATTACCCATCGGGTGGGAGCCATGATCTCAGCATCTGCCTGGGCTGATATTCTTGTAGCTTTCGCGCACAAGTCCCACGGGCGATGAAGTCCCGCAGCCACGCGAGCCGACCGCGCCAGCGGTGCTCGATCCTGCAATAAATCGATCCCAGTCCGCCTAACCTGCGTGAGCCCTGCGCGCGTGAGGAGAAAGCTTTCAACGTGAAAGCCTCCGCGGTGCTGGTTGCAAGGACAAGATAGGCTGAGCGGAGAGTAACATGACGGACAGGCTTGGAACGGCACTCATAACCGGTGCCTCCGGGGGGATCGGCGCGGTCTATGCGGACCGGCTAGCAAAACGCGGATACGACTTGATCGTCGTCGCTCGAGACACAAAGAAGCTGGAGGAACTTGCCCGGCGCCTGTCAAGTGAGACCGGTGTCAAGGTCGAGGTGATTGGCGCGGATCTGACCGATGAAGGGGATGTCTCACGGATTGAAAGCCTGCTTGCCAGCCCTGAAATTTCGCTGCTCGTCAACAATGCGGGTATGTCGTTGAAGGGGAGCCTCCTCGAAAATGGCGGTGACGAGATCGGCCGTATCGTGACGCTCAATATGACCACGCCTACACGGCTGGCAGCGGCAGCAGCCAAGGCATTTACCGCCGTTGGTCGTGGAGCGGTAATCAACATCTCCTCGGTGCTTGCACTGGCGCCCGAGCGCTTCGACGGTGTCTATAGCGGCTCGAAAGCTATCTTCTCAATCTTAGCCAGGCGATGGCCGCTCAATATGCGGATCACGGGCTCTACACCCAGGCCGTTCTGCCCGGCGCCACCCGTACCGAATTGTGGGAGCGCTCCGGCAAGGACATCGACTCGTTTCCACCGGAAATCGTCATGAGCGTGGATGATCTTGTCGATGCAGCCTTGTCGGGTTCGATCGGGGCGAAGCCGTGACCATTCCGCCTCTGGCGGACGAGGCGCAATGGACGAGCCTTCAATCGGCGCGGCAGGCGATGGCTCCGAACCTTTCGCGCCGCGACGTGGCATCACGCTATCGACAGGCTGGCTGAAACACACTGGTCGGGTTGGCGCAGATTGGGGCGCCGGCACCAGCGTCGGGAGGCTATGGCGAGGGCCATGGCCGCGCGAATTTATACAGGTATTGCCCGTCGGTCGATCATGCCTGTTTCCTGACGAAATTCGCCGAGTAATGGCTGACGGCGAAGCCGCTGCGGATGTAGTTGTGAAAGCTTGCATCCTGCCGGCTGTAGTGTAGCATGGCTGTGGTCGGGCGGTCTCTGCCATAGCGAACGGCGCGCCAGCCGCAAACGCGTCATGGAGGCGCCGTTCGATCAGGGCCAGTTGCATGCCTTGCCCTCGATAATCCTGAAGCGTGGCGTCCATCCCCAGCCAGGCGCCGTGGTCCGTGACGAAAGCTGCAGCGGCGGCGCAGGCATAGTCATCGCTACGCAGGATGTAGCAGTGCCATTTCGGTCGGAAAGTCAGACAGGTGAGCCACTCCCGCATCTGGAATGGAAAGCCGAAGGCGTCGATGATGACATCCGCGAAGGCATAGGCATCGTCTTCATCGCGAACCTGTGAAACCTCAAGCGCTGTTGTCTGCGCCAAGGGCTGACGGGACATGGCCAACTTCATCCATCCCGTCTCCAGTTGGGTCATTCCGCTTTGCTCCAGAGTGCTCGCGGTCGATAGGATATTCGGCTCGTCAATCTGAACCACATGGTTGCTCGCCACATTCCGGGCCAACCACTCGATGCCGGCTTTTGCATTCCTGACGTCGTCTGACCAATGAGGCCCGACTGCGAATACCCTGTTGAACGCAACGCCTGGCAAAGCGGTAGCGGCAAGATAGGCAGCATCATCATCCGAATACGCCAGCAAGCCGAGCGCCTGACGCACGATCGTTGGCGCTGCATGAAAGAAGTCCAACCAGGCCAGCCGTTCCAGGCTGCGGATATGGTGGCCATTCGAGGCGGGAGCGGGAAGAGGCGATGTCATGTCGAAACCTCCAAGGAAGCTATCGCACGCTTTGCCGCAAAGGGTGGTTTTCTCCAAGGTAAAAGGACGCCTTACACCTAAACACGCTCTCTGGGAGATCGTTCTTATGGCGGGACTGGCCGCTGATTGCGGTCAGGCGCAAACGTTCGCCAGAAATTGAACGCCAAGAAGAAATCATATACAGATCGGCCGGACGAACATGGAGCAGTTGGCGCTTTCCGGCGTGGTCGCATCCGCTGTCCAAGGGGGCTTCTGAAGGCAATGCGCTGCGCCAAGCAAGCCTGTCCAACGGCATCATTCTGGGCCTCTGACTTCACGACAGCTAAGATTCCTTGCCTGCCTTTCGATGTCCGCTGGCTCCAATACTGTTTCCGCACCTGCAAGATAGGCTGGCGCAGCGCATACGACCAGCCGGGACGTCACCAGCCGCCGTATAATCAGATTTTCTTCGAGCGCGATCGTGCCTCTAAGGGCAAGGTCGAAACTCTTCTCGACGATGTTAAGGGCCTCAAGGGACATCTCCATTTCGACATTGATTGCCGGGTATTTCAGATGAAATCGGCAAGCAGCGGCGCGATGAAGAGTTATCCGAGGTCGGGCGGCGCCGAAAGTCTGATCTGCCCGATTGCCTTTTCGTGCAGTGCCCTAATCTCGCTGTCTGCGTCGAGCACCCGAGCCAGAAGACCATCGAGGGCGCGAAGATAGATCTTCCCGGCCTCCGTAAGCGTGACGCTCCTCGTCTTGCGCTGAAGGGGGCGGACTCCTAGCCGATGTTCCAGATCCCTCATTTGCGAACTAGCAGTCGCACGCGACATCCCGAGTTTGTCGGCTGCACGCGAGAAGCTCAAGGTATCTGCTATCGTCAGGAAGACCGCGAGGCCCGCGAGGGGATCCAATGATGTCATTAAGGAGTACGACCCGAACCTGTATTGATTGGCCGTCGGGATAAGACAGGGGCCGGCAGCGAGGCGATTATCGGACGGTGACTTGCGGTCCGTGAGGGAGCCTCTACCGGAGCGATGTGGGCCCAGACGGCTCCACCTTGGCGTCTATATGAAATGATCCCATCGATACGAGGTATGGATCTCTCGATGGCCCGCCATTGACAAGATCGGCCGGTCGATGGAATTGGCCAAAACAAGCCACGCAGCCCTTGGTGGCGGCGAAATCACGTTCAAATCGTAACTTCGCTGCTCCCTGCGTTGGTAGGCTTTATTTCCGGGTGCGGTCCTCCGGCATTGTATGATCCAGCGCAAACAGCCGCTTTGAACCTTTTGAAATGTAGAAAATTTTACAAGCCTCCATGCGTTCAGGCCCCCGCAACCAAATTCCTAAACATTAATTCTCGATGATCAGCCTGCGTAAGCGGGCTTTTGGCGTTTCTGCGCTTTCACCCATAAATGCGGCCAAAGTCAAAAAGGCCCGTGCTAAAATCGAAAGCGGTAAGGCAAAGGCAAAGATCTCTGTCCAAGACTTCTAGAGCAAATCCTGTTCAATCTGGATCATATCTCGCAGCCTTGAAGTAGTTGGCACATTCAGCGGCAGTGAATCGCGGCATCAAGGCCCCAACGGCATCCCATAGGGCGTCGATCTTTCGCTCGGCCCGGCCTCGCAGCATGGCTTTCAGCTTGGAGAATGCGTTTTCGATTGGATTGAAGTCCGGGCTATAGGGCGGAAGGAACATGAGCCTTGCGCCGGCACGCTCGACGGCATCGCGGACACCGGCCGTTTTGTGTGCAGGCAGGTTATCCATGATAACGACGTCGCCGATATTCAGGGTGGGCAACAGCACCTGTTCGACCTAAGCAAGGAAGACGTTGCCGTTCATCGCGCCATCGTAGACGAATGGTGCGGTCATTCCGCTGAGGCGCAACGCACCGGTAAAAGTCGTCGTTTTCCAATGGCCGTGCGGCACGCCGGCGCGGCAACGCTCACCGCGCAATGCCCGTCCGCGCAGGCGCGACATCTTGGTCGACAGGCCGGTTTCGTCGATGAAGATCAGTTTCTCCGGCTCAAGGTCCAATTGACCATCGAACCAGGCGCGCCGGCGCTCAGGACGTCCGGTCGGTCTTGCTCCAGTGCGTGTGCGGTCTTTTTTAAAGGTCCACCCACGGCCTCGCAGCCAAGCCCCAGTGCGCTGCGGCTGATCTTCACCTGCCGCTCGGCGAGCAAGCGCTCAACCATCTCATCGAGCGTCACATCCTTACGATCGGCGATCAAGGTGACAACGAATTCCTCGTGGGCATCTACTGCCGATGGTCGTCGCCAGCCCTGTGGCCGAGGTGTAAACTCACCCTCTTGCGCTCTCGCGATCCAACGGATCGCTGTCGAAATCCCAACACCGAAACGAGCAGCAGCTTGTCGAGCCAACATGCCCGACGCAGACGCTTTCAATACCCGTATTCGCAGATCATCGCTCAGGGCCTGTCCCATCATCCACCTCTCCATTGTGGATGTTGAATCAGCTTCGACCACCGCCGTCACGTCACGATCGATTCATCAATCGCAGGACGCGCTCTAGCCTGGTGAGATCGGGAGGAGGGGAGCAGACCTGCGCCCCAACTGTCGGTTACTCTCCATAGGGTAGCCAGATTGTCTTTACCTGGCAGGCGCGTCGCAGGAACTCTTCGCCCTGGCCCTGCCGCGGATCATGCCAGTCGCGCAGACGGCCATAATCCACCCAGGTCGGTTTCAGATTGCCGGCCGATGCGTTTTCGACCATGGCCGATCCTTCCCGGCTGCCACAATACCAGAGCGCTGCAACATCGTCGTGCTCGGCAAGCGTTCTTGCCAGTACATCACGTTCGCCAGTCAGAAGATTAATCACACCGCCGGGAATATCGGAGGTTTCGATTACCTGATAAAGCCGGGTTGCGATCAGCGGATGGCTTTGCGAGGCGACAGCGACCACCCGGTTGCCAAGCGTAATCGCGGGCAGGATGAGAGACATCAGCGACAGGAGCGGTGCCTCGTCGGACAGGACGAGGCCGAGGGTCCCATAGGCCTCGTTGACCGTCATCGTTACATGGCGGGATTTTGCAGAGGTTACTGCCCCATCGAACTTGTCGGCCTGGGCCGCATACCAGAAGGCGCGGCGGATGGTCTGGTCGATCTCTTGCTCCGGCTTTTTGACGGCGCCGGCTCTATCAAGCGCCGATACGAATTCGGCACGGCGCTGGTCGAGATTTTCAGCCAGAAAGTACAGAACCTGAGCGCGGTTATGTGCCGTCACGCCACCCCAGCCGCTCGCCTTGTTGGCCGCTTCGACGGCGTTTCGCACATCCTTGCGGCTTGCGAGGCTCGCGTGCCCGATTACCTCACCGCCCTTACCGCGAACGCTGTAGCTCTGGCCGCCATCCGGCCGCACCTGCTTGCCGCCGATATAGAGCTTGGTGGTGACGTCGATACCCGTCTGGTCGATCTTCGCGACAACCGGTGTCACCAGCGGGCGAAGCGCGGGCTCCGGCCGGTCCTTGCCCACCTTTTCATGTGCCGGCTTCAGATATTCATGCATGCCGCGCGGCCGCCTTCGCGGCCGAAGCCGCTTTCCCGGTAGCCGCCGAAGGGCGCTGCTGCATCGAACATGTTGGTGGCGTTGATCCAGACGACGCCGGCCTTGACCTTGGATGCAAGTTCGATCGCGCGGTTGATATTTTCCGACCATACCGAGGCCGCCAGGCCGTAGCGGGTATCATTGGCCAGCATCACGGCCTCGTCGAGCGTTCGAAACGTGCCCGTGGTCGCAACCGGTCCAAAGATCTCCACCTGAGAGACGGTATGTGCAGGCGCCGTCTCGGTGAAAAAGCCGGGAGCGCAGAAATAGCCCGTCTGGGGCATGTCCACCGGTGCGATATGAAGCGTCGCCCCTTCGTCCTCGCCTTGGCCAGCAGATCTCTGATGCGCGAGAGCTGCTTCTGCGAGACGATCGCCCCGACATCCATGGTTTTGTCGAGCGGATTACCGACCGCATCGTTGTCATGCGGCCCTTGAGCTTGCCAAAGAAGGCCGGCGCCACGCCCTCCTGCACGAGAATGCGGGAGCCCGCGCAGCAGACCTCTCCCTGATTGAACCAGATGGCATCAACGACGCCTTCGACAGCGGCATCGAGATCGGCATCCTCCATCACGATGAAGGGGGATTTGCCGCCGAGTTCCAGGCTGAGCTTTTTGCCCGAGCCTGCGATCTGCCGGCGGATAAGACGGCCGACCTCCGTCGAGCCGGTAAACGCCACCTTGTCGATATCCGCATGGCCGGCAATGGCTGCCCCTGTCTCGCCATCGCCGTTGACGATGTTGACCACGCCGGCCGGCAGGCCGATCTCGGTGAGCATTTCGGCAAAGGCATAGGCAGTCAACGGCGTAAGGTCGGCGGGCTTGATGACGACGGTATTGCCGGCAGCAATCGCCGGCGCGACCTTCCAGGCGAGCATCAGGAGCGGAAAATTCCAGGGTATGATCTGGCCGCAGACGCGACAGGGGTGTGGTTGGGAAAGGCATCCGCCGCAAGTTCGGCCCAACCGGCATGGTGATAGAAATGCCGTGCGGCAAGCGGAATATCGATGTCGCGGGTCTCGCGGATGGTCTTGCCATTGTCCATCGTTTCCAGAACAGAGAAGAAGCGCTCGCGCTTTTGCAGGTGCCGGGCGATGGCATAGAGATATTTGGCGCGTTCGTGCCCAGGCAGCGCTGACCAGGCCGGGAAGGCGGCGCGGGCGGCTGCGACGGCGGCATCGACCTCTGCGGTCCTGCCCTTGGCAACACGGGCGATCACCTTTTCCTCGGCGGGATTGACGACCTCGATCAGGTCGCCTCCGGCGGCGGTGAACGCGCCATTGATATAATGGCCAAGCCCGTGCTGATGGCTCTCAAGCCAGGCCAGAACTTCGGAATTGCTTTCGGGAGCGGGGCCATATTCCATGGTTTGCATGATGTCCTTGATGGAAGGCATGATCGTTCCTCAGGCCAGCGCGTGGCGGTTGGCGGCCGAGTAACGGCCCGTCAGGTGATGTTCGAGCTGCGTTCGATGTCTGCCAGCATGGAGGACGCGCCAATGCGGAAAAGATCCGGCATCATGAAGCGCGTGCCGAGCTCCTCCTTCATCAGGATCAGCCAGTTCATAGCGTCCTTGGCGGTACGCAAGCCACCGGCCGGCTTGAAGCCGACCATCTGGCCGGTGCGCTCGTTATAGTCTCGCAGCGCACGGATCATCGTCAGGGAGACGGGCAGCGTTGCGTTGACCTCTTCCTTTCCGGTCGAGGTTTTGATGAAGTCGGAGCCTGCCTGCATGGCGACCATCGATGCACGATAGACGTTGGTTAGCGTTTTAAGGTCGCCGGTCGCCAGGATCGCCTTCATATGTGCGGGGCCGCAGGCTTCGCGCATGGCTCTGATCTCGTCGTAGAGCGCCGGCCAATTGCCGGTCAGAACATGCTCGCGGGTGATGACGATATCGATTTCGCCGGCGCTGTTCTACCGCGTAGCGGATTTCGGCAAGCCGCAGAGGTAGCGGCATCAGCCCAGCCGGAAAGCCCGTCGCAACCGAAGCCACGGGAATGCCGGAGCCCTCCAGAGCCTTGACCGCATGCGCAACCATGGTCGGATAGACGCAGACGGCGCCGACCTTCAGCGTGTCGAGGCCGAGCCCTTCCATGAGATCGGCGCGCAATGGCGCCCTGGCCTTGGCGCAGAGGCGCTTGACGCGACCCTCCGTATCGTCACCCGCAAGTGTCGTCAGGTCGATGCAGGTAATGGCGCGCAGAAGCCATGCGGCCTGCCACTCCTTCTTCACCGTTCGGCGGGTCGGCAGCGTCGCAGTTCGGCGTTCCGTGGCGGTGAGATTGACGACGTGCCTGTCGAACCACTCGGGCGCCAGAGGCACGCCTTCGGGGCGGGGAAAATGTTCGGTCATGATGATGTCCATTCTGTGCAAGCGGGGCTCAGGCCCGGCCGCGGCGGATGTCGATAAAGCGATTGAGAAGGATGGCGGCAACGATGATCAGACCGGTCACGGTCATCTGATAGAAGGAGCCGAGGCCGAGCAGATTGAAGATGTTGCGCAGGACCTGCAGCAGCATGACTGCGAAAAACGTGCCGAGAACCCCACCGCGCCCACCGAAAAGCGATGTGCCGCCGAGAACGACTGCGGCAATCGCATCGAGCTCAAGGCCCTGGGCTGCCGTCGGCTGGCCGATGCGCAGTCGCGACGTCAGAAGGATGCCAGCAAGCGCACTCATGATACCCGACACCGTAAAGACGAGGATCAGAATGCGGGTGGTGGGGAGGCCGGAGAGGCGGGCCGCCTCGGCATTGCCGCCCGTCGCATAGACGGATTCACCGAAGACCGTCAGGCGCAGCAAAGCGCCGGCTGCGACGCAGAGCGCCACGAAGATCATGCCCATCGTGCTGACCTGGATGCCGGGAATGAGCGGCACCATGGTGGAGGAGATGGCGCCGAAACTGGGCGGCAGGCCGGCAACCGGCGTGCCGTCGGTCAGAAGGTAGGTAACGCCCCGAAAGGAAACGAGGCCCGCCAAGGAGACGATGAAGCTCGGAACCGCGGCAAAGGCCGTGATCGTGCCGATCACGGCACCCGCGACGGCACCGGTGAGGATGGTGATGGCAAGAGCCGGCACGATCGGCATCCCGCCCGCCAGAAGCACGGCCACCAGCATGCCGCAGAGCGCCGTCACGGAACCGACCGAAAGATCGATATTCCCGGTCAGGATGACGAAGGTCATGCCGACGGCGACGACGCCGACGACTGCTGCCTGCTGGAACAGGTTGGCGATATTGGTTGCGGTCAGGAAGTTCGGCGAAAGGATCGCCGCGATCACCACGACGACCAGAAAAATCAGGATGAAGTTATATTCGATGGCAAGATCGACCAGGCGGCGAGAGGAAGGGTTTCGCACTGGCGGGGCTCCCGTCACGGTGTCAGTCATGGTGATGTTCTCCCAGAATCTGGTGGCGCAGGATCGTGTCCTGGTCTGTCGTCGCCGGGTTGAACCGCGCGATGTTGCGGCCTTCGTGGAAGACCCAGATCGTGTCGCAGGCCGCGTAAAGCTCATCCAGTTCGGATGAGGCGACGATCACGGCGGCCCCATCGGCGGCGAGCTTCTCGATCAGCTTGTAAAGATCGGCCTTGGCGCCGATGTCGAGCCCGCGAGACGGCTCGTCGAGCAGAAGCAATCTGGCGCCCTTGATGATCCACTTGGCGAGCACGACTTTCTGCTGGTTGCCGCCGGAAAGCTGGATCACCTTCTGCTCCGGCGCCCCGTATTTCGTCGACAGCTGTTTCAGAACCGGGATGGTCTGCGCCTTCAACGCGCCGTGGCGGGCGAGAAACCGGCCCTGCATGGCTGGAAGCGTGGCGTTGCGATAGATCGGTGCGTCGAGGATCAGGCCTTCCGTCTTGCGGTTTTCGGGCACCAGTCCAAGGCCGGCGCGGATTGCTTCCCGCGGGGACTTCGGCCGGAACGGCCGGCCGTGGAGCGACATTTGCGATTGGCTTGGATCTGCGCCGAACAGTGCCTTGAGAAAGGATGTGCGGCCCGAACCGTTGAGCCCGGTCAATCCGGCGATTTCACCGCGGCGCAGCTCGAAATCGCGGATCTCCAGCTTCTGCGGTCCGGTCAGGACATCCACCTTCAGCACGATATCGCCGGTAACCGGTGGCCTTTCCTGTCGCTCGACGAGAATGCGGTTGCGTCCCAGAATGGCCTCGACCAACGCGCTATCAGGCGTGCCTGCAACATCGAAAGTCTCGATCGTCTGGCCGCCGCGCAACACGGTGACGCGGTCGCCGATCTCGCGCAGCTCGCCAAGCCGGTGGCTGACATAGAGAATGGCGACACCACGGGCCGTCAGTTCGCGGATGACGCGGAACACAGCCTTGAGTTCCGTCTCATTGAGCGCCGCCGACGGCTCATCCATGATGATGATCTTCGCGTCGCGCGTCAGCGAGCGGGCAATCGCCGTCAGTTGCTGATTTGCGATCGACAGACCGCCCACCCTGTCCTGCGGCGAAAAGGTTGCGCCGACCTTCGCCAGAGCCTCAAGCGCGCGGGCGCGGCGTTTCTGTTTGTTCAGGAAGCCGAAGCGGGCCGGCGGATGGCCGAGAAACAGGTTCTCGGCGACCGTCAGCTGCGGCACGAGATCAAGCTCCTGATAGATCATCGAAATGCCGGCGGCAGCCGCCTCCGCGGGCGCCTTGAAGCTGACCTTGCGGCCTTCCAGACGCATTTCTCCACCGGATGGTGAAAGGGCTCCGGCGATCAGCTTCAGAAAGGTGGATTTTCCCGCCCCATTGGCGCCGAGAAGGCAATGAACCTCGCCCCTGCGAACCGAGATATTGGCCTCGGCAAGCGCAATGATATGGGGTGGAAATCGCTTCGACAGCCGTTCGATGCTGAGTACGTCTTCCATCAGTCGGCCTCCTCAAGGATCTGCCGGGCCGTCCCCTCGTCGGTTACGAGTCGGTGACATAGCCGGCCCGCAGGCAGGCGGCGGTGATCCTGTGCTTGTCTTCGCCGGCGGCAACGCCGATCACCCTCTCCTTGCCTGCGAGAGCCTCGAGCCTCAGGCCGATCGTCCGGTCATCGAGTTGGCGGTCGGCAATCCGGCCGTTGCGATCAACGAACCGCCCCATGATGTCGCCGACAGAGTTCAATGTTTTCAGGCGTGCGATATCGTGGTCGTCGAGATAGCCGGAGCCGAGCAGCACGGACTGATGCGTGAGGCCGCCGAGACCGAAGCACAGGACCGGCGCCTCCTCGGCAAGTTTCAGCACCCGTTCGATGATCGGATCGCGCTCCAGTGCATCGCGGGTCGAGCGTGAGCCCATGATGGCCGGAACGGGCAGGAGGGTCGCCCGGCCACCGGCGGACTGCGCGAATTCTTCTGCCACCGCCGAATTTCGGCTGGTCGTCGCCGTCAGCGCCGTCGAGCCGTTGACGAGAACCACGTTCAGTCCTGGGCACCAGTCCTTCGGTAAGGCGCGGGCGACCGCCGCATGGTGCGGCCCCAGCTCACGCCCATCAACTGCGGCTTGGGGTTGAGGCTGACAAGATGGTTTGCGGCGGCCTGTGCGACGCTGTCGATAATCAGGCTCGGATCCTCGATGTCGACGGTCGGGACGACGATTGCGTCACGCACACCGAAGCGTCGTTGAAGTTCGACCTCGAGCGACGTACGGCGGCCGGCGCGCGGTGTGATTTCGATGCGAACCACGCCGGTATCCTTGGCTTCCGTCAAAAGCCGGCCAACCTGCCATCGGGTCAGCCCGAGTTCCTTTGCGATATCGGCCTGCGTGTGGTCCAGGTCGTAATAGAGTTTGGCGACCTGGACTACGAGATGATCACGCTGCTCGTTGACCGGAAGTCTGGCGGAATAGGGGTTTCTCTCGGCCATGGTCAGGCTCCTGTCTGCCGCTGCGCCAGCGCGTGAAGGGTCGGGCGCAGCTGCTCGGTTGCGTCACGGTAAAGCGGCAGGGTGCGTTCGAACCATTCCGCACGGGATGGGTTCGGATGAACCTCGCAGGCCGGCGCGACGCAGGCCTTGGCGGCGCTCTGCAGATCCGGGAAAACACCGATGGCGGAGGCTGCAGCGACGGCGCTGCCGATCAGCGAAAGATTGTCTTCCCGAGCGACCTGAACGGGCAGGCCGAAGGCATCGACCGTTGCCTGCAGCCATGCCGGGTTCTTGACGATCCCGCCCGCCATCATGATCCTGTCGACGGCAATGCCGCGCGCCTTCAAGGTGGCGAGAACATTGGCGGAACCAAGCGCGATGGAATCGATGGCCGCGGCATAGATGTCGGTGCGCGTGTGGCCAAGCGTCAGCCCCATGAGAACGCCGCGCAGGGCCGCATCACGATAGGGGGTACGATTGCCCATCATATAGTCAAGGGCAAGCAGTCCTTCTGAGCGCTGCGGCGTGGCGGCGACATCGGCGATCATGGCGGCATGGCCAGCCTTATCGAGGCCGAAAATCTCGCCGGTGAGCCAGTTCAGCATCGATCCGGCGGCCACCTGACCGCATTCGACGAGCCAGTGCCCGTCCGTCAGCGCATTGGGGTAGGGCCCCAGAAACCGGACACGTCGGCCTCTGCCGCAAGCTGCACGAGCTGGACGATCGACGTTCCGCCGATGAAGAGCATGCCGCCGGGCTCGACCGTATCGGCGCCCAGAATGCCGATATGCGCATCGATGCCCCCTTGAGCGACCAGCGGGCGGTTTTCGAGCCCGAGTTCCGCTGCCATCTGGGCGCGCATCCTGCCGATCTGGCCGCCCACCGGGACGATGCGCTGCGGCAGCTTTTCCAGCAGGTCCGGAATGCCTAAAGCCTCATAGATCTCCGGAACGAAGCGGTGGGTCTCGCTGTCATAGTTCCATTTGCAGGCGGCATTCATGCGTGAGCCGACCCATTCACCGGTCAGATCGAAATTGACGTAGTCTAGGGCTTCGCAGATCACCTCCGCCTTCGCCCAGAGTTCCGGCTGGTGCTGTTTCAGCCACATGGATTTCGGCACGAGCCATTCGACGGCATCCGAGCCGCCGCAAAAGCGCATGACGGGATGGTTGAGCGATGCGGTCCTAAGAGCCTCGTCATTGGCGCGGCAATCCATCCAGAGCAGAGCAGGCGAAAGCGGCGTGCCATCGCGAAGGCAGGGCGCACCGTGGAGGCGGTGGTGGCACAGCAGACGGCATCGACTGTGCGGCATCCGGTTTTCTCCAGAACCTCGCGACCGGCCCGGCGAAGCGCGATGCGCCAGTCCGACGGTGATTGCTCGGCCCATCCGGCTCGCGGATAATGCGTCGCATAGGGCGCGTCCACCTGGCCAAGCATATGGCGGCTGTCGGTATCGAAGACACCTGCACGCACACCGCCCGTACCGAAATCGAAGCTCAGAATATGAGCCATGTCCGATTATCCTCCTCCATTGTCATCCGCAGTAACCCGGCCTCCTACCGGGCAAGTCCGCTACGGATGGAACATGATCTTCGAGAAGAAGAAGCTGCGATCGGTACGAAGCTTTTCGAAAACGCCGGGCAGTTCTTCGAGCGCGAGATCATGGGTAATCATGAATTCCCATTTGAGCGCACCGGATGCGAGTTTATCGAGCGTAACTGTCCATTGCGGACCCGGATAGGGTGCGCCGAACGAATTCCAGGAACCATGCAGCGAGACTTCCTGGCGCAGGAAATGCTGGAATGCTGCATTGGGCAGCGGTACCTCGCTGACGGGAATGCCGATGAAGACCACATGCCCGCCGGGCGCTGCCAGCTTGACGGCGGTATTGATGGAGCTCGGATGGCCGGCAGCCTCAACGATGATGTCGGAGAGGAGGTCTTTCGGGACCTCTTCAGTCGACAGCAGCGTATGCGTGGCGCCGGCCTGACGTGCGAGTTTCAGCTTTTCTTCCGAGACGTCGATTGCGACGACTTCGGTGGCCCCCATCAGCAGCATCCACTGGATAGCGAAGAGACCGATCGGCCCGCAGCCGATCACCGCACCACGGTTTCCCATCTTCACGCCGCCGGCCTTCCAGATCGCGTGAAGGGCAATCGAGGCAGGATCGACCATGGCGGCAGCCCGCGGATCGCAGCCTTCGGGAACCTTCAGGAGATTGCTGGCCGGCGCGCAGATATATTCCGCATAGGCGCCGTCGCGACGCGAACCGAAATAATCGTAGTCGCGGCAACGTGAGAAGTTCCCGGTCGCGCATTGGTCGCAAGCATTGCATGGAAGCATGGGCGGTACGGTCACGAGATCGCCGAGGGCAAAGCCGGTGACGCCAGGGCCGGCTTCTTCGATCACGCCTGAAAATTCATGGCCGCATATGATCGGCATCTTGTGGGCGCCCTTGATGAGCATGCGTGGCAGATCCGAACCACAGACGCCGACGGAGGCGACACGCAGAAGAACCTCGCCCTTGCCCGGTTGCGGCTTTTCCACCTGTTCGAGGCGAATATCACCCGGCGTGTAAAGTACGGCTGCACGCATGATCCTGCTATCCTTCGGTTGTGATGAGGCGTTCGCCGGCGCTTGACGCGTCGGCGCTTGCTTTTCCGGATGGCCTGCAGGGCGGGCTTACCCGCCTGCCGGCAAAAGTGTCACTTGTTGAGAACCTGCGGGCGATATTCGGCAAACAGCGCCTTGTGCGGGAATTTGTCGACATTATCGGGCGTGACGAGCGCCGAGCCGGCATCGACGAAGGCAGGCACGGGCTTCTTGGCGGCGGCCTCCCGCGCGACCTGGATCGTGACATCGCCGAGATATTGCGGGTCGTTCAGCGCTGTTGCCACATATTTGCCGCCGGAACCCATGGCCTGAAGCGCTTCCGAGAGACCATCGACGCCCGCCACGAGCACGTCGTTGCGGTTGTTCTCCTTCAGCACCTGCAGGGCGCCGAGGGCCATATCGTCATTATGGGCATAGACGACCTTTACGTCGGCATTGGCCTGCAGCAGGTCCTGCATCGCAGTGACGGCATTGGCGCGGATATATTCGGCATAGGGACCTTCGACGATCGTATGGCCGGTACCCTTGATCGCATCATGAAAACCGTCCCGGCGATCCATCATCACCGCGCCGCCGGCATCACCCTGAATTTCGATGATCTTGGCATTCTTGATGCCATCGGCCTTCAATTTGGCGACGACGGCTTCACCGACAAGCTTGCCCATGGCCCTGTTGTCGCGGCCGACATGCGCGACGACTTTGCCACCGCGGACGGGACGATCGACGGTGATGACCGGAATGCCGGCCGCCGCCGCGGCGTCAAGCGATGGCGCAACGGCGTCGGGATTGACCGGGTTGATGATGATGGCATTGACGCCCTGTGTGATCAGATCCTGGATATCGTTGTTCTGCTTCGAGACATCGCCATTGGCATCGAGAAAGATCAATTTGTCGCCGGAGGCTTTGCTGCTGCCTCGGCGCCATTCTTCAGCTGAACGTAAAACGGTGATTGCAGCGTGACCTGGCTAAAGCCGATCTTCAGGTCCTTGGCGTATACGGGCTGTCCGCCGACGGCCAGCGCCGCGAGTGCGGACACGGTGACGGACAAGGCTGCCATGAAATGACGACGCGTGTTCATGTGATCCTCCCAAGATCTCCACTTTGACGTTTGCCCTCCCGGCAAACAGCATTTGTGAAATATATTCACTTCTGCTGAATCCAGCGCATAACACGCTCATCGCTTTGTCAACCGAGAGATGAATTTGACACGGAAAATCGACATAACGCACTGATATGATTGACGGTTATTATTGGCGTGCGCGGTTTTTCTGCCGTATTGCGGCGAATGCCCATAGACTGTGCAATGCAGCATGCGTTGGAAAAAACAACAAATGCTGGATACTGGAAGGTGTTGCACGATGACTGAGCCGGATTGGACTGCAACGGCATCATCGTGTGTCGGCCGAAATGTATCAACGCGCCGACCAAGCGGGCCGAGCAAATTGCCACGTCAGCCGGCTGGTGCCGAACCGATCTGAAGTCTCCGGGTTGGCCGGCAGGAGTTCGTTGGCCGGTTGCAGCGTCATGGGGGCTGCATCCAGATACAAGACGATTGGCTATTCACTGCCAAGGTCTTTGGCGGCCCGACGGTAGGGCGCCCGGACCCTCTGGTCATCATGGGCCGGCCTGGCGTCCTGCGCGACTTTGCTCCGGCGAAGCCTGGAGGTTGTTGGGTGGCTTCAGGACGCGGCAAATTGCAACGTCCTGAAGCTTGCCCCTTTTATGATGACGATCGCACCGTCTGTCGGTCAATTGGCACTCGACGTGGGACGAATAATGATCTCGCTGACATCCACATCGGTTGGCTGTGAGAGAGCATAAAGTATCGACTTGGCCACGGCATCGGCGCTGATCGCGATGGCGCGCCAGATACGCATCGCTTCACGGGCGGTCTCGTCGCTGATGGTTTCGGCCAGTTCGGATGTCGTGACGCCCGGCGAGATTATCGTCACGCGAATACTGTCTTCTTCCTGCCGAAGCCCTTCTGAAATCGCTCGAACCGCGAATTTTGTGGCACAATAGACGGCGGCAGTCGGCGAGACCCTGTGACCACCCGTCGAAGCAACATTGATGATATGACCGAAGCCCTGCTTCTTCATGATGGGCAATGCTGCGGCGATCCCGTAGAGAACACCCTTGATGTTGACGTCAACCATCCGGTCCCATTCGTCCACCTTCAGGGCCGCCATCGGCGATAGCGGCATGACCCCGGCGTGTTGATGATCGCATCGAGCCTGCCGAATTCGGCAATGGCAGAGCCTGCAAATGCCTCGACGTCGGCTCGATCCGTGACGTCCAGACGCCGTTGACGGATCAATCCGCCGGAACGACTTACGTCCTTGGCCAGTCCCTCAAGACGCTCGGTCCGCGCGCGCCGGCAACCACATGCGCCCCGGCTGCAGCGAGAATGCGAGCTGTTGCCTCCCCGATCCCGCTGCTTGCGCCGGTCACGGCAATGACTTTTCCTTCGATGCCAGACATCGATTTCTCCCGATCTTCGTTCTGTTGGAAATGCCGGCGTTAAGCCGGAAAGTCGGCGCTCAGCGTCAGCTCTGACCAGCCTTCGAAATTCGATCGGAGGTCGTCCAGCCGCTTGCGGGCGATCGTCAGCGCACTCGCGCCGAGAAGAAGCCGCAGCGGTGGCGTCTCGGCCTGATAGGCGCAGATGATGGCAGCGGCTGCGCGGGAGGGATCCCCCGGCTGATTGCCCGAAATGTTGCGGGTGGCCTGCCGCCTCTTGCCGGCGGTTTCGGCGTAATCGTCGATGACACGAGCGCATTCGATCATCGAACTGCCCGCCCAATTGGTACGGAAAGCGCCGGGCTCGACGATCGTCACCTTGATGCCAAGCGGTTGCACCTCGTGAAAGAGTGATTCCGACAGCGCTTCGACCGCGAATTTTGTCGCGTGATAATATCCGGTCGCGGCAAAGGCGACGAGACCGCCAAGCGATGAGATGTTGAAGATGTGGCCCTGTCGGCGCGCGCGCATGCCGGGCAGGATTTTCTGGGTCACGTCGATCAATCCGAAGACATTGGTTTCGAATTGCGCGCGGATTTCGGCCTCGGCTCCTTCCTCGATCGCGGCGAGATAACCGTAGCCGGCATTGTTCACCAGAACGTCGATTGCGCCGAAATGCGCTATCGCTGCCGCCACGGCCGTCGACACCGAGGCGTTTGACGTTACGTCGAGAGGCAGGGCGAGAACACGATTATGGTATCTGCCCTTGAGGTCGTCGAGGCTTTCCGACTTGCGGGCCGTGACGACTGCTCTCCAGCCTTTTTCCAGCACGGCTTGAGCCAATGCGTGTCCGAGACCCGATGAGGCGCCTGTGATGAACCAGATGGGAGATGTGTCAGTCATTTCAGTTCCTTTCGATGCGAATGTGCTTGGCTGCTTCGGTCTCTCGTCAGGCACGCCTGCGCCGCAGGATCATGCCGGCGTGATGCAGCGTATCGAGATCGACGAAATCGCCATCGGCGGTGAAACCGGTGTCGTCCTGATATTCGATATGCGCGGCATTGATCTGGTAATGGCCCCGATAGGCGCTTTTCCTGTTGCCTCGGGCTTCGTCGTAACGGCCGTTGCCCAGCAGCTCATGACGGATGTGGCCGTCGTCCGTGACCCATAGTCCGACATAGGGGTGATCGTTCATTCGCGTACTCCGTTCGCTGGTGACGAAGCCGAAGATAGGCGGCTGATTGGTGCCTATCGAGTTGCCAATCCGGAATGAGCTCATTAGTATTGCTAACCAATGAGCGATCAATTCGAAGGTATTTCCGTCTTTCTTGCCATCGCGGAGGCACGCAACTTTCGCCTTGCCGGGGAGAAGCTGGGGGTGACGCGGTCAGCTGTCAGCCAGGCCTTGCAACGGCTTGAAGACCGGATCGGCGTGGCACTGGTGCAGCGGACGACGCGGAGCGTTCGGCTGACGGAGGCCGGCGAGCAGTTCCACGACATGGTGAGCGGCTCAGTCCGGCAGATCGGCGATGCCATCCTGGCGGTCCGCGAGGTTCAATCCCGGCCTGCGGGGCTCTTGAAGATCGCGGTCTCGTCGATTGCGGAGCGGTTCATATCCGGTCCTCTGCTGTCGGGTTTCATGCAGGCCTATCCCGAGCTTCATCTCGACATCACCATCACGGATGAGGAATTCGATATCGTCGATCGCGGCTTCGACATGGCGTCCGGCTGGGCGAGGTGCTGGAACAGGATATGCTGGCGGTTCCTGTCTCGCCACAGCAGCGGCATTGCGCAGCCGCATCACCGGACTATCTGGCAAGACGCCAAGCGCCGCGACATCCGCGCGACCTGATCGATCACGTCTGCATCGGCTGGAGGCCAAGCCCCGAAGCCGCACCCTATCGCTGGGAATTTACCGAGAGCGGGAAGGATTTTTCCGTCGCCGTCGATCCGTTGCTGACGACGAACGATATGGGAGTGATGGTCCGGTCAGCCTGCTCGGGAGCCGGAATTACCTTCGGTATGATCGAGACCTTCCAACCCTATTTCACAACCGGCCAGCTGGTGCCGCTCCTGCAGGAATTCTGCCCGCCATTTGATGGCTTTTATCTCTATTATCCGAGACGGCATCGTCAGCCTTTGAAGCTCCGGGTGCTGGTTGAGTATGTTCGAATGCACCGATGACGCCATCGAGGGCGGTGTTTCCTCAAGGGCTGAGTGTTTCTCATGCGAAAGACAAGAAATAGGCCTTCGCAAGATCCGGCGACACATTCTAGCATTTCGATATGGATGAAACCGAGGAGATGCACGGTGGCGGTTTGGGCTGCCTTTCTGTCGGAAGATGATCGCAAGGTCCTGGAAAAGCGTAAGCCCGACGCTTGCGAGAGAACCTTGGTGTCAATGCGTCTGCCATAGTCGGCAAGGGTGAAGGCATCGATCCTGTCGGTCTTGGAGAGCTGGCCACAGGCGAGTGCAGACTGCGTGATCTGCTTGGCATTGTTCCTTGCCATCGGCAGCTGAGCGGCCAGCAGGGCATCCACGACGGGTCGCTCATAAACTCCGGTCGGCTCCAGAACCAGAACCCCGACGTTATCCAGTCGACAGAAAAAGCGAAAAACTGGGAATGCCGGAGGCATTGCATCGAGCATCGCGGCACCCCGCTCATGGGAGCCGATGAGCTTCAGCATGCCGGTCGGCTCGGCACTTTCTGGCTTTGCCAGCATGTCGCTCGCGCGTTTCGCCATCATGCCAGCCGTGGAGTTCGCAGCGGCATTCTTGTAGCCGGCGGACTGGTCGCGCTGCCATGCGATCGCTTCCAGATCGGTACCCTTCTTGTGGTGCTCCCACTTGGCCTGAGCCATCTCATCGGTACGGTCGGCGATGATCACCAGCTGCGTGTAGGCCCGACCTCGGGGCCGTAAGGAGCGGTGCTGTCGAGGAGGCGCTGAGCAATGTTGCCGGAATTCTTGGCATTGTTGATGCCGCCACCGGCACCGACGAAATTATGGTCGCGACGCTGACCGGCGAAACGCATGCCGGCATCGCTGGCGCAGGCGGCGACGATGTCGATAAGGCCGGAGGGACGTGGCGAGACCTTGCAACCGTCCATCTTGAAAAAAGTCGCCCTGGAAATTCGACACGCCGGCTTCCCAGAGACCCATCTGCTGATATTCCTTCGGTTGCCAGCCTGTGATCATGTTGAGGCCTAAGCGGCCGGGCGCGATGGAATCGATGGTCGATGCCATGCGGGCAACCAGAGCCGGTTGCAATGTCAGCATCGCGACGGAGGCGAAGATCTGGATTTTCTTGGTGACGGCCGCCAAGTCGGTCATCAGAGTGAAGGATTCCAGATTGTCGACCCAATATTCGCTCGGCCCGTCATACCCCTAAGCTTGATCATCGAGAGTGCGAAGTTGAGGCCGTAATGCTCGCCGCGCTAAACTACCGTCCGGTTGAGATCGAAGCTCGGCGTGGTCACCGGCGATGTGGTCGAAATCAGCCAGCCGCGGCTGCCGATGGGAATGAAAACACCGATCTTTGCCATGTTCACTTCCTTGTCACATCTTGGACCATGAACAGACTTGTCCGAGCAGGCTGTAATGCCAAGCGATGCATTCGAGACGTCGCGATGAGAATTTCTCAGGCCGAAACAAAATGAGCGCAAGGCTGGCCACAATACCGAAGGGTACCCCCGGACCCGGCACGGCCTGACGACCGACCCACTGATAATGACCTCGCCGCCCTCAAGCTTGCGGCGAGGAGGATATGGATTGCCTCAGCTAATTGGGCGATGGCCTATCTCTCATCGAAAGGTATGCCGCCCTTGGCCTTGTCGGACAGGGGGGATTCGATGATCTGTACGGTAACGGTATCAGCGAGGACACCAAAATCCTTGACGACCGCTGCAGTGAGGCTTTGCATCAGCGCGCGTTTTTGCTCGCGCGTCCGGCCCGCTGCACAGAAAACATGAACTTCAGGCATGTTGTACTCCTCATTCTCTTTTGTTGGTGTGAGATCAACTTGTGTCCGGCGGGCAGGCGCTGACACCCGCCATATCTTGGCGGTCAGGGCTGGAATTCGGCTCCTATCGGGCTTTCCAGAAATTCCATGTAATCGTCAAAGGCGTGATGGAGATCGAAGCGAGCTGTGGGGCCGAATTCGCTGGCAAACCGGCTGCCCGAGAGCAGGCCACCATCTCGGGGGTTCCAAAGCCCGACCAGCGCGCCGTCCGCTCCTTCAGCGATCGACCAGCGAAAAGCCGGAAAGCGCTTGGCCAGTTTCATGCACCATTCGCTCAGCGCCCAGGCATCGCTTGGCCCAAGATTGTACGTGTTGTGCCTGTGCCCTTCTGCATAGAGCAGGGTGATCAGCGACGCAGCCGCATCGCGGCTATATTGCCAGTTTTTCATGGCGGCACGCGGCAATAGCGCGTTTTCGCGGCCCGGGCCAAACCAGTTACGACGTGGAAAGGGCTCATCGTATCGCGCAGCCCAGTCGGATATTCAAAGGGGCCGAAGACCACGCCAAGCGCGCGATGATATAGTCGAGCCCGTGCAGTCCCGCCAGACGTTGGACGATCGCTTCACCGGCAGATTGGTGATGCCATAAAGGGTCGCCGGCGTGTGAGGCCGGTCTTCTTCCAGAGCCTCTCCATCCTTGGGCGACGTGCCGAATACCCCGATCGAACTGACCGATACGAAACGCTTGCGCCGGCGTCTGCGCAGGCTGCGAGAACACTGGCCAGGCCACCGAGGTTCACCGACAGAATTTCTTCGGGCATTTGCTTTCGCGCGCGGCGTTGGCTGTGATTACGGCGCCGTGAAGCACGCAGGTGACGCCGTGCTCGCTGAGCGCTCGAAGGACCAGATTTCGGTCGCGAACATCACCCTCATAGGCCACAAGCGTCCCCGGCAAAGCCCTGAACGCCGTCAGAATTTTCTGCGGAAACGGCCGTGCCGAAAACGCCACGACGGTCTCGCCGCGCGACAGGAGTTGTTCGACGACATTCAATCCAACAAAGCCGGTAGCACCTGTCACCATGGTCGTCATGCGGATGTATCTCAACTGAAAAAGGGGAGGGCGGCCGATATGCGTGAATGCTGTACGGGTTATTTTCGGTCGCGCGCAAAGACACCGTCAAATTCCGGTGTGTCGTAGTTCATCAGGATATCGGCATGCGCGTCGATGTCGGCGGCAAAGAGATCGCGCACGATCCCGCTCGCCACGCGCGGCGCGGCAAACTTCATCGCGCTGATCGACGACCCTGCTGGGCCGAAGCTGGCGGTCGAGCCAAAATTGAAACAGTAGATATTCCGGATCCATTCGGCACCGTCTCCTTTGGGCAGGAATGCCATGTGCGGATCAAGATATGGAAATTTGGACATGCGGGAGTTCTGTTGTTCCGCAGGCGGCTGGAAGGCGTCGCCCCAGGTTGTGACATGCTCGGCGACCTGTGCGAGTTCGGGTCGGCACATGAGGTCTATGTCGAAACCCGTTCCCGCGATCACGAAGTCCGCATGCACATCGCCGCGCGGCGTCGTGATGATGGCCTGTCCGTTTTCCTCGCGCGCACCCGTCACACCGGCTCCGGTAAGGATCTCGAAATTGACGTGCCTGGTCGCCCGATCCCAGGTCTCTTTCGGGAAGGCTTCCCGGATGGTCAGCAGATGGCTGGCAATCCGCCAGCGTTCGGCATCCGGCAGTGCGCCGAAATGGCCGAGGAAGCCGGGATGGGCGATGATTTTGTAGGGCTGAACACTCTGCACTTCGGGGCGTCGGCAAAGCAGCGTCACATGAGCCGCGCCGGCCTCCAGCGCCGCGGCGGCATTGTCGAAAGCAGAGGCGCCTGCACCGATGACAGCGATCTTGCGTCCCGCCAGGGCGGCAAAATCGATATCGTCGGCGGTATGCGCGCGCATCTGTATCGGCAGCGCCTCCACCTCCTTTGGCATCCACCATTTACCACTTGTCTCAATGCCCATCGCCAGCACGAGTTTGCGCGTATAGACGGTGCGCTCGACGCCGTCTTCCACCAAGGTCGCCGCCAGCAAATCGCCTTCCGGAGCAACGCCGGCAAATCGTGTGTTGTTTCGGATCGGCAGGCCAAGCATGCGCGAGACCCAGCCGAGGTAATCCTGCCAGTCGCCCTTGTCGATTTTGCCCAGCGCCTCGAAGGCACCGGCGCCAAACTGTGCCTCATACCAGGCCTGGAATGTCAGGTTGGGAATGCCGAGATCCGGGCCGCTGACGTTCTTGGCCGTGCGCAGGGTCTTCATCCGTGCAAATCGGCGCCATATGCCCTCCTTGCCGGCGCTGGATTCGTCAACGATCAGAATGTTCGCCACCCGCTCACGCATCAGATTTGCGGCAATTGCGATGCCACCTTGTCCGCCGCCGGCAATCAGCACGTCCAGAACAGGCTGGCCCTTATGAGTTCGAGACGGCACCCAGTCACCGGTTGGATAGCCGATCAGAACAAGATCCCTGCGCACTGCAGCCTCTAGGGAGGGGAGGGTATGTATCGACACGAAGGAACTCCAGGCTGATATTTGTGGTATTGGATCCCTGTGAGGATCAACGGTTAGGTTTTGGGGCTGCTTTCCGGATGCGGAAACTGCGCCTTGTTCTGGCGGCGATTTTCATGCGGAGCTCGACGGCCCGCCAAAATCGAAGAGTTTCATATAGGCGGCGCTATCTGCCGGGCCGTGTCCGGCCGCAATCAGTATGCGATGCAACTGTGTAACAAGCCCGGTCAGGGGCATGGGCGTGCCAAGACCAGTTGCGTAACGTTGGACGGCGTCGAGGTCTTTCAGCATATTGTCGATCCGGCCCGTGGGGGTGAGGTCGCCAGCGGCCATTTTGGGCATGTATTCCTGCAGGATGAGAGAATCTGCCCGGCCGCCGGCCAGCGCCTTCGGAATGAGGGTTGCATCGACGCCACCGTCCAGCGCCAACCGGGTTGCTTCCGCCACCGCAAGAAAACTGCAGGCGCACAAGACCTGATTGATAAGCTTGGTCGTCTGGCCAGCCCCTGTCTCACCCATGCGGGTCATGTTGACGGCAAGGTGCTTGAGAAGCTCTTTGGCCCGCGCGATGTCGGCCTCCGCACCACCCATCATCAATGTCATCCGTCCATCACGGGCGGCTGGCGCACCACCGGACAGCGGAGCGTCCACCCATCTCATGCCGTTGGCAGCAGACAGGCGCTCGGCCATGCTGGCGGTCGCCGCGGGGTCAATGCTGGACATATCTATGAGCAACTGACTTTGTCGGCCCCCTTCGACCAGACCCGAGGCGCCGAAGACGACATCTTCGACGATCGCCGTCGAATTGAGGCTGAGGATGATGATATCGGCCTCTGCTGCGACCTCCGAGGGCAGCGACTTCGCAATGGCGCCCCTTTCGACGAACGGCTTCAGCTTATCCCGACTTCTGTTGCAAAGGATTAAGGTGTAGCCGCAATCCATCAGGCGCGTAGCCATGGCGCTTCCCATGCTGCCAACGCCGATAATCCCGATCCGCTCAGCCATTCGACCGGTCCCCTTGCATGATGTTTTGGCTGCGTGGCCCGGTACTTCCGCGCACGCATAATTCAACCCCGAGATCGATAGAAGCCGGGCGGTCCTGCCCCGGTTGCTGCTTTGATGTCAGCAATTCGAGCAGGATCTCGCCTGTCTTCCGCCCTATCATCTGAGCATCGACCGAGATCGTCGTCAGGGAAGGCACACATTGGCGTCCCACCTCGAAGTTTCCGAAGCCCATGATGGAGACCTGGTCTGGTACGGCAACGCCACGGCGGTTGCATTCCATCACCGCGCCGACAGCGGAAAGATCCGATACGGCAAAGACGGCCTCGACATCGGGCGCACGGTCCAGCAGCGTGCCCATGGCTCTGGCGCCCTGGGTAAACGATACCGGTGTCTCGTCTTCACGGATGATGAGTTCGTCGCTGAGGCCGGCTTCCACCAGCGCTGATGCAAAGCCGGCAAGTCGTTGTTCGCCCCGGAAATCCCGTCCCTCACCACTTTCTATGGCACCGAGCGCTGCAATCCGGCGATGGCCGAGAGATATCAGGTGGCGAGCTGCCAAACGTCCCGCCTCTTCATTGGAATAGCCAACGGATATGTCGATCGGGTGTTTCGGGCGGTCCCAGATTTCAATGACTGGCACGCCCGACTGATGTAGCATGACGGTTGATGCCTTGGTGTGTTCGGAGCCGGCGACCACGATTGCGTCTGGCCGCCGGGCCAGCATGGCGCGAATAACGTCTTCTTCCTGCGAGAGCCGGTAGCGGGAGTAACCGATCAGCGGCTGATAACCCGCCGGACCGAGAACTTCGGTGAGGCCCTCGGCCGTGTCGCCGAAGTTCGAGTTCGTCAGCGTTGGAAGCACGAGGGCCACAAAATGGCTCTTGTTCGAGGACAGGCTGCCCGCATTCTGATCAGGCACATAACCGATCTGTTCTATGGCGCGCATGACCTTCGAGCGGGTTTCCGGCGAGACCTTTCCCGTCGTCCCGAGGACGCGGGAGACCGTCATTGCTGAAACGCCTGCCAGCTTGCAGACGTCGCGCATGGTCGGCTTGCGTTTCTCGGATTGCGTCATTCCCGGCCTCTTGCGTCAATCTTGTCCTGCCGCTCGCTTAGGGCCTTGCTACAGGATGAGGCGTGGCTCCGGTCGTCATCAGTGATACCGATATCATTCTTCATGCTGGCTCCACTGTGCGATAAATTCTGCGTCGATCGTCTCAGTCTGGCCGACATACGGACCGCCCACTCATTGTCGCACTGCAAAATAGTTATCGATAACATATTGACTGCCGCAAAGAACACAATACCATGATCGGCATTGAGTGGACGAAAGATCCGCGGAACAGCAGAAAACACCCCATCGTTGCAAATTTAATTTGCGCAAAGCCGAATAACGATGCGTTGCGACGCAGCATAGAATGCTGTTTCGCCGACGATCTCCCGTGTCTGAATTTAAGGTCAAGGCGACATTGTCTTGCTCTTGACTTGTACTATTCATGAGGTTCTGGAATGCCGAAAAAGCCGTTGAGAGACTATATTGCGGACGACGAATTCTATTACGTCCCCGAGATATTCGATTGCATGTCCACCAAGGCCGCGGAAATCAACGGCTTCAAGATGGTCATGATCTCGAGCAGCGACTTTTCCTGCGCTTCGACGGGCATTCCTGACCTGAAGCTGCTGACGGCTGACGAATACGCCAATATGGCCGAGCGCATCACCAACATGACCGAAATGCCGCTGTTCATCGACGCGGATGAAGGCTTCGGACGGCCGCTTCAGACATTTCATGGTTGCCGCCGGATGCCGCGCGGGCACCGATGCGATCCTGATCACCGATCTTGCAGCCAACGGCCGGCCGGGATTGCTTCCGATCGACGAGGCAGTCTATCGGTTCAAGGCCGCCAAGGACGGGATGGCCGGCACCGACTGCCTTCTGCTGGCGCGCTGCGATCACAGTGTCGATGATGACTTCGAGGAGTTTGTCGAGCGTTGCAATCGCTATCTCGAAGCGGGAGCGGACATGATCTGCCCGCTCGAGCTCAACCGCTCGAAGAAATACGGCAGCAAGACAGCCGCGGCAAAGAAGGTAGGCGAACACGTAAAGGCGACATTCTGGTATCCGAACCTGAAGGAAGGCGAAACGGCTGCGGAAGTCGCCGAGCTTCAGCAGTATGGGTACAAGTTCGTCGGCATACACTATGCCTTCCGCGCTGCAATGCTCGCCATGCTGGACGCGGGCCGGCATGTCTTTGAGAGCCGCACCAACGATTACATTTCCACTGCCCACGATCATACCGGCTACAAATTCTATTATTCGCCAATGGCGGCCTTCTTCCGCGGCGGAGAGTGGGTCGATCGCGAAAGCCAGTATGTGGCAAACCCGGACGAGGCGCTGGCTACCCGCCTCCAGAAGCATTTCACCGGGCCGACGGACAAATTCTGATCAGCCTTGCCTCACCGGATGGTGAGGCAAACTCCGTCTTGAGGCGACAAGCCATACGGGCGACGCCGTAAGCTGCATGCCGGCGTTTGCGGAACAATAATCGGGGAACAAGAGAATGATGACCGACAATCTGAGCCGCAGAACCCTCCTCAAAGCAGGTGCTGCCGTCGCCGCCTATGGCGCCTTTTCCAGTATGGCTGACTGCGCTATGGCAGCGACGCCTGAAGGTGGCATCTTGAACATCGGCACGAGCGCCGAGTTGAACTACAACATGCTCTGCTTTTCGATGACCGGCGGCCCTTACGACTATGTCTATTCCTGGCCGATCTACGAATCCTTGTTCAAACCCAACCCGAATGGCACGATCGACCCGTGGCTGGCGCAATCCGTGGATGCTGACGCCACCGCGCTGACCTACACGTTGCACATCCGGCGGGACGTCACGTTCTCCGACGGTTCCATCCTGAATGCTGCCGTGGTGAAGTGGAATCTCGACCACTACCTCAAGGTCGGCTCCAAGCGCGTCGCGCTCCTCGGCTCGATCAAGTCCGTCGATATTGTTGATGATTACACGGTGCGCCTGCAGCTCTCCACATGGTGCTCGTTCATCCCGGCCGCGCTCTCACGTGAATGCGGCTACATGTTCTCGCAGGCGCATTACGAGAAATATGGCGATGAATATTGCCAGAAGAACCCCGTTGGCACCGGCCCGTTCACGTTGAAGGAATGGGTGCGCGACGTCAGCAAGACCTTCGTTCGGAACGAAAAATACTGGGGTGGCAAAGTGCCGCTCGCCGGTGTGACCTACACGATCTACAATGACACGCTGGTTGGTCAGGCGGCGCTGATGTCGGAGGAAATCGACGTCTTCTGCGGCCTCGGATTGAGCGGCGTCAAGACGCTGGTCGACAATGATTTCGTTGCTGCGGTCGAGCCGTTGCAGGATCACGCTTCGCTTCTGGTATTCAATTCGCTCAATAGCAGCAATGACGATCCGATGGGTAATCTCATGGTTCGTCAGGCGATCAGCCATGCGATTGATACCAAGGCGATCGTGGCTGCCGCATTTCTCGGATATGCCGATGTCTCGACACAGTTCGGTATCGGCAAGCACTTCGTCAACAAAGATATCGTCGGCTACGACTTCGATGTTGAAAAGGCCAAGGCTCTTCTGGCCAAGGCCGGCTTCCCGAACGGCTTCTCGACGCGCATTCAGGCCGCGTCGAGCGACACCAACAAGATCGTCTTGCAGATCATGCAGGCAAACCTGGCCAAGATCGGCATCAACGCCAAGATCGACCTGCTGACGGGTGCGACAGAGAACAAGGCCGAGACGGGCTGGGGCAGCGGTATGTGGTACCACACGTCCAGCGTCTACGTCGACGTTGCCATGCAAATGGCCAGCATCTTCCCGCAGGGCCTGACCGGCGGGGTCCTTGGCCTGACCACGATGATGCGTCCCGATGACGTCACCGAAGCATTGAAGCGGTCGGTCTCGTCGACCTCGGACGCAGAGTCGGTGAAGGCGGTCGGCGAAGCCAACAAGCTTCTGATCGACAAATATGCGATCTATGTCCCGATTGCGGAATATTCGACCATTTACGTTTTGAGCAAGCGCGTGAAGGATTCTGGCATCGGTGCGACCTTCTTTGCCGTTGCTTCTCTTTCGACGGCGCATCTAGACCAGTGATCACCTATCTCGTGAAAAGACTGGCGATTGCCGGCCTCCTCGTTCTTCTCGTTTCGGCGCTCGTCTTCATCATGATGCGCGGGTTGCCGGGCGATCCCGCGATGATCGCTCTCGGCGATGCCGCTTCGGCTGATGCCATCAATGCCTACCGCGACCGCATGGGCCTGAACGATCCCTTGCTGCTTCAATACTGGCATTGGATCACTGGCATCCTGCTGCACTGGAACTTCGGAAAATCCGTGCTCAACGAGCAGGATGTCTCGGCAATGATCAGCCAAAGGCTCCCCAATACCCTGACGATCGGTATTCCTTCAATTGTCGTCGGGGTTCTCCTTGGACTGCCCGTTGGCGTTCTGACGGCGATCAAGAGGGGTACATGGATCGACCAGGTGTTCACCCTGCTGGTCAACGCGTTCCTTGGCACCCCTCGCTTTCTGTCGCGATCTTCGGGGTCTTTATACTCGCATTCAAGCTGCGGCTCATCCCGCTGCAAGGCTATACGCCGCCATGGGTGGATTTCGGTGCATATGTTCACAAGGCGATCTGGCCGGTCTTCATCAACAGCATCTATATCTTTTCGGTCATCGCACGATACACGCGTTCCAGCCTCCTGGAGGTCATGACACAGGACTATATCCGCACGGCACGTGCGAATGGCCTGTCGGAAAGCCGTGTGATCTTTCGCCATGCGCTGAAGAACAGCCTCATACCCGTGATCACGATCATCGGTCTGCAGATGCCGCATATCGTGGCTGGTGCTGTCGTTATCGAGTCCATCTTCAATATCCCCGGTATCGGCCAGTTGGTCCTCAATGGCATCTTGAAGCGCGATTACCTCGTCGTGCAGGCGGCGGTTCTGGTGATCGCCATGGTCACTGTTGGATCAAATCTCATCGTGGATCTCACCTATTCCCTGGTCGATCCAAGGATAAAGAGAGCATGACGGCGGATCGGACATGACAGACATCTCGACACCATCGGATGGCGATATCCGCCGCAGCGCGCGCAGGAAGATTATCGCGACGTTTTTTGCGCGCGGCATCATCGTCAAGATATGTTTCGCCCTGCTCCTGCTATTCGGCTTCCTGGCCATATTCGCCGATATCGTGGCGCCCTACGATCCGAATGCGCAGGATCTGCTGGCAAGCCTGCATAAGCCGTCTCTGAGCCACTGGCTTGGGCAGGACAATCTCGGCCGTGACGTTCTGAGCCGGATCATTTATGGCGGGCGCGTTTCTGTTGCCGTCAGCGTCATGGCCGGTGCGCTGGCAGCCGTTCTGGGTATCGGGTTCGGCCTTTACGCCGGCTATTACGGTGGCAGGGCGGGGCAAGTCATTCTGGGCTTTACCGACGTCTTGCTTAGCGTGCCCAATCTCGTCTTCTCATTGATTCTGGTCGCCATCATCGGCAATGGTCTGATGAGCGTCGTGCTCGCCATCGGGATAGGTATGGTCCCGACCTATATCCGCATGGTGAACGGCCTCGTTCTGTCGCTGCGCGAGCATGATTATATTCTCGCATCGCGCCTCATCGGCCAGAAGCAGCGCCTGATCCTGCTGCGACACCTCCTGCCGAACAGCTTTCCGACCCTGATCGTGTTGTTCACCATCAATCTCGGCAATGGCGTTTTGACCGAGTCCACGCTGAGCTATCTGGGCGTTGGCATCGGCCCACCGACCGCTTCATGGGGAAGCATGGTTTCAGACGTCTATCCCTATCTTCTCAGCGCACCGTGGCTGGTGGTCAGCCCGGCTGCCTGCATCATACTCGTCATTATCTCGTTCAATATTGTCGGCGACGGCCTGCGTGATGCCCTCGATCCCAGACTGAAGGGGAAACTCTGATGGCAAACAGCGCCAGACTACTGGATGTCAGGAACCTGCGGACTTCATTTTTTACCGGTGAGGGGGAGGTCAAGGCCGTCAATGATGTGTCTTATCATCTCGATCAGGGCGAGGTCATCGCAATCGTTGGCGAAAGCGGCTGCGGGAAATCCATCACCCAGCTCTCGGTGATGCAGCTCGTCCAGTCTCCGCCGGGAAAGATCATCGGCGGGGAGGTGATGTTCGATGGCCAATCGCTTCTGCAATATGCTCCGACATCGAAGGAGATGCGCGCCGTGCGTGGCGCCGGCATAGCGATGATCTTTCAGGAACCGATGACCTCGCTTAATCCGGTGCTGACGGTCGGCCGTCAGTTGTCCGAAGTGATCATGGTTCACGCCAAAGTCGGCAAGAAGGAGGCCTGGGCGCGCGGCATCAGGGCGCTGGAGGCCGTCGGCATTCCCGAACCGGAAGAGCGGATGAAAGTTTATCCGTTCGAAATGAGCGGCGGCATGCGACAGCGTGTCATGATCGCGACGGCCGTTGCCTGCAACTCCAAGGTCATTATCGCTGACGAGCCGACAACGGCGCTCGATGTGACCACTCAGGCGCAGGTGATGGAACTGCTGCTCGACCTCGTCAAATCACACGATAAATCACTGATCATCATCACCCATAATCTCGGGCTTGTCTCGCGTTACGCGCAGCGCGTCTACGTCATGTATGCGGGCAAGATCATCGAGCAAGGCACGACGGAGCAACTGCTTACGGCACCACAGCACCCCTACACGATTGGCTTGCTGAACTCCATGCCGAAGCTGGAAGGCGATACGGATGCCGATCTCCTGCCGATCGAAGGGGCGCCGCCAAGCCTGAACAACCTGCCCGATCAATGTGCATTCCTGCCGCGCTGTCGGCTGGCTCAGGATCGATGCAGGACAAGCCCGTTTCCGGACATGCGGATCGTCGGCGATCTTGAGCATTCCGCCGCCTGCCACCTGCGTTAGGCCGAGCGACCGGAAGACGAAACCAGCGATGATTGTGAGAGAGCATGCAGAGCGAAGAGCCCAGATTCAGCGATCTTGAAAATCCGTTGCGCGCCGGTGCGCTGGATGAGCTGGAGCGCATGTTCGGTGATAGGTTTTCCAGGGCGGAAGCGGTGCGCGCTCATCACGCGAATTCCATCACCTGGCACAAGGCGAAACTTCCGGATGCGGTGATATTTCCCCTGACAGTGGAAGAGGTTCAACAGGCCGTCCGGATCTGCAGCGCCGCGGCGGTTCCGGTCATCGCCTATGGTGCAGGCACGTCGCTTGAAGGCCATATCAATGCCAGTTTCGGCGGTGTCACCTTCGATCTCAGTCGCATGAACCGGATACTTTCGGTTAATGCCGAAGATCTCGATTGCGAGGTCGAAGCAGGTGTCACGCGCCTGCAGCTCAATCGTGATCTGCGCGACAAGGGGCTGTTCTTCCCGATTGATCCGGGCGCAGATACGACGCTCGGCGGCATGGCGGCGACGCGGGCCTCAGGCACCAATGCCGTCCGTTACGGCACGATGCGTGAGAACGTCGTCTCGATCACTGCCGTGCTGGCCGACGGGACCTTGATCAGGACGGCTGGCCGCGCACGGAAAAGTTCTGCAGGCTACGACCTGACCCGTCTTTTGGTCGGTTCGGAGGGAACGCTTGCGATCATCACCAGCCTCGTCGTGCGCCTGCATGGCATACCCGAAAAGATCACGGCGGCGGTCTTGCCCTTCGCTTCGCTGGAGGCGCCTGCAATACAGCGATAGCGACAATTCAGATGGGGTTGCCGATTGCCAGGATTGAACTGATCGACGAGCTGCAAGTCAAAATCAGCAACGCGTATTCCAAGCTGTCGCTTGCCGAAAAGCCGACGCTATTCGTTGAATTTCACGGCAGCGAAAATTCGGTCTCCGAACAGATGGCGATGTTGCGCGATATCGCTATGGAGAATGATGCCTTGTCGTTCGACACCGCAGAGCAGCCCGAGGAGCGCTCGGCGCTCTGGCAGGCGCGCCATGATACCTATTGGGCGACGAGCGCCTGGCGTCCCGGCGCGCGGGTCCTCACCACCGACGCTGTGTGCCGATCTCCCGCCTTGCCGAATGCATCTCGCTGACGCGGCAGGACCTTGATGAGCATGGCCTTATCGGCCCGATCATCGGGCATGTGGGAGATGGAAACTTCCATGTGACCCTGCTTTTCGACGCTGAGAGTGACGCCGAAGTCGCCAGGATAAAGGCCTTTGTCGATCGGCTGTCGGCCCGCGCGATTGCGATGGGCGGAACCTGTACGGGCGAACACGGTGTCGGCCAGGGAAAGGTATCGGCCCTGTTGAGCGAGATGGGGCCGGCCATTGATGTGATGTGGAACGTCAAGCAGGCGCTTGATCCGAAGAATATTTTCAATCCCGGCAAGATCTTTCGGCAGGCATGACCGCTGAAGCCTATCCGAGTAAAGGGTGATCGCCAAATGAATGAGAATGCGATGAGCGATGTTCCGCTGCTTCAGGTCGAAAATCTGAAGCGCTACTTTCCTATCCGCAAGGGGATATCTCGTCAGAAAATCGGCGATCTGAAAGCCGTGGACGATGTTTCCTTCACGATTAACCGGGGCGAAACGTTCGGCCTGGTTGGCGAGAGCGGCTGCGGGAAGACGACTACCGGCAAAAGCATTCTCGGCATCAACAATCCAATCGAAGGTCGGATCCTCTATAAGGGGAAGGACCTGGCAAAATGACCGACAACGAATTCAAGCCTTATCGCCGCGAATTGCAGTTGATATTCCAGGATCCGTACAGCTCGCTCGATCCACGCCAATCGGCATTCTCGATCCTTGAAGAGGCTATCTGTGCCGATGGCGAGCGGCGCGAGGCAAGCCGTGTTATTGCCCGCGTGAACGAACTGCTGGAGACGGTCGAGCTACCGCTGGCCATGGCCCGACGCTATCCGCATGAGATGAGCGGGGGACAACGCCAGCGATTGGGTATTGCGAGAGCGCTTGCCTGCAATCCGGAACTTATTGTCTGCGATGAGCCCGTCTCGGCGCTCGACGTCTCCATTCAGGCGCAGATTATCAATCTGTTCAAGTCTATCCAGAAAAGCCTTGGAATTACCTATCTCTTCGTGGCTCATGACCTCGCGGTGGTCCGTCATATCAGTCACCGCATCGGCGTGATGTATCTTGGCCGTCTTGTTGAAGTCACGGACGCCAAGGATCTCTACGCGAACCCGTTGCATCCCTATACGAAGGCGCTGCTGTCGGCGATCCCGATCACAGACTATTACGAAGAACAGAAGCGCGAGCGTATCGTTTTGCGCGGCGAAGTTCCGAGCCCGATGAACAAACCATCGGGTTGCCCATTTCATCCGCGATGCGTGCATGCCACGGAGATCTGCAAGACCAACATGCCTGAGCTACGCACGATCAAATCAAACCACACGACAGCCTGCCATCACGTCGAAAGCATTGCGGCCTGAAAAAGTTTTGTGGCTGAAGGCGAAAATATATGGCCGCCTCGTCGGCCTGCCCTAATTTACCGACATCCCGCCGATCGCTCTGCGCTTGCCGGCATGCCTCGGAGCTTTCGGCGGATGACGTCCTGAAGCGACGATCTTCCACAGCTGGCTGTTACTCTCCTCAAGTGCTTCAGCCGCCGCATCTCGTCGAGAGGCAAGTCCGATTACGTCTCCTTCCAATTGAAATAGGCCGCTCGGCCAAAGCCGGCGTCGCGGCAACTCTCCACCACCGCTATGCGGTCCTCACCCCGTTCCCAAATGGCCGCTTCTGCGCCCAGCTGGGTGTCCAGCGCGAAAAACTCCGGTCACGAACGATCCCGTTTTTGGAAGGGATGACACGCTACTCTAGCAATATGGCCCCTTACCCCCCTGCTAGTGCTCCCAGCGGCTGTCTGGCATATTCGCCGAATATCCTGGCTGCAAAAGGCCATGCCCTGCTTGTATCTTGCGATTGGCATGTTCTCCTTCGGTGCTTGGAGGTTATTGTCTGGAGCGCCGAAGCCAGGCGGGACGACCGGGTAAGGAATGGAAAGCGTGATGCTTCCCTGGATCGAGCCCTCTGCACAGCACGCGGCGTGCCGAAGACATTGGTCGCCGCGTCGATCGTTGGCTTGCTGTCGGCTCAATACTCGGAGGGCAGCGAAAGTGCATCTTGGGCCCTTCGGTGTAGCGGCAACTCCATAACTGGGCTTTATACCGTGACGCTCGTCCTGTTACATAGTTCAGCGAGCAAATTGATCGTTTGATCGATTGTCTTGACGGCAAATGTACAAGTCTCAACGTCAATAGGCCCCCGCAACCAAATCAAATAAACAATATACATGATGAGCCCGCGCAAGCGGGCTTTTGGCGTTTTTGGTGCATGGGCCGGCAGAAACCGGCAGGGCAGGCCCGACCTTACCAGGTTCAAGGACAGCAAGCTGCAAGCTGCGGTGCTCCCCTGAACTGCCCAAATTTTGTCCGGCGCAGTCAGCATAAACAGCAAGGCTCAAGCACAGCCTTACGTCTAACGAGTTTCGAGATGAAAACTGCGCACGATGGCCCAGGATCGCCTGTCGGTGTAGGCCCACCGGAGGCTTGCAGGCATGCATTGCGTCGCAATGTTCCGCTGCAAAGTCCCGAAGGATTATCGACAGGGCGATGTTCACGGCGTCATTCGACGCCCATGTACAAACTGCTCCTGCCGCCGGGTGGCCGGGCTTCACCTGAGGCTCCCATCCGACCTGCCACAGCCCTTGGAAACATCATTGGCCCGACCACCCGCAATTGCCGGGTGGCCTCTTAGACGGCAACCCCTTGTACTGCTGCCGCAAGCCGCTCCAGCATGGCGATTTCGTTACTGGTGAGTTCGATCGAGACTGCCGCGAGGTTTTCGACAAGTCTGGTGCGCTTGCGGGTGCCTGGGATCGGAACGGTCTTCGCATTCAGCGTGCGCGACTGGGCGTAGAGCCACGCCAGGGCAAGCTGTGCTGCGGTTACGCCCTTGGCCGAGGCGATCTCCTCGATCTTGGCCACTAGGCGAAGGTTCGCCTCGCGGTTCTCGGCGGAGAAGCGCGGGAAATGCTGGCGGGCGTCTTCGCCCGACAGGCCGCCTGCAAATGCCTGGCCTGTCAACATGCCGCGGCCAAGTGGCGAATAGGGGATGATGGTGACACCGAGGCTTGCTGCGGTCGGCACGATGTCCTTCTCGATATCGCGGGTGAAGATCGACCATTCGGACTGCAATGCTGCGATAGGGTGGATAGCATGCGCGGTCTGAAGTTCTTCGGCGCTGACGGCAGACAGGCCAAGCCACTTCACCGTGCCCTCCTTTACCAGGTCAGCCATGGCGCCGATCGACTCTTCCAAAGGCGTGACGCCATCGCGGCGGTGCATGTAATAGAGGTCGATGACATCGACGCCGAGACGCTTGAGCGAGCGTTCCACCGCCGTCCTGATGAATTCGGGACGGTTGTCGAGGCTCCAGTCATTGGGGTTTTCTGGCGTGCGCGTATAGCCGAACTTGGTGGCGATAATGAGCCGATCGCGATGGGCGGCGATGAAGGGTGCCAGAAACTCTTCGTTCGAACCCACGCCATACATGTCGGCCGTGTCATACATCGTCACGCCCAGCTCCAGCGCCCGCTCGAGCGTGGCAAGGGATTCAGCTTCGTCCGTTTCGCCGTAGAACTCGCTCATGCCCATGCAGCCAAGGCCCTGGGCGCCGATCAGCGGGCCGGTCTGTCCGAGCTGTACCTGCGGCATGGAGGTGATTGCACTTGTCATATTGGGTCTCCACATTTTGACAAGCATGTCTTATAAGTGTGGAGTTAAGTCTATGGTCAAGGGTTGATGCATGCTGATTTCGGAATTTGCCAGAGCCACCGATCTGCCCGTGGATACGATCCGCTTTTACATCGCCAAAGGGCTTCTGAAGCCTGAACGCAGTGCCAAGGGAGGCTCGAACCCTTACCAGACGTTCCGCCGGGACGATGTGACGGCCGCCCGGATGATCCGGTTGCAGCAGACGCTGGGTTATTCGCTGGGTGAGATCCTCGCGCTGAACGAAGAATATCGTGCCGGCGAGCAGTCGTCCGAACGCACGATCGCCGTCCTGCAGAAACAGATCGCCCGGCTGGAGGAACGAAAGGCCGCATTGGATGCGGCCCTGTCTTTCCTGCATGGCAAGGTGGAGTGGATCAAGGCCGGCAAGCCTGACGACGCCCCCCGCCTTGAGGACTATCAGTGCTGAAGGGCACGTAACTCGGCCAGCCCTTCCTCCATTGATATCAACGGTTCGTATCCGAGTTCGCGCCGGGCCTTGCTGATATCGAACGAGACTTCCACCGCAGAGGTGGCATAGGCCTGTCTTGTCAGCGGCGGGACAATCCTGCTGCCGGAAATGGTTGCCAGGATGTCACCGATGACGGCAACGGTTCGGACCACGCCACGCGGGACGATCTTTTGCGGAATTTGAAGCCCTTGTGTCTCGAGGAGCGCCGACACGATGGTGCGGAAGGCAACGGCGCGCCATCCGAGACGAAATAGACTTCACCGCCACGACCACGGCCAAGCGCGCGTTCGACAGCGTTGCAAAGATTGCCGATATGGGTGGTCGAGGTGAGATAGGTGCCGCCGCTGATCCAGGCGAACTTGCCGGATTTCACCGCTTCGGTGAGGGCCGGAAGGGCCGTCGTGTCATCTCGGCCCCAGACGAAACGCGGACGCAGCACGACAACGGCAAAATCGTCCGCATTGGCGGCAAGCGCGATGCTCTCGGCGGCCGCTTTCGTGCGTGAGTATCCACCGGCTGGTTTCAGCGGTAATGGCATTGTCTCATCCACATTGACGAGCGGCCTGCCGGTGGCCAGGACGGATTCCGTGCTCAGATGGATGACCTTGCGGATACCGGCCCGGCACGCCGCCTCGATGACGGCGCGCGTGCCGTCCTCATTCACGCGCCGCTGCCTTTCCGTAGCGGGTCCGTGGTCAGTGTCTGCCGCCGCATGGATCAGCGCATCGCAGCCGGCCATGGCTGCGGATAGCGAAGCGTCGAACAGTTCGCCACGGACAGGCGTAGCGCCCAGGGAACGCAGCAGCTCCGCAGATTTATTACTGCGCACAAGAGCCGTAACGTTGATCCCGCGGGCGACGAAGTGGCGGACCAGATTACGGCCGACATAGCCGCTGCCTCCGGTCAGAAAGATCCGCTGAAACGGGACGAGTTTATCCGTGGCCGCGGCCCGTGCGGCATTGCTTTCAGTCATGTCATTCACCTGATGTGTTTTGGGGAGATCAGCCCGCCGCGATGTCGGGAAGATCGCTCTCTCCCGGTTGCGCTGTCACGAGCCAGTTGATTTCGCGAAGAAGCCGGTCGCGTTCCTCACGGGGAAAGTGATGGAAATCGAGATGTTCAAGGAATTTCAGGCCCTCAAGCGCGAGATATGCGAGAAGCGCGCCGCGCGGAGATGGGGAGGTCTCCACGATGCACGCCATGGTGCGGGCCTGGCTCTCCTGCATCTTCGTGCGCAGTGTGGCATCCAGCGCAAGGGCAGCACTCAGGTTGAGCGCGACCGCTTTGAACTCTTCCGGCGGCGGCGCTGCGGCGGCGAGGATACGGCCACGGATTGCCCTGTCGTCAGGATCGGCGAGCTGTTGCTCGATCCCGACATGATGGGCATTGTCTCGCTCAAACGCGCGGTCTACGACGGCCTCGACCAGAGCCTGTTTCGACTTGTGATCATAGAGCACGCTTGCCTTGTTGATGCCTGCCTCCCTGGCGACGGCATCAATGGTCAGGTTCGCCGCGCCATCCCTGCCGACAACTCGTTCAGCGGCATCGAGCACGGCCTGCTGGTCGATTACGCGTTTCCTGCCCATGGTGAGCCTCAATTTATTTCCAACCAGATGGTTATAAATAAATCACGACACGGATGTCCAGCAAAAATAAGAACTGGCTCGAACCGCCGGTCATCTAGGGTTTCGGCTACCTCGTGGGCGGAACGGTGGATCCATCCAGATTGAGAGCCCGGGCCTGGCCGGGCGTCATGCCAAAAAACTCGCGAAACGCGACGCCGAAGGCCGGCACACTGTTGAAGCCGGCGATGGCTGCCGCCTTCGTCGGTGTCGCGCCAACCGAAAGCGCGCTCAGCGCCTCCGTCAGCCGGGCCTGCTGGCGCCACTGTCTGAAGCTGAGGCCCGTCTCGGCGCGAAAAAGGCGCGCGAGTGTCCTGCTTGACGCATTGCCAACCTCCGTCCATTCTTCCAGCCCGCGATTGTCGTGAGGCCTGTTGCGAAGTGCGCTCACCACACGCCTCAAGCGGCTATCCTTGGGAAGAGGCAAGCCCAATGGCATGGTCGTGGAAAGCTCGATCTCGCTGATGACAAGCTCCGCGAGATGGTATCCTCGACCATCAGGCTTCCAGTCGACAGGTTCGGCGCAAACAGCAACGATCAGTTCGCGCAAGAGCGGCGATACGACGATCACGCGTGATCGCGTGCCCAGCCTGTCGGTTGCCTCTTCTCTCAGAAACAATTCGCGCATGGCAACCGGGCCATCCATCCTGACGGCATGTTCCACATCGGCCGGGAGAAGAAGCGCCGTCGTTGGTGGAACCACATAGTTCGATGACCGTGTTTCCACACGCATGACGCCGCTGATTGCGTAGACGAGCTGGGCGCGCGGATGCGCGTGAAAGCCCGTCGTCAATCCCGAGGGATAGTCGCGGGAAAAGCCAACAATCGGTCGCTCCGCCGTTTCAAATGGCAGGATCTCCGCTTGTCTGGTTGGCGACAGAAATTGTCCAGATGTTTCCATTCGACCAGTCTAGGCTTTTGCTTGCATCTTTCAAGGATGTGAAGCGAAGGAAGGAAAAAAGATGAGCACAGGGCTCTTTCAAGAAATCGGCTACGTCACCGCAGATCAACTGGTCGACGGTCCAATTACGCCCGGTCAGAACCGCCGCAAGGCGCTGGAGGCCGGCAATCTGTGGGTGGGGCAGTGCCACGTCACGGCTCTGGATGCTCCCAGCCAGTGGCACCATCACCAGGAGTTCGACAGTGTCATGTACATGCTGTCCGGGCGCATTCGCGTCGACTTCGGTGAAAACGGCGAGCAGTCCTTCGAGATCGGCAAGGGCGACTATGCCTATTTCCCGCGGCGCGCCATTCACCGCTGCCAGATCCTCGAAGGTGGCGACGATGTCCATTACGTTTTTGTCCGCGTCGGCGAAGGCGAGACCGTGGTGAATGTCGGCGGGCCCGGCGGTTTTGCACCGGAAGTCAAAACGCAGGCGAAAGTCGCCTGACAACCAAGGGCGCATCGGGCGCTTTGCAATGATCTGTGACGGCCCTCTGGGAGCTTGAGCGGCCGTCCCTTCAATCACAGTGGAGAGAAGAGCCTGCGCATCGCAAGCGATGACGCCCGCAATCGGCAAAAAAAGGGGAATAAAATGAGTGACATAATCTCAGCCTATCCGATAACCGAACAGCGCACACAAACGTCGAGGGGCACGGTGGTTGCCGCAACGCTCGGCAACCTTTTCGAATGCTTCGACCTCTATATTTACGGCATCATGGCGGGCACAATCGCCAAGTTATATTTCCCGACCGGCAACGATACCGTTTCTTTGCTGCTCTTTCTGGGAACCTTCGGCGTGACGTTCTTCATGAGACCGCTCGGCGCCATCTATCTTGGTAATCTTGGCGACAAGATCGGCCGCAAGAAGGTGATGAGCCTTTCCCTGTTTCTGATGACCGTTGGCATGCTGATTATCGCCCTTGCCCCGACCTATGCCATGATCGGTGTCCTGGCGCCTGCCATGGTTGTCGGTGGGCGGATGCTGCAAGGTTTCTCCGCAGGTGGAGAATACGGCAGCGCGACTGCACTTCTCGCGGAACATAATCCGCAGAAGCGGGGCTTCCTGTCTAGCTGGCAAACCGCGACGCAGGGGCTGGCGATGATGCTGGCTGCGGCGTTCGGCGCCTATCTCGCATGGGCAGTCACACCTGCTGATTTCGAAAGCTGGGGCTGGAGAATTCCGTTCCTGTTTGGTGCATTGCTCGGCCCTATCGGTCTCTATATCCGGCGCGGGACATCGGAATCCTCTGAATTCAAGGCGACTGATGTTGTCGAGGCGCCAATGCTCGACATGCTGAGGTTGCAGAAGACGAGGGTGTTGTCTGCAGCCGGCATGATCATTCTGGCGACGATCACGATCTGGATGTCCGTCTTCATGCCCACCTATGCGGTGAAGCAGTTTCATGTTGATCCCGCAACGGCCTTCTTCGGCACGATTGTCACGGGCGGCATGATCTTTGTGCTCTCCCCACTGGTCGGCTATCTCTCCGATTTCATCGGCAGAACCAGCACGATGATCGTCGCCGTCGTCGCGACCATCATCCTGGCGCATCCCGCATTCGCACTTCTGCAGCAATCTCCAACCCTCCACACGCTCGTGACGGTACAGGCGATCTCCGGCGCATTGATCGCGCTCTATTTCGGCCCCCTGCCGGCGCTCATGGCAGAAATCTTCCCGGCGAAGAACAGAACGAGCGGGCTTTCGCTCAGCTATAATCTTGGCGTCACGATTTTCGGCGGTTTTGCACCTTTCGTCCTGACCGGCATAGGCTCCATCACCGCCGATCCGCTTGCGCCGAGCTATTACGTCATTCTCGGCGCCGTATTGAGCGGCATCGCGATTTCGTCGCGCGTACACGCCTCGGGGTGCGGTGACACCTCCTCTGCCGAAGGTACGCTTTGGTCGCCAATCGGTCAGCATGATCGCGAAAGCCATGGCAAGGGGCTCCGTGGGAGAGCCGCTGACGCTCCTTGCTGCGATCAGCCACGGCGGCTGGCTCGTTCGATAAGTTAAAAATGAAATCAATGAGATAAATGAGGGAAACAAATGTATCACGGTGATATCAGCAGCAGCAATGACACTGTCGGCGTGGCCTCGTCAACTACAAGATGCCGCGCCTTCACACCCGCCAGGATGTGCTCGAAAATGCGCGCAAGATTGCCGACATGGTCAAGGGAATGAAGATCGGGCTTCCCGGGATGGACCTTGTCATATTCCCGGAATACTCGACCCACGGTATCATGTACGACCAGGATGAAATGTATGAGACCGCCTCCCAGGTTCCGGGAGAGGAAACGGCGATTTTCGCCGAAGCATGCCGCAGCTCAAAAGTGTGGGGCGTCTTCTCGCTGACAGGTGAGCGGCACGAAGACCATCCGAAAAAGGCCCCCTATAACACGCTCATTCTCATCAACAGTGAGGGCGAGATCGTTCAGAAATACCGCAAGATCATGCCCTGGACACCGATTGAAGGATGGTATCCGGGGGACCGCACCTACATCTCCGAAGGCCCGAAAGGCCTCAAGATCAGCCTCATCATCTGCGACGATGGAAACTACCCGGAAATCTGGCGCGACTGCGCGATGCGTGGGGCTGAACTCATCGTGCGTTGCCAGGGTTACATGTATCCCGCCAAAGAGCAGCAGGTGCAGATCTCGAAATCGATGGCCTGGGCCAACAATTGCTATGTGGCGGTTGCAAACGCCGCGGGCTTCGACGGCGTCTATTCCTATTTCGGTCATTCTGCGATTATCGGCTTCGACGGGCGCACGCTCGGCGAATGCGGGACCGAAGAGAACGGCATCCAATATGCTCAGCTTTCGGTCTCGGCGATCCGGGATGCCCGCCGCAATGGTCAGTCTCAGAACCATCTCTTCAAGCTCTTGCACCGAGGCTATACCGGCATGATCAATTCCGGTGATGGCGATCGCGGTGCCGCAGAATGCCCGTATGGCTTTTACGCGAAATGGGTCAATGACCCGCAGGGAACACGGGAAATGGTCGAGGCACTGACGCGCCCGACAATTGGAACCGACGAGTGCCCGATCGACGGCATTCCGAACGGCAGACGCAGCAACTACTAGGCTCGAAAGCACTCGCATCCGGTGCGCACATGCGCATCGGGTGCCACGCGAGTAGGGTGCCGATACCCGGTCGAGAGTGACTGGAACACTGGCGTCGCCGTGATGATTTGTCTGATTGGCGACAGACATTGGCGGGACGGCGAACTCTTCCACCTCTTAGTTTGCGCGTCCAAAATACATTGAAGGCTTGAAAATGGATTTGACCAATTGGCAGGGCGTCGCAAAGCCGTCTCGGAAAGTTCTCAGCGGCAGCTATGCCCGTCTGGAACCTCTGGACGCAGCAAAGCACAGGGATCAGCTTTATCGCTCGACGATCGCGCCCGGAGCGGATGAACGGTTCCGCTTCCTGTTCGAAGCGGCACCCGGCCAAGACAGCGAATTCGATAGCTGGCTGGAAAAGGCCTCCACCTCGGATGACCCGATGTTCTTCGCGGTGATCGACCAGAAAACCGGATTGGTCGAGGGACGTCAGGCGCTCATGCGCATTGATGCGACGCATGGCGTGGTCGAGATAGGCAATATCCTGTGGGGGCCGCGATCGCCAGAAGCACGGTCTGTACCGAAGCCCTCTTCCTGTTCGCACAATACATATTCGACGAGCTTGGCTACCGCCGCTTCGAATGGAAATGCCACAATGACAACGAACCGTCGAAGAAGGCCGCCCTGCGGTTCGGCTTCCGGTTTGAAGGCATTTTCCGCAATCATATGGTCATGAAGGGCAAGAATCGCGACACGGCATGGTTCGCCATGACAAGCGAGGATTGGCCGGCCATCAAGCGTGAATATCTGCGTTGGCTGCAGCCGGAAAATTTTGACGCAAGCGGTGCGCAGATAACCAAGCTATCGATGCCACAGTCCTGATCGGTTCGTCAGGGGCTTCCCGATGAAGCCAGATGACAATAAAGCCCTCCACCAAGTGGAGGGCTTTATTGTCGGCATGTCTTCCGTGGCGCAGTTCATGGTAGCACTTTAAGCCACGACGATGGTAGCCGATGTTGCTCTGCACGAGCCAAGCGGCCTTTACCGATATTGCCTGGCAACGAGATGAGATGATTAAAGCCGCCCGACCCGTAATCGGGAGCTCAGGTGGCCAAAAGTAAAATGAGTTGGCCAGAAGCGGCCAGTCGTGATGAGGAAATGAATTTATGGGCGTGCAAAAGTATGTGTTGGTCACCGGCGGCACTCAAGGGATTGGGGCGGCCACCGTCCGGCTTCTCGCGCAACACGGTTATCATGTCCTGTTCAGCGGACGCGACCGCACGCTGGCAGATGAGCTGACGAAAGAGTTTCCGAACACGACTTTCCTCGAAGCTGACCTTTCCGATGCTTCCGGCATCACGGCACTTGCCGAACAGGCGATCGCGGCGTCCGAAGGTTGCCTTGCGGGCCTGGTCAACAATGCCGGGGTCACTGCCCGCTCGTCCTTCGGCGATATCAATGCCGAACTCTATGAGAAGGTCATGTCGGTGAACCTTCGGGCGCCGACCCTGCTGACCGCCCTCTGCCTCGACGCACTCAAGAGGGGCGAGGGCTCGGTCGTTATGGTTTCATCCATCGCTGGAAAGGCAGGAGAGGAAGGGCTCGCTCTCTACACAGCCTCCAAGGCGGCTCTTCTGGGGCTTACCAAGGCACTCGCCCTGGAACTTGCCCCGGCGGTAAGGGTCAACGCGGTCTGCCCTGGCCAGATCGAAACCAAGATGATGGAGAGGACGCTGGCAATTTCAGGCCGTCGCTCGCTTCTTGAGAGCCGTATCCCGATGGCGAGACTGGGCACACCCGATGACGTTGCGCAGGCCATCGCCTGGTTGGTTTCGCCGCTCTCCTCTTTCGTGAATGGCGACACGATCACGATTGATGGCGGCGAAACGGCCGGGCAAAAGAACCCCGCCTAAGTGGCGTAAAGCCCCCATGGCGGGGTATGGGACGCCAGCCAGGGCCAGCCTGGCACTGGCGTCTCGTTGACGGCTGAAAACACGGATCTGCCAGACAAGGCAGGTCCGACGGCGAGACGACAATCGCAGCCACGCATAAGAGTGGCCGTTTCTCGTGATTTCCTGTCCTTCTCGCGGGCGTAATCCCTCGACCGTTCCTCCACAACGCTCCTGTTTCAAAATGATCATGAGCAGGTGGCAGCATGAGTGACAGCAAAGCAGAGGTGGGCAAGGTAGAATCCCGCCCACAGGACACGGCCTCGCGTGCGAGCGAAACACGGATGCTGCGTCTGGTGCCATGGCTTGCCTGCGGCGTCGCGTTGACCTGCGTTGCCGCAATTTTCACGAACTGGAATGGCTGGGTCCTTGATGTTCAACGGACGCAGAACACCTCTGTGAAATCCGAACCGACGCTTCTGGGATAATTGATCGTGCCGCACGCTGCAGGGCTTTGCCTGTCAGGTCGGCGACAGTGATCGCTGTCGATGGCGCTCGCCTGCACATAAAATAATCAGGCTGGGCATCGCTTGGATAATAGCCAATTTGCAATTGACAAATATTATTTCTGAATGAGATGATCTAAATCATACAAAATATACATAAAGGCGATCATGGAAACTCGGGATCTTCAGGCTTTCCTCGCAGTGGCAGCCAGCGGCAGCATCACCAAGGCTGCTGAAGCCCTTGGTCGCTCCCAACCGTCCGTGACGCGCACCATCCAGGATCTTGAGGCAGAACTTGGGTTCGAGCTCCTTCATCGCGTCGGTCGCCGGGTGCAGTTGTCTGAAGAAGGGGTTGCATTCGAGGAAGAAGCGCGGCGTCTGCTGATGTCCTTCACCGAGCTTGCCGCGCGCGCAAGGTGATCGCAGCCGGCAAGGGGCGGATCCTCCAGATTGCCACGACGTCTGCCATTGGTACCGGACTGATCCCGAAGGCGATGGCTGAGCTGGACCATGGTGGCTTGCCGCACGAGACCCATGTCGGACAGTTCCTTGCGTCGGCGGTCGCTCAAGAGGTCAGAAGCGGGCGCGCGATATCGGCTTCAGCAGCATGCCACTCGATATTCCCGGCCTCGATGTCCTGAGGCTCTATTCGGCGCGACCGTGGTCGCACTGCACGAAGACGATCCACTTGCGACCCTCGACGTTGTGCCGTTGACAGCCTTCGCTGGCCGCCGCCTCTCCACCATGCTCAATCCCTTGCGGTTTCAGATGCATGTCGCAAAAGCGCTCGCCGCTCAGGGTATCGAAACCGGCGAAGTCATCCGCACGAATGTCTCTTATGGAGCCTTGCAGTTCGTTCGCCAGGTCAAGGGCGTGATGGCGATCATCGACCCGGTAACCTCTTATGGCGTCAGCACACCTGACGTCGTCATTCGCCCGATCGACGTGGAAGTCCCGTTCTACTGGGGCGTTCTTGGCGCCTCCAACCGGCCGATCCGCCCAGCCGCGCAGGCCATGGTGGATGCGGTGGAGGCCGTCGCAGAACGATCGATTGCAGGTTTCAAAAAGCTCGATCCGGCCACCGCAGGCCAATTGGTGACCGGCCGGCCCTCGGGCCCAGATGACGGAACTGACCTATGATGCATAGAACGACCCAGGGCCAACCGATCGGCCTTGCCGCGCTTGAGGCACAGCTCGCGCAGGATCTCGATTTCCTCGAAATGCCGTCGAAGTCATGGGTTCCGGCGCAGATGCATGACGGCGCACCCGTCCGCGACGTCATCGTCATCGGTGCAGGCATGTGCGGCCTGGCCGCGACGGCCAAGTTCATCCTGACGGGCATCTCGAATGTGGTCGCCTATGATGCCGCGCCAGAGGGTAAAGAAGGGCCTTGGGTCACCTTCGCCCGCATGCAGACGCTGCGCTCGCCGAAAGGCCTGACGGGTCCATCGCTATCGCGGCCGCCATCACATCGACGGCGTTGACAACGAAATTGTTGGTGACGCTGCCGCCTGCGATCGTCGTCGTGCCGGTGATCGTGCCGCCGTCATTGTTGACGAAACTGCGGCCGTATTGGTGAGCGAGGCGACCGTGCCGGCGTTTGAGACGGTGCCGGCATTGGTGACGGCGCCGGTCGAGGCACCGCTATTGTTGGTGAGGATGCCGGATGAGCCGACGTTCACCTCTGAAAGCGTGCCGTTATTGGTGAGCGTTCCGTCGGTGACGGTCGATGAACCGGTGACGCTGGCGCTGCCATTGTTGGTGACGGTGCCGCCGGCGTTTATCGCAAGGCCGGTCAGAGTACCGTTATTCGTCAGCGTCGCGCCATTGACGCTTGCTGTGCCGGTGATCGTGCCGTCGTTGATGACCGAGCCGCCGGATGCGGTCACATCGCCATCGAGCGTGCCGGAGACGCCGAGATAGCCGCCGGTCACGGTCGTATCGGAGGAGAGCGTGCCGCCGGTCGAGACCTCTACCCTGCCCGTGCCGGACACCGTCGTGCCGCCGGATGCAGAAAGATCACCCTCGACGCGGACCGTGCCGCCGGAGACATCCAGGCTGTTGATGACGAAGGGGCCGGTCTCGATGGCCGTGCCACTCGAAACAGAGGCCTGATCGGTCGCTCCCGGCGCGGCAGGCGCCGTCGACCAGTTGGCGCCATCGGAAAAGTTGTCGCTGCTGGCACCGGTCCAGACGGATTGCGCGGAAGCCGGAGACGACAGGATAAGGGCAATGGTGGCGGCAGAAGAACAATGCCGCAAACGCCGCGCCATAGCGGTCTGAATGCCGGTCCGTCCCGCCTTTTTCATCAACCCTTGCCCCCAGCCGCGATCGTCAGGACGAAAAAAGTCCTTAACGATTTGCTAATGCACACTAGGGGCTTATGGTTAATGCTTTGTTAAAGCCGGGTGGCGCCGCGCCGCTCGAATGGCAGCGGCTGCGCCCTCCGGCCCCGTCTGATCAGCGGTCGGATCAGCGCTTGCGGGGGGCAGGCTTTTTCGGAGCGGTGCCTTCGGAGAAGCCGAGCCGCACCTTGACGAAGCTCGACGGGCCGCCTTCCTGGTTGGCCACGGTCACGTCCGGCTTGCGGAACATGAACTGCGTGCCGCCATCGATCAGGTCGACCGGATAGGAGATCTTCTGCGAGGAGATGACCTTGTCGCCATCAACCACTTCAACGACGATCGGCAGCGTGACCTTGCCGGACTTGCCGAGCGGACCCTGAACGATGCGGCCCTGGGCCACGACGTCGATGGTCATGGTGGTTTCGTTGGCGGTGCAGGCGCGCGTTACGTCTGCGAAGGATGCCTGATAGAGAAGCTTCTGCGGATCGCCGTTGCCGCCCGGCGCATAGGCCGAGTAGATGGCGTTCTGATCGAGCATGGAAACCTGCGGGCAATTTGCCTGCACGACGGGTGTGACCGGGCCGGTGGACTGACGTTCCGGCAGGGGCAGGTTCGCCTCGCCGAAGCCTTTCGAACGTCCCCATGGATTGGGCCTGTCTCCCGGCGTCGTGGAGCAACCGCCGAGAACGGCGATCAGCGATACAGCCAGAAAAGCGCGCGAAACCTTGCCAACCACTATACTCAACCCTCTGCCATCATGTTTCGGGAACGGATGAGAGCATTGATTTTGTGCCCTTTCACCGTCGATGGGGTTGGTCTATATCAGCGGCGCAGACAAAAATCGATTGGGGATTAGAGGTCGTGGACTACATTTCTACTCGGGGCGATGCGCCCGCGCTTGGCTTCCGTGATGCGCTGCTCGCAGGGCTTGCGCGCGATGGCGGGCTTTACGTACCGCGCGAATGGCCGTCCATGACGAAGAAAGAGATCCGCGCGCTGAGGGGCAAGAGCTACCAGGAAGTCGCCTTCGAGATCATCAGCCGATTCGTTGATGGCGAGATCCCCGCCGACAAATTGAAGGCGATGATCGACGAGGCCTATGCGACGTTCCGCCACCCGGCCGTTGTGCCTCTGGTACAGACCGGCGCCAATGATTTCATCCTCGAACTCTTCCACGGCACGACGCTGGCCTTCAAGGACGTCGCCATGCAGCTGCTCGGCCGGCTGATGGATTACGTGCTTGCCGAGCGTGGCGAGCGGGCGACCATTGTCGGCGCGACCTCGGGCGATACCGGCGGTGCGGCGATCGACGCCTTTGCCGGCCGCGAACGCACCGATATCTTCATCCTCTTCCCGCATGGCAAGGTTTCGCCGGTGCAGCAGCGGCAGATGACCTCGTCGACGGCCGCCAATGTCCACGCCATTGCCGTCAAGGGCAATTTCGACGACTGCCAGACGCTGGTCAAAGACATGTTCGCCGATGCCGCCTTCCGCGACAAGGTGCGGCTTTCGGGCGTCAACTCGATCAACTGGGCGCGCATCATGGCGCAGGTCGTCTATTACTTCACCTCGGCCGTTTCGCTCGGCAGCCCGGACCGCAAGGTGTCGTTCACCGTGCCGACCGGCAATTTCGGCGATGTCTTTGCCGGCTATGTCGCCAAGAAGATGGGCCTGCCGATCGACCGGCTGGTGATCGCCACCAATGACAATGACATTCTCGCGCGCACGCTGAAGACCGGCCGCTACGAGATGAAGGGCGTCAAGGCGACGACCTCGCCGTCGATGGATATCCAGATCTCGTCGAACTTCGAGCGCCTTCTGTTCGAAGCCTATGGACGCGATGCTGCAGCCGTCCGTTCCTCGATGGCGAGCCTCAAGCAGTCCGGCGCCTTCGAGATCAAGCCGGAAGTGCTGAGGGTGATCAAGCGCGAGTTCCGCGCCGGTCGCGCCACGGAGCGCCAGGTCGCAGCCACGATCCGCGAAACGCTTGCCGCCAGCGGCTATCTGCTCGACCCGCATACGGCAACGGCCGTGTTCGTTGCGGCCAAGAACAGCCGCGGCAATACGCCGATGATAACGCTCTCCACGGCGCATCCGGCCAAATTCCCGGCCGCGGTAAAATCCGCTTGCGGAATTGATCCTGCCCTCCCATCATGGCTTTCTGATCTCATGGAAAGGGAGGAGCGCTTCGACATACTGGAACCCGAGCTCAAGGCCATCGAAGCTTTCATCAGCCAGCATGCCCGCGCTTGAGTGCCTCGTATAACGGCGCCGGAAAGAACTGAACATGAATGTTGATATCACCCGGCTCCCGTCGGGGTTGACGGTCGTCACCGAGACGATGCCGCATCTGGAAAGCGTTGCGCTCGGCGTCTGGATCAAATCCGGATCGCGCAACGAGACCGAAGATGAACACGGCATCGCCCATCTTCTCGAACACATGGCGTTCAAGGGCACCAAGCGTCGCTCGGCGCGTGATATCGCCGAGGAAATCGAGGATGTCGGCGGCGAACTCAACGCCGCGACCTCCACCGAGACGACGTCCTATTACGCGCGCGTCCTCAAGGACCATGTGCCGCTCGCCGTCGATATCCTTGCCGATATCCTGACGGAATCGGAATTCGACGAGGAAGAGCTTCGGCGCGAAAAGCACGTCATCCTGCAGGAAATCGGCGCGGCCAACGACACGCCGGACGACGTGATCTTCGACCGGTTTTCGGAAGCGGCCTATCGCGGCCAGACGATCGGCCGCGCCATTCTCGGCACGCCGGAGAAGGTCAACAGCTTCACGCCGAACCAGATCCGCGGCTATCTCTCGCGCAATTACACGACGGACCGGATGTTCATCGTGGCTGCAGGCGCCGTCGATCACGACGCGTTCTGCAAGCAGGTCGAGCAGCGCTTTGCCGGCCTGCCGCTGACGCCGAGCGCCCCGCCGGTCTTCGAGCCGGCCCGCTATATCGGCGGCGACGTGCGCGAGGAACGCGACCTCATGGATGCGCAGGTGCTTCTCGGTTTCGAGGGCAAGGCGTATCACATGCGTGACTTCTACTGTTCGCAGATCCTCGCCAATATTCTCGGCGGCGGCATGTCCTCGCGCCTCTTCCAGGAAGTGCGCGAGAAGCACGGGCTCTGCTACTCGGTCTACGCCTTCCATTGGGGCTTTTCCGATACCGGCATTTTCGGCGTGCATGCGGCCACCAACGGCAACGAGCTGCCGAAGCTGATGCCCGTCATCATCGAGGAGCTTCGCAAGACCTCGGAAAATATCGACCAGCAGGAAATCGACCGCGCCCGCGCCCAGATCCGCGCCCAGCTTCTGATGGGTCAGGAAAGCCCGGCCGCGCGCGCCGGCCAGATCGCCCGGCAGATGATGCTCTATGGCCGCCCCATTCCGAACCCGGAAATGATGGAACGGCTGGAAGGCATCACCACCCAGCGGCTGACCGACCTTGCCGGACGGCTGTTCTTCGATACCGTACCGACGCTTTCCGCCGTCGGCCCGATCGAAAAACTGGCTCCGATTTCCGAGATTTCGGCAGCGCTTTCCTCGCCGGACGCCAAGGCGAAGAAAGTCGCCGGCTGAGCATGTCCGGAAAAGGTGGGCGATGACACGGTCGATGTTCCGGTTCCTTTCGCGACAGCCGGACACGCCAGAGCTTTTCGGCACGAGCCACCTTTTGCGGCTGCCGCGCAACGGCGATTTCAGGCAGTGGCATCAGCTGCGCTCGGAAAGCCGTGCCTTCCTGCAGCCATGGGAGCCGACCTGGCGTTCCGACGAATTGACGGAAAGCGCCTTCCGGGCCGCGTGATGCGGGCCGGGCAGGAGTTTTCCGCCGGTTTGGCGGTGCCGTTGCTGCTGTTTCGCCGTGATGACGATGCGCTGCTCGGCGGGCTGACCATCGGCTATATAAGGCGGGGTGCGGCACAAAGCTGCATGATCGGATACTGGATGGGCGAACGTTTTGCCGGCCAAGGCCATATGTTGGCCGCATTGAACATGGCAATCCCTTACATCTATAGCGGGCTTCAGTTGCACCGGATCGAGGCAGCCTGTATTCCGGACAATTGGAAGAGTATGCGGCTTTTGGAAAAGGCCGGCTTCGAGCGGGAAGGGCTTTTGCGCAAATATCTTAAAATAAACGGCGAATGGCGCGACCACGCAATGTTTTCCCGACTGCCGCAGGATGGCGAATTCGCAAAGATGATGCGGTCATGAGCGCACTTCAGACAAGCATGTCGGGACTGCGCCTCGGACGGTTGGTGCGCCTGGCGACCATGGCGCTTGCGCTGGTCGTGGCGCTGTTTGCCGTTGCCGCGCAGGCAGCAGAGCCGGTCAAGATCTCGCGTGACGATACCGCGCTCGACCTGACGAAGACGACCGATATCTACACCAATCAGGGCGAAGCGTTTCAGGTGACGACCGCCGCCGGTGCAGACGGCATCCGCCGGCGCATCGAAGTGCGCGCCACTTCGCCCAAGCATCAGGGTGACTGGGCGGTCTTTGCGCTCTCCAACGTCTCGGAAGAACAGCTGGAGCGCGTCATCGTCGCACCGCATTTCCGTCTGGTGAATTCCAAGATGTTCTGGCCGGATCTCGGCTCGCAGCGCATCATCTCGATCACGCCGTCGGAAGGCTTTGCGCTCGACCGTATCCCGAGCCCCGACGCGGATGTATTCCGCATCACGCTCAATCCGGGCGCGACCATCACCTTTGTCGCGGAACTGGCGACCCCATCGCTGCCGCAGATCTATCTCTGGCAGCCCGACGCCTACAAGGACACGGTCAACGCGTTCACGCTCTATCGCGGCATCGTGCTCGGCATTGCCGGCCTGCTTGCGGTGTTCCTCACCATTCTCTTCGTCGTCAAGGGCACCTCGATGCTGCCGGCAGCGGCGGCCCTCGCATGGGCGGTGCTTGCCTATATCTGCGTCGATTTCGGCTTCCTCGACAAGCTGATCACCGTGACGTCGAGCGATATCCGAATATGGCGAGCGGCGGCCGAAGTGGCGCTTGCCTCATCGCTCGTCATCTTCCTCTTCACCTATCTCAATCTCAATCGATGGCATGTGCATCTGGGCTATGCGACGCTTGCCTGGATCGTCGGCCTCGTGCTTCTCGGTGGCGTGGCGATCTACGATCCGTCAGTCGCCTCGGGTATTGCGCGCCTGTCGTTTGCGCTTACCGGCACGGTCGGCATTCTGCTCATCATCTATCTCGGCTTCAACCGCTATGACCGCGCCATTCTTCTGGTGCCGACATGGGGTCTGCTGCTCGTCTGGCTGTTCGGCGGCTGGCTGACCGTTACGGGCCAGCTCGACAATGACATCATCCAGCCGGCGCTCGGCGGTGGTCTCGTCCTGATCGTGCTTCTGATCGGCTTTACCGTCATGCAGCACGCCTTTGCCGGTGGCGCCTATCAGCAGGGCCTGTTCTCCGATCTGGAACGCCAGTCGCTGGCGCTGACGGGCAGCGGCGATACGGTCTGGGACTGGGACGTGGCGCGCGACCGCGTCGTCACCACGCCCGACATCTCGATGCGGCTGGGGCTCGATCCGGGTGCGATGCACGGGCCGGTGCGCAACTGGCTGCCGCGCCTGCATCCCGATGACCGCGACCGGTTCCGTGCGACGCTCGACGTGCTTCTCGAACATCGCAAGGGCAGGCTCAACCACGAGTTCCGCATCCGCGCCGAAGACGGGCATTTTCACTGGCTGCAGATCCGCGCACGGCCGGTTCTGGGTTCCGATGGCGAGATCATTCGCTGCGTCGGCACCGTCATCGACGTGACCGAACAGAAGAACTCGGTCGAGCGGCTTCTGCAGGATGCGCTGCATGACAACCTGACCGGCCTGCCGAACCGGCAGGTCTTCCTCGACCGGCTGCAATCGGTTCTGGCGCTGGCACCGGGTGGCGATACGGTTCGCCCGACCGTGCTTGCCATCGACATCGACCGTTACAAGCAGGTGAACGATACGCTCGGCATTGCCGCGGGCGACAATATCCTGATCGCGCTGACGCGGCGCCTGCGCCGGCTTCTGAAGCCGCAGGATACGCTGGCGCGGCTTTCCGGCGACGAATTCGGCCTGATCCTCGTCTCCGAACACGATCCGGCCAAGGTCGCGGATTTTGCCGATGCGGTGTCGAAGGCGATCATGGTGCCGATCAATTTCGCCAATCGCGAGATTGTGCTGACGGCATCGATCGGGCTTTCCTCCTGGGTGGACCAGCAGGAAAGTGCGGCCGGCCTTCTCGCCGATGCGGAACTTGCCATGTACCGGGCCAAGCGTGCCGGCGGCAACAAGGTCGAGCCGTTCCGGCCGGCCTTCCGCGCCGGGGGCACGGACCGGCTGCAGCTCGAAACCGACCTTCGCCGTGCCATCGAGCGCAAGGAACTGTCGCTCGCCTACCAGCCGATCATCAGCCTGCGCGACGGCGAGGTTGCCGGTTTCGAGGCGCTGATGCGCTGGGAACATCCCAAGCGCGGCAATATTCCGGCCTCGGAATTCATCCCTATCGCCGAAATGTCCGACCTGATTGGCCCGCTCGGCATTTCGCGCTCGACCGCGCCGCAGCCGATCTCACAGGCTGGCAGAACCAGACCGGCAATCTGCCGATCTTCGTCTCGGTCAACCTGTCGAGCGCGCAGCTGCTGAACGCCGATCTCTATAATGACGTCAGGGCGCTGTTCCAGAAAAGCCAGGTCGATCCCGGCCAGATCAAGCTGGAACTGACCGAGTCGCTGATGATGGAGAACCCGGAACAGGCGCGGCTGGTGCTTACCAAGCTGAAGGAAACGGGTTTGAGCCTCGCGCTCGACGATTTCGGCACGGGCTATTCCTCGCTCGGCTATCTGACGCAGTTCCCGTTCGACACGATCAAGCTCGACAAGGCGCTGGTGCGTGATGCGACCGACAAGCGGGCTATCCTGCTTCGCTCCGTCATCGCCATGGCCCGCGCCCTCGACATGGTGGTCGTGGCCGAAGGCATCGAAACGGATGAGGATGCGGCGGAACTCGCCAAGATGGGCTGCCATTATGGCCAGAGCTATCTCTTCGGCCCGCCGGTTGCACCGGATGCGGTGCTACGGCTTCTCAAGGAACGCTTCCCGCTGACGAAGAGGGCGTAACCGCCCTTTCCTTCCTGCTTCGTCTCAGCCTTCAAGCGGCAAATGTCGTCGGATGCATGGCCGGCGGTGCTGCGGCATTGACCATGTTATCGTGGATAAGCTGGTGGACGAATTGCAGCTTGGCGACGACGGCAGGTGCCAGAATGAACGGATAGAGATCCGGGACACCCATCGACCGGTGAATGCTGTTCAGGGCCAGACTGAACGGCACCCAGGCGGTAACGAGCTGTTCCGCGCCTGATGCGGCATAGGGGTCGAAAGCCACTTCCGCCGCCAGTTCCTCATGGCGGCGTGGCTCGATCGACATGCCGTAGGAGCGCGCCGTTTCCAGCGTATCGACGATGTGGAGATAATGGGCGAAGCTTTCGGCGAAGTCCTCCCACGGATGCGAACTCGCATAGGTGCTCACGTAGAACTGCTGCCAGTCCGGCGGCGGGCCGACTTCGTAATTGCGCTTGAGAGCCTCGCCGTAATCTGCCGTCTCATCACCAAAGACGGCTCTGAAGGCATCGAGCTTGCCACCGTCGCGCACCAGACGATCCCATATGTAATGGCCGGTCTCGTGGCGGAAATGGCCGAGCAGCGTGCGGTATGGCTCGTTCATCGAGACGCGGATCTGCTCGCGGGTGGCATCATCGGCCTCGGCGGCGCGGATCGCGATCAGGCCGTTCTCGTGGCCGGTCATGGCCGCCTTGACGGTGCCATCGGGCTGGATTTCATCAACGAGGAAATCGAAGACGAGGCCGCCATCGGGATCCTCGTCACGATTGATGCGCGGCAGGTTCCAGCGCATCATCGAGTAGAAGAGATGCCGCTGCGCCTGACTGATGCGGCGCCACTGGTTGAGCCCCTCTTCCGTCGCGGCATCGGGCACCAGCCGGTTATGCCGGCAGGCGGGGCAGAAGGGGTGCGGATCATCTGCCAGAACGGTCCAGTTGCAGACGTCGATGGCAGCGTTTTCGCAAAGTCTCACCTTGTGCGCCTGATTGGCAAAAAGATGCCAGGTAACATCGTTCGGGGATGGCTGGATGGAGGCGTCCTGCTGCTCCTGCTCCAGCGCATGCATTTCCAGAAGCTCCGGCACGAAGGCGAGCCGATAGCCGCAGTTGACGCAGTTCCGGTTGTCGAAATGAATGGTCTGGCCGCAATGATCGCATTCGTAGAGGCGCATGGCGAAATCCGTTGACGGTTGGGTGTGTTGCTCGATGACGCGCGGCTCGTGACGCATATAAAAAACCTGCCCCGGCGAGCCGTCGGAACAGGTTTGTTTCAGGCTCGAAAGACCGTCGGATCAGAGGCGATCGACGAAGTCCTTCGCAGCGTCCTTGACCTTGCCCTTGGCCTGCTGGGCATGGCCCTTGGCTTCCTGGGCAGACCCCTTGGCCTTCAGCTTCGGGTTGTCGGTCATCTCGCCGGCAGCCTGCTTTACCTTGCCGGATACCTCATTGGCCTTGCCGGCGATCTTATCACTGGTGCTACCCATCTTGGTTCTCCTTACTCAATCTTGCGACGCTTGCTTGCGTCTTGCGGAGATCAAACGAGGAGAGCGCGGATTTCGTTCCATGTAATTTGCAGGGGTTTTGCCGAAATGAAACAGATCCCGCGATCAGGCGTGTCCGGCTTCGGCAGAAAGCATTTCCGGCGAGACGCCCATGGAAGCGAGTGCCCGCTCGTATTTTCCCTCCACCAGACCATCGAAGATCAGGTCCTCGCGGGCGGGGCAATTGAGCCAGCCATTGCCGGCGATCTCGCTCTCCAGCTGGCCCGGTCCCCAGCCGGCATAGCCGAGCAGCATGGTGGCGCGCGCCGGGCCGCGTCCTGCGCAGATGGCGCGAATGATGTCGAGCGTCGCCGTCAGCGAGATATCGTCACTGACGGGAATGGAGGACTCGCTGTTGAAATCATCCGAGTGAAGCACGAAGCCGCGGCCGCATTCCACCGGGCCACCGGAGAGAATGGGGAAATTGCGCATGTCCGGCGGCAGCATGATGATATCCGGCTCTTCCATCAGCTTCAGATGCATCAGCACATCGGGGAAGGAAATTTCCTGCGGGCGATTGATGACGAACCCCATGGCGCCGGCCTGCGAGTGGGCGCAGATATAGACGACACTGCGCGCAAAATTGCTGTCCTGCATGCCGGGCATGGCAATCAGGAACTGGCCATCGAGGAAGCCTCGCTCGCGTTCTTCCATCAGGGTCGAGAATGCCATCATGCCTCCTGTTTCCGCCCGGGCTCCGCTGACGATCCATCGCGGATCGTCGCGATATGGCGCGAATACGCATCAATAAGACGCGTCTGAAATGAAGATGGGGCAGAGCGCCCTATCAATCAACCGAAAATGATGGCGATGCCCGGCATGACGACTGGTGGATGCGGACGCGATAGGCTAAACCCGTGGCCCATGAAAGCCATGACCCGGTTCACCCATTGGCGGCGCAACCGCGTCAGCCCCTTGATCCCTGCCCTTCTGATCGCCCTGAACTGCCTTGCGGGCTCACTTTCGCTCGCCCTGATCGGCGCCACGGCATCGCAGGCGGCCAGCAGCGAATGGGCGACCAACGAGGGCGGGCGGATGCGGCTCGTCGCGCTGCCGCCCGGACCGGACGGAAAGGTGCGCGGCGCGCTGCAGATCGAACCGAAATCAGGCTGGATCACCTATTGGCGCGAACCGGGCGATGCCGGCATTCCGCCGAAACTCACCTTTCCGCAGACCGACAAGGTGAAGCTCAACAGAATGGCCTATCCGACGCCGAAGCGCATCGATACGGCCGAGCTCAAGGATATCGGCTATGACGCGCCGGTCGCCTTCCCCTTCGAGCTGACGCTGACGGATCCCGACCAGCCGATCATGCTGAGCGCCTCCGCCTTTATCGGCCTCTGCCTCAATATCTGCATCCCCTTCCAAGCCGATTTCGTTCTGCCGCTCGGCAAGGACCGCGGCACGCCGGTGGAAGAGGCGATGATCATCAATTCGGCCGAAGCGCAGGTTCCGCCGAAGCCGAGCGACGATTTTGCCGTGACCCATTATGCGATGATGCATGGCGGCGACATCCTGCGCCTAACCATCCGCCTGCCCAAGCAGGAAACGGCCAAGCCGACCGTGATCGTGACGGGGCCGGAAGGGCATGTTCTCGTGGACGGCATCAATGCGCAGCGGATCGGCGACAGCTATTCGCTCGACATGCCGGTCGGCAAGTTGCCGAAGGGCTATGATATTGCCGGAAAGCATTGGGGCATTCTCGTCATCTCGGGCAACCGCTCGATCGAGACCGCGCTCGCCTTCGACTAAGGCTCACCGCCAGCCGTGCCTTGTGGTGACGGCCTATCATGGCTCGTCTTCCTGCTTGTGTTGCCGTTTTGCGCGTCTATAGTGCAGCGCGAAAGCGGGCGCGCCACACCGCTGCCCCTTTCGATCCCCACCGATTTTGACGACCCGCTCATTTGATCAATGCACGAGAGGAGACACCCATGACGATCGCAATCGGCGAAAGCCTGCCTGAAGCCAAGTTCAAGGAAAAGACCGCCGACGGCCCGGTCGAGATTTCCACCACCGACCTGTTCAAGGGCAAGAAAGTCGTGCTGTTTGCCGTGCCCGGCGCCTTCACGCCCACCTGCTCGCTCAACCACCTGCCCGGCTATCTCGACAACCGCGAGGCCCTCATCGCCAAGGGCGTCGACGATATCGCCGTTCTTGCCGTCAATGACTGGCATGTCATGGGCGCATGGGCACAGCAGTCCGGCGGCATGGGCAAGATCCATTTCCTCGCCGACTGGGACGGCGCCTTCACCAAGGCACTCGGCCTCGATGCAGACCTTTCCGCCGGCGGTCTCGGCATCCGTTCGAAGCGCTATTCCATGCTCGTCGAAGACGGCGTGGTGAAGTCGCTCAACATCGAGGAAAGCCCCGGCCAGGCAACCGTTTCGGCTGCCGAAGCGATGCTGGCGCAGATCTGAACCGCCTCTTCCGGCGGCAAATGCCGGAAACGTTCTACCTTGCTGGCCGGGCCGATCCCGAGAAGGACGGCATCCGGCACAGAACAATCTTGAAGACGCTAAGGGCACCTTTTCAGGTGCCCTTTTTGTTTAGCACTGCTGCGGAAGCCATCCGTCGCTTTCCGGCTTGCCATAAGCAGAAGCGCAATGTAATACCATTACGTAATGTTATTACATACAGGCACTCCATGTCTCGCGTTTCCTTCTCCACCAGCCTGATCGGCGGCTCGGCACTGCTGCGCATCATGTTTGCGCTCGGCGTGATGGCCGTGCTGTGGCTGGCGATCTACTGGGCGATCTCGCTGCCATGAGTTCGCCGCTTCTGACCCTCGACAACCTGACCGTCACCTATGACCGGCATCCGGCCGTGCATCACGTCTGTGGCCAGTTTGCCCGCGGCAGCCTGACGGCGATCGCCGGGCCGAATGGCGGCGGCAAGTCGACGCTCATCAAGTCGATCATGGGCGAGCTTCGCCCCGCAGACGGCCGGGTGGCGCATCAGCTGAAGCGCAGCGATATCGGCTATCTGCCGCAGGCCGCCGAAATCAACCGCCGCTTCCCGATCAGCGTCATCGATACCGTTCTGCTCGGCAGCTGGAAGACAACCGGCGCCTTCGGCCGGATCGGCCGCAAGCACCGGCAGGAGGCGGCCGATGCGCTGGCTGCCGTCGGGCTATCCGGTTTCGAGGCACGGCCGATCGGCTCGCTTTCGGCCGGCCAGTTCCAGCGGGTGCTGTTTGCCCGGCTTCTCGTGCAGGATGCGCGAGTCATTCTGCTCGACGAGCCTTTCACCGCGATCGACGCCCGTACGACGGAAGACCTGATCGGCGTGATCGGCCAATGGCATGGCGAAGGCCGTACGGTGATTGCCGTGCTGCATGATCTCGATCAGGTGCGGCGGTATTTTCCGCAGACGCTGCTGATCGCCCGCGAACTGATCGGCTGGGGGCCGACCGGAACCGTTCTGACCGACACCAATCTTTCGAAGGCACGGATGCTTTCTGAAAGCTGGGATGAAGACGCCGCCATCTGCGAGCCTGCCGCATGACACTCTACGATATCTTTCTGAGCCCCTTTGCCGATTTCGGCTTCATGCGTCGCGCGCTCGTCGCCTGCCTTTGCCTGGCGCTCGGCTCCGGCCCGATCGGCGTCTTCCTGATGCTGCGGCGGATGAGCCTGATGGGGGACGCGATGAGCCATGCCGTGCTGCCGGGTGCGGCGATCGGCTATCTGATTGCCGGCTCGCTGTCGCTGACGGCCATGGGGCTTGGCGGGCTGATCGCCGGGCTTTCGGTGGCGCTTCTCTCCGGCCTCGTCAGCCGCACCACGGTGCTTGCGGAGGATGCGAGCTTTGCCAGCTTCTATCTGACATCGCTTGCGCTCGGCGTGCTGATCGTCTCGCTGCGCGGCTCGAATATCGACCTTCTGCATGTGCTGTTCGGGACGATCCTTGCCATAGATGAGAATGCGCTGATGCTCATCGGTGCGATCACCTCGATCACCCTTGTCATTCTGGCGCTGATCTACCGTCCGCTCGTGGTCGAGTGCTTTGATCCCGGCTTCCTGCGCGCCGTCGGTGGGCGCGGGCTGCTTTATCACATCCTCTTTCTCGTGCTGGTCGTGCTCAACATGGTGGCGAGCTTTCAGGCGCTCGGCACGCTGATGGCGGTCGGACTGATGATGCTGCCCGCGGCGATCGCGCAGCTCTGGTGCCGAAGCCTTGCCGCGATGATCGGCGTTGCCGCCCTGAGTGCCGCTATCTCCGGCTATCTCGGACTGATTGCCTCCTACCATCTCGAATTTGCATCCGGCCCGACGATCATCATGACCGCCGCCATTCTCTACGGCCTCTCGATCCTGTTCTGCCCTTCCGGCCTCGTGCGGCGGATGATCCGCCTGCCGCATCTTGCCGGGTGACAACTGCCCGACTGCACGACTGCCTTTCCATAACTTCATCAACCCCGGAGATTTTCGATGTCCAGAACCCGCCTTCTCCTTGCATTCGCAGCGCCGCTCATGGCCGCAACATCGGTCTTTGCCGCACCAGCCTCGGCCGAGCCACTCAAGGTCGTTGCCTCTTTCACCGTTCTTGCCGATGTCGTGGCACAGGTCGGCGGCAACCATGTCGAGGTGACGAGCCTCGTGCCGCCGAACGGCGACCCCCATGAATTCGAGCCAACGCCGACCGATGCCAAGCACCTGAAGGCCGCGAAGGTAAACTTCGTCAGCGGCATCGGGCTTGAAGGCTGGATGGACCGCCTGGTCGCCGCCTCCGGCTTCCAGGGCACGTCGGTGACGGCGTCCGAGGGCATCAATACGCGCAGCATGGAAGAGGACGGCCAGACCGTGACCGATCCGCATGTGTGGAACAGCCCGGTCAATGTGAAGATCTGGGTCGACAATATCGAGAAGGCGCTTTCGGCCGCCGATCCGGCCGATGCGGCAGACTTCAAGGCCAATGCCGAGGCCTACCAGAAGAAGCTCGACGCGATGAACACCTTTGCCCATTCGAAGTTCGACGCCATTCCGGAAGCGCAGCGCAAGGTGCTCACCAGCCATGACGCATTCGGTTATTTCGGCCGCGAATACAAGGTGACGTTCCTTGCTCCCGTCGGCATCTCGACCGAGACGGAAGCATCGGCCGCAGATGTGGCCAAGCTGATCGAGCAGATCAAGGCGGAGAAGGTGAAGACCTATTCTTCGAAAACTCCAACGATCCGCGCCTCGTCAAGCAGATCGCCAAGGCAACCGGCGCCAAGGCCGGTGGCGAACTCTATGTCGAGGCTCTTTCCGACGCCAAGGGCCCTGCCTCGACCTATGAGAAGATGTTCCGTTACAATGTGGAGCAGATCGCCGCTGCCATGGCGAAGTCGAGCTGATCGACCATTCGTCAGATGTGCCGCGCCCCGTGCGGCACATGACCTACATCAGGCCGCCGGTGTTTTGACGCCGCGCGGCCTTTTTCGTCGGTCCGCTCAGGTGGCCATGTCGAAGACCAGGAGGCCGGAAAGGCCTCCGTCAAGCAGCGCCACAAGCCTCTCGGCTACCGCTATGTGATCAGGGTGCGGCAGGTAGGCGTCGCGCGCCTCCGGGCTTTCGAACCGCACGATGAAGCCATCGAGAAACCCGCCATGCAGGCCCTCCGGCGAGGTATTCGGCCCGAATGTGACATCGATGATGCCGCCGATCTTGTCCTTGAGTGCAGCAAGATCGTTGTAGATCTCCTGCTTGTCCTGCGCCTGAACGGCGGATTTGAACCGAAGAAAGACGCAGTGAAGGATCATCAGCCCGCTCCTGTTTGCCCGGATGCCCAAGATAAGCACCCTCCCCGCTCACGCAACCGGTGCAGCCAAATTTTACGGGACCATTTCGGGTATTTTTACGGGGTAAAATTGAGAGATTTTTCAGCTTGCCGATTATGTTGCAATTAAGGCGATGATGACATGAATGTGTCATTGATCTATAATTGCATTGGATATCTGTATTGCCTGATTTAATCCGTAGAATTACCGCCTATTCAATAGTATTGTTATGTATATCATCCGTCGCAGACGCAGTAGAGCTTGACGGATCCTATGCAGGACAATGCGATGGAACCATTCAATGCGCGGTCGAGATTGCAAATCACGTCGATGTCTCCGTCATCGTCGCTGACCGGCTTGATTATGCGAAGAAGCGTTGCGTTGTTACCGGGCATTTACAGCGCTCGGACAATGGCCTTGCCGGCCCTGCCTCCGGTGGCGCGAAGCTGTTCGTCGTCGGGACCTCAGATGGAGGTGTCTATCTGAATGGCGTGCCCCGTGCGGCATGCGGCATGAACCTCAACGGCTATTACGGCGCGATCGGCGACTGATCCCACGTACTCCATTCCACACCAACCCACCCGGCAGGACAGGCGGCACGGCCGTCTTTCTACCGGATCCCGGTCATGACGACCGATCGATTGAAATTTCCCGATATCATTTCAGAGACAGGACAATCATGACCAAACGCTATTTCACCCGAACGATCGCCACGCTTCTGAGCGCCACGCTGGTGGCCGGTCAGGTCTTTGCGCAGCAGGCGACGACCCAGGCTGCGGCACCGGTGGTCCAGCCGCCCGCGGCAGCTCCCGTCACCCAGCCGCCGGCAGCGGCACCTGCCACGCCAACGGTCGCAGCCGGCACTGCCAGCGACTGGCAGCAGGAATTCGCGCTGTGGCAGGCTGCCGCCAACGGCAATACGATCGACGAATACCAGAGCTACCTGACGACCTATCCGAACGGCAAGTTCGCGGCGATTGCGCAGGCCCGCATCGTCAAGCTCTCGACAACAGAGGAAGACCGCACGCCGAAGGCCGCCGCGGCACCGGCGGTGATCGAGACGACGGCTGCCGTGCAGCCGGCTCCGCAGCCGGTCGCACCGGAACCGCCGCCGCTTTCGCTCGGCACGCCGGACACGGAAGCAGCCCTTCTTTCACAGCGCACCACCCGTGCGGAAGTTCAGGGCCGCCTGACCGCTCTCGGCTTCAATACCGGCGGCACGGATGGCGTGCTTGGCCAGCGCAGCCGCACGGCGATTTCGCAGTGGCAAACCGTGGTCAGCGCGCCGGCGACCGGCTTTCTCTCCTACGATCAGCTGGCACGGCTGCGGGCGGATTCCGAAATCACCTACACCAACTGGCTCGCCTCGCGCCCGAAGCCGCCGGTTCGCCGCGTCGTGCGCACGGAAGTGGTCGAGAGGGACAATTCCGCTGCCGACGCTGCCATCGCGCTCGGCATCATGGGGCTTGCAGCCGGCGTGATCGGTGGCGTTGCAGCCGGTCGTCATCATGGCGGACCGCGCTTCTACCGTCCCGGCCCCGGCCTCCACGGTGGTGGCCCCGGCCCCGGTCCGCGTCATCGCTGATCGACGGGATCGAAGACCTGACAAAAGAACCATCCCTGCTGACGGCGGGGATGGTTTTCTTATTCTGGAAGAGTGACGGTTACTTCTTGAACGGCGCCATGCCGGTGCGGGCAAGCTCGTCGGCGCGTTCGTTTTCCGGGTGGCCGGCATGGCCCTTGACCCAGTGCAGCGTCACCTTGTGACGGTCACGCGCGGCTTCCAGCTGCTGCCAGAGCTCGACATTCTTGACCGGCTTGTTGTCGGCGGTTTTCCAGCCCTTCTTCTTCCAGCCGAAGATCCACTTGGTGATGCCGTCCTTGACGTAGGAACTGTCGGTATAAAGATCGACCTCGCAAGGGCTTTTCAGCGCGTTCAGCGCCTCGATCGCCGCCATCAGTTCCATGCGGTTATTGGTCGTGTTCGCCTCGCCGCCGAACATTTCCTTTTCCTTCTCGCCATAACGCAGGATGCGCCCCAGCCGCCGGGGCCGGGATTGCCGGAGCAGGCGCCGTCCGTGTAGATCGTGACCTGTTTCATGCGTCGAGCCCGTATTCCGTGGCCGACGAGATCTGCCGGTGGAAACGCAGCTTGCCGAGATATTCGAGCGGGTCCTTCTTGACGACAAGCGCGCCTGCCGGCGTCGTCAGCCAGTCGTAAAGGCGGGTCAGGAAGAAGCGCAGCGCCGAGCCGCGGGCAAGCAGCGGAAGGGCTGATATCTCGGCTTCCGACAGCGGGCGAACGCTGCGATAGCCCTGCAGCATGGCCGCGCCCTTTTCGCGATTGAACGAACCATCTGCCTCGAAGCACCAGGCGTTGAGGCAGATCGAGACGTCATAGGCGAGCATGTCGTTGCAGGCGAAATAGAAGTCGATCAGGCCGGACAGTTCGTCGTTCAGGAAGAAGACGTTATCCTGGAACAGATCGGCATGGATGACGCCGGTCGGCAGATCGGCCGGCCAATGGGCGGCAAGATGCACAAGATCGGCCGAGATCTCGTCCTGAAGACCCTTCTGCACCTCGTCGGCGCGATCGACGGACTTTTCCCAGAGAACCTTCCAGCCATCGAGCGACAGCGCGTTCGGCCGCGTCAGCTCAAAGCCTTCGCCGCGAGATGCATGGCGGCCAGCGCCTTGCCGACCTCGCCGCAATGGTTTGCCTCCGGCTTTCTCAGCCACATGCCTTCGAGGAAGGAGATCATCGCGGCCGGGCGGCCGGAGAGTTCACCGAGCAGCGCGCCATCACGGCGCGGCAGCGGCAGCGGGCAGTTGAGGCCACGCGAGGCCAGATGATGCATCAGGCCGAGGAAGAAGGGCAGATCGGACTTTTCGACGCGCTTTTCATAGAGCGTCAGGATCAGCGGATCGCGGGTGGTATGGAGAAGGAAGTTGGTGTTCTCCACCCCTTCGGCAATACCCTTGTAGGACTGCAATTCCCCGACATCATATTCGGTGAGAAAACGCTTCAGGTCGATTTCGGTGATGTCGGTGTAAACGGCCAATTTTCTCTCACGGTCAGCGCTGGAACGGAATCATCCGATGGGACGGATCACTTTCCTTGCCTCATCAGGGATTTTGTTCGCAAGGGGCAATCACCGGGCAATTCGCGAAATCAGGATACCGACGTCTTGGTATCCACGGCATCGTCATGAACGCCATTCACCCACGCCATATCCTCCACCGTCAGCGGCACGCTGCGCAGCTCGCGGTTGACGAGGAAATTTTCGGTTTCCTCGGCCGTGATGGCAAGCTCGATTTCGGCATCGAAGCGCTGCTTGAAGGCGGCGATGATCTCGTCGACGATCACCTCAGGCGCGGAGGCGCCGGCTGAGAGGCCGAGCGTGCGGATCTCGCCGATCGCATCCCAGTCAAGCTCCGAGGCGCGCTGAACGAGGAGCGAGCGTTTCGCGCCGGCTCTCAGTGCCACTTCGACCAGACGTTTGGAATTGGACGAGTTCGGTGCGCCGACGACGATGAAGAGATCACAGCCGGGGGCCGCTTCCTTCACCGCTTCCTGGCGGTTGGTGGTGGCATAGCAGATGCTGTCTGCCGCCGGCGCCGTCAGATTGGGGAAGCGTTCCTGCAGCTTGGCGATCACGCCCGCCGTATCGTCGACCGAGAGCGTCGTCTGGGTGACATAGCCGAGATTATCGGGATCGGCAGGTTGATAGGCTTCCGCATCGGCGATCGTATCGACCAGCGAGACGGTGCCTTCGGGAAGCTGGCCCATCGTGCCGATGACTTCCGGGTGGCCGGCATGGCCGATCAGGACCACATGGCGGCCAAGGCGCTGGTGGCGCATGGCCTGCTTGTGGACCTTGGAGACCAGCGGGCAGGTCGCATCGAGATAGAAGAGATTGCGGGCCTGCGCATCTTCCGGCACGGATTTCGGCACGCCATGGGCCGAGAAGACGACCGGCTGCTGGCGATGCTCTTCGGGGATCTCATTGAGTTCCTCGACGAAGACGGCGCCCTTGGCTTCCAGTCCCTCGACGACATAGCGGTTGTGAACGATCTCGTGGCGGACATAGACCGGCGCGCCATAGGCTTTCAGCGCCAGAACGACGATCTGGATTGCGCGATCGACGCCGGCACAGAAGCCGCGCGGGCCGCAGAGCCTGATTGCCAGGGGAGGTTTGACCGCAATGTTCATCAGGCTTCCATCATAGATCGTCGGGCTTCCATATAGGCGAGCCGTGCCGGGATCGCCAAGGAAAATGTTGGTTATTCCGCCGTTCCCGCGCGCCGGCCGCGCAGAACGGAGGCGATGACGACGGCAAGCAAGGCTGCCGCCAGACCATACCATGTCAGCGCATATTGCAGGTGATTGTTGGGCAGATCAAACTGGGTGACGCCGCCCTTTGGCCAGCCGCCGGGGTTTTTCACCGCCGCATCGGCATCGACGAAGAAGGGCAGGACTTTTGCCGGATCAAGCCCGTCCGAGGCGGTCATGGCGGCGAGATCCTTCCAGTAGAAGATGTTTTTCGAAAGATCATTGTCCGGCACGAGGCTTGACGGTTTTGCCGCCAGCTTTTGCCTTGCATAGCCGGTGATGCTCTGGGGGCCCTCGACCTCCCCTGCCCTTCGCGTTTCGGGCTCCTTCATCTCATAGGGCACGAAGCCGCGATTGACGAAGAGGATGCGGCCATCGGCCAATGTCAGCGGCGTGTAGACGTAAAAACCGGTCCGGCCGTCGAAGGTGGCGAAGAAATGCCGCTCGCCCTTGTGATCGAACGTGCCGGAGACGGTGACGCGGCGATATTCGATATCGCCGGTTTCAGCATTGCTGGCCGGCCTTGCCGCCTCCAGCTCGATCTCGGAGAGGGCAAGGGGTGGAGAGGCACGCCGCGCGGCGATATCGGCAAGCAGTCCTTCCTTCCAGTGCAGGCGTTCCACCTGCCATGTGCCGAGGCGACGAGAATGACGAAAGTGGCCAGCACGAGGATGGCGGTGAGGATGGTGCGAGGGCGAAGAGCGGTCGGGACGTGCTGCATATCTGCCCTGCCCGTTCTGCCCGCCCTGCCCGCCCTTTCCGGCCGCACCTCATCCGCCTCACGCAATGCCATTACTCACCCATGCGACAGAGGCGCGCCCCAGCCGCCCCAGACATAGATGGCGAAGAACAGGAAGAGCCAGACCACGTCCACAAAGTGCCAATACCAGGCAGCGGCCTCGAAGCCGAAATGCTGTTTCGGGGTAAAGCCGCCATTGATGGCGCGGATTAGACAAACGGCGAGGAAGACCGTGCCGATGAAGACATGGAAGCCGTGAAAGCCAGTCGCCATGAAGAAGGTCGCGCCATAGATCGAGTTGGTGAAGGCGAAGGGCGCATGGACATATTCGTAGATCTGCACCGAGGAGAAGAGAAGGCCGAGCGCCACTGTCAGCGACAGGCCGGTGATCATTCCCTTCCGGTCATTGTGCAGGAGCGCGTGATGCGCCCAGGTGACGCAGGTGCCGGACAAGAGAAGGATGATGGTGTTGTAGAGCGGCAGGTGCCAGGGGTCGAGAACCTCGATGCCCTTGGGCGGCCATTGCCCGCCGACGGCCTCGACGCGGGCCGCCTGGATGGCCTCGTTCGGATAGAGGCTGGCATCGAAAAAGGCCCAGAACCAGGCGACGAAGAACATCACCTCGGAGGCGATGAACATGATCATGCCGTAGCGCAGATGCAGCGAGACGACGCGGGTATGGGCGCCGGCATTGCCTTCGCGCACCGTATCCGTCCACCAGCAGACCATCGTGTAGAGAACGATGACGAGGCCGATGAAAAAGAGCCACGGGGTTGCCAGATTGAGCCCGAAAATATGGAACTCGCTGCCCTTCAGGTAGCGCATGTAGCCGACGCCGCCGAAGGTCAGGACAAAGGCGCCGAGCGAGGCGATGATCGGCCAGGGGCTCGGATCGATGATGTGGTAATCGTGGTTCTTCTGATGCGTATCCGCCATATCGGTCTCCCCGGATAGATGCATGCTTCGCCGTTCGGGACGGCCTGGACTTTCACAATTTGCCTTGATCTGTCTCGCTGTTCTTCTGCGGTAATGACGCCACCGGCTTCGGCCCGGTTTTGGCCGGGTAGAAGCTGTAGGACAGCGTGATCGTGTGGATATTCTTCGTCTCTTCCGCCGTCGCAATCGCCGGATCGACGAAGAAGACGACCGGCATTTTCACCGACTGGCCCGGTTGCAGGGTCTGTTCCGTGAAGCAGAAACATTCCACCTTGTTGAAATAGGTGGCGGCTTCCATGGGCGTGACGTTGAACACTGCCTGCCCGGTGGTCGCGACGGGCGAGCGGTTGGTCGCGGTATAGTCGATCTGGACGGTTTCGCCGATTTTCGGCGTGACAGAGGCTGAGGGACGGAAATCCCAGTTGAGGCCGGTCGACATATTGGCGTCGAACGTCACCTCGATCGTCTTGTCGAGCACGATATTGGAATATTGCTCGACGCGCTTGGTCGTGCCGTTATAGCCCGTCACCTGGCAGAACAGCCGGTAGAGCGGCACCGACGCATAGGCCATGCCGACCATGGCCGCGACGAAGACGGCGCAGCTCACCAGAATCGCGCTATTGCTGACCTTCTTCTCCTCACCGCTCTGCACCGAACCCTCCTCCCGGTCACATCGCTGCCAGTTCATCTCCGCCGCTTCACGGCGAAGGCATTTCCTTATTCAGTTCCAGAACCCGCCGACTTGGCGAGCGTCACCAGATAGAAGAGCGCGACGAGGCCGAAGAGAACCAGCCCGAGCGCGACATTGCGGTTGCGCCGCGACTTCTTCTGGGCCTCACTCAGCTTGACGGTTTCGATCACACAAGCGCTCCGAACAGGTTGGCGATACCGGTGGCGTAATGATCGACCAGCAGCGCCGAAAAGATCGCGAAAAGATAGAAGATCGAATAGGCGAACATCTTCTTGGCCGGCGTCATCTTTTCATCGCCATCGGGCATGCGCAGCACGGTCAGCGAATAATAGACGAAGATCAGGCTCAGGATGCCGGAGAAGAGGCCGTAGCCATAGCCGGCCAGACCGGTCAGCGTCGGGGCGACGGCAGAAACGGCGGTCGTGACCGCGTAGAAGAGCATCTGGATCTTGGTGGTGCGCTCGCCGCGGACATTCGGCATCATCGGCACGCCGACCGAGCCGTAGTCACGCATCTTGAAGAGCGCCAGCGCCCAGAAATGCGCCGGTGTCCAGAGGAAGATGATGAGGAAGAGAATGATGCTGTCGAGCGAGACGTCACCGGTGACGCAGGCCCAGCCGATCATCGGCGGGAAGGCGCCGGATGCGCCGCCGATGACGATGTTCTGCGGCGTCGAGCGCTTCAGCCACATCGTATAGACGACGACATAGAAGAAGATGGTGAAGGCGAGCAGCGCTGCCGCGACCAGATTGACGGCCAAGCCGAGGATGACGACGGAAAAGACCGAGAGCGTGATGCCGAAGGCGAAGGCTTCATCGAGCGTGATGCGGCCGGCCGGGATCGGGCGCTTGGCGGTGCGGGTCATCACCGCATCGATATCGGCGTCGTACCACATGTTGAGCGCGCCGGAAGCGCCAGCGCCGACGGCAATACAGAGAACCGAGACCACGGCCAGGACCGGGTTGATGTGACCCGGTGCCAGAATGAGGCCGGCAAAGGCGGTGAAGATGACGAGCGACATCACCCGCGGCTTCAGGAGAGCCCAGAAATCACGCGCACCCGCTTCCGACAGGCGCAGGCCCTGATCGGTGCCAAGAGTGTCCTGCCCAACGGGCGTGTGGCTATCGATGACGGTCATTTCATGTCCTAAACAGCCTGCACGAGGCGCCGCCTTCCTGCGGCACCCCGGTTAAGGCCAATGCTGGTTACTTGACGCGGGGCAGCTGTTCCCACTGATGGTATGGCGGGGGGGACGACAGCTGCCATTCGAGCGTGGTCGCGCCCACGCCCCAGGGATTGTCACCGGCGACGCGTTTCCTTGCGAAGGCTTCCCATACGCCAAAGAGGAAGACGAGTACACCGAAGAAAGAAATATAGGAGCCGATCGACGACACGTAGTTCCAGCCGGCAAAGGCATCCGGGTAATCGATGTAGCGGCGCGGCATGCCGGCCAAGCCCAGGAAATGCTGCGGGAAGAACACGAGGTTGACGCCGACGAACATGATCCAGAAATGCAGCTTGCCGATCGTTTCGTTATACATGTAGCCGAACATTTTCGGGAACCAGTAGTACCAGGCGGCGAAGATGGCAAAGACGGCGCCGAGCGACAGCACGTAGTGGAAATGCGCGACAACGTAATAGGTGTCATGCAGCGAGCGGTCGAGGCCGGCATTGGCGAGCTGCACGCCCGTCACACCGCCGACCGTGAAGAGAAAGATGAAGCCGATCGCCCAGAGCATCGGCGTCTCGAAGCTCAGCGAGCCGCCCCACATGGTGGCGATCCACGAGAAGATTTTTATCCCCGTCGGGACGGCGATCACCATCGTCGCGAAAACGAAATAGCGCTGCGCATCCAGCGACAGGCCGACCGTATACATGTGATGCGCCCAGACGACGAAGCCGACAGCGCCGATCGCCACCATCGCATAGGCCATGCCGAGATAGCCGAAGATCGGCTTTCTGGAGAAGGTCGAGATGATGTGGCTGACAATGCCGAAGCCGGGCAGGATGAGGATATAGACTTCCGGATGGCCGAAGAACCAGAAGAGATGCTGGTAGAGGATCGGATCACCGCCGCCTTCCGGCGAGAAGAAGGTCGTGCCGAAATTGCGGTCGGTCAGCGCCATGGTGATGGCACCCGCGAGAACCGGCAGTGACAGAAGCAGAAGGAAGGCCGTGACCAGAACCGACCAGGCAAAGAGCGGCATCTTGTGCAGCGTCATGCCCGGTGCGCGCATGTTCAAAATCGTGGTGATGAAGTTGATCGCGCCGAGGATCGAGGATGCGCCGGCGACATGCAGCGCGAAGATCGCCAGATCGACCGCCGGCCCCGGGTGGCCTGATGTCGAAAGCGGCGGATACATGGTCCAGCCGCCGCCTGCCCCGTAAGCGCCTGCCGGGCCTTCGACGAACATCGACAGGATGAGCAGGATGAAGGCCGGGACGATCAGCCAGAAGGAAATGTTGTTGAGCCGCGGGAAGGCCATGTCCGGCGCGCCGATCATGATCGGCACCATCCAGTTGGCAAAGCGCCGATCATTGCCGGCATGACCATGAAGAAGATCATGATCAGCGCGTGGGCGGTGGTGAACACATTATACATGTGCTTGCCGCCATCGATCGCCGCATCGCCCTCGAAGCCGTAGACCATCGAGGCGAGGCCGTGGAAAATCTGGATGCCGGGTTCCTGCAATTCCATACGCATGCGACCGACAGAAGACCGCCAACGACGCCCGCGATGATCGCGAAGATCAGATAGAGCGTGCCGATGTCCTTGTGATTGGTCGAGAAGAGCCAGCGGGCGGCAAAGCCCGGTCTGTGGCCGTGACCGTGATCGTCTGCATCATGGGCCGGGTGCGGATGCGCGCCACCCTGGGTGCCGTTGCCATCGGCGCGGGCGTGGATATCGTTCTGAACGGTATGATCAACCATATCTTCTTATCCTTACTCGGCGAGGCCGGTCTTCGGCATGCTCTCGGACAGATTGGCGGCAAGGGCGAGTTTGCCCTTTGCATCGCTCTTTCCGGGAGAGCCGGGAGGCCCGCTCGAGGACGCGATCAGCGTCTTGTAGGCACCGGGCAGATCGGTTGCGGCCTGCGCGAGCCATGTTTTGTATTTGTCTTCAGGCACGACGCGGATGGCGATCGGCATGAAGGCGTGGTCCTTGCCACAGAGTTCCGAACACTGGCCGTAATAGAGGCCTTCGCGTTCGGCCTTGAACCAGGTTTCGTTGAGGCGGCCGGGCACCGCATCGATCTTGATGCCGAAAGCCGGCATGGCAAAAGCGTGAATGACGTCGGTCGGGGCGGCAGTGACGAGAAGGCGTACCGTCTTATTGACGGGAACGACCATTTCGTTGTCGACGGCCAAGAGCCGCGGATAGGCGCTGCGATCTTCCTTGCCGGCGGCGGCGCGGTCTTCGTCCTTCAACAGATAGCTGTCGAAGGCGACCGGCTGGGCGGCGCCTCATATTCGTAATTCCATTGCCACTGGGTGGCGGTCGCCTTCAGCGTCAGATCCGCCTTCGGCAATTCCAGCTGGTTGTTCAGAAGATTGAACGAGGGCAGCGCGATGGCAAAGAGAATGAGGATCGGCGCAACCGTCCAGGCAATCTCGATGAAAGTATTGTGGCTGGTGCGCGAGGCGACCGGATTGGCGCCTGCCCGAAACTTGACCACAACAATGATCAGAAGCGCCAGAACAAAAAGCGTCACCGGCACGATGAACCAGAGCGTATACTGCTCGAACCATCGTATCTGGTGCATGATCGGCGTTGCTGCCTCCTGAAGACCTGTCTCCCATGGGCGCGGCTGGTCCGCGAGGCCCGCAGAAGCAAAGAGAAGACAGATGATCGAGGTCATCAGCGCGTAAACTCGTTTGGTCACGACATCCCTCCCATATAACCCGGTACCGGATCTCCCCTTCCGTACTGGACCCCAACCTGGGACCCGAGCCATACGGGGCGGTTCAATCACAGTTTGCGTAGTGTCGCAACAACGCAGCAACGCGTCGCATGCGACATTTTCACCCACCCTCTGCGCGCATTTGCCTTGCTTTTTGGCAAGTCTGGCATCCGGCAAGGCTCCTCCTTCCTTGCCGCCCACCTGACGCAACGGTTGTAGCAGCAATCACGATAATACACTTCCGGGCCGCCGCATATTGCTCTAGATCATGAAAGTGTGCTTTTGCAGTTGGCCGAAAGTCGGACAGGCCAAGCCTGGGTCGAATTTTCGCCGCACTCGACTGGGAAGACGGCGAGAATTTCCCAATTGGCCCGCCCAAAGCCGAAATAGCAGTCCTTATCCGTCCAGAGGTTTCCATGGGTCGTTCCTTCCGCGCCAGCACATATCTTGCCATGCTGGCCATCGCGTCAGCCACGATGGCAAATCCCGTTCTGGCACAGACAGGTCCGCGGCCGACAGCCGGAAGCGGCACGCAGATGGAAACCCTGCCGGGCACGACCGCGCCGATGGGCGCACGCCCGACCGCGCCGCAGGCCGCTCCGCAGAACGGCGCCGCTCAGGGTGCCGTACCGCAATCCCCCACCGCCCCGATGCAGAGCCCCGGCAATGTGAAGGAAACGCATGGCGCGTGGTCGATCGTCTGCGACAGGCCGGCCGGCGCCTCGGCCGAACAATGTGCGATGATGCAGAACGTCATTGCCGAGGATCGGCCGGAAGTCGGCCTCTCGGTCATCGTTCTGAAGACCGCCGACCGCAAGGCGCGCATCCTGCGCATTCTGGCGCCGCTCGGCGTGCTCCTGAAGGACGGGATGGAGCTTTACGTCGACAATAACAATATCGGCCGCGCCTATTTCACCCGCTGCTTCTCCGAGGGCTGCTATGTGGAAGTAGAGCTGGACGACGAGCTGATGCGCATCCTGCGCGCCGGCAAGAGCGCCGTCTTTGCGCTGCGCGAATCGACCGATCAGGATCGCGTCGGCATTCCGATCCAGCTGACCGGTTTCGGCGAAGGTTACGACGCGCTGCCCTGATAGGCGCGAGGGCAGTTCCCGATTACGCTTGCGTCCGGTGATCGGCAGACCTACATCCGTTTCAGAGAGATTTTCGGCTCCCCTTTCATGAAGGGCGGCCGATATCCATGAAAGCGGAGCGCCAGACCATGAACACCGACCTCATCTCCCTTTTCGACAGCGACGAGGCCAAGCTGCGCTCCATTCTCTCGGAAGCGCTGTCGGGTGCCGATGACGGCGAACTCTATATCGAGCATGCGCAGGCGGAATCGCTGACCTTCGACAATGGTCGCCTGAAGGGCGGCTCGTTCAACACCGATCAGGGTTTTGGACTTCGCGCAGTCGCGGGCGAAGCTGTCGGCTATGCCCATGCCGGCGAGCTTTCGGCCGCTGCCTTGTCGCGTGCTTCGGATGCCGTGCGCGCCGTCACGGCCGGTTATTCCGGCTCCTATGCCGCTGCGCCGCAGCGCACGAACAAGAAATATTACGGCGACGAGAACCCGATCGGCGAGCCTAGCTTCGAAGAGAAGGCCAAGCTGCTTGCCGAAATCGACGCCTATCTGCGCAACAAGGGCGACCATGTGCGGCAGGTGACGGCATCGATTGCCGCCAGCTGGCAGGTGGTCGACATCCTGCGCGCCGATGGCCACCGGGTGCAGGACATAAGGCCTATGACGCGGGTCAATATTTCCGTCGTCGTCGGCGATGGCGACCGGCAGGAAAGCGGCTCCTTCGGCACCGGCGGACGCATCGGTTTCGGCGAGTTCGTCAAGAACGGCAATTGGCAGACCGGCGCCGACGAGGCGCTGCGGCAGGCGATGGTCAACCTGACCGCCATCGAGGCGCCGGCCGGAACCATGGATGTGGTTCTCGGCAATGGCTGGCCGGGCGTGATGCTGCATGAAGCCGTCGGCCACGGGCTGGAAGGCGATTTCAACCGCAAGAAGACCTCTGCATTTGCGGGACTTCTCGGCGAAATGGTCGCTGCACCGGGCGTACCGTTGTCGATGACGGAACGATCGAGAGCCGTCGCGGCTCGCTCACCATCGACGACGAGGGAACGCCGTCCGCCTATAACGTGCTGATCGAGAACGGCCGGCTCGTCGGCTATATGCAGGACCGCCAGAATGCCCGGCTGATGGGCATGAAGCCGACCGGCAATGGCCGCCGGCAGGGCTATTCCAGCATTCCGATGCCGCGGATGACCAATACCTACATGCTGTCGGGCGACAAGACGTCGGAAGAGATCATCGCTTCGGTGAAGAAGGGCATCTATGCGGTCTCCTTCGGTGGCGGTCAGGTGGATATCACCTCGGGCAAGTTCGTCTTCGGCTGCACCGAGGCCTATATGATCGAGAACGGCAAGATCGGCCCTGCCATCAAGGGCGCGATGCTGATCGGCAACGGGCCGGATGCGATGAAGCGCGTCTCGATGGTCGGCAACGACACCAAGCTCGATACCGGCATCGGCAATTGCGGCAAGGCCGGCCAGTGGGTGCCGGTCGGCGTCGGCCAGCCGCATCTCAGGATGGATCAGATCACGGTCGGCGGCACCAAGACGTGAGCCTGATCGACATCCGCCCTTTCAAGGCGAGCGACCGGGATGCCGTCACGGCCGTGATCCTGCCTATCCAGCAGGAGGAATTCGGCATTCCGATCACGGCTGCGGACCAGCCGGATCTCGCCGCGATCGAGACATTCTATCAGTCGGGTGCCGGCCAGTTCTGGGTGGCGGCGAAGGACGGGCATGTCGTTGGCACGCTCGGTCTGAAGGATATCGGCAACGGGCAGGCTGCGCTGCGCAAGATGTTCGTCTCGGCCGAGGCGCGCGGCCGCCAAGACGGGGTGGCGGCAAAGCTTCTCGACGCCTTGACGGCGCATGCCAGACAGGCCGGTATCCGGCAGGTGCTGCTTGGTACCACCGACAAGTTTCTGGCCGCGCATCGTTTCTATGAGAAGAACGGGTTTGACGAGATTTCCGCCGACGACCTGCCCTCCTCCTTCCCGCGCATGGCGGTGGACAGCAAGTTTTACAGCCTGACGCTGGCGGCCTGAGGCATGGAACTGGAGCCGGAGCCCGCTCTCGTCCCCGAACTCTCGGTGCGTGACTGGGAAAAGAGCCGCGCGTTCTATCGTGACGTGATCGGCTTTGCGGTGTCCTATGAGCGGCCCGAAGAAGGCTTTGCCTATCTGAAGCTTGGTTCCGCCGCGCTGATGATCGACCAGATCGGCGTCGGGCGGGATTTTACTACAGCGGGGGCTGCGCCCGAATATCCATTCGGCCGCGGCATGAACCTGCAGATCCGCGTTCTGTCCATATCCGCCATTCTGGAGCGGCTGGCCACGGCGGGCATTGCTCTTCTCATCCAGCCGGAAGACAAATGGTATCGCCGCAACGATATCGAAGTGGGCAACCGGCAATTCGTCGTTGCCGATCCGGATGGCTATCTTCTGCGGCTCTTCGAGGATCTCGGTGAACGCGCGTTCAAGCCTCGGACGGCGTGAACAGCCATTTGCGCTCGACGGCCGAGACAAGGTCAATCTCGTTATGGCGGACGAAAAGCAGGACATGGCCGAGCAGATCGGCGGTCTCGTCGGCAAGCTCGCGGTCCATCTCGGCCACATCCCGGCCCTTGGCGCGCGCCCTGCCCGACCGGCGGTTCCAGGCCTGGGTCAGCTCACCCATTTCTTCCTGAAGCTTGAGGACATACCAGTCCGGATCCCGCTCGATGCCATGCTTTTCGACATAGAGGCGTGAGGCATTATCGAAATCCCCGGCGAGTTTCTCCAGCATATTGTTCTCCTTTTGTTCTGATCGATTCATTAGGCCTGAAGCGACGGGATGTCCAGCGCCGTGCTTGACAGGGCGTCGAAAAAGTTCAGAGGTACCAGTCCCCACCTCAATTCTCCCCGGCGTATTTTCATGGCTTCCGACGGCCCCTTTACCGCTTTTCTCCAGGCGTGGTTTTCCGGTTATTCCACGGGGCAGATCGCCTTCGTCACGGCGGCAGCCCTCGTTGCCGGGCTTGCGCGCGGTTTTTCCGGCTTCGGCGGCGCGCTGATCTTCATTCCACTCGCGGGTTCGGCCGTCGGGCCGAAAGCCGCTTCGGCGCTGCTTCTGGTCGTCGATGGCATCATGACGCTCGGCATGGTGCCGGACGGGTTTCGCCGGGCCAACAGGCGCGAGGTCGCCATCATGCTGTGCGGCGCGATTTTCGGCGTGCCGGCCGGCACTGCGGTTCTCGCACTCATTCCATCGGTCACGCTGCGCTGGATCATATCGATCCTGGTTCTGGCGCTTCTGCTTTTCCTGATGAGCGGCTGGCGCTATCACGGCAAGCCGAAGACATATCTGACAGTCGGCGTGGGTGCGATTGCCGGTTTCTTCGGCGGCGCGGCGCAGATGTCCGGCCCGCCGATCGTCGCCTACTGGCTTGGCGGCGCGATTGCTCCGCAGTTCGTCCGGGCCAATCTGGTGCTCTATTTCGCGCTCGCCACGGTGATTTCCGCCACGTCCTATATTGTTGGCGGTATATTGACGATCACGGTGCTGAAGATCGCCGTCATTGTCGGACCGGCCTATGGACTGGGGCTTTACTTCGGCTCGCGGCTGTTCGGGGTTGCCAGCGATACGGCCTTCCGGCGCATCTGCTTCACGCTGATCGGCATGGCGGCGCTGCTCGGCCTGCCGCTCTTTGACGGTATTCTTCCTTGAGCATTTCCAAGGTGATAAAGATCATCTTCAGCAAGGTTTAAGATCTGACCCGATACTGTTCCTGCAACTTGAAGTGTAGGGACGCGATCGTGATGGGGAATACGAAAGCGAAACTTCTGGCATTCTGGCGTCGCGACTTTCGTCGCAGGGCCGTTGCCGGAGGGCTCGATGTGGCGGGCGTGCTGGCGCGTGCAGGATTGATGGCAAAGGCGCGCGGCCGGGGTGCATTGTTCACGCTGCATCATGTTCGCCCGAAATTGCCCCAGACAATGGCCTCGAACGCCCATCTGGAAGTCACGCCCGAGTTCCTCGACGCTGCCATCGTGCAGCTGAAAAGCGAGGGCTATGACTTCATTCCGCTTGCCGACGTACCGGAACGGATGGCGAAGCCGAGCGGGCGACCCTTCGCGGTCTTCACGCTCGATGACGGCTATCGCAACAACCAGCAATATGCACTGCCGGTCTTTGCCCGCCATTCCGTGCCGTTTACCGTTTTCATTGCGGCCGGCTTTGCCGAGCGGACGCATTCGCTCTGGTGGGAAACACTTGCCGTTCTTCTCGGCCGCGAAAAGCATGTGAGTTTCGATTTCGGCAACGGACCGGAGGTGATCGATCTCACTTCGGATGCCGACAAACTCGATGCCTTCGACCGGTTTGCGAGGCATGTCCGCAGCCATGAGGAAACCGCGGCGGTGGCCGCGATCGATGCGCTTTCACGCGAACGTGGCATCGATCCCCTGAAGATTACCGCGGATCTGACCATGGGCCGGGAGGAACTCAAGGCCTTCGCCGCGCATCCGCTGGTCTCGCTCGGAGCACATACGATAAGCCACAGGGCGGTCGGACGGCTGACAGAGGAAGACGCGGCGGAGGAGATGCTGAAATCGGCGGAATGGCTGGAGGCGCTGACCGGGGCAAGACCGACCACGCTCGCCTATCCTTACGGCGACCGCATATCGGTGACGGAACGGGATTATCAGATCGCAGCGGAACTCGGCTTCACCGCGGCAGTCACGACCCAGCCTGGAACGCTTGGCGATCAGGTGGCAGACCGGCTGACGGGGCTGCCGCGGATATCGCTCAACGGCTTTTTCCAGAAGCCCCGCTACGTTTCGGCGCTGGCTTCCGGCATTCCCTTCGCCATGGCCCGATAAGGCGGCCGCCGGGACAGCGACCGCCGGTTCCTCACGGATACATGCGGACCTTTTCCCACGGGCCATCCGGCTCGGCCCGGCGGAACTCCACGCGGTCATGCAGGCGGAACTGGCGATCGTGCCAGAACTCGATCGAGACCGGCTTGATGCGGAATCCGGACCAGTAAGGCGGGCGCGGAATATCGCCGATCGCGTAGCGCGCAGTATATTCGGCAACGGCCTTTTCCAGCGCGAATCGCCCTTCAAGCGGGCGCGACTGCTTGGATGCCCAGGCGCCAATTCGGCTGCCGCGGGCGCGCGAGGCGTAATAAACGTCGGCTTCCTCATCAGAAACCACTTCTACCTCACCGCGCAAACGCACCTGGCGACGCAGCGACTTCCAATGGAAGCACATGGCCGCCTTCTTCTGCCCGAGGATCTCGCGACCCTTCTGGCTTTCGAAATTGGTATAGAAGACAAACCCCTTGGGATCATAGCCCTTCAGCAGGACCATGCGGACGTTCGGCAGGCCATGCTCATCCACCGTGGCCAGCGCCACGGCATTGGGATCGTTGACCTCGCTCTTTTCGGCATCGCTCAACCATGAGCCGAAAAGAGCATAGGGTTCGGTCTCCTCGGTAAAGTCACCAGTTGTTAACCCGCTTGCAGACATATTGACTTAAATGCTCCCAGTCTGATGAGAATGCCCGCGACCCAAGCCCGGACAGGACAAGGTGGAAGTGATAGCAAAGTCGAAGAGCCATACAAAGGGCCGATGCGTCCGCCATCTTACGGGAATATCACTTCTCGGGTTAAGCCTGTGCCTTGGCGGCTGCACCAGCAGCATGGATCTCTTCGGCAGCACGCCGAAAGTCGACCGCACGCTGACGGGCACGATCCCCAACAAGCCGCAGCCTTCCAGCGAGACGGTGTCCGACGAGGCAACCGTGCGCAATGCCGTCACGTCTGCCGATCTCAGCAAGACCGCCACGCATTCCGTGCCGTGGGCCAATACGGCAACCGGCAGCGCGGGCGTGGTTTCCTCCATTCGCGAGGATCGCAGCCAGGGCTATCTCTGCCGCGCCTTCACCACCACCCGGCATTCCTTCGAGGGGATTGCCATGTTTTCCGGCGAAGCCTGCCAGACCGGCACCGGCGACTGGATGCTGACCGCCTTCGACCGGCAGTAAGCGCAGCCCCCCTCTCCTGCCCGCAATTTCCGTAGAGACGCGGCCGCCAAACGCGGCCGGCGTGACGGATCACCGTGCTTTTTACCCTGTGTCGACGGGTCGAGGGCGGGGTTTACCCTTCATTAACCCTGAAAGGTTCCAAGAGCCTGTGTGTAACCACTGATTCAGGAGTTCCATCCTAGGTTTTCCCTCGAGTTTCCGGTCATTTGCCGCGCCATGAGGAACCGGCGGATGGTCGTTGTCGTTGTTTGAAACGGGGGTCCAAGGATCAAGCGGGGGCCCACCGCGAGCACAAAGTGTAACTGGTGGTCCCTCATGCGTGATCCCTATTCCCTTCTCGGCGTCAAGCGCAGTGCTGACGCCACCGAAATCAAGGCTGCCTGGCGTTCAAAGGCCAAGAGCATTCATCCCGACCACAATCAGGCGACCCCAATGCGTCGAACCTGTTTGCCGAGGTCGGCGAAGCCTATGAGCTTTTGAAGGACCCGGAGCGCCGCAAGCGCTACGACCGCGCCTCCGACCTCAACCAGACGATCATGCAGCAGCGTGAAGCCGCGGAACGGGCCAAGCAGGCGCGCGCCAATGCGGAAAAGGTGATGGAGGAGCTGGCACGCGCCAAGGCCAAGCAGGCCCAAGCCCAGGCACAGCCACAGGCAGGCGCCAAGGCGGGCTCGCAGTCTCAGGGCCAGGCGCAAAGCCAGTCTCAGGGCCAATCGCAAAATCAGGCGCAGGGCCAGCAAGGTCAGGCCAAGCCGGGTTCCGCCGGCGGCCGGTCAGCCGAGAGCGCCGAGGACATGGTCGAAAGAATTTTCGGCGTTTCACCCGAGGCTGGCTCCCCGGGCGACAATGGCAATGCGTCCGCGGATCAGCCCAATGCATCGGCAAACCGGACTGCCGGCACAGCATCCGGCGCGGCAGGCTCAAGCACATCTGGACCCCAGGCCGGACCTAATGCCGGGCAGGCCTATCAGGACAGCACCGGCGAGAAGTCGGATGCGCCTGCGGAAAGCGTTCCTCTGCCGGTGATGGCCGTCGATCTGATCACGGCACTGGTTCGCCGTATCCGCGGCACGCATCCTGTGCCTGAAAAGGCACCGGATCTTTCGGTCGAGGCAAGCATCAGCATCGACGATTTCATCCAGCACCGCAGCGTCAGCGTCAACCTGCCGGAAGAGCGCGAGATCCGCGTGACACCGGAGCGCGGCATGACCGACGGCCATGTCATGCGCGTCAAGGGCCAGGGGTTGAAGCTTCCCGGCATGAAGCAGGGCGATGTTCTGGTGACGCTGCGCGCCGCAAAGGACACGCGCTTCCGGATCGAAGGCTACGATATCCACACCATTTTGCCGATCACGCTGGAGGATGCCGTTCTCGGTGCCGAGAGCGAGGTCGAGACGCCGGACGGCAAGCGCACGCTGACTGTCGCCCCGTGGTCGGGGTCGGATCAGGTCATCCGGCTCGAAGGGCTCGGCCTGCCGAACGACAATGGCGGTCGCGGCGATTTTGTGGCCGAAATCCGCATCGTTTTGTGGGACAAGCCGGATCCGAAGGTGACGGACCTGATGCGGCATATGCGCCACGGGCTCTACCTCTAATGACGTTCATCTAGGCCGACCCTCGGGTCGGCCTTCTGCATTTCTTCAATCTTTCCACCGATTGTAACAGGATTGCGTCGGCTTTGCCGCCCGGGTGTTGCTTGTGCACCCATTGTTACGACGCCACACACGAGATGATCCGCGCCAGCTTGAACCGCAAGTCGTGCTATGCCATAGGCAACCTTTATTGAAAGGTCTCAGGGGACATAGTATGGTTCAGGCTTCCGGGCTCATGGCAGGCAAACGTGGCATCATCTTTGGTGTTGCCAACAACCGTTCCATCGCATGGGGCATTGCCAAGGCCATTCACGAGCATGGCGGCGAGCTCGCTTTCACCTGGCAGGGCGATGCGCTGAAGAAGCGCGTCGAGCCGCTGGCAGCTGAGCTCAATGCATTCATGGCCGGGCACTGTGATGTCTCGGACGAATCCACGATCGACGCGGTTTTCGACAATGTTGAAAAGCATTGGGGCAAGATCGACTTCATCGTTCATGCCATCGGCTTTTCCGACAAGGACGAGCTGACCGGCCGTTACGTCGATACGTCGGCGGACAATTTCGCCAAGACGATGCAGATCTCGGTCTTCTCGTTCACGTCGATCGCGCGTCGCGCCGAGAAGCTGATGACCGATGGCGGCTCGATGCTGACCCTCACCTATTACGGTGCGGAAAAGGTCATGCCGAACTACAACGTCATGGGCGTTGCCAAGGCTGCTCTCGAAGCCAGCGTCAAGTATCTCGCAGTCGATCTCGGCCCGAAGAACATTCGCGTCAACGCGATCTCTGCCGGCCCGATCAAGACGCTTGCCGCTTCCGGCATCGGCGATTTCCGCTACATTCTGAAGTGGAACGAGTATAACGCACCGCTGCGCCGCACGGTCTCCATCGAGGAAGTAGGCGATGTCGGCCTCTACATGCTGTCGGATCTGTCGCGCTCGGTAACGGGTGAAACCCATCACGCAGACAGCGGCTATCATGTCATCGGCATGAAGGCCGTCGACGCTCCGGATATTTCCGTCATCAAGGACTGATCCGGCAACGGACACAGGGCGAGGCGCAGTGCTTCTCTACGTTATCAGGCATGGGCAGACCGACTGGAACGCCGAAGGCAGACTGCAGGGTCAGACGGATATTCCGCTGAACGATATCGGCCGCGCCCAGGCGACCGGAAACGGCGAAAAACTTGCCGGCCTGATCGATGATCCGGCCGGCTTCCACTTCGTTTCGAGCCCTCTGGGGCGTACCCGCGAGACGATGGAGCGGATCCGCGCTGCGATGGGGCTTGCCCCCCTCGCCTACGAGACGGACGAGCGGCTGAAAGAACTGTCCTTCGGCGACTGGGAAGGCCAGACGCTGAAGGAAGTGAAGGCTTCGCAGCCCGAGCGGCTGAAGGCGCGCTCCGAAGGCAAATGGGGCTTCATCCCGCCCGGCAGCTTTGCCGAGAGCTACGAGATCCTCTCCTGGCGCGTCGGCGCATGGCTGAAGACCGTCGACCGGCCGACAGTCTGCGTCTGCCATGGCGGCGTCATCCGCTCGCTCTTCCGGATCATCGGCGATGTGCCCGAGAACGAGGCGGCGACCATGGGCATCCCGCAGGATGTCGTCTTGCGCGTGGATCAGGCCAATAGCCGGCTCGACTGGATCTGAAGCGGATCGCCGTCTGATAACCGGCAGCATCTGATGATCTGCATTGAAAAAGGGCCGCGGCTTTCGCCGGCGGCCCTTTTGCTTTCACGGAGCGGGAAAAGCCCCGTTATTCGACGATCTTGCCGATGCAATGATAGGCGAAGCCGTGGCTCACGACTTCATGCGGACGGTAGATATTGCGCAGATCCACCAGCACGGCGGCATTCATCACAGACTTCAGTCGATCGAGATCGAGAGCGCGGAACTCGTTCCATTCCGTGACGATGACGGCGACATCTGCCCCTTCCGCAGCCTTGTAAGGGCCAGAGGCGAATTCGATATCCATCATCTGACGGGCATTTTCCATGCCCTCCGGGTCGTAGCCGGCCACGATGCGCCGGCATCCTGAAGGGTCTGGACGACCGCGATCGCCGGGCTGTCGCGCATGTCGTCTGTGTTCGGCTTGAAGGTCAGGCCGAATACCGCAATCTTCTTGCCGCGCACATCGCCGCCGGCAGCCGCGATGACCTTGCGGCCCATGGCGCGCTTGCGGTTGTCGTTGATCGCAATCGTCGTCTCGATCAGGCGGACCGGGCTTTCGTAATCCTGCGCGGTCTTGGCCAGAGCCAGCGTATCCTTGGGGAAGCAGGAGCCGCCATAGCCGGGGCCTGCATGCAGGAATTTCGAACCGATACGGCCATCAAGACCGATGCCGCGCGAAACATCCTGAATGTCAGCGCCGACGCGCTCGCAGAGATCCGCCATTTCGTTGATGAAGGTGATCTTCAGCGCCAGGAAGGCATTGGCCGCATATTTGATCAGTTCCGACGTGCGGCGGGAGGTGAACAGAAGCGGCGACTGGTTGAGATAGAGCGGACGATAGGCTTCCGTCATCACATCGCGGGCGCGATCGTCGGACAGGCCGACGACGATACGGTCCGGCCGTTTGAAGTCGTCGATGGCAGCTCCTTCGCGCAGGAATTCCGGGTTGGACACGACGGCAACATCGGCATCCGGATTGGTTTCCTTGATGATACGCTCCACCTCGTCACCGGTACCGACCGGCACGGTGGACTTGGTGACGACGACGGTGAAGTCCTTCACGGCTGCCGCAACCTCGCGGGCGGCGGCGTAGACATAGCCGAGATCCGCATGGCCATCGCCACGGCGCGACGGCGTGCCGACGGCGATGAAGACGACTTCGGCATCGGCAACCGGGCCTGCAAGTTCCGTGGTAAACGACAGGCGCCCTGCCTTGACGTTGCTTTCAACGAGGCGGTCCAGGCCAGGCTCGAAGATCGGGATGACGCCATTCTTCAACGCCTTGATCTTCTCTTCCGCCTTGTCGACACAGACCACGTCGTGTCCGAAATCGGCGAAACATGCACCGGAGACAAGGCCCACATAACCGGAGCCAACAATTACAATCTTCATACAATCTCTCTCTGCGTCATCCGAGAACGAACAATCTCTTAAACAAAGCGGCCAGACCTGCCAATGCGCGCAATCGCGCAACCGGCAAACCCCACGGGAAATAATGAATGCCTAAAGTAATGGCACCATCATTGCGACACGCGAGCAGTTTTTCAAGAGATACTATGCGAAGACGATAACAACAGAGCAACAAGACGGCAATGCACGCCTTGAGCGTAATACAGAGAGAGAATAGTCAGGGCCGGAAACGCCCCTCTCCCCCACTCAACCGGGAGGACGCCCTCCCCGGGCGTCAGACGTTGACGATTTCCAGATCGTCGACCACGCGGTTGCCGTCGACGACAGTATAGAAGACCAGAACCTTGACGCCTGCCTTCAAGCCTTCGAAATCGAATTCTTCCGGCAGCTTGTAGACCTTGCCGTCATCAAGGATCAGGCTCAGGCCCTTGAAATCGACCGTCTTGATCGTCGCCTCGACGTCCACGCTCTGAGCCCAGCTGTTGAGCGGAGAGAGGATGCTGGCGGTCGCAAGCAACGCAGCGATGAGGATACGCATGGTCTGTGCCCTTGAAGGTCAATAATGTTCCGTTTCGATGCATAAAGATAGCCTTCTGATTGTGGCGAAATTCGCCCGCGACCAAGGCATTTTCGGTAAAACCAACAGTTTGAATATTAACCATTTTCGGCCCTGAAACGCCTGGAATTCCGGGCCTCTCCGACGTTACGGCAGGCCGTTGGAATATTTTTCCACGCCCTCCGCCGCACTTGCCGGCAAAGTTGTGGCCAGGGTCGATCAACGGCACCACTTTTGCGCCATAAAGCTTAAGGCCGGCGTTGCCTGATCAGACGCAGTTTGGGGCCGGACAGGTCGGTCCGCGCGCTCCGGTCCGTTGCAACCTGCGACACCGGCCAGCAATGCTGACCGGTGCGTTCACCGAAGGGCATCTCTCGCCATTGCAAGAAGGGCTTGTGACAGGCTCACCTTTTCCATATGACATGCCGGTCAGAAATTGGTGGGTATAAGCCGCCGAAGCCGGTCAGTTCTTCATGTCGCATAACACTTTTGGTCATCTCTTTCGCGTAACCACCTGGGGTGAAAGCCACGGTCCGGCGCTTGGCTGCGTCGTTGACGGCTGCCCTCCCGGCCTCAGGTTCACGCTTGCCGACATCCAGGACTATATGGACAAGCGCAAGCCCGGCCAGTCGCGCTTCGTGACGCAGCGGCGCGAGGACGATATCGTCAAGGTGCTTTCCGGCGTGATGATGGATGCCGATGGCGAGACGATGATTTCGACCGGCACGCCGATCTCCATGCTGATCGAGAATACCGACCAGCGCTCGAAGGATTATGGCGAGATTGCCCGCCAGTACCGGCCAGGCCATGCCGACTATACCTATGACGAGAAATACGGCATTCGAGACTATCGCGGCGGCGGCCGCTCGTCGGCACGCGAAACCGCTGCCCGCGTTGCCGCCGGGGCCCTTGCCCGCAAGGTTCTGCCGGGCATGAAGGTGCGCGGCGCGCTGGTGCAGATCGGCAAGCACAAGATCGACCGCCGCAACTGGGACTGGGCGCAGGTCGACCAAAACCCGTTCTTCGCTCCCGACGCGGCCATCGTTCCGGTCTGGGAAGAGTATCTCGACGGTATCCGCAAGTCCGGCTCGTCGATCGGCGCCGTTGTCGAGGTGATCGCCGAGGGCGTGCCTGTCGGCCTTGGTGCGCCTCTCTATGGCAAGCTCGATCAGGATATCGCCTCGCTTCTGATGTCGATCAACGCCGTCAAGGGTGTCGAGATCGGCGACGGGTTCGCAGCCGCAGAACTCTCCGGCGAGGAGAATGCGACGAGATGCGGATGGGCAATGACGGCGTGCCGATGTTCCTCTCCAATCACGCGGGCGGTATTCTCGGCGGCATTTCCAACGGCCAGCCGATCGTCGCACGCTTCGCGGTCAAGCCGACGTCCTCGATCCTGACCGAGCGCCAGTCGATCGATGCCGACGGCAAGAATGTCGATGTGCGCACCAAGGGCCGCCACGACCCCTGCGTCGGCATCCGCGCCGTGCCGATCGGCGAGGCCATGGTCGCCTGCGCCATCGCAGATCACTATCTTCGCGACCGGGCCCAGAATGGCGTCCGTGCCGCCGATCGCTCCTGAAGGACATTCCGATGACATTCAACCAGAAACGCGTGGTCGACGCTCTTCGCGCCTTTGAAGCCGGTGAAATCGTCGTCGTGACCGACGATGACGGCCGCGAGAACGAAGGCGACCTGATCGTTGCTGCCGTTCATTGCACCGCCGACAAGATGGCCTTCATCGTTCGCCACACGTCGGGCATTGTCTGCGCACCCATGCCGGCCTCAGAGGCCAAGCGGCTGAACCTCAGCGCCATGGTCGCCGAGAATGACAGCGCCCATACGACGGCCTTTACCGTGACGGTCGATTTCAAGCATGGCACGACGACCGGCATTTCGGCCGAAGACCGGACGCTGACCGTCCGCAACCTCGCCAACCCGAATGTCGGCCCGGCCGACTTTGTCCGCCCCGGCCATATCTTCCCGCTGATTGCGCGCGAAGGCGGCGTCCTGATGCGCTCCGGCCATACGGAAGCGGCGGTCGATCTGTGCAAGCTGGCAGGCCTGCCGCCGATCGGCGTGATCTGCGAGCTGGTCAATGACAATGGCACGGTGATGCGCGGCCAGCAGGTCTCGGAATTTGCCGAGACGAACGGGCTGAAGCAGGTTTCGGTGGCGGATCTCATCGCCTATCGCCAGCGCAAGGAAACGCTGATCGAGCTCAAGTCGCAGTTCGAGATTCAGACCCAGCAGGGCAAGGCCAAGGCACATGCCTATTCGCTGCCCTGGGATCCGATGCAGCATGTGGCGGTGATCTTCGGCGACATTCGCGACGGCGTCGACATTCCGGTGCGCCTGCATCTGGAAAATGTCACGCGCGATGTGTTCGGCGCGACGCGTCCGCTCGATACCTATATGGCGAAAATCGCCGAAGAAGGGCGTGGCATCATCATCTACCTGCGCGAGGGCTCGGTGGGCGTCGGCCAAATCGATACCGGCCGCAAGGTTCGCCAGGGGCAGGAAGGCCATGCGGAAGCCCAGGCACGCGAAAGCGAATGGCTGGAAATCGGCCTTGGCGCGCAGATCCTCAAGGATCTCGGCGTCACCTCGATCAAGCTTCTGACCAAGAGCGAACGCCACTATGTCGGCATCGAAGGTTTTGGCATCAAGATTGCCGAGACGGTGATCTGCTGAATACCACCTATTGCGATACATGATCACAATACTAAACTGCCGCCATTGAGCGGCAGTTTTTTTTTCGTGTACCCATAATGAGGATCATTTGGGACGAGCCGCCGAGGTCTGACGACACGATCCGAAGCCGCGATACGCTCGGCGCTCCACATGCCTTCACGCTGTCTCACCTGGAGTTGAATCTCATCGCTGGAACATTTTGCGCTGTCCCCCGGTTATTGACGCATTAACGTCCGTCATGATCGCGGGCGGTCGCCTTTAAAGCCGGAATGCCACCCGGTGCAAGGCGGCTTCCGATTTGCGTCCAGCCCAAGGGTATCGCCTTGAACAGAAGCATCAAGATCACCCCCCTCACCCTCGACCCCACCCATCTCGAGCCGGTTGCGCCGATTGCGATGCTGACGCTCGAGACCGTGGTTTTCGGCCAGAGCGAGCTCGTGCCGAACAATCCGCGCCTGCCCGTCCTCATCTACCGGGATGCGATACCGCAGGTCGGCGATATGGCCGCAGCCTTCGAAGACCTGTTCGACGAAGCGGGCTGGGAGTACGGATGGCGGCGCGAATGGCATAACGTCATCAGCTCGGAGCATCGCTACCGCACCGGCGCCATGAAGCACTCGGCATAGCCTCGGGGCGGGCAATCATCCAGATCGGCGGTCCGGAAGGTGACGCGATCAGCGTGGTTGCCGGAGATTGTCTTGTCCTGCCGGCCGGAACCGGCCGCCGCAAGATCGAGGCAAGCCGGGATTCGTCGTCGTCGGCGCCTGCCCGGCCGGCCAGGAGCCGGACCTCGAAAGCGGACCGCCGACGGCATGGCACATTACCCGTATCGCACGGCTGCCAATCCCGAAAAGCGACCCTATCTCCGGCGAAAGCGGCCTACTGCCGCGGATCTGGAGCCGCGCAGTCTGAAGCATAGTGGTTTCTGGGCCGTGCCGGTGTCGAGACATGCCGGTGTCTGGGCCATCCCGCTGTGTGCCACGACCCGGGTGATCTGGCCTTTCAGCCCTCGCCGCGCCAGCCATCCTGATAGACGACCTTGTCGACACCGGCAAATTTCGCGATGCGCGCCAGTTCTGCATCGAGCTTGTCGAGACGTCCAGCCGAAGGGCGGACACCCTTTTCCAGCCAGAGACGCTTGACGTCCAGCACGCCCGCCTTGCGGTCCGCCTTCATGTCGATGCGACCGATCATCCGGTCGCTTCCAGGAGCGGGAAGACATAGTAGCCGTATTGCCGCTTCGGCTCCGGCACGAAGACCTCGATCCGGTAGAAGAAATTAAACAGCCGCTCGGCGCGGTCGCGGTTGCGCAGCAGCGGATCGAACGGGCTCAGCACCCGGATTCGCGCCGGTGGTTCGGGAATATCGCCGAGATGATCCGGAAAGCCGGTGAAGGCGAAGGAGGGTCTTGGCCGGCTGCCATCGGCAGTCTCGATCAGGATCTCGTCCAGTTCGTCGCGATGGCGCTTTACCCAGTCCTTCGCCTCTTCAGGGGTGACGATATCCCAGAAGGCGGCGATTTCGCCCGAGGTGGCAAAGCCGAGCTTTTTGAGCGCGCTGCGGCAGGCCCAGTCGACGAAGGCTTCATGCTCCACTTCCGGCTCGTGGTGATGGCTGGCAATGACCCGCTCCGTCAGGTCGTAGATCTTCTGGAAATTCACCCGGCCGGCGATCGAGAGCTTGCCGGTGTGCCAATAATATTCGAGCGCCGTCTTGTTCGGATGCCAGTTCCACCAGCCGCCGGATTTGTGATCTTCCACCTTCATGTCGCGTGACATGATCGCACCGTTTTCCGCGATATGCCGGAACGTCTCTTCGAAGGCAGAGTCAAAACCCTCGCCATGCCATTTGCGCCAGCGCTCCGCGATCACCGGCTCGCGGCGGCGGAAGCGGTGCTTCCAGTAACGGAAAAGCTTTGCCGGGATGATCGAGGCATCATGCGTCCAGTGCTCGAAAAGCTCGCCATCTTTTTCAAGCAGCGTCGTCAGATGCTCGCGCCTGTAGGTCTGGTTGCGGGAGAAGAGGATCATGTGATGGGCGCGTTCGACCGTCGCGATACTATCGACCTGAACGAAGCCGAGATCGTCGATCAATTGCAGCAGGCCCGGCTTGTCGAGCGCGCGGCCGGGTGGCGCCGCCAGCTGCTGACGTTCGAGAAAAATCCTGCGGGCCTGATCATTCGCTACAAGAATCGCCATGGATCAAAGACTAGGCCTTCGCCGCTGCCTTTTCAATGTTCATGTTAAGTTCCGGTTTGAAGCGCGTCTCCGGCAGGCTATAGACGCGCAACCAGTGAGGGGCAGGCGTGGATATCCGTTTCAATCAGGCAGAGGCGCGGTATGACGGTCGCATCGTCCTTCATCCGCTGACGCTTTCGCTGACCGAGCGGCGGATCGGCATTATCGGGCTGAACGGCTCCGGCAAGACGACATTTGCGCGGATGATCAACGGGCTCGTTTCTCCCACAAGCGGTTCGGTGACAGTCAACGGGCTCGACACGGTGAAGGATCTCGACCGCTCGCGGGCGCAGACCGGCTTCATTTTCCAGAACCCGCAGAACCAGATCATCCTGCCGCTTCTGAAGGATGATATCGCGCTTGGCCTCAAGGCCCAGAAGCTTTCGAAAACCGAAGTCGATCAGGCGGTGACGGCGATCCTTGCCCGCTTCGGCATCGGCCATCTGGCGGACCGGCGAGCGCATGAGCTTTCAGGCGGCGAATTGCAGCTGGCGGCCTTCGCCTCGGTTCTGGTCAGCGGACCGCAGATCCTGATCATGGACGAGCCGACCAACCAGCTCGATCTGAAAAACCGCAATCTGGTGGAGCGGACGATCGACGAGCTTTCCGAGGATGTAATCGTGATCAGCCACGACCTGCCGCTGGTGGCAGGTCTCGACCGGCTGCTGCTGTTTCACGAAGGCCGCATCGCTGCCGATGGGCGTCCGGAAGAGGTGATCGCGCGCTACCGGGAGATTGCAGGGTGAAGACGCTCTATCACGACGGCGATACTCCCCTGCACCGGCTTTCGCCGCGGGTGAAGCTGATCGGGCTTGCCGTCGCAAGCGTCATACTGTTCTGGCTGCACTCGCCTGTGGCACTTGGTGTTGCGGCGCTGGCGAGCCTCATTCTCTTCTCGACGCTAAGGCTTGGATGGGCCGAGAGCTGGCTCAGGCTGCGACCGCTGATCCTGACGCTGGTGCTCGTTTCGCTCTTCACGCTGGCCTTCAACGGGAGGATAGATGCGCTGACCGTGTTTCTTCGGCTCGGAAGCCTGATGCTGCTGGCCGCTTCGGTGACGGCAACGACGGGGATCGGTGATTTCATCGACGAGATCACGCTTGCCGCCATGCCGCTCGAACGGCTCTGCATCCTGCAGGCAGCCGATGTGGGCCTTTCGATCGGGCTCGTCATCCGCTTCGTGCCGGAAGTTGTCTCTCGCTATCAAACGATCCGCGAGGCGCATTTTGCGCGCGGTCTAAAAGTTCGGCCGCTGACCGTTGCGGTACCGCTGATCATCCTGACGCTCAGGAGCGCCGACGAGATTGCCGCCGCGATTGACGCCCGCGGCATCCGGCGGCAGAAGTAAACAAAAGATAAACTCCAAGAGGAAGCGACAAGGACATCATGAACACCCGCGATCTCGTTCTTTCGGCGCTGTTTGCCGCCATCATCATTGCGCTTGGGCTTCTGCCGCCGATCATGCTCGGCTTCGTGCCGGTGCCGATCACCGCACAATCGCTCGGCGTGATGCTGGCCGGCGTCGTGCTCGGCGCCGTCGCGGCACGATTGCCGTGCTTCTCGTTCTCGTGGTTGCGGCGATCGGCCTGCCGGTGCTTTCGGGCGGTCGTGGCGGGCTTGCCGTCTTTGCCGCGCCGACCACGGGCTATCTGATCGGCTGGGTGTTTGCCGCCCTCGTGACCGGTCTCGTCTCGGAAAAGCTGGTCAACCGCGATCAGGCGGCAGTGGCGCAGACGGTCGGCTTCTTCATTGCGGCCGTCGCCGGTGGCGTTGTTGTGCTTTATGCCTGCGGCATCAGCTATCTGGCCGTCGTCACCGGGCTCGGCTTCCAGAAGGCCTTTCTCGGCTCGATGGCCTTCATTCCGGGCGACGTCATCAAGGCCGTGGTCGCAGCCCTTGCCGGCCGCGCCGTGATGGTCGGCTACCCGCTTCTGCCGCAGCGGGCATAATAATTAGTCGAGAAACTTGTAGAGCCAGTCGCGCAGGTCTTCCGGCAGCGCGACTGGCTCTCGCGTTTCGGGTCGACGCTCGACCAGACGATCTCGGCTTCGGCGATATCTTCCTTGCCGCGCCGCATATGGACGATGAAGCCTGCGGACTTGCCGCCGATCTTGCTGACGGCAACCGTCATGCGGACATGTTCGCCGAGCCTCAGCGGCTGGTGGAAGGTGAGGTTCAGCTTCGAGACGACGAAGAAGGGATCATCGACCACCGGCTTGCGATGGCGCCAGAAATCGGCGAGCGCCTCCTCGGCGTGATAAAGATAGGCACCGCGAAACATCTCGCCATTGAGATCGACATCGCGGTAGGGAACCTGAAATTCCTGATATCCTGCCATCGGCTTGCCTGTGATTTCCCCTGCCATAACCCGGCGCCAAGGCCGCACTCCCCTTTCTTTCCAGTGAACGGCAGGCAGGGCAAGAGGAGCGCGCTTGAAAATACCACCGACATGCGCCATGTCGGAAGGGTCCCGCATGATCGCTCCGCCCAATCAATCACCGATCGATACCGCCTGAAGCCTCCAAGGCGTGATGCGGTGAGGTGCAGAAGAGGCCCCATGACCACCCGCCTTTACGAACACCCGATCTTTCTCGAACACGAGACGCCGGAGGGCCATCCCGAACGGCCGGACCGGCTGCGTTCGCTGGCGATCGCGCTCGAACATCCGAATTTTTCCCGGCTGGATCGCCGGCAGGCGCCGCAGGCCAATGAGGATGCGATCCTGCTGGCGCATCCGGAAGAACACTTGCGCGCCGTGATGCGCGAGATCCCGGAAGAAGAAAAGCGCATCCGCCAGATCGAAAACGATACCTATGTCAGCCAGAAAAGCCTGCAGGCGGCGCTGACCGGCATAGGCGGTGCGATGGCGGGCGTGGACGACGTGATGACGGGAAAGGCGGACAATGTTTTCGTCGCCTCGCGCCCGCCCGGCCATCATGCCGAAAAGACCAAGGCGATGGGCTTTTGCCTGTTCAACAATGCCGCAATTGCCGCCCGGCACGCCCAGCAGGTCTATGGGGTGGAAAAGGTCGCCATCGTCGACTGGGATGTTCATCACGGCAATGGCACGCAGGATATTTTCTGGGATGATCCGTCGGTGCTGTTCTGCTCGACGCATCAGATACCGCTCTATCCCGGCACCGGCGCGCTCAACGAGACAGGCACGAGAAACACGATCGTCAACGCGCCCTTGTCTCCCAATACCGGCAGCGAGCATTTTCGCGAGGCTTTCAAGGACAGGGTCCTGCCGGCGCTCAACAATTTCCGGCCGGACCTTCTGATCATTTCCGCAGGCTTCGACGCGCATCACCGCGATCCGCTGGCGCAAATCAATCTCGTCGGCGACGATTTCGACTGGGCGACCGGGCGGCTCATGGAAATCGCGGGGAAATACGCCGACAACCGGGTCGTCAGCGTGCTCGAGGGCGGCTATGATCTCGAAGGTCTGGCCGAATCGGCCGGCATGCACATCATGAGACTGCTGAGAGGATAGAATGACCGACATGAACGACGCACAGAAATCTGCGGGCGATGTCAGCTCCTATTCCTTCGAAAAGGCCGTGGCTGAACTGGAAAGCATCGTTGCCCGGCTGGAGCGCGGCGATGTGGCGCTCGACGAATCCATCGCCATCTACGAGCGCGGCGAAGCCTTGAAGAAGCATTGCGAAACCCTGCTTTCGGCGGCCGAGAACCGGATCGAGAAGATCCGCCTCGACCGCGCCAGCAAGCCGCAGGGCACCGAGCCTCTCGACGGCGAATAGGCCGCTCACACGGAATTTCCGCGAATAATGGTTGGTATGCGGAAAATTTCCGCATACCGGTCAACCTTCTATTTATTCGCTGTGCCTTATGTTCTGCCGACCAAACAAGGCATGGCATGGGCACGATCAGACCGTTCAGAGACGAGGACGCGGAAAGCGTCGCAGCGCTGTTCCAGCGGGTCTTCCGTCGTGGCGGAGCATCCGATTGCGGTGCGCTGGCCGGTTATCTTCTGCAACTCTACAAGAATGGCCCGACCTCTTCAGCCGACATCCCCTCGCTTGTGCATGAAAGCGACAGGGGCACGATCAGCGGCTTCATCGGCCTCAACGTGCTTTCCATGCGCTGGAATGAGCGCCCGCTGAAAGTGGCGCTCTGCAGCACGGTGATGGTCGATCGCAACGAGAATGATGCGGTTGCTGCCGCCAAGCTGATGAAAGCGGCACGCATCGGGCCGCAGGATTTTCCTTTTCGGAAACTGCCAGTGATGTGTCCTTAAGGATGATCCGCGGGATTGGCGGCCAGTCCCTGCCGCAGCACAGTTTCGACTGGGTGCGCTTCATCAAGCCGGCAACGGCCGCTGTCGAAGTGGCGCGGCGCCGGCTGCCGATCCTGCGCGCGGCACTGCCGGTCGCCAAATTCATCGACGGGCGATTGCGGGACCGCCGGCCGCAGACGCCGCGCTGGCTCGCCATGCCGAACCCGGTGCTGATGCCCGCCGGCTTCGAGACGCGCGACATCGGTCCCGCCGAGTTTGCCGGCATCTTTCTGGCCTTGACCGCACGGTTTGCCATTCGGCCGGACTGGAGCGCCGAGGAGATTGCCCATCTGGTGCGCGAGGCGATGGCCAAGCCGCTCTTCGGCACACCGGTGATCGCCGCCGTCTACGATCGCCACAACCGCCCTGCCGGCGCCTTCGTCTATCACGTCCGGCCGAACGGCACGGCCCGCATCATCCAGATGGTGGCGAGCGAGCAGCAGACCGGCGCGGTTCTCGATGCGTTGATCGCCGATGCAGCAGCGCGTGGCGCCTCGGTGGTGCGCGGCCGCACGCAGCCCTTCATGATGAACGCGATTTTGACGCGGCGTATCCCGCTCTTCAACGTCGCCTCCAGCGCCTATCACTGCCGCGAGCCGGAACTTCGGCAGCGATTGCCAGCGGCGATTGCTTTCTCAACGGGCTTGTGGGCGAGCAGTGGAGCCGCCTGATCGGCGATTTTCACTGACCGGCCAAAACCCGGCAGAGCGGCGCCACTCGACGGAAAAGCCGCAATCTCCTATATTCCGGGCATGGACAAGGATCAGGTCATCGCCACACTTCGAGAGCACGAGGCAGAGCTTCGGGCTGCGGGTGTGCAGGCCTTGTCGCTGTTCGGCTCCGTGGCGCGCAATGAAGCCGAGGAAGGATCCGATCTCGATGTGGTCGTGCGTCTGGACCCTGACCTGATGGGGCGCGGCTTTGCCTATTTCGGCTCGCTGGAAGATTTGCGCCAAAGGCTTCAGGATATTGTCGGAACACACGTCGATATCGTGTCCGAGCCGGTCAACAGGACGAGGCTTGCCCGCGAGATCGAAAGGGATCGGCAACTTGCCTTCTAGCCGACCCTTTGCAAGGATCGAGGACATTCTCGAAAACGCGCGCGCTGCTCTCGACTATACGCGTGGCATGACGCAGGCAGACTATGTCGCCGACCGCAAAACGCAGGATGCCTGCGAGCGTTGCCTGTCGAGGCTTTCGGAAGCCGCCGTAAAGCTCGGCGCATTCGCCGAGGAGCGCTTGCCGCATCACACATGGAGCGGCATTCGTGGCATCGGCAACATCCTGCGGCACGACTATGATCGCGTCGAAACCGTCAACATCTGGGATGTCATCACGCCCGATCTGCCGGCATTGGTTGCCGATATCGAAGTTGTGCTGCGGTCCGTGCCGGACACAGAAAGGTAGCCAGCCATGTCCTTCTTTCCGGGCACAGACCCCAATCCCGGCGATGCCTTTGCCTGTGATGCGATCGAGAACCTGATCATTCCGCGCACCAGCGATATCGGCGGTTTTGCCGTGCGGCGAGCGCTGCCGACCGCGCGGCGCAGGCTTGTCGGGCCGTTCATCTTCTTCGACCGGATGGGGCCGGCGATCCTGCGCGCCGATGAGGCGCTCGATGTGAAGCCGCATCCGCATATCGGGCTTTCCACCGTCACCTATCTCTTCGACGGCGAGATCAAGCATCGCGACAGTCTCGGCACCGAACTCGTCATCAACCCGGCGACATCAACCTGATGACGGCCGGGCGCGGCATCGTGCATTCGGAGCGCACGCCGGAAAACCTGCGCGGCCATCCGCTTTCGATGTCCGGCCTGCAGACATGGCTGGCGCTGCCGGAAGACAAGGAGGAGATCGAGCCGGTCTTTGCCCATACCGGGCGCGAGGCCATGCCGCTCATCGACTGGGAAGGCGCCAGCGGCCGGGTGGTGATCGGCGCACTCGACGGGCTTTCCTCCCCCGTTCCGACCTTTTCCGACACGCTTTACGTGGACCTTGCGCTTGAAGCCGGACGGCGTTTTCCGTTTTCGGCCGAGCAGGAGGAACGGGCGATCTACATTCTCTCCGGCGAACTGGTGATTTCAGGCGACAGGTTTGCGGCAGACCAGTTGCTCGTCTTCCGGCCCGGCGATCAGATCACGCTCGAAGCGGGTGCGTCAGGCTGTCACATCATGCTCTTCGGCGGCGCTGCGCTCAATTCCAAGCGCTACATATGGTGGAATTTCGTCTCTTCCTCGAAAGAACGGATCGAACAGGCCAAAGAAGAATGGCGTACCGGGCGTTTCGATATCGTGCCGGGCGACGAAGAGGAATTCGTCCCCTTGCCCGCGGGCTAAAAACGATTAGAACGGGTTGCTTCTGGATAACTTGAAAAAGCCGGCATTCTCCTCATCTAGACGTTGAAGCCGATTTCGAAAAAGAACAGAGAAGGCCAGCTTCCGTGACACCCTTTCCCGTAACGCCGTTGCTCGATCAGGTCCGGCTTCCCGCCGACCTTCGCAAGGTGGATGATCGTGAACTGCCGCAGCTTGCGCGCGAAGTTCGCGACGAGATGATCGACGCGGTGTCCCGCACGGGCGGACATCTGGGTGCAGGCCTCGGTGTCGTCGAACTGACGATCGCCATCCACAAGGTGTTCAACACGCCGGACGACCGGCTGATCTTCGATGTCGGCCACCAGTGCTATCCGCACAAGATCCTCACCGGCCGTCGCGACCGCATCCGCACGCTGCGCCAGGAAGACGGACTTTCCGGCTTCACCCGCCGGGCTGAAAGCGAATACGATCCCTTCGGTGCCGCACATTCCTCGACCTCGATCTCGGCCGGCTCGGCATGGCGGTGGCGTCGGATCTCGACGGTTCGAAGCGCAATGTGATTGCCGTCATCGGCGATGGCGCAATGTCGGCCGGCATGGCCTATGAGGCGCTCAACAATGCGGGCGCTCTCGATGCACGGCTGATCGTCATCCTCAACGACAACGACATGTCGATCGCGCCGCCGACCGGCGCGATGAGCGCCTATCTGGCGCGTCTCGCCTCCGGCAAGGCGTATATGGGTGTGCGCGAATTCGGCAAGAAGCTGACCGCCTATCTCGGCCGCGGCGTCGAGACCGCGATCACGCGGGCCGTCGAACATGCGCGCGGCTATGTGACCGGCGGCACGATGTTCGAGGAACTCGGCTTTTACCATATCGGCCCGATCGACGGACATTCGTTCGAGCATCTGCTGCCTGTGCTGCGCAATGTGCGCGACAATGCCCATGGCCCGGTGCTGATCCATGTGGTGACGCAGAAGGGCAAGGGCTATCCGCCGGCCGAAGCTGCCGCCGACAAGTATCACGGCGTCAACAAGTTCGACGTGATCACCGGTGCACAGGCGAAATCCAAGCCGAACGCCCCGTCTTATACGAGCGTCTTCGGCGAAGCGCTGGTTCAGGAAGCCAAGCTCGACGAGAAGATCGTCGGCATTACCGCGGCCATGCCGAACGGCACCGGCCTCGACAAGCTGGCCGAACTCTTCCCGAAGCGCACGTTCGATGTCGGCATTGCCGAACAGCATGCGGTGACATTTGCCGCAGGTCTCGCGACCGAGGGCTTCAAGCCGTTCTGCGCGCTTTATTCCACCTTCCTGCAGCGCGGCTATGACCAGGTGGTCCATGACGTGGCGATCCAGAAACTGCCGGTCCGCTTCCCGATCGACCGCGCCGGTTTCGTCGGTGCCGACGGGCCGACGCATGCGGGCGCCTTCGATACGGCCTTCCTTGCGGCCCTGCCGGGCATGGTCGTGATGGCGGCGGCCGACGAAGCGGAGCTCAAACATATGGTCCGCACCGCTGCGGCCTATGACGAAGGTCCGATCTCGTTCCGCTATCCGCGCGGCGAAGGCGTCGGTGTGGAGATGCCGGCACGCGGAGAGATCCTCGAAATCGGCAAGGGCCGGGTGATCAAGCAGGGATCGCGCGTCGCGCTTCTCTCCTTCGGTACGCGGCTCAAGGACTGTCTGCTTGCTGCAGAAGATCTCGATGCAGCCGGGCTTTCGACCACCGTTGCCGATGCGCGCTTTGCAAAGCCGCTCGATCACGACCTGATCCGCCAGCTGGCGCGTCACCACGACATGCTGATCGCTATCGAGGAAGGTTCCATCGGCGGCTTCGGCAGCCAGGTCATGCAGTTCCTTGCCATGGAAGGCCTGCTCGACGGCGGGCTCAAGGTGCGCTCGATGGTTCTGCCTGATGTCTGGGTGGAACAGGCGAGCCCCGAGGTCATGTATGCCAAGGCCGGTCTTGACCGCGCCGGCATCGTCAGAACCGTGTTTTCGGCGCTTGGCAGGCCGCAGATCGGTGTCGGCTTCGCAGGCTGAGGCCTGCTTTTCGCACAAATCCCTTGCTATCCGGGCAGGCGGCAGGCATTGACTGCCGCCATGTCCGACAAAAATTCCAATTCAGGCGAAACCATACGCCTCGACCAGCTTCTGGTCTCGCTCGATCTCGTGGCCAGCCGTGCGCGCGCCCGCGATGCGATCAGCCGTGGCACCGTGACCGTCAACGGCCGCGTCGTCACCAAGCCGAGCCTCACCTTCCGCTCCGATGCCGTCATCACTATCGATGATCCGGCGCAGGATTACGTGTCCCGCGCGGCGTTGAAGCTCGTTGCGGGGCTCGATCATTTCAAGCTCGATCCGACCGGCCATGACTGCCTCGATATCGGCGCCTCGACCGGCGGCTTTACCGAAGTGCTTCTGATGCGCGGCGCCGAGCATGTGACCTCGATCGATGTCGGCCACGGGCAGATGCATCCGCGGCTGCTCGACGACGAGCGCGTCACCAATATCGAAGGCCTCAACGCCCGTTACCTGACGGCCGAGGACTATGACGAGCGCGAGATCACCTTCCTCGTCTCGGACGTCTCGTTCATTTCGTTGAAGCTGGCGCTGGCGCCGGCGCTCGATCTTGCCGAACCCGGCGCGCATTGTATTCTTCTGGTCAAGCCGCAGTTCGAGGCGGGCCGCGACGCGATCAGCAAGGCCGGACTTCTGAAGGAGCCGGAAACGGCGCCTGCGGTTGCCGCCGAACTGGAGCGCTGGCTGACCGAAGACATGGGTTGGGAAAGCCTCGGCCTCATCCCCTCCCCGATCGACGGCGGCGATGGCAACAAGGAATTCCTTCTCGCGGGGCGCAAGCCGGAATGAGCACTGTTACCGTCACCATCACACGGCTTGGCGCACAGGGGCATGGCGTTGCCAACGGCCCCGATGGCCCCGTCTATGTACCGCATGCGCTGCCCGGCGAGACGCTGGCGATCGCCCGCAATGGCGATCACGGCACGGTCATCTCCACGTCCAATCCTTCGCCGGACCGGATCGAGCCGCTCTGTCGGCACTTCGATCCCGATGGCGATGCCTGTGGCGGCTGTTCGCTGCAGCATCTGGCGGCGACGCCCTACCATGCCTTCAAGCGGCAGCTGGTCGTCGATGCGCTGAAATCGAAGGGGTTGACGCCCGAGGTCAAAGATCTCGTCATTGCGCATCCCGGCGAGCGGCGGCGCACGGTTTTCTCCGCGCGCCAGACCGAAGGCGAGTTTCTACTCGGCTTCAACCGGACGGAGACGAACCATATCGTTTCCATCAGCGAATGTCCCATCGCCTCGCCCGGCATTATCGGCCGGCTCGAGGCGATACGATCGGTCGGCAAGGCGCTGGCGCAAGGGTCCGGCGTGTTCCGCATGACGGTTCTGGAAACGCTGTCTGGCCTCGACATTGCCGCGGAAGGCTGAAGGCACCCTCCGACAAGCAGCGGCGGCAGGTGACGGACGTCGTTCTCAGCCTCAAGAATATTGCGCGGGTTTCCATCAATGGCGAGATCCTCATCGAGCTGCAGCGCCCGCTGATCGATTTCGGCGCGTCCGCGTCTCGCCGCCTGCCGGCGGCTTTACCCAGGCGACGGTTCAGGCCGAGGAAGCGATGTCGAAGCTGGTGCTCGACCATGTGGGCAAGGCCAAGCGGGTCATCGACCTGTTTGCCGGCTCCGGCACGTTCTCGCTCAGGCTTGCCCGCAAAGCGAAGGTGCATGCGGTCGAGGGTGACGACAAGTCGGTCAAGGCGCTCGACCATGCCGCCCGCAACACGCAGGGGCTGAAGCCCGTAACATTCGAGAAACGCGATCTCTTCCGCCGTCCGATGATGGTGTCGGAACTGAAGAATTTCGATGCGCTCGTCTTCGATCCGCCGCGCGCGGGCGCCGAAGAGCAGGTGAAGGAACTGGCCCGTTCGACCATCAAGACGGTTGCCGCCGTGAGCTGCAATCCGCTGACGCTGGCCCGTGATCTGCGGGTGCTGGTGGATGGCGGCTACAAGATCATCTCAGTGACGCCGATCGACCAGTTTCTCTGGTCTCCGCATGTAGAAGCGGTGGCTTTGCTATCGCGATAGCTGACATGGAATGGTTAATCGATGAATACACTTACTGATTGAGTGTATTTATTAAATACAACCACCATTCTTTACAGCTTTCAGCACGAGGTTTACCTTCCCGGCCGTCGCGAATGCTGGCGGCAGGCGGTCTGTCGCAGGCGAGCGACGGGAGGGAAATCTCATGACTGATGTAGCAATGCATGGGCATGGCATCCGCGGCATGAAGCCGGAGACGCTGCATTCCTTCGATGGAATAGGCGATCCCGGCAAGTTCGGCGTCATGTTTCCAAATCTTGTTCCATTCTTCGCCAGCGACGATGTGCTGGCGGAGCTTGCCGATGCCATGCTCGACAAACTGGATAGCGCCGGCAACCCGGATCTGGCGGGCGACAACCCCGCAATCCCGGCCGGCTATACCTATCTCGGCCAGTTCATCGACCACGACATCACGCTCGACACGACGCCGCTCGAGCAACAGAAGGCCGATCCGAAGGCGACGGTGAATTTTCGAACCCCGGCGCTCGATCTGGATTCCATCTATGGCGACGGCCGGGCATTCACCCCTATCTCTACCAGCGCGATCCGGCCCGGCCGCGGATCATCGGCAAGATGCTGATCGGCCATACCGGTGCCTCGCCTGACCAGAACCAGAAGATCATTCCGACACTGCCCAACGACCTGCCGCGCAATCAGGTGGGGCATGCGCTGATCTTTGACGAACGCAATGACGAGAACCTGCTTGTCGCGCAGATGCATCTGCTGATGCTGAAATTCCACAACAAGGTCTTCGACAAGCTCGTCGCCGAACAGCCGGGGCTTAGCGATACGGCGATTTTCGAGGAAACGCGGCGCATCGTCACCTGGCATTACCAGTGGATCGTGCTTTTCGACTTCGTGGAGCGGCTGACGGAACCGGGGCTGATCCAGAAGATCCGCCGGGAGGGCCGGAAGTTCTACCGGTTCAAGCAGCGGCCCTATATGCCGGCGGAATTTGCGGCGGCCTGTTACCGGCTCGGCCATTCGATGGTGCGGCAGACCTACAGCCATAACCGGGTGTTCAATCCGACGACGGATTCGATTGCCAATGGCACGCTCGGGCTTCTGTTCTTCTTTACCGGCAAATCGGGATCGATCACCGGTGAACTGGCGCCAACGCCGCCCGCACCGCCACCGGCCGCACAGGCGACACTGCCCTCCAACTGGGTGATCGACTGGCGGCGGTTCTTCGATCTCGGAACCGTGCCGAGCGGCAATTTCGCCATGAACCACAGCCGCCGGCTCGATCCGTTCATCACGCCGGCGCTGCATACGCTGCCCGGTGCCGATGGCGTGCCGGCGCCGAAGGTCCGCGAGTTCAATCTCGCCTTCCGCAACCTCAGGCGCGGCGTGCAGATCGGCCTGCCGTCAGGCCAGGCGATCTGTCATGCGATGGGGATTGCGCCGCTCAAACCGAAGGATGTCGCCAAGGGCACGGATGGGGCCGTGGCGAAGAAGCTTGGTCTCACCGAGGAAACGCCGCTCTGGTATTATGTGCTCAAAGAAGCGGAGCATTATCACAAGGGAGAAAGGCTTGGGCCCATGGCCTCCACCATCGTTGCCGAGACCTTTCTCGGCATGGTGCATGGCGATCCGGCATCCTTCCTGTGGCAGCGGTCCGACTGGACACCGGACCTGCCGAGCGCCAAGGCCGGGCATTTCACCATGGCCGACCTGATCCGCTTCGTCGGGGATATCAACCCGATCGATGCGACTGTCGCGCCGGAACTGGTGGTGAACCGCTGACGGCAAGCGTCAATTATCGAGATCGAGCCTGCCGTTGCCGACGACACCGTTGCAGCGGCAGGTCTCCCCTACCGGCCGGCATTGGCACGGCAGACATAGGGACGGGTCCGATCATCGCTCTGCTGCGGCGGCACGACACAGACATAGCGATCGCGCGGGCGCGGGCGATCGTTGTTGCTGCGGCCACTGAAAGTCTCGACCTGAACCTGAGCCAGCGTAAGGCCGGACAGGCCATTGGCCTCGCCATTGATGGCCGGGATCGACATGGCCGCGGCGAAGACCGGCGAACCGGCGGGAAACAGGCTTGCAGCGGCAAGAACCGACAGGACGCCGAGGCGAATGGCGCGTCGTCCGGTCTCGGATGGAGCGGCAACCCTTGGAAGGGTAATGATGGGAAAGGCGGGCATGGTGAAAACTCCTCTCATGCGGCCATTCTAGAGCGCTCCTGACCCGAAAGAAGACGCCCGCCGATCTTTCCTCGCAAAGACTGTTAACGACGCATGAAGGCTTCGAAGGCGGCGCGCGCTTCGGCGCTTTTCAGCCGTTCTGAAAAATGCGCCAGCTCCTCGTCCATGCGGGCCAGAACCGCCGGGCGGGGACCGCGGACGAGATCTCGGGCAATACGCAGCGCTTCCGGCGGCTTTCTGGCAAGGTTGGCCGCAAGCGCCAGAGTTTCACCCTCGACGGCCTCCGGGTCGGCCAGTTTCCAGATCAGGCCCGCCTGATGGGCGGCAATTGCGGACAGGCCCTCACCGGCGACGAGCAGGGCAAAGGCCCGCTGATGGCCGATGACCGCCGGGGCCAGCAGGCTGGAGGCTGCCTCGGGCACGAGGCCGAGATCGACGAAAGGCGTCTTGAACAGGCTGCGTTCCGAGGCAACCGTCAGGTCGCAATGAAGGTTGAGCGTCGTGCCGATGCCGATCGCCAGACCGTCGACGCCGGAGACGAGCGGTTTTTGCGCAAGCGCCAGCGCCTTGATGAAGACGGCGGCGGCCGGAGGCTCGGTAGCGCCCGATAAGGCATGGGCGAGAAAATCGCCCATGTCGTTGCCGGCGGAAAAGCAGCCGGGCGTGCCGAGAAAGGCGACGGCGCGGACGGTCTCGTCGCCATTGGCCTCATCAAGCGCTGCCGTCATCCGGTGATACATGGCGGCGGTAATGGCGTTCTTCTTTTCCGGCCGGTTGAAGCGGATCACCATGACGCCGGGATATGTCTCCGGCCGTTCGACCAGAATGTGGTCGCCTGCAGAGGTCGAAGCGGGCAGAATGTCGGTCATGTCAGTGCCTTTCGATTGGTATCGCTCTTCACGCCTATCGGACAGCGAGCGCGATCCGGGCCGCTTCGAGGCTTGCCGAACCGCAGACGACGCGGTCTTTCAAGGCCGAGGTTTCTGCCAGAAGGTTTTCAGCCGTGAAGCGGGCGAGCGCGGTGCGGATCTCTCCCTCGCCATTCTCCACCGCGACGAGCGCTGCCTTGGCGAGATAGGCGCCGGTCAGCGTCAGGCCGAAGAGCCGCAGATAGGGCGTGGCGCCGGCCAGAGCCTCGGCGAGACGATACTCGCCCTGCGCTTCCAGAAGCCAGTCGGTCGCCTTTTCGAGTGCGGTTATGGCGGCCGCGAGGCGTTCGGCGGTTTCGCCAAAGGCTGCGTCATTGACGGCCCGGACCTTTGCGGCGATCTCGCGCAATTCGCCGATGAAGCCGCGGACATGCTCGCCGGATGACAGAGGCAGTTTGCGGGTAACAAGATCGATCGCCTGAATGCCGTTGGTGCCCTCGTAGATCGGGGCGATGCGGACATCGCGCAGATAGCGGGCGGCTCCGGTTTCCTCGATATAGCCCATGCCGCCATGGACCTGGATGCCGAGCGAGGCTACTTCGACGCCGGCATCGGTCGCGAAGGATTTGGCGATCGGGGTCAGGAGTGCGGCGCGATCTGCCCAATGTGCGGCCTCGTCGCCTTCGATGCGATGGGCCATATCGATCGCGTGGGCGCAGGCATAGCAGATGGCACGCGAGCCTTGCGTCAGCACCTTCATCGTCAGGAGCGTGCGGGCGATATCGGGATGGGCGGCGATTGGGCTCATGGTCTCGGGACGAGGCTGGGAACGGCGTTCGGGGCCACCTTCAGGACGCCCGACACCCGGCGCCCTGCCCTGTCGGCGCTCATGCGCATAGGCAAGCGCCTTCTGGGTGGCGGCCTCGCAGGCGGCGACGCCCTGCATGCCGACGGCAAGCCTTGCGTTGTTCATCATCGTGAACATGCAGGCGAGGCCGCGGTTTTCCTCGCCGATCAGGTAGCCAATGGCGCCTGCGCCATCCTCTCCCGAATAGCGACCGTCACCGTAGATCATCGTGCAGGTGGGCGAGCCGTGGATGCCGAGCTTGTGCTCGATCGAATGGCAGAACAGATCGTTGCGGGCCCCGAGTGAACCGTCTTCCGCCACCAGAAATTTCGGCACGAGGAAAAGCGAGATGCCCTGCGTGCCTTCCGGCGCATCCGGCAGACGGCCAAGCACGAGATGGATGATGTTGTCCGCCACATCATGCTCGCCCCAGGTGATGAAGATCTTCTGGCCGAAGATCCGGTAGCTGCCGTCATCGCGGCGTTCGGCACGGGTGCGCAACGCGCCGAGATCGGAGCCCGCCTGCGGTTCGGTGAGGTTCATGGTGCCGGTCCATTCGCCAGACACCATCTTTTCGAGATAGACGGATTTCAGGGCGTCGGTGCCGTGGGCGGCCAGCGCCTCGGCGGCGCCCATGGTGAGCGTCGGCGCCAGCGCGAAAGCCATCGAGGCTGCGGCCCACATTTCGAGCGCCGCGACATTGAGCATATGCGGCAGGGCCTGCCCGCCATAGGCCTCCGGCGCCGTCAGGCCGTTCCAGCCGCCTTCGCGCCAATGTCTGTAGAGGGCCGGCCAGCCATCCGGGGTTCTCACCACATCGCCTTCGATGCGCGCGCCTGAAGATCACCGGCATCGGCGACGGGGGCGATCTCGTTATCGGCAAAGCGGGCTGCCTCTTCCAGAATGGCATCCACCAGATCGCCGCTCAGATCTCCAAGGCGGCCGATCTCCAGCGCTCGGCAAGTCCCGCAACATGATTGAGGGTGAAGGCGATTTCCTCTACCGGCGCCTTGTACATGTTCGTCTCCTCCCGTGCGTGACGTTCAGCCACGCATTCGCTCCATCCCGAACCGCCGCATCCCCCGGCGATCCCAATTTTGATTTTTACGTAAACGTAAATATGATTGTCAATGTGCTGCGAACAGAATGACCGGACAAAGGCATCATCGCAACAGAAACGCCGCCCGGAGAACCGGACGGGCGTATAAGACTGGCTGGTGATTGTTCGCTCAGTAGTAAGGCGAATAGCACTGCTGGCGCGGGCCGTTATAGGGCTGGAACGTGTTCGAGCCCGGATCATAGGACCGGTAGCGGGCCGAGCACCACTGGTAATGCTGCGGGTTGATGCCGCCGCTATAGCGCGGTGCCGGCTCCACATAGCGGGGTTCGGACGCAATCGCGCCGCCGATCAGGGCACCTGCGCCGAAGGCTGCAAGCGGGAACCAGTAGCCGTTATAGTGGCGATAACCGGGGCGATAGTCGCGGTAGCCGCGATAGCCGCCGTAATAGCCGGGGCGCGGGCCCCAGCCGGGACGGCCCCAACCCGGACGCGGGCCCGGTCCCGGACCCCAGCCGCGGCGATCACGCCAATATTGGACCTCCGTCACCTGCGCCTGATCCGAGGGCCCGGCGACGGATGGCGATGCGGGCTGCTGCACAGCCGGCGAAATCGACGGCAGGGGCATGGCGGCATTTGCCGAGGTCAGCGCACCTGCAAAGACGGTTGCGGACAAGGCTGCGACTGCCAGCGTTCTAGACAGTTTCATCATGACTTTCTCCATTCCCCGATTGAACTACCTCTCCATTGCACAAACCTCCGACGCCGGTCGCGGGCGTCGCTAAGGCCTCTGCAAGTCGATGGCGATGCTAGGATTGCATCCTGAACCGCCCATTAACATGGGACCTCGGGCTCGCAGGCCACAGGCACCAGACGATCAATTAATCGGCAACGGGAGGGGAGTGATTGAAGACTTCCATTGTCGCTAAGATCAGCACAAGACAACGGCAAGGTCGGGGATTTTGTTCCCGGCCACGCTTAGGCGCATGGCCGGGAGATGTTCCAGTTTTCGGACCTGACGTGGCCGATCAGGCGACGGCCGACAGCTTGGCCTCGTCGCCCTGCAGGCGGTTGGTCATGAAATTCGCGTACCATTCGACGAACTGCATGACGCCGCCCTCATGGGCTTCCGAATAGGGGCCGGGCTCGTAGGCCGGGGAACGGATGCCGAAAGCATTTTCCTCGACGATGGCACGGTCCTGGTCATTGGTCATGTTCCAGACATGCGTCAGTTCTTCGAGATTGTAGTCGACGCCTTCGACCGCATCCTTGTGGACGAGCCACTTGGTCGTGACGGCCGTTTCTTCCGGACCGAGCGGGATGACGCGGAAGGAAATCGCGTGGTCGCCCAGGATATGGTTCCAGGTGGTCGGGTAGTGGAAGAGCAGCATGGTGCCGATATGCGAGATCTTGACGTCGTCGGACAGCGGACGGCCGACGGCGCGCATACCATTCATGGTGTAGCTTTCCGCATCCTCAATCAGCGGCATGCGGGCAACGCGATACTGGCCATCGGTCGACATGTCGAACGTGCTCGGCAGACCCGCGTCTTCGCAGCGCTGCCAATGCTCGTTGATGACCGGATCCTCGCCTGCACCCTGCACGCCGGTTGCCGACGGTGCCTCGGGATAGGTGCGGCAGAGCTCCGGATGGTTGCCGGCGCAATGGTAGCACTCGCGGTTGTTTTCCCAGACGAGCTTCCAGTTGCCCTTCTCGATGATGGTGTTCTGGTAGGCCACCTTGGCTTCGGCCATGCGGTGCGGCGCCATATAGGGCTCGATCTTGGCGCGGACCGGAGCGAAATCCGTCGGCTCGTCAGCCAGGCAGATGAAGATGTAGCCGGCGACAGTCTGGCAAGCGACCGGCTTCAGGCCGTACTGGCTCTTGTCGAAATTTTCGCCCATGTGGCGGGCCGACATGAGGGAGCCATCGGTCTGGTAAGTCCACTGGTGGTAGGGACAGACGAGACGGACTGCCGAGCCGCTTTCCTTGGTGCAGACGCGGTGGCCGCGATGGCGGCAGGTATTGTGAAAGGCGCGGATCTCGCCGTCGCGGCCGCGCACCACGAGAACCGGGTAATCGCCGATCTGAGGGTGAAATAGCGCCCGGCTTGCCGACCTCGCAATCATGGCCGACAAAGAGCCAGTCACGATACCAGATCGTCTCCATATCGAGCTTGTAATAATCGGGATCGATGTAAAACGGCTGTTCGAGGCTGAAACCCTCACGCCGGTTTTTCAACTGTCGCAGAACCTGATTGCGAATATCCATGTCGTCTTCCTCGTCAACGCGACTGACACCGAAACAGCGAACACGACTGCAGGTTCCTTGCCGGTTCCTTGTCGCCTCCCGTTCCGAACGCCTTTGCGATCGGCCATCCTAACTCACCCCAGGGCGGGCTTCGGGCTCGGAAGCGTTCATTTGCGAACGACACAGCGCAGTCACGGGGAGTTTGTCACTCCTCCGCCTCTGGCGCAAATGCACACTCCACTACCGTTGCGAGGGCAGCGCCGGATTGGCCTTTTTCAAGGCTCCCGACTTCCCATCTCCGCCAGACTGAAAACCAATCAGGCGAACCTTGAGCTTGGGACGGATTTAACCATCGCATGCCCCTGTCGCATAGGCGACAATGCGACATCGGCCACTGCATTGACGACGAGGCGACAGGCCCGGTTGACGACTGTCATCTGCGGAGGAGGCAAGCAATACAGCGTTAACCGATTTCGCTTAATTTGGCGACATCGAAGGAGAGACGCTCGTGCAATCGCCACCCAAGCTCCGTTACTACGACGCACGCCGGGAGCGGACGGCAACCCTGCCGCCGAGCAAGATTGCGCCGCATTCCGAATTCCTGCGCACAGGCCGCATTTCGCGCGCCCAGCCCGTCTGGTTTCCGGACGAGAGACGCTATCTCAGCCATGAGGATGTCGCGACCCGCACGGGCAAGAAGCTGGAAGCCGCAGGCGAGATGACGCATGAGCGGATCAACCGCTTTCATCGTTCCATCCAGTTGCCGAAGATCATCTTTCACCGCACGATCGATGGCAGCCCGCATCTGGGCTATTGCCATGTGACGGCGGCCAGCACCTTCTTCCAGCCGAATTCGGCGGTGCGCTGGTCCTTCTATCTCGCCAATTCGTCTCCGACATCGGCGAGAGCGAGGATTTCTTCATGAAGATCAGCCCGCAGAGCGCGCGCATGTATTTCGCCGTCGCGATCGATGGCGAGCCCGGCGAGGCGATGCAGATCGATCGCCGTGTGCGCGGCAACGGCCTGCTGTTCAAGACCACCGATCCCAAGGAAGCGATGAAGAACGTGCTGATGCTCGGCGCGCCCGATCGCAGCATTCGCGAGATCATCAAAAGGCTTTGACGGCCGGCCAGTCCGCGCTATTGACTGCGGCATGGCTGAGATCATCGACATCAGGACAGACCGGGACCGCGCGCTTGCCGAAGGGGTACGTGTGCTTGCCGAGGGCTTTCCCGTCGCAATCCCGACAGAGACCGTCTACGGGCTTGCCGCCGATGCGACCAATCCGGCAGCCGTGACCCGGATCTACGAGACGAAGGGTCGACCGCAGTTCAATCCGCTGATCTGCCATATGGCCGATATGGCGATGGCCGAGCGCTACGCCCTATTCGATCCGATCTCGCGCCTTCTGGCCGAAGCCTTCTGGCCCGGCCCGCTGACGCTGATCCTGCCGTTAAGGCCAGAAACTCGGGAAGACAGCAGAATCCATGCACTTGCAACGGCCGGGCTCGATACGGTCGGCATCCGGCTGCCGCAGGGGTTTGCCGGCGAACTGATTGCCGCACTCGACCGGCCGCTCGCCGCACCGAGCGCCAATACGTCCGGCAAGGTCAGCGCCACCAGCGCGCAGCATGTGGCCGACGATCTTGGAGAGCGGATCAGGCTCATCCTCGATGGCGGGGCCGCGCCCGTCGGGGTCGAATCCACCATTATCAAGGTCGAGGGTGACACCGTCAGGCTGCTGAGGCCCGGCGGCGTTCCGGCCGAGGCGATCGAGCGGGTTGCCGGCGTGACGCTGCTGCGCCCCGAGGCGGCAGGTGCCGCGATCGAGGCGCCGGGCATGCTTGCCTCGCATTATGCGCCGGAGGCCGCCGTCAGGCTCGATGCGACGACGATTGCGCCCGGCGAGGCGGTGATCCGCTTCGGCCATGATGCAATTGCCGGGATCGAGGAGGCGAAAGCCGTCTTCGACCTGAGCCCGTCCGGCGATCTTGGCGAGGCCGCCGCCAATCTCTTCGATATGCTGAAACGCGCCGACACGGTGGGCGCGGTCAGGATCGCGGTCACGCCGATCCCGAACCGGGGGCTTGGCGAAGCGATCAACGACCGGCTTCAAAGGGCAGCCGCCCCGCGCGAATAATTTCCGATCAGGAAGAAGAAGGACAGGATCATGGATAGTGCCGGACCGACCCCCGAGCTTCTCGCACGCTTCGCTGCCATTGTCGGCGAAGCCCATGCGGTGCGCGACGAAAAGGAACTGGCGCCGCACCTGAGCGAAGATCGCGGGCTTTATCGCGGCACGTCGCCCATGCTTCTGAAACCCGGCTCGACCGAGGAAGTCGCGGCAATCCTGAAACTCGCAAGCGAGACCGGCACGCCGATCGTGCCGCAGACGGGCAATACCGGGCTTGTGGGTGGCCAGACGCCACGCGCCGGCGGCACCGATATCATCCTGTCGCTCGAACGGATGAACCGTATCCGCGATATCGATCCGCTCGCCAATGTGATCGTCGTCGATGCGGGCGTCATTCTGGCCGAAGTACAGAAGGCGGCCGACGAGGCGAACCGGCTGTTTCCGCTGTCGCTCGGTTCGGAAGGATCGTGCCGGATCGGCGGCAATCTTTCCACCAATGCCGGCGGCACCGCGGTGCTTGCCTATGGCAACATGCGCAATCTCTGCCTCGGCCTCGAAGTGGTTCTGCCGACCGGCGAGATCTGGGACGGGCTGCGCCGCCTGAAGAAGGACAATACCGGTTACGACCTGCGCGATCTCTTCATCGGCGCGGAAGGCACGCTTGGCGTCATTACCGGCGCAGTCTTGAAACTTTTCCCGAAGCCTGTCGGCCATCAGGTGGCGTTTGCGGGGCTCAAGTCGCCCGAGGCGGCGCTGCATCTCTTCGAGCGCGCCTCCAATCTCTGCGGCACGGCGCTGACGGGTTTCGAACTGATGCCGCGGATCGGCGTCGAATTTACCAGCCGGCATATCGAGGGCGTGCGTGACCCGCTGTCGGAGCCGCATGCGTGGTATGCGCTGATCGATATTTCCACCTCCGACCATGCCGATACGGCGGAACGGATGATGCAATCGCTGCTCGAACAGGGGTTCGAGGCGGGGCTGGTGGATGACGCGGTGATCGCCTCCTCCGTCGCGCAGCAGAAGGCGCTGTGGCACATGCGCGAAAGCATGTCGGGCGCGCAGAAGCCTGAAGGCGGCTCGATCAAGCATGATGTGTCGGTGCCGATCTCGAAAATCCCGGCCTTCATGGCAGAGGCTGAGGCGGCGGTCGTTGCCGCCGTGCCCGGCGCCCGTGTCTGCGCCTTCGGCCATCTCGGCGATGGCAATATCCATTACAACATTTCCCAGCCGGTCGCGCCGACAAGGCGGAGTTCATCGGCCGCTGGCGCGAGGTCAACGAGATCGTCCACGGGATAGTGCTCAAAGTGGGCGGCTCGATTTCCGCCGAACACGGGATCGGGCAGTTGAAGCGCGACGAGCTTGCCCATATCCGGCCCGCAATCGAGATGGACCTGATGCGGCGGATCAAGTCCTCCTTCGACCCGGCCGGGATCATGAACCCCGGCAAGGTGGTTTCCCTGCCATGACGAAGACGCCGCGCAGCACGGTGAGGATCGATCTCGAGAACGGCGTTCGTCTCGGGCCCGGCAAGGCGCAGCTTCTGGCGCTGATCGAGGAGCATGGATCGATCCGTGCCGGCGGGGCTGCGATCGGCATGTCCTACCGGCGCGCGTGGCTTCTGGCCGACGAGATCAACAAGATGTTCCGCGAGCCATCCATCTTCACCCGCCATGGCGGCAAGCATGGCGGCGGCGCGGGGCTGACGGATTTCGGCCAGGAATTGCTGAAGCGCTACCGCCATATGGAAGAGGTCAGCCGGCAGGCGATGCAGGCCGATATCGACTGGCTTCAGGCCAATACCGACCGCGACTACAGGCCGGACGGCAGCCCCGAAGAGGGCTGATTTCAAAGCCCCAAAACTTATCCACAGGGCGAACGTGCCGGAAGGACGCAGACTTGCGGCCAATGCGGGCTCGCGTCCCGCCAAGGGACAGGCCTGTGCCGGGTCCCGGGGCGGATGCGTGCCGGGGCCGGACAAGAGCGGCATTGGGGCGGCTCTGTTCACCTTTTGCAAACCCAACCCGAGCGGGTTTTGCTAACCATTTGAAACGGCAAGTTTTCCTTAACCGCGAATTTTAAGCGGTCTTGGAAAGCGGCCCGCTATGGTGAGCCCATCAGAGGACATAAGTCCCGCAGAGATACCGAAGACGGACAAACCGGAAGCGGCTCTCAGGTAAAACAAGGGTAGCATTTAGCGATGAGCAAAACCGTTCTGAAGCCCGTCTGGGCAGGGTCGACATTGAGGATCGATCGTCTCGCTTCCCGCAGCAGGTAACATACTCGCTGCACGAGACCTCAGGAGATGTGACGATCACCATCGACGAGCGCGGCGCTGTCCTGCGCCGTATTCTCCCCGATAGCGGCCTGCCGCTGTCGTTTGCGCTGCCAGCGCGCGCCTTCAAGGGCGTTGCAGCCCGCGCTATCGACCACGGCGACGGAGAAGTCACCGTGACGCTCGAACTGCATCACGAAGACCCGGATCTCTGCATCCCGCTTCTGGTTGCGCATGATCTCTGTGATATCGCTGCCGACTGGCGCAGCTGGTCGGATGCCTTCCGCATTCCGATGCTGATGGTCGAGGCCGATGGCGTTGCCCGGCCGCTCGAAAACCATATCGGCGAATTGCGCGCCACCGGCACGCAGCCGCGCCGCCGCCATTCCTATTTCGCCTCGCGCCGCCCGCGCTTCCTGGTTCGCCGTCATACCGGCAGCTTGGCGTGGCGATGAAGATCGAAGGCAAGGAAATCATCGCGCGCCGCTGATGCGGCTGCGAGATATCTTTCCATCATGACAAAAGCCCGGCAGAAAAGCCGGGCTTTTTCGCGTCAGACGATGAGCGAAAGGGCGAGACCCAAAAAGATGATCACGCCGACGCGGTTATTGGACTTGAAGAGCTTCAGGCACTGATCGGCATCATCGATATCGAGAATGATGATCTGCCAGACGAGCATTCCGGCGCCGATGAAAAGGCCGAGATAGCCGAAGAAGCCTGCCCCGCCGGCAATATAGGCGAGAAGCATCAGGACGAAGGTGAGACCGTAAAGCTTGACCAGCCAGGGCTTGGTGTCGGCACCGAAAAGAAGGGCCGTGGAGCGGACGCCGACAAGCGCGTCATCCTCCTTGTCCTGATGGGCATAGATCGTGTCGTAACCGATCGTCCAGACGACGCACCGGCATAGAGAAAGACCGGCGCCCAGGACAGGCTGCCGAACAGGCAGGCCCAGCCCATCAGGCCGCCCCAGGAGAAGGCAAGCCCGAGGAAGAATTGCGGCCAGTCGGTAAACCGCTTGGCAAACGGATAGATGGCGACCGTGACCAGCGACAGGATGCCGAGGGCGATGGCAAAGCCGTTGAACTGCAGCAGAACCAGAAGGCCGACGATCGCCTGCGCCGCAAGAAAGACCTTGGCGCCGAAACGCGTGGCGCGGCCGGACGGCAGCGGACGCGAGCGGGTGCGTGCGACTTCCATATCGATCTTGTGGTCGACAAGATCGTTATAGGTGCAGCCGGCGCCGCGCATGGCGACCGAGCCGATGAAGAAGAGAATGAGGTGCCAGATGAAGGTACCGGCCGAGAAGTCGCCGAGGTTCTGGGCGGCATTGGCGGCAAGCGCCGCCGACCAGAAGCATGGCCACATCAGGAGCTGCCAGCCGATCGGCCGATCCCAGCGGGCGAGCTGGGCGAAGGGCCAGGCGGGGCGCGGCAGGATCCGGTAAACCCAGTTGTTGGAAGGGGCATCGGCCACACGGCCGCTCAGTGTGTCAGCGTTCGTCATGGTCGGTTGTCTTGCATTGCGTCGGGGAAATGGTCAAGCGGGACCGGAAGGCTGCGGTGGATCGCCTCCCGGTCCCGTTGTCTTCTATGGACTGCCCTGCCCTCTATTGCCGGGCAAGGCGATGGCCGTCAGACCGCGATCTTTTCGAGCGGAATGCGGCGCTGCTCGAATTCGCGCAGCTCGGCCTCACGCTCGTAGATGTAATCACGCGTGTCCGGCACGGCCTGACGCTTTTTCGTGATCTGGATCTGGAAGATGTGGAAGGCTTCGTGGGTGAAGGCCATTTCGGAACCGGCGAGGTAGAATTCCCACATCCGGACGAAACGCTCGTCATAAAGAGCGATTGCCTTATCCTTGTTGGCCATGAAGCGCTCACGCCAGTGGCGCAGCGTGTAGGCATAGTGCATCGGCAGGATCTCGATATCCGAGACCAGAAGCCCGGCCTTCTCGATGAAGGGAAGCACTTCCTGCAGCGACGGGATGTAGCCGCCGGGGAAGATGTATTTCTCGATCCACGGGTTGTTGTAGATCGCCGGATAGGGCTGGCCGATCGAGTGCAGCACCATGACGCCGTCATCGGAGAGGACGTCGTTCACCTTGTTGAAGAACTTGCCGTAGTTCAGGCGACCGACATGCTCGAACATGCCGACGGAGACGATGCGATCGTAGTTCTTCGTCGGCGGCAGGTAATAGTAATCCTGCAGTTCGAAGCGCACCGAATTGGCAAGGCCACGCTTGGCGGCACGTTCGCGCGAGATCTTCAGCTGTTCGGTCGAGAGCGTGATGCCGGTGACATCGACGCCCGAAGACTCGGCCAGATACATGGCCATGCCGCCCCAGCCGGAGCCGATTTCCAGAACCTTCTGGCCCTGTTCGGCAAGGAGCTTTGCGGCGATATGGCGCTTCTTTGCGACCTGCGCCTCTTCCAGCGAGATACCCGGCGGGTTGAAGTAGGCACAGGAATACTGCCAGTCTTCATCGAGGAAGAGTGCGAAGAGCTTCTCATCCAGATCGTAATGGTGCGAGACGTTCTTGCGGTTGTGATTGATCGGGACGCGGTTGCGGAACTGCGCTTCGATGACGCGCAGGATACCGTGCCACACCATGCCGAAGGTCAAGCCTTCCGACAGGGTGTTGTCCTTGATGAGTGCGAGGAGTTCGTAGATGTCGCCCTGCTCCACGAGCAGTTTGCCATCCATATAAAGTTCACCGAGCTTCAGTTGCGGATCGTTGACCATATCACGCTCAGCAGCTTCATCGGTGAAGCGGATGGTCACGGATCGCCCGCCCCCGCCGCCGTAATGCTGTTCGCCGCCCGAACCGCGCACGGTCAGGCTGCCTTTCTTGATGATTTTGCTGAGAAGAGTGTGAAGGGACGAGGCCATGGGCTCACCTCCGAAATACTAAGGATGCCTTATCAATGAGCCAACACATATACCTTTCCTCCAAGTTTACAAGCCAACCCCGGCCATCAAAATGACACAAAAAAACACCCCGTCAAACAGGGTTTGACGGGGTGTTGCATTTAGGCATCAGTCGGGGTCAGCGGCGCTTCATCGCCTCGGCCAGTGCCGCACCGAAGGCGCCCTGCGATGGCTTGGTGTCCGTCTTCATCAATTTCGGGTTGACGGGCTTGCCGCGATCGCCGCCGCGCGGCGGCGGAGCATCTCCCCCGCCATCCTTGCGCATGGTGAGCGCAATGCGCTTGCGCTTGACGTCGACCTCGACGACGCGGACCTTCACGACGTCGCCGGCCTTCACCACTTCATGGGGATCCTTGATGAAGCGATCGGCCAGCTGCGAGACGTGGACGAGGCCATCCTGATGGACGCCGATATCGACGAAGGCGCCGAAAGCGGCGACGTTGGTGACGGTGCCTTCAAGCAGCATTCCCGGCTTCAGATCGCTGATCTCATCGATACCGTCGGCAAATGTCGCCGTCTTGAAGCTCGGGCGCGGGTCGCGGCCGGGCTTTTCAAGTTCGGCGATAATGTCCTTCACGGTCGGAAGACCGAAGGTCTCATCGATGAATTTACGCGGATCGAGCGCCTTCAGTACCGCGCTGTCGCCCATCAGGGCACGCAGATCGCGGCCGCAGGCGGCGACGATCTTCTTTGCCACGCCATAGGCTTCCGGGTGAACCGACGAGGCGTCCAGCGGTTCCTTGCCATCGGGGATGCGCAGGAAGCCGGCCGCCTGTTCGAAGGTGCGGTTGCCGAGGCGGGCGACCTTCAAAAGCTCGCGGCGGCTGGCGAAGGGGCCGTTCTGGTCACGGTGCAGGACGATCTGCTCGGCGATCGACTTGGAAAGGCCGGAGACGCGCGACAGGAGCGGTGCCGAAGCGGTGTTGAGATCGACGCCAACCGCATTCACCGCGTCTTCGACGACGGCATCGAGCGAGCGCGACAGTTTCGTCTGGTCAACGTCATGCTGATACTGGCCGACGCCAATCGACTTCGGCTCGATCTTGACGAGTTCGGCCAGCGGATCCTGAAGGCGGCGGGCGATCGAGACCGCGCCGCGCAGCGAGACGTCGAGCTTGGGGAATTCGAGCGCTGCCGTCTCCGAGGCGGAATAGACCGAAGCGCCTGCCTCCGAGACGATGACCTTGGTCGGCTTGTTGCCCGGAAGCGCTGCCAGCATGTCGGCCACCAGCTTTTCCGTCTCGCGGCTGCCGGTGCCGTTGCCGATGGCGATCAGCTCGACATTGTGCTTGCGGATGAGCGATGCGAGCTCGGCCTGGGTGCCGCGCAGATCGTTCTTCGGCGGGAAGGGATAGACGGTGCTGGTTTCGAGAAGCTTGCCCGTGCCATCGACGATCGCCACCTTGACGCCGGTGCGGATGCCCGGATCGAGGCCCATCGTGGCGCGCGAGCCGCGGGGGCCGCCAGCAGAAGATCCTTGAGGTTACGGGCAAAGACGTGGATCGCCTCTTCTTCCGCCCGTTCACGCATTTCGCGCATCAGGTCGAGCGAGAGCGAGACGGAGAGCTTGACGCGCCATGTCCAGCCGGCAACTTCCATCAGCCAGCGGTCGGTCGCGCCCTTGTCGCGGATATCGAAGGCGGAAGCGATGATCCGCTGTGCCGGTTTCACCGGCGAGGTATCGTCGGCATCGACATCGATCGTCAGCGTCAGCATTTCCTCGTTCCAGCCGCGCAGCATGGCGAGCGCGCGGTGGCCCGGGGCCGTTGCCCAGCGTTCGGTGTGATCGAAATAGTCGGCGAACTTGGCGCCGGCCTCCTGCTTGCCATCGACGACGCGCGCCTTCAGCTGGGCACCGTCACGCATGTGCTGGCGCAGGCGGCCGAGGAGATCGGCATTTTCGGAAATGGTTTCGGCAACGATGTCGCGCGCACCGTCGAGCGCGGTCTTTACATCGGCAACCTCGCCCTTGACGTAGGTTTCCGCAAGCCTTGCCGGATCGGCGGAGCGGTCGGCCCAGATCGCATCGGCAAGCGGGCCGAGGCCCCGCTCGCGTGCTATTTCGGCGCGGGTGCGGCGCTTGGGCTTATAAGGGAGATAAAGGTCTTCGAGTTCGGCTTTCGTCGATGCTTGCCAATCTTTGCCGAGAGGTCATCGGTCATCTTGCCCTGGCCGTTGATCGATTCGACGATCGACGAACGACGCGCTTCGAGTTCGCGCAGGTAGACGAGCCGTTCCGAGAGCGTTCGCAGCTGCGTATCGTCAAGACCGCCAGTCACCTCCTTGCGGTAACGCGCGATGAAGGGAACGGTCGCTCCCTCGTCGATCAGGCCGATCGCGGCAGCCGCCTGATCGGGACGTGCGTTGATTTCGGCAGCGATTGCAGCGGCAAGAAAACGGTTGTCGACAGCCATCAAGATCCTCGTTTCAAACTGGGAGGGGCGACCATAGTGAAAGTTTGTGGCAAGGCAACAGCGCGGCCGGCAGGTTCACAGGCTTGTCTTCTTCGAGTTCACGGAAAGATTGCGGCGAACATTAACCATTTATCAATGGTAGCGTCGCGAACAATACGTGACACCTTCTCATATATTTTCTCAGCCAGTACAGTCCGCCCTGCCGCATGAGGCGGTGAACAAGGAGGTATGTATGCCTATGAGTATTGCAAGGATGCTGGCCACCGACAATGCCGTCGGCAGCGATGAGCTGGAGGCTGCCATCCGTCATATGGATGAAAGGCTGAGGGATTGCACCCTCAATGACCAGCCCGTCCCATTTTCAACCTATAGAAACAAGGTGATTTTCGAAGCCACATTACGGCTGCGTTTCAGTAACGCGGTTTCGTCCTGACATGCGTGTTCTGGAGAGTGCGGGAGCGTCCCGCGCCCTCCAGTTCCTCCAGGCGGCGCTTTTGGCGGGAGCATGGCCCAAAACCGGGTTTCACCCTGATCGGGCCTTGACCTTTGCGCCCCCTGCCCGTAACCGCGCAGAAACAATTGCAGCACCGCGCAGCCACATCATATGCAGCCGGTTGTTGCATCAGTTTCACCCGCGCATCGCGCCCTGAAGGATCCCCGAGAGATCCTGTCGCCGATGCGCCAGCCAGGGGCGGCATATGAAGGTTCTCTTGATCGGCACCGGCGGACGCGAACACGCGCTGGCATGGAAGCTTGCACAATCCCCCCGGCTGACGAAGCTCTATGCCGCGCCGGGCAATCCCGGCATCGCGGAACAGGCCGAACTGGTCGCGCTTGACGTCGAGGATCACGCAGCCGTCGTCCGCTTCTGCAAGGACACCGGCATCGACTTCGTCGTCGTCGGCCCGGAAGCACCGCTTGTTGCCGGCATCGCAGACGTGCTGCGTGACGCCGGTTTCGTCGTGTTCGGCCCGTCGGCTGCGGCAGCCCAGCTCGAAGGTTCCAAGGGTTTCACCAAGGATCTCTGCGCCCGCTACGACATTCCGACCGGCGCCTATGGTCGTTTCACCAATGCCGCCGAGGCCAAGGCCTATACGACCGCGCAGGGTGCGCCGATCGTCGTCAAGGCTGACGGCTTGCAGCCGGCAAGGGCGTGACCGTGGCGATGACGCTCGACGAGGCGCTGGCCGCGATCGACGACTGCTTTGACGGCGCATTCGGTGCAGCCGGTGCCGAAGTCGTGGTCGAAGCCTTTCTCGATGGCGAGGAGGCAAGCTTCTTCTGCCTTTCCGACGGCAAGACCGCACTGGCGCTCGCCACCGCGCAGGATCACAAGCGCGTCGGCGATGGCGATACCGGCCCCAATACCGGCGGCATGGGCGCCTATTCGCCGGCACCGGTGATGACGCCCGAAATGGTCGAGCGGACGATGAAGGAGATCATCGAGCCGACGATCGCCGGCATGGCGAAGGATGGCAATCCGTTTACCGGCGTGTTCTTCGCCGGCCTGATGATTACCGCCAAGGGCCCCGAACTCATCGAATACAATGTGCGTTTCGGCGATCCGGAATGCCAGGTGCTGATGATGCGGCTGAAGAGCGACCTGCTCGACATCCTCTATGCCGCGGCAACCGGCACGCTCGATCAGGTTTCCGCCGAGTGGAGCGACGACGTGGCGCTGACCGTGGTTCTCGCCTCCAAGGGCTATCCGGCCGCCTATGACAAGGGCACGCCGATCGACAGCCTTCCGGCAACGGGCGATGGCGAGAAGGTTTTCCATGCCGGCACCGCGCTCAAGGACGGCCAGCTTGTGGCAACCGGCGGCCGCGTGCTGAACGTGACGGCGACCGGCGCGACCGTTGCCGAAGCGCAGGCGCGCGCCTACGCGCTCGTCGACGCCGTGGACTGGAAGAACGGTTTCTGCCGCCGCGACATCGGCTGGCAGGCAATTGCCCGCGAAAAGGCCTGATCAGCGGCGCTTCGCAGCATCATTGCCACCGGACAAAGGGGGATTGGTTCAATATTTACCAATTCTCCTGACCGGATGGAAAGGAAACCCGGCCTAGGCTGTTTCTGAAACAGCTAGAAACCGGCTATGCGCCTTGCTCTGACAACCGTTATCGTGCTTGCCAGCACACACGCCTTTGCCTCGTCGATCATTTCGATCGCAAGCAAGCCGTCGCTCGCCGGCAGCATTGTCATGCAAAAATGCGAGGATTGCCCGCCGGTACGTGCGCCTGAGACGCGCCAATCGGCCTATAAGGTGCCGGTGCTGGCACCGGGCACGCAAAAGACCGAAATCGTCGATATCGACGGCGCAAAGCGCTTGTCAGAACGGAAGCATGGTCAGGCGGTTCGCCGGTCGTCTTCATCAGCAAGGCACCAGCCTGGCTGGGGAATACGCCATCGATCGCCGACGTTCATCCGTCTGCCGCCGGCTCTACCGAGGCCGATATCGAAGCGATCGCCAAGAAGCAGCCCGATATCGACGTCAATGCCACCACAGGTGCCGTGAGCGACGAGGGGCCGAGACCCGTTCCGCCGATTGCGAGCCCGCAAACGGCAAGCCCCGCGGACGCCGCGAAGGACTTTTCCCACCTCGCGCTGCGCGACAGCCGTTGAGGCGACCGCTGCCAGCGTCCCTGTCGGACACGGATAGCGAGCAGAGTGAGAATATCTTAAATTAATTTTTAAGCGATTTAGCGCTATTTAAAGGGTGATGCGATGTAGCATCGTCCGACGCAGGATGCGTTTCTCCCCTTTAAATTGTTGGGGGTCACGCGTCTCCATGGGGCAATCTCCGCCGGGGAGTGACCCGATGGATGGCCCGATGAAGAACCTGCGGATTTCACACCAGCTTGTCCTGCTGGTCGTTACGCTGATCGCCGGCTTTGCGATAGCAACCTATTTCGAACTGAAATCCTCCACCAATGCCATCTATGCCGAGCGTTACGGCATGCTGAAGACGCAGGTGGAATCGGGTATCGGCATCCTGAAGAAATTCTCCGATCTGGAAAAGGCCGGCAAGCTGAGCCACGAGGAGGCCGAAAAGCAGGCCTTCGAAGCCGTCTCGGCCATGACGTTTAAGCCGGATGGCTATCTCTACGCCTATGACTATGACGTGACGATGCGGCTGCATCCCGATCCGAAGCGTGTCGGCGTCAATTTCAAGGGCAAGCCGGACTCGCAGGGCTTCATGTATCGCGACGAACTGGTGAAGCTTGCGCGCGCCAACCCGGCAGGCGGTACCGCAGACTTCCTTGGACCCAAGCCCGGCGAACAGGGAGAGGATTTCCGCAAGAGTTCCTATGCGATGGCGTTCGAGCCGTGGAAGCTGGTCGTCGTCACCGGCGTCTACGTGGATGATCTGGAAGCGCAGATCCGCAGCGAGGTGATGAAGGCCATTTCGATCGGCCTCGGTATTCTCTTCATCGGCGTCTGTCTCGCGTTCCTCGTCATCCGCAACGTCTCACGGCCGCTGACCGACGTGCGCAATGCGCTGAATGCGGTTGCCGAAGAAGACGTCACGATGACGATCCCGCATACGGATATGCGCAACGAAGTGGGCCTGATGGCGCGCGCCACGGAAGCCCTGCAGCAGAAGGTGCGCGAGCGCCACGCGATGCAGGAGAACCAGAGCCGCCAGCAGCAGGAGCTCGATACCGAGCGGCAGCGGAATTTCACCATGCAGAAGGACGAGGCGGCGCTTCAGGCCCGCGTGGTCTCCACCATCGGCGCAGCCCTTGAAGAGCTTGCACGCGGCGATCTGACTGTGCGCTGCGGCGATCTCGGCCAGCGCTATGCGGACCTGCGCGACAATTTCAACGCCGCCATCGGCCATCTGGAGGCGGCGATGGCCAAGGTCAGCGCCAAGGGCATCGATATCGGCGGCTCGAAGGAAGAGATCCGCCGCGCTTCCAACGAGCTTTCGCAGCGTACCGAACGGCAGGCGGCCAATCTGGAAGAGACGTCGGCGGCCCTCGACGAGCTGACCGTTGCCGTGCGCCAGACGGCAGATGGCGCGCGCGACGCCGCCCGTCAGGTCGGTTCGGTCAGTTCGGAGGCCCAGCGCAGCGATCAGATCGTGGCGCAGGCAATCGGCGCGATGACCGGGATCGAGCGCTCTTCGGCGGAGATCTCCAAGATCATCGGCGTGATCGACGAGATCGCCTTCCAGACCAATCTTCTGGCGCTCAATGCCGGTGTCGAAGCGGCCCGCGCAGGCGAAAGCGGCAAGGGCTTTGCCGTCGTCGCCCAGGAAGTGCGCGAGCTTGCCCAGCGCTCGGCCACCGCCGCCAAGGAGATCAAGGACCAGATCGCCCGCTCTTCCGGCGAAGTGAACAATGGCGTGCGGCTTGTCGGCGAGGCCGGCGATGCACTGAAGCGGATCTCTGACCTCGTTTCGGCGGCCAGCGACAGCGTCGGCAAGATTGCACACTCGGCGGCCGAACAGGATACGACGCTGCGCTCGATCTCCTCGTCGCTCAACCAGCTCGACGCCGCGACCCAGCATAATGCGGCCATGGCCGAAGAGACGACGGCATCGGCCGAGGCGCTCGCCAGCGATACGGAAGAACTGCTGGCGCTCATCCGGACATTCAAGGTGAGCGGCGGCCTGCGCCACACCGGCAGCCTGAAGGGAATGGCCGCCTGATCCTGCCGTCGCGTCAAATCGCGCCGCGATTTTGCGGCCGCAACATGCGACAAAGATAGAATAAGGGTGGCCGGTCATATGGCGGGCCACCAAACGTTACGCGGGGGACGCGGGGAAGAAAGCCGTCCGGCCATCTGGGCCTGGCGGCTTTCTCTTTTCCGGGCGGGAGTTATCCCAATGCTGCGATCAGGCCAATGACGTGTCCGCCGCCTCGATGAGGTCAACCAGTCTGTCAATCTCGCGGTCGGCGACGACCACTATACCACCGCGCTGCAGGACGGCGGCCGTCACACCGTTGCCGGCATGTTTTCGGCCAGCGAAGGCGCCGTCATAGATGGCAAGCGAGCCGCAGGAGGGACTGCCGTCAATCAGGAGAGCATGGGTGCAGCCCTGCGCCTCAGCCAGGGCCAGCGCCCGCCTCGCACCCTCGACGAATTCGGCCGTCACGTCGCCGCCGGTCAATTCCATGACGCGAGCCCTGCCGGCCAGCACGTCCTCTCCGGTCATGCCTGACTCGATCTCGGCCGGTGGACGAGGCACGCTCATGCCGCCCATCAGTTCGGGGCAGATCGTCACCAGTCTCCCCTCTTCTGCCCAGCGATCGATTGCCGGATGCGAAAGCCGCTTGCCCTTGCCATCATAGCGGACGGCATGACCGAGAAGACAGGCGCTGATGAGGATTTTTGCAGGCATCAGAGTGGGGAGGATCCGAGGTGGCGAAGGGCGTCCACCTTCTCGTGCAGCACGCGGATCACTTCAATCTTGCCCTCATGTGCCTCGACATAAAAGATGAGATGATGGCCGCAGCGAAATTGCCGATATCCCGCCAGCAGTGCATCGACCCTTCGGCCCAGACCCGGATTCTGTCCCAGTTTGGCGAATGCGTCAAAGAGGCTGGAAATGTAGCTGTCTCCCTGGTCGGCTGACCATTTGCGAACGGTGTATATCCAGATGTCGTCAAGATCGGCTTCCGCAGCCGGGCTTAAACGACATGTCATCATACGGAATGTTTTTCCCGCATCCGCGCGAGAAACTCATCCCGATCGACATAACGCGGCTCGCCGCTCTGTTCGCCCTCGATGAGCAATTCACGGAGTTTTTCGAGCTTTGCCTGCTCTTCCTCCAGCAGGCGCAGGCCAGCTTCGACGACGGCCTCCGGAGAGCTGAAACGGCCGCTTTCGACCTCGCCATCGACAAAGCTGCCGAAAGGCTCTGCAAGCGTGATGTGGACAGGCTTGTTCATAAGCGCATACCTGCTCTTCTATCGCGGATCGGCAGATGGACCCAATCGCCGCCCTATCAGGCGACAATAGCATGCGACGGTCAGGCGGCAAAAGGGTTTGCGCCTGACCGTCGCTTGCTTCTCATGCCCCCGAATTTCCGGGGCGGATCAGGATCAGCCGCTGATCTTGGAGAAGTCGGCAACCGTTGCGGTTGCCTCTCGGATCGCCTTCAGCAGTGCCAGACGGTTGGCGCGGATCGCGGCGTCCTCGTCATTGACCAGCACGTCCTCGAAGAACTTGTCGACCGGTGCGCGCAGCTTCGACAGGGCCTCCATGGCCGAGCGGAAGTCTTCGCCGGCGATGGCCGCAGACGCTTCCTTCGAGGCCGTCTCGATGGCCGCCCAGAGTGCCTTTTCGGCATCGAGCTTCAAGAGATCGGCGGAAACGCCATCGGCAACGACAGTACCCTTCTTCTCTTCGGCTGCGAGAAGCTGGACCGCACGCTTGGTACCGGCAAGCAGGTTCTTGCCGTCTTCGGAAGCAACAAAGGCCGTCAGCGCCTCGGCGCGGCGCGCGACCATCAGAAGATCGTCGGCATCGGCCGTCAGAACCGCGTCGATGATATCGTGGCGGGCGCCCATGTCACGCAGATAGACTTTCAGGCGGTCGTGGAAGAAGGAGAGAAGATCAAAGCGCTGCAGAACAAACGCCCTAACATCACCTTCCATTGGCGCTGCGTTGGAAGACAGATCTTGTCTTGCAACCAAGGCAAAGTCCATTTGATCCGCTTGTTCGAAGCCAAATTTCTGCTGCAGCGCAAGTGGCGAATCAATCGGAGTCTCGACCGCTATATAGCGAGACAAGAGTTGTTCGAACAATTTGCGCTGAGATGCCAGAAGTGCCCCTGCTAGAGGCAGCCTGACGGCGCGCTCGAGCAGGATGCGGACGACGCCGAGGGCTGCACGGCGCAGCGCATAAGGGTCCTTCGAGCCGGTCGCTTTTCGTCGATCGCCCAGAAGCCGACGAGCGTGTCGAGCTTGTCGGCAAGGGCGACAGCGATCGCCACATTGTCCTTCGGCACGCGATCGGACGGGCCCTGCGGCTTGTAGTGATCCTCGATGGCGGTGGCGACCGAGGCGTCCTCACCCTGGATTGCGGCATAGCGTCGGCCCATCAGGCCCTGCAACTCGGGGAATTCACCAACGGCTTCGGTGCGCAGATCGGCCTTGGCGAGAACTGCTGCGCGATCCACCAGGGCTGCATCAGCGCCGACAATCGGTGCGATCTGGGCTGCCAGATCACGAATACGGCGAACGCGCTCGCCCTGGGTACCGAGCTTGGCATGGAAGGTGACGTTCAGCGCATCGAGCTTGGCCATGCGCTGGTCGAGCGGTTTTTTCAGATCGAGATCGAATTTGGCGGCAGAGGCGGAGAGCGTTTCGAGATCCGGCAGGTTGCCCTGGTCGCGGGTCCAGAAGTGCTTGGCGTCGGAGAGGCGCGCTCGCACGACCTTGCCGTTGCCGTGCATGATCTCCTTGCCGCCATCCTTGGCGTCAATATTGGAGATCAGGATGAAGTGGTTGGAAAGGCCCTCTTCAGCACCTTGAGGACGCGTGACGAAGCATTTCTGGTTCGTCTTGATCGTCAGGCGGATGATCTCGGCCGGGATTTCGAGATAGTCCTTCTCGAATTCGCCAAGCAGAACATGCGGCCACTCGACAAGGCCCGAGACCTCTTCGAGCAGGCCTTCGTCCTCGACCAGATCGAGGCCGTTGGCGAAGGCCAGATCGCGGGCGTCATGCAGGATCATGTCCTTGCGGCGATCCGCATCGAGCATGACCTTCGCCTTTTCGAGGCTTGCGACGTAATCATCGAAGCGGCGCACGGTGATGGCTTCCGGCGCATGGAAACGGTGGCCATAGGTGATGTTGCCGGCGGTGATGCCGTCGATCACGAAGGGAATGACCTGGGTTTCTTCGTGCTCGGGGCCGAAGAGGCAGACGATCGACTGAAGCGGACGCACCCAGCGCAGGCTTCCGGGCCCTTGCCCTCGATGCCGCCATAGCTTGCGCCCTTCGGCATGGAGGCAGCACCCCAGCGCATCGACTTCGGCCAGGGGAAATTGCGGATGATGCCGGGCATGACGTCGGCGATGATCTCTTCGGCGGCGCGGCCGGTCTTGGCGATCACGGCGACGTAGAAATCGCCCTTCTTCGGGTCGGTGACGACCTGCGCCTCGGAAACATCCGAAAGACCTGCCTTGCGCAGGAAGCCGGCGATTGCCTGTTCCGGCGCCTTGGTGGACGGGCCCTTGACCTCTTCGCGCTGATCGGCCGAACGCGCGGTCAGGCCGCGGATATCGAGGGTCAGGCGGCGCGGCGTCCAGTATCCGCGCGCACCTTCATAGGTCAGCCCCGCATCCACCAGCGCGTCGGTAACGAGCTTCTTCAAATCTCCCGCAGCCTTGCGCTGCATGCGGGCCGGGATTTCCTCGGAGCGAAGTTCTAGGAGCAGGTCGGGCATGGACTTCAACTTTGATGTGAATTGCGAAGGAAAGGTGGACTGGCCGAGGCCTTAGCAAGCCGCGGAACAAAAGTCACCATTTCGATTGGTTTGGAAGGATAAGGAACAAGGAAACTATGCGGCGCTTATGACCGGAATGGCAGCCAGTTCCTCGCGCTTGGCCGCGGCAGCGATCTTGAGATCGTAGCTCACCTGCATATTCATCCAGAATTCCGGCGTCGTATCGAAGAAACGCGCCAGCCTCAGCGCGGTATCGCTGGTGATGGAGGTCTGCTCGCCAATAAGCCTCTCGATTCGAGTGCGCGGCACGTTGAGCGTCCTTGCCAATCCGCCGGCCGTGATTTTCAGAGGGCCGAGATATTCTTCCCTCAGGATCTCGCCGGGATGAACGGGGGGTAAAATGCTCACCATGATCGCAATCCTTCAATGATAATCGACAATCTCAACCGCTTCGACGCCGCCATCGGTCCAGATGAAACAGATGCGCCACTGATCATTGATCCGGATCGAGTGCTGGCCTGAACGATTTCCATGCAGAGCCTCAAGATGATTGCCGGGTGGCGACCGCAGGTCACGCAAGGTAGTGGCATTATCCACCATGGTGAGCTTGAGCACAGCCCTGCGCAGGAGATCGGCCGGAAACCCCTTCGGCGAACGACCGGAGGCCACCGCTTCGGTCATTGCGTTGGCATAGGACCTGATCATTGCCGCTCCGCTCAATGTATCACGCCATGATACATTGAGCAATCATACAGGAGGCCGGGCGGCCGTCACCTCCCGAAATCTACCAGCCCCCGCCGCCTCCACCGCCGCCACCGCCACCGGACGAGCCGCCGGAGAAACCGGATGAGGAGGAGGATGTGGGGGCGGGCAGCGTCGACTGGATGGTCGATGCCATGCCGGAGGAGAAGCCGCCGATGCGATCTCCGAAAGTGCCAAAGCCGTCGCCATGGTACCATGCGGCGGTATAGGCGGCCGCCGCACCCGCGGTTGCCGCCGCAAGCCATGTCTCGAAGGCGCGGCTCCAGGGTTTTTCGACGCCGAGCGCCACCGCGTAGGGTAGAAGCGTCTCGAAATGTTTCGGCGACATCTGAGGTGCGCCGGCCATGTTCATCCGGTCCTTTTCGGCCACCGTCAGGTAGAGGCGAAGGCCCTCGATGCCGTCCATCAGCTTGCGGCCGAGCGGCGTCGGCGCACCCATCAGGAAGAAGAAGATGGCATTGGTCAGAACGATGCCGAGGAGGCAGGTCAGAACCGGCCACTGGTTGGCAATATCGATTTCCGAAAGCAGCGCCAGAAGCGCGCCGGAAATGACGCTCAGTCCCGCCAGCCCGATGAAGCCCAGGGCGATGACCGAGACGATGCGTTTCGCAAGCGGTGCGCCCTGCCGGAACGAGCGCCCGAGCCTCACGGCCATCAGGCCGAGGACGACGGCGACAATGGCAGGCGCGACGATGATCGGGAGGATGGCCGGATCGACATCACCGAAGCCGAGCAGGGCGATGATGCCGGCGATGCTCACAAGAACGCCGGGAATGATGTAGCCGATATTCCGGCGGTAATATTTGCCGCTGTGCTCTTTTTCGATTGCCCGGCGGAAGGCCTCGCCGGCCTTCTGGACGGCCGTGCCATTCTGCTTGTCGATGACGAAGCGGCCGCCGGCGCCATTGACGGTCTTCATCAGCGACGACTGGCCGGCGGGGAGTGTCGCGAAAGGCGTAGCGGCGGCGGAAGCGGCCGTCCGCTGCAGCGTCAACGCATCGCCGAGATCCGTCAGCCTCAGATGGCCCTTGACGGCGAGATCGATGGCGCTTGCCGAAAACGCCGTCCAGCCGCCGCCGGAAAAGCCCTTGTTATCGACATAGTTGACGAGTGCCGGCGACAGGCCTTCCGGCGCATCCCAGCGCGGCACGACGATGCCGCGCTGCGGATCCCGCCCAACCCTTCGCCAGAACCAGACGTAGTAGAAGAAGACGATGGCAAGAGATGCCGGGCCGAGCAGGAGATTGATATTGTCGCGCAGCCACCAGGTGCGTTGCTGATCTGCCGTCGGCGGGGTGATCACGCCTTTCTGGATGGCGACGACGATGGTGAGGCCCTCATGGGGGCCGAGCGGGCGGGTGGTGGTGAAATCGGCGCGGCCACTTCCACCGGACATGCCGGCATTGCGGTTGGTGGCGCCAAGCGGGCCTGTATAGGCGGCAAGTCGTGTCGGTGTGGCACCACCCGGCAGGGTGACGCGGGCAGAGGCCCGCCCCATGGCAAACTGCCAGCCATTGCCGGTGACGTTCCAGTAGAGTTCGTCATGATCGGGAAAGAAACGGATCTGTCGGTCCGTGTGGTAGGTCAGGACATAGGTGTGCTCGCCGCGCGAGACGACCGTATCCTTCGAGCCGGCATAGATGCGGATACCGCCCGTTATGCCCTCGGTCGTCCAGTCTTCCGGCGCGCCATCGCGGGTGACGGAGATTACGTCGAAGTCGACGCGCAGCCTGCAGCCATCGGCATCCAGCATGGTGAGCGGGAAATCGCGAAAGATGCCGTGGCGGATATCGATGCCTTCGGCCTGAACGGTGATGGTCTCGGCAACCGTCAATCCGCCATCTGCACCGATTGTAATATCGGCGTGATAGGAGCGGATGTTTTCCTGCGCCATGGCAGGACTGATGCCGGCGAGCGGCAGAGTGAAGGCAAGCAGGAGGGCGAGGAGGAAGAGCTGTCCGAAAGCCTGATGCCGACGCATGTGATCCTCTCCTCCGGCAGACGCGTCTGCGGTGCTCTGCCTACTTTGGCCTGCCTTGCCCTGGCTTCACGCCCTTACTTCACATCCGTATAGCTGACGCCGAGTGCGGCCAGCATATCCCAATATTGCGGGACGGTTTTGGCCACGCAGTCGGGATCGAGAATGGTGATGCCGTCGATCTTGAGGCCTGCCAGCGCAAAGCTCATGGCGATGCGGTGGTCTGCAAACGTGTCGATCGCCGCGGGCAGAACCTGGCCGGTCAGCGCCGGATCGGAGGCGACGACGAGATCGTCACCCTCTTCCGTCGCCAGCCCCTCACGGATGTTGTTGAGGCCGGTCGAAAGCGCCCGGATGCGGTCGCATTCCTTGACCCTCAGATTGGCAATGCCGACGAAACGCACCGGCGTCTCGTTGAAGGCGGCGAGAACCGCAAGCGTGGGCACCGCATCCTGCATCTGCGAACCATCGATCACGGCAGGCAGATGCGGGAAGGTGGCGATCACTTCGCGCGTGCATCCGGCTGGGTGAAGGCATCATTGGCGACGCCGAGATCGATCTTGCCGCCGGTCAGCACTTCGGCTGCCCAGAAGTAAGTCGCGGCAGAGGCATCGGGCTCGATGACGAAATCGGTCGCGGTATAGCCGGTCGGCTCGATCAGCCAGGAAGACGGCGTCGGCTGCGAGACTTTTGCTCCGAAGGCGCGCATGGCGGCAAGCGTGAGGTCGATATAGCCGCGGGCGCGATATCGGCACCGGCAAGCTCGATCTCGAAGGGTTCCGAGCCGCAGGCGGCTGCCATCTGCAGTGCCGAGACATACTGGCTGGAAAGGCCGGCATCGATAACGACCTTGTTCTTCGAAAACCGGCCATTGGCTTCGATCGTCACGGGCGGGCAGCCGGTCGGGGCGTCGATCGTGACACCGAGCGACTGCAGGGCATCGACCAGCGGCCTGATCGGGCGCTTGCGCATGTGCTCGTCGCCATCGACGACATAACGGCCATTGCCGAGCGCGAGTGCGGCCGTCAGGAAGCGGGTGGCGGTGCCGGCATTGCCGAGGAAGAGCGCCTCTGCCGGCGGCTTCAGTTCACCCGACGAGGTGACGACGAACGTCGTGGCATCCGGCTCCTCGACCGTGACGCCCATGGCGCGCAGGCTTCCGCCATATAGCGGGTGTCATCGCTTTTCAGCGCGCCGGTAAGCCGGCTCGTGCCTTTGGCGAGGCCTGCGAGAAGCAGGGCGCGGTTGGTGATCGACTTGGAACCGGGCGGTGCGGCATCGCCGACAAGCGGCTTTTGCGGCGGCAGGATGGTCAGTCTTTCTCTCGGCATGTGCAGTGTCTCTTCCCTGACGGGGCATACCCCAACGCGTCTTGGCGCGCTCATAGCCTGTCGCGCGGCAAAGGTCCAATCCGGCGGATCAAAACTTGACGGTGGGAACGGCGCGATCGGCCTCATTGGTGATCTCGAAATAGTCGCGCTTGGCAAAGCCGAACTGGCCGGCGACCAGATTGGACGGAAAGCTCTCGACCTTGACGTTCAGCTCGCGGGCGGCGCCGTTATAGTAGCGGCGCGACATCTGGATCTCGCCCTCGATCGTCTCGATGGATTTCTGCAGCTCGACGAAATTCTGGTTGGCCTTGAGATCGGGATAGGCTTCGGCGAGCGCGAAGAGCTTTCCGAGTGCCTGACCGAGAAGGCCTTCCGCCTGGGCGCGGCCTGCCACATCGCCAGCCGGCACGGCCTGCGCCTGATTGCGCAGCTTCACGACTTCCTCGAACGTGCTTTTTTCGTGGGCGGCGTAGCCCTTCACGGTTTCGACGAGGTTGGGGATGAGATCGGCACGGCGCTTCAGCTGCACATCGATGCCCGACCATGCCTCTTCCGCCATCTGCCGCGAGCGGACCAGACCGTTATAGATGAAGACGACATAGAGGATGATGATGACGACGACGGCAAGCGCGATATACATGCGGTGATCTCCCCAGACCCCATTGATAGAGCCTGCCGTCGGCAGAACGAAATACGCCCGGCAGGTGTCTTTTTCAGACAGTATGCCGGGCGCGAAGAAATGTCACCGTCCGTAAAACGAACGGACAGGCAGAGATGATCAGGCGGCGTCCTTGCCGAAATTGACACCGCCGGCATCGGTCAGCAGGAAGGCTTCGCCGCAGGCCTTGGCCAGCGTGCGGACCCGCAGGATATAGCTCTGGCGCTCGGTGACGGAAATCACGCCGCGGGCATCGAGCAGGTTGAAGACATGCGATGCCTTGATGCACTGGTCATAGGCCGGGAAGACGCATTTGTGCAGCATCTGGTTGGCATTGTCGCCCGGTGCGCCGAAGGCGAGCAGCGCCTGGCATTCCTTTTCCGCATCGATGAAGTGGCGATGCAGCATCTCGGTATTGGCGAATTCGAAGTTATGGCGGGAATATTCCTGCTCGGCCTGCAGGAAGACGTCGCCATAGGAGATCTTCTCTTCGCCTTCGCGACCGTTGAAATTCAGGTCGTAGACATTGTCGACGCCCTGGACATACATGGCCAGCCGCTCGAGACCGTAGGTCAGCTCGCCTGCGACCGGCGAGCATTCGATGCCGCAGACCTGCTGGAAGTAAGTGAACTGCGAGACTTCCATGCCATCGCACCAGCATTCCCAGCCGAGACCCCAGGCGCCGAGCGTCGGGCTTTCCCAGTCGTCCTCGACGAAGCGCACGTCATGCAGGAGCGGATCGAGACCGATCGCCTTCAGCGAGCCGAGATAAAGCTCCTGCAGGTTGGACGGGTTCGGCTTCAGGATGACCTGATACTGGTAGTAATGCTGAAGGCGGTTCGGGTTCTCGCCATAGCGGCCGTCGGACGGACGGCGGGAGGGCTGCACATAGGCTGCCTTCCACGGCTTGGGACCGAGCGCACGAAGGGTCGTCGCCGGATGGAAGGTACCAGCGCCGACTTCCATGTCATAGGGCTGCAGAACGGCGCAGCCCTTGTCCGCCCAGTAATTATGGAGCGCAAGGATCAGCCCCTGGAAGGAGCGTGTCGGGGACATATGGTCGGGCAGATCGGTCATCTTGATACGCGGAGCCGTTAATTTGAAGGATGCGGACGAGTGCCATGCGAGGCGCGACGGGTCAAGGATTTATAGAGCTGTCAGCGATGCGGAACGGATTGATGACCTCAAGGGTCCCATCGATCATCAGGCCATGATGCAGATCCTCGGAATAAAACCGGCTGCATTTGGCATCGAGAGCGGCGGCCAGCATAAGGGCGTCGTAAAATGAGAGAGTATATCTCTCGGCGAGAGCAAGAGCCGAGGCGGTCATGTCGCTGCGGATCGGCACGACCTTGCCGGCGACGAGCTCGATATCTGCAATCGCTGACCGCAGGCGTTCCCACGGCAGATGCAACTTGCGACGCCCGACATTGACGAATTCATTGAGCGCCTGGAGGCTCAGGATGAATGGCTCCCTCATCACCTCACGCGCGATATCGGCCTTGTCGCCATCGGCAAACGCATAGATGAGGATATTCGTATCGAGGAAGTTGCCGATCGCCGGCATCAGCGCGTGTGCGCCTCGTCGCGATCGAAGGACCAGTCAGGCGGAAGCTTCAAGCCGAAGGCCTTGATGCGCTCCAGCGCTCTCTGCCTTGCATCATCGCGTGCAATCTCGAATGCCGGGCCCTCGGCGATGCGGATTGCAACGTCATCTCCCTCCTTGAGATCGAGCGCTTCCACCACGGAGTTGGGTATCCGGACGGCAAGGCTATTTCCCCATTTGGCGACTTGCATCAGCATCTCCACAAACGGTGATATACACGAAGAATGTATATCATGCAGGCGGGTGAGAGGAAAGAAGAGGCTTCAGCGGGTGGCGGCAAGCACACGCTTACCGGCCGCCTCACACCCTATTCATCGTCGCGCTTCAGACGGTACTCGCCGGTCTTTTCATCCTTCACCAGCGTGCCGATGGCGCCGGTATTGCTTTCCTTTTCCTTCTGGCGAGAGCGCGCAGAAAGTTTCTCGGCGTCCTTTATGAAGCGCTTGTAGAGCATCCAGCCGCCGCACAAGACGACGACCATGAACATGAGCTGGGCCATTCATTCCTCACGAAAGGCTCTGGAAAGGTCAGAGCCCGTAACGGCTCCACAATGCCCTTTCCTCGATACCGGCTGCAAGACCCGAGGCCGCACCTGCGGCAATTTCCTGCGCGTCGAGGCCGGCCAGCCGCACGCCCGGCAGCCTGCGGCCGAACAGGGAACGGGCACTGGCGACGAGTTCCAGCCTCGCATCCTGGCCGAAACGACGCTTGATGACCTCGCGCATGTCGCCGATGCCATCGATCAGGCCGAGTTCCAGCCCGCGACCACCGGTCCAGAAGAGGCCGGAGAAGATCGTCTCGTCATCCGCAAGCCTGCCGCCGCGGCGCGACTTCACCATATCGATGAAGACCTTGTGGATCTCCAGCTGCAGCGTCTTCAGGTATTCGATATCGCCTTCCTTTTCCGGCTTGAACGGATCGAGGATGGCCTTGTTTTCGCCGGCCGTGTAGACGCGGCGCTCGATGCCGACCTTCTTCAGCAGTTCGGGAAAGCCGAAGCCACCGGAGACGACGCCGATCGAACCGACGATCGAGGTCGGGTCGGCAAAGATCTCGTCGCCGGCCAGCGCCAGCATATAGCCGCCGGAGGCCGCGACATCCTCGACGAAGATCAGCACCTTCTTGTTCTTCTCGTCCGCCAGAGCCCGGATGCGCTGATAGATCAGCCGCGACTGGACAGGCGAGCCGCCCGGCGAATTGACGGATATAGCAACGGCCGGCGCATCCTTCATGGCGAAGGCCTTTTCCAGCATCGGCGCGACATTGGCGAGGTTGAGCGTCTGCTTGAACTGGCTGCCGCCGGCCATGATCGTGCCCTGCAGGCGCACGACCGGGATCGCCACGCCCTTCTTGCGGAACTTCTTCGGCAGCAATCTCGTCAGCAACCCGGCCATCATCCATCCTCTTCCATGCACAGTTTCAAATTTTCCAGACGCATCCGCCATCATCGTCCTGCGGCACGTCCGTCCTCGAAGAGCATGTATGTGCAAGAATTTCAAACGCAATGGCTGCAGTGTGAAAGCCCGGAAAGCAGGGCGAAAATCGGCCTGCATTTTTCTAGTTGCGAATGACTTGCATTATCATTCCAAAGAAGCAATATTTTCCGGACCGAAGATTTGGCAGGCGGGAAAGTCGCAAGCATGGACATGTCGAATATGAAGCAGGATGACGGGTGGCGCGCCAGGTGGGCGAAGGCTCTCTGTCGGATGTGCACCGCAGCGTCGCCGTCAACAACTCGTCATCGAAGCTCAAGCGTGCCATGGCGTTTGCCGGCCCCGGCTATCTGGTCGCCGTCGGCTATATGGATCCGGGCAACTGGGCAACATCGCTCGCCGGCGGCTCGAAATTCGGCTATACGCTGCTGACCGTCGCACTTCTTTCCAACATCATGGCGATCGTGCTGCAGTCCCTCTGTGCGCGGCTTGCAATCGCGTCGGGCCGTGATCTGGCGCAGGCCTGCCGCGATGCTTTCCCGAAGCCCGTCGCCTTCATGCTCTGGCTGTTTGCAGAGATCGCCATCATCGCCACGGATATTGCCGAGGTGATCGGCACGGCCATCGGCCTCAACCTGATCTTCGGCCTGCCGCTCGAACTCGGCGTCATCGTCACCGCGCTCGATGTCTTCATCATCCTCTATCTTCAGAAGCTCGGCTTCCGGTATGTGGAAGCTTCATCATCACGCTGCTCGGCGTCATCGCGCTCTGCTTCGGCGTGCAGATCTTCCTTGCCGATCCGCAATGGGGCGAGGTGATCCGCGGCTTCTTCCCGACGACCGAAATCGTCACCAACCCGGAAATGCTCTACATCGCGCTCGGCATTCTCGGTGCCACCGTCATGCCGCATAACCTCTACCTGCATTCGGGCATCGTGCAGACGCGCGCCTATGGCGAGACGATCAAGGAAAAGAAGCAGGCGCTGACATTCGCGACGATCGATTCCACCGTTGCGCTCTGCTTTGCGCTCCTGATCAATGCCTCGATCCTGATCCTTGCGGCCGCGGCGTTCCATGCCAATGGCAAGACGGATGTGGTCGAGCTTGGCGATGCGCATGCGCTGCTTTCGCCGCTGCTCGGGCTTGCGATCGCGCCGACGCTGTTCGGCATCGCACTTCTGTGCTGCGGCCTGAACTCCACGGTCACGGCAACGCTTGCCGGCCAGATCGTCATGGAAGGCTTTCTGCGGATCAAGGTGCAGCCCTGGGTGCGGCGCCTGATCACCCGCGCATCGCCATCATTCCGGCGGCGGCCGTCACCATTTTCTATGGCGATGCGGGGACGGCCGAGCTTCTGGTGCTGACGCAGGTCGTGCTCAGCCTGCAGCTTTCCTTCGCGGTTTTCCCGCTCGTGATGTTCACCGCCAGCAAGGTGAAGATGGGCGAGCTTGTCTCACCGCTGTGGCTCTCGGCCTTCGCATGGCTGATCGCCATCGTGATTGCCGGCCTCAACGTCAAGCTCATCCTCGATTTCGTGACGGGGTGAGCCGGCCCGCGGGCGTCAGCCGTCGATAGGCGGCCCGCCCGTTATTCATGTCATCGACCTCGGTCAGGAAGGCATGTCCATCCTGACCGTGAATGAAAAGCGGCGAGCGCAATGAAAGCCGCGCGCGCGACCCCTTGATTGCCGTCACCAGAATGCGGGTGGCCTCGGCCCCGGCGCGGGGATGAAGCGAGGTGATCTCCAGCCCGCCGAAGCGCTTGCCGCAGGCTTCGATGATCTCGGCGATCGATTGCGGGCGTGCGATCAGCGACAATTGCCCGCCCGAGCGCATGATCGCACCGGCCGTCCTGATCCAGCTTTCAAACAGGCCTTCCGTCATCGCATGCGCCTCGGCCTTCAGGGCATCGGGCGTGCGGCGGTCGGCGGCATCGTTGAAGGGCGGGTTCATGATGACATGGTCATGCACCTCGTCCAGAAGTCCCGCTGCCACCCGCGGTTTGCCGGTGAGGCCGACATCAGCCTCCAGCACCTCAACGCGATCCGCAAAGGCGGCATTTTCGGCAAGCGCCAGCGTCTGTCTGGCGTAATCCGCCATCAGCGGCGACCGTTCGACGAGAAGCACGCTGGCCTGCGGCAATCGCGAGGCAACAGCAAGGCCGGCCGCCCCTGCCCCGGAACCGAGATCCGCGACGCTGACCGGGCCATCGGCCGCAACCAGAGAGGCAAGCAACATGGCATCGACGCCGGAGCGGTGCCCTTCACCCTTCGGCTGCATGACGTGAAAGCGGCCCCGATGAAACGCATCGATGGTGAAGGATTTTTCGCTCATGCGGCAAGGCCCTGAGATCTGACAGGGGTTTTGCGGGCGGGGTGCTTCACAACGTCGCTCATCGCCACCTCATTTCGGACGCAGCTCGGCGCCGAGACCGGCATCGGTCAGGATGCGGCGGGCCTGCTCTGCGCGGTCGCTTTCCACCATGAAACGGCGCTGAAGCAACCCAAGCGAGCCTTCCAGCACACTCATCGACTGATCTGCCACCATGAAATGTATTCCGGCATCGCGCATGAGGGTTTCTGCCACCGACAAAAGGACCAGATCGTTGGTACGGATAATCTCCAGCATCAGTAGTTTCCACCGTTCATTTAAGCCATCGTGATGCGATTTGCGCTTGCCGCTCCAAGCCGCACTTTCTATGGTCGCCCCCTAAAGTTTTATAGGAGTCCCTACCTTGGGCGTCGTCATACCGCTTGAAGAAAGCAAAAACAAACAGGCTTCGGTCAAGCCGCTCGTGGACCTCACCAAGGCGGACATGGAGCGCGTCAACCAGCTGATCCTTTCCAGGGCCGGCTCCGACGTGCAGATGATCCCGGAAGTCGCCAACCATCTGATTTCTTCCGGCGGCAAGCGGCTTCGCCCGATGCTGACGCTCGCTTCGGCCGTGATGTTCGGCTACGAGGGCGACCATCACGTCAAGCTCGCGACCAGCGTCGAATTCATGCATACGGCAACGCTGCTGCATGACGATGTCGTGGACGAAAGCGACCTTCGCCGCGGCAAGTCGACGGCGCGCACGATCTGGGGCAACCAGGCGAGCGTTCTCGTCGGCGACTTCCTGCTCGGCCAGGCTTTCCGCATGATGGTGGATGTCGGCTCGCTCGAAGCGCTGGACGTGCTCTCGACCGCCGCATCGGTGATTGCGGAAGGCGAAGTGCTGCAGCTTTCCGTCGCCAAGAACATGGAAACGACCGAGGACGACTATCTCTCCGTCATCCGCGCCAAGACGGCCGCCCTGTTTGCGGCTGCCGCCGAAGTCGGCCCGATCATCGCCAATGCCGACAAGGCAGGCCGCGCGGCTCTGCGCTCCTACGGCATGAACCTCGGGCTTGCCTTCCAGCTCGTCGACGATGCGCTCGATTACGGCGGCAAGGCTGCCGATCTCGGCAAGAATGTCGGCGACGACTTCCGCGAAGGCAAGATCACGCTGCCGGTCATCCTTTCCTACCGCCGCGGCACGCAGGAAGAGCGCGCCTTCTGGCGCGAGGCGATCGAACAGGGCAATACGGGCGACGAGAACCTGCAGAAGGCACTCGGCCTCATCACCAAATACGGCGCGCTGAACGACACGATTGGCCGGGCGCTGCATTACGGCACGATGGCACGCGATGCGCTGGCGCCGCTTCCGGCCTCGCCGCTCAAGAACGCCTGATGGATGTGATCGACTTCTCCATCCAGCGCGTCAACTGACGCCGTGCAGGCCTGACAGCCACGCGCCGGCACCCCGGTCCGGCGCGCCTTGCTGACGCAAGTGTGACCGGCCGCGCCCCCAGGCGCTGCCGGAGATTTCCTTGCGGACCTGCTCCAAAAAGCCATTCTATCATGCATGAATCGACGCCCAAACCGCAGGCATGCGAGCCCGCCGTTTCCGGCTTCTTATGAAAGGCATTCTTTATGCGGCAGAAATCCAGCCTCCTTCTGCTCTCCGGCGTGGCGCTGGCCAGTTTCCTGTTCGTCGGCAGCGCGGTAAACGCCGCTCCGGGCGAAACAGCACCGAAGGCCGAGGCCCCGGTCACGTTGATGCAGCGAAGGTCAGGTCGTTTTCGGGTGCATTCCTTGCCGCCCGCACCGCTGATGTCGATCATGACTATGACACTGCGATCACGCTCTATCGCAAGGCGCTGACCTTCGACCCCGCCAACCTTGAAATCCGCGAACGGCTGATGATCTCGCTGTTCCTGAAGGGTGATTTCGACGGCGGCGTGAAGGAAGCCACCAATCTCAAGGACGACAAATCCGTCGACCGGATCACCCGCATCGTGCGCGGCCTCAACGATATCCGCGATGGCCGCTACGAGACGCGCGCCGGGTGCTCAATTATACCGGCCCGAACGATCTCGACCGGCTGACCCACCGGCTTCTGGCCGCCTGGGCGGAGATCGGCGCCGGCAAGACGAAGCTTGCGCTCTCCTCGATCAGCACGATGAAGGGGCCGGACTGGTTCAAGGTCTTTACCGATTACAATCTCGGCACGATGGCGCTGGTTGCCGGCGACACGGGTGCTGCCCGCCAGTATCTCAATGCTGCCGTGACCAACAAGGAAGCCGTCGCGACCGCACCCGACACGTTCATGCGTGCGGTCATTGCACTGGCGCGGCTTGAAGCGGCCGCCGGCAACAAGCAGAAGGCGCTCGACGCCGTTTCCGTCGGCGACAGCATGGTCAACAATTATGCGCCGCTGAAGGCGCTTCGCCAGAGCATCGAGAAGGACGAGAAGCAGCCGCAGCAGATCACCACTGCAGCGCAGGGCGCAGCCGGCGTGCTGTTTTCCATCGGTGGCGCGCTGAACCGTCAGGGCGCCGAGGACATGGTGTCCCTCTACCTGCAGATCTCGCATGCACTCGACCCGAAGAGCGCCGATACGCTGATCCTGCTCGGCGGGCTTGCCGAAAAGCTGGAACAGCCGGACCGGGCAATCGCCTATTACGCCGACGTGCCGCAGGATTCGCCGATGCGGCGCATCTCCGAACTGCAGCTCGGCGTGACGCTTGCCGATACGGGCAAGGTGGAAGATGCCAAGAAGCATCTGCGCGATCTGATCGCGTCGGATCCTTCCGATATCCGCAGCTATATCGCCTATGGCAGCGTGCTTTCCGACGCCAAGGACTACAAGGCGATGGCCGACAATTACGACAAGGCCGTCGAAGTGATCGGGCCGGTGCCGAAACAGAGCGACTGGTCGATCTTCTTCCAGCGCGGCATTGCCTATGAGCGCCTGAAGCAGTGGGACAAGGCCGAGCCGAGCTTCCGCAAGGCGCTGGATCTGAACCCCGGCCAGCCGCAGGTTCTCAACTATCTCGGCTATTCGCTCGTCGACATGAACATCAATCTCGACGAAGGCCTCGGCATGATCAAGAAGGCCGTCGATGCACGGCCGGACGATGGCTATATCGTCGATTCCCTCGGTTGGGCCTATTACCGCATGGGCAAGTTCGACGATGCGGTGACGGAGCTGGAACGCGCCGTGCAGCTGCGCGCCGGCGACGCGACGATCAACGACCATCTGGGCGATGCCTACTGGCGGGTGAACCGCAAGCTGGAAGCCGTCTACCAGTGGAACCGCGCGCTCATCTCCGAGGGCGAGGACGTCAACCGCGAGCAGATCAAGGACAAGATCGCCAAGGGCCTGCCGCCGGTCGACACCAACCCGTCGACGGCTGATCGCGGGCAGGCAAGCCCTGCACCCGCACAGCCGGCGCCCGAGCCCGCGCAGCCGGCCCAGCCGGAACCCGACAAGAAATCCTGATGCACGCTGTTGCATCCATGACAAGCGAAAGGCCCGCCCAAGAGGCGGGTCTTTTCGAATGGGCTCCAGCCAAGATCAATCTGGCGCTGCAGGTCATCGGCCAGCGGCCGGATGGCTATCATCTCATCGAAAGCATCGTGACGTTTACGACTACCGGCGACAGGCTGACGTTTGCACCGGCCGAGGAGGACACGTTCACGCTTTCGGGCCGCTTCGCCGCTCTTCTCAACGATACGCCCGCTTCCGATAATCTCGTGCTCAAGGCGCGCGACGCACTGCGCAGGGCGCTTTCTGCCGAAGGACATTCTACCCCGCCGGTTGCCATCCATCTGGAAAAGAACCTGCCGGTGGCCGCCGGGATCGGCGGCGGCTCGGCGGATGCGGCGGCTGCGCTGCGCGGGCTGATGCGGCTCTGGCAGGCTTCGCTTTCTGCCGAGACACTCTCGGCGATCGCCGTCTTGCTCGGCGCCGACGTGCCATGTGCCTCGAGGGGCGGCCGCTGCTTGCGCGCGGGATCGGCGAGCAGATCACCCCCCTGCCCGACCTGCCGCAGCTCTTTGTCGTGCTCGGCAATCCGCTGGTTGCCGTTTCGACGCCGTCCGTCTTCAAGCTTCTGATACGCAAGGACAATCCGGTCATTCCCCCGATCGATCACGGCGTGATGAACCTGCTGCCGCAGCTGCGCAACGATCTCGAACCACCGGCGCGGGCGCTGAGGCCGGGATTGCCATGATCTCCGACATGATTGCCAGCCAAGGCGCTATCTCACGCGCATGTCCGGATCCGGCGCACATGCTTTGGCCTGTTCGCCTCGGCCGAGGCTGCGGAGGCTGCGGCGGCGCATCTGGCCGGCCTGCGGCCGGACTGGTATTTTCAGGCGATGACGACAACAGGAGCCGCATGATGGCTGGAATAGACGAAAAGCGCCCCTTCATTCCGGTCTCGATCGCGGTGCTTACCGTCTCCGACACCCGCACATCTGCCGATGATCGATCCGGCGATACACTGGTCGCCCGCATCGCTGATGCCGGCCACCGGCTCGCTGCGCGGGCGATCGTGCCCGACGACAAGGCTAGGATCTTCGATCAGGTGCGCGCCTGGACGCTCGATCCGCAGATCGATGTCGTGATTACCACCGGAGGCACCGGCTTTACCGGGCGGGACGTGACGCCGGAGGCTCTGGAGCCGCTGTTTGAAAAGAAGATGGACGGGTTTTCCGAGGTCTTTCACCGGATTTCCTATGACAAGATCGGCACATCAACGATCCAGTCACGCGCCACAGGCGGCGTCGCCAACGCGACCTTCATCTTCGTGCTGCCGGGCTCGCCCGGCGCCTGCAAGGATGCCTGGGACGGGATATTGAAGGCGCAGCTCGACTACCGTCACATGCCCTGCAATTTCATAGAGATCATGCCGCGTCTCGACGAACATCTGCGACGTGGTTCTGGTGCCTGAAAAGGCGCACAGGACGGCCACAGATGGCCGTCAGCGGCTGGCAGCCACCCAGGCGGGGATCATCTCGCTCGACAGTTTCGCCGTCTTCTGGCCGGTAGCCAGCGCCGAAAGGCTCATGCCGGACCTCGCCATGGTGACGGCCTGCATCTTCGGCAGGAGAAAGCCGCATTCCAGCGGCGGCACGGAACGGGCAATCCGCTTCAGGAATGGTTTGCGATAGACGCGCGAGGGCGAGAAGCGCGCCGCCTGCTTGGCAAGCGCGATATATTCCATCACCTCGTCGATCCAGCCGGACTGAAGCCTCGCCCCTGCCTCGACCAGCAGCACCCATTCGCCACGCGCGCCGCGCAGCACGTCGCCCAGATCCCAGTCCGTATGGAAGCGGCAGCCGGCCGCATCCGCCACCCGTGACGAGCCATCGCTCGATCCATGATCGAGCACGACGACATCGCTCACAAGCCCTTCCACAGCGCCCGATACGAGCACCGACAGGGTTTGCGCCAATTCCGATTCCTGGTCGCGGCATTCCATGATGACAGTCAGCATTTTTGACATTTACCGCATTGCAGCGAGGAAGGCCATAAACACTACCGTCAAATTTTGTTCTTGCATTGTTCTATTTCCGGCGCTAGGAATATAGTCACGGAACGCGGGAAAAGACACCCGCAGGAGCGTCCCATGAACGAACTGGCTGAGCTGCGGCAGGCTGCCTTTGCGCCTGCCCATACGGCAGATATTGCCGACGCACTGGTGAAGGCCTCCGGCCACAGGGTCGATATCGATCGCCGCCGCGGCCGGGCGGCCGGGCTTAATCCGAGCGGCCGTTTCGAGGAGCAGCGGCGCGAGAGTTTCGATGACGGCTGGCAGAGCCTCGAGGAGCTTGAACCGTTCCGCACCGAGGTTCAGGTCGAGAAGCCGAAGACGGCGCTGACGAAGAACGACAGCCCCGACATTCCCTTCGATCGCTCCATCAACCCGTATCGCGGATGCGAGCATGGCTGCATCTATTGTTTCGCCCGTCCGACGCATAGTTATATGGGTTTGTCGCCGGGGCTGGATTTCGAATCCAAACTGTTCTCCAAGCCGGATGTGCCGAAACTTCTGGAGCGGGAACTCAGCGGCCGGACTATAAGGTGCGGGTGATCGCGATCGGCACGAATACCGATCCCTATCAGCCGATCGAGCGGGAATGGCGTATCATGCGGCAGATCCTCGAAGTGCTGCACAAGGCAAACCATCCGGTGGCGATCGTCACCAAGTCGTCGCTGATTACGCGCGATATCGACATTCTCTCCGATATGGCCTCGAAGGGTCTGGCAAAGGTCGGGATTTCGGTGACGACGCTCGACCGGAAGCTTGCCCGCAGCATGGAACCCCGCGCATCGACGCCGGCCAACGTCTCGAAGCGATCAAGGCACTGACGGATGCCGGCATTCCGACGGCGATCATGACGTCGCCGCTCATTCCGGCTCTCAACGATCACGAGATCGAGCGGCTCCTGGAGGCGGGCCATGCCGCCGGCGCGACGGAGGCGAGCTATGTGCTTCTGCGGCTGCCGCTGGAAGTGAGCCCGCTCTTTCGCGACTGGCTTTTGCAGAATTATCCGGATCGCTACCGGCATGTCATGTCGCTGGTGCGCTCGATGCGCGACGGCAAGGATTATGATGCCGAATTCGGCAAGCGG
>CABHNZ010000017.1 GCA_902167985.1 Shinella sp. UYSO24
ACCTGCTGATCGCCTGGAATTTCAAGATCGGGCAGGTGACGGGCGCGCGGCCGGCCATGGAAGGGCCGTGACGAGCGACGAGCCGGATCAGGCGCCGGTTGCTTCGTGGCAAGACCTCTCGAACACCTCCACCGTCATGCTCGGGCTTGTCCCGGGCATCTGCCCACGCCCGATTTCGTTGACGTGTTTAGATCCTCGGGACGAGCCCGAGGATGACGTTGGTGGTTGGGGATGCCCCCACAATGAGCTTACCGCTTGCGCACAAACTCCGTGCGCAGGACCAGACCCTTGATCGTGTCGTGGCGGCAGTCGATCTCTTCCGGGTTATCGGTCAGCCGGATGGAGCGGATGACGGTGCCCTGTTTCAGCGTCTGGTTGGCGCCCTTGACCTTGAGATCCTTGACCAGCGACACGCTGTCGCCGTCCTTCAGCACGTTGCCGGCGGCATCGAGCACCTCGACTGCGCCCTTTGCCGCGGCAGCTGCCGCGATTTCGGAGGCCGGGCGCCATTCGCCCGTGGCCTCGTCATAGATATATTCGTCGTCGTCAGCTGCCATGGCCCTGCCCTTTTCTCGCATTTCGTGACTATCGGTCGGAAATGCGCCTTACAGGAGAGAGGCGTGGCGCCGCAAGTGGCAAGCACCAGCCAGATTACCGTTTCGGCGCGACGAGGCAGAAGAAGGCGCCTGCGGGTCGGTCGCCTGGACGATCCAGCTGTCGCCGGGCACTTCCATCGGGCCGTTGACGATGGTGCCGCCGCCCGCCGTGATCCTGCCGATTGCCGCATCGATCGCATCGACGTGAAATAATAGCTCCAGCAGGCGACCGGCACGGTCGGCGGCCTGGTCATCATGCCACCGATCGCCTCGGCCTGATGGGCGAAGATGCGATAGGTGCCCATCGGCCCCATGTCGAAATCGTGGTGCTTCGTCCATCCGAAGACTTTTGAATAGAAATCAAAGGCTTCTTCGCCGTCTCCGGCATAGAGCTCGCGCCAGCCGACCGTGCCCGGCTCGCCCGCCGCCGGCTCGCGCGGCGGATTTTCCGGCGGCAGCGGCGTCATGATGCAGAGGACCGCGCCATGCGGATCGGCAACCACGGCAAAGCGGCCGACATTCGGAATATCGTCCGGTGCGCGCCGGACAGTTCCGCCAAGGCGCTCGTATTCCAGCGCCGTCGCATCGACATCATCCACCGCGACATAGCCGGTCCAGTTGGGCGGCAATTGACCTTCGAGTTCTGGCGGGAAGGTCATCATGCCGCCGATGCCGGGGCAGTTCTCTCCCTCGCCGATCTCGAAGATATAATAGGGCGGCATGCCCGGCATGCTCATTTCGGATGTCTTCCAGCCGACGACATCGCCATAGAAAAGGCCGGCCGCGGCCGTGTCGCCGGTCATCAGCTCACACCAAATGAACTTGCCGTGAGTTTCACTGCGCGGATGGGTCAACCCGGCCATCTGGCCCTGTACAGCACTGTCAGACATGCGCTTCTCCTCCGAGGTTTTCCGCCCGGATCGACGTTTCGGGCGTCGAATGGAGCCTAGCACATGTTCAGCCTGAGGTAGCCATAAACCATAAAACAGCACGCGATAGGTAAGCTTTCCATTTTATGCTAAACTTATGGTCGCGACAGTTTGCAGGAAGTTCGGGAATGCCTGCACAAATGAACAAATGGTACGTTCATCGCTTGCCAGAATGACGCAGGTGGCATTATACCGCAGCTGCGGGGTCGAGAAACCCGTGGCCGCAGCGCGACGGGAGGTGCGTGACGGCGGAAGTTTCATGAACGCTCCCGTTCCGTCATATTGCGCCGGGTCGAGGGTGTTCGTTCTATCGAGAGCGACGATGACCGGCTTTGCTTTGCCCCTGACTGATCAGCCTTCCGGCCAGTGCAAGACCCTGCTTTTCAACTGTCCTTTCGGTCACAACAAAAAGCGGAGTTGAAATACTCATGACCACCCCAACAAGCGCCCCTTCGGCGATCGCCAAGATCTGGCTGATCGTTCTGGGCGTCGTCCTCGTCGCAGCCGGGCTTTTCTTTGCCATCGGCGGTGCCAAGCTCGTGTCGCTCGGCGGCAGCTGGTACTTCCTGATCTCGGGCGTGCTGATCGTCATTGCCGGCGCGCTCGTCGCGTTCCGCAAGGCTTCCGGCGCGCTGCTTTTCGGCCTCGTCACCATCGGCACCGCCATCTGGGCCGTCTATGACGCCGGCCTCGACTACTGGCCGCTCAATTCGCGCCTTCTGGCCTTCGGTATCGGCGGTGCGGTGATTGCCGCCACCTATCCGATCCTGCGTCGCGCCGGCGGCCGTTCGCCGGCCTATGCGCCGTCGTTCATCGTCGCCGTCCTTCTGGCGCTTGCCTCTGCCGGCGGCGTTGCCGCCATGTTCGTACCGCACCCGACCGTTGCCTTTACCGGCACCGAGCAGCCGCTCGTTCCGGTCGATCCGGCCACGGAACAGAAGAACTGGGAAGCCTATGGCAACACGCCGGGCGGCTCGCGCTTTGCCGCGCTCAACCAGATCACCCGCGACAACGTCAAGGATCTGACGGTTGCCTGGACCTACCGGACCGGCGACACCCCGATCAGCCCCGGCGGCGGCGGCGCGGAAGACCAGGAAACCCCGCTGCAGGTCGGCGACAAGGTGTTCCTGTGCACCCCGCACAACAATGTCATCGCCATCGATGCCGATACCGGCAAGCAGCTGTGGAAGAACGAGATCAACGCCAAGTCGTCCGTCTGGATGCGTTGCCGCGGTCTTGCCTATTTCGATGCGACCCAGGCTCTCGTACAGCCGACCGCGCCGAACTCCACCCCGGTCACAGCCGTCTCGGTCGCTTCCGGCGCGCTTTGCCAGCGCCGTCTGCTGATGAACACGATCAACGCGGAACTGATCGCCATCGATGCCGATACCGGCGCGTTTTGCCCGGATTTCGGCAAGAATGGCCGCGTCGACCTGAAGATCGGCATGGGCAATGCGCCTGATCCGCAATATGTCCTGACCTCTGCCCCGACGCTTGCCGGCACCACCGTCGTCGTCGGCGGCCGTATCGCCGACAACGTCCAGGTCGACATGCCGGGCGGCGTCATGCGCGGCTTCGACGTGATCACCGGCGAACTGCGCTGGGCCTTCGACCCGGGCAACCCGGAAATCACCAAGCTGCCGCCGGAAGGCCAGACCTATACGCGTTCGACCCCGAACGTCTGGGCTGCCATGTCCTACGATCCTGCCTCCAACACCGTGTTCCTGCCGGTCGGCAGCCCGTCGGTCGACCTTTACGGCGCGACCCGCACGCGCTCGACCACAAGTATGGCGCATCCATGCTGGCGCTCGACGCCACGACCGGTCGCGAAAAGTGGGTCTACCAGACCGTCCATAACGACCTGTGGGACTTCGACGTTCCGATGCAGCCTTCGTTCTTCGACTTCAAGAAGAAGGACGGCACGACTGTTCCGGCGCTCACCTTCGGCACCAAGGCCGGCCAGATCTGGGTTCTCGACCGCGCCACCGGCCAGCCGCTGACGGAAGTCGCGGACGTTCCGGTCAAGCCGGGCAAGATCCCGAACGAGCCTTACGCACCGACGCAGAAGCTCTCCGTCGGCATGCCGCAGATCGGTGCGCAGACGCTGACCGAAAGCGACATGTGGGGTGCAACCCCGTTCGACCAGCTGTTGTGCCGTATCGCCTTCAAGGGCATGCGTTATGACGGCGTCTACACGGTTCCGGGCACCGACCTTGCGCTGAACTTCCCCGGCTCGCTCGGTGGCATGAACTGGGGCGGTTTCTCGACCGACCCGACGACGAACACGATCTTCGTCAACGACATGCGCCTCGGCCTGTGGATCCAGATGAAGGAAGCCGCACCGACGACCGCCGTCGCCAGCGGTTCGGAAGCCACCAACACCGTCATGGGCGTCGTGCCGATGAAGGGCACGCCCTATGCAGTCGACAAGAACCGCTTCCTCTCGGCGCTCGGCATTCCCTGCCAGGAACCGCCGTTCGGTTCGCTCACCGCAATCGACATGAACACCCAGCAGATCAAGTGGCAGGTTCCGCTCGGCACCGTCGAGGACACCGGCCCGATGGGTATCAAGATGGGCGTTCCGATCCCGATCGGCATGCGACGATCGGTGGCTCGCTTGCCACCCAGGGCGGCCTCGTCTTCTTCGCAGCCACCCAGGACTATTACCTGCGTGCCTTCGATTCGCAGACCGGCAAGGAAGTCTGGAAAGCCCGCATGCCTGTCGGCAGCCAGGGTACTCCGATGACCTACAAGTCTCCGAAGACCGGCAAGCAGTATATCGTCATCTCGGCCGGCGGCGCCCGCCAGTCGCCCGATCGCGGCGACTATGTGATCGCCTACGCGCTGCCGAACTAAGTTCGACGCGATACGACTAAGAAACGGAAGATGCCCGGCTCAATGCCGGGCATTTTTCATGGTGGATGAGGCTGTCCACCGAGGCAGGGCCGCCTCGGGCGCGACGAAGCCATAAGTGGCATTTTGCGGCACATCGCGCAGCATTTCGAAAAAGTGAATAGGAATCACCACTCTGGCGGGTGATAACAAACCCGTGAAAACACGGTTTTGCCGCATGACGTCTCCAAATTGCTGCAATGCGTCATAGATTACTCTGTTGCGCATAACGCAGAGAGTGAACGAGGACGTATTCATGGTTTTACCGCAATCCGCCCGCCTACACCGCATGCTTGGCTATATCGGCTGGCCGCTCGCCCTTCTGTTCGTCTGGGACATTCTGGTCACTCTGGCCTATGTCTACCTGCCACATCCCTGGCTGAACCTGCCTGTCCTGCCGATGAGCCTTCTCGGTTCGGCACTGGCGCTGTTTCTCGGATTTCGCAACAACAATGCCTATAACCGCTGGTGGGAGGCCCGCACGCTGTGGGGGGCGATGGTCAATGCCTCGCGCTCCTTCGGCCGCGAGGTCTATCACCTGATCGACAAGACACCGGAGGCGGAAGCCACCCGCCACGGGCTGGTGCTGCGCCAGATCGCCTATGTGCATGCGCTGCGCTGCCACCTGCGCGGCCAGCCGAAATGCGAGGAGATCCAGGATTACCTGCCCGATGACGAGGTGGAGCGGCTGCAGCATGTCAACAACGTGCCGAATGCCATCCTGAACCAGAGTGCCGCGATGATCGCGGAAGCGGCCCGCCGGGGCTGGGTCGACAGCTATCGGCGCATCCAGATGGAGCGGCTGCTCGTCGACATGAGCAATGCACAGGGCGGCATGGAGCGGATCAAGAACACGCCGCTGCCGCGCGAATATGCCTATTATCCGACGCTGTTCGTGCATGCCTTCTGCCTGCTGCTGCCGATCGGCCTCGTTGACAGCCTGACGATCTTCACCCCGCTTGCCTCGACCGTGGTCGGCTTCATGCTGCTTGCCATGGACCGGATCGGCGCCGACCTGCAGGATCCCTTCGCCAATCGCGCCCATGACGTGCCGCTTTCGTCGATCTGCCGGACGATCCAGATCGACCTCGAACAGCTGATCGGCAAACCGGCCCCGGCCAAGCCGCTGCAGCCGGTGGGCAATGTTCTCTGGTAGGGCCCCGATCCATGCGCTGACCTCCGCCAGAACATGCCTCTGAACCAATCCGAGAACGCCCGCCTGACAAGGCGGGCGTTTTCCGTCCTCTCCACCGATCACTTTGCAGTCTGCCGTAAATTCGGCGTGATCGGCCCCGAGCTTTCGGAAAAAACAGGGGACGACAGGAATGGCAACCAAATGGCGCAAAGCCTCGGCGGGGGTCATCGCTCTCATCGCCGGCGTGGCTGCGGTGATCTTTCTCATCAATACGAACATGCTGGCCGCACGGCCGGATGGCCAGCCGATCCTGCTTGCGCATCGCGGCATGGCACCGCGCTACGACATGACCGGCGTGAAGGCCGGTACCTGTACGGCGACGCGGATGCTGCCCTCGGGTGACGTCTTCATCGAAAACACCATCGCCTCGATGCGGGCAAGCTTCGACGCCGGCGCCGATGCCGTGGAATTCGACATCCACCCGACGACCGATGGCGAGTTCGCCGTATTCCACGACTGGACGCTCGACTGCCGGACGGATGGCCATGGCGTGACGCGCGAACATTCGATGGCTGATCTGCGCAAGCTCGATGTCGGCTATGGCTATACGGCCGATGACGGCAAGACCTTTCCGTTTCGCGGCAAGGGGATCGGCCTGATGCCGACGCTGCGCGAAGTGCTCGAGACGTTTCCGGGCAAGGGTTTTCTGATCAATATCAAGAGCAATTCGCCGAAAGAGGGCGAGCTTCTCGCCGCCTATCTCAAACCTTATCCGAAAAGTGTGCGCGACAAGCTGTTCGTCTATGGCGGCGAGCGGCCGACCGCCGTGCTGAAGCAGCTGATGCCGGACCTGAAGACGACGACGCGGGTTTCGGCCATGGCCTGTCTCAAGGATTATTCCCGCTGGGGCTGGTCGGGCATCGTGCCCGCCTCCTGCAGCAACGGCGTCGTCTACCTGCCGGTCAACATAGCGCCGCACCTGTGGGGCTGGCCCTACCGGATGCTGGACCGCTTTCGCAGCGCCGGAAGCGAGGTTTTCGTCATCGGCCCCTATCACGGCGGCAATTATTCGAGTGGCGTCGATACGCTGAAGGATTACAAGGATTTGCCCACCGATTGGCCGGGCGGGATCATGACCAACGAGCTGACGCTGATCGCAGGGGCGATGGGCCGGCACTGACGGTCGAGCGACATTTCAGACAGGACCGGCGGGGCGCCGGGATCGAGAGAAGGACGGGCATGATACAGGGTTCGAAAAGAGTGCGGATTGCGGTTCTGTTTGGCGGGCGCTCCGCCGAGCATGACGTCTCGGTAATGTCGGCGACCAATGTGGTGAACGGGCTCGATCCGGCGCGCTATGACGTGGTGCCGATCTTCGTGACCCGGCAGGGGCGATGGCTCCTGAGCGCCATTGAGGACGATGGCACGCTCGCCCAGCCTTCGCGCGGCACCGAGATTGCGCTCGTGCCGGGCGGTCACGGTCAGGCGGTGGCGCTGCCGGATCACGGGCCGATGCGCGATCTGCCGCGGATCGACATTCTCTTTCCGGTTCTGCACGGGCTTTTCGGCGAGGATGGATCGGTGCAGGGGCTGGCCGAGGTGGCGCGCGTGCCGCTCGTCGGCTGCGGCATTCTCGGCTCGGCGACGGCGCTGGACAAGGTGATCGCCAAGCGGCTGCTGCTGGCCGCCGGCCTGCCGGTGGCGCGCTCGGTGACGATTGCCGAGGGCGAGGCACCGCTTTTCGATCAGCTCGAAGAGACACTCGGCCTGCCCGTGTTCATCAAGCCAGCGCGGCAGGGTTCTTCCGTCGGGGTCAGAAAAGTGTCCGGCAGCCAGGAATATGGGCCGGCGCTGAAAGAAGGGTTCCGGCATGACCGGAGCCTGCTCGCGGAAGAGTTCATCAAGGGGCGCGAGATCGAGTTCAGCGTGCTCGAAGATACGCAAGGCGGCCTCTTCGTCTCACGGCCCGGCGAGATCGTGCCGGCGGAGGTGCATGGTTTCTACAGCTATGACGCCAAATATATCGATGAGGGTGGTGCTGCCCTGAAAGTGCCGGCCGACCTGCCGGCCGAGACCGAGGAAGCCATGCGCAAGATGGCGGCCGAGGCCTTTCGTGCGCTTGGCTGCGACGGCATGGCGCGCGTCGACTTTTTCCTGATGGATGATTTCAGCTTCGTGGTGAACGAGGTGAACACCATCCCCGGCTTTACCAATATCAGCATGTATTCCAAGGCGATGGCGGCAAGCGGCGTCGACTATGGCACGGTGCTCGACCGGCTGATCGCGCATGGTCTGGCACGGGCTGAACGGACGCACTGAGCCGCAGGCGTGAAGCGGGCGGAGGGGTGTTCAATCAACCGTCGCGCAGCCCGTCGCGTCAGCCAGTGGCACCCGCATTTTCGCCCGTCTCCCCCGCACCTGCCTTCCGGCGGGTGCGAGACCGCGTGCCAAGGGGCGCCAGCCGAAGATGGTGGTGACGAGTACGCCCGCCGCCGCCACCCAGAATGGCAGGGTCAGCGCCACGCCACGCGGCAGAGGGCCATCGGCCAGCCGGACGATGGAACCGGACAGCGCCAGGCCAAGCGGTATCATGCCCCAGGCGAGCAGCCTGTAGGCGCTGTTGACCCGGCCCAGCAGCCGGTCGGGGATCATCCGCTGGCGGGTGGAGACCGAGACGGTGTTCCAGACGAGGCCGGCGAACTCGAATAGGAACATGACGATGCCGAGCGAGACCGCATCCGGCGCCAGCGCCACGCCGATGAAGCTCGGCACCGACCAGAGGATCGTCAGCTGCGTGGTGCGGGCAGGCCCGAGGAAACGGACGATCCGCTCGCCGAGAAGACCGCCGGCAATGCCGCCGAGCGCGCCGGCCGCAAGGATGAGCCATAGGCGGTGGAGGACAGGCCGAGATTTTCCTGCACATGCAGGACGAGCGCGATCATCATCATGTGGGAGAAGAGGTTCCACATGCCGGTGAGCCAGGCGAGCGTTCGCAGAAGCGGCGCATTGCGCAGGAAGGCCAGCCCTTCGGCAAGCTCCCGGCGCCAGTCTCTCGGCGGAGCGGCCTCATCCTTTGCGGGCGGAAGGTGCCGGCAATGCCTGCGACGATCAGGGCGGCGATGGCATAGGCGCCGGCATTGGCGGCGAAGGGCAGCGGCAGGAGGATCGCGACAAGAAGCGCGCCGAGCGGCGGGCCGACCAGCGCATTGCCGACAATCTCGATGCTCCAGAGCCGGCCATTGGCCTTTTCCAGTTCTTCATGCGGCACGAGCGAAGGGATCATGGTCTGGGCCGCGTTATCGCGGAAGACTTCGGCGGCGCCGATCACCAGCGCGGAGACCAGAAGAGCGATGAAGGCCGGCAGCGAGGCGACGCCTTCGGCGGGCGCTTCCTTGAGCGGCATGGAGAGAAGCAGCGCGACCAGCGCTGCGGCAAAGGCGATGCTTCTGACGATATCCATCTTGAGGATCAGCTTGCGCCGGTCCACACGGTCGGCAATCACGCCCGCCGGCAGGGCAAAGACCGCCCAGGGCAGACGCAGGGCGATGGCGACAAGGGCAACAAGAAGCGGATCGCGGGTAATCAGCGAAGCGGTCCATGCCCAGGCGATGGTGGCAATGCCATCTCCCAGATTGGTGAGCCCGCTTGCAGCGATGAAACGGGTGAGCGGCGAAAACGGCATGTCTTACCCTCTGCTGCCGGTCCCCCTTGTTGAGTGATGCTTTTGCCGGCCGGGCGATCATGCCCCGGGAGACCCTATCGCGGTCAAGTGGCAATTCTTGCAGTGCGGGAAAAGCAGTCGCGTCCACGCCCGCCGGATGTGGAAAAGGGGCCGAATGGCCCCTCTCCTACGACGTTCTTATCGGGCAATGCTGCCTCAGGCGACCGTGACCGGAACTTCGGTCGAGGTGCGCATGGCGTGGCTGTAAGGGCAGACGATATGGGCAGCGGCTGCGAGCTTTTCAGCGGTTTCCTTGTCGAGGCCCGGGATATGGACGTTGAGCGCCACTTCGATGCCGAAGCCGCCGCCATCTTCGCGCGGGCCGATGCCGACGGTGGCCGACACGGTCGTGTCTTCCGGGATCTTCACCTTCTGCTGGCCGGCGACGAATTTCAGGGCGCCGAGGAAGCAGGCGGAATAGCCGGCTGCGAAGAGCTGTTCCGGGTTGGTGCCGGTGGCGCCATCGCCGCCGAGTTCCTTCGGAACGGTGAGCGTGACATCGAGAACGCCGTTTTCAGAAACGGCGCGGCCTGCACGGCCGCCGGTGGCAGAAGCCATGGTGGTGTAGAGGATCGGCATAGCAAACTTCCCTTCGTTACATAATTTGTCCGCAATTCAATTGCGCACAATCTAATTACGCGCATTGCAGTAGACCGTCAAGCCTGCGATAATGGCTGCAGTGAAAATTTAGTGCACGACACTGTGATGTCAGGATCGGCCATGGAGACAAAAGCGCAAGAAACAACGCCGGATGCAGGCGCAGGCGGCCGGATGTCGCTCGATGCCCATCTGTGCTTTGCCATATATGGTGCGGCGCATGCGTTTACCCGCACCTACAAGCCGCTGCTCGAACCGCTCGGCCTCACCTATCCGCAATATCTCGTGATGCTCTGCCTCTGGGAAGAGGACGGGCAGAGCGTGAAGGCGCTCGGCGAGAGGCTGGGGCTCGATTCCGGCACGCTTTCGCCGCTTCTGAAGCGGATGGAACAGGCAGGCTATGTGAAGCGCGAACGCTCCCGCGAGGATGAGCGACAGGTGAAGATCGCGCTGACCGATGAAGGTGCTGCCCTTGAGGCGCGCTCGGCCAATGTGAGAGCCGCAATCGGCGCCGCCCTCGGCTGCACGATGGAAGAGGCCACGGCACTTCGCGACGAGGTGATGGCGCTGAAGGCGCGGCTGATGCAGGTTGAGGGGTAGAAGGGTTTTTCTACCTTCCCCGGCGTTCAGTCCCGATCGGCAAGCAGCCGGGCGATCCAGCGTCGGTAGATGCCGGCTTCGTCAGGTGCTTTGTCACGCAGCTCGGCGATCTTGATCAGAGCCTTCCACAGGCACCAGCCGCGGGCGCGTTCCCAGGCCTTGCTGTCGAGGGCAAGCCGGTCGCGGAAACGCCGGCAGACGGCTCATCGAGCAGGGTCCAGGCTATGACGAGATCACAGGCGGGATCGCCGACGCCGCAGGTGCCGAAATCGATGACGGCCGACAGTTTTCCGTCATTTACCAGCATGTTTCCTTCCGACACGTCGCCATGGAGCCAGACGGGTGGCACCTGCCATTCGGAGCCGAGCGCACGCTCCCAGATTGCGGTGATGGTGTGGACATCCAGCTCATCGGCCAGAATGGCAATCGCCGCACGGGCCTCCCCGTCATAGACCGAGAGTGAGCCGCCACGATAGAAATTGTGCGGGCCTGCCGGCGGCCCTTTGGCGGTATCGACTTTCTGAAGGGCCTTGAGGAAATCGGCAAGATCGGCGGCAAATGCCTGCATGTCGGCAATCCGTCCGGGCTTTGCGGTCTCGCCGTGGATCCAGCGATAGATGGCCCATGGAAACGGATAGGTCTCGCCCGGCGCACCGATGCCAAGCGGTTCGGGGACGGGCCGCGGCAGATGGGGACCAAGCCGCGGCAACCAATGGGCTTCCTTTTCCACCTGCGCAGCGTAGCGCTCGGCACTCGGCAGGCGAACCGACATCGCCTCGCCCAGATGGAAGGTGCGGTTGTTCCAGCCGCCGTTTGCCACCGGCCTGACCGGCAGCCCCGCCCAACGGGGAAACTGCGTCTCTATCAGCCGTTCGACAAGCGATACGGCGATCTCGATCCTATCATCATCGATGCGATCTTCGGCAGACATGAAAAAATCCCGGCGCAATCTCCTGCACCGGGACTATCAGAGATTTGTGACAGCTACTCGCACTGCCGAAACGGCAGGGCTTACTGCCAGACCACGATGCGGGCCTTTTCCGGCACGCGCTGGTAGAGGTCGATGATGTCCTGGTTCATCAGGCGCACGCAGCCCGAAGAGACGGCGCGGCCGATGGAGTTCCATTCCGGGTTGCCGTGCAGGCGGTAGAGCGTGTCCTGACCGTTCTGGAAAATGTAGAGCGCGCGGGCACCGAGCGGGTTCATCAGGCCGCCCGGCATGCCGCCGTTCTTGGCCGAATATTTCGTCAGTTCCGGCTGGCGGGCGATCATCTCTTCCGGCGGAACCCAGCGCGGCCATTTCTGGCGCCACTGGATGACGCCGTCACCCGACCATGCAAAGCCCTGACGGCCGATGCCGACGCCGTAGCGCATGGCGCTGCCGCCCGGCTCGACCAGATAGAGGAAGCGCGACGGCGTATCGACGACGATCGTGCCGGGACGTTCGCCCGTCGGATCGACAACGCGCTGACGATAATAGCGCGGGTTGATGCGCTGGTAGGGAATGGCCGGGATGTGGAAGCCGCCATCATCCTCGGCGGCATACATGGTGGCCGGATCGAATTCGCCGCCGGCACCGGCGGTCGCGCCGGGAAGACCGGCACCAACCGGCTCAGGGCCCTGATAGGTGATGATGTTGCCGGAGGAGCCCGGCGCGTCGAGGCACAGCTGGCAAGCGCGGACGTTGCACCGACGCCCATAAGCGACAGGAAGCCACGGCGGGAAAAGTTGTCTTTGATCATGTGAGGCAGAACCACCGATAAGAAAACGCATTCATGCGTAAAAGCCTAACTCAACGGGGACGGCATCGAAAGGTTCCGACGCCGCCCGACGCAGGCCTTAAGATAAGGCTGCGATAATTAAGCAACTATTTCTTCACGACTATTACACGCCCGGTCACGGGATCGCGACGACAGCCCGCCCCCGCTTCACAGGACGAGGATCGGTGTTCCCGTCGGCACGCGATCGAAGAGATCGATCACGTCCTGATTGAACATGCGCACGCAGCCCGACGAGGTGGCCTTGCCCACCGACTGCCAGTCCGGCGTGCCGTGGACGCGGTAGAGCGTGTCCTTGCCGTTCTGGTAGATATAGAGCGCGCGGGCGCCGAGCGGGTTATTCAGGCCGGGTTCGGCACCGCCTTCGGCCGCGGCGAACTTGCGCAGATCCGGCTGGCGCTCGACCATGTCTTCCGGCGGCGTCCAGCGCGGCCATTTGGCCTTGCGGGCAATCACGCCGCGGCCATGCCAGGCAAAGCCCGCCTTGCCGAGACCGACACCGTAACGGATCGCCTTGCCGCCACCCTGAACGAGATAGAGGAAATGCGCGCGGGTATCGACGACGATCGTGCCGGCCGCCTCGTTGGTCTGGTAATCCACTGTCTGGCGCAGGAAATTGGCATCGACGCGCGAATAGGGAATGGCCGGCAGCGTGTGTCCGTCATCGCGGATCACGTCATAGATGACGCGGTTGACCGGGTTCGTCACCGGCAGGCCATAGGTCTGGTGGAACTGCGTCTGGTAAAGTTCGCGGCGCTTCGGGATAGGCTCGGTGCGCGGATAGGGCTGCGGCTGGCCCTGGACCGGCTGCGGCGGATAGCCGGCCGGAGTCGGTGTTCCCTGCGGATAGGGCTGCCCGTAATTCGGCTGGTAGAAGACCGGCGCGTCTCTCTTGCAAAGACATCCGGGTTCATGCGGCTCGTATCGGTGAAGAATGGACCCTGGCAGCCGCTCAGGACGGTTGCGACCGCGAATGCGGAGAGAAGGCCGATAACCCGGCGCGAAGGTCGAAACATAGAGAGCATGAAACCGCTTTCGGCAGATGACGTCGCGCGGGAAGATGCCATTTGCGGCTGGCGCGAAGCTGGTCACGGCGTCGATGCGGGATTTGCTCCCCGATCGCCATCGGGGAGCGGTGAAAGGCGGCCAAGTGCCCCGGTTCAGGCCATGAACTGGTTGAAAACCTGATGCTTTCATGCACCGCGCCGGGCACGACGCCGGTATGGGTGCCGGGCAGGATCCTGGTGTCGATCTTGCCGCCGACGGCCCTTACCCGGTCGATCAGCAGCTGGTGATCCTCATCGAAGGGGCGCTCTTCCGAGCCGCGCAGAAGGAAGGTCGGGCATTTGAGGCTCGGGGCGAAACAGGCCGAGGAGCGCATCAGGAATTCCTTCGGGTCGGTGCGGTCGAAGCGGATATCCTGTTCCCAGCGGGTGAAGAAGCGCCATGCGCTGACGCCTGCCGAAATCGGCACGGCGGCGCGGAATTTCGGTCCATGCCGGCCAGAAGCGAGAGCGTGCCGCCATTGCTGTGGCCGGCAATGAAGAGGCGCTCCCTGTCGATGCCGGGCAGGTTTTCGAGGTAGGCGGCTGCCGCCAGCGCATCCGCCGTCTCGTCGTAGAAGCCGGAAAATAGCCCTGCTGACCGTTTTCGCCGCGGAAGGACGGCAGCATGACGACGAAGCCCGCCTCGACATAGGGTTTCATCAATAGCCAGTGGCCATCGCCGGTGGCATTGCCGCCATGCAGGAAGAGGACGGCGGGTTTCGGCTTGCCTGTCTCTTCATAGGGCGAGATCCAGGCGACCAGCTGGATCGAGCCGTCGGGGCCGCCCGGATAAGTGATGCGGCGGGCTTCCGGTGGCGTGCCGAGCGGGCGCTGGTCATCCGGCGCCGGGCCCTTCTGCAACAGATGCGTGGTGAATTTTCGGCGCGCCTCGGCGTAATCCGTGTGGTCGAGCGGCAGGACCTTCGGCACAGGGAAATCCGGCTCGGCTGCCTGCGCCGGCGTGATCGCGGCCGGAATGATCGGGGGAAGAAGTGTGCAGGAGGCCATGGTGGCCATCATCGTGCGGCGTGTCAGATGCATCAATCTACCTATCGCAGTGCGGGACATATGATGTACCGCCCGCAACGGCCTCGGCAAGATGTTTGCACCACCGATCGACAGGCGGCGCCGGCTTCAACGCAGATGTGATCGGAGGCGGTCGATGCGGGGGGCCGACGTCAGGCATCAGGCATCAGGCCGGGCATGAATTGGGGGATGTGCGTGGGGCCCGGCTTGCCCCACGTCCTGACCCAACGTCGTGGACCAAGGCCCTGGCCCAACGTCTTAGCCCAACGTCTTGGCCCGGTGTCTTGGCCCGGTGTCATGGCCCGGTGTCATGGCGCTGTGTCATGGCGCGGCGTCCTTGCCTCACGCGGTTTGCGGGCTCCCGCTTGCAGCGCAGGTCGCGCGTCCGGGAGCCCTGCCTCGGCGATGCTGCATCAATCCAGCAGGTCGGCCGGCACCTTGCCGCCGTTTTCGGACAGTTTCTTCATCAGCGCCTTGTGCAGCCACATATTCATCTTGGCGCTGTCTCCGGTATCGCCGGTATAGCCGAGTTCGGCGGCCAGTTCCTTGCGTTCCGAAAGGCTGGCATCCATGCCGAGCGCCTTCATCAGGTCGACGATCGAGTGTTTCCAGTCGAGCTTCTGGCCGCTCTTCTTCACGGCCGCATCCAGTGCCGGACCGACATCGAAGGGCGCCGAGGCGGCAGCCGGTGTGGGTGCCGCCGGGGTCGCTGCCGGAGCGACCGGTGCCGGGCTCGCAGGTGCGGCCGATGCCGGGGCAGATGCGGCGGGGGTGGCGGCTGCCGGTTCGGCTGCCTGTGCGGCATGGCCAAAGATCGCATCCTTGATCTTGCTGAAAATGCTCATGGGTCGTCTCCCTCTCTGGTTAGGAAAGGTTAACTAGGGCGTGCAGTGCCGGCGGGAATGGCCCGTTATGAGCGAATTTGCTAAAATAGGCCTCGCCTACGAAGAAGCCGCGGCTGGCGCGGCTCCGGCACGTCATGCCTCCTTGGCATCGATCATGGCGACAAGCGTCTCCAGCCGGTCGGCGTCGCGCGGCAGCTTGTCGGTGCGCAGCCGCGAAATCCGCGGAAAACGCATGGCGACACCGGATTTGTGGCGGGTCGAGCGGTTGATGCCCTCGAAAGCCACTTCCAGAACGAAGCCGAAATCCGCGGTGGCGCGCACGGCCCTTACCGGCCCGTAGCGATCCACCGTGTTGTCGCGGACGAATTTGTCGAGGACTTCCAGCTCCTGATCGGTAAAGCCGAAATAGGCCTTTCCGACCGGCACGAGCTGATCGGCGCCATCCTCACCCCTCGTCCAGACACCGAAGGTGAAATCAGAATAATAGCTCGATCGCTTGCCGTGGCCGCGCTGGGCATAGAGCATGACGGCATCGATATTATAGGGTTCGCGCTTCCACTTGAACCATGGGCCCTTCAGCCGTCCGGCCTGATAGGTGCTGTCCTTGCGCTTGATCATCACGCCTTCGATGACCGGATCGGGCGGATCGATGCGCAGCCGGTCGAGCGCCTGCCAATCGGCGAAGGGCACGAGGTCGGAGAGATCGAAACGGTCATGCGGGGCATGGTCGATGATGTCTGCGAGGCGCTGGCGGCGCTCAAGGAAGGTTTTCGCCCGCACATCCTCTTCGCCATCGAAGAGAAGGTCATAGGCGCGCACGAAAGCCGGGTAATCGGCGATCATCTTGCCCGTCACCGTCTTGCGGTTGAGGCGCTGCTGGAGATCGGAAAAGGTTCGGGTCGGGCTGTTGGAACGGGCTGTGCCGCCAACCAGAAGCTCGCCGTCGACAACGCCATCGAAATCGATCGCGTCCACCACATCGGGAAAGGCGCCGGTAATATCGTCGCCGGAGCGGGAATAGAGTTTTTTCGTGCCGCCATGGGAGGACATCTGGACGCGGATGCCGTCCCATTTCCATTCGGCGGCATAGTCTTGAGGGTCGAGCTTTTCGAGATCGCCCTCCTCCACCGGATTTGCCAGCATGACGGAGTGAAAGATCGCGGGCGTCGCCAGAACCGGCTTTTCCGCCCTCCCCTCAAGCCAGGCGAAAAGCGAGGTGTAAGGCGGCGTCAGGCCGTGCCAGAGGGTCTCGATCTCGGTGACGTCGCGGGGGGCACCGCATTCAGTGCTCATTTCGGAGAGCGCCTGCTTGGCCAGCCGCGCCGAGACGCCGATCCTGAGCGCGCCGGTTGCCAGTTTCAGGAAGGCGAAGCGGGCGGAAGGATCGAGCCTGTCGAGAAGATCGCGGACGGCGGCGCGGGTTTCGGTGCGGCCAAGCGCGTTCATGCGGGTGATGACATCGGAGAGGCCGGGCTCCATCTCTGCCGAAACGCTCTCCTTCTCGCCGCCGCTCCAGACGAGCGCGATGGTTTCGGCAAGATCGCCCACGTAATCATAGGAATACTGGAAGAGGACGGGATCGAGCCGTTCCAGCACGAGTTCGCGCAGGAGCGCCGGCTTGACGCCCTTGAGGTCGAGCGTGCCGGCGAGTGCCGCCAGACCATAGCCCCGGTCGGGGTCCGGGGTGGTGCGGAAATAATCGACGAGAAGGGTGATCTTGCCGTTCCGCGAAGGGGTAAGAACGAGGCGGTCGAGAAGCGTTGCGAAGGGTTTCAACGGGTCAATCCCCCTCGTCTTCATAGCCGACCAGATGCAGCGGCCTTGCGGTAATCCCTTTAAGCTCGCACCAGCGCACCAGGGCCTCCTCGCGGCCATGCGTCACCCAGACCTCGCCGGGCGCAAGCTCGGTGATCGTGTCGAGGAGTTCGGGCCAGTCGCAATGGTCCGATATGACAAGCGGCAGTTCGACGCCGCCCTGTTTGGCGCGCTGGCGCACCATCATCCAGCCGGATGCGAAGGCGATCAGCGGTTCGTTGAAGCGCCGCGCCCAGCGATCCTGAAAGGCCGAGGGCGGGCCGACGACGATCGCGCCGCGAAAATCCTGATCGGTCTTCTTCTCGATGGTGGCCGGGCGGATATCGCCGAGTGCTATCCCCTGCCCCTGATAGTAATCGCAGAGTTTGGCGAGCGCGCCGTGGATATAGATCGGCTCATCGTAACCGGCATCGCGGATGAGGCGGATCACCCGCTGCGCCTTGCCGAGCGCATAGGCGCCGACGAGATGCGTGCGCTCGGGAAACTGTCTGAGCGAGGTCAGGAGCTTTCCGATTTCCGTGCGCGGTTTCGGGTGGTGGAAGACCGGCAGGCCAAACGTCGCCTCGGTGATGAAGACGTCGCAGGCGACCGGCTCGAAGGGGGCGCAGGTGGGGTCGATGCCGCGCTTGTAATCGCCCGAGACGACGATGCGCAGGCCCTGCCTTTCGATGCGGATCTGGGCGGAGCCGAGGACATGGCCGGCGGGGTGGAAGCTGATGCCGACACCATCGACATCAAGCATTTCGCCGAAGTCTGCCGCCTGTTCTTCGCCGCAGAAATCCTCGCCGTAGCGGATGCGCATGATGTCGAGCGTCTGGCGGGTGGCGAGAACCTTGCCATGGCCGGAACGGGCATGATCGGAATGGCCGTGGGTGATCAGCGCCCGCTTGACGGGGCGCACCGGATCGACATGGAAATCGCCGGCCGGGCAATAGAGCCCGGCAGGCGTCGGATGAAGCAATGCCTCTGGTTTCATGCCTCAAGAGATAGGCCGGAAACCGTCGGCTGCCAGAGGCCTAAAGTCAGGCGGCGGCCTTCTTTTCCGGCGCACCGCTGAGTGGCGCCGGTGCGCCCCCTGGAGCGCCGGCCGGCGCTGCGGCTTGGCGGCGGGCGGCAGGTGCTTTGGCTTCAGGCAAAGGCCTGCAACCAGCGCCAGGAAGGCGATGAAGGCGGCCGTCAGGAAGAGCGGCGAAAACGCGCCGTAATAGACACTGGCGACGGCGGCGCGCGAGGCTTCCGGCAGTTCGCTCATCAGTTTCGGGGTGAGCGAGGCGATATCATCGACGCCGGGGATCTTCACATCGACGCCCTTCAGCGCAATGCCGACGATGGCGCCGTAGATGGAAATCGCAATCGAGGCGCCGCCCATCCGCATCAGCGCAACGGCACCGGTGGCGGCCCCGATATCCTGACGGGGTGCCGAATTCTGCACGCCGATGATCGGTGCCTGCTGGCCGAGGCCGACGCCCAGTCCTTGGAAGAACATCAGAATGGCGATCATCGCCAGCGGTGTGCTCGGCCCCATCTGGGACAGGAGAAGCAGCGCGACGATGTTGATGACGAGGCCGATCAGGGTGAAGGGCTTGTAGCGGCCGGTCTTCGAGATCAGGCGGCCGGCCGTCATCGAGCCGATGACCATGCCGATCGTCAGGCCGATGAAGAAGAGGCCGGCATTCGACGGCGAGAGGCCGGTGGTCGTCTGCAGGAAGAGCGCGAAATAGTTGACCATGCCGATGGCAATGCCGCCGGTGCAGAGGGTGACGATGAGGTAGAGCGAGAATGTGCTGTCACGGAAGAGTTTTAGCGGCACGATCGGTTCCGGCACTTTCGATTCCACGAAGACCCAGATGCTGGCGCAGATGATGCCGAAGGCAAGGATGGTGAGCGCGCCCGGTGCGACCATAGAGCCGAAGATCTGCCGGCCATCGGCAAAGGCGACGACGCTTGCGATCGTTGCAGCGAGAAGCACGGCACCGGCATAATCGATCTTGGGGCGGCGCTGCGGCCGGCGATAGGGCAGCATCATGACGATGCCTGCGACGACGATGATGCCGATCGGCAGGTTGATGAGGAAGATCGAGCGCCAGCCGAAGAGATCGCTCATCGTGCCGCCGAGCAGCGGGCCGATACTGCCCGAGGCCATGATCATCAGGCTGGAATAGCTCTGGTATTTCGCCCGTTCGCGCGGCTCGAAGAGATCGGCATTGATCGAGAAGATCGACACCATGATGCCGCCGCCGCCGAGGCCCTGGAAGACGCGGGCGGCAATCAGCGAATCCATCGACCAGGCGAGACCGCAGACGAGCGAACCAAGAGTGAAAAGCACGATCGCAAAGATCATCACATATTTGCGGCCGAAAAGATCGCCGAGCTTGCCATAGATCGGCATGACGGTGCTGGTGGCCAGAAGAAAGGCCGAGGTGATCCAGCCGAAGCGTTCCATCTCGCCGAACTCGCCGACAATCGTCGGCAGCGCTGTCGAGACGATCTGGTTGTCGAGCGTTGCCATGAACATGGCCGCCATCAGCAGGCAGAAAACAGTGACGCGCCGCTTGTGATCGCTCACAAGCGGGACAAAGGCGGGCGCGACAAGGGGGGCAGCCGGCTCGGCGGCGCTTTTCATATCCATGGGTATATCCAGACGGGTTTTGCCGGCCCTTGCGACCGGATGGGCAATTTATGTGCCTTTAGCATATAATTGTCAACCGCATCTTCATGTGCGACGCAATGGTTTGTTGATTGCATGTTTCCAAATCTGCTATTCTGTCACTCATGAGCAAACTGCATTCCATTGCCACGGCGCAAGATCCGCCGGCCCCGAAGAGCACGGCGATTGCCGAAAAGGATCTGGCGCGCGTCAGCGACACGTTCTCGCGCATGCGGCTGATGATGGGAAAGCGCGTCTTCGGCCGGGCGGCGATTGCCAAGACCATGCCTGACCTCGAGGTCATGCATCTCGACGTGCTCGACGCCATGCGGCGGATCGAGGGCGAGATCACGGTCGGCGCGATTGCAGAGGCCCTGCGGATCGATCCGTCGCGCGGCAGCCGGCTTGTGTCGGACCTCGTTTCGCGCGGGGTGCTGCAGCGCGTCGCCTCGCAGGAAGATGGCCGGCGCTCGCTTCTGGAGCGCACGGAACTCGGCGACCGGCTGCTGATGGAAGTCAGGATCGTCAAGCGATCGGTGCTGACCAGCGTTCTCGAAGACTGGCCGGCGGAAGATATCGAGAATTTTCGCTGCTCTTCGAAAATTCGTCACCGGCTTCTATGATGCAACCGCCGCGCTGACGACGACGCGGGACGAACAGCCCGATTAAGAGGCCCTGGCTGCCGTGCCAAGGCCGCCGCCGACACGACCGCTGCAACCTGCAGGGCATCGCGACCGCATTGCTTGGCGCCGTACATGGCCTTGTCGGCCTCGGCCAGAAGCGCATCGGGCGTGCTGGCGTCGTCCGGGTAGAAGGCAACGCCCATGCTGCAGGTGGCGCTGACGGCCTGCCCGGCGATGGCGATCGGTTCGGCTATGGCAGCGCGGATACATTCAAGGCGGCCGATGACCATGCTTTCGCCATCGGTCATCTGTTCGCCGGAGCAATCCAGCCCGGCCTGCCCTTCCTCGACCAGAACCACAGCAAACTCGTCGCCGCCAAGGCGCACGAGAATATCCTGCGGGCCGACACAGGCCTCATCCGGCTTGCAAGCGTCTTCAGCACCTGATCACCGGCGGCATGGCCGAGCGTGTCGTTGATCTGCTTGAAATTATCGAGATCCACATAGGCGACAGCGAGTTTCTGCTGACGATCGCCGCCTGTTGCCGCGGCTTCAGCCTCGCGCAGCAGATCGCCGAATTGCGACCAGAACAGCGACCGGTTCGGCAGGCCGGTCAGCGGGTCATGATGGGCCATGAACTGGATGCGGCGTTCGGCCTCCGCCCGCTCCATGGCGATGCCGGCGATATCCGTCACCATGCCCGCCAGTTCCAGCTCGTCTTCCGTGGGCTCACGCGGGTCTCGCAGTAAAACCCAAGCGTGCCGAGGAGGCGCCCTTCGGCACTGAGGATCGGCGTCGACCAGCAGGCACGAAAGCCGCCGGCCACGGCGACATCGCGAAAATCCCGCCAGAGCGGATCATCGAGAACGTCGCGCACGATCACCGCCGACTGCCTCCATGCCGCCGTTCCACAGGAGCCGGCGCGCGGGCCGATCTCGATCCCGTCCACCATGGCGAGGAAAGCGGGAGCAAGGCTGGTGGAGGCCGCGTTGTGCAGTGTCCGGCCGGATGCATCGAGCATCAGGATGGACATGCGGATGCCATCAAGCTCAGCCTCCGCGAGACGGACAAGCGCATCGAGAACCGGCTCCAGCGGCTGGCCACGGGCAATCATTTCCAGAAGCCGCGCATGGCCGTGGCGCAGATCCTCGCGGCGCTTGCGCTCGCTGATATCGCGCGACAGGCCAATCAGCCCGACAACCGTTCCATCGGCACTGCGCAGCGGCATTTTGGAGGTCGAGAACCAGAATTCCTCGCCGCTTTGAAAGGCGATCTTTTCTTCGCGGGCCTTGATGGGGGCACCGGTCTCCATCACGTCCTGTTCGGCAAGATAGGAGAGTGCTGCGGCCTTGCCGTCCAGCACGTCGAAATCCGTCTTGCCGATGAGATCGGCGCCGGAGAAGGCCGAGCGCCCGCGGCAGGTCGAGGCATTGGCAAAGATGAAGCGGCTGGCACGATCCTTGACATAAAAGGCATCGGGAAGCTGATCGAGAAGCCGGGCGATATCGACGCTGCTGCGCATCAGATCCGGTTCAGCCTCACCATCCCGGCTTTCGTCCGAGGCCGTCAACAGACGGTTACAGAGATGTTCGAGAAGATCCGCGGAGGAGCGCTGCCCATTGCCCAGCATAAAGGTATCAACCATTCCACTCCCCCCTCTCTTGACCCGGTCGTCCGACCTGTTTTCATGCGACCCAGGGGATCGCGAACCACATGCCTCCCGGCCCTCATGCCAACTCCCATACTGGCCCCATGCCGGATAGGTGACGTTGACATGCTGCGGCGCATACTGGGAGTCTCTCGCATGACCGATCCAGCATTGTTTGCACTGCGAAAGGACGAATGTTTCAAGATGGCAAATGTTCCGTTTACGACGGTTGGAAAATGCCGATGATCACCCGGCGCAGCGCATTCCGGCTGGGTTTCGGGGCCGCTACAATCCTTGCCGTACCGGCCTTTCCGCGCCTTACAGCGGCTGCTCCCGCGGCCACACCTCATCTCGGATTACGCGGTGCGATCGATGCCGGCCAAGAGGGTGTTATCCCGGGTGGCGGCGATGCGGCAGCGCGAAAGCTCGCCAGTGTCATCCGTTCCGCTGCCAAACAGAACATGCCGGTTTTCCTGCCGCCCGGGACATATGAGATCGGCGATCTCGACCTGCCGGACGGAAGCCGGCTCCACGGCGTCGCCGGCGCTCGCGGCTGGTCCTATCCGGTGGCAGACGGCTCGCCGGGGCGCAGAATGCCCGGCGCATCGCGCTGTCCGGTCTCGTCTTTGACGGTCGCGGCGTGGCGCTCGGCGATGATCGGCAGGCGCTTCTTTCCTTCAGCGGCATCGAAAACCTTGCGATCGACGATTGCGATATCGTCGGATCGGGCAGTACGGGGATCAGGACCGAGCGTTGCGGCGGGCGGATCGAGCGCAGCCGCATTTCCTCTGCTGCCGAATACGCGCTCTTGGCGATCGACAGTACGGGGCTTGCGATTTCAGGCAATAGCGTCAGCGACTGCGGCAATGGCGGTATTCTCGTGCATCGCTGGGAAAAGGGCGCCGACGGCACGATCGTTTCCGGCAACCGGATCGAACGGACGGGTGCCGGCCATGGCGGCACCGGGCAATATGGCAATGCGATCAACCTCTACCGCGCCGATGGCGTGATCGTCTCGGGCAACCAGATCGCCAGTTCGGCGTTTTCCGCCATTCGCGCCAACAGCGCCTCGAATGTCCAGATCACCAATAACCAGTGCCTGAAAAGCGGCGAGACGGCGATCTATTCGGAGTTTTCCTTCGAAGCGCCGTGGTCTCGGGCAATATCGTCGATGGTGCGGAAAACGGGATTTCGGTCGTCAATTTCAACGAGGGCGGCCGGATGGCGACGATCGCCAACAATATCGTCCGCAACCTTTCGCTTGTCGGACCCTATACGCAGGAAGACCCGATCTTCGGCGTCGGCATCAGCGCCGAGGCCGATACGGTGGTCAGCGGCAATGTGATCGAAAACGCGCCCTTCTGGGGCATGTCCTTCGGCTTCGGCAATTACCTGCGCAATGTCGTGGCAACCGGCAATGTGATCCGGCAGGCGCGGATCGGCTGTGCCGTGACGATCGTCGAGGGTGCGGGTTCGGCCATTTTATCGGGCAATCTGTTTCAGGGCGTCAAGGACGGCGCGATCATCGGCCATCGCTGGCGGGATGCGGCAACGGCCGAGCTTGCGGGAGGGGGTGCGGCGGCTGCGGCCTATCCCAATCTGACGATCGTCAACAATCGGGTGGTGTAGGGGTTTCCTGCGTGAAGAGCAGCCACGCGATCGAGGCCGGCCTTATTCTTCCGGCCATTCCACATTGCGTCCGCGGTTGAAGATACGGACGATCGTTATCCGTTCATCTTCCACCGTGAAAACGATCGTGGCCCGCCTGCGATATCCGACAAGGCGCAATCTCGGGTTTTGCTCAGAGCGGAGGCCGCGCTCCGGAAATGTCTCGAAAGACTGGCAGTAGTCGATCAGGGCATCGACATAGTTGCGCGCCACCTTTTCACCGGCGCGTTCCAGCAGATATTCCATGATCTCGGCAATGTCGTCTTCGGCCGCATCGGACAGGACAACCGCCCGGTTCAACGGCGCCGCTCAACCATACGGTCCAGCCGTCCATGCAGGCGTTGCCGTGCTTCCTCCAAAGGCCGCACAGCCATCGTGCCCGCATCGATGGCGGCGACTGTCGGCGCCACCTCTTCCGCCAGCCATGCCTCGATGTCCGCGTCGCCGGCCATCAGCGTGCGCAGGCTATCGCGGATAACCTCGCTTTCCGACGCGTATTCGCCGGATGCCACCTTGCCTCGACCATCTCGGCCATTTCGATCGGCAGGGTTATGCTCAGCGACCGGGTGGTCGGCATGGTCGGGCTCCTCTCCGAAGGCTCTGACACGATCAAATCCTATCAAAAACTTTGATGAGGGTCCAATGGCAAGCGGCCTTCCGTTTGCGCCGAACAGACATAGCTTCGCGGCCCGATGCTTAGCGGCACATGTGGACCCTTCCGGGATCTGCATGGCCATCCGAGGAGAATTCGCATGCTGAAAATCTATGGTGTCTATCGCTCACGCGCCTCGCGGCCGCTCTGGCTGGTGGAGGAACTGGGCCTGCCTTTCGAGCATGTGCCGATCATCCAGGCCTACCGGCTGAACGAGCCGATGGCGAAGGGCAGCCCCGCCAATACGCTGTCTGCGGAATTTCTCGCCGTCAATCCGATGGGCTCGATCCCGTCGATGGACGATGACGGGTTCGTGCTGCATGAATCGCTTGCCATCACGCTCTATCTCGCCCGTAAATATGGCGGCGAGATCGGTCCGAAGACGATCGAGGAAGAGGCGCTGATGGTGCAGTGGTCGCTGTTTGCCGCAACCAGCGTCGAGCCTGCCGCCCTCACCATCCAGTCGTCCAAGCCGGAGACGGAAGACGGGCGTGCGACGATCCAGGTCTCGGCCCGCACGCTGAAGCGGTCGTTCGACGTTCTGGAAAAGCATTTTGCCGAGACGGATTACATTGTCGGCGACCGGTTCACGGCAGCGGATATCAATGTTGCCGAGATCATCCGCTATGCACGCAGCTGCGCCTCGCTGTTCGATGGCCGCCCGGCGCTTTCGGCCTGGTACGAGCGCTGCACGACACGGCCCGCCTATCAGGCGATGTGGGCCAAGCGCGGCGCAGAACCGGCGTAAGCATCACGCCGGTTCCATCGGTGAAGATCCTGAAAGGGCCGCTCACGCGGCCTTTTCTTCTTCCAGCGCCTTCTGCACCGCCGGGCGGGCCAGCATGCGCTCGTAATGCGCGGCAACCTTGGGGAAGTCGGCAATGTCGATCTTGTCGGTCGCAAGCCAGCGGGCCATCGTCATCAGATAGCCATCGGCAACCGAGTAGTTTTCGCCCAGCACCCAGGGGCCTTCAAGGAAATCCTTCTCGATCAGCGTGAAGCAGTCGCGCATGGTCTGCGGCACCTTGTTCAGCATGTCGGCCAGCGAGGACGCCTCATCAGCCCAGCGGGAACCGCGCGGGCCGTGGGCGTGATTGACGTGCACGGTGGACGCCAGATAGGTGTTGAAGGCCTGCATCTTCGCCAGCTGGAACGGATCGTCGAGCGGCGCCAGCTTCTTTTCCGGCGCGATCTGCGCGATATAGGCAAGAAGTGCGACCGTTTCCGTCAGAGCGCCCTTGTCCGTCACCAGAGCCGGAACGCGGCCCTTGGGATTGATCTTCAGATAGGCCTCGGAGCGCTGTTCGCCGCCTTTCGTATCCACCCGCCTGACGGCATAGGGCAGACCGGATTCGGCGAGCGCGATATGGGTTGCAAGGGCGCAGCTACCGGGCGCGAAATAAAGCGTATGCATGAAAGGCCTCCGTGATTGGGAGGCCTTTGTAACATGGTGCCGGCTGACGGAAAGCATCCGTTGCGGGCATCATCGGGAGAAAATGCCCGCGCCGATTGATCGGCACGGGCAAGCGGTCAGGTCGCATCGAGCGGCCGGCATGCACGTCGAATATCAGGCGAACAGGGCGTCGGTGACGCGGACGTCACCGACATGCATGCCGTTCCAGTTCGACAGGGAGCGATTGGCCATGGCCATCAGCTTTTCCTGCGTTTCACTGCCCTTTTCGGAATAGCGGGCGATCAGGGCGAAGATCATCGCTTCGGCGGCGCGGGTCGTGCCGTCCTCGCATTTCACCGCCATGGCAAGCCCCTGTTCCGGCAGGGCCGCAACAAAGACGCCCTCGGCGCCGGTCTTGGCGAAGATCTTGCCCGGCGCCACCTGCATCAGCTTGGTGCAGGCGCGGTTGGTGCCGGCGACGTAGAGCGGCTCGGCCATGCAGGCATCGATCAGGCGGCGCGAGGCTTTTGCACGCTCGACGCCGAGGCCCGTGCCGGTCAGCATTTTTGCAAAACCATGGGCGAGGCCCTTCAGCGGCACGGCATAAGTCGGGATGGAGCAGCCATCGGTGCCGCAATTGTCGGCGCCGAGGACAGCACCGGTCAGGCTTTCCATGACGCCGCGGATTTCCTTCTGCAGCGGATGATCGTAGCCGATATAGCCTTCGACCTCATAGCCGGAATGGACGCAAGCGCAGACGAAGCCCGAATGTTTTCCGGAGCAATTGTTGTGCAGGGCGGAGGGCTTTTGCAGCGTGCGGGCCTGATGGATGATGGTTGCCTGATCCGACGACCAGTGGGCGCCGCATTCGAGCGCGCTCACATCCCGCCCGGCCTTTGCCAGCATGCCGGCCGCCGTTTCCACATGGACGTCCTCGCCCGAATGGGACGAGCAGGCGAGCGCCAGTTCGCGGTTTCCAAGACCATAGGCATCGGCCGCACCGCTTTCGATCAGCGGCAGCGCCTGCATGGCCTTGCAGGACGAACGCGGGAAGACCGGGGCATCCGCATCACCGAAGGAGAAGACGACCTTGCCTTCGCCATCGACGACGACGCCCAAACCGCGATGACGGCTTTCGACGAGTTTGCCGCGGGTGACTTCAACGGTAACGGGGTTGTGCATGGTCAGTCCTGCAATTCTGGATTCAATGGGTTGGAAGGCCTTTGTCGCGGGCGCGCGCATTTGGCACCGCCCGGCCGGAAGGCCACAGGGCTTTTAACCGAGATTTCGGGGAGTTGCACGGGATTGTTGGGAAAATCGCTGCGGCGGATGCTGATCGCCATCTTCATCATCTATCTCGTGCCGACCTTCGCTTCGGCGGGTCTCTGGGCGATGAAGGACCGTCCCCAGGGCTGGAGCCAGGCGCGCTGGACTTCGGCCGGCATATTGCCCCGGCCGGAAGAGAGTGACGAGGCGGCCATCTATGTCTTTTCCGCCATGACCGGCGGGCTGAAGGGCGCGGTTGCCAGCCATGCGTGGATCGTCACCAAGGCCAAGGGTGCGACGTCCTATACGCGCTATGACAAGGTGGGCTGGGGGACGCCGATCCGACGCAACCACCGGGCCGCCGATGCCTACTGGTATTCCAACCCGCCGCAGCTGGTGGCGGAAATCAGGGGATCGCGGGCGGAACTGCTGATCCCGAAGGTGGAAGGCGCGATCGCCGCCTATCCTTATGCAGAACCGGGCGGTTACACGATCTGGCCGGGGCCGAATTCCAATACATTCGTCGCCTATGTGCTGAGGACCGTGCCCGAACTCGGCGCCGTGCTGCCGCCGCATGCAGTCGGCCGCGACTATCTGCCGAATGGCGAATTCGTGCATCTGGATGAGGACGGACGCGACCTGCAGGTGACGCTGCGCGGGCTTGCCGGATTTTCCGTCGGTGCCCGAAGCGGGATCGAGGTGCATTTCCTGGGGCTGGTGGCGGGGCTTGATCTTGCAAGGCCGGGGATCAAGCTTCCGGCGCTCGGGCGGATTGGCATATGAGGAGAGCGGAGCGCGCTTGCCGGGAAATATGCCGAGGCGGAGCTATTGCCGTGGGTGCCTGAAGGACGGCGGGCTTGGCCGCGGGATGCCCGGGGTCGCCATCGAAGTGGCTTCGCTCTGGCCTGAGTGTGGGCTGAGTGTGGCTTGAGGCCGACTTGGGGTGGGTTTGGGCCGGCTTGGGCGCGGATCGGGTTAGGCCTGAGCGCGCATTGAGGCCGCGCTCACGTCCTATGGGAGACCCGCTTGCGCCCACTTGAGCTGCAGCCATCCCACCTCAGCCATGCCAAAAATGCAAAACGCCGCAACCATGCGGGCGTTATCACAACCATTGACCGATTTTCGATCAGAGGCCGGCAGCGGTGCGGGCTACGCGGCGGATGCTGTTGCGCTCGATACCGAGGTCGTTCAGCTCACGGGTCGACATACGGCCCAGTTCAGCGACCGTCTGACGGTATTTGCGCCAGTTGTTCAAGGTGCGTGCGACGTTCATGATGGTCCCCTTTCCTCGGGCTTTCGAAGCCTGGCTGCCAGTCCGTGGCGCCTCATCTGCTTCGATGACCTTCTTATACGCTGCACAAGGATGAAGCAGAAGCGCCAGCCTCTCAACACACCCATGCAATCGACGCATAGGTTGTATTGATCGGGATCAACGCGGTTCCGGCGAGAAAGAAAAAGGAAGGAAGGAAGGAAGGAAGGAAGGAAGGAAAAGGATAGGCCAGACAATCAAAAGGAGCCGCAAGAATCAAAAAGGGCCGCACTGGGCGACCCTCCATGAAATTTAGTCCGTTTGAACGAACCCGGCCCGTCTCGCGACGCTCCGAAGAGAAGATGATGTTCAGGCCGAGGGCTGCCCCGTCGAGACCGTCACCTTTCCATTGCCCGTTGCGCGGACCGAAATCTCACTAGACATTGGATCACCTTCCTTTCACTACGTTGAACATGACTAAAAGGTAGGAGCGGTCGGGCGTTTTCGCAAGGCAAGTTGTGTAACGCAATGCAGAGGTAATTGAGTTGCACTGCAGCGACAATCGCTTATCATTCGCCCGCCAGCCGAGACGACTCATCGCTTCCGCGGCAAAGTCCCCGCCCCTCCCTCAATCCAGCGTCACGACAATCTTGCCGATATGGCTCGAGGTCTCCATCAGGCGATGGGCATCGACGATTTCGCCGAAGGGCAGGATCGTGTGGATGACGGGCGCAACCTGCCCGGCTTCCAGAAGCGGCCAGACGAGGTCCTTGAGGTCATCGCGGATGGCGCGCTTTTCGTCTGCCGTGCGCGGCCGCATTGTCGAGCCGGTGACGGTGAGGCGCTTGACCATGATCGGCGCAAGCGGCACCTTTTCCGCGACAGCGCCGCCGAGGAAGGCGATGATCGACAGGCAACCATCCTTTGCAAGGCTCGACAGGTTCTTTTCAAGATAGGCGGCGCCGATCATGTCGAGGATGACATCGACGCCCTTGCCGCCGGTCTCGGCCTTGATGACCTCGGCGAAATCTTCCGCGCGGTAATCGATGCCGCGCTTGGCGCCGAGCTTTTCGCAGGCCTCGCATTTCTCCTTCGAACCGGCCGTGACATAGACCGTGGCGCCGAAGGCCCGGGCAAGCTGGATCGCCGTCGTGCCGATACCGCTCGATCCGCCATGGATGAGCACGCTCTCGCCTTCCGTCAGGCCCGCCATCTGGAAGAGGTTTGCCCAGACGGTGAAGAAGGTTTCCGGCAGGGCCGCGGCCTTGACCGCATCATAGCCCTTCGGCCAGGGCAGCGCCTGGCTTGCCGGCACGGCGCAGTATTCCGCGTAAGCGCCGCCGTTTGCCAAAGCGCAGACCTTGTCGCCAATTGCGAAATCGGCAGCGCCTTCGCCGAGCGCCACGACCTCGCCGGCGATTTCGAGACCGAGGATCGGGCTTGCGTCCTTCGGCGGCGGATACGTTCCCTGCCGCTGCGCCACATCGGGCCGGTTGATGCCGGCAGCCTCGACCCTGACCAGGATCTCGCCCGGCCGTAGCGCGGGCAGCGGACCATTGGCGATGGTCATCACCTCGGGCGCGCCAAAGGACGGCAGATCAACGAAACGCATTTCGGCGGGTAGCGGCATGTCATACTCCTCATCAGCCAACAGAATACCAGCGGCGAACCTCCGTTCGCGGCAGATGTTCCGTTTCCTCGCTTCTTGTCGCAATTCCGCGCGCGGACGGGGTTGTTCCCTCCGCCGGGATTGCGTCAGCGTCTGACTTAGTGCCGACATGGCGGATTAGAAAGCGCGGCGTTCGGCCGCGTCTCATTTCTGCTCGCCGAAGCAGGAAAAGACGAGGCCACCGGCGCTTTCCTTGGCGGCCGCCTTGACGGTCGCAATCGCCGTGCCGATGCGCGCCACGTCATCGAGAACAAGGCCCTGCGGCAGTTCGACGACACCGATGGAGCAGCGCAGCAGCGGAAAATCCCGTTCGGCGCCGAACCGATCATGGCCGCGGATATGGCCGGTGGCGCGATCTTCTTCCGAATAGAGCTCGATCACATCATCGTGGAAATCCGACAGGAGCCGTTCGAGGATTTCGGAAATCTCGTCGCGGCTCCAGTCGCGTACGCCGATGAAGAAATCATCGCCGCCGACATGGCCGAGGAAATGCTCCTCGGAAAAGAAGTAGCGCTTGATCAGCGCGGCAAACAGCGAGATGGCGTGGTCGCCCATCTGGAAGCCGTAATGATCGTTGAACGGCTTGAAGTTGTCGAAATCGCAATAGCAGAAGAAGCGGGTCTCATCATCATCGCGGCCGGCCTCCTGCATGAAATCGCGGATCGCGCGGTTGCCCGGAAGGCCGGTGAGCGGGTTCTGATCCTGCGCCACCTTCAGCTGCTTTTCGTTGACGACCTTGATCAGCGAGGCGGCAGAGACGACGCCGGCATAGCGCATGTTTTCGGTGAGGATGACGCAGGCGCTGTTTTCCATGTTGGCAAAGACGTTCATCAGCTCTTCTGCTTCCGCATCAAGGCCGACGATCGGGGCGCGATCGACGAAATGGGCAATCGAGCGCTCATAGACCTTGTTCTTCAAGAGATCGCGACCGAAGGGCTGATAGATATATTCCTTCAGATGATATTCGTTGATGACGCCGCGCGGTTCGCCATTGGCGTTGAGGACCGGGAAGAAGGCCTGTCGCGGATTGCGGCGAAAGAGTTCGAAGACCGTATCGATACCCTCATTCTCATAGACGGCGGGGAGGTTTTCGATCTGCTTGCGGATGAGGATCTCGTCGAGCGACTGGCTGGAGCGGCGCGAGCGACCGATATCGGCAAGATAGGAGAAGGAGGGTTTCAGCTCTCCGGCGAGCGTCGTCGGCCGGGCGATGAACCAGCCCTGCACCAGATCGACGCCGGCATCGCGGCAGGCGAGAAATTCCGCTTCGGTCTCGATGCCTTCGGCAATGACGCGGATGCCGAGAACATGGGCGATATTGACGATATTCTTGACGAGGTGGCGCTTGCGGGCATTCCTGTCGAGGCCGTTGACGAAATGCCGGTCGATCTTCAGATAATCGATGGGGAAGTCGCAGAGCAGTTTCATTTCGCCGTGGCCGACGCCGAAATCGTCGATGGCGAGCTTGAAGCCCTCTTTTCGCATGAGGGTGATGAGATCGGCGAATTCCGGCACGCTGGTATTGTCGAAGCGCTCGGACAGTTCGAAACAGACGGAGGACGGCGCGATATTGGCCTGACGCAGGTGCTGGACGAGTTTCTCGATATATTGCGCACCCTGCGGGATCAGGCGGACATCGAGATTGAGGAAGAGCGTGGTCGAGGCGTAATCCGGCAGGCTGGCGAATTTGGCAAGCGCGCGGGCCGCCATCATCTGCTCGAGCGGCAGGAGCTGGCCCACTTCGGCAGCCTGATCGAGCAGTTCGAGCGGCGAGGAAAAGCCGATCTTGTCCTGCCCGCGCATCAGCGCCTCATGGCCGAATACCGATCCGGTGCCGACCTCGACGATCGGCTGGAAGGCATTTTCCAAGGTCAGCTTGGCAAGGGAGATCAGCTGGTCGCTGGCATAGCGCCGGAAGACACCCGGTTCCAGAATGGCCGCTGACGACATGACTTGCACTCCAACTGCATAAAGGCCTTGCGAACTGGCCTTACGATGGTTGCAATTGGTCAAGAAATCCTTTGCCGCAGATGACAGTTTGATGAAACTTCAATGACGGAAAAGTCTATTTTTATTCAATGTCATAATCCCGACAGCCAAGATGAGGGAAAACGTCCCGGACGTCAGTTGCGACACATCTGCGTTTTTGAGACAGCGCGGTTCGCAATCGTTTCTTGATTGCAGACGCGATCAAAAATAACTCATGCTTTGCGCGCAACTCCATTCGAAAGACCTCAAGAGATCATGGCCCGTCCGAATATTCTCATCATCATGGTCGATCAGCTGAACGGCACGCTGTTTCCCGATGGCCCAGTGGAGTGGCTGCATGCGCCGCATCTGAAGGCGCTTGCCGCCCGTTCGGCGCGCTTTAAAAACAATTACACATCCTCGCCGCTCTGCGCGCCGGCGCGTGCATCGTTCATGGCCGGGCAATTGCCGAGCCGGACGCAGGTCTATGACAATGCTGCGGAATATGTCTCCTCCATCCCGACCTATGCGCATCACCTGCGCCGCGCCGGTTATTACACGGCGCTTTCGGGCAAGATGCATTTCGTCGGGCCGGACCAGATGCACGGTTTCGAGGAGCGACTGACCACCGATATCTACCCCGCCGATTTCGGCTGGACGCCGGATTATCGCAAGCCGGGCGAGCGGATCGACTGGTGGTATCACAATATGGGCTCCGTGACGGGTGCCGGTGTCGCCGAGATTTCCAACCAGATGGAATATGACGACGAGGTGGCCTTCCTCGCCAACCAGAAGCTCTACCATCTGTCGCGCGAAAACGATGATCTCGACCGCCGCCCCTGGGCGCTCACCGTCTCCTTCACCCATCCGCACGATCCTTATGTGGCACGTCGAAAGTTCTGGGATCTCTACGAGGATTGCGCGCATCTGCTTCCCGAGACCGGCATGCTCGACGAGCAGGACCCGCATTCGGAACGCATTCTCAGATCCTGCGACTATGCCAGCTTTGCGATTACCGGCGAGCATGTGCGCCGGGCGCGGCAGGGCTATTTCGCCAACATTTCCTATATCGACGAGAAGGTCGGCGAACTCATCGATACGCTGACCCGCACGCGGATGCTGGATAACACGTTCATCCTGTTCTGCTCCGATCATGGCGACATGCTGGGCGAGCGCGGGTTGTGGTTCAAGATGAACTTCTTCGAGGGATCGGCGCGCGTGCCGATGATGGTGGCCGGCCCCGGTATCGCCCCTGCCCTGCATGAAGCGCCGGTTTCCAATCTCGACGTCACGCCGACGCTCTGCGATCTCGCCGGGATCTCCATGGCCGAAATCGCGCCGTGGACGGATGGCGAGAGCCTGAAGCCGGTCATTGACGGCGCGCCGCGCATCTCGCCGGTGCTGATGGAATATGCGGCGGAGGCTTCCTTTGCGCCGCTCGTCGGCATCCGCGAGGGGAAGTGGAAATACATCCATTGCGAACTCGATCCGGAACAGCTTTTCGACCTTGAAGCCGATCCGAAGGAGCTGACCAATCTTGCCGGCGACCCGGCCTATGCCGATGTGCTCGACGGTTTCCGCGCCAAGCGAAAGGCCAAGTGGAACATGGCCGCCTTCGACGCCGCCGTGCGCGAAAGTCAGGCGCGGCGATGGGTCGTCTATGAGGCGCTGAGGAACGGCGCCTATTACCCATGGGATCACCAGCCCTTGCAACGGGCTTCCGAGCGCTACATGCGCAACCACATGAACCTCGACAATCTGGAAGAGTCCAAGCGTTATCCGCGCGGCGAATGAGCGGACAAGGACGGAGAAGACACATGAAAGCACAGCCGAAAGCCAGCCACTTCATCGACGGCGAATATGTAGAGGACACGGACGGCACCGTGATCGAGAGCCTCTATCCCGCCACGGGCGAGGTGATCGCACGGCTGCATGCGGCAACGCCTGCCATCGTCGAGAAGGCGATTGCAGCGGCCAAGCGCGCCCAGCCGGAATGGGCCGCCATGAGCCCGACGGCGCGCGGCCGCATCCTCAAGCGCGCCGCCGAAATCATGCGGGCGCGCAACCGCGAGCTTTCCGAACTCGAAACGCTCGATACCGGCAAGCCGATCCAGGAAACGATCGTTGCCGACCCGACATCGGGTGCCGACAGTTTTGAATTTTCGGCGGCGTGATCGCGGCCGGGATGAATGGCGAGTATATCCCGCTCGGCGGCGACTTTGCCTATACGAAGCGTGTGCCGCTCGGGGTCTGCGTCGGCATCGGCGCCTGGAACTATCCGCAGCAGATCGCCTGCTGGAAGGGTGCGCCGGCGCTGGCTGCCGGCAATGCCATGGTGTTCAAGCCCTCGGAAAACACGCCGCTCGGCGCCTTGAAAATTGCCGAGATCCTGATCGAGCCGGGCTGCCCAAAGGCCTCTACAACGTTATCCAGGGCGACCGGACGACCGGGCCGCTTCTCGTCGAGCATCCCGATGTGGCGAAAGTCTCGCTGACCGGCTCTGTGCCGACCGGCCGCAAGGTCGCGGCGGCCGCCGCCGGCAATCTCAAGCATGTGACGATGGAGCTTGGCGGAAAATCGCCGCTGATCGTTTTCGACGATGCCGATCTCGAAAGCGCCATCGGCGGCGCCATGCTCGGCAATTTCTATTCGACGGGCCAGGTCTGCTCCAACGGCACGCGCGTCTTCGTGCAGAAGGCGATCAAGGACAGGTTCCTGTCGCGGCTGAAGGAACGCACGGAAGCGATCGTCATCGGCGAGCCGATGGACGAGGCGACCCAGCTCGGCCCGATGGTCTCTTTCGACCAGCGGCAGAAGGTGCTTTCCTATATCGACAAGGGCCGTGCCGAAGGCGCGACGCTGCTCACCGGCGGCGGCATTCCGAACCATGTGACCGGCGAAGGCTATTACATCCAGCCGACCGTGTTTTCCGATGTGACCGACGAGATGACGATCGCGCGCGAAGAGATCTTCGGGCCGGTCATGTGCGTGCTCGATTTCGACGACGAGGCGGAAGTGATCGCCCGCGCCAATGCGACCGAATTCGGCCTTTCGGCCGGCGTCTTCACCGCCGACATTTCGCGCGCGCATCGCGTCGTCGATCAGCTGGAAGCCGGCACGCTGTGGATCAATACCTACAATCTCTGCCCGGTGGAAATCCCCTTCGGCGGCTCGAAGCAATCCGGCTTCGGACGCGAAAACTCGCTTGCGGCGCTGGCGCATTATTCCGAGCTGAAGACCGTTTATGTCGGCATGGGCAAGGTTGAGGCGCCGTATTGATCTGACACCCCCGAACCGAGTGTGACCTCACCCGCCTTCTCCCGTTGCCCTTCGGCAGGGAGGAAGCGGAAGTGAGGGAGAATAAGGGCTGCGCCCCAAGACAGATGTAGAGGCAATGTTCATGCAGGCAGATTTCGTCATCATCGGTTCCGGCTCGGCGGGTTCGGCCATGGCTTATCGGCTCTCCGAAGACGGCCGGTATTCGGTGATCGTCATCGAGGCGGGCGGATCGGACTTCGGGCCATTCATCCAGATGCCGGCGGCACTTGCCTGGCCGATGAGCATGAAGCGCTATAACTGGGGCTATCTCTCGGAGCCGGAACCTGCCCTCAACAACCGCCGCATCACCGCTCCGCGCGGAAAAGTTCTCGGCGGTTCCTCGTCGATCAACGGGCTCGTCTATGTGCGCGGCCATGCGGAAGACTACAACCGGTGGGAGCAACTGGGCGCCACCGGCTGGGCCTATGCCGACGTGCTTCCCTATTTCAAGCGCATGGAAAACTCCCATGGCGGCGAGGAAGGCTGGCGCGGCACCGATGGTCCGCTGCATGTCCAGCGCGGGCCCGTCACCAACCCGCTCTTCCACGCCTTCATCCGCGCCGGCTCCGAGGCCGGTTTCGAGACGACGGAGGATTACAACGGCTCGAAACAGGAAGGTTTCGGGCTGATGGAACAGACGATCCATCAGGGTCGCCGCTGGTCTGCCGCCAATGCCTATCTGCGGCCGGCGATGAAGCGCAAGAATGTCGAGATCGTCTACGGCCTCGCCCAGAAGATCGTCATCGAAAATGGCCGGGCCATCGGCGTCGAGGTTCTGCAGCGCGGCGTTCCGCAGGTGGTGAAGGCAAACCGCGAGGTGATCCTTGCGGCCTCCTCCTTCAACTCGCCAAAACTTCTGATGCTGTCGGGCATCGGGCCGGCGGCGCATCTGAAGGAAATGGGCATCGAGGTGAAGGCGGATCGGCCGGGCGTCGGCGCCAATCTGCAGGACCATATGGAATTCTATTTCCAGCAGGTCTCGACCAAGCCCGTCTCGCTTTACTCATGGCTGCCGTGGTTCTGGCAGGGTGTTGCCGGCGCGCAGTGGCTGATGACCAAGGGAGGGCTCGGCGCCTCCAACCAGTTCGAGGCCTGCGCCTTCCTGCGCTCAGAGCCGGGGCTGAAACAGCCGGATATCCAGTATCACTTCCTGCCGGTCGCGATTTCCTATGATGGCAAGGCGGCGGCGAAAAGCCATGGTTTCCAGGTGCATGTGGGCTATAACCTGTCGAAATCGCGCGGCAATGTCACGCTTCGTTCGGCTGATCCGAAGGATGATCCGGTCATCCGCTTCAACTACATGAGCCATGAGGAAGACTGGATCAAGTTCCGCCACTGCGTGCGCCTGACGCGCGAGATCTTCTCGCAGAAGGCATTCGACGATTATCGCGGGCCGGAGATCCAGCCGGGCGAAAATGTGCAGTCGGACGAGGAGATCGATGCGTTTCTGCGCGAGCATCTGGAAAGCGCCTATCATCCCTGCGGCACCTGTCGCATGGGCCGGGCGGATGATCCGATGGCCGTCGTCGATCCGGAATGCCGGGTGATCGGCGTCGAGGGTCTGCGGGTGGCCGATAGTTCGATCTTCCCGCATGTGACCTATGGCAATCTCAACAGCCCGTCGATCATGACCGGCGAGAAGGCCGCAGATCATATTCTCGGCAAGCAGCCCCTACCCCGCTCCAATCAGGAGCCCTGGGTCAACCCGCGGGCGATGGTGAGCGACCGGTAATCCGGCTCGCCCTCCTCCACGGTGTCAGTGATAATCCTCTTCGCGCTGATGGCGGATGGCGGCGACCGTCACCGCCTCGCTGCCATCGATACGGAAGAGCACGATATAGCCGGAGGAACCGAAGGGCACGAGCAGTTCGCGAAGCAGCGGATTGCCGCCCGGAGCCTTGCGGCAGGAGAACGGGAATTGCTCGAGGAGCCTTATCGCATCCTTGATCGCGCCATAGGCGCGATCAGCGAGATCCAGATCATAGGCGATCAGATAGTCGTATAGTCTGTCGAAATCCTCTATCGCCTCGTCGGTATAGCGGATCTCATAGCTCATTCGTCGCTTGCCGCTTTCGCCGCCCGAGCCGCTTTCGCTGCATCAAGCTTGGCTTTCAGCATCGCGAGAACGTCTTCGGACGAGTGATAGACACCCGTTCTCTCGGCTTCGGCGAGTGACGCCAATCCGCGTGCGATGAACTCGGCCTGCGACTTCCGGATATGAACCTGCTTCTTGACGGCGCCCTCGACGAAGGCCGAGAGCGTCTCGCCGTCTTCCAGAACGCTTTCGGCAGCGGCGCGCAATTCGGGATCGACGCGCAGCGATGGCAGCGTGGCGGTCTTCTTGCTGCTGGTCATCGTTTTCACCTCATGCATTGCAGTTGCGATGCATGATGCGCCGAGCTGCCCTTGCTGGCAAGTGGCCTCAATTGGTGGCCGAGAGCGACTTCATGCGGTCGACGATCAGGCGGTTGAGTGCCCGGTAGTCGCCGTCGAAATGATGGCTGCCGGGGCGTTCCAGAACCTGCGCGCCGGCGATCTTTCGACGTCGAGGCAGGCGCTGCCTTCCTCGTCACGGCCATGGATGCACTGGATCTTCCAGGGCTCGACGGCCGCAAGCGAAACCACCGGATCACCATGCTTGCCGGCGCCGGGAATGCCGAGCCAGCCGGTGACGGCGATCTTGAAATCGGCCTGATGGGTGGGCGCCAGAAGCGAAACCAGCGAGACCGTCTGACGATCCGCATCGGGCAGCTTGTCGTAGGTGGCGGGCAGGATATTGGCGCCGAAGGAATAGCCGATCAGGATGACATGATCGACCTTCCACTGGCTTCTGTAGGTTTCGATGATGCGCGAGAGATCATCCGCGGTCTGCTGTGGGGTCTTCTCGCTCCAGAAATAGCGCAGGGAATCGACGCCGACGACCGGAATGCCCTCTTCCTGCAGGTAGCTGCCGAGCTTCTCGTCGATATCGCGCCAGCCGCCATCGCCGGAATAGACGATCGCCATCGTATCGTGTTTCGGTGCCGCCTCGATCGGGATGATCGGCAGGTTGAGAGCCGTCTTCGAGCGAGCCAGCCGGTCGAGCAGTTCGGAACCGTAGAGGCGCAAGGCATCATCGGCGGCCATGCCGGAATGGCTGACCTTGATCTCCGGATGGCTTTCCTTGAGATCTTCCGTATGCGCCCTGCCCTCGGCATCCGCCTTGGGGCTCAGGACGACGCGGATCGGGTTCGGCAATTGTCCGGCCGTCAGGCCATAGACGATGCCGCCCGGACCCGGCTTCTTCGGCGCCGGCGTGCAGAGCACGGTCGAGAGCGGGATGGTGCTTTCCGGGTCGACGGCGAGCGTCTCGCTGATGGTCGATTCCGGTGTCTGGGCGGCGATTGCCAGTGCAAGCGTCGCGCCTTCGCCAATGCCGGCGACGACCGGCGGGCGGTAATCGGCAAGGCCTGCGAAACGATGCACCTGACGGCTCAGATCCTCGATATCGGAGACGAGATAGAGGCAGTCGCGCTTCTCGTTGCCGAGTGCGGCGTAATATTCCGGCAGGTCGACGCGACGACGACGGCGCCATCCTCGCGCAGCGTCTCGGAGGCCTCTTCCTCGTCGGCGTTCCAGCCGTTGGCATCGGAGAGAAGCACGACGACGCTTGTCGGATCACCGGCGGGATAGCTGATATGGGATGTCGGCAGGCTGCTCGTCTTGAAGCTCGGCCCCATGCAGAAATTGATAAGGGTCGCAGCGGCCGTGATGACGGCGACGATGATGGGCAGGAGACTCATTTACGGAACACGCCCTTGATGCCACCAGCGATCAGCATGGTGATGTCGAATACGGAAAGGAAAGGAAGGCCGCGGGCCGACCACGAGATAGCGCGGATGCCATTGCGGGTCGAATTTCGACTTGAAGGCCAGCACGCCGCGGAAATTGTAGAAGCGCTCGCCATTGTCGAAGACCTGACGGGCGATGTGGTTCCAGAGCGGAGCGCGGATATGGGTGGAGAGGCCCGCAAGCGGCGCCATGCCGAGATTGAGCGTGCTGAAACCTTCCGCCTTCAGATGTTCCATGATCTTCACGAAGAGAAGATCCATCATGCCGCGATGCGTATCGGGCACATGGCGCATCAGGTCGATGAAAGCGTCACCGGAGGCGCTTTCGGCGAGGATATTGGCGAAGGCGACGATCCGGCCCTCGATGCGGATGACGGCAACCGGACCGGCCGCCACATAGCCCGGCTCGAACGTGCCGAGCGAAAAGCCCTTTTCCGCAGCATTGTGGGCAGAGAGCCAGGTGCGGGAAACGGCAAGCAGTTCATCCATGACCGCGGGGACTTCTTCGCGCGCGAGCATGGAGAAGTCCAGCCCGTCGCGGGTGGCGCGGTTGATGGAACGGCGCAGCTTCAGCCAGTCGCCACCCTTCATGTCGAAGCTCGCAAGATCGACGACGGCCTGTTCGCCGAGCTTGTAGGGTTTGAGGCCCACTTCGATGGCGCAGGGCAGGAAATCCGGTGAGACCTGATAGAAGACCGGGCGGCAACCGGCGCGGCGCGCCTCTTCCATGAAGCGCACGACCAGTGCCGGCCATGCCGCACAGGCGCCGACGGGATCGAAAAGCGCCACCCAGGAGCGGCCGGACCGCGCATACATGATGAAGGCTTCGCCGCAGTCGGAAAACAGGACCTGCTTGTCACCCAGCCTGACCAATCCGGCCGCGGCGCTGTTCTGGCGGGCCAGAAGGTCGACGGCCTGTTGCAGCCGGTCCTTGCAGGGAGAGGCAGCGACAGTAGCGGGCGAAACGGCGGCGCGGCGCAGGCGGCCGCTCGCCAGCGTGCAGACCATGATCGCGATGACAAGACCGATCGGCAGCTGGAGCGAGCCGGAGAAAAGCCGGTTCCAGCCGAAGCCCGCCACGTCATCCTCGATCGCCAGCCCGGCCATCAGGCCTGCACCGACGAAGGCGAAGGCGGCCAGAAGCCGCCGCCCGGCCGGCATCACCCGGATCATCAGCGCACCGGCCAGCGGGCTCGACAGGATAAGCAGGGTCTTTTCCCATATCGCCGCAGGGCGACCGGCAAAGGCCTGCTGCATCCTGAAAAAGCCCCTGAAAATCAAAGGGCTGACCGATCGATCGCTGCTTGCCGCAGCGGCGATCGGAGAAACGTCATCGGCATGCGCAGTCTCTGCCATTCTGTCCCCGTCAGGTCTTGCCTGGCCCCAGAAACCCGCGCGCAAATCACACGGTCATGAAGGGCACAATTCCCCGACGCTGTCATAGAACGAGAATGTTCACGAAAAATTGACGCAAATCAATTTCCTGAAACTTCTCAACGATGGGTTAACGACAAGGCCGCAAGTATGCCTGCCAGCCGTGCCGCATTTGGCCAGCGGTCGGCCTTGTCCCGGCTGTTGCCCTTGCATTTGAAGGCCCTCAGGCAAATAAGCGCCGCATAACAGAAAAGCCCGTGATGTCCGCCTCCTACAGCAAATCCAAGATGTTTCGTCGCTCGCGCGTGATGCGCGGGTCCTGGCGCGTGTGGAAGCCGCGCATCGTGTTCTGGATCGGCGCGATCATGATCGGGCTGGTGAGCGTCGGCTTCGCGCTGGCAGCCAACAAGGCCGATGCCCTGTTTCGGCAGATCACGGCGGCGACGCCTGCCGGGATGTGGCTGACGCTCATCCTGACGCCTGCCGGGTTTGCGCTCTGCGCGTGGCTGGCGATCACCGTCTTTCCCAATTCGCAGGGCAGCGGCATTCCGCAGGCGATCGCCGCGCGGCACCTGCGCGAGGAGGCTGATCGCTCGCGGCTGCTGTCGCTGCGCATCGGGGTGGGCAAGATCGCGCTCACCATCATCGGGCTGTTCTGCGGCGCCTCGATCGGCCGCGAAGGACCGACCGTGCAGGTGGGTGCCTCGATCATGCTGGCGGCCGCGAAATTCGGCGGGATGGCGCAGGCGCGCGGACTGATCCTTGCCGGATCGGCGGCCGGCATTGCTGCCGCCTTCAACACGCCGCTTGCCGGCATCGTCTTTGCCATCGAGGAGATGAGCCGCACCTATGAGGCGCGGGCCAACGGCCTTGTGCTGACGGCGGTCATCCTGTCAGGCCTTTCGGCGCTCGGCCTTGTCGGCAGCTATACCTATTTCGGCGAAACCGATGTGAACGCGATTACCCGGCTCGACTGGGTGATGGTGGTCGTCTGCGGCGTCGGCGGCGGCGCGCTCGGCGCGGCCTTCAGTGCCGGCGCGATCCGCGCCCAGCGGCGCATCCGTCGCTGGGCCGCCTCGGCACCGCTGAAGCGGATGATCTGCGTTGCCGCCGCCTGCGGCTTCGCAGTTGCCTGATCGGGATCGCCTCGGGCGGGCGCACGTTCGGCACCGGCTATGAGGAGGCCCGCACGATGCTGGAAGGCAGCGTGATCTCGCCCTTCTATTTCATCGAAAAGCTGGCCGCGACCTTCCTGTCGATGATTTCGGGCATTCCGGGCGGCATTTTCGCGCCGTCACTCTCCGTCGCGTCGGTGTCGGGGCAACGTTCGGCACACTGTTCGGCGCCAGCCTGACGCTGTCTGCCCTGCTCGGCATGGCCGGCTACTTTTCCGGTGTCGTGCAGGCGCCGATGACGGCTTTCGTCATCATCATCGAAATGACCGGCGACCACCGCGCCGTCATTCCGATCATGGCGGCATCGATGCTGGGCTATATTACCTCGCGGATATTATCGCCCGAACCGCTCTATCATGCGCTGTCACGCGTGTTCATCGCCGCCGGCATCCGGGCAAGGCGGGCGGATGAGCGCAGCGTGCAGGAACAGCCATCATCCTGACGGCAGATCCCGCACGGTAACATCTCAGCGGTTGAAGATCGTCCAGCGCGTCGGGCGGAAGCGGATATCCGCCCCCAGTTCCACCGGCGCATGCAGCGGCACCTCGATCTCGACGTGATAGGGCGCGTGGCCATTATTGGCGATATCGACCTCGGCAATGCGGGTGCCGGCAAGACGGCGACAGGCCGTAACCTTGCCCGAGAGCGTATCGGCTGCATCAACCAGCGCCACGTCTTCCGGGCGGAAGAAGAGATCGCCGGCGCATCGCGCTCGCCGGAAATACCGATCGGTTCGCCCTGGAAAAGCACCGTTTTGTCCTTCACCTCGACGGGAAGCTGCGAGGATTCACCGATGAAGGAGAAGACGAAGGGCGAGCCCGGCCGGTCATAGACATCATCGGCGGAACCGACCTGTTCGATCTTGCCCTGGCTCATGACGACGACACGGTCGGCCAGTTCGAGCGCCTCTTCCTGGTCGTGGGTGACGAAGATGGTCGTGTGGCCGGTACGGTCATGGAACTCGCGCAGCCAGCGGCGCAGCTCCTTGCGCACCTTGGCGTCGAGCGCGCCGAAGGGCTCGTCGAGGAGGAGAATGCGCGGCTCGATCGCCATGGCGCGGGCAAGCGCCACGCGCTGGCGCTGGCCGCCGGACAGCTGGTTCGGATAGCGCTTTTCAAGACCCGAGAGCTGCACCATGTCGAGCAGTTCGGAAACCCGCTTGCGGATCTCGGCCTTGGGCGGGCGGGTCGCGGCCGGGCGCACACGCAGGCCGAAGCCGATGTTTTCGGCCACCGTCATGTGGCGGAAGAGTGCGTAATGCTGGAAGACGAAACCGACATTGCGCTCCTGCACCGTATGGCGCGAGGCATCCTCCTCGCCGAAGAGGATCTGGCCGGAGGTCGGGAAATCAAGCCCGGCGATAAGGCGCAGAAGCGTCGTCTTGCCGGAGCCGGACGGGCCGAGCAGCGCGATCAGCTCACCCGAGCCGATCTTCAGCGACACATCGTTCAGCGCGGCGAAGCGATCGAATTCCTTGCGGATGCTGTTGATGGTGACTTCCATCGATACTTGAACCTTTCAATGCCTGCCGCCGGCAGCACCGGCCCCGAACCGCAGTTCGAGAAGGGATTTCAATGCGAGTGTAACAAGGGCCAGGAGCGCCAGAAGCGAGGCGACGGCGAAGGCTGCTGCCATGTTATACTCATTGTAGAGGATCTCGATATGCAGCGGCATCGTGTTGGTGAGGCCGCGGATATGGCCCGAGACAACCGAGACGGCGCCGAACTCGCCCATGGCGCGCGCATTACAGAGCAGCACGCCATAGAGCAGGCCCCAGCGGATATTCGGCAGGGTGACATGCCAGAAGGTCTGCCAGCCGGAGGCACCAAGCGAGAGCGCCGCCTCCTCGTCACCCGTACCCTGATCTTCCATCAGCGGGATGAGTTCCCGCGCGACGAAGGGAAAGGTGACGAAGACGGTGGCGAGAACAATGCCCGGCACGGCAAACAGGATCTCGATGCCATAGCTTTTCAGCCATGGCCCGAGAACGCTCTGCGTGCCGAAGAGAAGCACATAGACAAGGCCCGAAATGACCGGCGAGATCGAGAATGGCAGGTCAATCAGGGTAATGAGGAAGGACTTGCCCTTGAACTCGAATTTCGCGATGGCCCAGGAGGCGGCAAGGCCAAAGACGAGATTGAGCGGCACGGCGATGGCGGCGATCGTCAGCGTCAGCCTGATGGCGGCCGCCGCATCCGGCTCGACCAGCGCCTCGTAATATTCCGTCCAGCCCTTGCGGAAGGCTTCGACGAAGACCGAGACGAGCGGGAGGATGAGAAAGAGCGCCAGATAGGCGAGCGTCAAAAGAAGCAGCACGCTCTTGGCGGCGAAGCCTTCATCAGCAGGGCTGCGGAAAGACCGGAGTTTCTTGTCAGCCATTGCCGTACCTCTTCCTGCTCCAGGCCTGGATGAGATTGATGACGAAGAGCATGACGAAAGAGATCAGCAGCATGATCGTCGCAATCGCCGTCGCGCCGGAATAATTGAACTCCTCGAGCCGGATGACGATCAGCAGCGGAGCGATTTCCGAGACGTAAGGGATATTGCCGGCAATGAAGATGACAGAACCATATTCGCCGACGCCGCGGGCGAAGGCGAGCGCAAAGCCGGTGAGGATGGCGGGTGCCAGACCCGGCAGGATGACGCGGGTGATCGTCTGGAAACGGTTGGCGCCGAGCGTGGCGGCGGCCTCCTCCACTTCGCGGTCGATCTCTTCCATGACCGGCTGCACGGTGCGGACCACGAAGGGCAGGCCGATGAAGATGAGCGCCACGACAATGCCATAGGGCGTGAAGGCGACGCGGAAGGGCATGAGATACTGCCCCACCCAGCCCTGCGGCGCATAGAGCGAGGCAAGCGCGATACCGGCGACCGCCGTCGGCAGCGCGAAAGGCAGATCGACCATGGCATCGACCAGACGGCGACAGGGAAAGCGGTAGCGCGTCAAAACCCAGGCGACGATCAGGCCGAAGATGACGTTGATGATTGCGGCGGCGAAGGCCGTGCCGAAGGAGACGATGAGCGCCCGGATGGTGCGATCATCGGTGGCGATGGCCCAGAAGCCCGCCGGGCCAAGCTCCGCCGTGCGCCAGATCAGGCCGGCGATGGGAATGAGAATGATCAGCGACAGGTAGGCGAGCGAAAAGCCGAGCGTCAACCCAAAGCCTGGGATGATGCTCGGCTGTTTCAGTCGCCACCGCACCGGTGCGGCAGCGGCGGTATCAGTCATGAGTGTTCCGAGTTATTTCGCAGGCGATCATTTTTGAGCGATCACTTGGCAGGCTTGTAGATCTGATCGAAAATGCCGCCATCGCCAAAGTGTTCCGGCTGCACCTTCTTCCAGCCGCCGAAGATCGGATCGTCGATGGTGACGAGCGTCAGCTTCGGCAGTTTATCGACAAGCGCCTTATCGACAAGCTCCGGCTTTGACGGGCGGTAGAAATGCTTGGCGGCAATCGTCTGGCCTTCCTTGGAATAGAGATATTCGAGATAGGCCTCGGCAACCTTGCGGGTGCCCTTGGCATCGACATTGGCATCAACCACGGCAACCGGCGGCTCGGCCTTGATGGAGATCGGCGGAACGATGATCTCGAAGGCATCCTTGCCGAATTCCTCGGTGGCCAGATAGGCCTCGTTTTCCCAGGCGATCAGGACGTCGCCCTGCTGGCGCTGGGCAAAGGTGATGGTCGAGCCGCGCGCGCCGCTGTCGAGAACCGGAGCCCGCTTGTAGAGATCGGCGATATAGGCCTTGATCTTCGTCTGGTCGCCCTTGAATTCCTGATTGGCCCAGGCCCAGGCGGCGAGATAGTTCCAGCGCGCACCACCCGATGTCTTCGGGTTCGGCGTGACGATGGAGACGTCGCCCTTCACCAGATCACCCCAGTTATGGATGTTCTTCGGATTGCCCTTGCGAACGAGGAAGACGATCGTCGAGGTATAGGGCGAGGAATGGTTGGGCAGGCGATCGATCCAGCCGGGCTTGATCTTGCCGGTCTTTTCGATGGCGTTGATATCGCCCTCAAGCGCCAGCGTCACGACATCGGCTTCAAGGCCGTCGATGACCGAGCGGGCCTGCGCGCCGGAGCCGCCGTGCGACTGGCGGACAGTGATATCCTCGCCGGTCTTTTCCTTCCAGTATTTGGCGAAGGCGACGTTATAGTCCTTATAAAGCTCACGGGTCGGATCGTAGGAAACGTTGAGCAACTGGGTAGCGGCGAAGGCCGGCGCGACGGAGCCGGCAACCAGCGACAGGCCAAGGGCCATAGCCGCCAGACCGGTTCCAAGGCGTTTAACGAAATGCGACATGAGGTTCTCTCCTGTGTTCGTCAAAACTCTATCGGCTAGGTCGTCTTAGTCAATCTACGGCGAAAAGAAGGCAAAACTGTTTCCCTTCGACAGCTTACGGCGACAAAGAATGGATCGCGCGAGGGATGGACGGCAGAACGCGCGGTTTGGGAAAAGTCGGATTGGCGGAATGAGGATCTGGCGGGAAAGGGGTCGATGGAGGGGGTTAAACGCGTGACGCAGGGGCGCATTTCACGGTCATGCCCTGTCACGGCATAAGCATGCAGTCTGGCCGCTCAACCAAGAGCGACAGTATATTTCGGTTGGATTTATAGCGCTGCCGGCAAGCCAGCCAGCACCAGCGTCCCTATGCGGACATCAGTTCGCGCACCGGCGCCCGCTTGTCGTCACCGCCCTCGCCTGCCGCTTCCCCTGCCCCTTCGACTGCATCGGCAATCGTGGTGTTGAACAGGACGTCGCGGGTGGCATCGGCGACGCGGGCGAAGACGTGGCGGATCTCGCAGAGATGCTCGCCGTCGCAATCATCGCATTTGCGATAGGCCGTCTGGGAGAGACAGGGCAAAGGAGCGATCGGGCCGTCGACCAGCCGCAGCACCTCGCCGAAGGTGATCGCATCGGCCGGCTTCAGGAGAAGATAGCCGCCCTGCTTGCCGCGACGGCTGACGACGATGCCGGAGCGTTTCAGGTCGAGCAGGATCTGCTCCAGGAACTTCTTGGGGATGCTCTGCTGGACAGCAATTTCCGAGATCAGCATCGGCTCCTCGGGTTGAGCCTGCGCCAGTGCCGTCAGGGCCCTCAGCGCGTATTTCGCCTTCTGGGATATCATAACGCAACCATCAACAGGAGCGCCGCCGCGCGGCCGGAATTGACCCCACGTCGTCGCCCGATCATCGCATTTCCGGACATCCGCTGGAGCGCTGAAATGGCATTCCGAAGAGGGGCCAGAAGACGCTCAAGGGGGTGTCAGACAGATGCATGTCCGCCCGCGGTCTTGCCGCATCGCAAACATATGTTCGGGATAGCTCAAATGGCCAGAAATTACAAACCAATGCGGGTGGGCCCGTGAATAAATTCGCTCACTTTTGGTTAAGGCGGCGGGTTTTCTGTGCGACCGAAGCTTTCTAGAGATATTTGCTCTTCGATACCGCCGGATGAAACGCGTTTTCCTGTCCTTTCTCACTGCCTGCCCGGATAATGCAGAAAGTGCTTATGAAAGAAGACCGATGACGCTTCATGATGCTGCCGGGCGCGATCGCATCGCCCGCAACGATACTTCCGTGGCGACGCTCGAGACCTCAGTCGCGATTGACCGGCAGCTCGCCGGTCTCGACCTCGCCGGGCGACTGGCGCTTGCCGCCAGTCTCGGCCATGGGGTTTTCACCACTTCACTCGGCATCGAGGATCAGGTGATTACCGCTGCAATCGGAACGCATCGCCTGCCGATCGAAGTCTCGACGCTGCAGACCGGCCGGCTGTTTGCCGAGACGCTGGCGCTGATCGCCGAGACGGAAGAACGCTACGACCTGTCGATCCGCCGCTTCGAGCCGGATCAGAACGATATCGACGCCTATGCCGCGAAATACGGCCTCAACGGCTTTTATGACAGTGTCGAAGGGCGTCACGCCTGCTGTCATGTCAGGAAGCTCGTGCCGCTCGCCAAGCGCTGTCGGCGCCGACGTGTGGATCACCGGGCTTCGCCGTGGCCAGTCCGGCAATCGCGCCACGACGCCGTTTGCCGAATATGATGCCGAGCGCAATCTGTTGAAGATCAACCCGCTTGCCGACTGGGATATCGAGACCATTCATGCCCATGTGGCGGCCGAGGCCATTCCGGTCAATCCGCTGCATGGCAGGGGCTATCCCTCGATCGGCTGCGAGCCCTGTACCCGCGCATCAAGCCCGGCGAACCCGAACGCGCCGGTCGATGGTGGTGGGAAAACGACCAGACGCGCGAATGCGGCCTGCATGTGCCGGAAGCCCATGCATCGGAAATCGCACCGAATGCGAGTTCCGCATCCCGCTAACCGCCATCTCATATGCAGCCGGGCAGACCGGTTGCCAGCTCCTGTGTTTGTAACAGACTGATTATCCGGAGACCGCAATGCCCCTGTCCGTACAGGAAACGGAAATCAAGAACCCGCCCGTTTCCAGACCGCCGCTCGATCCTCACCTCAAGGCTCTCGAAAACGAAGCGATCCACATCTTCCGCGAGGTCGCGGCCGAGTTCGAAAACCCGGTCATGCTCTATTCGATCGGCAAGGATTCGTCCGTGCTGCTGCATCTGGCGCGCAAGGCCTTCTTCCCCGGCCGTGTGCCCTTCCCGCTTTTGCACATCGATACGACGTGGAAGTTCAAGGAGATGATCGAATTCCGCGACCAGATCGCGGAGAAATACGATCTCGACCTCGTGGTTTACACCAACCCGCGCGCGCCGAGGAAAACATCACGCCGTTCACCCACGGCTCGGCCTTCTATACCGACGTGATGAAGACCGAGGCACTCCGGCAGGCGCTCGATGCCGGCGGCTATGATGCGGCCTTCGGCGGCGCACGGCGCGACGAGGAAGCGAGCCGCGCCAAGGAGCGCATCTATTCCTTCCGCACGCCCGACCATAAATGGGATCCGCGCAACCAGCGGCCGGAATTGTGGAATGTCTATAACGGCATGATCCGCAAGGGCGAGAGCGTACGCGCCTTCCCGCTCTCCAACTGGACGGAAGTCGATATCTGGCGCTACATCCAGGCCGAGGACATTCCGCTCGTGCCGCTCTATTACGCCGCCGAGCGCCCTTATGTGGAGCGCGACGGAATGATGATCCTCGCTGAAGATCCGCGCCTCGAACTGCAGCCCGGCGAAGAGGTGAAGCACGGCTCGATCCGCTTCCGCACGCTTGGCTGCTTCCCGCTGACGGGCGCGATCCGCTCGACCGCCTCCAATCTCGACGAGGTGATTTCCGAACTCGAAATCGCCACCGTTTCCGAACGCCAGGGCCGCGCGATCGACCGCGACCAGTCCGGCTCGATGGAAAAGAAGAAGCGCGAAGGATATTTCTAAGATGAGCGCAACGGCAAGTTCAACGGCATCGCCGGCCACCGGTTCGGCCACCATCCTCCCCTTCGCCGAGGCCGCTGCCCGTGGCGCGCGCGACACGCGGCCGCTGCGGCTGATTACCTGCGGTTCGGTGGATGACGGCAAGTCGACGCTGATCGGCCGGCTGCTCTGGGACACGAAGGCGGTCAAGGAAGATCAGGCGGCGACGCTTGCCCGCGACAGCGGCAAGCAGAACGATCTCGGCCTGCCCGATTTCGCGCTTCTGCTGGACGGTCTGCAGGCGGAGCGCGAACAGGGCATCACGATCGATGTCGCCTATCGCTATTTCGCCACCGACCGGCGCTCGTTCATCGTCGCCGATACGCCCGGCCATGAGCAGTATACGCGCAATATGGCAACCGGCGCCTCGACGGCGGATCTTGCCATTCTTCTGGCCGATGCGCGCGCCGGCATTCTGGAACAGACCCGCCGGCATGCGACGATCGCGGCGCTGATGGGCATCAAGCAGTTCGTGCTGGCGGTCAACAAGATCGACCTCGTCCATTACGACAAGGCGATCTTCGAGAAGATCAGCCACGAGTTCCGCGAATTCGCGCTGGCGCTTGGTGTGCGGCAGATCACGGCCATCCCGATGTCGGCGCTGAGGGGCGAGAATGTCGTGACATCCGGTGCCTCGGCCATGCCATGGTATGAAGGCCCGACGCTGATCGAGACGCTGGAACTGGCAACCGCCCGTTCCGGCCAGACCGGCGGTTTCCGTCTGCCGGTGCAGCGCGTCTCGCGCCCGGGCGAAGTTTTCGCGGTTATCAGGCACGGTTGCCGGCGGTTCGATCAAGCCGGGCGACAGCGTCGTCATCCTGCCGGCCGGCACGGTTGCCAATGTGAAGCAGATCGTCACCTTCGATCTGGTGCGCAATGCGGCGGTTTCAGGCGATGCGATCACGCTGGTTCTCGACCGCAATGTCGATGTGTCGCGCGGCGACCTGATCGTTTCCATCGAAGGCCAGCCGATGACCGGCACTGCCTTTGACGCGCAGATCGTGGCGCTGCAGCCGGGCGGTATCGAACCGGGCAAGCGTTACTGGCTGAAGACCGGCTCGCGCCGCCAGCGCGTTTCGGTCGAGCCCTTGTCGCAGCTAGAACTGAAGAGCGGCGCGTGGCAGCCGCATGCCGGTGCGCTGGCGATGAATGCCATCGGCAAGGTGCGGCTCTCCTTCGACGAAGCGGCAGTGTTCGACACCTATGAGCAGAACCGCACGACCGGCGCCTTCATCCTGATCGATCCGGATACGCTGAACACGGTGGCCGGCGGGATGATTACCGCCAAGCGCAGCGATCTCGGCGGCATTCATCGCGCGGACAGAGACGGGCAGCGCGTCGTTCTGTCCCTGCCTGCTGATCTCGCCGAGCAGTTGATGGCAAGCGAGCTGTTTGCGAGCCGCCGCGACGAGGCGGAGATCCGTCGGATGACGGCGCATGAGGCGGCAGAACTGTTTGCCAATGCCGGCAGCGATATCTAACCGACAGCCCTGATCCATGACAGGAAGCACCGGGGAAACCCGGTGCTTTTTTGTTTGTGCCGGATGCGGAGCGTGGGCCGCGTTCCGACATCCCCCCTCGCCGACCGGGCTGTGGACCGGCTGACGAAGCGACCTGCAGGGCATGGACGGTCCACGAGCAATCGATGCGACAAGCAGGCGGAAATGCCGGCGCGAGATGCCGGATGCGGAGCGGGCACAGACTTCCCACAGCCCCCTCTCCGACCGGGCTGTCGACCGGCTGACGCAGCGACCTGCAGGGCATGGTCGGTCCACGGGCAATCGCTGCGACAAGCGGGCGGAGATGCCGGCGCGAGGTGCCGGCTTGAGGTTTCCGTTTGAGATGCCCGCTTGAAATGCCCAGGCGAGGTTCCGGGCCGAGATTTCGGGGCCAGATGCTGGGTTCGATAGCGGGTTTGATGCCGGCGGCCCGTTGCAAGTGCCCTGTCAGTCGCCAAGCCCGTCGCAATCGATGCCAAGGCGAAGTTTCGTGTTGCGGATTTTTTCGCGCGCGAGCATCTGCCTTTCGTGATCGGCCGGGTCGCCCTGTTTCGTGAGGAGGTGCCCGTCTCCATCTGGATCGTCGGTAGTCGTCAGCGCCCGTTCGACGGCATGGAAACCAAGCGCGCGGTAAGCTTCCATCTGCTCTTCGGAGAAGAACTGATCGCCGGTCGTCTCATGCGGGAAGGACGGATAGCGCCGCTCATAATCCAGCACGTAATCCGGCTCGTCGCCGGTCACGAGAGCCTTGATATAGATGAGCGTGCCTTTCGGATGGTTTTGGCCATAGTCGATCTCGCCGATGGCGAAGTGATCGGCATGGACCGGATCGGCGGCGGATGCATGTGTGCCCTTGCCCTCCTTGCGCCTTGCGGCGGCCGCCTGCATGGCGGAAAAATCGATGCGGATGCGAAAGCCGAGGTCGATGCGGGCAAACGCTCGACATCCACCAGCGCGCCGAAATGCATCGCCGGATCGGCCTCCGCATCGATGATGACGATGACGGGGCATTGACGCTTCAGAAGCTGGTAGAGGCCGAGATTGTCCACATGGCCGCCATCGGTGATGTAGATCTTCGAACTGTCCGTTCTGAGGAGACCAAACGCTTCCGCCTCGAGATAGGCGCGAAAGAAATCATGCCAGGGGAGATTTGCCGGCAGATCGGCGACCTCGATGCCGTCATATTTCGGATTGTCCAGCCAGTAGCCGAGGCGCACGTTGAGGAGTGCCAGCGTCGGGCTCAGGGCATCGATATTGGCGCGGCCCATATTGGAGGAGAAAGCTGCGCCGGACATGGCGGTTGCTGCAGGAAGGGTCAGGTCGTGGTCCTTATCCTCCATGTTTTCCGTCTTCGCGTAATCGGTGCTTTCACTGCCGATATAATCACGGGAGAAGTGGAAAAACTCGGCCTTTCGGCCGCGTCTTACCGGATCGGCACGAGGCTCCATGCAGTTACTGTTTTCCGGCTCGACTGCGGCCGCCTGAACATTCGCGGAGGCGCTCTTGCGCTGCGTCTCGGCCGCGACGCGGGCATTCAGCGTGGCATTGACGATGAGATAGGGTGCGAAGCGCGTCAGCTCACTCAGCCGCATCGGGCGGACAATGCTTTCTCCCTTACGGATGATGCCCAGCCTGAAGGCGACCGACAGGCGGTCGCGATAAAGCCCGTGCAGGGAATTGGCATTGGGCGAGAAGAGAAAGGCCGTGAGCACGATCGTGCAGCTGGCAGCAATGTAATTCCACAGGACGATGTAACTTGCAGCCCGCCAGCCGGAGGGCAGACCGGAGGGGAAGACCGAACGGCCTGTCCCACGCGTCGCACAGGCGGCAAGGGCCAGAAAAGCCAGTGCTATCAGCACCAGAGCGATGCCGAGCGGGAGCCTGTAACGCAGGGCGAGAAGGCGCTTTCCCAACAGTCGGAGCGTTGATTTGCCTTGTTCCGTCCAGAGCAGCGCCTTGGCATGAATGGCGACGAGCACGAGAAAAAGGAGGGAGAGCCCCCATACCATCCGAGGATCGCTGATGAAGGCCGGGCCGAGAGGAAAAGTACCTTCGCGATAGGCCGGATCGAAGCCGCCGATACAGGCAATGCCCCATAGGGAAATGCCGAGATAGGCGACATAGATGAGGAAGGGCAGGACCAGCCCCGCCAGCACGAGCAGAAGCCGCGAGAGGAGCGACCGGATGAGCGTGCCGAAGCCCGCATCCGCCACCCCCTTTTCGACCCAGCCGATGAGCTGGGTGCGAAAGCTCGCCGTGGCGCCGACGAAGGCCGCCAGCATGGCATAGATCGAGGGGATGGCGATGCGGCTTGTGCTGCCCGGCTCAAGCAGATGGTAGAGCCATTTGAGGATGGGACCCTGCAGTTCCAGCGCGAAGCCGGCCAGTGTCAGGGCGCCGATCAGGCGGGTGATGGCGATGCCCCAGCCGACAGCGGTGTCGCTCCACCCCTGCCCGCAGGACCGGATAGCTCCCCATAAGATCAGGACGGTCGTCAGAGCGGCAAGGCCGATTTTCGACAGGGGAAATCCACTGAGGAAATCCGGCCACCAGAGCGGGCGCCGGTTGGCCCAGACCAGGATGTCTTCGAGGATGCTGGTGCTAAGATGCCCGACTGTCGGGTTGGTGAGGATGGTGATGGCGGCCAGCGGCAGGATGACCAGCAGGACGAGAAGGAGATTGACCGCAATCCCACGCGCCACGACGCAAAGCGACAGGATGATATCGGATATGCCATGCGGGATGAGGTAATTGCTGTGGTCGCGGATATGGCTCACGGCCTCGTTGTCGCGGAACTGACCCATGATGGTCAGATAGGCATTATCCGCGTCACCGGATCTTTCGCTTTCTTCGGCTCCTTCGACCTCTTTGGCGGGACGCGTGTAGGGAAAGCGGTAGGACGGCTTCACACCGGCTGCCTCTGCCGCCTCTGCGTGGCGCGTCATCGCTGCCACCATGCCGGTGCCGATATAGCCGCCACCGGACACGGTCGAGAGATAATCGGCGCGGCGGATCATGCCGAAAGCATCCAGTGCCTGAAGGGCGCCGAGGCAGAAGGAGGCCGAGCGTATGCCGCCGCCCGAGAGGCCTATGCCGAAACGCGGCGCATCGGGGCTGAGCTTTTCCCCGTCACGAAACCAGGCCTTCCTGCGCTCGTTGATGGCGTCGGTCTCGGCCTTCTGCACTTTCGAAAATAGCGGTGTCTCACACCCGGCGCTTTGCTGGGTTGGGAGTTGGCTTGGGTATCGGCTTGGGTGCCGGCGCAGGTCTCGGAGTTCGGCCTTGCCTCGTCATCCCCCGGCCGTGCCATCAACCAGCCCCAGGATTTATTCCAGAACATGCCCATCGATCCACCCCCGGGGTTTGCCGAGGCCAGATTAATACAACCATAAATTACATTTCAATATTTTTCGCGCGAATGGATTTATATTAGATAAACGAGAAAAGGGCCGCTCACGCGACCCTCTTCCAAACCGTACAAAGACGAAGCACCGATCAGTGCAGAACCGGTGCCGGGCGGATCTCGTCGCCCTTGGTGCGGCTGGCGAAGACATTGGCCAGAAGCGCGCCGGAGATGTTGTGCCAAACCGAGAAGATGGCGCTCGGCACGGCAGCGATCGGCGAGAAGTAAGCGGTGGCGAGGGCGGCGCCCAGACCGCTGTTCTGCATGCCGACCTCGATGGCGAGCGCCTTCTGCTTGTAGAAGTTGAGCCCGAATGCCTTGGCGGCGAAGAAGCCGAGCAGATAGCCGAGGCCGTTATGCAGGACGACGACGGCGAAGATCAGCAGGCCGGACTGGGCAATCGCGCCCTTGCTGGCGCCAACGACGGCCGAGACGATCAGGACGATGCCGACGACGCTTATGAGCGGCAGAACCGGGATCGCGATCTTGACGGCGCGCGGCAGGAGCTTCTGGGCGAGGAAGCCAAGCGCCAGCGGCACGATGATGACCTGCACGATGCTGATGAACATCGCCCAGGCATTGACCGGCAGATACTGGCTGGCAAACATCCAGACGAGGAAGGGCGTGACGATCGGCGCGGCGAGCGTCGTCACCGAAGTACAGGCAACCGACAGGGCCACGTCGCCCTTGGCGAGATAGGTCATGACATTGCTCGACGTGCCGCCGGGGCAACAGCCGACAAGGATGACACCGGCTGCGACTTCCGGCGGCATCGGGATGATCTTGGTCAGAAGCACGGCCAGAAGCGGCATGATGAGGAAGTGCGCGACGACGCCGATCGCCACCTCGAAAGGACGGCGGGCGAGTTCGCGGAAATCATCGACGGAAATCGTCAGGCCCATGCCGAACATGATGATGCCGAGCAGGGTGACGATATAGGGCGCGATATGCTTGAACGTTTCCGGGAACAGGAAACCCAGAACGGCAAAGACGATGACCCAGATGGCGAATGTCCGCCCGACAAAGGCGGAGAATGTGGCAAGTGCTTTCAACGGAACCTCCCTCGAAGAGAAAGGCGCCCCATAAGCCTTGCCGGCAAGGGTCAAGGCCGGATTGGCGCAATCGAGTACGCTTCGGCGCGTTTCGCCGGACATAACGGCTTTGCACGGCGATTTGGCACGAAACGGGCCAGGGCGGCGTGGCGGATCGGCAGCCGGCCGTTCGAATCAGCGCCGGGCCAGCTGATGGCCGGCGGCCCTCCGCCTCGTCCTGCCCTTGCAACGCAGGCGCGACGACCTGACGGCGGGATCGCCAACGCTGGTGGTCCAGATGCTTTACAATCCATGCGCTTGGCGCGGGGTGTTGAAAACCGGTCACTACACACAGAGTTCAACCTTTGGGCTAGTTTGCAGAGCGTCCACAAGAGCCTATATCATAGTCCGCTTGAACAGCCGGATCGCGTGGTCCGAAAGGACATCGCGCCGGACGGAAAATCTGCTGCCTATGGAAAAACACCTACTCCGATATATCTGGAACCATACGCGTCCGCAGCAGATCTGGGTCCTTGCCGTCGTTCTGGCGTCGATGATCCCGTACTTCCTTGCGTTCGACCTGCCGAAGCAGATCATCAACGGCCCGATCCAGGGCGGCGGTTTCGACACGCCCGATGCGCGGCAGGCCTTTCTCGATTTCGACTATACCGTGCCGCTTCTGGGCTGGCATTTCCAGTTCGACGGTTTCGAGCTCAACCGCATGGCGATGCTGATGGCGCTTTCCGGCGTCTTCCTGCTGCTCGTCATCGTCAACGGCCTCTTCAAGTTCTACATCAACGTCTACAAGGGCCGTCTCGGCGAGCGGCTTCTTCGCCGCATTCGCTACGAGCTGGTCGACCGGCTGTTGCGCTTCCCGCCGACGACGATGCGGCAGATCCGGGCCGCGGAAGTCTCCAGCATGGTCAAGGACGAGGTGGAGCCGTTCGGCGGCTTTACCGGTGACGCCTTCGTGCAGCCGGCGCTTCTCGGCGGCCAGGCTGCCGCGGCGCTGTTCTTCATCTTCCTGCAGAATGCCTGGCTCGGCATGATTGCCGGCGTGATGGTGGCGATCCAGGTGGGAGTTATCCCGAAGATGCGCCGCCGGCTGATCGAACTCGGCCGCCAGCGGCAGATCACCGCCCGACATCTGGCGGGCAAGGTCGGTGAAATCGTCGAGGGCATGGAGACGATCCATGCCTATGATACGTCGAACTACGAGCGCGCCGACATTTCGGAGAGGCTCGGGCAGATCTTCAAGATCCGCTACGACCTCTATCGCTGGAAGTTCATCGTCAAGTTCATCAACAATTTCCTCTCGCAGCTGACGCCCTTCCTCTTCTATTCGATCGGCGGCTATCTGGCGCTGCGCGGTACGCTCGACGTCGGGCAGCTTGTGGCCGTCATCAACGCCTACAAGGATCTGCCCGGCCCGCTCAAGGAACTGATCGACTGGGATCAGGCCCGTCAGGACGTGCAGGTCAAATACGAACAGGTTAGGGAACAGTTCGAACCGCAGCATCTGATCGACCAGAAGCTGCAGGAACTGACGCCATCGGTGCCCGACCATATCCCGACGCCGCTTGCCGCGCTCAACGTGATGATCGCCGATGGCAGCGGCGCGCATCTGACCGAAACGTCACGCTCAAGGTGGAGCGCGGCGAGACGCTGGCGATGATCGACAATGTCGGCACCGGCGCCGAGGCCATGGCACAGGCCTTCGGCCGCGTGGTCTGGCCGACAGCCGGCCGCGTAACCATGGGCGATGTCGATCTTCTGGAACTGCCGGAAGCCGTGACGGGCCGCGAAATCACCTATGCCTCGTCCGACAGCTATTTCTTCCATGGCACGCTGAAGGACAATCTTCTCTACGGGCTGAAGCATGCGCCGCGCAGCGAGACGGCGGATGAGGAAACGCCGGAGCAGCAGCGGCGCTGGGCGAAGGCCGAGGCCGACCTTGCCGGCAACCACATGCATTTCCCCAATGCCGACTGGATCGACCGGCACTCCACCTCGGTCTTCCACGGCGCCGATGACGACTTGAAACAATCGGTTCTGCGGGCGCTGGAATCCGTCCAGCTGACCTCCGACGTGATGGAGCTTGCGCTGCATTCCTTCGTCGAGCCGGCCGACAATCCGACGCTGACGGAGCGGATCGTCGAGATGCGCTTTGCACTGAGGAACGAGCTCAATCGTGCAGGCCTCGGCAATCTCGTCGCGCATTTCGATTTCAGCGCCTATAACAAGGAAGCAACCGTTCGCGAGAACCTGCTGTTTGGCGCGATCCGGCCATCGACGGCCTCGGACGACGATCTGGCCGAGGGCGAATATGTCTTTGAGGTCTTGAAGACGGCCAAGCTCTTCGATCTCCTCTTCGAGATGGGCCTGACGATTGCCGATAACGTTGTGGAAATCTTCGCCGGCCTGCCGCCGGAACATCCGCTCTTCCAGCAGCTGGAACACCTGACGGCGGACGATATCGAGTTCTACCAGCATTTCATGAAGCGCCGGCAGAACCCCGCCAACCCGGCGCCGACCGACGAGGAACAGCGCGAGATCGTCAAGCTCAGCCTCTTTTACATCGAGCCGCGCTACCGTTTCGGCGTTCTGACCGCCGATATCATGCGACAAATCGTTGCGGCGAGAGACATATTCTACACCAACCTTCCCGCGAACCTGCGCGAGCGGGTTGAACGCTACGACCCGCATCGCTACATGGGGGCTGCGACGCTTCGCGAGAACATCCTGTTCGGCAAGCTCTCCCACCGCAATGCGGAGGCGCCTGCCAAGATCCGGCAGGTTGCCGCCAAGCTGTTGAGGGAAATGGATCTTTACGGCCCCGTCATGGGTCTTGGACTGGACTATGACGTCGGCGCCAGCGGCCGCAGACTGACGCTTGTGCAGCGCCACAAGCTGAGCCTTGCCCGCGCGCTGATCCGCCGTTCGAACTATTACATCTTCAACAAGCCGCTTCCGGGCCTCGATCGACGGGTGCAGGAGGAGATCGTAAAGAACGTTCTGAATTTCCTGCAGGAACAGGATAATAATCCATCCGTGATATGGGTTTTGTCTAATACATCCCTGTCACGTTTGTTTCATCGGGTTATCGTATTTGACCGTGGCCAGGTGGTCGAAGATGGCACATTCGAGACACTTGACACGAATAGTGGTATATTCAGATCATTGGTGGCGTGATATAGACATGACTAGCCATCACATGAACGCACGAACATGAACGAACGAACGGTGCATTCTATGCTGCTCAACGATGAAGTTCAGTTGTTACGCAAGGTCCCATACTTTTGCAGGGTGGATCCGTGCAAGCTAAAGCTGCTCGCCTTCACGTCGGATCGCGTATGCTATGAACCGGGGCAGGTTCTGTTCACCCAGGGCGACAGCAGCGATGCTGCCTATGTGATCCTGCGCGGCAGCGTGGATCTTCTGACCCAGTCCTCGACGGGCGAGGTCAAGATCGGCGATGCGGGCTGCAATTCGATCATCGGCGAGATGTGCCTCCTGTCGAATTCGCTTCAGGCCGTGACGGCGCGTGCCAGCACGGATGTCGAGGTTCTGCGTATCGACAAGGACGCGTTCTTCAAGGTCATCGCCGACAATCCGCGCATCAGCATGGAGATCAGCCGGACCTTGGCGGAAAACCTGCGCGGCTCCCGCTTCGACAACAAGTCCCGCGAAAACCAGCACGCCTGATTTCATCTCATCGTCGTTGCGTTTCCACGCCTACCGCTGATGTGTCGCTACAAGCTCGTCCGCCTCTTCCGGCGCCGGCTTGAGCGCTGAACACATGTCGCTGATATCCTCCTCGCGCGAACCTCCCGATCTCACCTATCGTTGTCAGCCATAGCTTTAACAATTCGGTTACAATTCAAACGAAACAGCCGGCATAACGCTCTGTTATGCCGGCTGTTTTTCCATGCGGATCGTGGCGGAAAAGCGGCTTTCGCAATCACACTTTCTTGTAGAAGAAGTAGCGGCCTTCCTCGACGGTGGGTAGGCGCTGCAGTTCCTTCAGCTCCGGATGGATGAGCGGCAGGCCGCTTACGGCATAACAGCCGGGTGCCAGCATGCCGGCAACGAGCTGCGGCAGCCAGGTGAGCGTGATCGCATCCTTTTCCGGATAGCCGGTGCCGATATCGGCATGCACGAGAGCGGCATTGGTGCCGATATAGGCCGGGCCGGTCTCCTTGATCTCGCCCAGCACGATATCCTCATCGGTCGGCGCTTCGGTCTTGTGCGCGCCCATGTGGCGATCGAAGGCAAGGATGCGGCGATCGCCGAAGAGCTGGCGCAGGTGGCTGTAGGTGCGGCCGTTGCCGAGACCAACCTCGTAGACCTCGCCAGCCGGCAGGCCGAGGACGTCGTTGATGTGGTTGAGAATATCCCGCTGCGCGCTCATTCGGCTGATGAAGCTGTCCAGTCTGCTCATGGTCGTCTCTCTTCGTCTCTTCTTTTGAAATTCAGGCCTTCACCACGTTTTCGGCGGCAATGCGGCGCGCGCGAAGACATTGCGTGTATCGATCACCAGCGGCAGGAGGCTGGCGATCGCCGCGTAATCGACGGCATCGTGATCGGTGGCGATGATTGCGGCATCAAAGCCTTCAAGCGCCTGCGGATCGATGGCGACCGAGCGGCGGCCCTTCAGGTGGCCGTATTCGCGGGTGCGCGGGATCTCGGCGAGGAAAGGATCGTGATAGGCGACATCGGCGCCGCGCTCGATCAGCAGTTCCATCAGCTTGAGCGACGGGCTTTCACGGATGTCGGGGACGTTCTTCTTGTAGGCGAGGCCGAGAAGCAGGATCCTCGAACGGCTGAGCGCCTTGCCGAGCGGCCGGTCGAGCGCTTCGGCCAGCCGGTCCACCACATGGCGCGGCATGGCCGTGTTGATCTCGCCGGCCAGTTCGATGAAGCGCGTCGCAGGTCGTATTCGCGGGATTTCCAGGTCAGGTAGAAAGGGTCGATCGGGATGCAGTGGCCGCCGAGACCAGGGCCGGGATAGAAGGGCATGTAGCCGAAGGGCTTTGTCTTGGCCGCGTCGATCACTTCCCAGATATCGATGCCCATGCGCTCGTAGACGAGCTTCAATTCGTTGACGAGCGCGATGTTGACCGCCCGGAAGACGTTTTCCGTCAGCTTCACGGCTTCGGCCGTGCGGGTGCCGGAAACCGGAACCACGGTCTTCACCACCGCGCCGTAAAAGGCGGCGACCATGGCGGACGCCGCCTCGCCGTCACCGGCAACGACTTTCGGAATGGTCGAGGTTTCGAAGTCGCGATTGCCGGGGTCCTCACGCTCCGGCGAATAGCCGAGGAAGAAATCGCGGCCGGCAACGAGCCCGCCTTTTTCGAGGATCGGCTTCATGACCTCTTCGGTCGTGCCGGGCCAGGTGGTGGATTCCAGCACGATCAGCTGGCCGGGGCGCAGGGTTTTGGCGATCTCGCGGCAGGTATTGGCGACATAGCTCAGGTCCGGCTCGCGATGGCGCGTCAGCGGCGTCGGCACGCAGATGGCGATGATATCGCATTCGCCAAGGCGCGAAAAATCGCTGGTGGCGGAGAAGCGGCCCTCGCCGGTTTCGGTTTTCAGCACAGCTTCCGGCACCGCCTCGATATAGCTGCGGCCCGCTGCTATGGCGACCATCTTGTCCGGATCGATATCGAAGCCGATGACGGTAAAACCGGCGCGCGATACCGTCATGGCAAGCGGCAGGCCGACATAGCCGAGGCCGATAATCCCGATTTTGGAGCGCCGCGCCTCAATGGCCGACAGAAGCTCTGCCGCCGGTACCTCATGTTCGTTCAAGGGAAATCGCTCCGGTCTTCTTCACATCATCGGGTCATATCACAGGCGCCGATCACGACGATATCGGCCGGCAAATGCCATGCCTTGATCGCAAACGGGCTCCCTCAGGTGGGCCGATTGCCTCACAGTGTCAAGTCGCGGTGTGACGCGGACCGATCACTGTAAGGCGACGCCGGCCCGTTCTTTGCGCGAGCGCGGGCGGTATGCCACTCAACGTTTGGTGATTGCCGATGCAAATTTCCACGAATGAGCGTGCGGCATGTTGCATTGAGGCGGCCTGTTGCGGCATCACCGATCGATGAACATCGCTTTCTATGCGCCGCTGAAGTCTCCCGACCATCCCGTGCCCTCCGGCGACCGGCTGATGGCCCGACAGCTCATGGCGGCGCTGGAGCTTGCGGGGCACAGGGTATCGCTCGTCTCGGAATTTCGCGCCTTCCTGTCTTCCGCCGAGGACGATGGCAAAGGACGGCAGGCGATGGCGGACGCGGAGATTGAGCGGATCGCCGGGCTATGGCAGGCCTCCGACCTCTGGCAGACCTCCGGGCCGCCCGACGCCTTCATCTGCTATCACCCGTATTACAAGGCGCCGGACCTGATCGGGCCGGTTCTCTGCCGGCGCTTCGGCCTTGCCTATTTCACCATCGAGACATCCTATTCGCATCGCCGGAATATCGGCGAATGGGCGCGCGCGCAGGCTTGCGTGCTCGATGGCGCACGGCTTGCAGCGGCGAATATCTGCATTACCGGCCGCGATCATGACGGGCTGCGGCAGGCGGCGCCGGAGGTGCGGCTCGCCCGGCTTTTCCCATTCATCGATGCGGCACCCTATCTTGCACTTTCACCCGCAGCGGAAGCCGGGCGGCTGGTGACGGTCGCGATGATGCGGCCGGGCGACAAGCTCTCCAGCTACCGGGCGCTTGCCACGGCTCTCGGGCTGATCCGTGACCGCTCATGGCGACTGTCGGTCATCGGTGACGGGCCGGAGCGGGCGGCGGTGGAGGCTGCCTTTGCCGAGGCTGGGATTGCTGAGCGGATCGATTTTCTCGGCCAGAAGACGGCCGACGAGATTGCTCTCCTTCTGTCGACAGCCTCTCTCTATGTCTGGCCCGGCCATGGCGAGGCCTATGGGCTTGCCTATCTCGAAGCACAGGCCGCCGGCCTGCCGGTGGTGGCCGAGGCGGTGGCAGGCGTGCCCGAAGCTATTTCCGACGGCGAGACCGGCCTATTGACCGCGCCTGGCGATGCGAAAGCCTATGCCGAGGCGATCGCAGCACTCCTGGGCGACGTGGCGAGACGCAAGGCCCTGTCGCAGAGCGCGCGGCAGATGATCGGCGAGCGGCGGTCCATTGCGGCCGCCGCCGCGCAACTCGACACCATTCTCAAATCTGCAATCGGGGAACGAGCATGACGGAAGACCATTTCACTGCCGTTCTGGACAGCGAGGCCGATGCCGGACGGCGCGTGCGTTTCTGGCTGCGCGACGACGACGCCATCGAGCCGACGCCGGCACTGACTGAGCTTACCGAACTTGCCGGCCGATATGCGGCACCGATCACGCTTGCGGTCATTCCGCGCGATACGGGCGCGGAACTTGCCGGCTTTCTCGACGGCCTTGTCGAAAGCTGTCCCGGCATCAGCATTGCGGTGCATGGCTGGTCGCATGAGAACCATGCCGGTCTTCTGGAAAAGAAACAGGAGCTGGGCGCGCATCGCTCGTCGCATGTCGTCGTCGGGGAGTTGCGTCAGGGCTTTGCCAAGCTGCGCGGCCTTCATCCGACGCGGTTCGTGCCGATGCTGGTGCCGCCGTGGAACCGGATCGCCACGTCGGTGATCAAGGAACTGCCGGTTCTGGGCTTTACCGCCCTTTCCACTTTCGGGCAGGAAAAGACGGCGCCGATTGCCATGCTCAACACCCATGTCGATATCATCGACTGGCACGGCACGCGCGGCGGGCGGCCGGCAGGCACGCTGTTTTCCGAGACGGCACAACGCATTAGCGCGGCACGCGGCAGGGATGAGGCGACGATCGGCATCCTCACCCATCATCTGGTGCATGATGCCGCCGCATGGCACTTCCTCGACCGGTTGTTTGCGCTGACATCGGCACATCCGGGCGCAGAATGGGTGGGCGCCGATCAGCTGATCCGCTCAGTTCGCCACTGACCGCAGTGAACGGCAAGGAGGGCCGGAAGCACGAGCGGGAAGACTACCAGGACTTCCAGTTGACGAGGAGGCCGTCGCCTTCATGCCTGGCGGCAAGGCAGGCGGCCTCGACAGCCTCGAATGGTGCGCGGCGCGGAAGATCGGCGGCGATCAGGCCTGCCGGCGGCACGAAGACGCTGGTATTGCGGAAGACAAGCGTCATGACGAGCGGTCCTGTCGACCACCATGCCGGCGCATCGGGCATGGCCTCGACGGCTCTTGGCAGAAGATCGAGCAGCATGTCGAAAGCCGGGTGGCCGGCCGGGGCTGCGATCAGCGAATTGGTGAGCATCAGGCTTCCCCTGCCCGTCTCGCGCGGCGTTGCCTCGTCGAGCGCGGTCAGCCCGACAAGCGGCAGAAGATCGGCAAAGCCGAGATCGTCACGGGCCGGATACCAGTCGCAATCCACATAGATGCCGCCTTCGCGGGCGAGGATGACATAGCGCGCCACATCGACGGCACCGGGATAATCGCCGTCAGCGATCATCCGGCGATAGGCCGGGTGATCGGTCACGCCCAGCGCCTCAAGATCAGCCTCGCGCCAGAGCCTGTAGGCAAAGCCGGTCGCATCCGCATGGGCCTGCCAGCGGGCTGAGCCGGGCGGCACATCCATCGCGCCGATCCAGATCTGGTGGATGACGCGCGGTACTGTTTCCCGGCCCTTTTCGTTCATGCGGCGGCGCAGATCGGGCGATGCCTTTGTCATGTCGGCAAGGACGGCCGGATCCGGCACCAGCGCATGCTGCAGGCCGAGGCGGGCGATGCGGTCGCCGGAGCTGGCGAGCTTCAGATAGGCGGAATGCAGCTTGCGCGGCAGGCCGAGTACGGTCGGTTCGCCCAGCGTGCGTCCGGCCATCGCTTCGTCATCCGCCCTGAGGCGATCGAGCGCCTCGCGCGCTTCGACAAAGTGCCCTTCCCGGATGAGGACGAGAGCATCCTTCAGGCGGTCCTTATGGCGTTTGCGGCTTGATGTATCGCACATGATCTTGGCCTTCGCATGGATGATGACCGGCACCTGTCGCAAGCGGCCGTCGGGCACCAAAGAGCGGGCCAAACAAGTGCCGCCGCGGGCCTGTTCCGGGGCAGTTTCGTGCAAGACAACCGCAGGTCAGTGTTATTTAACACCTGGCAAGCGGAACCATGTCTGCACGCGGCTGTTTGCCTCCAATTGCTACACGTGTTCGTCATAGACAGGCAATAAGGCGTGGGCTACGGTGCGGCCACTAAGGCCTTGTCTGGCCGATAAATTAATCCGGAAGTGCTGCCCGGGCGTGCTGGAAAGAGTGAGAATGAACGAGCGTGACGAGTTGCTCCACATCGAAGGACTGAATGTCTCCTTCCCTGTGTTGGGCGGCGCAATTCACGCCGTGAAAGATTTCAGCATGCGGCTGCGCCCCGGCAAGGTGACGGCGCTGGTGGGTGAATCCGGTTCCGGCAAGTCCGCACTCGGCCGGGCGATCATGGGTATCGAGGCCGAAACCGCCCGGATTTCCGGCAAGGCGATTTTCGACGATCCGGCGCTCGGCACCGGGTCCGATGCGCAGCCGGTCGATCTCATCTCGCTGCCGCGCGACGGACGGTTGATCCGCGGCATTCGCGGCAAGCGGATGGGCATGATCTTCCAGGAGCCGATGACCTCGTTTTCGCCGCTCCACACGATCGGCAACCAGATCGAGGAAAACCTCAAGATCCACACGCTGAAGAGCCCGAAGGAGCGGCGCGAGGCGAGCGAGGAAATGCTGAAACTCGTCGGGTTCGAAAATCCGGCCCGGGTGTTCGACATGTATCCGTTCGAGCTTTCCGGCGGCATGCGGCAGCGTGCGATGATCGCCATGGCGCTGATCTGCCGGCCGGCGCTGCTGATCGCCGATGAGCCGACGACGGCGCTCGACGTCACGATCCAGGCGCAGATCCTCAAGCTATTGCAGGAATTGCAGTCGCAGCTCAACATGGCGATGCTTCTGATTACCCACGATCTCGGCGTGGTTGCCAGCATGGCCGATGAAGTGGTGGTGATTTATCGCGGCGAAGTGATGGAGGCGGGAACCGCCGAGGACATTTTCCGCAATCCGCAGCACGCCTATACGAAGGGCCTGATGGCCGCCGTGCCGGATTTCGACCGGCCGCGCAGCGAGCGGCTGAAGCCGCTCCGCGAAATCAGCGTCGATACGGCCGGGCTGATTGCGGGGCGGGCGAAGGCCGCAGCTGCCGTAGCGCAGCCGGTCAGGCGATCGGAGATCCTTCTTTCGATCAACCATGTGACGAAATCCTTCGCCGCCAAGCGCGAAGCGGGTTTCGGGCTGAAGCCGGTTTCCCGCACGATCGCGGTCAATGACGTCTCCTTCGACATCCGCCGTGGCGAGACGCTCGGGCTCGTCGGCGAAAGCGGCTGCGGCAAGACTACGCTGTCGAAGATCCTGATGCGCGGGCTGACGGCGGATTCAGGCGCCGTCGTCTATGAGGGCGGTAGCGGCCCGGTGGATGTGCTGCAGGCCGAAGGCGAAGAGCTGCAGGCGCTGCGCACCAAGATCCAGATGGTGTTTCAGGACCCCGTCTCGTCTCTTTCGCCGCGCATGACGGTGAGCAATATCGTGCGCGAACCGCTCGACATCCATGGCCGCGGCGACATGAAGAAGCGGCAGATGATCGTGCGCAAGCTCCTGAATGCCGTCGGCATGCCCGATCATTCGCTGATGCGCTATCCGCACAGCTTTTCCGGCGGCCAGAGGCAGCGTATCGGCATTGCCCGCTCGCTGGCGCTCGGGCCGGATCTGCTGATCTGCGACGAGCCGGTCTCGGCGCTCGATGTCTCGATCCAGGCGCAGATCCTCAACCTGATGAAAGACCTGAAGGATGAGCTGGGGCTGACCTATCTGTTCATCTCGCACAATCTTGCGGTCATCAACTACATGGCCGACCGGGTGGCGGTGATGTATGCCGGGCGGATCGTCGAGATGGGTCCGTGCGAGACGATCATGCGCTCGCCGGTTCATCCCTATACGAAGCGGCTGCTGGCCGCCGTGCCGCTGCCGAGCCTCGACCACAAGCTCGATTTTGCCGCCGCCGGGGAATCCAGCGCCAAGGTCAAGAAGGTCTGGGGCAAGCAGTTCCTCGATGAAGGCAATGCAGCAGATCTGACCCATGTGGATCTCGGAGGCGGGCATCTGGTGCTGGCCCGGCATAATGTCGATGCACGGGAGCTCGTCCGATGAGCGAGAACCGGACAACGAATAGAGCAATGCTGACCCGTCGCCATACGCTGGCGCTGCTTGCCGCCACCGCTGCCGCGCCGCGGCTTGCCATCGGCGCGCCCGCTTCGCCGATGACCTTTTCGGAATCGCCTTATGTGGCAAAATCGGCGGCGAACAGACCTTGCCGCCCGTTGCCGAGCGGTTGCCGAAGACACCGCGCGTTCTCAATCTTTCCCGCATGGGCCGCGAGGCGGGCACGTTCGGCGGCGATCTGCGGATGATGATCGGCGGCCAGCGCGATATCCGCTATATCCCGATCTTTTGCTACAACCGGCTGGTTTCCTATAACGAACATTTCAAGCTGGAAGCCGATATTCTCGAAAGCTTCGAGGTGGAGAACGAGCGGATCTTCACGTTCCGCATCCGTGAAGGACACAAGTGGTCGGACGGCGAGCCGTTTACATCCGAAGACTTCCGCTATGTCTGGCAGGACGCTCCATGATAAGAAGCTGGCGCGCGGCGGCCCGCCGGCGACGCTTCTCATCAACGGCAAGCCGCCGAAATTCGAAGTGCTCGACGAATTGACCGTGCGCTACAGCTGGGATGACCCGAACCCGGATTTCCTGGCCGATCTCGCCTCGCCTTCGCCGACACGCATCTGGTTTCCGGCCAAATATCTCAAGCAGTTCCACGCCCGTTACCAGACGGAGGAGATGCTTGCGCAATTCATCAAGAAATACAGGGTGCAGGACTGGGCAGCACTGCACCAGTTCATGTCGCGCACGGTGCGGCCGGAAAACCCGAACCTGCCGACGCTCGATGCCTGGCGCAACCGCACCGCGCCGCCGGCCGAACAGTTCGTCTTCGAGCGCAATCCCTATTACCACCGGGTCGACGAGAAGGGGCAGCAGCTTCCCTATGTCGACCGGGTGATCCTCGGCATCAGCTCCGGCGACCTCATTCCCGCCAAGACCGGCACCGGCGAGGCAGACCTGCAAGTCACCAATCTCGACTTTGCCGACTATACGTTCCTGAAAAGCGCCGAGAAGCGCTACGCGATCAATGTCGATCTGTGGAAGCAGATCCAGGGCTCGCGGATCGCGCTCATTCCCAACCTCAACTGCAAGGACGAGGGCTGGCGCAAGGTGGTGCAGGATGTGCGCTTCCGCCGGGCGCTGTCGCTGGCGATCGACCGTAGCGAGATCAACAAGGCGGTGTTCTACGGGCTTGCCAAGGAAAGCGCCAATACGGTTCTGCCGGACAGCCCGCTGTTCAAGCCGGAATATCGCGATGCCTGGGCGATCCGCGATGTCGGGGCTGCCAATGCGCTTCTCGATGCCGCCGGACTGCCGATGGACGACGAGACCGGTTTCCGCACCCTGCCGGATGGGCGGCCGCTCACCATCGTGGTGGAGAGCGCCGGCGACAACAGTTTCCAGTCCGACGTGCTGGAGCTGGTGACGGACCATCTGCGCGATATCGGCGTGAAGATCTTCACCCATGTGACGGACAAGGAACTGATGCGCCGCCGGCTGAAGGGCGGCGATACGGTGATGGCCGTGTGGAGCGGGCTCGACAATGGCGTGCCGACCGCCGACATGTCGCCGAAGGAACTGGCGCCAACCAGCGACGACCAGCTGCAATGGCCGGTCTGGGGCCTGCATTCCTTGTCTGTCGGCACCGATGGCCATCCGCCGGACCTGCCGGAAGCGATCGAACTTCTGAAGATGATGCATGAATGGCGCGACGCAGCCGACGAAATTGAGCGCACGGAGATCTGGCACAAGATGCTGTCGCTGTTCACCGATCAGGTGTTCACCATCGGCATCGTCAATTCGGCGCTACAGCCGGTGGTCCGGGCGCGTCGCCTGAAGAACGTGCCGGACAAGGCGCTTTACGGTTTCGACCCGACATCCTATCTCGGCGTCTACATGCCGGATACGTTCTGGTACGAAGGGGGCGCCTGAGATGCTGCGCTACATCCTGTGGCGGATCATGATGATGATCCCGACCCTCATTCTCATCTCGATGCTGGTCTTCACCATCATCAACCTGCCGCCCGGCGACTATTTCGAAAGCTATGTGGAGCAGCTGCGCGCCATCGGCGAAAAGGCCGACATGGCCGAGATTGCCGAATTGCGCGCCCGCTACGGCTTCGACCAGCCGGAGCCGATCCGTTACCTGCACTGGGTCTTCGGCATGCTGCATGGCGATTTCGGCTATTCCTTCGAATACCGCCTGCCGGTCTCGGCGGTCGTCGGCGACCGTATCTGGCTCACCATCGCCGTTTCCGTCATCACCATCATCGTCACATGGCTCATCGCCTTCCCGATCGGCGTCTATTCGGCCACGCACCAGTATAGCTGGGGCGATTACGGGCTGACCCTCGTCGGGCTTCTCGGCGTCGCAGTGCCGAATTTCGTGCTGGCGCTGATCCTGATGTATTTCGCCAATATCTGGTTCGGGATTTCCATCGGCCATATCATGGACCCGGAATTCCTGTCGCAGCCGATGAGCTGGGCGAAGACGAAATCGATCCTTGAACATATCTGGATCCCGGTCATCATCATCGGCACGGCGGGCACGGCGGCCATGGTGCGGCGCCTGCGCGCCAACCTGCTCGACGAGCTGCACAAGCAATATGTGATGACCGCGCGCGCCAAGGGCCTTCATCCGTTCAAGGTGCTGGTCAAGTATCCGCTTCGCATGTCGCTCAACTTCTTCATTTCCGATATCGGCTCGATCCTGCCGGCCGTGATTTCTGGTGCCGAGATCACCGCCGTGGTGCTTTCGCTCGAAACCACCGGGCCGATGCTGATCCGCGCGCTGCAGAGCCAGGACATGTATCTTGCCGGTTCGTTCCTGATGTTCCTGAGCTTCCTGACCGTGATCGGCGTGTTGATTTCCGATATCGCGCTTGCCATGTTCGATCCGCGCATCAGGCTGCGCGGCGGGAGAACGAAATGACCGCCGCCACGACACGCGATCCGAACGCATTGCCGCATTTCGTCCATCAGGGTGTCTTCGACCCCTATGCGGCGGAAGCCGGCATCGGCGGCTCTTCGGCGATCAACGAAGCCTCGCAGCTGAAGCTGATGTGGATCCGCTTCAAGCGCCACAAGCTGGCGCTGATCTCCGGCATCCTGATCGTTCTGGCCTATATCGCCATTCTCTCCGTCGAGTTCCTGGCACCCTACAAGGTGCATACGCGCAACGTCGATTCCATCTATTCGCCGCCGCAGCAGATCCACCTGTTCGACCAGGGCAAGTTCGTCGGGCCGTTCGTCTATGGCCAGAAGATGGAACTCGACATGACGACGCTGCGGCGCGTCTATACCGACGATACGAACGACGTGCAGAAGCTGCGCTTCTTCTGCCGTGGCGAGCGCTACAAGTTCTGGGGCATGGTCGACGGCCATACGCATTTCGTCTGCCCGGCCGAGGGCGGCCATATGTATCTGCTCGGCACCGACAGGCTCGGCCGCGACGTGCTTTCGCGCATCATCTATGGCGCGCGCATCTCGATGACGATCGGCCTTCTCGGGGTGATGACGAGTTTCGTCCTCGGGATCGTGATCGGCGGTATTGCAGGCTATTGGGGCGGCTGGTTCGATCTCGTCGTGCAGCGCGTCATCGAGGTGCTGCATTCGATCCCGCATATTCCGCTCTGGCTGGCACTGGCGGCCGTCATGCCGGCGGACTGGAGCCCGCTTCTCATCTATCTCGGGATCATCTTCATTCTCGGCCTTCTCGACTGGACGAACCTGGCGCGCGCGTGCGTTCCAAACTTTTGTCCCTTCGTGAAGAGGATTACGTTCTGGCCGCGCAGCTGATGGGGGCAGGCAGTACCCGCATCATCAGCCGGCACCTCATTCCGGGCTTCATGTCACACCTGATCGCCAGCGCCACGCTGACGATCCCCGGCATGATCCTCGGTGAAACGACCCTGAGCTTCCTCGGGCTCGGCCTTCGCCCGCCGATCACGAGCTGGGGCGTGCTGCTGACGGAAGCGAGAGGTGTCAGCATCATCGCGCTCTATCCGTGGCTGCTCCTGCCGGTCGTACCCGTTATTTTCGTCATCCTCGCCTTCAATTTCCTCGGCGACGGTCTTAGAGATGCAGCCGACCCCTATAAGTGAGGTCGGCCGGTCGGAAGGACCGCCGTGGCTCCCTCCCGCAGGACATGCGGATGGGCCAGCCGGAAAAGGCGTTTGAACTTTTGGAGAAACAGGGCATGTCGCGACACCTTGGGAACGCCCGCATCCTGATGTACAGCCATGATACGTTCGGCCTCGGCCATCTGCGCCGCTGTCGCACGATCGCCCATTCGCTGGTGGAAAACTACCGCGGCCTCAACGTGCTGATCATTTCCGGCGCGACGATTGCCGGCGCCTTCGATTACCGCGCCCGCGTCGACTTCGTGAAGATCCCGAGCGTCATCAAGCTGCGCAATGGCGAATACACGTCGATGGACCGGCATATCGACCTGCAGGAAACCATGAAGATGCGCCAGTCGATCATCCGCCATACGGCGGAAACGTTCGAGCCGGACATCTTCATCATCGACAAAGAACCGCTCGGTCTGCGCGGCGAGGTGGAGGAGACGCTCACCTACCTCAGACCCGCGGCACGACGCTGGTGCTCGGGCTGCGCGACGTGATGGACGCCCCTCACCTTCTCGAAGCCGAATGGCAGCGGCATGACACGCTGCGCAAGATCGAACGCTTTTACGACGATATCTGGATCTATGGTCCGCCGGATTTCTACGATCCGCTGACCGGGCTCGACGTTTCGGCCAATCTGCGCTCCAAGATGAATTTCGTCGGCTTCCTGCAGCGCAAGGCTTCCATCGATGCACAGGCGCAGACGCAGGCGAATGCCGGCGACGGCTCCGACTATCTTCTGGTGACGACCGGCGGCGGCGGCGATGGCGCAAGCCTGGTGGAAGACGTGATCAACGCCTACAAGGCCGACCCGACGCTGACCGCAAGAGCGATGATCGTGCTCGGCCCCTATATGCCGGGCGAACAGCGCGCCGCCTTTACCGAAGCCTGCAAGGATTGCCCGCATCTCGACGTGATCGAGTTCGACAACCGGATGGAAGACCGGATTGCCGGCGCCAAGGCGGTGATCGCCATGGGCGGCTACAACACCTATTGCGAGATCCTCTCCTTCGACAAGCCGGCGCTGATCGTGCCGCGCACGCTGCCGCGCGAGGAACAGTCGATCCGGGCACACCGGGCGGCAGAACTTGGCCTTGTCGACGTTCTTGCGGCAGAAGAAGCGTCCGACAGCCTCAAATTCGCCGCAGCGATCAAGGCACTCCTGACGCGTGATCCACCATCGGTCAGCGCGCCTGGGATGCACCTCGAGGGGTTGACGAACATCACGCAGATCGTAGACGGGTGGTTCAAGCGCAAGGGCCACCATCTTGCCGTGGCCAAGGCTTGAGGAAAAAGGGACAGGTCCGGCCGGAATGACGATGAAGAAGATACTGGTGCTGTTGAAGGGATATCCGAGGCTTTCGGAGACCTTTATCGCGCAGGAACTGCTGGGGCTCGAACGGGCCGGCTTTGAGCTGGAACTCGTTGCCATGCGCCGGCCGACCGACAAGAAGCGCCATCCGGTTCACGACGAGATCAAGCGCCGGTGCGCTATCTGCCGGAATATCTGCATCAGGAGCCGGTCCGCGTCATCAAGGCGCTGATCGCCACATCTCGGCTGCCGGGCTTCAAAAATGCCGTGCAGGCACTTGTCGAAGACTTCAAGAAGGATCGCTCGCGCAATCGCCTGCGGCGCTTCGGACAGGCCGCCGTTCTGGTGGCCGAATGGCCGCGCGATGCCGGCTGGTTGCATGTGCATTTCATCCACACGCCGGCCGCCGTTGCCCGCTATGCCAGCCAGATCGGCGGCACGCCCTGGACCGTCTCGGCGCATGCCAAGGATATCTGGACCTCCGAGGCCTGGGATCTTGCCGACAAGCTGAAGGAAGCGCGCTGGGCCGTGACCTGCACCCGTGCCGGCTATGAGCATCTCGCCTCGCTTTCCGACCGCGCCAATGTGCATTTGAGCTATCACGGGCTCGATCTCGACCGCTTTCCGCCCTTTCTTCAGGACCGGACACCGCGTGACGGCTCGGATGCTGCCGATCCGATCCGACTTGTCAGCGTCGGCCGGGCGGTGAAGAAGAAGGGCTATGACGTGCTTCTGGCCGCACTTGCCCGCCTGCCCTCGGACATAGCCTGGAGTTTTACCCATATCGGCGGCGGCGACGGGCTGAAGGCGCTCAAGGCACAGGCCGAGGCACTCGGCATTGCCGGGCGGATCACCTGGAAGGGCGCGCTCGACCAGCGCGAGGTACTGGAACACTACCGGACCAGCGACCTCTTTGCGCTTGCCTGCCGGATTACCGCCGATGGCGACCGCGACGGGCTGCCGAATGTGCTGGTGGAGGCTTCCAGCCAGGCGCTGCCGATCGTTTCCACCGATATTTCCGGCATTGGCGAACTTTTTCGTAATGAGGAGAACGGTCTCCTCGTCTCGCCCGACAACACCGAGGAGCTGACGGCTGCGCTGGAAAAGGCGATCCGCAACCCGGCCTTCCGCCGCAAGCTGGGCAAGACCGCCGAGCAGAAAGTGCGCACGCAGTTCGATTATCACAGCAGCATTGCCGACCTTCAGCGGCTTTTCAGCCAGAGCTTTGCCGAAGAGGATGCGGGGAAGCGCGATGACTGAAGCCATGACTGATAGAAGCCGCGGCAGCATCTTCTTCTATGTCCAGCATCTGCTCGGCATCGGCCATATCGTGCGGGCAAGCCGGGTGGCGCAGGCTCTGGCAGAGGCGGGCTTTACCGTGACGCTGGTGACGGGCGGGACGCCGGTCAAGGGTTTTCCGCCGGCCGGTGTCAACCATATCCAGCTTCCCTCCGTCGTCGCCTCGACCAGCGGGTTTTCCGCGCTTGCCGATGGAGAGGGCAATGCGGTGGACCGCGCATTCGAAGAGAACCGTACCCGGCTGCTGATTGACGCCTATCGGGCGGCAAAGCCGGATACCGTGATCATCGAGGCCTTTCCCTTCGGCCGCCGGCAGATGCGCTTCGAGCTTCTGCCGCTGATCGACGCGATCGAGGACAGCGTGCCGCGGCCGATCCTCCTGTCTTCCGTGCGCGACATCCTGCAGGAGAACCGCAAGCCCGGACGCGACGAGGAAACGCTGTCTCTCATCAACCAGCATTTCGACGGCATTCTCGTGCATGGCGACGCGCGTTTCGTGCGGCTGGAAGAGACCTTTCCGAAGGCCGGCGCGTTCGCGGAGAAGATTTTTTATACGGGGCTTGTGGCGCCCAAAAAGCCTGCCCCCTCCCCTGACCGTTTCGACGTGGTCGTTTCGGCCGGCGGCGGTGCGGTCGGTGCCGGGCTCATCCGCGCGGCGATCGATGCGAGGCAGATCCTTGCCGACCATCGGCGCTGGTGCGTGATAACCGGACCGAACCTGCCGCAGGAGGATTTCGACCGGTTTGCCGCGACGACACCCGCAGAGGTGACGATCGAGCGGTTCCGCCCGGATTTCCCCTCGCTTCTCGTCAATGCGACGCTTTCGATCTCACAGGCGGGCTATAATACCGTCTGCGACCTGATGCAGACGCGCTGCCGGCCCGTTCTCGTGCCGTTTGCTGCAGGCGGCGAGACGGAACAGACGGAGCGTGCCGAACGGCTGGTAGCACTGGGTCTGGCCGACGTGGTGGCCGAGGCGGATCTCGACGGGGACAAGATGGCGGCTGCCATCCGGCGGGCGGATGCGCGCCCGGCACCGGAAACGCCACCCTTCGCGCTTGATGGAGCCGCGCATACGGCAGAACTCATCGCCGAGCTTCTCTCCAAGAGGAAAGCAGGCTGAGAAGACCGCTACCGGTGCGCCATCAGAACACCGCTGCGGCAAACTCCATGAAATACAGGATGACGATGAGAGCCGAGGCTGCGAAGGCAATGGTATCGAGCGAGATCTTCATGGCAACACCTTTGTTTAGATAATTCTAATACATTGATTGTTGCGCGAGGTCGCGGCTGTTCCGCTTTGTTGGTTAACTCCGGCGCTCGTAGCGAAGGCCATGGCGTGCCGAAGATGACCGATTTATGCTTTGAAGCATTACAGGAGACGCCTGCCAAGCGGGCGGCATCGGATGCTATGCGAAGAAATATTTTCGGGAGAGATAAGCCTGCTCAATCAAGGCTTTAAACTGGTCGGAGTGGCAAGATTCGAACTTGCGACCCCCACGTCCCGAACGTGGTGCGCTACCAGACTGCGCTACACTCCGTGACCAGTGGCGCCTCTATAGACCAGCATTTTTCATAGGACAAGCACCCTTTTTGAATTTTTTGCGACGCCGCGCATTTCTTTGTGTGAAAGCCGGACAAGCCCGCAAAACCAAGGCGTTGCAAAAAGCGGCGGCAGCGAAAATTGCGTGAAGACACGCTTATGTGCCTCGCCGCGGCGGCTGAAAATCTGCTAGGCCCGATGCCGGAACACGCCTTCGGCCATGGCCGCGCGCTCTTTGCCGAGCACGCGCCCCGAGGGCCGCCATCCGCTATCGACCATTCGCAGAAGGACCCTGCAAGACCATGAGCCGCCGCGCCCTCGTTTCGACCGCCCTTATCGCCCTTTCGCTGACCGCCTGCACGACGACGGGCATCGTCGCCGCCAACCCGATCAACACCCGCTGGGTGGGCCGCCCGGCCGGCGAACTGTTTGCCAAGTACAACCCGCCGCTGACCGACACGCAGGACGGCTCCAACACCATCTACGGCTGGCGCGGCGGCTATACGAAGATCAAGCAACAGGGCGGCAAGACGGTTTCGGTCTCCTGCGCAGCCAAGATCACCGTTTCGGAAGACTATGTGATCAAGAACATCCAGATCACCGGCGACCACCCGGGCGCAACGTCCGCCAGCTATTGCACCGAACTGCTGACCAAGCCGTGACGGATTGAGGGAAAATCGGGTATATGGCCTTGCGAGGCGGATTTGCTATTCGTAACGAAGTTTGCCTGCTATTGAGCTGAGAGATTGATACCCTGCTCTACTGAATGCCATCCTCCCTCAAGCGGGGTGGATGGCCGCAAATCAAGCAAATGGAACGTTATGAGAATCTTAAATTTCCTCAGACGCGCTTTTAAAGCCGACACGCCCGAGACCACTAGCGAGGATTTTTTTGATCAGTATGAGGCACGAATTCCAAGCGACCAAAATGCAATTGATGCGTTGTCCGGATGGAACTCGGCTTTTCCGCTCGACAAGAATCTGGTCGCGGGAGATCATCATCTCTACGCAGATCCTCGCATAAGTTGGGCTGTAGATCAGTTTGGATCCTTGGCGGGCAGAGATGTCTTGGAAGTCGGCCCGCTCGAGGGAATGCATACTTTCATACTCAATGGTCACGCTCCTGCACAGCTTGATGCGATTGAAGCCAACAGACTATGCTTTCTGAGATGTCTCGTAACAAAGCAAATTCTTGGCATTGATCGGGCAAATTTTTACCTTGGCGATATCCAGCAATGGCTTGATAAAGACAGGCAGTACGATCTAGCGATCGCTTCTGGTGTTCTTTACCACATGCCAGATCCGGGCGAATTCCTGCGCAAACTGTCCCTGCGTGCCAATTCCATTTATATATGGACGCATTACTTCGATGAAACCGCGATGCCAGAAGGCGACCTTCGGCGCGGGGCCTTTTCAGGGAATGTCGAGGTTCGTGAAATCGCAGGCTGCAAGGTTCGCTATTACGAACGGCATTATTGGTCCGCAGACCAAAATAAATCTTTCTGCGGCGGCATGAAGGACACTCATTTCTGGATGCATAAGGACGACATCCTGACCCTTCTCGGCAAACTGGGATTTAACGAGATTATTGTCGAGCACGATCAGCCGGGTCACAGCGGTGGTCCGTGCTACTCGATATTCTGCAGAAAAAGTTAATTGCAACATCTCCTCCGGGCACGGTATTCGAAGGGATAGTGCAACAAAGATTCTAGGGAAATATCTGCGTGCTGTTCAATCTAGAGTTCGACCAGGGCACATGCCTGGAAGGATATCTCATTCCGGACGGCTTTTCGGATGCTCCACAAATCCGTGTTTCAGATGAGCAAGGGACAATCGGCGTATTTCCATGCGATCAGCCGCGTCCTGCAGTCGCCGCGGCCGGCAGGCATCAGACGGGAATGGTCGGCTTTCGTCTCGATGCTTCGAGCATACCTGACATAGCCGAGAACCAGACGCTGACGATCCACGATGCGAAATCCGGCGTCATGATATATCGCCGGCTGGCTCACCCGCCCGTAGCACGCAAGCTGGTCAGGCTCGAAACGCAAATCCTGCCGATGATAAAGTTCGACCGCCACTGTGGTTCATACTTCCAGTATGAACTCTTTGCCGCGGAGAGATTTGGCCACGAGACAGCGCTTCAGGTGTTCCACCTCAACTCGGTCAACTCGATCTACATCAGCGGCAGAATGCTGATGCGCAACTATGAGGATTTTCTCGGCAAGGGCTTCGAGGCGATCGCATTCCTTCACGACCCTTATTACGAGATGGCGCTTCGGATCTTTCTGCTCAAGCGCATGTCGACAACCCCGGTCTCGTTTCTCGGAGACCGTGACAAATGATCCTCGGGCCGGCTGTCGAATATTTTCGCGATGCGAACCTGGAGCAGGTCGACACGATCAAATCCCTGCTCAAGAAGGCGCCTCCACAGGTGCAGAACGTCCTGTCGTCCCCCGTGACGAGGCAGCTTACGACGACATCGCCTGAGCAACGCGTCAGCCGTCGCGAGATTGCGCCGGCGATCGACCTTCTGTCACGATTTGCCGTTGTCGGTCACAGCGCAGACCCTGTCGCCTTTCAGGAAGCGATAGGACAGCTCCTCAACATTCCTGCCGACGATCTTGCCATACCCCCTCCACAGATGCTCATTGAGGGGATCGCAGAGAGGCTTCGCAGCATTCCCGTTGCAGAAACCTTGCTGGAGGAAGATCTTATTTTCGACCATTATGTGCGGCAAGCGATGTCGACAGCGCAGCCTGGAGTACGTTCAAAAGATGCCTCGCCACATGCCGCTCCGGCCAACTGAAGAAGAAGCCAGAACGTCGCCGATCGGGCGGAACTGGATAAGTGCGCGCGTTCTGCCTCTGGTACAGCGACACCGGGATGTCACCCTGAGACGGAAAGGCTCCAACGAGCTTGTCGAGGACATTTCCAACGATCAGGATGTCGCCGAGACACGCTCCGGCGGTCAGCCTCCTATCAAGCTCATCTCGTTTCTCATCATCGTCGCCATCCCGTTTTCGCCTGCCTCTACTATTTCATCTTCACGGCGAGCGATCAGTACATATCAGAAGCGCGTTTTGCCGTGAGGTCCCTTGCGGATCAAGGCAAGACCGATAGCGCCGACAGCACGGTCCTGAGCATGAGTGCCGCCGGGCAGGATGCCTATGTCGTAACAAGCTTTATCCAGTCGTCGGAGCTTTTGCGCCGCATCGAGCAAACCCTCGACGTCAGAGGAATGTTTGCCCGCGACGATGCCGACTGGCTGTCGCGATCCGACAAGTCCGAGCCGACCGAGGAATTTCTCAAATACTGGAAGGATCAGGTCACAGCCTATATCGACGGGCCTTCCGGGATCGTCACTCTCAAAGTGCGGACATTTCGCCCCGACGACTCGCAAAAGCTTGCCAGCGCGATCGTGACGCAAAGCGAGGAACTGATCAACGAACTCAATCAGCGCTCCCAGCGCGACATGGTTGCGAGCATCAAGGGCGAGGTCGAGCGCACGGGCAAGGCCTATGCGGATTCGCTGACCGCCCTCAACCGCTTCCAGCTGGATTCCGGCCTGCTCAGCCCCGAAGTACAGGCCCAGGAGACCGGCAAGTTGCTGACCGGGCTGCTCGGTCAGAAGCTGGAGCTCGAGACGCGGATGTTCGTGATGAAACAATCGGCAGCGGAAAATTCACCCGCTTATGAACAGCTGTCTCGCGCCGACAGTAGCCTCGATGCCCAGGTCGAGAAGCTGCGTGCGCAATTGACCGGCCCGGAGAATGCGAGCATTGCACGCGCCATCCTTGGTTACTCCAAGCTGGAAACCGATCGGCTGGTCGCGGAAAAGCTCTATGAGGCTGCCCGCAGCAATTATGACAGCGCTCTGGCCGCCTCCATGCGCAAGGCACTTTACCTGACGGTCTTCGTTCACCCGACGATGCCGGAAGAGTCTCTTTACCCGAAGCGGATCTCCACGCCGCTGATCATCGGCCTCGGCCTGCTGGTCTTCTGGATGACGCTGATGCTGCTCAAGGCGTCCGTCGATGATCACCGGATGTGACCTCAGATGATCCAGTTCATTAATGTCTCGAAACACTTCAAGACACAGCAGCACCGCAAGATTATCCTGAACAAGGCCAATATCGAGTTCGCCTCGGGATATTCCTACGGGCTTCTCGGCGTCAATGGCGCGGGCAAATCGACCACGATGCGGATGATCGCCGGAACCATCCTGCCGAATTCCGGGCGCATCAAGAAAGACGTGCGTGTCTCGTGGCCGCTCGGTTTTTCGGGCGGGTTTCATCCCCAGATGTCCGGCAAGGACAATCTCAAATTCGTTGCCCGGGCCTATGGCGAGGATCCTTACAGGGTCAGCCGTTTCGTCGAAGATTTTGCCGAACTCGGGGACTATATCAACGCGCCTGTCAGGACCTATTCCTCCGGCATGGGGGCTCGCCTTGCCTTCGGGCTTTCCATGGCGATCGAATTCGAGTGCTATCTTGTCGATGAGATCACCGCGGTCGGAGATGCCCGGTTTCAGGAACGCTGCCGTATCGCCTTTGAAAACAGGCGGAAAAATTCTGATGTCATCATGATCTCCCACGGAATGGACACGATCAAATCCTACTGTGACCGGGCTATGGTACTGGTCGACGGTCGAATGATATACTTCGAGAATGTCGAACAGGCGATCGAAGCCTATTATCGGCTCAACAGGTAAGCGCATGGTACCCGGCAGGCTCGATATATGAGTGATCAACCTTCGAATTATCAGGACAACGGCTCATCGGCAGCGCTCGACTACAGTCGTGACGTGGCGAAGCGACTGTCCGTTACAGCGCGAAAATTAAGGCTGGCAACGTCCAATCGCAGCGACCTCTTCAAGGCGGTGGGCTTGCGGCCGCGCTGATCGACAGGGTGTTTGCGGGCGCGGTCATTGCCGCGACACTGTTTTTGCTCGTGATCCCGAACGCAGTCAACATCGCCTATTATGGCTATTACGCTGCCGACCAATATCAGTCGGAGGCACGCTTTACCGTGCGTTCATCATCGCCTGCCATCGGCAAGGACCAGTTGGCCAAGGTTACAGGCCTGCCGTCCTCGAAGATCGTGCAGGATACGCAGATCGTCACGAACTACATCGCCAGCAACGAAATGCTGGACGACTTGGCGAAACATATCGACATCAAGGGCATCTACCGGGCGAATGGTGCCGACTTCATGGCGCGGCTCCCTGATGAAGCGACGAATGAGGAATTCCTGAAATATTGGGAGCATATGGTCACAACGGCCGTCAGCTCTTCGAGCGGTATCGTGACGGTCAAGGTCAGGGCCTTTTCCGCGGAGGATTCGCAAAAGGTTCTTCAGGAAGTCGTGGCGTCATCCGAGCGTGTCGTGAATGGCGTGAACGATCGTATCTGGAAGGATGTCATTAAGACAGCGCAGAGCAATCTTGAAAACAGTGCCGCCGCCTTGCAATCGGCGCGTGAAAAGCTTCAGGTCGCTCGCAACAAGTCCGGCGTCCTCAATGTGGATGGAAGTTCGACGCTGATTTCAAAGCTCCTCGCTACCGCACAGCAGGAGATGCTCGACCTTCAGCAGCGCTTCACGTCTGCTCAGGCATCCTCGGTTTCCAAGAATGCTCCCCAGATGAAGGTGCTGCAGCGCGAAATCGCCAGCAAGCAGGCGCAGATCGACGACCTGAAGGCCCAGATGGCCGGCAGCACGGCCCATGCAAGCACATCGCAGCCTAATCTTGCCGATATCTCGCTCGACATGTCGCAACTGGAAATGAACCAGACCCTTGCGGAGCGGCAGTTTGCCGCCTCCGTTCGGACCGTCGAACAGGTGAATTTCATCAGCAAGCAGCAGCTGGTTTACCTTGATAGCTTCCTGGCTCCAACATTGCCGGACGCAGCCGAGTTTCCTCGCCGAGGGCTGTGGATCGGATGTACCCTGGTCGCCAGTCTCGCCCTTTGGGGTGCGGCCATCGGTCTCCTGTCCGTGATGAAAAGCCGCCTGAACTGATTGGCCGTTGAGGGATGGCGGACCCGAACAGCGCGGTTGCGAGGCGATATTCACAAACTTGCGCATGGCTCCCGCAATATCGTGGGCCATCAGAGTTCATCATGGCGGGCGTGCTAAAACACGCTTGCACGCTTTCTTTTCACGACACTTTGTTTATCAGGTCCATGAAGGTTCATTAAGGCTGAGTTCATGGCGATAAGCGTTATTCCCAACAGTGACATCGAGCCGCTTGCGGACTGCGACAGCGTTTTGACTGCATGGGAAAGCATTGGAAGTGATCCTGCCTTCAAACTGCGCTTCGGCCTCGTCAGAGCCCCTTTCCTCGTCATTCAACTACATTCGCTCGATAACGATCCGCTCGATCCATACCTCTATATCAACCGGGGCTCCGGTTTCAGGAGAAGGATACCTTATCGCTCAAAAGCGCTCGTCATTTCGCGCTGACGGCCAATATCGGAAAGACCGGGACGATCAGGGCCTTGCGGGTCGATCCCTGTACGCGATCCGCAAGGATCAGCTTCGACGTTCAGGCATTCAACACACAGGGTGAGGCATCGGCCTATCTTGCCAAGGTCAAAGCCGGATACCCGGATCTCGAGAGCGTCGACCTTGGCCGGCTTCCCCGCTTCTGGTTCAAGTTGCCGTCGATTTTCCGCCGCAAGCGGACGCCTCTGGTGCGTTTCAGCCAGGCCACCTATCAACTGGCAAAGGCTGTCCCGCCAAGCCCAACAACCTCGTCGCGCCCGTGGCTCAGCATCGTTGTACCGGTCTACAATGCGCCGGCGCGTTATCTCGACGCGATACTTGGCTCCTTCCAGGGACAGGATCAGTCCGGCGCAGAACTGATCCTGAGTGATGACTGCTCAACGCAGCAGGAAACGCTCAACTGGCTCAAGGCACATGGCTCGATAGAGAATGTCAGAATAGTCTTCAATGCCGAGAATGGCGGGATTGCCAAGGCAACGAATAGTGGCCTCGCGCACGCGACCGGTGAGTGGGTAAGCTTTCTCGATCATGACGATGTCGTGGCGCCGCATGCCCTGAAGATCATAAGACGAGCGCTCGACGAGCATCCATCCGCACAATTTCTCTACACCGACGAACTCATCGTCGATGACGAATTGAAACCGGTCGGAGTGATGCTGAAGCCGGCCTTCGATCCGGTGCTCCTGAGCGGCGTGAACTACATCAACCATTTCTCCCTCTATCGCCGCGACCGGTTGAACGAGATCGGGCATTTGCGGGAGGGATATGACGGGTCACAGGACTATGATCTGCTTTTGCGCTACCTAGAGGGGCGGCCGGAGGATCAGGTCATACATCTTCCCTATCCCGCCTACTGGTGGCGCCGGACGGACGTGACCTATTCGACGATGTTCATCCAGAAGGCCACCGACAATGCCAGAAAGGCACTGACGGAATATTTCGCCAAGCAGGCGATCCCGGTGCAGGTGACATCAGCCATTTCACCAACGCTTCATCGGCCGGAATTTCTCGAAGAAGGCCCGGACTGGCCGAAGATCTCGATCATCATTCCAAGCAAGGATAGCTACGCGCTGATAGCCCGCATTTTGGGCGATATATTCGAGAAAACCGACTATCCGAACTTCGAGGTGATCGTCGTCGATAACGGATCGACGGATGCGGCGGTGCTTGGACTCTACCGGGATCTGCAGGAACGCCACGACAATTTCGTCGCCGCGATCGAAGCCGAGCCGTTCAATTTCTCGCGCTCCATCAACCGCGGTCTTCGCCAGGCAAGCGGAGAGCATTACCTGCTCCTGAACAACGATGTCGAAGTCATGGACGCCGGCTGGCTCAGAGAAATGGTCTCATGCCTGCGTTACGAGCACACCGGCATCGTGGGCGCCAAATTGCTGTTCGGCAACGGCAATCTCCAGCATGCAGGTGTGGCGGTCGGCTTTGGCGGGCTTGCTGGTCATTTGTATCTCAACCGGCCAACGAATTTCGGCGGGCCGATGAACCGGCTGCATGTTCGCAACAGCCTGACCTGCGTTACCGGAGCCGTGATGCTGATTTCCGGGGCGTGTTACCGCGCTCTCGGAGACTGGGACGAAGAGCGTTTTTCCATCGCTTATAACGACGTGGACTATTGCCTGAGAGCCTATAGATCCGGATTTCGTATCGTCTGGACACCCTTTGCCACTCTCTACCACCACGAATCCCTGTCGCGCGGCGCGGAGGAAGGCAAAGAGAAGATCGAGCGTTTCGATCGCGAGAAGGCACATTTGCGCGAACGCCACGATACGCAAACGTTCGAGGATCTGGCTCTCAACCCGAACTACAGTCGAGACAAATCTTCGCCGGTCGTTATCGTACCCGACAAGCTGCATGCTGCCCGGAGCCGAAAATTCACGCGATGACGTCATGCGCCATTCCGGCTGGGGATGGCGGTGCTTGCCGGAAACCAGGGCCTGCCCTGCGAGGGGTTGCTCCAAGGGTCAGGCCCTGGCCGCGCGCCGCATTATCGACGGTATGCCTTCTTGCGCCCGATCTGCCATCGCATCCACCAGACGCTGGGCTGCGCAGGCCGCGGCCATGCGTTCACTCGGGCTCGCAATCAGCCTCTCCAGTGTCTCGGTCCAACGCGCTCGGTCGTAGGGCAGAATGACATCGTCGAGCGCGCCCGCGGCACCATGGAAAGCCGGGCAATCGCTCAGTAGCGGTGCTGCACGGACACGCGCTATGTCGATCAGCTTGGTGTCGGCGCGGCAGTCGTTCACAGGTCCCGGCGCCACGGGCACCAGCATGATGTCGATCTGCCGCTGGCCGCTCTCGGCAAGGTAGCTCGGCCAGGAAACCGGCTTTCGGACCTCGATCCGGTTCGATGCCAGTGAACCCCACATCTCTGCACTGCGCCCTTCGGCGAAAACCTCAAAGCGGACATCCGGATGCTTCGCCAACGTCTCGCGGATGACGGGAAGCAAAAACCGTGTTCGTCGACATGAATGGCTGTCGCATGATAGGCGAGCGTCAGACCGGGTCGGTCTTGTTCCCGGGATCGCAGGGCGACGTTGTCGGCCATCGGTGCAGGGGCAAGTATGGACGGATTGGCGTATTGCAGACGACTTGCCAATGTCTCGGTGGAGACCCAAAGCTCGTCGAGCAAGCCTTCGAGCCGTCGCAATGGCAGAAGCGCCTGGGTGAAAAGTCGATAGCGGTAAGCGATACTTGCGTCGGCGCCAGTCACGACACCGGCGATATCATCATCGACGAAGAGGGCAACACCGGCCAGTCGCTCGCGATTTCTAGCGATCCAACGTGACATTTTGCCAGAGATGTAGCGAACGATGATGACGAACACGCCTTCGGCGTTGAGATCCTCCATATTGCCGTCACGAATGTCGACCTGCTCGAACGGAGGCATGCCCGGCGCGATCAGACGGGCTGCGAAATAATAGTCAAAGGTCGGATTGGGGAATTTTCCGCAAACGACGACGCGCCGCACCGGCTTGGAGGCCATGGTCGTTGCCGTCGCCCCTCGTGCCCGTGGCAGACGCAGCATGCTGAATGGCGGTTGCGCGGCGGCTGGCGGCTTCATCGTTTGCAAGCCGTGCTCCTTGGTTCGAGGCTCCTTGGGAAATTCTCGAGGACAAAGTCTTCTGCCACAAGCGACAGGTTGGGGTTATAGAAGGGGTCATTGGCAAGCACGCGGCCCCAGCGACGCATGACGGTGGCCTCTTCATGCGCAAACCGTCTGATCTTCTCGGGCGTATCATCCTTGCCGCGCGAAACCGACTCCCGGTGCCATAAACGCGCGTCGGGGGTCCAGACGATACGGAGACCTTGCTCGCGCAGTTTCAGACAATAATCGACATCATTGAAGGCAACGGTCAGGTTCTGCTCGTCCATGCCGCCGACAGCCTGCCAATGCCGGCGGGTGGTCAGCAAGCAGGCAGCCGTCACCGCAGAAACATCCCTGCGCTCATCCAGCAGTCCCCGATCCTCACCGCTTCCGGGCCGTACAAAGGCAAGACTGTGACGGGCGACCGTACCGGAACCCAGCGTCACACCTGCATGCTGGACCGTTCCATCCGGATAAAGGAGATAGGCACCGACTGCGCCGACGCTATCCTCCTGAAGTTCTGCCGCCATCTGCAGCAGCCAGTCCGGGACAATGGGATCGACGTCGTTGTTCATCAGCAGAACAAGATCATGTCTTGCGGCCATGACACCAAGGTTGCACGCCCGCGAAAAATTGAACTCACCGGGCATGGTTACGATCCGGGCACGACCTTGCGCCTCCAGGCTGGCGAAGAAGGAGAGAGCCGCTTCGTCCCGGCTGTCATTGTCGATGATGACGATATCGAGCGAGACGCCCTGCGTGCGTGTTTCCAATCCTTCTATGCAGGCAGTCATCAGATCAAGCCGGTCACGCGTCGGGATGATGACGCTGACGCTCGGGCTCTGCCCGCCTGTCCATGCCGCCCGCACGGGCTTTACCTCGCAAGACGCGGCCTTGCCCTCGACAGAAGTATCTGGGGCAGATGAACCACGCTTTGGCCATCCCCCTCCGCCATGGTGGCAATCGCATCCGCCATCGATAGCGGCTTCATTTCGACAGGGAGCGCTGCCAGCCGAAGCATGGCGCAATCGACAGCCAGTCGACCAGACCTTGCCATGAGAGCGTCCAGGCCGGCTTGAATACCGGCGAATGACGCATATTTCTGTGGTCGACTTCATCCTCATCGCAATAGGCGGCCACGACCTCAGGCGCAGAAAAGACACTCGTCAGGCGTTGCATCGCATCATTGGCAAGGATCGCACCGGCAGGCAGGTTCAACCATAAAACCGTATTATCCGGTTCGCGGGATCCCTCCGCGCTCATGGCAGCGCGGATATCCGCAAGCTCCCGGCGGCTCACCACACGCCAATGCCCTATCCCGACCTGCTGGTCCAGCGATGCAAGGGTTCGGGGCGCAAAGGGGCCGTCAGGGTCTTCGAGCGTGACCAGAATGTCAGCGCGGGACGGCAATTCACCGAGCTCCGGCATCGCGCGGCGGTGTCGTGCCAGCCACTGAGAATACGGCATTGCGTTGATTTCATCGGCCAATCGGGCGAAGCGAAAGGCGACACCCCGGTGGTTGCCCTTCCGCCAGAGTGCTGCCACGGCCGCCAGTTTGCGCGGAAAGCGAAAGAATGCGCGGATGGCCAATTCAATGATCGGCACGCTCCGCATGGAGACGATCGTGAGGTCTGAACCCAGCCAGGCACTACCGGTATCGTCAATCAGCCGCAGTTCGAAGGCCGCCTTGGGTACCCAGCTGTAGAGCGTTGCGCCGCCTGCAACATCGACGCTGGGGGAGCGGATGATGAGGGCCGGCTCACGGTCTCGTCTCATGAATGCGATGCGCGCCTGGTGGGCCAGGCATGTCCACTATTGCCGACGTGAATTCGAACGAGCTTTCCCGAGAAAGCATCAACGGGCACGGAGATGATGGGCTGATCCTGGTGCTGTCGGGACCGTCGGCGAAAGCCTGCGAAGGCAAAAAGCGCAAATACTGCGTTCATTCAACCCCTCACGACCATTGAGCAACACGCCTGACTTAATGGCCGCAGCAAGAAGTAGCCGCAAGACGGAAATGGCTGGGGCGCCTGGATTCGAACCAGGGGATGGCGGTACCAAAAACCGCTGCCTTACCGCTTGGCTACGCCCCAGCATCGGCCGTCATCGCTTCTTCAGCGACATGTCCGGCCAGCGCGCATGCTCTAGCAAAGCTTGCGCGCGCCCTCAACGGCTAAGTTGCGGCTTTTATCGAAATTTGAAGTTTTCCCAAGTTCATCGGCGTTGCGCTGCGGCGGGCTCGCATAGTATCGAAAGGGCCATGGCAGACGATGTTTCCTTCGATCTCGAATTTGCGCCGGCCTATGGCACTGCGGTCTCCGTGGCGCCGGGCGTGCAGCGGCTCACCGTCAACAACCCCTCGCCCTTCACCTTTCACGGCACCAACAGCTATATCGTCGGCAGTGGCGCATCCGTCGCCGTCATCGATCCAGGACCGGAGGATGAGGCGCATTTCGAGGCGTTGATCGCAGCCCTTTCCGGCCGCTCCGTCTCACATATCTTCGTCAGCCATACGCACCGGGATCATTCGCCGCTCGCACGGCGCCTCAAGGAGCGACCGGCGCGCAGACCGTCGCCGAAGGGCCGCACCGGGCGGCGCGGCCATTGCATGAGGCGAAACCAATCCGTTTGCCGAAAGTGCCGATAGCGGTTTCATGCCCGATATTGTGATTGGTGATGGCGAAACGATCGAAGGAGACGGCTGGGCGCTGACCGCCGTCCACACACCGGGCCATACCGCCAATCACTCAGCCTTCGCGCTCGAGGGCAGCGGCATCCTGTTTTCCGCCGATCATGTCATGGCCTGGGCAACCACCATCGTTGCCCCGCCGGATGGATCCATGGCGGATTTCATGGCCTCGGTGGAAAAGCTTCTTTCCCGTGATGACCGGATCTATTTTCCCGGCCATGGCGGGCCGGTTCGCGAGCCGAAATCCTTCCTGCGCGGCCTTCGCACCCATAGGCGGATGCGCGAGCGCGCCGTGCTGGAGCGCATACGCGCGGGCGACCGGCTGATCGCCGACATGGTCAGGGTCATCTATGCCAGAACCGATCAGCGCCTGCATGGAGCGGCAGCGCTCTCGGTGCTTGCCCATCTGGAAGACCTGATCGAGAAGGGTCAGGTCGAAACCGATGGTCCGCCATCGCTCACAGGCAGCTACCGGCCGGCAATCGAGACCTGATCTCCCGGCCAATAGACAAGTGCCAATCGGCGGGCGACAGTCGAGATGCGCCGATCCCGCGGCCCGTCACGGAACTGGCCGTTGCTGCGAGAGGCGGCGCAAGAGCCATTCAGTTTCCGGCGATGCCGAGCAGCTCCTGATCCAGCCGATCGAGAAAAGTCTCGGCAATCTCCTCGCTCATGCCGAGATCCCGGTCTCCGTAGCGGGAGGCCACGCGGATATCGACGGAGGTGGTTTCCGCATCCTCGTGCAGACGGATGACGAGGTCGAAGCGCAGGCCGAGCACGAGGGTTCGCGTCTCCCCCTGCAGCAGGACATCACCGGCATTGCCGAAGACCGGCGTCAGAGAGGGTTCCGGCCGCGGCAGCGGAATGGGCGCCACATCCGGCACCGGCGTCTGGTCATCGCGCGGTGCGGTGCGGCCAGCCGCATCGGGCACGATCAGCTCCAGCCCCTGCTTGCGGGTGAGCGTGATGCGCGCCGCATGTGCCGCCTTCTGCACACCTTCATAGACGCGGTCGATCGCTCCGTCATAGCGACGGCCGATCAGCGTCGGATAGGCGGCAAACTGCGCCCGGCGCTCGGCGGGGCCAAGGCTTGCCGGGCGGGTCAGCCAGCCCTGATCGGCCTTCGGCGCGGCAATCCAGGCGGGCGGATCGTCGAGATCGGTGGAGACTTCGTGAATGGCGGGAAAATGCCGATAGTCGTAGGCGCCGACCAGCACCACGCCGAGAGGTACTGCCGCATAGACAAGCCCCTTTGCCGCCGCAAGGCCGCCTCGGGCGCGACCTGCCACAGCCGCATAAGCCCGATGATCGAGAACGGCAGGGAGGCTGCCGCAATCGCTGCGGCCAGCAGAAGAAGCGCAATGAAATGCGGCTCGGACAGCGGGCCGAACCGGTGAGCCACGAGGATGATGACGAAGAGCAGCAGTGCCGAAAAACCCAGGCGACGCCCCGTATAGGCAGATTGCGATACGGGCCGGACAAAACGGACTGTCATCTCTCGGCAAGATCTCCATATTGCGTGATGCGACAGCTGCACTCCCTGCTGATCCGGGTCGCCAGAGGCGATCTTACCGGAGCCACAAAGGAGCCACTGGCGGTTTTGCATCTCCCTGTTTAGAACAGTTCGGGCGGATGGGAATTGCCGGGCCAGTCGTTTGCGGCACCGGTCGTCTGCAGAGACTGCCGGGTGCCGGCAGGTGCCGACGTCTCCGCCTCAAGCCGGATCGGCTGTTACAGCATGGAGTGAAATGATGCGTGCTCTTCTTCCCCTCACCTTCCGTCCAGCGCTCCTTCTCAGCCTTGCCGCGCTCACGCTTCTCGCCGGGTGCCAGACGATGACGCCGCAGGAGCGTCGTGCGGCCGACGAGCGCACCTGCGCCGGCTATGGCTTTCGCCCGAATACGGATGCGATGGCGCGCTGCCTGCTTGATCTCGATCTCGACCGCCGGGCGCAGGCGCGGGCCAGCTTTGCCCGGCAGGATGCGATGATGGTGGGCATGTGGTCGCCGGTCATCATCGAACGGCCGGTCTACGTTCGTCCTCGGTAAAACGAGGTGGCGTGTGGCGTCAGAAATTCTTCATGTTGAGATGGGGAATTTCGACGTCGAGAAACTCGTCGCCATAGGCCTTGAAGCCGAAACGCTCGTAGAGCGGCAGCTTGTCCTTCTGGGCCGCCAGATGGAAACGGTTTTCGCGCACATGGGCATGGTCTTCCATCGCCCTTTTCATCAGAGCCGAAGCCACGCCATGGCCGCGCCATCTTTGGCCAACGGCGACACGGCCGATCTTGACGTAATCCTGCGCATGGATCACCCGCAGCGTGCCGCAGACTTCTCCGTCACGGATCGCAACCAGATGATGGGCCGTCAGGTCGTCGGCATCGAACTCCTCGTCGGGCGGCACGTTCTGCTCGCCGATGAAGACCTCGCGACGCAGCTGGAAGGCGGCGTTGCAAAGCGTCGAGAAGACGGGGACGGTCAGCACCGTGGTTTCGCCCGGCTTTCGTGGCGCCGATTGCTTTATCCCATCCATGCGACACCGCCGTTTCTGCGATCGATCGCCGCCTGGGCTGCCGCAAGCCGCGCGATCGGCACACGGAAGGGCGAGCATGAAACGTAATCGAGATCGGCATCCTCGCAGAAGCGGATCGAGGCGGGGTCGCCGCCATGTTCGCCGCAGATGCCGAGTTTCAGGTCGTTCCTCGTGCGGCGGCCGCGTTCGGCGGCAAGCCGGATCAGTTCACCCACGCCATCGAAATCCAGCGAGACGAAGGGATCGCGCTCGATAATGCCCTTGCGCTGATAGGTGGGGATGAAGGCAGCGGCATCGTCTCGCGACATGCCGAAGGTCGTCTGTGTCAGGTCGTTGGTGCCGAAGGAGAAGAATTCCGCCGTTTCGGCAATCACATGGGCGCGGATCGCGGCGCGCGGTAGCTCGATCATCGTGCCGGCGAGGTAGGCGATGGTGCGACCGGTTTCCGCCGTCACGTCTTCCGCGACGCGGTCGATGACGCCCTTGACGTAGTCCAGCTCGGCGCGCAGGCCGACCAGCGGCACGAGGATTTCAAGCTCCACCGGTTCGCCGGTCGTCTCGGCTGCGGCAACCGCGGCCTCGAAAATGGCGCGCGCCTGCATTTCGGCAATCTCGGGATAGGAGATCGCCAGACGGCAGCCGCGATGACCGAGCATCGGGTTGAACTCGTGGATGGCATCGATGCGGCGGGCGAGGAAGGCGGGTTCCATGCCCATGGCCGCCGCCACATCGGCAATCTCGTCTTCCGTCTTCGGCAGGAATTCGTGCAGCGGCGGATCGAGAAGGCGGATCGTCACCGGCAGGCCGTGCATGATGGTGAAAAGCTCGGTGAAATCCGAGCGCTGCATGGGCAGGAGTTTGGCCAGCGCCGTGCGGCGGCCCGCCTCGTCTTCGGCAAGGATCATCTCGCGCATGTCATGAATGCGGTCGCCTTCGAAGAACATGTGTTCGGTGCGGCAGAGGCCGATCCCTTCGGCTCCGAAGGAGCGGGCGGCGCGGGCATCCTGCGGCGTATCGGCATTGGTGCGAACAGACATGCGGCGGGTCTTGTCGGCCCAGGCCATCAGCTTGCCGAAATCACCCGAAAGCGCCGGCTGGATCATCGGCACAGCGCCCTTCAGCACCTGACCGGAGGAGCCGTCGATGGTGACGATATCGCCGCGCCTCAGCGTGATACCGGCGATGCCGGTCAGCACTTCATTGCGCATGTCGACGCGCATGGAGCCGGCGCCGACGACGCAGGGGATGCCCATGCCGCGGGCGACGACCGCCGCATGGCTGGTCATGCCGCCGCGGGTGGTCAAGATGCCTTCGGCCGCATGCATGCCGTGAATATCTTCCGGGCTCGTCTCGATACGCACCAGAATGACCTTGCGGCCTTCCGCCTCGACGGCGACGGCCTCTTCGGCGGTAAAGACGATCTCGCCGGTCGCGGCACCCGGCGAGGCCGGCAGGCCGGAGCCGATCACATGGCGTTCGACACGCGGATCGATGGTCGGGTGCAGAAGCTGGTCGAGCGAGGGCGGCTCGATGCGACAGACGGCTTCCTCTTCCTCGATCAAGCCTTCCTCCACCATGTCGACGCAATCTTCATCGCCGCCTTGGTGGTGCGCTTGCCGGAGCGGGTCTGGAGCATCCAGAGCTTGCCGCGCTCGACGGTAAATTCGAGATCCTGCATGTCGCGATAATGCGCTTCCAGCCGGGCGCAGACCGCGTTGAACTCTGCAAAGGCCTCCGGCATCAGCTTTTCCATCGACGGCTTTTCCGAGCCGGAGGAAAGTCTTGCTTCTTCGGTCAGCGATTGCGGCGTGCGGATGCCGGCCACGACATCCTCGCCCTGCGCATTGACGAGGAACTCGCCATACAGCGCCTTTTCACCGGTCGACGGGTTGCGGGTGAAGGCGACGCCGGTGGCCGAGGAGGAGCCGAGATTGCCGAAAACCATGGCCTGGACATTGACGGCCGTTCCCCATTCCTCGGGGATACGGTGAAGGGTGCGGAAGGTCGTGGCGCGCGGATTGAGCCAGCTGCGGAAAACGGCGGCGATCGCCATCCAGAGCTGTTCCTGCGGATCCTGCGGGAAGGTTTCCTCCAGCTCTTCCTCGATGACGCGCTTATAAAGCGAGACGACATACTGCCAGTCGACGGCGGCAAGATCGGTATCGTATTCGTAACCGAGGCGGGCCTTCTCGTCCTCGAGGATTTCCTCGAAGATCTCGTGGTCGAGACCCATGACGACATCGGCATACATCTGGATGAAGCGGCGATAGCTATCCCAGGCGAAGCGCGCATCGCCGGCATCGTGGCCGAGCGCCTGCACCGTCTCGTCATTGAGGCCGAGGTTCAGCACCGTATCCATCATGCCCGGCATCGAGGCCTGCGCACCGGACCGCACCGAGAGAAGCAGAGGCTTTTCCCGATCTCCGAACCGGCGGCCGGTCAGCTCTTCCATGCCGGCAAGGCCCGACAGGACTTCATCCTGCAGACCCTCGGGAAAGATCCGGCCGTTCTTCAGATAGTGATTGCAGGCATCGCAGACGATCGTCACGCCGGGCGGCACAGGCAAGCCCAGATTAGCCATCTCTGCCAGATTAGCGCCCTTCCCTCCCAGATGAGCGATATCTGCCTTGCTTCCCTCCGCCTTGCCACCGCCGAAGCGATAGACCCATTTCCGCATGACTGCCCTCCACCCGCGCAGCGTGTTCACACCCTTGCTAGAGCATTTCCGCCTTACTTCGAAACGCGAAATTGCTCTACCGCGTTCTTGCCACGCAATTCCGGCCACGCAATTCCGGACGCAAAACCGGTTGCCGTTTTCGCAGGAATTGCTTTAGCGCGCCGGGAGGATTTTGGAAATGTAAGAGGGCAATATTATGTTGCAGCGCAACAGGATGGCCGAAACGAGGGCCTTTACGACGCGATGAAACGGGAATGTTCAGCAACATTCGGAAACAAAGCTTTGCGGGGCCGGATCACATGCGGCCCCGCAAAGCTTTCCGCACAGGACAGGAAACCTGCGCGGGGGGTTCGAATTTAATGACCCGATGATGCTGTTACCAGGGTAACATGGGTCCGCCGCTCTTATACCGTCAGGTTCGATCATAACGCCAGAGGGCGCATCACCATATGGGTGATTTGACGTAATTTGATTAAAGTTTTGATGCGTTTACGATTGCGCTCAGCTTGCTTCGCGCAGCAGCTCGGCCGCCTGCAGGTCGACCGATACCAATTGCGACACACCCTGTTCCGCCATCGTCACGCCGAAGAGACGGTTCATGCGCGCCATGGTGATCGGATTATGCGTGATGATGACGAATCGGGTTTCGGTGGAGGCCGCCATTTCGTCCATCAGGTTGCAGTAGCGCTCGACATTATGGTCGTCGAGCGGAGCGTCCACTTCGTCGAGAACGCAGATCGGCGCCGGGTTTGTCAGGAAGACGGCGAAGATCAGCGCCATTGCCGTCAGCGCCTGCTCGCCGCCGGAGAGAAGCGTCATCGTCTGCGGTTTCTTGCCGGGCGGACGGGCGAGAATTTCGAGGCCCGCTTCGAGCGGATCGTCGCTTTCGATCAGCTGCAGCTCGGCCGTGCCGCCGCCGAAGAGATGGGTGAACAACCGCTGGAACTGGGTGTTGACCACATCGAAGGCGGCGATCAGGCGTTCGCGGCCTTCACGGTTGAGGCTCTGGATTGCGCCGCGCAGCTTGCGGATCGCGTCGATCACGTCATCGCGCTCGCAGATCAGCGTTTCGAGCTTCTGCGACAGTTCCTGCTGCTCTTCCTCGGCCCGCAGGTTGACGGCGCCAAGGCGCTCGCGCTCCATCTTCAGGCGATCGACCTCACGCTCGATATCGCGGATATCCGGTAGCGGATTGCCGTCGGTGAGACCGGCGGGACGCAGGACTTCATGCGGGGCGACGCCAAGCGCCTCGCGGATGCGGACCTCGCTCTCGTGGCGCTTTTCCGCCGCAGAGACCAGACGCTCTTCCGCACGGCCGCGGCGCTCGCGGGATTCTGCGAGTTCCGATAGGGCCGTTGCAGCAACGCCATCGACGGCGCGCTGGCGGGTTTCGGCTTCCGCCAGACGGTCTCCGGCATCGCGACGGGCGGCTTCCGCCTTCTGGATCTCGTTCAACAGCGCGTAGCGGCGCTCCTCGAACTCTTCCGGCGCCGCTTCGAGATCGGCGATCTCTTCGCGCGCCTCATCCTCGCGTTCGCGCAGGCTCTCGATATGCTGGGCGGCGCTTGCGGCGCGCGTGGTCCAGGAGGCGCGTTCCTGCGCGATTGCGGAGATGCGGCGCTTGCGGGCCTCCACCTCGCGGCTCAGGCCCTCGTAACGGGCGCGCGCTTCGGCCAGCAGGCCGCGGTCGGTTGCGACAGTCGCCTGCTCGTCGCGCAGCCTTGCGTCGATTTCCGACAGGTCCGGCGCGTCGTCCATTTCGATGCGGGCATTCTCTTCCTGAAGGCCGAGTTCTTCCAGCTGGGATTTCAACTGGTTGACGGCTTCGGTCACGACATCGCGGCGGCGCATCAGATCACCGGCGGCGCGCTCGGAAGCGGCCAGCGCGTCGCGGGCTTCCGATAGCGCGCGGGTGGCGATGCGGCTGCGATCACGCGCATCCGACAGGCGGCGCTCCTCGACGGCAATCGCGGCGGCCTTTTCGGCCAGCATATCCTCGGCTTCCGAGAGGACGATGCGCGCTTCGTCAATCTCGGCTTCGAGTTCGGAAAGGCGGTTCTTCTGCGACAGGCGAAGGGCTGCGGCACCCGGCGCTTCGGAACCGGTGACGTGGCCATCCCAGCGGTAGACTGCACCATCACGGGTGACGAGGCGCTGGCCGGGCTTCAGCCTTGCCATCATCACGACGGCCTGCGTTGCCTCGACGATACCGATCTGCGACAGGCGGCGGGCGAGTTCCGGCGGCGCCGTGACATGGGCGATCAGCGGTGCCGCACCTTCCGGCAGGGCGGCATCGGCGGCCGGATCGCCGTTCAACGACCAATAGGCGGGGGCTGCGGCATCGACCGGGCTTTCCAGATCATCGCCAAGGGCTGCACCAAGGGCCGCCTCATAGCCGCGATCGACGCGGATCATTTCGGCAACGGCGACGAATTGCCGGAGACGGCACTCGTCGCCAGCATTTTCGAGATCGTGCGGGCTTCCGTTTCCAGCGCATTCAGCGCCGAGCGGGCCGTTTCAAGCGGGCCGCGCGCCATCTGCTCGTCGGCGCGGGCAGACGAGAGCATGGCCTCGACATCCTCGATCAGGACGGTCGCATCCTCGACGGCGATCTCGGCCGCCTCGACGGCCTCGCGGCGCTCATCCGGATCATCGAGGCCGGCGAGCTTTTCATTGACCGCATCGAGTTCGCCTGTGGCATCGCCAAGCTGACGGTCGAGGCGCTGGCGGCGCTCGGTCAGATCGCGGATCAGGCGTTCAAGCTGGTTGCGGCCGGCCGCTGCCTCGGCGCGTTCGGCGGTAATGGCGGTGAAGCGCTTTTCGCTCTCGGCAAGGGCAGCACCTGCCGCTTCGAAGGCCTCGCGCATCTCGTCGGATTCAGCGCCGGAATCGGCCAGCATATCGTTGAGCTCGGCCTCTTCCTGATCGAGCTTTTCGAGGAAGGCGGTGTTATCGGCGGCAAGCTGCTCCTCGCGGCGGATATCTTCCGACAGCTGCGAGAGGCGGCGGGAAAGTTCGTCGCGACGCTTCAGGAGGCGGCCCGCCTCCTCTTCCAGCTGGCCACGGGCAATCTGCAGGCGCTGCAGGGCTGCACCGGCCTTTGCCTCTTCCTCGCGCAGTTCGGGCAGGCGCAGGCTCGATATGGCCTGCTGCTTGGCGGCCTCCATCTGCGCCTGCGCCTTCTCCGCGACGACAATGGTCGCCTGATTGAGGGCGCTTTCCGCCTCGCCTTCGGCTTCCTTGGCCTGCACCCAGCGGATATGCAGAAGGGCCGCCTCGCGGGCGCGGATATCGGCCGAGAGCATCTTGAAACGGTTGGCCTGACGGGCCTGACGCTTCAGGCTTTCGATCTGGCTTTCCAGCTGGGTAACGACATCTTCCAGCCGTTCCAGATTGCCTTCGGCGGCGCGCAGGCGAAGCTCGGCCTCGTGGCGGCGCGAATGCAGGCCGGAAATGCCAGCTGCTTCTTCCAAAAGCTGGCGGCGGGCCTGCGGCTTGGCATTGATGAGTTCGCCGATACGCCCCTGCCCCACCATGGAGGGTGAGCGGGCGCCGGTCGAGGCATCGGCAAAGAGAAGCTGCACATCCTTGGCGCGGGCTTCCTTGCCGTTGATACGGTAGACGGAGCCGTTTTCGCGCTCGATGCGGCGCGTGACCTGGATCTCGTCGCTATCATTGAAGGCGGCAGGCGCGGTGCGGTCGGAATTGTCGAGGTAGAGGCCGACTTCGGCGGTATTGCGGGCCGGGCGATTGCCGGAACCGGAGAAGATGACGTCGTCCATGCCGGACGCGCGCATGTTCTTGTAGGAATTCTCGCCCATGACCCAGCGCATGGCCTCGACGAGATTGGACTTGCCGCAGCCATTGGGCCCGACAACCCCGGTCAGGCCACGCTCAATGACGAATTCGGCCGGTTCGACGAAGGACTTGAAGCCGAGAAGGCGCAGTTTGGTGAATTTCATGCCGCCAGCCCTCGCGTATGACGTTCAAGGGCGTGGCTGCGGGCCGGAGAAGCCAACTGATGTGTAGACTGACCGGCCCGCGCGAAAACGCCGTCCCTCCCCATGGGGGAGAGACGCATAAACTTACAGCAATCCGTCGAAGAGCTTCGACATAGCGGCAACGGACATGTCTCCAGAATATTTCTTGCCGTTGATCAGGAAGGTCGGCGTGGCATTGACGCCAAACTCGTCGGCCGCCCGCTTCACGACGGCATTCACATCATCGAGAAGCTTCTGGTTCGTCAAGCAGGCTTCGAAACTCTCCTGTGAGTAACCGGCGAGCTTGACGGTCTGCAGGAGGGCTGCGCGGACATTGTTGTCCTTCGGCGCGGCCCAGGAGACCTGCTGCTTGAAGAGCATCGAGACCATGGCGAAATACTGCTCGGTGGTTGCCGGCTGCTTCGGATCCTGCGGGTTGGAACGGGCCAGCATGAAGGCGGCGGTCGCAACCGGATCGAAGGGGAATTCGCGCAGGATGAAGCGCACCTTGCCCGTGTCGACATACTTCTTCTTGATTTCGTCGAAGGCCGTGTTGTGGAAATGAGCGCAGTGCGGGCAGGTCAGCGAGAAATATTCGATGACCTTGATCGGTGCGTTTTCCGGGCCGATCGCCATGTCCGGCAGCGAGCCCGGCTTCAGGGCCGCATCCATGTCGACATTGCCCTGGCTATCCGGCGGGGTATCTTCCTGGGCGAAGGCTTCGGACACGCCGAACGGCACTGCCGGGCTGAGGCCGAGTACGGCGACACCGCCGAGAAGCGCGCGTCTGGTGGTCGTCAATTCATTCATCTGCATGAAAACACCCTGGTTCAAGGTTTTGTGGAATCGGACATTTCCGTATCGCGGCGCCCGCAAGCCCACAAGCTGTCGATAAGGAAATCTCTTCAAAGAATTGTGACAAAATGGAGGTGCAATCGCAGTCTGCGGAAAAGCGGAGCTTCGACAGGCGATTATGATGTGGAAGGGCGCCTGTCAGCGCCGGCCGCGCTTCTGCAGAACCGCGGTGCCTAGCCGCTCGACAGCCTTGCGGAGCGCCTCGCTTTCAATCCCTTCCATCATCCCCTCCAGACGTTTTGCCGCCTCGCCTTTCAGGGGGGGCAGTTTGCGGGGATGGCGGGTGGGCGGCGAGACCGGCTTCTGCACGATGCGGACCTGACGGACCGCGGGAAAACCGAAGAAGCCGTTGATGCGGGCGATCAGCTCGCCCTGTGCGTGGCTCAAAAAGAGCGCGCGGGCACCTTCACAGGCGATCGTCAGCACGCCGGGCTGGTGGCCGCCATCATCGCCGAAACGCTCGCCGCCATACTGGCCATTGCGCGGCCATGCGATCTTTTCCGGCCGCGAACATTCGGCAAAATCCTCGCCGCAATCTCATCCCAGGAGCCGAGCAGCGCCGTGGAAATGCCCGCACGCCGCGCCAGAACCGGATCGATGATGCCGTTCGCCACTTCGGAGATCTGGAGTTCGCGTCTTTTGGAAAAGCCATCGCATTTACCGCTTTGTCGCCAGCGATCCTTGATGCCGCCCGGATGTTTCGTCACATATAACGCGAATTATCACTGATCGGCAAATGATGCTCCAGACCTTATCTCCCCAAACGGCCGGGAAAAGCCGCGCCGAACAGCTTCTTGCCTGGTATGACCGGCATCACCGTGACCTGCCCTGGCGGGTAACGCCACCGGCCGCCAAGGCGGGGAAACGGGCGGATCCCTATCATATCTGGCTGTCTGAGGTGATGCTGCAGCAGACGACCGTGCAGGCGGTCAAACCGTATTTCGCAAAATTTCTCGCGCTATGGCCGACGGTCAACGATCTGGCCGCAGCACCCGTCGAAGATGTGATGGCCGCATGGGCTGGGCTTGGTTATTACGCCCGCGCCCGCAACCTGAAGAAATGCGCGGAGGCCGTCGCCTCGCTGCATGGCGGGGTGTTTCCCGATGATGAGGCCGGGCTGAAGGCACTGCCCGGCATCGGCGATTATACATCCGCTGCGGTCGCGGCGATTGCCTTCAACCGGCAGGCCGCCGTGATGGACGGCAATGTCGAGCGCGTCATCTCGAGGCTTTATGCGATCGATGCGCCGCTTCCCGGCTCGAAGCCGGCGATGAAGGCTCGGGTGGCGGAGCTGACGCCGGCCGACCGGCCCGGCGATTTCGCCCAGGCGATGATGGATCTCGGCGCGACGATCTGCACACCGAAGCGGCCGGCCTGCGCACTCTGTCCGTTCAACCATGACTGTCTGGCGCTTCTGACCGACGAGCCGGAGCGGTTTCCGGTGAAGGCTGCGAAAAAGGAAAAGCCGGTGCGGCTCGGTGCAGCCTTCGTTGCCGTCACACCGGAGGGCGAGGTGCTGTTGCGCCGGCGGATCGAGACCGGGCTTCTCGGCGGCATGACGGAAGTGCCGACAACCGCCTGGACCGCAAGGATAGATGGCGGAACGACACCCGATCATGCGCCGTTTTCAGCCGACTGGCAGGCCTGCGGCACAGTCATCCACGTCTTCACCCATTTCGAATTGCGCCTGTCGGTTTTTCGCGTTCAGGCGGAAAAACGTGATATCGACGGAGCATGGTGGGAAAAGGTGGAGACGCTGTCGGCGCAGGCGCTTCCCACCGTCATGAAGAAGGCAATCACGCAGGCTATACCGCTTGCCTTCGCTTAACATAAACCGGAGGAACCATGTCACCCAGGATCGACCACATCGTCTTCGATATCGGCAAGGTGCTGATCCATTACGATCCGAATATCCCCTATTCGCGGATCATCCCGGACGAGGCGGAGCGCGCATGGTTCTTCCAGAATGTCTGCACCCATGAATGGAACCTCGAACAGGATCGCGGCCGCACATGGGCGGATGCGGAGGCCCTGCTGATTGCCGATCATCCGGAGCGCGAGGCGCATATCCGCGCCTTTAGGGAAAACTGGCACGAGATGGTGTCGCATTCCTACGATGACAGCGTGGCGATCATGACCGGGCTTATCGAACAGGGTCGTGACGTGACGATGCTGACGAATTTTGCTGCCGACACGTTCACGCAGGCACGCGGCATGTTCCCTTTCCTCAACCTGCCGCGCGGCGTTACCGTTTCGGGCGAAGTCGGGCTGATCAAGCCGGATATCGCCATCTACGAGAAGCACGCCAAGGATTTCGGCCTGACGCCGGAAAACACGATCTTCATCGACGATTCCTTCCCCAATGTGGAAGCAGCGCGGGCGGCAGGATGGCAGGCGGTGCATTTTACCGGCGCGGATAAGCTGCGCGAAGATCTCGCCGGTTACGGACTGAGTGTCTGAGCCGTTCGATCAGAGAAGCGCGGTGACGGCGCGCACGCGCCCCATGATATCAAGCGCTTCCAGTGCCTCCGGAGCCAGCGATCGGCTCCGGTAGCGTCGCGCATTATCGGCAATCAGATCGAGCGAGCCGTCGGGCTGACGCTGTATACGACGCAAAAGAAGATCGTTTTCGGTGCGGAAGACATAGATGCAGCCGTCGGTCAGCGCCCGGTCGGCCGTATCGACCAGCATCGGCGCACCGTCAGGGATGGTGGGCGCCATGCTGTCGCCTGTGGCCCGCACGACAAGAAGATCGGCCGGATTGAGGCCGAGGCCTGCCACGAAGCCTTGCGGCAGGGCGGCGAGGAAGCGGTCGCGGGCTTCCTGATCGGCGGCCCTTGCGTCCCGCCGTCCGATCGGCCGGGATTACTCCAGCCGGCGTCACCATCTTTCGATGGCTCAGCAAAACCAACTGCCGCCAATCCTTGCGACCCGTCTGTGGCGGCTGGCGCGATGTGCAACTGCCCGCCTGCATAATGCCAGTTCTGGGTGAGCAGAGACGGGGGAATGCTGGCTACCCTTGCCAGCACCTCGAGGGCACTGTAGCGAGGTTCAGTGCGACCATGGCGATAATTGTCGATGGTATTATCGCGTATACCAAGCGCTTTCACCGTACGCCCCCGCCCACCGATCAGTTCACACAGGACAAGCATTTTCAACGCCGTCGCGGTGCGTTCCGGGGGAAGTGTCGACCAGCTTGCGGAGAATTTCGCGATGGCCCGCTCTATCCTGCGGCGCTGCTCATCGTTGATGGGAAACAGGATCATCGACACTATAACCGACGGAATACGAATGACTGGAACTATACCGCGCACAACCTGGGATCAGCGCTGACGATCACAGAGAATGCAAGGTGAAGTCAATCGAAAACATGATTGATTATTATCTTTTATCACTGCCGGCGCTTCAAGGCGGTGCGCTCTCTTCGGGCGCGCAGCAAAGACCCTTCCGAAACAACGCGACGCCCGGATGCGATCCGGGCGCCAGAATTCCTCTTCCGGGACTGGAGATACAACAACCGGTCGAGGAATATCGACTGGCGCCGGACCGGTGGATCAGTCCATTTTCGCCATATCAGAGCGGATGACGGCACGCAGATCATCGATCGGGCGCAGCGACTGCCCGTCGTGATAGTGCCAGAATGTCCATCCGTTGCATGCATCAAGGCCCTGCACTTTCGCGCCGAGGCGATGAATGGAACCCGCTTCGCCGCCTGCCGCCAGCGTGCCGTCGGCACGGATGATGGCGCTCCAGCGGCGCTTGGCATCGGTCAGAACCTGGCCGGGGCGGACGAGGCCCGCTTCGACCAGGGTGTTGAAGGCCACGCGCGGTTCGGCGCGCTTGCCGGTCAGAACCGTGAGTTCGGCCTTGCCGAGCGGCTCGACTGCTTCGATGCGGGCGGATGCCGCATCGATATAATCCTGCTCGCGCTCGATGCCGACGAATTGCGGCCGAGACGCTTGGCAACGGCGCCCGTCGTACCGGAGCCGAAGAAGGGATCGAGGATGACGTCGCCCGGCTTGGTGGAGGCCATGATGACGCGGGCGAGAAGCGCTTCCGGCTTCTGGGTCGGATGGACCTTCTTGCCATCGGCGCCCTTCAGGCGCTCGCCGCCCGAGCAGATCGGGAACAGCCAGTCGGAGCGCATCTGCACGTCGTCATTGGAGGCCTTGAGCGCTTCGTAATTGAACGTGTAGCTCTTGGCCTTGGCGTCGCGGCTTGCCCAGATCATCGTCTCATGGGCGTTCTGGAAACGGCGGCCCTTGAAATTCGGCATGGGGTTGGTCTTGCGCCAGACGATATCATTGAGGAGCCAGAAATTCAGGTCCTGCATGATGGCGCCGACGCGGAAAATGTTGTGGTAGGAGCCGATGACCCAGATCGTGCCTTGCGGCTTCAGCACGCGGCGGCAGGCCAGAAGCCAGGCGCGGGTGAAGGCGTCATAGACATCGAAGGAGGCGAACTGGTCCCAGTCGTTATCGACGGCATCGACGAGCGACTGATCCGGGCGGTGAAGCGCACCGCCGAGCTGCAGGTTATAGGGCGGATCGGCGAAAATCGCGTCCACCGATTTGTCCGGCAGCGCCTCGAGAGCTGCGACACAATCACCCTTGATGATGGAATTCATCCAAGAAGCCGGACGGACCTGCTGCTTCAGGTCGGCCAGGGGAAGCACTGCTGCCATGGGACACTCGCTACGCTGTACTCAAACGATCTTTATTCGCTGTTATGGTTACCGATGTTGGTTACCAAAAGCTGAAGCAGGGACACGATTTAGCGAAATTCTGCCCGAGGGCGATTTTTTGGCGGGGAAGGAATGGCGTGGAAGCGGGGGCCGGGATGCGCTACACTCACGCCCATGAAACGAGACGAGGCGATCAGCAGATTGAAGGAGCAGGCCGCGGCGCTTCGGGCGCTGGGCGCGACCTCGCTTTACCTGTTCGGATCTGTAGCGCGCGACGAAGCCGGGCCTTCAAGCGATCTGGATCTGTTTATCGATTATGATGCAAGACAGAAATTTTCGCTCGTCGATCTTGCGGGGCTGAAGTTGTTTTTGGAAGACGAGCTTTCCGCGAATATCGATGTGACGACAAGGAATAGTCTTCATCCTCGCCTCCGGCGAAAGATTGAGGACACAGCGATCAGGATATTCTGATGGCACGAGATATAGAGCTCATCTTCGACGACATTCTCGACATGATCCGAATGCTGGAGAGCTCCCTTGCGGGCAAGACTTCCGCGGATCTGGATAGTGACATCATCCTGAAATTCGCCGTGCAGCGCGCCATCGAGATCATCTCGGAGGCCAGCAAACATATTCCTGCTGAGCTTGCAGCAGCGGCTCCGGAAATCCCATGGAAATCGATCCGAGGCATGGGGAATATTCTTCGCCATGAATATCACCGTATTGCCGATGAGGTGATATGGGACGTCATTCAACATGACCTTCCGCCACTCAAGCTCGCCATTCTTGCGCTAAAGGAGCGGGATCGTTGAAATTTTGGCGCATGATGTGCGCCTATATGTCCTGTCACCTCTCATGTTGCAGTGCAGCGCTTGTAATGCTCGGCCGCGATACCTATTCAGGGAACATGTCTGAAACAAAGAGGTGACGGGGCACGATGGAGAGCGTGAGCATTGGACTGGTCCTGCTTCTGGCAGTGGTGTTGAGCGGGACGATCACACGCCTTCTCCCCTTCGGCATTCCCCTTCCCCTCGTGCAGATCGCGCTCGGTGCGGCGATTGCCGGTGTTACCGGTGGTGGCGTCGAGCTTGATCCGGAAATCTTCTTCCTGCTCTTCCTGCCGCCGCTTCTGTTTCTCGATGGTTGGCGCATCCCGAAGGAAGGCCTGTTTCGAGACAAGGCGGTCATTCTCGAACTGGCGCTCGGCCTCGTCGTCTTCACCGTTCTCGGCCTCGGCTTCCTCATCCACTGGCTGATCCCGGCCATGCCGCTGGCCGTCGCCTTTGCGCTTGCCGCCATCGTTTCGCCGACCGATCCGATCGCCGTCTCGGCGATTGCCGCCCGCGTGCCGATCCCGAGCCGCCTGATGCATATTCTGGAAGGCGAATCGCTGCTCAACGATGCGTCCGGCCTCGTCTGCATGCGGTTTGCGGTCGCCGCCGCGCTCACCGGCACGTTTTCCGTCTATGATGCGATCGGCGCGTTCGCGTGGCTGGCGATCGGCGGTATCGCCATCGGCGTCGGGGTGACATGGGTCGTCGTCAAGGTGAAGGAGATCGCCTCGCGCAAGATCGGCGAGGAGCCGGGCGCACAGATCCTCATCAGCCTTCTCATTCCGTTCGGCGCTATCTTCTGGCCGAACATCTGCATTGCTCGGGCATTCTGGCGGCCGTCGCAGCCGGCATCACCATGAGCTATTCGGAACTGACGGGACAGGCGCTCGCCATCACCCGCGTTCGCCGCGGTGCCGTCTGGGATACGGTGCAGTTTTCGCTGAACGGCATCATCTTCGTGCTCTTCGGCGAGCAATTGCCCGGCATCGTCTCAGGTGCCGCACGCGTGGTCACCGAAACCGGCCACATGCATCCGCTCTGGCTTGTCGTCTATGTCATCGCCATCAATGTGGCGCTCTGCCTGCTGCGCTTCGCCTGGGTTTGGGTATCACTGCGCTTCACCCTGTTCCGCGCCGCCCGCCGGGGCGAAGAGATCCGCAAGCCGCACTGGAAACTGCTTCTTGCCGCAACGCTTGCCGGCGCGCGCGGCGCGATTACGCTTGCCGGTATCCTCACCCTGCCGCTGGTCATGAACGACGGCACGCCCTTCCCGGCGCGTGACCTTGCGATCTTCCTTGCGGCCGCGTCATCATCGTCTCGCTGATCGTTGCCAGCGTCGGCCTGCCGCTGGTGATGCACCATGCCGTGCTGCCGCCGGAGCCCGACCACCATCAGGAAGAGGACATGGCCCGTATCGCCGCCGCCGAAGCCGCGATCCGGATGATCGAGAAGCTGCAGCATGCGATGGGTGAAGGCCGCGTCGATGCTGCTCTCTATACCGATGTCGGCACGCAATTGATGGAGCTCTATCGCCAGCGTATCGAGGGCCGATCCAAGATGGGCGACGAGGCGGAGACTGTGCGCAAGATGGAAGATGTGGAGCGCCGGCTGCGGCTTGCAGCCATCCGTGCCGAACGCGACGAATTCTTCCGCCTCAGCCGCCAGCGCAAGCTTCGGAGGAGGTCGCGCGCAAGCTGATCCGCGATATCGACCTGGCAGAAACCCGTTTCACCACCTGACAGCGTCGCAACGGGATCGTCCTGCCGGGGCTTTTTGCCAGGAAATCGGGCTTGCCGATTGTTCGTCGGGGCTTCCTCGTGTAGATGCCCTGTCGACCACACGAGAAGAGATTATTCACCATGAGCGGCTTCGACCTCATCATCTTCGATTGCGACGGCGTGCTCGTCGATTCCGAAATCATCGCGGCACAGGTGGAATCGCGGCTTCTGACCGAGGCCGGCTATCCGATCAGCGTCGAGGAAATGGGCGAGCGCTTCGCCGGCCTCACCTGGAAGGACATTCTGCTTGCCGTCGAGAAGGAAGCAGATATTCCGCTCTCGGCCTCGTTGCTCGACAAATCGGAAAAGCTTCTCGATGCGCGGCTTGCCCGCGATGTGAAGATCATCGAAGGCGTGAAATTCGCGCTGGCGCGGCTGACGGTGCAGCGCTGCATCTGCTCCAATTCGAGCAGCGCGCGGCTGGACATGATGCTGACGAAGGTGGGCCTGAAGCCCTATTTCGCCCCGCATATCTATTCCGCCAAGGATCTCGGCCCCGACCGGGTGAAGCCGAAGCCGGACATCTTCCTGCATGCAGCAGAACAGTTCGGCGTTTCCCCGTCGCGTTGCCTCGTGATCGAAGACTCCACCCATGGCATCCATGGTGCACGGACGGCCGGCATGCGTGTCGTCGGCTTTACCGGTGCTTCGCATACCTATCCGAGCCATGCCGACCGGCTGACGGATGCGGGCGCTGAAACCGTGATCTCGCGGATGATGGACCTGCCGGCCGTCGTCTCGGCGCTCGGCGAATGGGCCGGCGCAATCTAAGAATGTCGCTAAGGCGGCCTCAGAAGCGGGCGACGAGGCTCAGTCTCGCCGCATGGCTTTCGGTGCCGCTGCCGAATTCGCCGGTATAAGTCAGCTTCAGCCGCGCGGTCTTCGAGAGAGGTGCGGCAATGCTGGCCTCGATCACGGCCGTATCGCGCGGCACTGCCACACCTTCGATCATGAACGGGCTGCCGCCGGCATAGGCGAAGCTCGTTGCAGGCGTCACATCGCCGACCGCATGCCGCCAGCCGGCCATGCCCGAGATCATCACCGGAATCTCGTCTGCCTGAACTTCCGTCGACCAGCGGACGCCGAGCGTGGTGAAGGTCATGTTGTCGGTTCCGCCGAGGGCCCTGAGGGCGGCTGCGCCGCCATTTTCCGCAAAACCGTCCGTATCGAGACTGACATAGGCGATATCGGCAAAGGGTCGCAGTTCCAGCTTGTCGGCCTTGAAGCCCCAGGAGACGTCGGCGAAGGCCTGACGGGTGGCGCTGTCGTAATCGGCCTTCAGCCGGTCGGCGAAGGTGCCGAAGGAGACGTTGCGGTCCGTCTCGATCTGGTTCTTCGAATAGAGAGCGCCGCCGGTGAAGGAGAGCGGGCCCCAGCTGTTCGAGGCGTAAAGTGCTGCGTGGTAGCTATCGGCATCCGCCTCGCTGCCGGCGCTCGTATGGCTGTAGCCGAGGGCGCCGCCGAGATGCCAGCCGCCGACGGTCTCATTATCGGCGCCGATGACGAGGCCGCCGGTTCCACCATCGATGCCGGAGCATTGCCATCACCCGAGATATGCGTGGTGGCGCCGAGCCCGGCCATCCAGAAAGATGGGCCGTCGTCCGCTGCCGTCTTGCCCTGCCCGGCTGCTGCGCCTTTGACCATTGTGTCGCCGGTGCCGGAGAAGCGGTCGAGGATCGCGTCACGCAAGAGGCTGGAATTTTCGATCAGCAGGCTCTTCATCGAGACATGGCTTTCGCCACTCAACTCGGCGAAGGCATCGCGCGCCCCGGAAGCGGAGAGCGGCAGAACGCCGAGGAAGAGAGTGTTGTCGGTGCCGAGCGCCTGCACGGCATTGGCCGTGGCGCGTCCGTTTGCGGTCGTCGCCACGTCGGCGAAATTGACGTCGTTGCGATAGAGGCCAAGCGTCACTCCGGTCGGATCGTAAGTGAGGATGGGCGAGAGGAAGGCGAGATCGCTGGTGACGGTGTCGAACTCGCCGGTAATGCTCGATCCGGTGAGGATCGTGTAGCTGGTCGACAGGCCATAGGTGCCGCTGCCGGCGAGGATCGACAGCGTGCTGCCGTTTTCGATGGTGACGGCACCGGTCGCGGCGACGCTTCCCGAAGCGCCAGACGCATCGGTTTCCACCTGATAGGTCGAGCCGGTCTGGAATGTCAGATCGCCATTGACGGTGACGGTGGCGTAGCCGCTGCCGGGCGAGAGCGTGCCGCCGGAGGCGACCGTCAGCGTGCCGACGTAACCGCTGCCGGTCAGGAGGCCGCCGGTATAGATCAGAAGCGTGCCGCCGATCGTGCCATCATTGACGAGCGTGCCGCCGGTCACGGTGGCATCGCCGGTGATCGTGCCGCTGTTGGAGAATGTGCCGCCGGTATTGGTCAGCGAGGCGATCGTCCCGTCGTTGAATGCGGTTCCGGCATTCTCGACGCGCGGCCGTTGCGCCGGAATTGTTGACGAAAGTGCCGCCCGAGGCGACCGAGACGTCGCCGAGGCTGGCATTGTTGGTGACGCTGCCGCCGGTGACGGTCGTATCCCCGGTGACAGTGCCCCCGTCATTGTTGGTGAATGTGCCGCCGGCATTGGTCAAGGAGGCGATGGTGCCGGCATTGGTCGTGCTGCCGGCATTGGTCACATCGCCCGCTGTTGCGCTGGTATTGTTGGCAAACATCGCGGCTGCCGTCACATCCACGGCATTGACGACGAAATTGTTGGTGACGCTGCCACCTGCGACCGTCGTCGTGCCGGTGATCGTGCCGCCGTCATTGTTGACGAAACTGCCACCGGTATTGGTGAGCGAGGCAATCGTGCCGGCATTGGAGCTGGTACCGGCATTGGTGACGTCGCCGGCCGTCGCGCGCTATTGTTGGCAAACATCGCGGCCGCCATCACATCGACGGCGTGACAACGAAATTGTTGGTGACGCTGCCCGAGGGGCGGTTGCCGCGCTGGCGCATGAAGCGGTCGAACTCTTCCTGATCCTTGGCGCGGCGAAGCTCG
>CABHNZ010000018.1 GCA_902167985.1 Shinella sp. UYSO24
TTACGTTGCTTGTGGACACAACCTGCCTAAGCGCTCCCCCGATTCATAGGTGACCCAAAAATCGCGTTTACGGACATTCCCTGTTCGATGGTCCCGTGACGCCGGAGCGTTACGCCGCATGCCGGCATGTCGTGGCATCGCGTCGCGGCGCTTTTACAGGACCGGTCGATGATGCGCTTGAAGTGTTGGGGCTTGGCCGCGTCACCGCCGTCGTGGTGCCAGGATTTCCGGATGCGCTGCGGATTGCGCGTCGATCGGATCTTGTCGCACTGGTCCCGCGCACCTGTCTCGGCGGTGATGTCATGGATGCCGGAACGCTCGGCAAGCAACTTGTGTGCTTCGACCTTCCGGTTCCTACGCCGAAGATCGTGATCTCGGCGATGTGGCATCCTCGCATGGATGCGACCTTGCACATCGCTGGTTGCGCGACATGGTAATGGCGGTTTGTCGCCAGACAGCGCTATCATGAATGTGGGAGAAGGCGGCTGAAAGCACCGGCCGCACCTTATCGATCACTTTGCGGCCCGCTTTCCGCGGGATGGCCGGAACAAAAGCACATGAGGCGATGCCTTCTAACCTATTCCGCCAACTGCGCTTCGTAGCGTATGGCCCAGTCACGCAGCATGGCAAAGGTCGGCATGAGATCGATACCGGCCTGCGAGAGAGCATACTCCACTCGCGGCGGTATCTCGGCGTAAGCGGTACGAATCACGATGCTGTTGCCCTCCAGGTCGCGAAGTTGCTCGGTCAGCATGTGTTGTGTGACACCAGGCAACGCACGGCGCAATTCGCCGAAACGCATCGGCCCGGCAACCAGGCTACATACGATCTCGATTTTCCACTTCCCGGTGATCGCGCGGATCGCTCGCTGGAAGCGCATCACATCGATCGTCTCGGGCCCTGTGCAGCCAACGCAATCGTCGCCGTAGACACGCGGCGCAACGGTCTGATTTTTCATACTACCTCTTAAAATTCATCCTACTTGCCAAATTTCATATGCTTCGCAAAGAGTAACCGCAACCAGAAGTGAAGGTATGGAAATCAGATGAGCAAAATTCTCATAACGGGTGGTTCAGGCTTCCTTGGTAGCCATTGCATCGTCGCAGCCCTGGCCGCCGGGCACGAAGTTCGCACGACACTGCGCAGTCTCGAAAAGGCAAGCGAAGTCCGCTCCATGCTGAGGGCAGCGGGCGCTGATCCGAGGCACGAGATCGACTTTTATGCTGCCGATCTTGAATATGACGACGGCTGGATAAAAGCCGTTTCGGACTGCGACTACGTGTTGCATACCGCGTCACCTTTTCCGTCCGCCCAGCCTGAAAATCCGGATGACCTGATCATCCCGGCACGCGATGGAGCCTTGCGCGTTCTTCGCGCGGCGGTCGCTGCCGGCGTTCAGCGCGTTGTCCTGACGTCCTCGTTCGCAGCGGTCGGGTATGGTCCAAATTCCCCAGGCCATCTCTACACGGAGAATGACTGGACGCCTCTTGACGCACCCAACCCTCCTTATATCTTGTCCAAAGCCATTGCCGAGCGCGCCGCGTGGGACTTGGTGAAGGACCATCGAACACTGGAGCTGAGCGTTATCAATCCGACCGGCATATTCGGTCCCGCGCTTGGTCCCCAGCTTTCGACATCGGTCCAGATCGTCAAGCGGCTGCTTGACGGAACCTTTCCCGCCGAACTGCCGGATATGTGGTTTGGCGTTGTGGACGTGCGCGACGTCGCCGATCTGCATCTGCGGGCCATGACTGAGCCGGCTGCGGCTGGCGAGCGCTTCATCGCGGTCAGCGGTGAACCGCTGTCTCTGTTGGATGTCGCGACCGTTTTGCGTGAGCGCTTCGGCGATCTTGCAGCCCGTGTACCAAAGCGAGCCGTGGCGTTCTCTTCGAAGACAAACCACCGGCGCTCCAGCTGTGAGAAGGCCAGACAGACGCTTGATTGGACGCCGCGCTCCAGCAACGATGCAATCATTGCCACCGTCGAAAGTCTGATAAAGCTGAAATTGCTTAATTCAAGCAACTAAATTGATTACTTTCTTCGGTCAGCGGCGGGCAGCGGCATCGTTCGCAGGCACGTCATGTAGGTAGTAACGGCGTGCCTTCTCGCGAACCTGCTCGGGCAGCCGTTGAGCCTTGCTGAACCCGATAGGATTGGACTGCGACAGCGTCGAACTGATTGCCGGCATCGCGCCGCCGTCAGCCCCAAACGCGGCTGATCGCATCCAATGCGGCAGTTATAGTCGGATCCTTCGAGCGGGCTTCGAGGCAAAGGAAGCTCAGTTTCGTCGAGATCCTGACATTTTCAGCGATCACGAGGCCATGGGACTGCTGTTCATGAAGCGCGATCGACTCCCGGCAAAGGCTCAAGCCGATCCCGGTCCGCACCATGGCAACCATCGACGCCTCCTGATCGACTTCGGCGACGATGTTTTGCCGTAGGCCGAGATTGGCGAACAGGCGCGTAAGCAGCCGGTTGTGCACGGAGGCTTGGGGCGTCCCGATCCACGGAAGCGATGCAAGCTGCGCCCAGTCGCCCTCTCTCACGAAACTGGCGAAAGATGGCGGAGCGACGACGCGATACGTCAGTTGCGCCAGCTCGCGGGCGTGAAACAGAGGCGTAACGCCTTCCGCCGATATGTCCGAGGATAGATCGTGCTCTCTGGGATCGCCAAGATAGAAACCGGCATCCAGCTCGTCCCGCTTCAAGCCTTCCGCGACGTCCCCGCTCATTCCATGCCGTAGCGTCGTCTCAATCCCTGGCCCGCTTTCGATCAGCGCGTTCAAGAACGCGCCCAAGCGAGTGAACTCAGGGTCGATGATCGTCCCGATCCTCAGCTTTCCTCGGACTCGGGACGCCAAATGTCCGGCTGTCTGCCCGAAGTCCGTCAGTGCCGCCAGCACCTGCTCCGCCTTGGCGGCAAGCAAGGCGCCCTCCTGCGTCATTTCCAGTCCTGTCGATGTCCGTCGGAAGAGGGTAAGTCCAGTCTCCTTGGCAAGGCGCTTCAACTGCAGCGTCACGGCAGGCTGGGTGACGTACAGTTTCTCCGCAGCACGAGAGACGTTCCCGGCCCGCGCGACGGCGACAAATGCCCTCAGTGTTTTCAGGTCGACCATGTGAAGCATATTAATTTTACTTATAATGGTCCATGCGATTTGTCATTGGATTTTCGGTTCCTTTCTCCGCTATTTCGAAGGTGGGAAGTCAGGAGGAGCCTCGAATGATATGGAAAGTCATCGAATCGCGTGTTTGTGCGGTGTTACGTGACGATCTTCGGGCAAGCCGATGACGCGCGCAGCCTCTCACGCCTCCGGCGATGCCTTCGACTTCATTATCATCGGCGGCGGCTCGGCCGGCTGCCTGCTTGCCAACCGCCTCAGCCGTGATCCTGCAATGCGCGTGCTGCTGCTGGAAGCCGGACGGAAGGACGACTATCCCTGGATTCACATCCCTGTCGGCTATCTCTACTGCATCGGCAATCCGCGCACCGACTGGCTGTACAAGACCGAACCGGATGCCGGATTGAATGGACGGTCGCTGCGTTATCCGCGTGGCAAGACGCTCGGCGGCTGCTCATCGATCAACGGCATGATCTATATGCGTGGCCAGGCGCGCGATTTCGACAGCTGGGCGGTGACGACCGGCGATGACGCCTGGTCCTGGCAGAACTGCCTGCCAGATTTCAAGGCGCATGAGGATCACTACCGACTGGACAATGGCGCGGACCCGAAGACCGGCGGCAACAGCCGGTTCTCCGACATGCACGGCCACGGTGGCGAGTGGCGGATCGAGAAGCAGCGGCTCAAATGGGAGATCCTCGAATCCTTCGCCGAGGCAGCCGTTGAGGCCGGCATTCCGCGCTCCGACGATTTCAACAGTGGCGACAATGAGGGCGTTGGGTATTTCGAGGTCAACCAACGCTCCGGCTGGCGCTGGAACACGTCCAAGGCGTTCCTGCGCCCGGCGAAGAACCGCCCGAACCTGACGGTCTGGACGCAGGCTCATGTCGAACGGCTGGCCCTGGAAAACGATGGTTCCGGCCGCAAGCGTTGCGTCGGCGTCATGCTCCAACGGCAGGGACAACAGGTGGAGGTCCGGGCGCGCAGGGAAGTCATCTTGTCCGCCGGCGCGATCGGCTCCCCGCAAATCCTGCAATTGTCGGGCATTGGTCCCAGTGGCCTCTTGACGCGCCACGGTGTCGAGGTCGTGCATGACCTGCAGGGCGTCGGGGAAAACCTTCAGGACCATTTGCAAATCCGCGCAGTCTTCAAGGTCGGCAATGCGAAGACGCTGAATACGCTCGCCAACAGCCTGTTCGGCAAGGCGATGATCGGGATGGAATATGCTTTGAAACGCAGCGGTCCGATGAGCATGTCGCCCTCTCAGCTAGGTGCCTTTACCCGGTCTGATGACAGCCAGACCCACGCCAATCTCGAATATCACGTCCAGCCCCTCAGCCTCGACGCCTTTGGCGAACCTTTGCACACCGTACCTGCCTTTACCGCGAGCGTGTGCAATCTCAACCCGACCAGCGTCGGAAGCGTTCGCATCCGCTCCGGCAAGGCGTCGGAGGCCCCGGCGATTTCGCCGAACTATCTCAGTACGGAACAGGATCGCAAAATTGCTGCCGAGAGCCTGCGGCAGGTGCGCAGGATCGTATCGCAGCCGGCGCTCGCAAAATACCAGCCGGAGGAATGGAAGCCGGGCGTGCAGTTCCAGAGCGACGACGAACTGGCGCGCCTTGCGGGCGATATCGCCAGCACCATTTCCATCCCGTCGGCACGACGAAGATGGGCAGCGACGACGATCCGATGGCGGTGGTCGACAGCCGTCTCAGGGTGCGGGGCATCGAGGGCCTGCGCGTCGTCGATGCGGGCATCATGCCGAAGATCACCAGCGGCAACACCAATGCACCGACGCTGATGATCGCCGAAAAGGCGGCCGGCTGGATCGTCGCCGACACGCGCGTCTAGAGAATTCCTGGGGAGGTAAGAAAAATGACATCGAACTCGCGTTCCGCACTTCCGCTTTCCGGCGTTCGGGTGCTTGATTTCGGGCAATATATGCGGCCCGGCCGTCGCCATGATCCTTGGCGATCTCGGCGCGACCGTCGTGCATGTCGATCCGCCCGGCGGTCCGCTCTGGGACAATCCCGCCAACGCCATCCTTCACCGCAACAAGCTGATCATCACCCTCGATCTCAAGACGGATGAGGGGCTGAATGAGGCGAAAACGCTGGTGGCAGAAGCCGATATCGTCGTCGAGAATTTTCGCCCCGGTGTGCTTGCCCGGCTCGGGATCGATTTTTCGGCGTTGCGTAAAGCGCGACCCGAACTGATCACCCTGTCGATCCCCGGCTTTGCCTCGGACGACGAGCTTCGTCGGGACTGGCGGGCTTTCGAGACGGTGATCGCGGCCTCATCCGGCGTCTTCACGGATATGGGCCTCAATCGCGTGCTGATGGGCATCAACCCGTCTTTCTCGCCGCTTCCGTTATCTTCGGCTTACGGCACCATGCTTGCGGCGTCCGCGACGGCGCTGGCGCTCCAGGCGCGTGAGCGCACGGGACACGGCGATCACATCGAAGTGCCGCTGGCGAGCGCCGTCATGGAGGGCCTCTCCTACAATTCCATCCTGATTGACGATTATCCGCTGCGCTACCAGACCCAGCGCGAGCGAGAGATCGAGCGCCGGCGCGCCGAAGGCCTGCCGATGGACATGTCTTATGACGACCTGCAGGAATTCCTCGATCCCTTTTATCGCAGCTATGTGTGCGCCGACGGGCGGATGTTCTACGTCGTCTGCCCCAGCCACAAGAACCATGCCAAGCGCTGCCTGCAAGCTCTCGGCATCTACGATGAACTGGTGGCTGAGGGACTGCGTGAGGAGGAAGACACCTATCTGCCGGTCTCGCTATGGTCGTCGGACGTGTCGCTCGGGGTCTATCCGCTCCCGAAATTCTGGGCCGACAAGATCGCGGCACGCATGAAGGCGGTTTTCCTGACGAAGACGGCTGCCGAATGGGAGCGTGTCTTCGGCGAGGGGCTGTTTCCGGGCGCGCCGCAGCGCTGGCTGAAGGAATGGATCGCCGACGATCACGCCAAGGCCGCCGGCCTGATGATCGAGGTGGACGATCCGATTCTTGGCCGCATGACCCAGCCGGGACCGATGGCCTGGCTGCAAGAGAGCGCCGTAGCCATGCTGAAGCCGCACCCGCGGCGCTGGGGAACGGCCAGGGAGGCGCTTGCGCTTCTGACCGGCATGGAACGCCGGTCCCTGGCGGCACCTACGACCGGCCTCCCCGGCGGCTGGCTGGATGGCGTCAAGGTTCTCGATCTGTGCAACGTGATCGCCGGCCCGCACTCGGTCGCCTATCTCGCCCGTTTGGTGCGGAGGTTATCAAGATCGACCCGGCCAAACCGCTCTATGATTGCTGGAACACGGTGATCTTCGGCATGTCGCACATGCGCGGAAAGCAGTCCGTGCTGCTGAACATCGGTTCGCCCGACGGCCGCGTCGTCCTCGAGGAACTGGTGCGCTCCGTCGACATCGTGGTCTGGAACGCCACCGACCGCCAGGTCAAGGTGATGGGCCTCGATGCCGAAAGCCTGAAGGCGCTCAACCCGCAGGCAATCTTCTGCCAGCTCGATTGCTTCGGCGGTCCACGCACCGGCCCGCGCACCAACTATCTCGGCTATGACGACCTCGTCCAATCGGCGACCGGCATCATGCTGCGCTTCGGCGGCTCGATGGAAACGCCGGAAGAACACGCCCATGTCGGCACCATCGACGTCATGTGCGGCTTCGGCGCGGCACTTGGCATTGCCGCCGCTCTCTACCAGAAGTCCAGAACCGGGATCGTTGGTCGCCCGCGCACATCGCTGTCGGCGCTGACCGGTCTCGCGCAGATACCCTTCTGCTACGACTATGCCGGGCGCGGCCCGTTCGACGAGCCGTCCGGCCGCGAAACCAAGGGGTACAACGCTTTGTCGCGGCTCTACGAAACGGCATCGGGGGATCACCTTCTTCTGTGCTCCTCGGAAGCCGACCTCCCGCGCTTCGGCGAGGTCGAGGGTCTCAGCGGGATCGTCGAAATGGCGGCATCCGACCGAGAGGCCTACCTGGCGAAAGCTTTTATGACAGTACCTGCGGAGATCTGGCAGCAGCGCCTTCGGGAAGCCGATATCGGCGTTTCGCTTTGCGAGAACATCGAAACGATCCGCAGCCGCAGCGCCCGCATTGCCGACGGCACGCCGGGTGTCGACCGGGGCAGCTATTCCTTCTCCATCTTCCCGGACCATCCGAGCGGGCACACGGTCACGCAGCTCGACCCCTTCGCCATCCGTCCGGCTGTCGGTAGGGTCGCGGCCGTCGCACCGGCGGAGAAGTACGGAGCCTCCACGCGCGCTGTTCTCAGGACCTTGAATTACACCGACGCCGAGGTCGATCGGCTGATCGCCTCCGGCACGATCAGCGAGACCTGGAGTGAGGAGTATCTGCCGAGTTAGCAGGAAACGGCGGCTTCGGGTTCTGAGGAGGATACCGAAGCGGCTCGCAGCCCGTCACGGTCTGAGATGACGCTGACGGGCCTGGGATTTAAAATCTCACATAGGGAGGAAATGTCATGAAAGAACTTTTCGCCTCGACATGCCTTGCAGCGGCGATGCTGACCTTCGGCAGTTCGGCGCAGGCGGCGGATTGCGGCGATGTGACCATCGCCAGCATGAACTGGCAGAGTGCGGAAGTACTCGCCAGTTTAGACAAACTCATCCTGACCGAAGGTTACGGCTGCAACGCAGAGATCATCCAGGGCGATACGGTTCCGACGATCACGTCGATGACCGAAAAGGGCCAGCCCGATATTGCGCCTGAAGGATGGGTCGATCTTCTGCCCGATGTCGTCAACGCCGGCGTCTCAAGCGGAAAGCTTGTCGTTGCATCGACCGTCCTCACCGACGGTGCGGTCCAGGCTGGTGGATGCCCAAATACCTTGCCGACGCTCATCCGGACATCAAGACGATCGATGATGTTCTCAAGCATCCGGAGCTGTTCCCCGATCCCGAAGACAAATCGAAGGGAGCCATTCACAATGGCCCGCAAGGCTGGGGTGGCACGGTCGTGACCAGCCAGCTCTACAAAGCCTATGGCGGAGCAGCTGCAAACTTCACGCTCGTCGACACGGGTTCGGCGGCCGGCCTCGACGGATCGATCGCCAAGGCGTACGAGCGCAAGGAAGGCTGGGTCGGCTACTACTGGGCTCCGACGGCGCTGCTCGGCAAGTACGACATGGTCAAACTCGACTATGGCGTGCCCCACGACGCGGCCGAGTGGAAGCGCTGCAACACCGTTGCGGATTGCCCCGACCCTAAGAAGAATGAGTGGCCGAAGGACACCGTCCAGACGCTGGTGACCAAAGCGTTCTCCGAGCGTGCCGGCGAGGATGTCATGGGCTATCTCAACAAGCGCGCCTGGAGCAACGCGACGGTGAACAAGCTGATGGCCTGGATGACCGACAATCAGGCAAGCGGCGATGACGGCGCAAAGCACTTCCTCAAAGAGAACGAGGGCATGTGGAAGGAATGGGTCTCGCCTGAGGCAGCCGAGAAGATCAAGGCGGCGCTTTGATCTCATTCACGACGTTGCTGGCGCCTGGCGCGCCGGCATCGAACAGCGTGTCCAGAATGCGCTGGCTGTTATCGAGGAGGATAGATTTTGGATTGGTTATTCAGCTTTCCGCACATGGATGATGCGTCATTACGCGGTCTCAAGAAGGCGATCGACGAAGGGTTTCGCGGTTTCACGCGCACTTATGGAGATGGTCTTGAAGCGGCTTTCGAGCCGCTACAGCACTTTCTTATCTGGTCGGAGCGCTTCATGACGAAGACGCCCTGGCCGATCATCCTGCTTCTGATCGGCGCCGTCGCATGGTTAGGCAGCCGCAACTGGAAGATCGTCGGTGGAACCGTCCTGACACTGCCGCTTATCGGCTATTTCGATATGTGGGACGACACGATGAAGACGGTCTCGATGATCTTCGTGTGCACGGTTCTGTCGATCGTCGTCGGTATTCCCATCGGTATCGCTATGTCGCGCTCGGATCGCGTGCAGGCCATAACCAATCCTGTGCTCGATGTCATGCAGACCATGCCGAGCTTCGTTTACCTGATCCCGGTCGTCATGCTGCTGGGTATCGGCAAGGTACCGGGCCTTATCGCCGTCGTCATCTATGCCATCCCGCCGATGATCCGCCTGACAAATCTCGGTATCCGCCTCGTCGACAAGGACGTGTTGGAAGCCGCCGACGCTTTTGGTTCGTCAAGCTGGCAGAAGCTGAAGAACGTGCAGATGCCGCTGGCGCTGCCCACCATTATGGCCGGCATAAACCAGACTATCATGATGGCGCTCGCTATGGTGGTCATCGCCTCGATGATCGGCGTGCAGGGCCTCGGCCAGCCGGTGCTGAAGGCAATCTCCAACCAGTATTTCACGCTCGGGATCTTCAATGGCCTCGCCATCGTCGGGATCGCGATCATCTTCGACCGCGTCAGCCAAGCCTTCGGCGCACGCCTTCAAAAGCACCGGGAGGTGGTCCATGGGTAACAAGAAAATCGGCGGCTTCGGCATCGAAATCAAGAAGCTCTACAAAATCTTCGGCCCCAATGGTGCGGATTGCGTCAAGCTCATCGAGCAGGGTGTTACGAAGACGGAACTGAACGCGAAACACGGCCATGTCCTCGGTCTGAAAGACATCAACATCTCCATGCCTGCCGGCGGCATTCAGGTGATCATGGGTCTTTCGGGATCGGGGAAGTCCACGCTCATTCGCCACATCAATCGTCTTATCGATCCAACGTCCGGTGCAGTCATCATCGGCGACGACGATGTGGTCCAGATGGATGCCGTGCAGTTGCGCGAGTTCCGTCGGCATCAGACAGCCATGGTCTTCCAGAAGTTCGCGCTCCTTCCGCACCGCACCGTGCTTGAAAACACCCTCTATGGTCTGGAGATACAAGGAGCGCCACGGAACCGGCAGGTCGACTGCGCCATGCGGTGGATCGAGCGGGTCGGGCTCAAGGGTTTCGAGAGCAAATATCCCAATCAACTGTCTGGCGGCATGCAACAGCGAGTCGGTCTTGCCCGCGCGCTGGCGAACGACGCACCGATCCTGCTGATGGACGAGGCTTTTTCCGCGCTGGACCCCCTTATTCGCGTCGACATGCAGACCGTGCTCCTCGATCTGCAGAAGGAGATCAAGAAGACGATCGTCTTTATCACCCATGATCTGGACGAGGCGCTGAGGCTCGGGGACCGCATCGCGATATTGCGGGATGGGGAGGTCGTTCAGCAGGGCACCGGGCAGGACATCGTGATGAACCCGGCTGACGATTACATCGCCAGCTTTGTCCGGGAAGTGAACCGCGCGCGTGTCATCAAAGTCGAGACGGTCGCCATTGCGTCGAACGGCTCGCCTCGCGAGCCGGTGATTTCAGTGCCGGTTGGTGCAACGCTTGAGGATGCGGCAAGAGCGATGACACTGGCCGGGGCAAACGAGATCGCCGTCGTCGATGCCGAAGGTCAGGTCATCGGTGTGCTGACGCTCCCCCAAGCGGTTAACGCCATGGTCAATGCACAAGCGGCCTGCTCAACATCCGACGCAAAGAACGTCGCCTAATCCAGGAAAGGATCCTCAGATGTTTGACGCTGTCCTTATCGAAAAGTCCGACAGCGGGCAGGTGGCTGGTCTTTCCAGGATCGATGCTGCGCAACTGCCCCAAGGCGACGTGCTGGTGGAGATCGCGTGGTCGACCCTGAACTACAAGGATGCTCTGGCGATCACCGCTGCCTCGCCGGTGGTTCGCAGTTTTCCAATGGTGCCGGGGATCGATTTTGCGGGTGTCGTTGCCGAATGTTCCCATCCTGATTTCAAGCGGGGCGATCGGGTCGTACTGAACGGCTGGGGTGTTGGAGAGCGGCATTGGGGTGGACTGGCGACCAGGGCGCGCGTCAGCGGAGACTGGCTCGTGCCTTTGCCGGAGGGTGTCAGCCTGCGGAACGCCATGGCGATCGGGACGGCCGGCTACACGGCGATGTTGTGCGTCATGGCCCTGGAGCGCAATGGGGTGACGCCGGATAGCGGAGAAGTCGTGGTAACCGGTGCGGCCGGTGGTGTCGGCAGTATCGCAACCATGCTTCTGGCCGCGCGTGGCTACAGCGTTGCTGCCGTTACCGGGCGCCGGCGGAGTCGGATTATCTCACCGGCCTCGGTGCCATGGCCATCATTGACCGGGCTGAGTTTGCGCAGGCCGGTCGACCTTTGGCCAAGGAGCGTTGGGCAGGAGCCATCGACGTGGCAGGCGGCGTGGTGCTGGCCAATGTGCTGGCGTCGATGCGCTATCGCGGTGTGGTCGCCGCGTGCGGACTGGCCGGCGGTATGGACCTGCCCACGACTGTTGCGCCGTTCATACTCCGCGGTGTGACGCTTGTCGGGATCGACAGCGTTATGTGTCCAAAATCCGAGAGGTTGATCGCCTGGCAACGGCTGGCGCAGGAACTCGACATGGCAAAGCTTGACGCGATGACGACGGAAGTCCAGCTCGCCGACGTTGTTGCAACAGCCCCGCAATTTCTCGAAGGCAATGGCATCAACAATAGCGGGCTGTCCTTTGAAAATATAAAGAAAACCACCGGCTTAGGAAAATCTGAAAAAGTTCCAGGGGTTCGATTCCTTTCAAGGCGTAGTCGACCAGCGAAGCGAGCGTTGCAGAGCTGATCACTTCAACGCTAGGCAGCCATCTTTCAGCCAGGGGCAGAAGGGTGGCTGCCGAAGTCAATCTATCGTTTCCGGCGGTAGTCTGTTGGCGCAGATCCCAGGAGCCGCTTGAACATTGAAGTGAACGAAGCCGGGTTTTCGTAGCCTAGATCTAAGGCGATGCTGGTGACGCTATGCCCATCGGCGAGCTGCGGCAGCGCCGACATGAGGCATGCCTTTTGCCTCCATTCGACGAAGCTGCACCCGGTTTCGCTCTTGAACAAGCGCGTGAATGTCCGTCTCGTCATTCCGAGTTCGTCGCTCCAAGCGTTGATCGTGTCATGGGGTGACGGTCTCTCAATGAACTTCTGACACTTCTGGGCGAGGCGTCGATGTCGTGGTAATGGCAACGAAAGCGGCAGAGGCGAAATTTCCCGCAACTCATGAAGTAGCAGGTTCACCATTGCGCCATCGCGACCATCGGGATCATATTCCACCGCGATACCGGGCACAGCGATTAGGAGGCTACGAAGTAGGTCCGAGACCTCCACCACTTCGCAGCGGTGAAAACCGCCCTGGAACACTGCTTCGTCGATATACAGGCTGCACATTGCTACGCGACCCAGCATCCTTACGCTATGGTCTGTTCCAGCCGGGATCCACAAGCCACGCTGGGGTGGCATCATCCAGGAGCCATTGGGCGTGGACACCAGGACTACGCCGCGTGAACCGTACAGAAATTGTGCTCGCCGATGACGGTGTGCCGCTTCCTCGTACCCATCAGGGTAGTCAATCCCAACCACTAGAACAGGGCGATCGACGTCCCTGTCGGAAAGGGGAAACTCGAGATTCTGCGCTTGGCCCACTTGCATAATGATTTAGCCTAACACCAGTGGCAGGCCAGGCGCAATAAAGGGCAGATGGTAGGGCAGAAATCGCTTCTGCGTCTAATAAGCCCGTAGGGACCGCCATGACCCAAACTACAGTTCGCAACGATACGTGTTCATCTCCGCGAAAATTCTCTACGCACACCGAGATCGCGCACTCGTTCATTCAACGGATGTTCCTTTGCATCGAGCGATTGCGGCAGCGCGCCGCGCTCGCCGAATTGGATGACGAGCGCCTTCGTGATCTGGGCCTCAGCCGAGACGACGTCGCGCGCGAATGCGCCAAGAGCTTTTGGCAATAGGTGAAACGTGACTGCACGTTAACGTGTGCCGTATGTTCGCTGCGAATGGAAGATATCGGCCAGCAACAGAAGGACCCGTCAAAAGCTGGCTTTCAATCCGATAGGGGATGTCTGCCTTTGGCAATTTAACGGGTTGTAGAGACCATTTTTGCGTAGATTCACACAATACCAAGGTGATAAGAGCCAAAGCCTAACAACCGAGCTGCATTCGGTAAAAAATGTTATCGACATCGGTCTTTGAGGAAAACGCCGTCACAAGCCGATGGACATTCGGCCGAGGCCTCCCCCATCGGCGAAAGTGGCAGCCTGCTGACCTCAAATCTGCGAGAACATCTTCGGGCAGGTCTACAAATAGCTGGTTCGTTTCAACCGGGTAGACCACTTCCGCTCCCGGAAGTCGAGCGAACATGCTCTGGATAGAACGCGCAGCACCATTCGCGGCAATCGCGTTCCTTCTCCAGAGATTGTCTTCGAGATAGGCCAGCAATTGCGCGGATGCAAAACGCATCTTTGATGTCAGCAGCCCGGCCCGCTTGTGGCGAATTGCCAGGTCTGTCGCCAGATCGCGATCGTAGACGATGATTGCTTCCGCGTTCATCGTGCCGTTCTTGGTAGTGCCGAACGTCAAAATATCGATGCCACACCGCCAAGAGAGCTCCGCCGGCGTGCAATCCATGGCGACCAGCGCATTGGCAAAACGGGCGCCGTCCATATGAACCCTCATTCCCCTAGAATGAACGACTTCTGCGATCGCCGCGAGTTCGTCGAGAGAATAGAGGGTGCCGACTTCGGTCGGCTGCGTCACCGAAATGGCGGCCATTGGCATGTGATGGCGGTTGTGCGGGAAATGATGGGCGAGATAGTCGACGACGCTTTTTGCCGAAAGTTTTCCTCCCTCACCGGCGAGAGGAACCAGACGAGAACCGCCAGCATAAAATTCAGGCGCGCCGCACTCGGTCGTAAAGATATGCGCGTCTTCATGGCACAAGACCTGCCGTACGGGGGAGTGATGGCGGAAAGCGCAAGAGCATTCGCGGCCGTCCCGGTCGGCGCCGACAGAACGAAGCATTCCCGTTCGAAGAGGTCGGAATAGACCGCGTTGAGACGCTGCGTCCACTGGTCGTCGCCATAACCAACCGCATAACCGGTGTTGGCCTCGGCCATTGCCGCCACAATTTCCGGGCTTACGCCCGCGCCGTTGTCGGAGCCGAACATTGGAATCATCGCTCTCTCCCGCCTTAATGCTCGAGGAACAACCCGGCCTCGGCGGGCCAGGTAATCCGAACCGGCTGGCCCGGCTGGTAGCTCTTCGCCAAGCGCCGGAGAGTTCTTGGACGATAATCTGCTCGCCGCTGCCATCGATGCTGGCGTAATGTTTGGTTGTGCCGCCGGTCGTCAGCGTGCTGCTTACCGTCGCGCCAATACTATTGTGGCCCAGCGGGATGTCGTCGGCGGCACTCATCCGCACCATCTCCGGTCGCAGCAGGAGTTTCCCTCTCGTGCCGATTGCCGCACCCTTGATGTCTGCGACACACAGATGGGACGAGGACAGACGAACTCTGCCGCCTTCGCCGGCGTTAACCACTTCGGCATCGAGCAGCGATGATTCGCCGATGAAGTCGGCAGCGAACTGGGTCCTCGGAGCGGAATAAAGCTCGTCGGGTGTGCCCAACTGCTCGATCTGTCCCCGGTTCATCAGCATGATCCGGTCGGACATGTTCAATGCTTCTTCCTGGTCATGGGTCACGTAGACAATGGTGATGCCGGAATCCTTGTGGAGACGCTTGATCTCGATCTGCATCTGCTCGCGCAGCTTCTTGTCGAGTGCGCCAAGCGGCTCGTCCATCAGGATCAGGGACGGATCATAGACCATGCAGCGGGCGATCGAGACACGCTGCTGCTGCCCGCCCGAAAGCTCGCGCGGGCGCCGCTTTTCCAGAGCCTCCAGCCCGACAAGCGCCAGAACCCTCATGACCCGCTGCCTGATTTCCTGCTTTGCGACCTTTCGGATCTGCAGTGGGAAAGCGATATTCTCGAACACCGTCATATGCGGCATCAGGGCATAATTCTGAAAGACCATGCCGATCTTACGCTTGGAAGGTGGTACGTCGGTGACGTCGCGTCCATCGATGAAAATACGGCCGGTTGTCGGCATCTGCATGCCGCAGATCATGTTGAGGAGCGTCGTCTTGCCGGAACCGGACGGCCCCAGGAGCGTCAAGAACTCGCCTTCCCGGACCTCGAGGTTTGTATCTGCAAGCGCGACATAGTCGTTATAGAGCTTGGTGACGGCCTTGAGATCGACCATGGCCCGACCGCGGGCATCGGTATTGGTCATGATCAGGTTTCCTTCTGCTGGGCAATGGAGACGAGGACGCAGGCGAAGATCGACAGACCGGTCAGCATGGTCGAGATGGCAGCGAGCACCGGCGAGACCTCGAACTGGATGGACGAGAACATTTTCACCGGCAGTGTCGTGTAGCCGGCATTGGCGACGAACCAGGTGATGACCACTTCATCGAAGGAGGTCAGGAAGGCAAACAGGCTGCTTGCAATGATTGACGGCATCAGCAGTGGGATCGTTACCCGCCGCAGTACCAGCAGCCGGCCTGCACCCATGATGATCGCGGCCCGTTCAAGGTTCACATCGATGTTGCGCATGCCGGCCGACGCGGTGACGATGACAAAAGGCAGCGTCACGACGGTATGGGCCATTACCAGCTTGAACATGCCCTGGCCGAGATCGAGTTTGAAGAAATAGCTGTAAAGTGCAAGGGCGATGACGACGCTCGGCAGCATGACCGGGCTCAATAGGAACAGCGCGACGAAACGCCGACCCGGAAACCTGGCGCGGGCCAGCCCATAAGCGGCCGGGATGCCAAGGAAGAGTGCCAGGATCGTCGAGAAAATCGCGATCCAGAAACTCAGGATCGTTGCATCGACCCAGCCCTGTTCCGTAAAGAAGCGTTCAAACAGGACCAGCGAATAGCCTTTCGGCGGAAAAACGATCTGGTTGGAATCGCCGAACGACATCCAGGCGACCAGGATCGTCGGTATCAGCAGGAAGGCGATGATAGACAGTGCGGCAATCCTGTTGGCCAGCCGCCATCCGGAGAAATAGGGCGAATAATAGTTCATCACGCGTCTCCTTCCGAGAGGATCGACCCACCGCCGCGAACCTTGGAGAGGAGCATAGCGGCGGTGATGGCCGCCAGCGTCAGGATCACGGCGATGACGGAGGCGGTCTGCATGTCCAGAAGCTCGCGGGCATAAAAGTCGATCAGGTTGGACAGCATCATGTCCTTGCGGGAGCCCAGCAGGGCGGGAATGATGTAGAAGCCGAGAGACAGGATGAAGGCCAGAAGCGCGCCGGCGATGACGCCCGGCAGGCTGAGCGGGAAGGTTACCCGCAAGAAGATTCGAAGCTTTCCGGCCCCCATGATCTCAGCCGCCCGCGCCAGCTCAGGCGGCTGCGCGACGAGATTGGCAAGCACCGGAAAGACGATGAAGGGCACAAGGAAATGGCTCATGCCGACCATCACGCCGAAGCGGTTGAACAGGAGCGGGAAGGGGCCGAGGCCGAAATGCCCGAGCGCGCCGTTGATGACACCCGACTGTCCGAGGATGATCGTGAAGGCGAAACTTTTGACCAGCGAACTTGTCCAAAACGGCACGAGGATGAGGATCATCCAGCCGGCGCGTGAGGCCGCCGGCTTTCGCGACAGGAAATAGGCGACCGGATAGGCCAGCAGAAAGGAAAACAGCGTCGCGCCGACGGCGATCTCGGTCGTCGTCCACATCACTTGGCGGAACAGCGTCGTTCCGAGCACTTTCGTATAGGACGCCAGCGAAAATGCGCTTCCGTCGTTGACGGTGACGCTCTGGAGGATCACCGAGGCGAGCGGCACGGCGAACATGACAAGAAGGAAAAGGGTGGCAGGCAGGGCGAAAACGGCAATCCGCATCTGCTCGCGCGCATCGGGGCTCATGGCGTATCCTTCTTGGAATCTGGTTTCCTGATCCTTGGTTTTCGCTTGCTGGAGCGGTCGCTGAGCCAGGTGGAGGTCCAGGCAAGATCAAGCTCGCCCGCAACCTGTTCCTCATAGTCATGGGCGAGGTGTAGCAAACAGTCGCCGATATCGGTTGGGCCGGGCGCCCTTCGGCAGACGACTTTACCGGCAGCGGAAAACCGGACTTCGACAGGCGGTCGCATGGGATAAAGCGGATCGTGGATGTAACCCGCGAGATCGCCCCGATTGACGACATCGCCGAAATCGACGGCGGCCTCGAAAAGGCCTTTGGCAAGGCTGTAGACGTAATCCTGAACCTGGGCATATTCCATGACCGGTGCCGGCTTGCGGAGTCGTGGAGCCGGCTCGGTCAGGATGCCGGCCCAGGAGAGCACGTTGACGAGGCCCTTGTAGGTGAGGTCGACAAGACCCTTCTCCAGGCCTTCGCCGCCGCCCGTTTCGACGCCGATGCGCACGGCACCCGAGCGCATCGCCGCACCCGACGAATTGCGCTCCTCGAAACCCTTGGAGATCAGGACCATGGGGGCACCAAACGCATAGGCAAGCGCCAGCCGGCGCGACCGCTCGCGGTGATCGACATGATCGACCACCGTGGCGCAGGGCGCAAAGCGTAGCGAGCGTCCTCCGCTATGAAGATCAACGACGATGTCGGATTCTGTCATCAGGTGGCGCTCTATGAAGCTGGCGATCATCGATGTCGGCCGCCCGCGCACGTCGCCGGGATAGACACGGTTGAGATTGAGGCCGTCTATCGGCGAATTGCGCAGTCCCTCGCGGGCCGCCGGCGGATTGGCCATCGGTATGATGATGACCCGGCCGCGAAGCTGCTCCGGCTGCAGATCCCGTGCAAGGCGGGAAAGCGCCACCTGGCCCTCGTATTCATCCCCCTGCGAGCCGGCAAGAAGCAGGGCCGTGGGGCCACTGCCATTGCCGATGACCACGATCGGGATGGGGATGAACCCATAGGCCGACATGTCGCTCGAATAAGGAATCTTGACGTAGCCGGCAGTCTTTCCCTGCATGGGCAGAGGATCGGCCAAACCGAACAGCGTTTCGTATGTGTTTGATTGCTCTTGGTTCATGACCGATCCCCACCGAGGAGTTATGCGATGGCGGACTGTGGCCGGCGCCCGACTTCAGGTCAAGAGCCACTCTTTGAAGCGGATGCTGAGCGCTTCGAGATTGGCGTCCCACCATCCGGCATTGGTGAAAAGATTGTCCGGCGATTCGACATCGGCCAGCCACCGCTTGACCGCCGGTTCGACCTTGGCAAGCGCCGCCGGATTGGTCGGCGCATCGCCCGACTTGTTGGTGAGTTCTGCCTGGCGGTCCGGATCGAGGCAGAAGTCGAGGAACTGCATGGCCCCGTCGCGGTTCTTGCTGCCGCGCGGCACACCGAGCCAGCCGACACCGAGAATGTTCTGGCGGAAGGAATAGTCGATCGGCACATTCGCCGCCTGCATGTCCTTGACACGGGTCGTGTAAGTAAAGGTGTAGTCGGTCTCGTTGGACTGGATGAGCGAGACGGTCTGGGCGGTCTGGGCGATCCAGTGGGATACCGACGGCTTGATCTTGTCCAGCGCCTTGAAGGCGCGCTCGATATCGCAGGGATAGACCTGGCTCGGTGGCACGCCGTCTGCCATCAGGGCGATTTCCAGCGTATCGTTGATCCGGGTGCGCAGCCCGCGGCGTCCGGGGAATTTCTGCACGTCCCAGAAATCGGTCCAGGTCGCGATCGGCTTCAGCCGGTTTGTCGGGAAGGCGATGCCGCCGGAAAAGATCGTGCCGCCAACCGCGTGGGTTCCGCGCGCCCGGGCGACGACCTTGCTGGTATCGACGAATTTCGCATCGATGGGCTCGAGCAGGTTTTCGCGCACCGCTTGCGGCACCCAGGCTTCCAGAAGGTCGACGACATCCCATTCTACGCTTTTCTGCTGCACCTGGACCTTGATCTTGGCAAGCTCGGGACCGGCGACGGTGATGATGTCGATGCCGGTCTTTTTGGTGAAGGGTTCATAAAGTGCCGTGCGTTTGGCGTCGCCCATGGCGCCGCCGGAATTGACGACCACCAGGCTCTTGCCTGCTGCCCAGGCTGGACGCAGGTAGGCGGGCATGGCAAGCGATGCTGCGGTCGCGCCGACCGACATTTTCAGGGCAGTTCGCCGTGTAAGGGCAGCTTGTGGCTTCCAAAGCTCTGTTGACATTGCACGTTCCCCTATTTCGCTATCGCGATTGATTTTTACCGCTTCAGATTAAGCGCCGGAAACCGCCTTCTCCTAGAGACAGAATGACGTCGTCTGCCGGATTGTCTCGTCATTTTGACGATCAATTCTGACATTCCGACGAGAACGCCGCCGCAGATGGTGCATCGCACAGCCAGCAGGCCATTCAGCCCATTTCGCCCCGGCTGATTGCCGCCGCCTGGGATGTGGCTCGGCTTGGCTCGGAATTTGCGCGATGTTCTATCTTGGTCGAAAGAATGATCATCGAGCGGACATTCTCCACGCCCTGGATCGCCGAAAGATCCTGCGTGAGTGCCTCAAGATCCTCCAGTTGCGGGATTTCCACAAAGCAAAGGAGATCACATTCGCCATTGACCACATGCAGCGTCTTTATTTCCGGGAAAGTTGCCAGTTGGCGAATGATCGAAGCCTGTTTCTGCTTGGCGATATCCAGCATGACCTGGCAACGCGAATAGGTATCGAACGGATTTCGGTTCAAAAGCACGGTGTAACCAGCAATCGTGCCGCTTTTCTCCATCCGGGTGATGCGCTCGTGAACGGTCGTCCTGGCGATGCCGAGACGCTTGGCGATATTCGAGGTCGAGTCGCGGGCATCTGCCTGAAGCAGCGCCACGATGCTGCGATCGATGGAATCAAGATCCTGAGCCAAAATACTCTCCTGATGCCCGAAGCCGGGGTGTTGCATGGATATTCAGGTCGTCGGCTTCCCGTTGTCTCTCCAGAGGTGAGGCAACAAACGGAGAGCGGTGAAACAAAAAACTGGCGATGATTATTGCAGAGCAAGGCCCGTGCGAATATCGCAATCGTCCGGAATCTACCGTCATAATGACGGATTTTAGGTTTTTTGCGTCAAATCGTCTGTTGCGCCGACCCAGCTGCACGCTCACCTTTTCCGCATTGGTTTTACACCCGTTTGCGCCAGCCTGGGCATCAGTCTCTTCGCCTGGCGATATCAAAGGAATAGGATGAGATGCAGACATCACGTCTGGCGGCACGCGCAGCGCGCTTGAACACGGCCGTCCATGTGGCTCCGAAGGCGGATCAGATTTCACTGGGCGGCGGCTATGCCTTTCCGGACATGTTGCCGGATATCAGCCTTGTGGCCGCCGAAGCGGCCCGCGAACTGCGCACCAGCATCCTGCAATATGGCCCGCTGCTCGGCCTGCCGGAACTGCGGGATGCGCTGGTCGATTTCCTTGCCGAAGACGGGGTCAAGGTCACGCGGGACAACATCCTGATCACCAGCGGCGCCAAAAACGCCATGGACCTGGCGCTGAAGGTTTTCGTTGAGAAGGGCGACAGCATCGTTGTATCGCGCCCGAACTATGCCACGGCGCTGCATCTTTTCCGTAACCATGAGGTATCGTTCATCGAGATCGATATGGACGAGGCAGGGCTGCGGACAGATTTGCTCGAAAAGACCTTGACGGAATTGAGCGGCGCTGGCCGCCCGATCCCGAAACTGGTCTACGTGGTCCCGGACTTCCACAATCCGACGGGCATTACCCTGTCTCTGGAGCGGCGCAAGCACCTCGTCGAACTGGCAGACCGGTTCGATTTCTACATTCTTGAAGACGATCCCTATCGGCGGATCAAATTCGAAGGCGAGTTCCTGCCGCCAATTCAGGCCTTCGACCGCAATGGCCGGGTGATTGGCGCGGGCACGGTTTCAAAAGTCTTCGCGCCCGGCATACGGATCGGATGGGCCAATGCGGCGCGGATATCATCGCGCGCATGGCGGCGTTGAAGAGCGACGGCGGCTGTTCGCCGTTCACCCAGAAGATCGTCGCCTCGATGATGAAATCCGGAGAAGTCGCCCGCCATACTCATTCCGTGTCGCTCGAGCTGAAGTTGCATCGCGATGTCATGGTCAAGGCCTTGCACCAGCATATGCCGCAGGTCAGTTTCTCTGTTCCAAAGGGTGGTTACTACCTTTGGGTCCAGTTGCCGAAGGGCCTGCATTGCGACCTCTTCACAGCCGAAGCCGAAGCCAGCGGCGTGACGATCTTTTCCGGCCGGCCCTATTTCGCGGCTGCCGACGCGACCAATTACATCCGCCTTTGCTTCGCCACCTGCAAACCGGCCGAGATCGAGAAGGGCATCGCCATTCTCGGCGAAGTTTGCACGCGCCTCCACAACCTGGCCGGTGCCGGTCAGGCAAATTCTGCAGAAATCGGACATTTTGATTAAGGAACCCGAGACATGTTCGTCACCAATCAGATCTATGCCATCGACCACCATCATGGGCAGGCAAGCCGCACCATTCTTTCAGGATATCCGACTATCCGGGGCGCAACGATGCGGGAGAAGTCCGATTATTACCTCAAGAACCTCAGCTGGATCCATGAAAGCCTGATCCGCGAGCCGCGCGGCCATCGCAACATGCTCGGCGCGATCCTGACCGAACCGGTCAGCGAGGATGCGGCTTTCGGGATCATTTTCAACCACGCCTTCGGCGTGTTCGACAGCTGCGGAGACAGCACGTTTGCTGCCGCCGCCGCGTTGGTCGAGACCGGTCTGGTGCCGGCGGTCGAACCCGTCACCCGCTTCACGCTCGACACCGTTCTCGGACCGATCGCGATTTCGGTCGACGTCAAGGATGGCGTGGTGAACATGGTGCGGTTCGAAAACGTGCCGTCCTACGAGGTCGGCTGCGTCAAACTCGATGTGCCGGACCTTGGCGAAGTCAATCTCGATATCGGTTTCGGCGGCCAGTATCACGGCTTCGTCGATGCCGATGCACTCGGCCTGAAGGTCAACAGGAACAATGAGTCGGATCTGGTTGCTGCTGCCCTGAAGATCTGGGCCAATGGCGGCAAGGAGCCCGGCATCAAGGACCCGGAAAACGGCAGATCGATCGTGCTCAACCTTGTCTCGTTCATCTCCAGAAACGACACGAAGAACAGCTATAACGTCGGTCACGTCTATCCGCCGGGACGCATGGGCCGGACGCCCGGCGGCACGGGAACCTGCGCGCTGATGGGCTTGCTGGCTGCTCGCGGGGAATACGACCCCAGCGAGACCTTCGCGATGAAGAGCGTTCTCGGCCTCGAATTCGTCGGCACCGGCGTTCCGGTCCAGATGCCGAACGGCTCGAAGGCGATCCGGCCGACGCTGGGAGCGAAGTCCTACATGATGGGTATCCATCAGTTCGTCATCGATCCGGCCGACCCGTTCAAACATGGCTTTGTGCTCGAAGGATAAGGCGATGTCAGGAAAGCTTGACGGTAAACGCGCGATTGTCACAGGCGCGGCGCAAGGCATCGGTTATGCCTGCGCCGAGCGGTTCGTGGCCGAAGGCGCCCGGGTTCTGCTTGCCGATATCGACGCCGACAAGGTGCGGCACGCCGCAGAGGCGTTGAACGCCAACCATCCGGGAACCGCGTTCGACATCGGCTGCGATGTTGGCGATCTATCCGATCTGGCGAAAATGGTCGATCATGCTGCCCAAGTCCTGGGCGGCATCGACATTCTCGTCAACAATGCCGGCATTACCCAGCCGGCGGCGATCCTGGAGATCACCGAGGCGCAATATGACCGGGTACTCTCGGTCAATCTCAAGGCCGGTGTCTTCGCCACCCAGTTCGTGGCGAAACACATGATCGACCAGGGTTGCGGCGGCGTGATCATCAACATGTCGTCGGTCAATTCGGTGCTGACGATCCCCGAAATCCTCGCCTACAATCTTTCCAAGGGGGCGATCAACCAGCTGACCCGCAACACGGCGATCGCGCTGGCGCCTTACGGAATCCGTGTCTGCGCCATCGGGCCGGGGACGATCATGACGGAACTGTCGCGCCAGAGTGTTGCCTCGGACGAGGAAAAGCTGCGGGCAATCCTGCGGCGCACGCCGATCGGCAGGGCCGGCGAGCCTGAGGAAATCGGCGCCATCGCGGCATTTCTGGCCTCAACGGACGCCTCCTACATCACCGGCGAGGTCGTTTACGCCGACGGCGGCAGGCTTGGGCTCAATTACACCGTACCGGATCGCGACTGACGTCTCGGCATTTGCAGGCATAGAGGGAATAATCATGCTCAACGACGGGACGCAGGTGCGGCTTGGCGTCGATATCGGCGGCACGTTTACGGACGTTGCCATGGAAATCGGCTCTACCCTGCATTCGATCAAGGTTCTGACGACCTATGCGGCGCCGGAACAGGCCATTCTCGAGGGCATCCAGCGAGTGGTTAGCGATGCCGGCATCGGCATCGAGGCCATCGATCTCATCATCCACGGCACGACGCTCGCCACCAATTCTCTGATCGAACGGCGCGGCGCCAAAACCGCATTCCTGACGACTAGGGGATTTCGGGACGTCATCGAGATGCGCACCGAGAACCGGTTCGAGCAATACGATCTCAACATCGTGCTGCCGCCGCCGCTGATCGCCCGCGATCGCCGGTTCGTCGTCGCGGGCCGCCTTGCAGCCTCGGGACGCGAACTCGAAGCGCTTGACGAGCCTGCGATTGCGGCCATCGCCCGGCGCCTGAAGGACGAGGGTTTTGAAAGCGTCGCGATCGGCTTCATCCATTCCTATGTCGATGCCCGGCACGAAAAACGGCTCGCGAGATCATCCGGGAGATTGCTCCTGAGATCAGCATCTCCATATCGTCGGAAGTTTCGCCGCAGATGCGCGAATTCGAGCGGTTCAACACCGTCTGCTCGAACGCCTTCGTCAAGCCGCTGATGGCCTCCTATCTCAACCGCCTCGTTGAACGGCTGAAGCAGATCGGCGCGGCATGCCCGGTCTTCATGATCCATTCCGGCGGTGGCCTGATCTCGGTGGAGACTGCGGCGGAGTTTCCCGTCAGGTTGCTGGAATCCGGCCCGGCGGGCGGTGCGATCTTTGCCGCCGATGTGGCCGCGCGCCACCAGCTAGACCAGATCCTGTCCTTCGACATGGGCGGGACGACCGCCAAGATCTGCCTGATCGAACAGCAGACGCCGAAAACAGCCCGTACTTTCGAAGTGGCGCGCACCTATCGGTTCAAGAAGGGATCGGGCATGCCGATCTCCATTCCCGTCATCGAGATGGTCGAAATCGGCGCCGGTGGCGGCTCGATCGCCCATGTCGACGGCATGCGGCAGATCCGCGTCGGGCCGGAAAGCGCCGGCAGCGAGCCGGGGCCGGCCAGTTACCAGCGCGGCGGGCAACGCCCGACCGTGACCGACGCCAATCTTGTGCTCGGCAAGCTCGATCCGGCGAATTTTGCGGGCGGGGAAATCGTGCTGTCGCAAGAAATTGCAGTGACAGCATTGGACGGGCATATCGGTGCGCAACTCGGCATTTCGGCCGTCACCGCGGCGGTCGGCATCGGCGAGATGGTCGACGAAAACATGTCCAATGCCGCACGCGTGCATGCGGTCGAGAATGGCAAGGAGCTCAACGGCTTCACCATGGTCGCCTATGGCGGCGGCGCGCCGCTGCATGCCTGCAGGCTGTGTGAAAAGCTCGGCATGTCGACGCTGCTGATCCCGCCGGGCGCGGTGTCGGTTCGGCGATCGGTTTCCTGCGCGCTCCTTTCGGTTACGAGGCCGTGCGCGGCACCTATGTCCGCCTCAGCCAGTTCGACGGCGCGCGGGTCGGCGCGGTGCTGAACGAAATGCGGGAGGAGGCCGTAGCAGTGGTCAAATCCAGTGCAGCGGCAGGTGATATCGCCATTGAGGCCAAGGCCTTCATGCGCTATCGCGGCCAGGGATGGGAAATCCCGATCCTGCTTCCGTCCATTACCTTCGATGCGGACGGCGCAAGCCTTCTGGGCCAGCTGTTCGAGGCCGAATACATCAGGCTTTTCGGGCGTGCCTTGAGCGGGTTGGACGTCGAGGTGATGGGGTGGTCCATCCGAGCGGCAACGGAAATGCCGCCGGCTCTGCCCGTGAAGAGGGCCAGGGCGACAACTGCCGCAACACCCGTCGGCACACGAGACATATTCGACCCGCGCAGCTCCGCATTCGTGACCGCCAACATCGTCGAAAGGCAGTCCATGACCACCGGCATGTCGGTGAGCGGGCCGGCGGTCATCACCGAGCGGGAAACGACCACCGTCGTCACCGCCGCATTCAGCGCCACCATGCAGGCCGATGGCTGCCTGCTGCTTCAGAGGAAGGACAACGTCCATGGCTGAGGATATCCGCGACGTTCATTTCCAGATCATGTGGAACCGCCTGATCTCCGTGGTCGAGGAACAGGCACTGACCCTTATCCGGACGGCCTTCTCGACCTCGGTTCGCGAATCCGGCGACCTGTCGGCCGGTGTCTTCGACAGCAACGGGCAGATGCTCGCTCAGGCTGTCACCGGCACTCCGGGCCATGTCAACGCCATGGCGGAGGCGGTCGGGCATTTCAGCCGTGCCATCGGCACCGACAATATCTTCGAAGGCGATGTCTACCTGACCAACGATCCATGGCAGGGAACCGGCCATCTGCACGATTTCACCTTTGTGTCCCCTTCGTTTCGGCAGGGCAAACTCGTCGGTTATTTCGCCTGTACGGCGCATGTGGTTGATGTCGGCGGGCGCGGTTTCGGACCCGATGCGAACGAGGTTTACGAAGAAGGGATCTTTATCCCGATCATGAAATTCGCCGATCGGGGCGCCGTCGATCAGACGCTGGTTCGGATCGTTCGGCAGAACGTGCGTGAGGCCGATCAGGTGGTCGGCGACCTCTATTCGCTCGCCGCCTGCAATGAGATCGGGCATCGGCGGCTGATGGACATGATGGACGAATTTCAGATCGGCACGCTGGACGCGTTGCGCGATTTCATTTTCGAAAACAGCCGCACAGCGACCCTTGCAAGGCTGGCGGCTTTGCCGGCCGGACGCTACTCCAATAGCATGACCGTCGACGGTTATGGATCGCCGGTGGAGATGAAGGTCAGGCTCGATGTCTCCGCCCAAGGCGTGCATGCGGATTTCGACGGCACCTCCGGCCCGAGCCCGCTCGGCATCAACGTACCGCTGATCTATACGATGGCCTATTGCTGTTACGGCCTGAAATGTGCGCTGGCGCCTGAAATTCCCAACAACCACGCCTCGCTTGCACCCTTTACCATCAGAGCACCGAAGGACTGCATTCTCAACGCCCAATATCCGGCACCGGTCGCGGTCCGCCATGTGCTTGGACATTTCGTTCCAGATGTTGTGCTCGGCGCGCTTTCGACGATGCAGCCCGATCTTGCTCCGGCCGAAGGGGCTGGCGCGTTATGGAACATTCATCTCAGCGTAAGGCCGGCGTCTGGCACGTCACCGGCGCCCGGGGAAACGCCGCAGAGTGCGGAAATCCTGATGTTCAATTCCGGCGGCGCCGTGCCCGCGCTGGGTTGGATGGGCTCAGTGCCACTGCATTCCCCTCCGGCGTCCATTCGGTTTCGGTCGAGGCAATCGAACAGATCGGCCCGGTGACGGTCTGGCGGAAGGAACTGCGCGAAAATTCCGGCGGTGCGGGGCGCCAGCGCGGTGGACTCGGACAGATTATCGAGATTGCCCCGAACGAGGGCCATGAGTTCCATTTCAATGCCATGTTCGATCGCGTCGATCACCCGGCGCGAGGCCGAGCAGGCGGTTTGCCGGGTGCGCCCGGAGCCGTTCGTCTGGACGACGGGACAATACTGAAGGCCAAGGGCCGTCAGAAAGTCCCGGCAGAACGTCGACTCGTGCTTGAACTGCCCGGCGGTGGCGGATACGGGGTTCCTCAAGAGCGCAACTCGGTAGAGACCGACTTTGATTTCGAGCGGGGCTATACCACTTAGAGCCCGTCCGAGAATAGAGTTGAGTGATCGGGCCGATGATGATTCCAAGAAGGTGTCTGAAGCCTGAATGGAAGCGCCATGTGGAACCCGACCACCCGGCGGCAGTATAGTCGCAATCAGCCACGATACGAAACCGACCTGACGGACGCGGAATGGGCGGTGATAGCTCCCCTTCTTCCGCAGCCTGCGCCAAGGGGGCGTAAGCCGGCCTGGCCGCTGCGGGAGATCATCAATGCCATTTTTTACGTTTTGCGGGGCGGCATTCCCTGGCGTCTCATCCCGAAAGACCTGCCGCCCAAGAGCACGGTTTTCGGGTATTTCTGCCGCTGGCGTGACACTGGTGTCTTCACGCGGATCAATCACTGCCTCGTCATGGTGGATAGCGAGCGGACCGGCCGCCAAGCCTCTCCAAGTGCTGCTGTGCTGGATAGCCAGAGTGTCAAAACCACCGAGAGCGGTGGTCCGCGTGGATATGATGCGGGTAAAAAGATCAAAGGCCGCAAGCGACAAGCGATGGTCGATATGGACGGACGTGCTCTCGTGCTTGATCCTCAACCGGCTGACGTTCAGGATCGCGATGGTGCCATCCCGGTTCTGCGACTGTCTCGGAAGTCCTTCCCGTTCGTGGCCAAAGCGTTTGCCGACATGGGATACTCTGGCGACAGACCACAAAATGCGACGCTGGTCGACGTCGAGATCGTCCGCAAGCCGAAAGATCAGGTCGGCTTTGCCGTTCATCCAAAGCGTTGGGTTGTCGAGCGCTTCTTCGCTTGGATCAGCCGAAACCGCCGATTATGGAAAGATCCGGAAGCAACCATCAAGTCCGCTAAGGCCTTCCTTTATGCCGCATCCATCATGACCCTCGTCAGACGGATCGCACGCCGATCATGAATTCTCGGACGGACTCTTAGGCGCGCTTATTATTAGTTCCCCGAGTTAATTTGCTGGTCGTGAGTTCGACTCCGTTGTTCAAGAGCACAAGCCTTAACTTACTGCAACAACCCGAAGAGCCACCTTCTCGGCATTGATTGCCACACTCAGGGGGTAACCGGATGGGTTGTCGCGGTTATACTTCCTCTGCTTTCAATGACCACTTTGGGGGACCGCTCGCCTGACCATCGCGCTTGATGGCCCGATGGCTCAGCCTTCGGAACGTGGGGCATTCCATATGCGACGGCGCCGGGCAGTCGGCAATATGGCGCAGTGTCTCGCGCAGCGCCGTCAGCTCCGCGATCTGTTGATCGATGTGCTCCGCCTTTTGACGCAGCAGGTCGCGGGGCAGATCCGGCAAGCCATTGCGGCCAAACATGCCGGCGATCTCCTCCAGCGAGAAGCCCGCAGATTTCCCCATGGCGATCATCTTGAGCTGCAGCAGCACCTCGGGCGGAAACTGCCGGCGCAGGCCGTGACGCGATACCGAGGCGATCAGGCCAGCCTCCTCGTAATAGCGCAGGGCCGACGGCTTGATCCCTGTGCGCGCGGCGACCTCACCAATGTCCAGGAATTTCATACTTGACCTCAAGTTGGCTTGAAGTGGCATCTTGCTCCTCAGTTGAACATTCGACAAGAGGAAACGACATTGGACACCATCGGTTCACCCCGACCGCTGACTGGTCGAGCCGGCATCACGATCGCCCTCTCGCTGGCCACTGGCCTGGCCTCGCTCGGCACTAGCATTGCCAACATCGCCCTGCCGGATCTCGCCAGGGCCTTTGCCGCACCGCTTCCACAGGTGCAGGCCGTCACGGTGGCCTATCTCGCCAGCCTGACGGTCTGCGTCGTCGCCGCCGGCCGTCTTGCGGATCGCTTCGGTATTAAGGCCATGCTCGTGCTGGGCCTGTTGCTGTTTGCTTTGGCCACCGGGCTCTGCGCCGCCGCGCCGACCCTGTCGGTGCTGATCGCGGCAAGGACGTTTCAGGGCGCTGGCGCGGCATTTCTGATGACGCTGGCCATGGCGTTGATGCGCCAGACCGCAGGCGAGATGCAGATAGGGCGGTCCATGGGCCTGCTCGGCACCGTCTCGGCCATCGGCACTGCCCTTGGCCCCTCTCTCGGCGGGCTGCTGATCCCGCTGGCGGGCTGGCGGGCGATATTCTGGGTGCAGCTGCCGTTGGCAGCCTTGGCGTTGATCCTGGCAGTCTCGTTTCTGCCGCGTGACGCGCACTTAGCCGATAGAAAGGCGCCTAGCCTGTGGTCGGTGATGGACCGGAGCCTGGCCGGCAATCTCCTTATGAATGTGCTGGTCGCTGCCATCATGATGACGACGCTGGTGGTGGGACCCTTCTATCTCGGCCTCGGGCTGGGATTGACCGTTTCTGAGGTCGGCGCGGTGATGGCGATCGGCCCGGTGATTTCGATCGTCAGCGGAGTGCCATCCGGCCGGCTCGTGGATGCCTGGGGCAGCCACCGCATGCTGGCAATCGGCCTGGCCCTGCTGGGTGTTGGAGCGCTTATGCTGGCCCTCGTGCCGGGCGTGATCGGGGTCGCCGGTTATGTGCTGTCGATTCTCGTCCTTACACCGGGTTATCAACTGTTCCAGGCGGCCAACAATACGGCAGCCCTAGCGGATGTGGCCAAGGACCGCCGCGGGACTGTCTCCGGGCTCTTGGGCTTGTCGCGTAATATCGGGCTGATTGGCGGTGCTTCGGCCATGGGCATTTTCTTCGCCCTTGGTGCCGGCACGACGGATGTCACCCAGCGCCGGTGTCGGCTATCGCATCCGGGATGCGCCTGACCTTCCTCATTGCCGGTGCCTTGACCATGGCTGCCTTCGCCGTCGCGGTTTTCGGCCGGACAGGCATAGGGCAGAGGTTGAGCGCCGTGAGCCCTGACGGGGACAGCTCGTGGAATGGTGGTCAATTGCCCCAAACCATGGCCCTCACGTCGTTCGAACTACGGGTCGGTGGTTCAGATCCATTCAAGGTGTGAGACAGAAGGGAAAAGGCAAGAACAGCGTCTCGCGCCCGAGCAGGATCCGACAGATCTACGATCGGCTTTTCAGAAACCCGACGAACGCGCGTAGCGCCGCGGATTGATGACGGCGGCTTGGGAAGTAGATGTATAGCGCGTCCATCGGAGAAGACCATAAAGGCAGAACGCGCGACAGGTCTCCTCGGTCAATGAGCTCAGTAACCATCGCGCTCGGGACGCTGACGATTCCCAGGCCTCGTACCGCAAGATCAATTTGCGAGGCGAGATCGTGAACTATCGTCGTGTCAGAGGGAGAGATTTGCATCCTGTCGCCGGCCGATACCAACGTCCAGGGAATAATTGATCCGGTGATCTGGCTACGACAGACGATCGCGCGATGTTGGAGCAGGTCGCTCGGGCTCTCGGGCATTGACCGTTTCGCCAGATAGGCGGGCGCCGCGACCAAAATCGCTGTCGAGGGAGGTGCGATCTGGACGGCAACCATGTCCTTCTCAAGGTGGTTGCCGAAGCGCAGGCCGGCGTCGTAGCCCTGCTTGACGATGTCGACCAGGCGCGCTTCGACAGCAATCTCCAGTTCGACCTCAGGGAACGCATCTTTGAAGCCGACCAACGTGTCGGCGATCATCAGATCGAAGGCGCCCGCGGCATGGTGAGACGCAAAGTGCCAGCGGGGCGGCCACTTTTGCCTGTCGCGTTCTCCGCAGCTTGCCTGAGTTGTTCGACCGCCGGGGCGGCCGCGACCAGATAGTCGTTGCCCACGTCTGTCAGGCTGACGCTACGCGTCGAGCGACGAAAGAGCGGCGTCCCAAGCCGCTTCTCGAGGCTCCCGATCGCCTGGCTGACTGCGGATGGCGAAATGCCCAGACGGCGGGCGGCCTCGGAAAAACTACCCGCTTCTGCCACGGCCAGAAACATGGCCACGCCATCAAGAGTGTCTCTGTATCGCAAAAACCACCTTGAAGTTTTACTTAAAGCCTCATGCGGGATTACCGGGCTTATCAGACCTACTTGTCAAGCCTATCTGAAGTGCGTGTGGAAGGAGATGAACATGGTCCCTGCAACATACCGCGCGCACGACGTCGCCAAACCCAGACTAAAGCGACGGACAGTTCTCAAAGTGTTGGGAGCCGCAGCGGCGTTGCCCTCTGCAACGTGGGCGGCAACTTCAGCGGTCATTGCCTCGCGAACGTTTACTACTCCCCGCCATACGACTCGTCATCTCGAATGCGGGCCGACCGATGGACCGTTGATGATCTTTCTTCATGGCTGGCCTGAACTCAGCCTCATCTGGCGCGCGCAGATGGAGGCCTTTGCATCCGATGGCTGGCGGTGCATCGCCCCCGACATGCGCGGATATGGCGGCTCGTCAGCACCGGCGGCTCTCGACGCCTACACGAATGAGCAGGTCGTCAAGGACATGGCTGAGTTGCATGACCATCTAGGCGGCAAGCCTGCAATCTGGGTCGGTCATGACTGGGGTAGCGTCATTGCTGCGTCATTGGTCGCACAGGAACCGGCCCGTAGCCGAGGCCTCGTGCTCATCTCCGTTCCCTATTTTCCCGATGCGAACGCTTTGCCAACGCTCGTTCCTTTGATCGACCGGACGATTTACCCGGCCGATCAGTATCCGGACGGGCAATGGGACTATTACCGCTACTACACGACGCACTTTAAGGCCGCGGTCTCGGATCTCGACGCGGATAAGGCCGCATCACTGGCATCGATCTACCGCTCCGGCGATCCGACAAGCACGGGCAAGCCATCGGCAAATGCGTTGGTCACCCGTAAGGGCGGACGCTTCGGCGAGGCGCATCGCGCACCCCCGATGAAGCCCGATCCGGCGCTTTGGCCCGCAGCCGACTTCGACGCTCTGGTCGAGGCGTTCGACGCCCATGGCTTTCGCCCACCTTGCGCGTGGTATCTGAACGACGCGGCCAATATCGCCTATGCCCGCCGCGCGCCGAACGGTGGTCAGATTTTGAAGTCCGTGATGTTCGTGAATGGCGAGTACGACCAGATCAACACCATCAACGGCAATCGCTATGGCGACCCTATGCGCGCGGCCTGCACGGACTTGACGATTGTAAATCTGCTCGGAGCACATTGGCTGCCGCTGGAGCGCAAGCGCGAACTTGTCCTGGCAATCCGAACGTGGCTGCAGGACAAGAACCTGTCTGCAACGCGACCGTGAGTTTGGGCACGTGAACATGCCAGGGCATCAGATCGCGGGTTCGAACCAGCCCGCCGGGTGGACGCAAAGCCGCATCCTCGTCTTGCTGGCGGTCGGGTACCAGTGGTTCTATAACGGCGCCAACTTTGTCGCCTTCAAGATCGGTGGGGATGCCGTTCATCCGCTTCTGCTTGCCAGCATGCGCTTTACCATCGCTGCACTCATCATCTTGCCGTTTGGACTATGGCGCTTCTATCGGCGGCCACCCGGTCTGTCGGAACTGGCGAATGCGGCAGAGCTCGGTGTGGTGATGCTGGTGGGCAGCCAGTCTGTCGCCATCATCGGCACCCATCTGCTGCCGGCGGGCGTGGCGTCTGTCTTCGGATCGGCGGCGCCTCTCTTCCTCGCGCTTTTTGCCTGGATAGCACTGCGCGAGCCGCTCGGCTCGTGGCAAGTCTGTGGCGTCGGGCTCGGCTTCACAGGCCTTGTGCTCATGGCCTGGTTCACGTCGCATAGCGGTAGGTTCTCTCCCCTCGGTGCTGCGCTAACGCTCGCTGCATCGGGATGTTGGGCCGGCGGTTCGCTCTGGGCAAGGCGGTTGCGCATGCCCGCCGACCCGGTCGTAGCGTTGACCGCGCAACTGGTCGCTGCCGCTACCGTGCATATGACCTCGACGTGGATGAGCGGCATTGCCGGCAAGATTGACCTGATCCACCTACCTGCAACTGCCTGGTTGGCTCTCGCCTTTCTCGTCATCGCCAGCACGCTTGTCGGGTACGGCGTTTTCCTGGCGGTGAACACCGACGTGTCGCCACTGATCGCCAACACCTTCTACTATGCCTCCCCAGTGGTTGCTCTTCTGCTGTCAGCCGCCCTGTTGGCGGAACCACTGACCTTGCCGAAGCTGTTTGCCGCCGGAGTCGCGTTGTCAGGCGTGGCGCTCATGGTCCGGGGCTCACCTAGCCGGAAGGAGAAATCCTCGCAGGGAAAGTGAGCACGTCAGAGCATTGACGCTTACGCCAAGTGGTACTGATTTTCAGGGGATCGCTGAACGGCTACTAGCTCCAGAGCACCGATGAATCTGTGCCGAGGTGTCGACCACCAATGCCATTACGCCAGGATTTTGCAATGTTGCGCTAATAAAAAGAGTGCGGCAACAGTCTTTTGCGGAATTAAAGAATTCAATCCCGGCGCGATGGCGATGCGAGGTGTGATCGTTGAGAGTATTGATCGTTGAGGACGAGGCAGAATTCGCAAATACGCTGCGGGTTGCGCTTGAGCGAGAGCGCTTCGTTGTCGATCAGGCGGACCGTATCTCGATGGCGCAGGAGGCAGCCATGTCCGGATCCTATGATCTTGTCTTACTTGATCGTACTCTCCCGGATGGAGATGGCTTGTCCCTCCTACCGATATTGCGTGAAGCGCACCCAGGGCTTCCGGTTATTGTGTTAAGTGCCCGCGGCGAGGTGACAGACCGCATTGCCGGCCTCGACAACGGCGCTGATGATTATCTTATCAAGCCGTTCGATGTCGACGAGATGTTTGCCCGCATTCGTGCGGTTCGTAGGCGCCCCGCAAACCTGGCGAGTGAGGAGATCCATGTCGGGGCGCTTGTCTTCGACGTCACGAATGACGAGGCAAGCGTCGGTGGGGCGAGGCTCGATCTTACCCGCCGGGAGTTGCGCGCTTTAGCGGCGCTCGTAAAACGTCGTGGTAGAACGGTGGTGAGAGAGGCCTTGGAACAGGCCGTTTTCGGTTTCGACGACGAAGTGCAGTCGAATACGCTGGACTCCCACATTTCGCGCCTTCGCCGCAAGCTCGCTGAGGCCAACGCAGCGGTCGAAATCCATGCGATCAAGGTGTCGGCTACCTGTTGAAGGATCTGACATGAAGCGAGGTCAGCCGTCGCTAAAGCGCCCCCTGATCGTCAAGCCTCTGATCTTCCAGCTTGCGACATTGCTCATCGCCTGTACATTCTTCATGGCTTTGGCGCTTCGCATGGATAGCGGCGGGCTCTATACCGACGAGGCGATAACTCCGGTGATCGCGCGCGCGATCGTCCGGGATCAGGATGGTGGCCTCTCGATCCGCGAAACACCCGAGCTAACGGAGCTTCGTGATCAATCTCCCGACCTTTGGTTCGTCGCTGAGAACGATGCCGGCCAAAACGTGACATCGGGCGACATCCCGTCGCAGTATGCATCGCTTTTGGGACGATTGCAGGATCTATCCTATGCGCATCTGCGCGATCGCAATCCCCCCTACCGGTTGTCGGCAGTCATTCGGCGCGAGATCGCTCCGGCCGGAACGCTGACGATCCTGGGACATGGCAAGCTGACAGGCGTCAGTCTTGTCGTTCTGCTCGCGTCCAATGTCATTGTCATTCCGATCTTTCTCGCACTGGCGCTGATCTCGCTGTTAGTGACGCCGTGGATCGTCCGGCAAGCACTTGCCGGCGTATCCAGGATCGCCAGGGAGGCCGAGCAGATCGACGCGAGCACGCGTGGGAGACGGCTGAGCGAGGAGCATGTACCAAGTGAGATCGCGCCATTGGTGCGCGCCGTGAACGACGCCCTTCGCCGGCTCGACGAGGGCTATGAACAGCAGCGGCGTTTCATCGCCTCCGCCGCGCACGAGCTGCGCACGCCCATCGCCATCCTGCGCTTGAAAATTGACACAGCGACCGAACCAGCGACACGCAAGCTGAGTGCCGACGTGGCACGTCTAAGCAATCTCGCCGAGCAGATGCTCGATATTCAGCGGCTGGATGCCGAACGGGCGGACGAAAGCGTTGATCTTGGAGCTCTCGCCCGTCACGTTGCGGCGGATCTGGCACCGCTATTATTGCATCGGCGCGCACGATAGAGGTGCAGATCGAAGGCGCGTTAGTGCTTCGCGGTGATGCGGGTGCGATCGAGCGGGTCATGACGAACCTCGTCCAGAACGCGATCGAACACGGCGGGCACCATGTCATTTTGCGCGTGACAGGTTCCGGCTTCGAGGTTGAGGACGATGGTCCGGGCATACCCCTTGAAGAGCGCGATCGCGTCTTCGAACCCTTCCACCGGCTGCGACCACGGTCTACGGGCAGCGGGCTCGGCCTGAACCTGGTGCAGCAGATCGTTGAACGGCACGATGGCAGAGTTTCGATCCTAAGCGCGCCCGGCGGCGGAACCATCGCGCGTGCCGAGTTCGGGTCACATTAGCAATCTCACCGGCGTACGCGCGTTTCCGCGTGTTCAGCGGTGTTGCGACGCTTTTCTGCTTTGCGATCCGAAGCGCAAAGGCGAACTATTCACGAGGAGGAGATTGGCATGGACCAACAGAAGCCAGACAAATTTGAAGTGGACGCCGGTGCTTACAAACTGGCGCTTAACATTGTCATTCGGGAACTTGTCGAACACGTGAGCGATGCAGATCCAAAACTACGGGGTCGTATTACTGCAGCAATAGAGTGTTACATTTCGACACTCGATCCAAAGTCGGAGCTTGAGGAAGACTTTGCAGAAAGGGCGCGGGGCCACGTGACATCGCTCGTTCGCCCTCCTTCCTGATGAAGGCTCGATTGTACTTGCAGAAATTTTATTTGCACTGACGCTTTTTTATCCGATCCCATGTTCTCGCAATCCTGGTCTGCTTTTCTCGCGGTGTCGCCGATGACGGCGCCGAAAGGAGACCAGGGACATGATAAGCCAAAATCCTACGAGACATACTCGAAATGCTCTGATAGCGCTCGCCGCGCTGTTGAGCACCGGCTTCGCCGGCAGCGCATCCGCAATCGACTGGGGACGCGAAGCGCACCGGGAAGACAGCAGAACCTGCGAGAGCTTTGGCGCGGTCCACGGCAGGGACTACACGAGATGCATGATCGACCAGCAGCGGCGCCGCGATGATGCGTTGCTGAATGCCTCCGAGCAGCAGCGCAACAACGCTGAAGCCGCGCGCAATAATGTGGAGACCGTCCGCAGGATGCGCTGCAACCGTGAAGCAGAGCGTGCACGCCAACGCGGGGAGCGGCCGCAATGGTGCCGTTGATCTCCCGGCGGCGCTTCGGCAAAGCAATCTGCGCGTTCGCCGTCGTGGCGGGCACGCAGAGAAATGGTTTGGCCGCAGAAGACAAGGCGAACGTTCATTCGCCGCCTGCTGATGCCAAACCGATCGTTTACCCCCGGACGAAGCGCGACACGATTGTCAAAACGCGGTTCGGTGTGTCTGTGCACGATCCTTATCGGTGGCTCGAGGGTGATCCTCGCACCGACACGGATGTCGCTTCCTGGATCGACGCGCAGCGGCGCTTTACGACAGAGCATCTTTCCAGTCTGCCTGGCCGGGACGTCTTCCGCCGATCGCTTATCTCGACCTTTGACTATGAGCGCGTTGGTATCCCACAGAGGAGCCGGGACCGCTACTTCTTCACCCGGAAAGTCGGAGGCCAGAACCAACCCCTGCTGGTCATGCGTGATGATGCCGGCCAAGAGCGCATTCTACTTAATCCAGCGACATGGTCGATGGACGGCACCGTCACGTTCGCGGAATGGAGAGCATCACGGGACGGGGAACGCGTAGCTTATGCCGTTCAGGACGGTGGCAGCGACTGGCGCACTATCCGCGTTCTCGATGCGGCAACCGGCAAAGTGACGAGCGACGTTGTGTCATGGGCCCGCATGACGCAGATCGCTTGGGCGAATGACGGATCGGGTTTCTATTACTCGCGATACCCGGAACCAATGCCTGGCGTTTCCGACGCCACGGGCCTTATCAACCACGCGATCTACTTCCATCGGATCGGGACACCCCAAGCGGACGACACGTTGTTCTTCGCAACACCGTCGAAGCCGGGGCGGGTCAATTCCGCTGGGCTTACTCCCGACGGCCGTTACGCTATCATCTATTCAACCGACGACTTGGTTCACGCGGACGTCTTGGTGGTCGACCTGGAGCAGAGGGATCAATCACCTCGAACTCTAATTGAAAATTCGACTGATCGGTGGTCGGTCATCGGCAATGTCGGGACAAAACTTCTGCTGACGGCCACCAAGGGTCCGGAAAGATCGAAGATTGTCAGCGTGGATCTCGCCGGTTCGGAGCTCGTCTTCATCGACGTCGTGCCTGAGCAGAACGCGCACTTGACCGGCGCATACATTGCTGGCGATCGGATCCTGGCAATTTACTTCATCGATGTGAAATTTGAGATGCGCCGGTTCCGGCTCGATGGAGTTGCGGACGGTGTTGTGAAACTGCCCGGCATGGGTAGCGTGCGCGCTGTGTTTGGGGAACCGGGCAATCGAGAAGCCTTCATCCTCTATGGCAGCTTTAACCAAGCCGAGACGGTCTACAAATACGACGTGGAGACCGGACAGCTGGTTGCCTGGGTAGAGCCCGGGATCGGCGCCAAACTGGCGTCGATCACTGTCGAACAGCGCTTCTTCCGTTCAAAGGATGCACGCGCGTGCCGATGTTCATTGCGCGCCGGAAGGACACGGTCGGCCCGGTTCCAACCCTGCTGACCGGCTACGGCGCATTTGGACTCAGCATGCCACCAGGTTACTCCGCGATGCTCACTCCATGGATATTGCAGGGCGGCGCGGTCGCTTTCGCCAACATCCGTGGCGGCGGCGAGTACGGCGCGGCATGGCACGAGGCAGGACGCGGCCTGAAGAAGCAAAATAGCTTTGATGACATGATCGCCGCGGCCGAATATCTGTACGTGAGCAAGATGGCGCCGCCAAATGGCATTGCGATTTACGGCGACTCTGCCGGCGGCTTGATGGTCGGTGCGGTCGTGAACCAGCGGCCAGACCTGTTTGCGGCGGCTCTGCCGAGCGTCGGCGTCATGGATATGCTTCTTTTCGACAAATTCACCGGCGGCGCATTATGGCTTGGCGAATACGGCAATCCCGCCCGCGAGGAGGACTTCCGCAATCTGCTGTCGTACTCGCCCTATCACAACGTCAAGCCGGGCAGGCACTTTCCGGCAATCCTGGTAACGACGGGGAAAGCGGATAATCGCGTGGTGCCGGCCCATAGCTTCAAATATATCGCCGCGCTGCAGGCCCTTGATCTCGGGCCGCGCCCACGGCTGCTGCGGGTCGACACCCGTGCGGGCCACGGCGTGGGCAAGCCGACGACCAAGGTGATCGAGGAGGCGGCCGACATGCTGGCGTTTGCCGCCCATTGGACGGGTCTCAAAGTAGGGTAGACCCGAGCAACAGGTAGATTGACCGGATGCGACGGCCGACGCTGGCCGTTGTCTGATTCACGCGGGCAGAGCGGTCCTCGTTTATTTCGGCAAGCCAAGTGAGCGGAAACGCTTAAAACTGCCAGTCAACCAGCGTCTCTCCGCCGGAGACCTCGAGGACTGTGCCGGTGACGTAGGGATTGGTCATCAGGAACACGGCAGCATGGCCGACGTCAGCGGGATAACCGATCCGCCGCGCCGGGAAATTGGCACGCACTTTCTCACGGACATCTGCCGCATCTGTTGGAGACAAGAAGTTCCATAGATCGGTATCGATATACCCGGGTCGAATGGCGTTCACCCTGATGGGTCCGAGTTCAAGCGCCAGCGATCGAGCCAGCGCCTCTACGGCAGCAAACGTCGAGGTGACGGCTGTCATGCCGAGCTTCGAGCGCGCCGCGATGCCTCCGGTCAGCAAAGTGATGGACCCATTGGAGGATAGGTTTGGAGCCGCATAGCGTGCGCATGCCCAGGACCCAAGAAACTTGCTGTTGAGATAGCTGCGTACGCCCCGCATGTCGTCGTCCATGAATGCACCCCAGCTACCATCGGTCGGACCTGCGGCGACAAGTAAGTGATCCATACTGCCGATAGCGGTGAAGGCGGCGCGAACCGCGTCTTCGTCACTGATATCAAGCACCAGTTGCTCGAAGGGCGCCAGCTCCGGATGGTCCGCGGCAGAGGCTGAGCGCCGGCTGGCGACCGTCACCTTCGCTCCCGCCGCGTGGGCAGCCTGCGCCGTGCCGAGGCCTATTCCCGTTTTCCCACCGACAACGACGACATGTTGTCCAGTGAGATCATGTGAAGGTGAATGTGGATGCTGCAATTCGGTCTGTGATGTGCTCATGGCCAATTTCCTAGTGGCGTGTTCGTGGGCGGATCAGGCGATCTGCCTGAGCACGCCGCCGTCAACGCGCATGGCAGAACCCGTCGTGCCGGATGCCTGCTCCGAGCACAGGTAAACGACCATGTTGGCGACCTCTTCCGTCGTCGTGAACCGTTGCAGGAGCGAGGTCGGCCGCATAGTCTCCACGAAATTCAGCTCGGCCTGTTCTTGCGTAATGCCTTCGGAGGCGGCCGTCGCTTTCATCCAGTTCGACATGATTTCTGAACTCGTTGGGCCGGGAAGTACTGAGTTGACCGTCACGCCCGTTCCCGCAACAGTCTCGGCAAGTCCCCGCGAAATCGCCAGCTGCGCTGTCTTTGTCATACCGTAGTCGATCATATCTTTTGGGATTGCCAGCGCGGATTCGCTGCTGATGAATACGACACGCCCCCAGCCGCGCTCCGTCATCCCAGGCAGGTAATGACGCGCGGCACGAACACCGCTCATGACGTTCAGCTGGAACAGGCTCAGCCAGTCGTCGTCTGTGAGATCATAAAAGGGTTTGGGATTAGCCGTGCCGGCATTGTTGATCAGAATATCGGCACTGGGAACTTTGGACGCAAGGATCGCGCTTCCTTCCTTGGTTGCCACATCCGCAACAACGCCGGTGATCTCGACGCCGGGAAATAGCGCCTTAATCTCGGCCACCGTCGAGGCGACACGATTCTCGGTACGGCCGTTGATACCGACTGACGCGCCAGCGCGCGCAAGACCGTCTGCGATTGCCCGCCCAATGCCGGCAGTAGATCCGGTAGCGACTGCGCCACGCCCTGCAAGTGAAATGTTGCACGGCGGTAGAAGTGTCGCTCAATGAAGCTTCCTCATGCTCAGCGCCAGATAATCAGCGAACCAATCCGGACGGATGGATATCAATCATCGTGCCTATTGAAAAGCAGCGTCCCATTTTACCTCACGACAATGAACGGGTCCGAGTGACTCAATCTACGAAATGAGCTGTCTATTGTCGATTTCAACTCCCGAACTGCCTAAACAGACGAATTTAACGGCGTCAATGGGGACGTCACTGGGGGAAGAAGTTTGGCTTCGACCTCGTGCTATGGATCGACGGGTCGCCAGTTTGATGCCGTTCAAGGCGAGTGCAATTTCCTTGCCGCGGCCGCAACTGCCCTCGATTGGCTTGAACATGAATCGAGTTCGCCTACGTCTCGGGAATCGATGTCCCCCCAGAGTGGCAATATGGTGTCGCTGCGATCGCAGAAGACCGACCTTCATGACGTTGACACAGCTGAGCGGAGCGTCGCCGCTAGCTTTGACAACGCTCTTGTGATTGCTCGAAAAATACCTAATCTTGCACGTCAAAATCTTGTAATCGCTGACAGTTAGGGCTGGGTTGAGGGTGTCTGAACTTGGAAAAAACGACGACACGGGTTCGGCTGGCATAGCCCGCATGATCGAGGAGGGGAGCTGGGACCATTCCATCCTCGGTCCGCCCTCAGCGTGGCCTGCCTGCCTCAAATCTGCCGTCGACCTCATGCTTCTATCGCATGCCCAGATCGTGATGTTCTGGGGCGAGCAGTATGTCGCCCTCTACAACGACGCTTACGCTCCGTCCATCGGCCTCAGGCATCCTCAAGCGTTCGGCGCCGGCCAAGGAGTACTGGAGCGAACTCTGGGATGACCTCAAGCCGTTGCTCGATCGGGTCTTTCACGGTGGCGAGACGGTATCTGCCAAGATCGTGAGTTCTACATCGAGCGTCACGGGCATCCGGAAAAAGTCTACTTCGACATTTCCTATTCGCCGATCAAGGACGAGAAGGGCAAAATCCGAGGCGTCTTCTGCATCGTCAGCGAGACGACGGGAAGGGTGCGCTCGCAGCAAGCGCTGAGGGAAAGCGAGGAACGTCTGCGGGCGCTGTTTTCCCAGTCCGCCGCAGGTATTGGCCAAACGGATCTGTCAGTACGGATGGTCCTCGTCAACCAGCGCTTCTGCAAGATGCTCGGCTATCGAAGCGATGAGCTCGTGGGCATACGTTTTCAGGATATCACGCACCCTGAGGACCTCGCGGAGGCCGAGCAGCAGTTTAAGCGCCTCCTCAGCACCGGCGAACCCTTCGAGATGGAAAAGCGATGCGTCAAAAAGGACGGGTCCCTGGTCTGGACGGCGATATCTGTTTCGGCGCTCAGGGGTGACGATGGCCGAATTCGGCAGGTTGGGTTCATTGCCATCGACATCTCGGCAAGCAAGGATGCACAGGAGCTGAACGCCATCTGGCTGCCATCATCGAGTCCTCGAACGACGCGATCCTGGGCATCGATCTCGGCATGACGATCACCAACTGGAACGTCGCCGCCGAGAAGCTCTACGGATATTCTCGTGACGAGGCGGTCGGAAAGTCCGTTTTGATGCTTGTGCCGGAAGATCGGCGCGACGAGGAGCCGGAAATCCTCCGAAAGGTCAGCGCAGGAAAAGTCGTGGAGCCTTACGAGACGCAACGTCGACGAAAGGATGGTCGTCTTGTCGACGTGCAACTCAGTGTTTCTCCGATATATGACGGCAGCGGAAAGATCATTGGCGCCTCAAAAATATCCCAGGACATCACGGCCAGGAAGGAGGCTGAACGTCTACAGGCGGTATTGACCGGCGAGCTCAATCATCGCGTCAAGAACGTCTTTGCCACCGTCATCGCCATTGCGAAACAGACCCTGGGGCGGGAGGGGACGGGGCAGGACGAAGTGGACGCCTTTCAGGAACGGCTGACCTCTATGGCGAAGGCGCACGATCTCCTTACACATCGGGACTGGCAGCGCGCCGATCTTTCAGCGCTGGTCAGGCAAGTCCTGGAGCCTTATCCCCCAGAATGTTTCGAGATCGAAGGGATCCCTGTGCTTCTGCCGCAGAGGGCAGTTGTCTCGTTTTCTTTGGCTATCCACAGTTGGCGACGAATGCTGCAAAGTACGGCGCATTGTCTGTTGCCCAAGGCAAGGTCTCGATATCCTGGCGGCTTGAGGACGGCGATGAGAGCACGAAAGCAAGGCTACATTTCAGGTGGGCTGAACACGGTGGTCCCGCAGTGAATCCCCCAACGAAGAAGGGCTTCGGATCGCGTCTTGTTGAGAGGCTTCTCGCGGCCGAACTGAACGGCCGCTCGACAATCAGCTATGATCCCGCCGGAGTCGTCTGCGAAATTGATGCGGTGCTCAATATAGATGCATGATCAGCAGACGATCAGGCTGATTTTTGGACGGCAAGTGCATCGCGCATCGGCCGTCAACTAGGATCTATCGCGAGCTCACGGCAGCTCTTGGTGGGCTTTGCCGTCGGATGTGTGAATCATGATGCGTAGTGCTCCGGTGTGCCTCTAGGCACAAACATCCGCGATCAGTGCAATCGACGCAGCGATCGAACCCTTGCCCAAGGCGTGAAGACATTGAACCTTCGATGTCGCACCATGTTCCGGCCTGCGCCGGGGGAAGGGACGGATATCGTCTCGCGATCCATATCGAGCCGAAGAGTGTGCGGATCATCACCCGTGGAGGTCATGACTGGACACATCGCTTCCCGACGATTGCCGAGGCCGCCAGAAACCTCGGAGTTTCGACCGCCATCCTCGACGGGGAGGCCGTGGTGCTGAACAGCGAGGGACGATCCGACTTCGGAGCTTTGCAGCGCTCGCTCGGCGGGCGCGGCGGCAAACGGGCTTCGAGCGAATCCGTTCTGTTCGCCTTCGATCTGCTATACTTCGACGGGCACGATCTAACGAAGACCGAGCTGTCGGTCCGCCGACATCTCCTGACAGACCTGTTGGATGGTGCAGTTGGAGCGATACAGTTGTCCGAGGAAGTGCAGGGCAACGGTGTTGAACTTCTGGAGAATGCCCGGTCGCTTGGACTGGAGGGCATTATCGCCAAGCACCGGGAGCGTCCATACCGGTCAGGCAGGACAGGCGACTGGCTGAAGATCAAATGCATTCAAAGCGAGAGTTTCATGATCGTCGGCTACGAGCAGTCGGCGGTTGCCCGCGGCGGGATCGGCAGCCTGCTGCTGGCCGCCCGGCGCGGACACGATTGGGCCTATGTCGGCGCGTCGGCACGGGCTTCAAGGAAAAAGATGCGGCGTATCTGAAGAAGACGCTCGACAAACTGAAGACGAGGTCGCCGGTCGTGCCCCTGAAGGGCAAGAACTATGTTTTCGCGCAGCCGACGCTGATTGCCGAGATCGAGTTCCGCGGCTGGACCGACGATGGCAATTTGCGGCACGCGTCCTACAAAGGCTTGCGTGAGATCCAGGACAATGCTGCAGTTTACGCGCTCGACTGACCTGACGTCGGCGGCCGTCGCGACTTCCAATTTTTTCCGCTGACGCTCTTGAATCGGAAATTCTCAAAAACCAATCGATTGCCGCCAGCTGCTGAAGACAGGGCTGGACTTGCTGGGAGCGCCGTCTTTCGGCGCTTCCGTACCCATGTTGCTTCAAGGAGGATATGGCTATGGCAACATCTTACGACTATGCACCCCTGTTCCGCTCGAGCATTGGCTTCGACCGGGTCTTCAATCTTCTGGAAAATGCCCAGCGCGCCCGTTCGATCAGCGACTGGCCGCCCTATGACATCGTCAAGACCGGTGACGACAGCTACCGCATCTCGATCGCAGTCGCGGGCTTTGCCCAGGACGACCTCGACATTACCTTCCAGTCCAACCTTTTGACCGTCACCGGCAATAAGCAGGAGACCGCCAATGACGGCTATTTGCATCGCGGCATCGCCGGCCGGCCCTTCGAGCACCGATTCGAGCTCGCCGACCACGTCCGAGTGAACGGAGCAGATCTGAGCAATGGTCTTCTGTCTATCGATCTTGTCCGTGAGATCCCCGAGGCCCTGAAGCCGCGGAAGATCGACATCCAGGCCAACCCGGCCCTCGTGCAGTCGACCGCTCCGGTGCAGATCGAAGCACAGAAGGCCGCTTGACCGAAACTTTGGAGAGAGGCGCCGCGCGCAGCGGCGCCTGTTAAACATTCCGGGTTGGGAAGGAGAGAGATATGAAACCCGATACGTTCAGAGAACCTGTTACCATCCTTGTCGGCCTTGACTTTCCGGCTGAGGTCCATACCGTCATGGACGCCTACCGGCATCTCGCAGAGTGGCCGGCCTCATTGAGAGACGCTGCGCATTCAATGGCGCTCAAGGCATGCAGTGCCGCGCTCCGCGGCGAGATCGAAGCCGAGACCGCGCGCGGACTGTTCGCCGCCTTTGCTGAGAAGCATGATCTGCTGGCGCCGGGTACTGATGTCATCGCCGCTTCCCGTCGCCGGTACGACAAAGATCCGCACGTTCGCTAAGGAGGCCGAGATGCACGAGGCTTTGCAGCAGGCCGTAAGCAGAGCCGTTGCGATGGGTCCGACGATCCTGCTTCAGGGCATACAGGTTGAGCGGCCAATCGATGTGGTGAGAGCCACTGCGCTCTCTGCAGACGACAAACGAACCCTCCTGGCGTCATGGGCTTCGGACTTCTACGCCGTCGACTCCAAGCCGGCGTTCCGCCATATGCCTGGAACACCGAAGCCGGTTTCCATCGATGAGGTTCAGGCGGCCCTCAAAGAACTTGATCGGCGTTACGGATATTAATTGAGCATACCAGCCGAACGGGCCGGCTCTTTTTCCTTTCGGCCGTTAGCGATCGAGATCGGAATGGTCGAGACCAAAATGATCCAGCACAAGCTCTAGATTCCGGCGGTTGGATTTGAAGTAGACGTCGAACAGGTCCCCGACCAACGGAACGCTCCCGGCCGCGGCATCGAAACCAATATTGACCAGCATCTTAAAAAGCTTGTCGTTCGGCACGCCAAGCCGGCGCGCCTCGTTGACGATGTAAAGACTGATCGCCGCGCCGGCGAAATCGCCGACACCCGGAACCAACCCCATCACTGAATCTGCTCCGAAGGAAAAGCGTGTTCCGGGAATGCGCAGCGCCGTGTCCATGAGCCGCGCCAATCCACGCATGCGGCGCAGGCGTACCAGGCGGTCGACGTTGCGGAAATCCGTGTAATCACTGTGCGTTCGTTCGTATGTCATGCCGCCGCTTTCATCATTTTGCCCAGCCGCTTAATCGCCTGTTCCAGCGAGCGCTGTCCGTCGCAATAGTCCTGCCAGGCGCTGGTTTTTGCCAGCAGGTCCGGCACGGTGCGGATCGTAAAACGCTTGGGATCGAGATCCGTCTTCACCTGGCTCCAGGTGAGCGGCATCGACACCGTGGCGCCGGGTCGCGCGCGTGGCGACAACGGCGCGACCGCCGTGGCCATCCGGTCGTTGCGTAGGTAGTCGAGGAAGATCCGGCCGTTGCGCTGGTTCTTGGCCATCTTGATCAGATAAAGCTCAGGGTTTTCGCGCGCCATCTGCAGGCAGACATCGTGCGCAAAACCCTTTGCCTCCGGCCAGGTCAGCTTTTTGCCTTTCGCTACCGCCAGCGGTGTGACGACGTGCAGGCCTTTGCCACCGGTGGTCTTGCAGAAGCTGACAAGGCCAAGTTCTTCCAGCCTGTCACGCATTTCCCGAGCGGCTTCGACCACGGTGGAGAAGTGAACGTCCGGGCCTGGATCAAGGTCGAAGACAAGACGGCCTGGCACCTCCGGCTGGCCGGGTTCGCAATTCCAGGGGTGTAATTCGACGCCGCCGATCTGGGCAATGGCGGCAAGGCCCTCCACCCTATCGATCTGCAGATAGGGTTTCTTGTCTCCGAACACCTTGACCAGTTCGAGCAGGTTCGACGTGCCCGGCATCGCATGCCGCTGGAAGAATTGCTCGCCGCCAATGCCATCCGGCGTCCGGATGATCGAACAGGGCCGTCCCTTGATATGGTCGATCAGCCATGGACCAACGGCTTCATGATAACGAGCCAGATCCTCCTTGGTGACCGGCTCTCCGTCATTGGCATCGGGCCAGAGCGCCTTATCGGGGCTGGAGATCATCACGCCCATCACCTCGGCCTTGGCGTTCCTGCCGCGCGTCGGTCTTGATGGCTTTGTCACGGCCGGCGTCGGAGTGTCGGTCCTTGCCGGCGACGCCGGCTTTTCTGCCTCGACTTCGGCTGCGGGCTTATCTTCGCGCAGTCCCTTGAACGCCGCTTGACGCACCAGTCCGTCCGCTGTCCAGCCGGCGAACTGTATCTCGGCAACCAGCTCGGGTTTGACCCAGACGATGTTGGGATCCTTCTTCGGAGCGCCTATTCCGGTAAAGGGCGACTTTGAGGTTTCCAGTTCCTGGAGCCTCGGCAAGATCGTATCGACCACCTTTGCGCCATAACCCGTGCCAACCCGGCCGACATAGACGAAGTGATCACCCCTGAAGACGCCGACCAACAGGGAACGAAACTTGCCGTCGGTCTTGGCATAGGCGCCGATCACGACCTCATGGCCAGCCCGGCATTTGGACTTCGCCCATGTGTCGGTGCGGCCCGATTGGTAGGGGGCATCCGCCTGTTTCGAGACGATGCCTTCCAGAGACAGCTTGCATGCCGACTTCAGCACGGCATCTCCGCCGGTTTCGAAATGCTCGACGAACCGCAGGCGTCGATCCTCGCCGGCGTCGCTCAACAATGTCTGCAGCCGTTCCTTACGTTCCGTCAGCGGCAGTTGGCGCAGGTCTTCATCGCCTTCGAACAAGAGGTCGAAGGCAAAGTAGACCAGTGCATCGGTCTTGCCTTCCGACAGTGCCGCCTGAAGTGCCGCGAAATCCGGCGCACCGTTTTCGTCGAGGGCACAGATTTCCCCGTCGATGATGGCACCCGGCAAGTTTGCAGCCGACGTCGCGATCGCCGGATATTTTGCCGTCCAATCCAGGCCCTTGCGGGTCTTCAGCGTCACCTCGCCGTTTTCGATGCGCGCCTGGATGCGGTAGCCGTCGAACTTGATCTCGTGAATCCAGCCATCGGCTGAGGGCGGCCGTTCCAGCGTTTCGCAAAGCTGCGGCGGTATGAACTCCGGCATCGCGGACTTTGCCGGCTTTTTCGGCGCTGGCTTTCGCTTTGTCTTCGTGTCCGCGGCACGTACTTCTGCCGCCAGTCCATGATTGCTGTCCCAAACGGCATCGGCCTGAACGTCGCCGCTCTGGACCATGAACGGCTTCGGCTTCCGGCCCTTGCCGGCGGCGATCGCTTCCATGGTACGGCCAGAGGCAACAGAGGTTGCGTTCTTCTCCAGGACTGCCGCGCCATTCTCCTCGACTGAGAAGTCGTCATGATGCTTGATCAGCAGCCAATTGGTGCGCTTGCCGCCGTCGCGATCGTTGCGCATCCGCACCAGCACGAAGCTACCGTGGAGCCTCTCTCCCTCCAGTGTAAACTTGAAATCGCCCTTGGCGAGCGCCTGTTCGGGGCTCTTGTTGCCCTCCGGCTCCCAGTAGCCGCGATCCCAAAGCATGACCGTGCCGCCGCCATATTGGCCTTTCGGTATGGTACCTTCGAAGTCGCCATAGTCGAGCGGATGGTCCTCGACCTCGACCGCCAGACGCTTGTAGTGCGGATCGAGCGATGGTCCCTTGGTGACAGCCCAGGACTTGAAGACGCCATCCAGTTCGAGCCGCAGATCGTAATGCAGCCGTGTGGCGTCATGTTTCTGAATGACGAAGCGCCTGCGGTTCGATTCCTTCAGCTTCGCTGCGCCGCTCGGCTCCTGCGTCTTCTGAAAATCGCGTTTTGCTTGTATGTCGAGAGCTTGTCGCTGGCCATGGCAGTCCCGCCTAAGTACGCCTCCCGTCACGTCTGGTTGACACAGCGCGCGACCTAAGAGGCTAACAGCAACAGATTGCCGTTTGTTCCGTGAAGTTAGACAGGAGCGCAGTCGTAGAAACGATCGTCCTGGTGAAGGTCTTCATATCCCTAGTGCGTCTTTCCAGGCTAAGAAGCTTTGGCATAGGCGGCAGAATAGTTGAGCACCAATAAGCATCGTTAAGAGCCTTGCGCTTGGGGGAGAATAAGGGCGCGGCCATCCGCTTTGCTGAGTAGGTGCTGACGCCAAGAACGATATTTCACCACCTAAATCCCTACGACATCGACGCTTGGACTTCTGCCACCGCTTGCTGGTACTCGAAGAGAATCCGGGCCGCAAAGCGGACACCATTTGCGAAGCCTAGCCAACCGCGAGCAAGGCACTCAGAGGGTATCGGCCAATGTGCTGCCAGCTAGCAGATGGCGGCCATGGACCTCGGCCTCGTGCTGGCTAGCGTACACAAACTGCGGCGTACCGAAAGCCCTAACCAGATTCGGAATCATCGCCTCGATCTCGGCGCGTTTTTCGAGTCAGGCTCGACGATGATCAGCGCGACGCATTTTCCCGCAAGCATGTCTTTGTTCGTCTTCAGCCAGATGCCGCGCATCTTCCGGTCTTGGTGGTCCTCTTCCTGCAGAGCGGGCAGGTAGACGAGGACGAACGGGTCCTCCCCGGCCACCAACAGATCCATCTCGGCGCACCAAACATCGCCGCATCCCTTGTAGATGTGGCTCGCCTGGAACCGGACGATGGGAAATGCGCTGACGTCGTGCAGATCGAATTTTGGGAACATGGGCCGAACTCCTGGAGACTTGGTGAAGTTTCGCTCTTAAACAACTCAAAACAGGATCATCCTAACATCCTATGTTTAGTTGACAATAGCACTAGCTATTTTATCGCAGCCATCTTCTCAACGGTTTCCAGCGTCGGTCGGGCATCATGAAGACAACTTGCGATCAAACATCGGATTACAGTTTTAATCGGAAGGCGACTGCGCTCCGTCTCGGCGTTTCGATAATGCTGGCGATAGTAACCGCACATGCGGCGGTCGCTCAAAATCTGACCGACAATCCTGAGGAACCATCCAACGCCACCGATCTGGCGCCAATTGTTATCCGAAGCGAGCGCGGGATCGGACCGGTAGACGGCGTCGTCGCGCATGTTACCGCGACGGGATCTAAGACCGATACGCCTATTGACGAAATCCCGCAGGCGATGTCCGTCGTTACGCGCACGCGGATGGATCAGCAGAACGCGCTGAATGTGGGTGACAGCCTGCGCTATACGCCGGGCGTCTTCAGCGATAGCCGCGTCGGCGGGGTGCTCGAATCCGTTTTTCTGCGGGGCTTCGGCGGGTTTGCCACGTCGGCGACCGCGCCGCAGATGCTGGACGGCTTGCCGCTTGCTATGGGGGGCGGTTGGGCGCAGCAGACGATAGACTCGTCAGTACTGGAGCGCGTAGAAGTGCTGCGTGGGCCAGCCTCCATCCTCTACGGGCAGGCGACGCCGGGCGGCATCGTCAATATGGTGAGCAAGACGCCCGGTAAGGAGGCCTATCGCGATATCGGCATCGAGACCGGCAACCGCAACCGAATCCAGACTCGCTTCGATTTCAGCGGCCCAATCACCGACGATGGCGACTGGTCCTACCGCTTTAACGGGCTCGCCGGTCGCGCGGATCAGCAAATCGACTTTTACAAGCAGCAGCGGATCGTTTTGGCGCCGAGCCTGTCGTGGATAGCCGACGAGGATACCCATCTCATCCTGTCCGGCTTCTACCAGAACGATCCGGACAGTAACTTCGCCGGCTGGCTACCCGCCCGCGGCACCGTGCTGCCGAATGCGAGTGGGCCAATCCCGCGCCGTTTCTTGTCCGGCGAACCGGATTATGACGGATACGACCGGCAACAGGCGATGATCGGATATAGTTTCGAACACCGCTTCGACGACGGCTGGACCTTCCGGCAGAACCTGCGTTACGTCCATGTGGATGCGCACTATCAGGCGTCGCCGTCAATTATCTGGCGCCGTTTGAAGCAAGTCCCAGCCAACTCAACCGGCTGGCTACATGGGGCGACGAGACGTTGAACAGCCTGGCGCTCGATAACCAGATCGAATACGAGGCCGAGACCGGACCGCTACAGCATACGCTGCTGGCCGGGATTAGCTATCAGCGGACGGTCGACTGGAATAGCGGTTCCGGCTGGACCTATGTCCCCGCGATTGATTATCTCTCGCCCAACTATGGCCAGCCATTCGACAGGCCACCGCTCGCCAACAGCACCAGGCAGGCCACGGATCGCACCGGGTTCTATTTCCAGGATCAGGTGCGGCTGGATCGGCTGGTCGTCACCCTCGGCGGACGGCAGGACCGGTCGTCGATCGATACCGAAAACCGGCTGACCGGTGCAGGTCAAGGACAGGACGATCATGCACTTTCCGGGCGGATCGGCGCGGTCTACCTTCTCGACAACGGATTTGCGCCTTATGTCGGGTATTCAACATCATTCGAACCTACCGCTGGCGTCGATGCGACCGGACGGGCCTACAAGCCGTCAACAGGTCGCCAAATCGAGATCGGTCTGCGCTATCAGCCTGAGGAATGGAATGCGTCGTTTACCGCATCGCTGTTCGATATCCATCGCGCCAATGTCAGCGTTACCGACCCAGCCACCCCCATGTATTACATCCAGACTGGGCAGGTGCGCTCGCGCGGTGCGGAATTCGAGGCCAAGATCGGCCTGACCGACAATCTCGATCTGATCGGCGCTTATACCTATCTCGACACGACGGTCACACATGACACCGATCCGTCGATTGTCGGTAACCGGTTGGTGGCGGTGCCCCAGCACATGGCGTCACTCTGGGCGAACTACAGCTTTGCCGCGGGCGCATTGGAAGGCCTGAGCCTCGGGGGAGGCGTGCGGTACGTCGGCAGGTCGGCGGGCGACAATGCCAATTCGTTCGACGTGCCTGCCGCGACGCTGGTGGACGCGGCGCTCCGCTACGATTTCGGAGCGACTCATCCCGAGTTGAAAGGCTGGCGCGCAGCCGTCAATGTCAGCAACCTGTTCGATAAGACTTATGTCGCCTCCTGCTTTTCACTAGGCGGGTGTTTCTACGGCAATGGCAGGGTCGTCACCGCAAATCTTCATTATCAGTGGTAGGGCTTGTCTCGTAGAGATAGGATGACGGGATCGCAACTGATATGATTCTGCCATGACACTACCTCCTCTTCTCTTGCCTCAGGCCCCGCGGCGCTCTCTCGTGGAAACGGCCATCGATCTCATCCGTAACCAGGTGGAAAGCGGAGCCTGGAAAGTCGGCGAGCGTATTCCCAAGGAAGCCGAACTGGCCGAGATGCTACAGGTCGGGCGCAATACTGTGCGCGAGGCGATCCGCGTCCTGTCGCACGCAAGGCTTCTGGAAGTAAGACAGGGGGACGGTACGTACGTACGCGCCAGTGTCGATTCCGCAGAGGTGATGCGACGGGTCGCCCGGGCAAGCCTTCTCGATCATTTCGAGATGCGCGCGGTGCTAGAGGCCGCCGCTGCACGTATTGCGGCAGAGCGGCGCACTGACGAGGATATCGAAAGGCTGTCTCGTCTGCTTGAGGCACGCGGCGAGGCTGACGACGCCATCGACCGCAATACTTTCGTAGACAATGATGCCGCTTTTCATCTGGCAATCGCGCAGGCTTCGCACAACCAGGCTTTGGCGGACCTGTATCGTTATTTTGCGTCGGCAGTGCGCGCAAACATCTCCGCTGCGCTTGACGACTTCGACATGCCGGAACCCGACCTTGCCGCTCACTCCCGCATTTTGAGTGCCATCCGTGACCGCGCGCCTGACGCAGCCGCTAAAGCAGCCCATGCGGTCGTGGCACCGATCATCGAAGCTCTCACTCCCGTTATTGGGAGGCGCAAAGACCTTATTCCGAACGATTGAGCTGACATGCTTGCCTCATCGTAGCCCGGATGTCTTGGAAATGACTCGCGTCATTCAGGCGCATAAGTTGCAGCCCATCCTACCCGGAGACCACAACCGGAGACAGGCAGGTGGCTCCGGCCCCAACTTCGGTTCGATGATCTCAACCACCGTATTTCGGATGAATAAGCGGACAAGACCGCCCTTGCACGTCGAGCGGCGAACGACCGGTGTGTGAAAACCCCAAGTTTCATAACAGCTCAACGCCTGGAAGCTCTGTTCGTTAACGTCTGACTGAGCCGCAAGAATGCGTTCCCAGTTCCAGGCGTAAGATGGGAGCGCCTATTAATTGCCCTCAGACAGAACAGAAACCGTTGCTGTCCTCCCAGCAATCAGACGAACCGTGTTCGGGACAGTGTCGATCTCAATCCGCACCGGAATGCGCTGGGCAAGACGGACCCAAGAGAATGTCGGAGCCACGCTTGCGAGGGAGCCCGTAGCTTCGCTTCGCTCTCGGTCTTCGATGCCGGCTGCGATACCCGCGACACGGCCGCTGACTGATTGCGGCTCTCCCATGATGTCGACCTTCACTCGGTCGCCGATATGTATCCTTGGTAGTTTAGTTTCCTCAAAGTACCCCGCCACGTAAACAGCCTGGCTTTCTATCATGACTCCGACCGCGTTTCCGGCGGAGACATAATTGCCGGCACGGAGAGCGAAGTTCGTGATTCTCCCCGAGGCCGGGGCTCTCACAATTGTCCGGTTAAGATTAAGCTTGGCCAGATCAAGAGCGACGAGCGCCGATTGATGGGCGGCATCTGCCTGGTGCAACTGGCCTTCTGCATGCTGCCGCTCTTTCAAGCTCGCTGCGTCTTTGGACACGAGCAGCTGATATCGTTCAAAGTCTATTCTGGCGAGATCCGCCGCGGCCTTCGTGCTTTGTAGCTGAGCCTCTGCCTCGCGCACCGCAAGTTCGAAGCGGTCCGCTTCAATCCGAAATAAGGGCGTTCCTTTTTCTACCTCAGAATTGTCGGGGACCAGAACCGCAGCGACTGGGCCGGAGACATCCGGTGCCAGTCGGATAATATCCGCCCGGACACGAGCGTCCCGCGTCCACGGCGCTTCCATATAGAATGACCACAGGTGCCAGCTTAGTACTGCCGCACAGGTCGCCATGGATAAGGTCAATAGGGCTTTGCCCGAGGTAATCGCGAAGTTCTTCATGTCTGCAACCAGTTGAGAATGGCAGATAGCCCGCCAACGAAGGTGATGTAGAGTGCGAGATTGAACAGGGAGGGGTGCCAGACGGCCCGATAAAGACCGATCCGCGCGAAAAGCGACGTCATCATGCGGAAGAGACCGAAGGCACCCAGAGCGAGCGCCGAAAGCCCTGGCAGGAAGACGCCATAGAGGTCGAGTTGTCCGGTCACGTAGCATTCCTTTTTGAGGGCGGTATTACCAAGACGGGCGGATCCGCCTCGGGGGCGAGGCACACACGAAGAGCGACCGCGTGCACGACGAGTGCCGTGTCGGCGTCGGTTACCATCGTATCGCCAAGCGAAAGGATAAGGTCGTCGAGCAGTTCGAGCGTATGTCCCAGCGCGTCACCCCGTTCGGCGGGCGCAAGCCGGTAGAGGATCTCAAGCCGGGAGAAGATCGCTTCCGCCTTCAGCCTGATCAGCATCGACGCTTCTTCAGACAGCTCTTGCATCGATTTCTTAGTCAGTCCTGCCCGCAAATCCCTCAACAGATCGGCGTCGGCAGTGCCGGAAATTGGAGGAAGCTTTGCCGCCCTGGCGGCAAACAGGCCTGCGACGTCGATGACGCGGTGGTGTGTGACAACCGGGTCGGTATGCCGGCCGGACGCGATGCTGACGACACGCCTCTGGACCACTGAAAACAGCCTCCGGGCATTTGTCTCAGCCTTGATTGATCGAAAGATGCTGCAGACGACGATCGTCCAGACCATCGCGAGGAGAGTTGCTACGCTGGTATTTGCAAACGTCGTGAAGTCACTGTTCTGATGCGTCTGGAGGGTGACAAGGAGCGGAAAGTTGATGCAGAGCCCCATACCGACTATTGCGAGCGAAGGTGCCGCAAGACATATTCCTGCGGGGATCAGGAACAGGCCGAGGGCGGCGACAAGCGGCATGAAACCATCGATGACCGGTAGGATGACAAAGCCGTAGAAGAATGCTGCCAGAACCGAGCCGCTGGTGACCCCGACGAATTTGCGCATGGCTGGAACCGGATCGTCCATTGTCGCAAGGAGGCAGCACAGCACTCCCGAAATCTGTGCAAAGGTCATTCCATCGGTCCAACCGCTTGTGATCCAGAAGACCGTGGAAGTTGCCAGGCAGATTGCGACCGTCAGCGCGGATAGCGCCGCCATCCCGATATCACCATGCGGCCGCGGAACAGGTCGGGAGATGCGACGCGGCCAGCGGCTCGTGCTGTATTCTCGTTCTTCAATGCCTCCCGAAGGAACTGACACGCACGGCAGACCTCAACAATATCCCTCAGGTTGCGCGCAACATTGGCAAGGAGCAGGCTTTCCCATGATCGAGGCTCTCCAGAAGAGGCCGGCAGATCTTTGGCCGTCAAGATTCCGGATGCGCTTGTTGACGACGATCCGAGCGCATCGATTACGGACACAGCCTGCTTTGCCTGCGAGCTATCCAATCTGGCCAGTGCACGTCGCAGATCCTCGATCTCGCTGAGCAACGGAAGGAAGGACACCATCCGGTGCTGTAGCGATCTTACCAGCGTAACGGCATGGCGGTACCTCGATCCATCATATTGCAGGTGGGTTGTGAATGACCGCAGGTCGGCCGCGTCTGCCGCCAGGGCGTAGCGTTCCGCTCTGCTTCGGGCTTCATCCTGCTCGGCAGTTGCAATTGCCGTAAGGAGTGCTTGCGCCCTTGAAATCCAAGCATCGATCCTGCCGAGGAGGATTGTTCCGACATGAACCGGGAGAACAACGTGGCTGACAATCGAGGCGCACATGATCGCAAGCCCGATCTCCTCGACGCGGGAGACGACCGTGTCGAACGTATTTGCGGGTGCCGTGACCAATGGCAGCCCGGCAAGCAGTACCGTGTATCCGGCAAGAAGCGGTGCATAGCTGCGAGGTGTGCGATCGAGCAGGCTGATGAAGGTGCATCCAGACACCCAGGTTATGATAGCTGCAGACAGCAGGATCGGCTCGTTCACGAGGTTCGGGACCAGGATAAGTGTCGCGGCGCCGCCGATCACAGTGCCCACCATGCGGTAGAGCGATTTCGATGAGATTGCGCCAGACAGCGGATGAGCCACGATGTAAACGGTTGCCACTGCCCAGAACGGTCGTGGCAGATCGAACCTTACGGCGATGTAATAGGCAGACATGGCCGCTAGGAATGTCTTTAGCGAAAAGATTACATTCCTGGTGGTGACAACCGGAGCGCTCATGACTCCTCTCCGGACGGGTGGTTACTTCGCGAGTTGCCTTGCTCATCCGTGGTGTAGGTAAGGCCGTAGAGTTCGGGCGAAACGTAGCAGAAGAACGTCGCCGCGATGCAGGCATGCATATACGCTTCTACGGGGTCGACGCACGAAACAGATGGTTCGCTTCGAGGCTGGTGGGCAGATAACCGGCGCACCGTCGTAAGCAAGACTTTCGTGATCCCGCGCACACCGGAGACCAGACCGAACCGGATGCGCTGGTCGTGTTGAAGCAGGGTGCAGTCGCGACGACCACGCTTCTGCCGGAGGCGGAATTCGGTCTCGAAGATATCAGACCACCGATTGGAGGAAGGTTCGTATCGTGCCATCGACATTCTCCGGGTTCTTTCGGAGAACACTATCGACAAAGCACTCAGAGGAATTTAGATATATCATTTGATGATAACGAAATTCCACCAAATCAACTGTCCCTTTCAGACGCTCTTCTTGAGGAAGATCCTGAACAGTCGAGCCTGAGAACGCATGCGGTTAGGATCGACGTCTCGCAGAATGAACGCGAGGCGCCTGAGCACCGTCATCGGAAAGGGCAGCTGGTCATGGCGTCGCGAGGCGCCGTGACATGTCGTGTTCCGAGCGGCATGTGGATGGTGCCGCCGCAATGCGGAGTTTGGGTTCCCGGCGGGATGCTGCACAGCAACGTCGCGACCGTCAATGCGCGGTTGTTTTTTCTTTTTATCGAGCCGGACGCCGCCGATCTGCCGGATCGATGTTGCACACTTTCACTATCTCCGCTTGTCAGAGAGCTCATCATTGAGATGGCTGACCAATCTGAGGTCGCGGTTGCTTATGGGGAGACAATCACAAGCCTACTTCTGTCGGTCTTGTCACGGATGCCGGTGGAGAATCTGCATTTACCGCTGACGGCCGAGGCAAGATTGAACCGTATCGCCTCTGCGCTGGTGGAAGATCCGTCCGACCGCAGCACCGTAGCACAATGGGCCAAGCGCGTGGCGATGAGCGAGAACTCTCTAGCGCGTCTCGTACAGCAGGAAACCGGCTTGACCTTCGGTCGTTGGCGGCAGCAGTTGCAATTGATCATTGCCATCCGAAGCCTTGCAGCCGGGGCGACCGTACAGCAGGTTTCGGGAGACCTTGGATATGAATCCGTTTCCGCCTTCATTACGATGTTCAAGAAAGCACTTGGTACATCGCCAGCGCAATATTTGCGCAAGCTCGAACGTCGAACCTTAGGGCTGCATCGACATAAGCAACCGATTGGAGAGGAAGCATGTTCACCCACATCATGATCGGAAGCAATGACCTGGAGCGCTCCAGACAATTTTACGACGCGACATTCGCTGCCTTGGGAGGCAATCTTGGCGAGATGGATGCGAGGGGCCGCCTGATCTACCTCCATGAGGGTGGCCGTCTCATGATTACAACACCGATCGATGGCAAACCAGCGACCGCAGCCAATGGAGGCACGATCGGTATCGCAGCGGCGAGTCCGGACCATGTTCTCGCATGGCATGCCGCTGGTACCGCGAATGGTGGCACAGCGATTGAGAGCCAGCCTGCGGAGCGTCCAAACGGAGCCTTTGTGGCATATCTCCGCGACCCGGATGGAAACAAGCTCAGCGCGCGGTCTCACCCGGCGAAATGATATAGGCGCGCCGAACAGATGATGGGCAGCTTGCGCTGCGACCTACATGCCTGAGCCACAAAAGGAATTTGCCGTACGAAAAGTGTGCAAGAACAAGGTCGCCGGTTCGGATCCTTTCAACCGCAGCCCGCTAAATTTCTAACGCGCGATCCCCGTCGCCGAGACGAGAAGATCTCATCGCGACCATTCCGGATCCTTCACCCATACGCGTCGGACAGGCTCGAATATAAAGCACCGATACAGCTCGCGATCGTCAATCGGGTATAACCAGCGGACCACAATCGCCGTCGGCGATAAAAGTTGCGAGCAGCGCTGCAGGCTCGGTCTTGCTGATATTCTCAGCGAACAGATGCACCGCTCCGGGGGGCTCGAACCAGGTCTCCCCCGCCCGGTAGATTCCGGGCGGCCCGCCTTCCAGTTGCGAGCGCAAAGACCCCTTCAGCACGAAGGCGGAGACGGAGCCGGGATGCCGGTGTCGCGGCGTATAAGCATCGGGCGGATAATCGACCACCGCGACGGTCAACGACTTGCCGGGCACGTTCGACAGCGGTTCGCAGGAGATCGGCCTGACGGTCGTCTGGGGCCGTCCGGCTACCGCGGGGTCCGACACCCCCATGATGTGGCCGGAATGCGCCGGATCGACCTGGCTGGCGGGATTGACGGTGATAGCCACCATGGCAGCGAGCGCGGCAATGGCGGCAAGGGTCATCGCCATGCGCTGAGCCACCGGTTTACCGCCGCCGGCCGAGGTGAGGAGAGAATTAACATTTCGTATCAGCATGGCATACCGCATCCATCTATCGGCGTTCCAAGGGTCGCGCCATCGGCGTTAGAGCCGGAAATCGGCTTTCCAGTCGAGATCCCGAACGGCCTTGGCTGAGGTGACAACCGAATTCGGCTCGGCGATATTATAGATGCCGTGCGCGCCCCTCGCGACGGCGAGCAGGGCCGCTCTTGCCGCGGCGTCGACATGGACGGCGAGATTTCCGTCGGCCACGTCCGCGCCGGTGGCTGGCCCGTAGATATGCCCGTAACGCAGCACGATACCTGTAACGGTCGCGGGCTCGCCCAGCACCGCGTTTTCTAGCGCTGCGACGCCCGAGACGCTCATGCTGCGGGGTTCGGGCGCCTCAAGGTCGAGCGGCGCCGATTCATCATGCGGCTCGTCACCCGCGGCATAGGCCCAGGCGATGCTTTGCGCGACGACACGCTTGACCCCGGCGGCGAGCGCTGCCTGCATCAGGTTGGCCGTTCCCTCGCGGCGTATGCGAGCGTTGCGGGCAGCGAATTCGGCGGCACGTGCAGGATCGACGGCCGGCGGAAGATCGGTCAGCTGGTGGATCACCGCATCCGGTCGCGCACTCACCATTGCACGCTTCAAAGCGGCGGCGTCGAAGACGTCGACCACGACAGGGCGGATGCCCGTCGCGTCGAGATCACGCGCCTTTTCCGCCGAGCGCGTCGTGCCGAACACCGTGTAGCCGGCCTGAAGCAGCTGTGGCACAAGCCGGCGGCCGATGGCGCCTGTCGCCCCCGCCAGAAAGATCGTCTTGGGCATGATATTTTCCTCTTCGATACGCATATCGTTGCCCATCCAATCTGCTGTCGCTACCATCCAGAGAAAAGGACCGAAATCGAGCAAAAATGTTGTACCATGTGTAGCCCTCAGCCATTCTCCATCACGGTTGACCGGAAATCGGCAAAAACGCTTTCCGAACAGCTAAGGCAGTCGATCGAGGCGGCCATCCTTGACGGCCGGTTGTCGGCCGCGCCCGGCTGCCGTCCTGGCGCGATCTGGCAAGCCAGCTCGGGGTGGCGCGGGGGACAGTCAAGACGGCTTACGAGCGCCTTATCGATAGGCAACTGCTGGTCAGCAACGGACCGGCCGGAACACGGGTGAGTGACAACCTGCCACCGCAGGCAGCAGACATGTCTCGAATATCGCAGCAAGAGACGGTCCAGGCGCCCGGCATGATTGGGCCCGGAAGCCCGCCGCGCCTGTTTCAACTCGGCGTGCCGGCGCAGGATGCCTTTCCGACGAAGACCTTGTCACGGCTTCTGGCGCAGGCCGGCCGAAAGGCCGCCCTACTACCGCTAAGCTATCCCGACCCGCGTGGCGAGCCGGCCCTGCGCCGCGAGATCGCCGCCTATCTTGCCGTGGCCCGTTCGATCGTTTGCCACGAGGAGCAGATTTTCGTCACCGCCGGCTTCACCTCAGCGCTCGGACTAATCATCGAAACGCTTTCACCCAGTCCCTACAGGGCCTGGGTCGAAGAGCCCGGCTACCCGCTCGTCAGGGCTGCGCTTGCGCTGAAAGGCGTTCAGGCGGTGCCGGTGCCGGTCGATGCGAATGGCATCGACGTCGCATTCGGCGTGAAGAACGCGCCTGACGCATCCCTGGCGGTTGTTACGCCGGGACAGCAGGCGCCTCTGGGGATGACGATGTCGCTGGCTCGCCGGCGCGCGCTTCTGGACTGGGCCGTCTCGGCAAACGCCTACGTTATCGAGGACGACTATCTGGGCGAGTTGCAGCTAAACGGTCGGGCGGCGCCAGCGCTGGCATCGCTGGATGCCGGAGAGCGCGTCATCCATGTCGGTACGTTCAGCAAGACAGTCAGCCCGGCGCTGCGCCTGGGTTTTATGGTGGCTCCATCTCGGCTCGTGGGCGAATTTCTGCGCCGCGTGATGTTTCTCTCACCCGCTCCGGCCGCCATGACGCAGATAGCGGTCTGTTCCTTTCTCGCTGAAGGTCACTTCCTCCGGCATCTGCGCAAGATGCGCCGGCTCTACGCGGACCGGCGGGATCTGCTTGGCAGCACGATAGGCACGCCATTGAGAGATCGCAAGGCGGGGGGGTTGGCGCTTGTTCTCCCGCTTCCGGATGAAGCGGACGATGCCGCTATCGCCCGACGCGCGCTCGGCCGCGGGCTGGGGCCGTCACCGCTGTCAAGCTGGTATACAGATCCGGCCAGCGCCCGGTCAGGTCTGCTGCTGGGTTTCACCAATATGACGCCGCAATCGGCCGGGCGTGCCTGGCGGGATCTGCAGGACGTCATTGCGGATCTGCCGCGCCGCTGATGTTCGGCCGCCCACGGTCAAGGCCGGTCGCGCCGGGTCCGGAACCCGGACCGCGGGCATGATATTCCCGCGGCGTACGACCGGTTCTTCGTCGGAACAAAGCGATCCGACAGGCGACCGACACGGCGACGAGTGTCAGCCTTTGGCGCTTGCCAGTGCCGCTGCGGCCTCGCCGGCGCTTTCCATATAGCTCGGATCGCGATGCAGCAAGACGACCGCGAAAGCACCGTCGAGAAGCAGGATGATCTGTCGGGCGATCCGGCGCGCGTCTTCTGGCTCATGCATGTCTGCAAGGACGAGACGCAGCCAGTCCTCGACACCCTTCTTGTGCTTGCGGCCGGCCACGATTGCGGGATGCCCCGGCGTCTGCACGAGCTCGACCGAGGTTCGCAGGAATCCGCAACCCTTCCATTTCGGATGTCCAGCCACTTTGGCGAGTTCATGAAAAATGGCCTGAATCCTGGTGGGCAGATCACCTTTAGCTTCGGAAAACCACCGTTGGAACGCGTCGAGGTTGGGTTGGTCGCGCTGTTCGAGGTAAGCCGCAACAAGATCATCCTTGCTGCGGAAATGGTAATAGAGACCGCGCTTGGTGACGTGCGCTCTCTCGGCCACGGCATCGATGCTAACTGCGCGGATGCCTTGACTATAGAAGAGATGCGCGGCAGCCGCGACGATGCGGTCTCGGGTAGATTGCTTCGTTTCACTCATGTCCGTCCGTCTACCATCGCCTCTGGTATACTGACCAGTGAATATACTGAGCGAGCCGCGCGTTTTATGGTGGCCTTGTGGAAATCACTCGGTGGCGGTTGCCAGCATGTCACATTCTCGATCCGTCGAACTTGTCTGTCACGATCATACGCGCCTCGCAGGCAATCTGTGGCCCTCCCGGTTCGCCTCACGCGCAAGCATCGTCATCAATCCAGCGACCGGGGTTGCGGCGCGTTATTATCATCGATACGCGGCATTCCTGGCGACTCACGGTTTCGACGTTCTCACCTACGATTACCGAGGCATCGGTCAATCCCGTCCACAGATCTGCGGACATGCGGATATCGCTGGCGAGATTGGGGCGAACTCGATTTCGACGCGGCTCTTCGGTTCATGCATGCGCAGGCGCCAAGCACTCCGATCGCGGTCGTCGGACACAGTATCGGTGGTTTCCTGCTGGGACTTGCGCCAAACGGCGCGCTTGTCGATCGCGCGCTGACCGTGGGCGCCAATATGCCTGGTGGGGCGACTATGCCTTCAAGCGAAGGCCTTCTCTATTTTTGAAGTGGCATTTGGCGATGCCCTTTGTCACGCTGGCTTTCGGCTACTTCCCCGGCAAACGCATGGGATGGCTTGAGGATCTGCCGGCCGGCGTCGCATATGAGTGGAGCCTGCGAGGGCCTCGCTTCGAGCGCAGTCATCCGCGGCGAAAGCGAAAGGACATTCTTCGACGCGTCGCGTCCGTGAAGGCTGAAATTCTTGCTATAGCGATGTCCGACGACGAGATCGGCACACCGCGTGCCATACGCCGTGCCTTGGCTTATTTTTCGGGGGCAAGGAAGACAGCCGTCGTTCTCGAACCGCAAGACTATGGTCGCACCGCTATCGGCCACTTCAACCTGTTTCATGACAGCCACGCCAACGGATTTTGGCTGGACACGCTTTCCTGGCTTCGGGACGGAAAGAACCCCTGGCCGGACCAGATTTTTTTCAAAGACCATCGGTAGCACTGGCGGGCGACCAACGCCGGAATATTATCGTCTTGCTGGGCGCAAACGCTCCGCATCTCAGATCAAAAGGAAAGATCGCATGCCTCTCACTCACATTGCGCTTCGTTCCGGAAAGCCGGAACCTTATCGGATAGCGATTTGCGCCGGTTTTCACCGCGCAATGACCGAAACATTCGACGTACCCGAAGACAATGATTTCCTAATCGTCACGGAGCACGAGGCGGCGAACTTCCGCTACGATGCGACCTATCTCGGCATCGCCCGCAGCGACGATCTCGTATTCATCCAGATCACCGCAAACAACACTCGCACCACCGAGCAGAAAAAAGCGCTGTTCCAGCGAATAGCGGAATTGCTTGGCAAGGATCCCGGACTTCGTCAGGAAGATATCTTCATCTCCCTTGTCGAGGTAGAGAAGGAAAACTGGTCGCTCGGCAATGGCCTCGCGCAATACGCTTGACCCACGGCGGACATTCGGCGCCCTAAACTCGTTTCAAAGATCCCGGCAACTGCTGTGGGATCGGATGGGAAGCAGACAATATCTAAGGCGGATGAGATCGGTAGATGACCAAATTTTACGCGTAGCGACTGCATTGGAATAAGCCTGTTGACCCGCGGCGGCCAAGGGTCTCCCCTGGTCATCGTCCCCGGCATCATGGCGGATGCCAAAAGCTGGATTGCCGTAGCGGATGCCATCAGGATGGTGGTGAAGGCACCGAAGGAGACAGAAGGGCGATCAACTTGCTTCGCAAATTTCCTTTCACAGGATCGCCCGTAACCAGGAAATTAGCATGCCTTTCGCACTGCCCGATCCCTCTGCCGTCCCCACGGCGATACTGCATGTCATGCCTGCGGCCAGCTGTACCCCATCGGGGACCGTGTCGATGCGAATACGGACGGGAATGCGCTGTGCCAAGCGCACCCAGGTGAAGACCGGGCTGACTGTCGGCAGCAAGATGATCCGGGCTATCATTGGCATCGGCAATGCCATGGCCGAGGCTTTCTACATGACCTTTGATCGGCAAATCGAAGCCCATCAAGCGGATCGTTGTGTCATCCCCGGCGTGAACCTGAGCGATCTGCGTTTCTTCGAAATAGCCGGTGATCCAGAAGCTCTTTGCGTCAAGCACCGCAACCTTGGTTGTGCCGGCCGCCGCATAATCGCCTGGGCGCAGGCGCAGGTTCGTAAGATAGCCATCGACGGGTGAACGTATCGTGGCTTTCTCCAGATTGAGCTTTGCCAGTGAAAGTTCGGCCATTGCCTGGGTGTAGTCCGCTTGGGCAATCGCCACCTGGCCACTGGTCTGTTCGATGGTTTCGGCTGAAACGACGCCGGTTCCCAGCCGGGTGCGGCGCTCCGCGCTTGAGGCTCGCAACGCCATGTCCTCACGCTTGGCATCGACATTTGCCTGAGCGTTCCCGAGGGCGAGGCGGAAGCGTTCGGGATCGATCGTGTAGAGGATGTCGCCGCGATGGACAAACTGGTTGTCCACCACGGGAACGTCGCTGATTGTTCCGGAGACTTCAGGGGCGATCTGGACCACTTCTGCGCCGACGCGACCGTCTCGGGTCCAAGGCGAGATCATATAGATTTGCCAGATAATGACCACCAGGACGGCTGCGAGGGTGAGCATGGCGAGGGTAAGGGCCGTGCGGATAACGGGACTGACGATATGCATTCGATCACTCACAGAAATACAAGAAGACAAGCCAAAATTGAAAGCGATAGGGCAAACTCGAACAACGCCGGATGCCAGACAGAGCGGAACACTCCAACCCTCGCAAGAATTGCGCGAAGCAAAAGAAAGAGCGGCACTGATAGAGCGACATAGAGCATGAACGGCGCTATATAAACGCCGCCTAGATTAACTTCACTTAGCATAATCTTTTCTTATTATTTTGGAGGAGGAGTCCGACATTATTTCGGCTAATCTAGCGATGTCGGCGAACAAGGCGGCGCAGCGGTAGGCAGTTCTTTTTACCTCGGGCGTTGCCTGGTTGAGATGGATGAGAAGCTCAGCTGTGTAGCCTGCTGCCGCAGCCAGGGCGGGCGGGTCACGCCGATAGCGGTGAAGATCCTGGAGGCCATGCCATGCCAAGAATTTGACGACGGTCGGTAGATTGCGCGTTCCCCGGATTTCATGAATACGGCGTGTTGCCCGGCTGACATGGAGCATGACGAAGCTCTCCGAAATCAGCTGCGCCGATTTTGTTGCATTGCCCTTGAGGAGACTCGCGATTCGCACCAGACGCTGATGCTGCAGGTGCTCGAATGCGAGCCGGTGAAGCCGTGGCGGCCTTACCAAGATCGCCTGAGTGTCGCGCTGGAGAGCCGCGCCGATCCGGATCGCGTCTCGTGTTGCTACGCGTGGAAAAAATATCCGGAAGCTCAAAAGGGTGCAGAAGCCAGAAAGCACGAATGCGAGCGAAGAATTCAGGTAGTTGCCGATATCGTAGAGCATGGGATTGGTCGGTCCGACCAGAGTCATGAAGGTCAACAAATAGGCCGTGCCGGCTGGACCAGTCTTCGGATTGGTCGTTGCATAGAGACCCGCAATCCAGAACGGTGCCATCGTCAAGATAAGAAGCGGGAAGCCGCTGATATGGGGTAGGAGGCCGAAGCTACAAATGAAGCCGGCGAAGACTGCGACGACGATACCTTTGGTAAATTCGGCAGATGCAAGAACGGGATTGGGCGTCATAGCAAGCAAGCCGCAAAACGGCGCAACCAGCAGGATCGTCAAAGGCGCGAATGTCCACGCCGATGCAATCCAGAACGTACCTGCGCACAATACCGCAAGCAGGGCTCTGATACCGTTGTCCACTGCACCACGGGGATCGAGTTGAAAACGGAATCGGACAGATGGCGCTGGTGGCGCAGGCTGGCTAAACTGGATGAGCGCAGTGATTGCCGTTTCGAAGTCTTCTGCCATCTCATCAAGGCGGTCGAAAACAATGAGATCCGCCAACATGCCCGTCAACGGGGTCGCCTCGGCTGCCCTGTCGGACCGATCGAAAAACGTGCGGTCTTCTGCCTTCGCCCGTATGGCATCGAGCTGTCGCCGCAGGTCTGTGATGGCATGTCGGGCCTCGATCGAGCCGGTCAGGCCGGCCCTGAGCTTTTGCGAAGCCTCGTGGAAGGCCTTATGTGCAATAGACCGCCCTTCTTCGGCAAGCGCGCTCCCAGCATTGGCATAATCCTGCCCGGTGGCGACGACGACGGCAAACAAAGCGGCCATGGCCTGACGGATCGTGCCGGCCCGCAGGGCAACATCCGCTGCTTCGGCAGCACTGAATTCGAGCAGGTCATCGATGCTGTGGAGATCGCTCACCAAGGCGTGCTGTTGGGTAATCAGCGATGCACTGTCCGACGGACAAGGGGCATCGAGGGAAGTCGCCGTCAACCTGCCGACAGCTTCGGCTAGCTGGCCAAGTCGCACTCTTAGCTTTCCGGATGTTGTCCGTCGACTCAGGAGGGCCGTTGTGAGGCTGAGCGCGACAACACCTAGCGTGACTACCGAAACGCGACCGACCGCGTGATCGAAAATCAAGTCAGGCGCGTCTATAGCGCCATAAATGACGAGGCCGATGGTGTATCCAGCCACCACGGCGCCATAGCTGCGAAAGTGTCGCAAGAGGCTGGCCACGCCAACGCACAGCCCCAACCAAAGGGCAAAACCAAAGATAAACAGCGCTGGTGCTTGCGCAAATAAATCCATCAGCACCACAGCAACTACCGCACCCAATATCGAGCCAATTATCCGCCAGGCACCCTTCGAAAGCGTGATACCCTGGATCGGATGCGCGACGAGGAAAACTGTCGTTGCCGCAGAATAGGGCGTCTCAAGTTGCAGACCATAGGCCATACCGAGTGCGATCGTGGCTGCGAGGACTACGCGCCCGATATAGGCCCAGCGCGTCGTAAACATATCCATCTTGAAGATATACGCTGACATCCGCTTTGCGGTCGTCATGAGGAATGGACTGTTTGCCAGGGTCGTTTGTAGGGCGAGGTTACTCATTGCAGCTTCTCGGTCGCGCCAGCTTGGCTAGATATGCAATCAAGGTGAAGACGTTGGGAGCATCCACGCAAGAGATGGTGAACGCCTTGGCTTTTTCATATATAGGATCATCCTATGTTTATTCTAATGTCAAGCCACCGGCTCGTTTTCGTTGAGCCAGTTAAATGTCCGAGGCAGGTTTCTGTTGATGAATGGGCTCCAGATGTGAAAGCCATTCAACGATGATCTCTGCCAGTCGTTGCGGAACTTCCAAAGGCATCATGTGGCCCGAGCCGTCGATCATCTTCAACGTTGAATGGCGCAATCCACGATGAAGTTCAAACGCCTCTTCGTTGGATCTCAGCCTGTCCTGTTCGGCGGCTATTATCAGGGCGCGACACCGTATGGCGTCTAGGTCGGCGCGCTCATCGCGTCTCGCAAGTGACATTTGGCGCCCGAACACTTCACCTCCAAGCCGTCTCCCGGCCGCTTGAATGAATGAAATCAGATCCAGACGATCCGCATTGCGCGGATGAAGCGAGGACTTTATGGCGGCGGAGCTCAGTCCTTTGAATGCCACTGCACCTTGTCCCGCTTCCGCTGCCGATCGTCGTTCCTGGATATCATTGTTTCCACGAGCAGAAGTCGCGATTTGAACCAGGCCCGCGACCCGCTCTGGGGCCTGACGAGCGATCTCACGTGCAACATAACCCCCCATCGAAAAGCCGATCACCACGAATTCCGACGGCGCATGACGGAGGGCACGTTTCGCCATTTCGAAAATGGAGGAGTCGCGCGACAAGTCGACATGGGTTATTGGCCCATAATGAGCGAGCAATGGCTCGACATCGTGCCAGAGTTGGTCATCGAGCATGAATCCAGGAACGAGAAGAATCGCCATTGCCCAGAAGGTCCTATGCCGTGGGTATAATGGATGCGCCGATGGCCTCGCAGAGTTTGATAGGATCAACGGCAAAAACCGCATTTGGAGCGCCCGCGGCGGCCCAAACGAGTTCATGGTCGAGCAAGCTTCGATGCATGAATACGGGTATCGATGAAAGGTGTCCCAGAGGCGCTACGCCGCCAATTGCAAAACCTGCCTCCTCCCTTACACGCTTCGCGGTAGAGCGATTTAACGCTCCGCCAGCAACATCAGCCGCTGCATTTAGGTCTGCCTGCCTATCGCCAGGGATCAGAAGCAGAACCAACTTTCCATCGCTCTGGCGCTCGAATATCAGCGATTTTACGATTTGTGATAGTTCGCACCCGCATGCCTGCGCCGCATCTTCGGCCGTGTGAGTGCTCGTAGGCATTTCCAATATCTCGATTGATAACCCGAGTTGCCGGGCCGCTTCCCTCACTCTAGAGACACTCCCTTCGTTCATGCCGAACTCCATTTCAGCGCTGTTGTCGTCTGCCGCACCACGGTCTCGTGGTGATCAACAACCGTGGTTTCACCCGTTTGATGATCCGTAGAACGAACATATCGAACTCCAGGATCAAATAAGAACAGAAAGAATGATCTAAAATTCGAATTGCCTGTAAAAGCATGATCCGCCGGTCAGAGCCGGGAGCTGTTGGTTTGACCCGCTTGAAAACTCTCACATCTGAACTACGGAGTCGGGCGGAACAGAAAGACTCAAAGCAGGCGCCTGCTAGTGTGAAGAAGAAGGTGACCAAACATGGGTGTTCCCCTTAATCTCGATATCGACGTCCTGCGCTCATTCGTAACCGGCTTCACGCTCGGCAGTTTTGCAAAGGCGGCGGACAAGCTCGGCCGCTCCCCTGCGGCAGTGAGTCTGCAGATGCGCAAGCTGGAGGCGCAGGTCGGCCACACACTATTCCGGAAAAATGGTCGTGGAATGGTCCTGACCGAATCCGGCGAGACCATGCTTTCGTATGCAAGGCGTCTGCTCGACCTGAACGATGAAGCGGTCCTGGCCATGCAGCATCTCGCCGGGATGGAAGGATGGGTGCGTCTGGGCCTGCCGCAAGACCTTGCCGAGACATCTCTACCGGCCTTGCTCGGCCGGTTCTCACGCGCCTATCCGGATGTCAGAGTATCGGTGCGCGTCGAACGCGGGTCGCGACTGGTGGAACTCGTCAACGAGGGCGAACTCGATCTTGCCCTGACATGGGGGAAGCTTGCCTCTGCCCATTCGCGGCTGATCGGGTTCTTCGATGTCGTCTGGATCGGAACGCAGACTTTTCAGCGGCAGCCGAACGACACCATTCCGCTTATTGCTTTCGATCCACCCTGCTCGTTTCGCGCCAGGGCGATCGAAGCCCTGGAAGGATATGGCTTGACCTGGCAACATGTGTTCGCAAGCTCGGGACTTGCCGGCCTCTGGGCTGCGGTGACCGCGGGTCTCGGGGTCACCGCAAGGATTGCCGAGGTCGCTCCCGGCTCGCTTCAAATCCTAGATCCTCAATCGAGCGGCTTGCCGCCTCTGGGCCAACTCGAACTTTGTCTGCACGCGTCCACAGCCAATCCGGTCGGTGCCGTGGGAAGATTTCGTGACCTGCTTATCGACGAAATCGCCGCGCATTCCCACGCTCGGGCATCGTAATGAAGGTGGCCGTCATTTGCTGCGCGCCCAAGTCGTGACCGGTATGTCTCCATTGGGGCGTGGCGGGACGCTGTAGCGAATCTGGTTATTTTCCAGTTTGAACGAGCGGACCTGCTTCTGGCCCTCCCAATTGGGAAAGGAGGAGTTCTCGATTTCGAATGTCAGCGTCCGCAAGGCGAGATCCACCACCAGGATCCCGAAATGCGTGCTTTCTCCAACGATCGCATCCTTGTATTCCGACGGCGTCGCGGTGGTCTTGTCGCCGGATGCGAACCGGGGGCGGTTCTGCTTGAAGATCTGCGTGGAATAATGCCCGGATGCATCGATCATCATCAGGCCCTTTGGCGCGTTCCCGTAGTCGGGATCCGGCGTTTCTGTGCCGTCCTTGTGAATGACATCCGTGCCCGCCAGTTCCCAAGTGCCGACGATTCCCGGCGGTATCTCGGCTGAGTTCGCCGCGGCTGCGCCGTTGAGGCCGATGGCCACGATGGAGAGGATGAAGGGTCGGATATTAAAGTTTAGGAAAGTCATGGATCGTCTCTCTCGTTTTGCTGTCGCGGTGTCGCGAGGCTGTTTTGGGCTCGCGCCCGACATTGAGGATAGCCAGACCGCGGTGTTCGAAAAATTTTGTAATTCTCAACTGAGACGCAAGGAAAGCTAAAGCAATGCGGCATTGGCCTAGCTGTCGCCGCGGAAACTTTTAGTCGGCAAAGCTTAGTATCCGCCTCAAAAGAGCGGGGTTCTTTCCACAACCCCGCATTCGCGCTCAGCGGGCCTGCTTGATCCTTGGCGGGGCTTAGAAAACGGTCGCCCGTTCCGGACCGAGTTGATCGACCACGGTGAATGCCGCACCTGTCCAATATTCGCCGGCGTTGGTGTTGGCGATGGTTGTCTCGGCCATTTCAATCGCCTTGCAATCTTCTGAGAGTAGGAACGTCTCCAGTTCCCTCATCGAGGCAAAGGCCATCATAGTGATCCCGTCGATCCCGCTTGTCGCCGGGTGATAGAAGGGCTGGCCTTCCGTTTCCGGGCCAATGTTGTGAAGCTCAACGTATCGCTTGACCGGGCGGCTTTCCGGCTGCGCCATCACCAGCCTGGCATGATCGCTTAGCCAGAGCCGCTGGAATGTCTCCCGGTTGAGTTCGCCCCGGCGGACATGGGTCTTCACGAGAATAAAGGCGTCGTCGCCGACGCTGTTCGGAATCAATATGAACTGCCGCGCTAAAACAGGGGCGAGATCACGAAAGATCGTCTGGTCTTCCGGCAAGATTTTTCGCCGGACACGGTCCGTGCCGAGCATGGTTGCGAGATCGTCTAAGCTCGCAAAATTGAGATACGCGACGCCATCCCAGTTGGGGCGACGATAAGGTTCGATATGACCGATCACGGTATCGAACAACGCTCCCGCCGCGTCGAGAGGCGGCATGTAGGGCAGGGGTCGGTTGCTAGTCGGACCTGCGGCAAGGCGATGTATTTGATCGTATCGCAATAGCCGATTGATGGTCTCCTGGTCCTGGGCGGTTTCGGGATGAAGAAAGCGCACGCCATGCACTTTTCGCCAATATTCCCCCCACATTTCGAAATTTAAGTTGGGATCTGGCTCGAACGCATTGTCTTTAGGGGCGGCGGCAGGATCGAGGACGACTCGCCCGGACTTGTCGAGGATATGTCCTGATGCGCGGCTACGCCGATCAAGCGGCGTCGCATCGGCCCGCGACAGGAACGAGAACAACACGGTGAGCGGCAGTGCGCTGGCGGCGGCATTTACGGGTGATTCTGGCGCAGTAGTCGGGCTCATCGTTTTGTCTCCTGGGACATTGGTGCGGTGATGGGAGGAAGAAGGGAACGCAGCAACGCAAGGCCTCCGGCGACAACTCCCATGACGCATATCCCGGCCCAGCCGAAACTGCCCCACACCGATCCGCTTGCTATCGCCCCTAGCGACATGCCGACCATTGCAGCGGTCATTAGCAAGCCGTTCAGCCGGCTGCGCGCATCGGGGTCGATCGCTGTGACGATGGCTTGGTGCGACACCAGCCCCGCCATGACGCCGAGGTCGAATAATACCGCACTGGCAACAAATGCCGCCATTGAATACGGCAGCACCAACATGAGGATGAAGGATCCGGCGACCAGCAGGCACCCTGTGCGAATTGCGGCCACTGGTCCCCGACGGTCGGCGAGCCGCCCGAACAGAGGCGCGCCGAGCGCGCCGGCCGCGCCCGCAAGACCGAAAGCACCCGCGGCCCCGGCGCCAGATAGAAGGGAGGGCTGGCGAGCATCAGAGCTATCGTGGACCAGAACGAACCAAGCGTTGCCGCCAGCAGTGCTTGCGTCTCGAGAGACTTTCGCAGGACCGCATGACGACGAACCAGAGTGAAGAGGCTGAGGAGCATGCTGGGATAGGAGCCGCGAGTTGCCGGTGGTTGCGCCGGCAACCTACGCCAGATCGCAAGGCCGACCAGCGCGACAACAACGCTGGCCGTAGCAAAGATTGCTCGCCAGCCGAAGATGTCGCCGATAAGGCCACCGGCAGTGCGCGACAGCAGGATCCCGCTCAGCAGGCCGGTGGTAACGACACCGATGGTAGCTCCGCGTTTTTGCGCGCTTGTCAGGTGCGCGGCGAGGGGAATGAAGTCTTGTCCAACGCTACCGAACAGGCCCAGAGCGAAGCTTGAAATAACAAGTGAGGTGAGGTTGGCAGCGCTTGCTGCGGCCAACAAGGCGAGGACCAGGAACACCGATTTCACAAGAATTACCCGCTTGCGATCGATCAGATCGCCAATAGGGGCGAACAGCAGCATTGCGACCGCATATCCTGCCTGCGAGACTGCGGGAACGAGGCTCGCCTGTTCGGCCGTCAAAGCAAAGGTCGCGCGCACCGCAGGTACAACGGGTTGGATGTAGTAGATATTGGCAACGCCGACGCCGGCGCCAATCGCCATGAGCCAGGCAGGAGCCGAAGCTATCGTTCCGGCCACCTCGTGCTCCGGTGTTGGATGCATCTGCCGCTGCATGACGTGGCTCCGAACGATGGTGACCTTGGCCAACTTGGCTGATCGACATATATTGACGATACCATTGGATAAAAATGGGCCAGTTAGGCAAACAGAGTTGACAGAAAGTCGTCAAAGGACGGGGCATGATCTCTGCGGAGCACTTCAAAGGCATTACAGCTTTTGTTCAGGCTGCCGACGCCGGAGGCTTTACCCAAGCGGCGGAAAAGCTGGGCCTGTCGAAATCCGGCATCGCTAAAAGTGTAGCGCGGCTCGAGGAACGCCTGGGGGTCCGGCTTTTCAACCGGACCACCCGCAGCTTCGCGCTTACCGAAGAGGGCCAGGCATTCTACGATGCATGCATCCACGTCATCGCCGACCTTGAGAATGCGGAGGCGGCCTTGCACGCCCATCGCGTGCGCCCGCAGGGGCGGCTGCGCATCGATCTCCCCGTCGTGTTCGGCCGCCGTTGGGTCGTGCCGGTGCTGCTCGACATCGGTACGCTCTATCCGGAACTTCGCTGGAGGTATCGCTATCCGATCGCCGGGTCGATCCGGTGGAGGAGGGCATCGACCTGATCGTCCGCATCGGCGATCTTGACGACAGTTCGACTCTTGTCACAAGACGACTGGGGACCCAGGAGTCGGTCGTCTGCGCAAGTCCGGTCTACCTGTCCGAATACGGCGCGCCAGCATCCCTGGGGGATCTGGATGCACATCGCTGCATCGTCTTCGGGCAACGCGGCCGCAATCTGCCTGGTGGTTTCTCGATGGAAAGGGTGCGCCTGTAGCAAAGACTGTCGCTGGCCAGGCGTCGTTCAACAACAGCGATGCGATCTGCGACGCCGCCTTGGCCGGTCAGGGCATTGCTCTGCTTGCGACTTGGCTGATCGCCGATCATCTGCGCGAGGGGCGCCTAGTTCAGGTGCTTCCCCAGGTCCGAACCAGGGGGTTTCCGATCCACCTGCTCTGGCCGCATGCCCGTCACATGGCGCCTAAGATTCGCGTCGTGGTCGACGCGCTGGCCGGCCGCTTTCTTCCTGATCCGCCTTGGGCATGGCGGGAAGGATGAAGGCGATCTATGTGTGGCGGGATATCGGTATTCAGCTTCTCGAAGGCGGCAACCGAGAAGGATTGGTTTGAAGATCCTTCTTCATATCAACAATAGTAAAGCCGGGACGAGCGGTGTTGGGACGGCGTCCTGTTTCGACGTAACCGAGCGCGATATAGAGCGATATGTTTCGCTCCATCAGCGCGTTCGTATAGAGCGTCATAGAGGCTTTGCCGGCTGACCGAGCCTGCTGCTCGATCTCCTGGATCAGGCGCCGACCGATTCCTTTGCCCGCGTGGCCAGGATCCACAGCGACGTTGAAAATGAGATCATGATCATCGCCACGCTCGACCGCGATGACACCCACGACTGCCTTATCGTAGCATGCGACGAAAACCTCACCCTGTTCGATGCGCGGCGCAGGGTCGTCGGTAACAGGTTGCGGAGAATAGCCAAGGATCGGAACCCAAATGGAATATGCTTGTGCGGTGATGCGCGTAACCGCTTCAAGATCGGAAGATATCGCTTGCCGGATGTCCAACATTATAGATCAACCTCGCTTCGTATTACTACTTTGCTGTGATCAGCAGCAGCAGCCGTTGTTTTGGTGGGCTTCCGAACTACCCGGGGACAAGCCTTCTCAGTACAGCCGCGACGATAACCTCAGGCCGATCTTCCTGAACAAGATGCCCGGAATCCGGTATGGCGATGCACTCGGCATCGGAGATCGCCGTCGCAAGGGCCACGCCTTTCTCGAATGGTATCCATTCGTCACTTTGACCCCAAAGAACTGTCACCGGGCATTTCATCCGATCGTAACGTTCTTCGACCTCATCGGTATATTTCTGATCCATCTGCGCGATCTGCCGATAGAAAGCGGGCTGGCCTACTTCTCCGAGCCATGGCGCGCTGTAAATTTCCAATGCCTGTTCTGACAGCGGGTTATAGGCGGCGGTCTGCAAGTAGCTCGCAAAATCGCCCGGTGCATGTAGTCGGGCATCCCCGAGTAGGCAGCTTCATGCTTGCGCACATGCTGGACCAAAGCCGACCCCCAGGGAGCAAGGGCAACGGCATCGAAGATCGTCAAGGAATTATAGCGTAAGCCGTTCAGGTAGTAGGCGCGTAGCGCCGTGGCTCCGCCGAAGTCGTGTGCCAGCACATCGGGGCGGTCGAGATCCCATTCTGCAAACAAAGCGGCGAGAGTCTTGCTCTGCACGGCAAGAGACACATCTTGCCCCTCGCGCATCTCCGATAGCCCGTAGCCGACCATATCGAAATAGTAGATGGTCCTAAGGTCGGCGAGCGGCGGTACGATCCTACGCCAAACCTGCGAAGAAAAGGGCGTTCCATGAAGCGCCACGAGCGGCGGCCCTCTCCCGACCTTACCCCAACGAACGGCGTTTCCTTCAATCATCGTGGTATGGGGTAGGTCCAGCATAGAAATCATTCCCATCGTAATTTAGGCAGTGTCCCCATAAACAGGGTTCATCTTATTGGCGGTGTGTGATTCAATCTCCGTGAAAGGAGTTTGTCATGCGCCGTCACGAATTGAGCGACGAAGAATGGGCTATCATTGCACCTCTTTTGCCGAACAATAGCCGTGGAATTGAACGTGTCGATGACCGCCGGGTGATCAACGGCATCCTGTGGCGTTTCAGGACTGGTTCATCCTGGCGAGATGTGCCGGAGCGTTATGGCCCGCGCACGACGCTTTACAATCGGTTCTCCCGCTGGCGCAAGGCGGGCGTCTGGGACCGTCTTCTGGACGCCGTTTCAAAGCGTTACGATGGCGACATCGTGATGATCGACAGTTCTTGTGTCCGCGTTCACCAGCATGGTGCCAACGCTAAAAAGGGGGCTCTGCCGATCCTTGCATGGGACGTTCGCGCGGCGGCCTGACAACAAAGATCCACGCTCTTGTCGATGCAGATGGCAGGCCGGTTCGGCTGGAACTCACCGCCGGTCAGGCTGCCGATGCACCGATGGCTGAAAAGCTGCTGAGCGACCTGCAGCCCGGCGCGACGATCCTCGCCGACAAGGCATATGACACCGATGCAATTCGTCACTTTGCCAAGCAACGCAAATGCTGGGCGAATATCCCTGCAAAGACCAATCGAAAGCAGACATTCAGCTTCAGCCGCTGGGTCTACCGTCAGCGCAATCTCGTGGAACGGTTCTTCAACCGTATCAAGCAGATGCGAGGTCTCGCGACGCGATACGACCGACGTGCCGACAACTATCTCGCCGCCCTCAAGCTTGCCGCGGCGAGGATATGGATTGCCTCAGCTAATGAGTCCGCGTCCTAGCTAAAGGTGATAGGAAGAAAAAACATCCCATCTGACATGCGCTCCGCCAAAGGAGCGGCATCGTTATCGTTGGCGCAGGGATATAGCATTCTATCACAATGCCCCGCGACGGTGGTCCTCGCTGAGCTTCAATATCAGACGTCCTGGCAGATTGCCGGGCTGTACGCGGTCCCAGATCGTCTCCGTGCCTGCGTCCCTCGCGCGCTGATCCTGCCGCCGGATCCACTCTTCCGCGCTCCTGATCCGTCCGGGATGAATCTCGTCCAGTAGCTCGTAGTCGCGCGTTATGATGTTATGTTTCCACTGGTTCCAAAAGCCGGTGAAATTTTCGCGAAAGCTCATGGTGCTCTTGTCATTTGGATCCGCATTATAGCCGGCCGGCAGGCTGGCGATTGCCCGCATAGGGGCGAAATATGTTTCAAGATCCGTGTCGACGTAGCGGGCCGGGCGCCCGGTTACCCGTTCAAATGCAGAGGCGAGATCCGCGTAACGGACGTGGTCGATCGCAACCTCAAGATCCATCCCGTTGGCCCGATCCGGATTGTCAAACAGCCAGCGCGCATAATAAGCGCAATCTTCGAGCGCGACGTGGGCAACAGCACCCTCTCCCAGCGGGACACGCCATGTCAGCACGCCGTCTTCCATTTTCGGTGTCATCGGGGTTTGGGCGGAAAAAGCCATTTCTATGTAAGGCCCGGTGGTTAAAAGCGCTGCGCCCATCCGGTCGCCGTTCGAGCGGTTCTGCTGCAAAATCCATTCGCCGATCCGCCCCTTGCCGTCGTAGTGGCCGGTGCGAAAATCCGATCGATAACCGCCCTTCTTCAGCGTGTAGTCGAGATTGCCGTAAACGAAAAAAGTCACGCCCTCTTCCAGCGCGATTTCGTAAGCTCGAATTGCCCAATAGATCTCGGTTCGCTCGCCTGTGTTAAACCCGTCGATATTCACATAGGCTCCATCGCATGCCCGAAAACCTGCGCGCAGCGCGGCCTCGTCTGCGAATGTTCCTTCCATCAGCGATACATCGCCCATCGCCTGTAACGCGGCTGCTCGCGCAGATCGGGCATCGCGCGTGAGGGCAAGAACGGAATAACGGCCATCCTCGACCAGGCCACGCACCACAGGAATTCCCTGGGCTCCGGTTCCCCCGATCACAAAAATTCGAGCGAGATTGGACATGCTTGCCTCCAGCTATTGCGATGACGCATCATAGCTCTTATAATTAGAGTGAATCAACTCTTATAATTAGAGTTTCGAATTCGCAAGTGAGTGAAGGCCATGCGTTCTAAGAGCTTTGATGGAATGACTTGTTCGATGGCGGAAGTGCTGGCAGCGCTTGGGGATCGCTGGGGCGCACTCATCATGCGCGATCTGCTGATTGGGCTCAGGCGTTATGAAGACCTTCGACGTTCAACGGCGATCACGAATGCGACGCTGTCGGATCGCCTGAAGAGCCTGGAGCAAGCTGGGCTGGTCGATCGTCGCCTGTATCAAACCCATCCGGATCGCTACCAATATGCGCCAACAGCAAGGGGGCGGGATCTCGCACTTCTCATGCAAGCGCTTGTGCAGATCGGAGATAAATGGCGTTACGAAGATGGGCTCGAGGCGCCCCTTCGTTTTGTTGATTCAGATACCGGCGCTGGATTGAAACTTGCGGTGGTCGATAGCGACATTGCTCTGCTCGAACCAAAGATCAAGCTTAAACCAGGGCCCGGATCTGATCGTGCGATGACTTGGCGCCTTTCCCGCAGCGAGGAGGAACGCGACATTCAGAGGAGTTGAGAAAGTAAGACACGCCCCGATATTGGCGCCTGGACCATCGCAAGCGAAAACCTCGCTTGGGCTGCGACTGACATCGCTGAAAAAGCTCCGAGGCTCGGGCAAATTTGTATCAGGCGGTTCAGACGCAGCATCAGCTTATGAAGTTAAATACCAGCAAAATGGAATTGAGGTTATGGAAGAGAAGCGAGTGGCATTTGACTTCGAGGTGCAGTTTTCCAACGGCGGAGGGATAAAAGGTTGGGATTTCCGCCTTGATCTGGACGGCGACATCATCTCTGACGACGCGCTCGCGGCCTATATTGTTGAAGATTTGCGGCTGCTGATGGTTGGTACTGTCAACATCACAAACAAGAAAATCTTTGCAGAAAAACATAAGCGCAAAGCGGCCAGAATGGCACCGCCAGAGACAGGTAAGACGCTTAGCGAGCAAATGATATTTGATCTCTCATATTACGTTCCCGAAGAGAATTTAAACGCGAGCGATGTGGGAGATGTCAGTGACACGTCCGAGATGAGGAACGAGGGAGCAAGCGACTATACTTTTTACACTGGAACGGCCCATGGATTTGCCGATCGCGGCACTAGCATAGACATGCCGCAGTTTGCAGTTGACGAAAGCGAGGATTTGGTTTCGCGACTGCTCGCGCGCACTTGCAACCTAGAGGCCGTAGTTGTGCGTTTGATTGGGATGGCAGGGCGCGCGATAACTAAACTTGCTCTCCTGTCGGCACTGGAAAACAGCCGTGGAAAGGCGATCTTGATCGAGACTGGCTGGTCAGCGATATCGTCCGAAACAAGTTCTATTTTGGAGCATCCGTTTCTCACCGAAGAGGCTGCTGAGTATCTTCGGTCACTCGATGCGACACTGATCGGAATCGATAGCCCGAACGTTGATAATCGCGATAATCACGCATGCCCGGCCCGTGCCATCTTGCTCGGCGCTGGCATTCCGATCGTCGAGAATCTGCGGAATTTACATGTTCTTCCTCTATCGGGTATCCGGTTTTCCGCCGCACCTTTGAGATTTGGCGGAGCGTCCGCTACCAGGGCCTGGGCGATCTCATCTACGCAAATTCCCAATGGGATTCGGCCAGCTATTGCTTGATGATACCATCGCCAGCATCGCGAGCCAAGCGCCAGTAGGCGATGGTGGGCAGCAGGGTGAGCAAGGCAGTGGCTGCAAATGCCCAGTGAAAATCCGCAGCCGCGAATCGGTGGTCGTCCGCGGTGATCCCGTCCGCGCGTAGCAAGCTCGCCAGCCGCAGACAGACGGCGCCAAAGGCGATCCCGAGGCCAGTCGTCATCTGCTGCATCGTGCTCCACAAAGTGCTGGCGGAGCTCTTCAGCCGTCCGAAATGTCGGCGTAGCTGAGTGTCGTCATCGTCGAGAGCTGCAGGGAGCGGGACAGCCCATAGGCCAGAAGCACGATGAACAGGACGGGCCATGGTGTCGATGGCGCCAGACAGGCAAAGGCAAGGATGCTGAGGGCAACCGCCGTGCCGTTGGCGATCGCGACTTTGCGGAAGCCGAAGCGTCTGACGATCGGGGTGGTCAGGGTTTTCATGCCGAGATTGCCGGTTGCCGTTACCAGCAGCAGTAGACCGGAATGGAAGGCCGAGAGGCCGAAGCCGATCTGAAAGAGCAGGGGCGAGAGATAGGGCACTGCTTCGATCCCCGCCCTGGCAAAGCCGCCCCACCAGACGGAAGTTTTGTAGGTCTGCACACGGAACAAGACGAGGTCGAGGATGGGCTGGCTGGTCTTGCGGAGATGGAAAATGGCCAGAAGACCGACGACGATGCCGGCGCCGATGATTGCGCCCGCCAGTTCAAGGCTCGCATCCGGGCGGCTTGCGAGTTCCATGCCGTAGAGCAAAAGAACCAGGGATGCGCTGCTCAGCAGAAATCCCCTGCTGTCCAGCTTTCTGACATTTCTGCCGGGCTGATTGGGAACGAAGATGGCGATGGCCGCGAAGGCAGCAATCGAAAAGGGCACGTTGAGAAAAAACACCCAGTGCCAGGAGGCATAGGTGGTGATCAGTCCGCCTACGGTCGGGCCGACGACCGGAGCGACGATCGCCGGCCACGTGATGGTCGAGATCGCCCGCAGCATATGCTCCTGATCGGTATTGCGCGCGACGATCATGCGGCCGACCGGCACCATCATTGCCCCACCCACGCCCTGCAGCACACGCGCGGCGGTAAAGGCAAGGACGCTGTCGGCCGACCCGCACAGGACGGAAGCGATGGTGAAGATGACGACGGCGCTGCCGAAGACCGTACGGGTGCCGTGCTGGTCGGCGATCCAGCCGCTGATCGGAATGAGCACGGCGAGCGTCAACATATAGGCCGTCATGCCCAGGCTGACCTCGTTCGGACCGACATGGAAGGATCGCGCCATCTGCGGCAGGGCCGTGGCGATGACGGTCGTGTCCAGGCTTTCCATGAAATAGGTGGCGGCCACGATGAAGGGGAGAACCATACTGTTTCTTCCCACGCTTCTGACAGCTGATATCGTTGGCATGCACGTGCGTCCTCGCTGGCTGGAAGGCTTGTTTTGCTTGACGATTAACAGCCCGGGGGATCGGGACAATGCGGATGTTCCGCATGCAGACTTCGGCTGGTCCGAAGTCTGCGCATTTGCTATGAGACGGGGCATGCGTTTTGATTTCGTCGACATTCGCCTGTTCCTGGCCGTCGTGGATGCGGGCAGCATCACGCACGGCGCTGCCGCGGTCGGGCTCTCGCTGCCGGCTGCCAGCGAACGCCTGCGCGCGATGGAGACCGCGAGCCGCGTCCAGCTTCTGGAACGGGGCAGGCGGGGCGTGACGCCCACCAATGCCGGCGAGGCACTGGCGCATCACGCGGCGCTGGTCCAGCGCCAGATGGCGCAGATGCGCGGGGAACTCGACGAGCACGCCAAGGGGTTGAGGACCGTCATCCGGCTGATGGCGCCAACTGCCGCGATCACCGAGTTCCTGCCTGCACGGCTCGGACCCTGGATGGCCGCCAATCCGCATATCGATGTCGACCTGAAAGAACGACAGAGTTCCGAGATCGTGCGGGCTCTGTCGGCCGGATTGACGGAGATCGGCATCATCTCCGACACGGTCCGCACCGATGGATTGCAACTGCGACCCTTCGCGATCGATCAACTGGTCGTCGTGGCTGCGCCCGACCATCCGCTGGCGGGTCAGAAGCAAGTCCTCTTCGCCGACATCGTGCATGAGAATTTCATCGGTCTCGCTGAAGGAGCTCTCCAGGAAAATCTGGATGGACGAGCGCTTATTGCTGGCACCCGCCTAAAGACGCGTATTCGGATGCGAACCTTCGAAGGCATCTGCAGGATGGCCGCCGACGGCGTCGGCATCGGCATCGTTCCGGCTACGACGGCTCGCCAATGCCGGCGTTTCATGAGGATTGCGTCGATCCGTCTAGACGATGATTGGGCCACCCGTCGGTTTTCGATTTGTCACCTGGCTAACGAGGATCTTGGTCCTGCGGTGAGGGCGATCGTTGACCATCTGATGCTACCTGATCGGGACCGGCCAGAGTTGTTGGTGGGTGGAGATTAGCTGCGCTCGGTATCTTTTTCTAAAATGGTGAGGATCCCCCCGGTATACAGCCGCGCAGTTTCCAAAGCATCCCTTTGGTTGGTCTGGCAAATGGCAACCTTTGACCGGTTACCCCGTTTGCCGGTCCGGACTCAACCTCGAATAGCCATAGGGGTCGTCAGCCCAGATGCCAACCGCCATCCACGTCGAGCACAGAGCCAGTCACATAGCTGTTCGCGATCATAAAGGCGATAGCCTCTGCGCTCTCTTCCGGCTGCCCAACGCGGCGCAGCGGCAGTTTTGCGGCGAACGATGCGAAGTGCTCCGCCTTCTTCTCTTCGGGCATGCTGTCCCAGAACTCCGTGCTGGTCATGCCGGGGGACACGAGATTGACCCTGCGGGGTGCCAATTCGCGGGCAAGGCTACGGGTGGCACCTTCCAAGCCGGCATTGACCGCCGCAATACCAACCGAGCCCGACAGTGCGGCGCGGGCAGCGGTGCCGCCAATGAAGGTGATCGAGCCTGAAGCTGAGAGATTGGGTAGCACGCCGTGCACCGCATTGAGATAGCCAACCAGCTTCATGCTCAGCGCGCGCTCAAGCATCTTGGCCGTCAGTGTCTCAAATGGCCCCCAGGCCGCGTCCGAGCTGCCGCAAAGGACAAGGTGGTCTACAGGTCCGGCTTGGGCAAGGGTGTCGCGTGCGGCATCATGAGCTTTCAAATCGAAGATAAAGCCATCGAAGTGCCCAGCAGGGTTGCTGATGTGCAAGCGAGACAGAGCCTCATCGATACTGTCCTGGCTACGGCCGGTGAGGGTAATACGATGGTCCCGTTCGCCTAGCTTGCGCGCGAGAGCATAACCGATACCCTTGGTCGCTCCGAGCAGCAGGATGCGCTGAGGTTGTTGAGTGACTGACATGTGAGGTCCCTTTCGCTGTGATCGCCTCACAGTGACAGGCTTGAAATGTAATGATAATCTCTTCAATCGTTGATTCACTCATAACCTGAGGTATGCAATCCTCATATGGATGCCACCCAACGCGTACGCGCCATGCTATCTTTCGTTCAGGCGGCTGATCGCGGCTCTTTCGCGGCGGCTGCGCGGCATCTTGGTGTCTCCCCAGCTGCAGTTGGCAAAAACATCACCGGTCTTGAAGGCGCGCTGGGCGTTCGGCTGATCAACCGACCACTCGGTCCCTGCAATTGACCGAGGAAGGGCAGCTTTTCCTTCTTAAGGCTCGCGAGGCGATTGATGCGCTCGATGCCGCCGTCGATATGGTGACCACCCAACGCATCCAGCCCGTCGGAAAGGTTAGAATCTCAACCAGCAACGGTTTCGGCCGCCATTTTCTGTTGCCGTTGCTGCCTCGGCTGATCGCGCTTTATCCCGCTATTACGCCAGAGATCGATTTCGACGATCATCAGGTAGACATCGTCAGGAGCGGCTTTGATCTGGCCCTGCGCGGCGGGATGATTGAAGATTCCGCACTGGTCGCGCGGAAAATTCATACCATGCAGATGGTCCTAGTCGCGTCCCCCGCCTATCTGGCGGCACGTAGAGTACCCCAGAATGTGGCAGAGCTGGCGGATCATCGCCTAATCGCGGTGCGTTTTCTAGGAGGTCGCACATCCAGTTGGGACATTGGCGATGGTGAGGCTCGGGCATTTCTGCCTTATCCTGCGGCTTTGACACTTTCTGATCCGGAGGCGGCGATGATTGCCGCTGCCGATGGTCTGGGAATTGCTCAGGTCGGCCTGCATTATGCCTGGCCTCTGATCCGCCAGGGGCGATTGCGGATCCTGCTCGCGGATCAGTTGCGTTCCACATCAAGGGAAATGGTGTTGCTTTATCCGCATCGCGCGCTCATTGCTGCGCGGGTGCGCGCGACCATCGACTTTCTTATGCAAGAATTTGGCAAGATTGAGTCTTTGCATGTCAGTGCTGCGGATCTGGACGCTTATCGCTGCGGATAGCGATCAGCTCAAAAGAAACGCCGTGCAACAGGCGAGATCGAACATCGGAAGGAAGTAGACGCGCCCGGTCAGAAGCACATTGCCAAACGGGTGCCGTCCAGACATGACAGCACCCCCGCTGTACTTGTGGTGGCACCCGCCTTCGATGTCACCGAGTTCCTGCCCGCAGGGCTCGGCCCTAAGACGGCGGCCAATCCACATTTCGGCCTGGACGAGCTCTTCAGGAGAACCTGAATGCACGAGCGCATATTCTGGTGCCCACCTGGAGATGCATACTATGATAGGAGCCTCCGAAGGCATCTGCAGGACGGCCCGCATCGGCATCGTTCCAACTATCACGGTGTGCGAATGCTCGATTGTGATGACCCGTGATGGCGCTCAGCGAGCGGTCGCCTGGTCCGGCCTGAGTTGGTCGACCACTGTGAACGCGGCGCCTGTCCAGTAATCGCGGCACCGGCCTTAGCGATGGCCGTTTCGGCCGCTTCGATTGCCCTGTAGTCCTCGGATAGCAGAAACATCTCCGACTCCCGCATCGAGCTAAAGGCCATCATGGTGACACCGTCGATAACACTGGTCGCCGGATGATAGAAGGGCTGGCCTTCTGCATCGGGGCCGATATTGTGGAGTTGAAGGTATCGTCTAATCGATCGGCGTGTCTCCGGTTGCGCGATCACTTTGGCGTCAATTTTGCACGGGTTCGCCATAGCTGACCGATAAGCCAATACCGATCCTTATCAAAAATGCAGGAAAAGACAGAAGACGCTCCCTGAGAACTAGCGCGATTTCCGCTGATCGAATTTCGCGCGCGCCTCGTCAAGCTCCGGAAAATTCTCCTCCGCCCAGCGATCGAGCAACGCCAGTGCGCCACTCAGCGAGGCGCCTAGAGGGCTGAGGTAATATTCGACGTGGGGGGGAACTGTCTGCATGTCCTGTCGGACGACTAAGCCATTTCGCTCGAGTTCACGCAAGGTCTGCGTCAGCATCTTCTGGGAAATGCCGCCGATCATTCGCAGCATGGCGCCATGACGCATCGGCCCATAGGCCAATGCCGGTAGGATCAACATCGCCCATTTACTGGCAATAAGTTCCAGCGCGTCGCGTGCGGAGCATGAGGGGTCGTAGACATTCCCGGATTTACGTTTAGCGATCATGATCTATAGGTACCAAAAAGTGCGTAGTTGACCAATAGTGCCTGTGGCGAAAAGATCGGGCGGTGTCAACGAGCCGCATCGAGATTGCCATGAAGATTTTGATTGTTCTTGCCCATCCAGAACCGCAATCCTTCAACCACGCTTTGACGGCCGCGGCGCGGAATCTGCAAGGGCGTACGGAAATGAGGTTAGGGTTTCGGACCTCTATGCGCTCGGCTTCGAGGCGGATGAGCATTCCCGTCATTTCCCGCGAAGAGCCAATCCTGTGCGTTTTGACGCGCAGACGGAACAGAGATCCAATGCGGAGAGAAACTCGCTTCCCTGCGCTGTTCGGCAGCAAATCGACAACGTGCTATGGGCAGATACCGTTGTTTTTCAGTTTCCACTGTGGTGGTTTGGAATGCCGGCCATTCTAAAGGGCTGGATGGATCGCGTTTTCGTCTATGGTGAACTCTATAGCGGAAGTCGTCGTTTCCACACCGGCGTTTGCCACGGCAAGCGCGCAGTCTTGTCGGTCACTGCCGGATCGTCAGCAGATGCTTGCGCCTACAACGGGCAAGAAGGCGATACACGGATGATCCTCTGGCCGGTCAATTATGCTCTCCACTACGTTGGCTTTACGGTGTTGGAGGCGCGCATCGTAGCCGGCGTGCGTGGCGGATTTCACGGCGACGATGCAGTGATCCAGCAGCGGTTTCTCGACCAAACAATTCACGATCACTGTAAATGGGTCGGCAGGTTGGAAGAAACGGCGACCATCGCCTTCAACGGACCGGAGGACTGGGACGAGCGGCGCCGGTTGAGGCCGACCGCTGCCGTCCTGAGCCCGTTCATTCGTCACCGTGCCGAATGGGGCAGCAGCTGAGCTGTATCTGCGATCGCCCCAATTTCAGCGGCGCCGCACTATCCCTGCTGCGCGCGAGCCCTATTCCATCTCGCGACGAGATGCATTTGTCGGTTCGCTCAGAGTCGATTCTCTCAGATAGCCAGTCGGTGAGACGCCGACCATCCGCCGGAACATGGCTGAAAATGCGCTGGGGCTGTCATAGCCGTGTTCGAGAGCCACTTCCAACACCGATGCTCCCGCCGCAAGGCGAGGCAGAGCCAGAACGAGGCGAGACCGGCGACGCCACGCACCAAAACTCATGCCCAGTTCGCGTTGAAACAAGCGGGCTAAGGTACGGCTGCTGACATGGATCTGCGCAGCGAGCCCTTCCAGGGTCGCCGGGCAGGAAGGGTCGTCAATCAGCTTCTGGCAGAGGACCGCAAGGCGACGATCATTTGGCATTGCCACGTAAAGCTTCCGATACGGACGCGTTCTACAATCTCAATCCCAACCGAACCATTCCTGTCCTTCAAGACGAAAGCGATCCGCCATTGTGGGAGACGGGAGCGATGCTTCGATATCTGGCAAGTCGCTATGGAGGAGACGCATTCTGGCCTGCCGATTTATGGGCAAGGGCTGATGTAGATTGCTGGGGAATGGTCGAAACTTAACGTCGCACTTGCATTCACGGGCCCGGTTTTCTGGAAGGTTGTACGTACGTCTCAAAAGCAACGCGATGCGGGGGTGATCAAGTCGGCTGTCAATACGCTTGAACAGAAGCTTCTCATCGCAGACAAGCGTCTTGAGATGTACCCGTTCCTTGTCGGCGATGAATTCAGTCTCGCCGACATTCAATTCGGGCACGTTCTATTTCGCTATTACGAAATCGAAATAGCCAGGGCAGCGCCCCCGAGTTTGAAGGCGTATTACGAACGCTTGACGAAGCGTCCCGCCTTTCGCGAGCACGTCATGATCCCTTCTGACGATCTCAAGGCCTGAACGCGTTTCCCCTTCCACACACGGTGCCTTTCAAGCTCTTGACTTCGCGCGAAAATAAGCGCTTGGCGGCTTTCCGAGCGAACGCCGGAACATGGCGGAAAATGCGCTCGGGCTGTTGTAGCCGCATTCCAGCGCCACATCCAGAACGTTGCGGCCTTCGGCAAGCAGGACAAGGGCCGCGAGCATGCGCGCCTGTTGCTGCCAGCTGGTGAAGCTCATCCCGGTTTCCCGCTTGAACAGCCGCATGAAAGTCGCCCGGCTCATGTGGAGCATCGTGGCGGCATCCTTGATCGACACCGTTTCCGTGAGATCGGCCTTGATGCTCGCGCATAACCGCGCCAAGCCCGGATGATTCGGTGCTGGCAACCCAAGCGGTTCGGCTGCCTGGAACGACAGCTCCATCAGCAGCAGGCGGATGACGGCATCCGTCCTGCCATCGTCGCCGGGATCTTCGGCAAATTCGGCAAGCTTCAGGATCAGCTCCCGCAGAAGTGGCGTTATCTCCACCACCCTGCATTCGCCCGGAAGGCGACCGGCTGCGCTTTTTTCAACCAGAATGCTGCGGAACTGGATGCCAGCCGGGCTCGATGTCTCATGCTCCATCCCAGCAGGCAACCAGACCGCCCGGCTTGGCGGAACCACGAAGGTGCCGATCTCCGTGCGGATCGAGATGACCCCGCTCACCGCGTAAAGAAGCTGCGCTTGCCGATGCGAGTGTTTCGGGCCGGAGAAGCGGTCGTCGTCCAGCGCGATCACGGCGATTTCGTCGGTGAGGCTGACACCCTCCAGCATCTTTGATCCTTTCAAGACGACATTTGATCTTTCGGCGAGAGAATATCACGCCAGAATGCGGAAGAAAGGGCCTCCGAAAACAGGAACTCCAACAAGGTGCGCGCTCATTATCGACATATCAGGCAGTTGCCGCAGGCGCGTTTCGCGATCTCCCGCGCGCATGTCGCCTGCGATCGCGCCATGAACCGCCGCTCCTCGACGCTTTCCGTTGTGCTGCGACTTATCGGCGGTCGCCGGGGCTGACGGCTTCCCGGCGACCGTAGAAGGCCGCCCCGAAACTGCCCTAAAGCGTCTCGCAACGGATATGTTCATGTTGAAGAATCCCGAAATCAAATACCGCCCGTTCATCTCTCCAATCGACCTCCCCGACCGCACCTGGCCGTCGAAAATGCTCACCCAGGCGCCTCGCTGGCTGTCTACCGATCTACGCGACGGGAATCAGGCGCTTGCCGATCCTATGGATGTCGCCCGCAAGCTGCGTTTCTACGACCTGCTGCTCGATGTCGGCTTCAAGGAGATCGAGGTGGCCTTTCCATCCGCGTCCCAGACCGATTTCGACTTCGTGCGGGCGCTTGTCGAAGAGAACCGCATTCCCGAGGACGTGACGATCCAGGTTCTGACCCAGTCTCGCAAGGACCTGATCGCCCGGACGTTTGATGCGCTCGAGGGAATGCCCCAAGCGATCGTTCACCTTTATAACGCGACCGCACCGCTGTTCCGCCGCGTCGTGTTCGGGATGGAGCGGCATGAGATCGTCGAGCTTGCCGTCACCGGCGTCACCGCTATGCTGGAGGAGAGCCTGAAGCGGCCGGATACCAAATGGACATTCGAATATTCGCCGGAAACCTTCTGCTTTACCGAGCCGGATTTCGCGCTGGAAATCTGCGAGCGGGTGCTCGACGTCTGGCAGCCGACGCCGGAACATCCGGTGATCCTCAACCTGCCGGCCACCGTCGAAGTGGCGACGCCGAATGTCTATGCCGACCAGATCGAATGGTTCTGCCGCAATCTTTCGCGCCGCGATGCGGTGGTCATCAGCATCCACCCGCATAACGACCGCGGAACGGCGGTAGCGGCGGCCGAGCAGGCATTGCTGGCTGGCGCTGACCGGATAGAAGGATGCCTGTTCGGCAATGGCGAGCGGACGGGCAATGTCGACCTGGTGACGCTGGCGCTAAATTTCTACACGCAGGGTATCGATCCGAAACTCTATTTCGACTCTATCCGGCAAGTTGTGCGCACCGTCGAGCATTGTAACGGTTTGCCGGTTCATCCGCGCCACCCCTATGCCGGTGAGTTGGTGCATACCGCCTTTTCCGGTTCGCACCAGGATGCCATCAAGAAGGGTTTTGCGGCGCACAAGCGCCGCAACGACGGGATTTGGGAAATGCCTTACCTTCCCGTCGATCCGGCCGATATCGGCGAAACTTACGAGGCGGTGATTCGCGTCAATAGCCAGTCCGGCAAGGGCGGCATCGCCTGGGTGATGGAGCAGGAGAGGGGCCTAAAGCTGCCGCGCACGCTGCAGGTCGATTTTAGCCATCGCGTCCAGCAGGTCGCCGACGGCAGTGGCAGGGAAGTGACCGGGGCAATGATCTGGTCGGTCTTCGAACAGGCCTATCACTTGGCCGGCATCCCCAAATATCAGCTTCTCACCTACGAGGACGGCGGCGCTCGTAGATCGGGCACACCGCGGACTTTTGCAGGTCGTATCCGGTACGAGGGCGAAGAGATGACGGTCAGCGGTCGAGGCAACGGCTTGATTTCTGCCACTATCGCAGCGTTGAAAAGCGGTTTCGGCCTCGACCTTGAGGTCATCGACTACCAGGAACATGCGCTAAAGCATGGTACGGACTCGCAGGCCGTCGCTTATCTGGAATGCCGTACCGGGGATAACCGCAGGGTGTTTGGCGTCGGCATTGACGATGACGTGGCCACGGCTTCGGTGAGAGCGGTCTTGAGCGCTGCCTGTAACGCCTGACATGTGCTTTTGGCCGCGTGCTGTCGCCACGCGGCCATTCCTCCCCATTATCCGCAATCGAGGAGGGCTCGACCATCTCGAGTGGTTTTTCTGAAGGTTACGTTTTGAATTATTGAATATCCGAAAGCATCGATGTCGATTAGCCTGAGGTCGGCCAAACAGACATGGTACAAGGAGACACGTATGGCTGCTTTGCCGGACATCGGGTTTATCGGGCTTGGGACGATGGGAGCGCCGATGGCGCTCAATCTTCTCAAAGGCGGCACGCCGCTAACGGTCTGGAACCGTTCCGAAGGACCCATTTCCCCGCTTGCAGAAGCAGGAGCGACAGTCGCTTCTGATCCGGATCATCTTTTCGCGCAGTGCCGCACCGTCATCCTGATGCTTGCCAACGAGGCGGCCACGGATGCGGTTCTCGGACGCGGTACCTCAGATTTTTTGACGCGCGTCAATGGAAGGACGATAGTCGCGATGGGCACGATGCCGCCCGAATATTCGCAAGCGCTCGGCCAGGACATAAAGGCGACCGGCGGCGCCTATGTGGAGGCGCCCGTCTCCGGTTCGCGCAAACCGGCTGAAGCTGGCGCCTAGTGGCCATGCTTGCGGGCGAACCTGCCGATATCGTTGCCGTCAAGCCGCTGATTTCTCCGATGTGCCGCGACATTTTCGATTGCGGCGCCGTTCCCGGTGCGCTCCGAATGAAGCTCGCGATCAACGTGTTCCTGATTACCCTTGTCACCGGATTGGCTGAGGCCTCACATTTTGCCGCCCGCCACAGTCTCGATATTGAGCGCTTTGCCGCGATCCTCGATGCCGGCCCCATGGCAAGCGACGTGTCGAGGATCAAGGCCGCCAAGCTCGTGCATCAGGACTTCAGCCGCCAGGCCGGCATTTCCGACGTGCTCAAGAACAGCCGGCTGGTGGTCGAAGCCGCGCGTGGCGCCGGTATCGTCTCGCCGCTGATGGATGCCTGTCTCGCGCTCTACGGCGAAACGGAGGCCTTGGGGTTTGGAGACGACGACATGATCGCGGTCGTCAGGGCTTTCGAAAAGCGCACGCTTGAAGGTCGTCGATCTTACTCTTCCGTTGCCGCATTGGAAGATCGATCATGAGGCTGTCGTTCTTGAAAATGCATGCAAACGGCGACGACTTCGCTATGGTCGACCTGCGGGGACGGGATGAGAGTATTGATGGAAAGCTCGCCAAGCTGCTTGCGATCGCAATAGAGGAATAGGGTACAATCAGCTCGCGGTCCTCTCGAGCTGTCATGACGCCGACGCCCAGGTCGAATTCTGGAATGCCGACGGTTCTCCGCTGGCGGCCTGCGGGAGCGCGACCCGAGGTGTCGCGTGGCTGCTGACCCGGGAAATGAACACCAAAGCAACGGTGCTCCGGACCCGCCGCGGATTAGCGAAATGTACGCGGGGGGACGATGGGCTGATATCGGTTGGGATGGGCGAACCTCTCTTGGACTGGCGGGATGTCCCGCTGTCAGAAGCGATGGATACGTTGATCCTGCCACTTACGGGCGAGCCAAGCGCCTGTAGCATGGGCAACCCACATTGTACTTACTTTATCGATGATATCGGAAAGGTCGATGTGGAAGGTCGTGGCCGGCAGATGGAGATCAATCCCCTTTTTCCCCAAAAGACCAACGTCCACTTCGTTCAGATCATAAACCGCCAAAAGATTCGCTTGCGGATCTGGGAACGCGGCGGAGGCATTCCCCTTGGGTCCGGCTCATGCTCATGCGGCGCTGCGGTCAACGGCATCCGTCGCGGTTTCCTTGATAAGCGTGTCGAGGTGGAATGCGATGGCGGGTCCGTCGTGGTGGAATGGTCGGATGGGCAAGATGTCGCACTTGCCGGCCCGGTTGCACCCGTATTCGAAGGCATATGGACCGAGCGCGCCGCTTGAGATGCATTTCGGTTGCGGGCGGGTCTGTCTGCCGGTCGAATGAATTGTAAGTTTCAATTTGAAAGAGCATTGATCGATGTTCGACTATTCCCTTGTCCACTGGGCAACGTTCTGTGTGGCGGCTGCCCTGCTCAACCTGTCGCCCGGACCGGATATGGCCTTTATTCTCGGCAGTGCCCTGCGGGGCGGCCGGCGGGCCGGGTTTTCCGCCTTATACGGCGTCTGGAGCGGGACCTTCGTGCATGTGGCCGCTGCCGCCGCGGGGCTATCGGCCATTCTATCAACGTCGGCGACGGCGTTTTCGCTGATCAAGTGGATCGGGGCCGCGTATCTAGTCTGGCTCGGATTGCAGGCTCTACGTTCAAGGGGAGCCAAAGCATCTGTCGCCCGACACGGCTTGCCGACCAAGCCGTCGCGCCTTTACGTTCAGGGCGTACTGGTTTCAGCCCTTAACCCGAAGGTCGCACTCTTCTTTCTGGCCTTCCTTCCGCAATTCGTCGTGGCAGGCGCCGGACCACTTTGGGCGCAATTGCTGTTACACGGTACGCTTGTAATTGCCGTTGCGGCGTTAATCGAGCCGCCTCTCATTTTGCTCAGCGAAAAAGTCGCGAGGGCTAGCTGGGTCGATAGCAAGATCGGACAATGGGCGGACCGATGCCTTGGCGTGTTCTTCATTTCACTCGGTGTCCGGCTTGCGATCGGCGCGCGTTGAAAACCCGCGACTGGCTTTGCATCAACTTACGGAGACTTCATTCAGATTCCGTCCACAACAGCCTGGACGATCACTTTTTTCGGAATGATTGCGGTCGCGATTAGGGGCGGCAGATTCCGTATTGGCAGAATGCAAGACTGGCATGCAGAATTCCAAGCCGGCTTTATTGTAAGGTCGGCTATCTTCCCAAGCTCCGTCGCGAAGCGTTTCGATATTTTGCTTGAGATAAACATACATGCCTATGGATACAAAGAAGCGAATGCAGATCCTAAACGCTGCTGAGCGCGTGTTCTTCGTTCGCGGATACGATCGGACTTCTGTGGATGATCTGAGGCGAGAAGCCGGAGTGTCCAAAGGCACGATCTACGCTTTCTTCAATGGTAAAGAAGCACTGTTTCGCGCCGCTTGTGAAAATATTCACGAGCGTGTTTTCGGAGCCTTTTTCAACAACTGCCCCTCCGAAGTGGCCGATCGTGCATGGCTGCTTCGCTTTGGCATCAGCTTTGCGCGAATGATGACGAGCGAGCCCGCTATCCTTGCAAGTCGTGCTGTGATTGTGGTAGCGGATCGCATGCCGGTATTCGGCCGGGCCTTCTTTGAAAACGGTTTTCGCCGCGCACTGGCCATTGTCACACAAGCTACGGCTATTCGCAGCGGCAGCATTGGGCCTATTCCTTGTGAGGTTGCGCGGTCGCTGCTCGAACTTTTTCTGGCGGGCACGCACCGGGAGCGCCTACTCGGCCTGATGACCGAGCAAGAGGCGCATAAGCAAATTCCGAGCATCGTCGAACGAGCAATTAGGACCATATTTCCAGAATAATCAGCTAGCCACAGACCGCGAATCTTGCCAATTGCATCTATGTCTGCGCCGGGACTTGGATCGAGCAGGTAGGGGCCAGCGCTTCCTGCGAAATGGCCGATCTTGCAATTGCGCGGGAGCTTTACGCCATTATCGCGCGTTGTGAGAAGCATCTTCTCGTCGCGACCTTGGGAGTTGCTTGGCTTTGCAGATCAACCCACTTCCGTCATTTGAGTCGCACGACGCTGCCGGTGATACATTGTCGAGTTGCAACGGAAGTTTGCCATCTCCCAACACCGAACTTGAAGGCGATCGCCTATCCTGTCCATCGATGCACAACAGCAAGGATAGACAGAATGAAATTGTACTATGCACCCGCAGTATGCTCAATGGCGGCCCACATCGTCGCTAATGAGGCCGGCTTAGCGCTGGACCTTAAGAAGGTTGATCTTCGCGCAAAGCCACATCGGATCGAAGACGGCCGCGCGTTGAAGGATGTTAACGAAAAGGCGTCGTTCCCGTATTGGAGCTCGATGACGGCAGCCTGCTCACAGAGGGGGTGGCGATCCTGCACTACCTTGCCGCCCTGAAGCCGGAGGCGACGCTGGTGCCCGCCCAGGATAGTTTCGACCGTTACCGTTTACACGAATGGCTGACATTCATCAGCTCCGAATTACACAGGACTTTCAGTCCGTGGTTATTTCACCCGGAATATGGTGCGCAGGCCGCCGACGTCGCCCGGGCAAGGCTTGACGACCGGTTTCACATTCTCGATCGTCATTTGAGGGATAAGGAATTCCTGGTGGGCAATCGTTTCAGTATTGCCGATGCCTATTGCTTTACGATCCTCAACTGGTCGAAGGGACGAGGGATCGATCTGGCCGCATGGCCAAATCTGTCGCGGTATATGTCCACGCTTGCCGAGCGGCCATCTGTTCGCGATACGATGATCGCAGAAGGCCTGCGCACATGATGGATCAGTTCTGTCCCAATCACCCGGATATCGCCGGGTTGGTTGGAGCGGCCGCCGGGATCTTGCCGCGCTCGCCTTCCAGAAGCGCGCGGCGCGCCAGCAGCCCACCGCCGACATGGTCGAAAACGCGCGAACCCGCGCCGTTTGACGCAGGTCCTTGTGGGTAATCAACCAAAGCTCCCGGGTAAGCACGTCGAGCGGTTCCTGGACCCGCTCGATTTCCGGCTCCTGGTCGCCGAGATAGCATGGAAGGAGCGCGAGACCCAGCCCGGTCTTCACGGCCATCAGTTGGTTGATGAGGCTGCTCGAACGGTAGGCGAAAGCGCGAGGGGAAATATTCTCCGTCAGCCATTGCGATGCCGCCGCGACCGCAGCACTGTCCCAGCCGATCAGTACGTGGCTGGAAAGTGCTGCTATGTCTGCTGGGCGTCCTCGCTCTGCAATATAATCTGTGCTTCCGTAAAATGCCCACGGAGTCGATGCGATCTTGCGGCCGAACAGTTCGCCCTCCTGCGGGCGCGTAGCTCGAATCGCGATATCAGCCTCGCGCCTCAGGAGGTCGAGCTGCCTGTTGTCGACTAGAAGTTCGAGTTCGATGCCGTCATATTCCCGCCGAAATCCGGCAAGGACCTCGTTTAAGATGCGGTAGGCGAGCGTCTCCGACGATGTGATCCGGAGTTTCCCCGTAAGGCGGTTGTCGCTGCCGGCGATCAGGCGGTCAAGGGTCAAGATCTCGGCTTCTAGCCGTTCCGCCGCAATCATCATCTGCATGCCGGCTTCGGTCGGGGAATACTGGTTCGTCGTCCGGTCAAAAAGCTTCACGCCCCTTCGTTTCTCGAAGGCATTCAACCATCGAAAGACTGTTGAGTGATCATGCCCAAGATCCTTGGCGGCGCCGACCAGCGATCCAGCGCGACCGATCGCCAGAACGATCCTGTACTCGTTCCAATCTCTCATGTTGGTGCCACCTCGCTACAAAATCAATTCTCCAGTGAGCCCGCTTGCAATTTGGAAAGGTATGCTCCAGCCAGCTAAGGCCTAACTGCACATATTACACCCTAAACCGCGCTGATGAGCGCGTCTCCTTGCAATCCTGCAATCCGGCTTTGCGACATTGAAAGCTCTTAGTTTCGCGAGCGTTGGAATATCAGAGCGCCAGTTACCTGCGATTGCCGTTGCCGGACGGCAATGCCGCCTTGCCAAACGACAACGGGCATTCCCGACCCCGCATTCCTATCATCTGCGCTGCGGTCGGGATCGATAGTATCTCGGGGCCGGAACACAACAGGCAGAATATGGAATGACGGCAGGCATTGCGTGGATATTGCTGATGCTCTCAGGACTTCTCGATGTTGCCTGGGCGATGAGCGTAAAGATGGCGGACGGCTACAGCCGCTTCGGCTGGTCCATCGCTTCCTTTGTTCTGCTGGCAACTTTCATCTACTGCCTCGGCAAATCACTGCAGGTTTTGCCGCTCGGCACGGCCTATGCCGTGTGGACCGGCCTGGGCGCCATCGGATCGATCCTGGTCGGAATCGTGATCTTCCGCGAACCGGCCACAGTGGCCCGCATCTTTTGGATCGGCGTCACACTCAGCGGGATCGTCGGCCTCAAGCTAACCGGAAGCTGAGCGCAGTGGTCCGCCAATCTCAACTCAAAAGGAAAGACGATGAAGAAGCTGAATGCCGACGCCCATTTCGTGTTGTCGAAGGATGAGGAGCTTAAGGCTTTTCGCGACATGCTGCTGATCCGGCGTTTTGAGGAGCGATGTGGCCAGATGTATGGCGAAGGACTGATCGCTGGCTTTTGCCATCTCTACATCGGTCAGGAAGCGGTGGTCGTCGGCATGCAGATGACAATCGGGGAGGGGGATCAGGTCATCACGGCCTATCGTGATCATGGCCATGCCCTGATGTCCGGCATGGATGCCAAATCGGTGCTGGCGGAACTGACCGGCCGCATGGCGGGAGCCTCGAAGGGCAAGGGCGGCTCCATGCATATCTTCGCGCCTGAGCGGGGTTTTATGGCGGTCATGGCATCGTCGGTGCCCAAGCCTCCCTTGGTACGGGGCTGGCTTTTGCCAACAAATACCGTGGTAACGACCGCGTCTGCCTGACCTATTTCGGGGATGGCGCCTCGAACCAGGGGCAGGTCTACGAGAGCTTCAACATGGCCAAGATCTGGAACCTTCCGGTGATCTATATCATCGAGAACAACCACTACGGCATGGGCACCAGTATCGAGCGCGCGTCGGCGAACCTTAATCTCTCCCAGCGCGGCCTGTCATTCAACGTTCCTGGCGAGCAGGTGGATGCGATGGACGTGCGCGCGGTGCGGGCAGCGGGTATCAAGGCCGTAGAGCATGCGCGGACAGGCAAGGGGCCGTTCATCCTGGAAATGCTGACCTATCGCTATCGCGGCCATTCGATGTCGGACCCGGCGAAGTACCGCTCGCGCGAGGAAGTCGACAAGGTGAAGAACGAGAACGACCCGATCAATCGCTCTCGCACCCGAATCCTCGAAGACGGGCACGCGACAGAGAGTGAACTCAAGCTGATCGAGCAGGAGATCAAGGAGATCGTTGCCGAAGCCGTCGATTTTGCAAAATTGAGCCCGCTGCCCGACGCCTCCGAACTCTACACCGACGTGTACGCGTGAAAGGCTTCTCCATGAATTCCAGCAAGAACAGTGCCGCCCTATGGCTGCTTCTTATTCCATATGTCGGCTCCTATGGGTGCCCTTCTATAATAGGGCAGGCCCGGTACTGTGGGGATTTCCCTATTTCTACTGGTACCAGCTTCTATGGGTGCCCATCACGTCCATCCTGATCTGGATCGTCTACCGGAGCATCGGCCATGATGACTGACATCAACGGTACCGCGCTTGCCGTCTTCATCTTCTTTTTTGCCCTCGTCACGGTCATGGGTTTTGCCGCCGCGCGCTGGCGCAGACCCGAGACGCTTGCCCATATCGACGAGTGGGGCCTCGGTGGCCGTTCCTTCGGCACCTGGATCACTTGGTTCCTGGTCGGCGGCGATTTCTACACGGCCTATACCGTCATCGCCGTTCCCGCACTCGTTTACGCCGTCGGCGCCTACGGCTTCTTTGCGCTACCCTATACGATCGTCGTCTACCCCTTCGTCTTCTTGGTTATGCCGGTCCTTTGGAAGCGGGCGAAGGATCATGGATACGTCACTGCAGGCGATGTGGTTCACGGACAATACGGGTCGCGCGCCCTCGAGCTTGCCGTCGCGGTGACCGGCGTCATCGCCACCATGCCTTACATCGCGCTGCAACTCGTCGGGATGGCCGCGGTGCTCAAGGCGCTCGGCCTGCATGGCGAAGTCCCGCTGGCGATCTCCTTCGTCATCCTTGCGCTTTATACTTATTCCGCTGGACTGCGCGCCCCCGCGCTGATCGCCTTCGTCAAGGACATCATGATCTATATCGTGGTGATCACGGCGGTCGCTGCAATTCCTTCCAAGCTTGGAGGTTACGCCAACGTCTTCGCCGCTGCGGATGCCGACTTCCAAGCAAAAGGCGCGGGCAGCCTTCTCCTAGCTGGAAACCAGTATGTGGCCTATGCGACGCTAGCGCTCGGCTCGGCATTGGCAGCCTTCATGTATCCGCACACTCTAACCGGCATCTTCGCATCGAATAGCGGCAACACGATCCGCAAGAACGCCATTCTCTTGCCGGCCTACACGCTGCTGCTCGGCCTGCTGGCATTGCTGGGCTATATGGGGCATGCCGCGCACCTGCAGGTCTCAAGCCCCAACGACGTTGTGCCGGCACTTTTCCAGACCCTGTTTCCAAGCTGGTTTGCCGGTTTCGCCTTTGCGGCGATCGCCATCGGTGCCTTGGTGCCGGCTGCGGTGATGTCGATCGGCGCCGCCAATCTCTTCACCCGCAATTTCTGGAAGGCCTATGTCGATCCGCAGGTTTCGAATACCGGCGAAGCCAAGGTTGCCAAGATAACCTCTCTCGTCGTCAAGGTCGGGGCGCTGCTGGTCATCTTGCTCTTGCCGACGCAGTTCGCGCTCGACCTGCAGCTTCTCGGCGGCATTTGGATCCTGCAGACTCTGCCGGCGCTCGTCTTCGGATTGTTCAGCAGATGGTTCAGGGCGCCAGGCCTGCTCGCCGGCTGGTTTGTTGGGTTCTTCGGCGGCACCTATCTCGTCTGGACAAACGGCCTGAAGCCTCTGCATGCCATCAACTTCGGCGGTACGACCTTCACCGTCTATATCGGCATACTGGCGCTTGCTGCCAATATCGTGGTTGCCGTCGTCATCACGCCCTGAGCCGTTCGTCGGGGCCGTCGACGGCAATCGGGCGAGGCGCCGAATGACGTTGGATCGGCAGCTTCTGGCAAGTGCCCACCGGTTCAAGGACCGCCCTGCAATCAACGTGGCCGGCATTCGCGCCTCCTATGAGGAACTGTTCGGTGCCGCCCTCCTCGTTCGTGACCGGCTGCATGCAGCAGATATCGAACCCGGGCAACTTGTGGCGGTCTACGGTGAACGAACCTTCGCAACCTATTCGGCGATCCTTGGGATACTCATCGCGGGATGCGGTTATGTTCCACTCAACGTCACCTTTCCCGCCGTGAGAAACGAGCAGATCCTACGGTCTTCCGGAGCAATGGTGCTTCTTGTCGACCGTACGATCGCGGCGGAGGCTATACGTCAGCTCGGATCTGCGTCGTCCGGCGTGCCGATACTGGACATTGACCCGTCGCCGGTGAACCGAGCGGCACGTCCCGATCTGGCCGAAGTCTCCCCCGGTAACCTTGCCGACGCCGCGGCATATCTGTTGTTCACCTCCGGAACGACCGGCGTTCCGAAGGGTGTGCCGATCACCGCTGGAAATCTCCTTTCCTATCTCGAAGCCGTTCACCCGCTGATCCCGCTTGAGAGAGTGATCGGGTGCTCCAGGTGGCGGACCTCACGTTCGATCTGTCAGTCCACGACATGATGCTGTGCTGGCTTCATGGCGCCGAGCTCTTCGTTGCGCCGCAAAACGGTGCAATCCTTGCACCCCGTCTGATCGGAGCAAACGATCTGACCGCCTGTCTGATCGTTCCTTCTGCTGCTGCCAAGGCCGTCGAATCGGCCTCGTGTCGGAAAAGGCAATGCCTTCGCTCAAATATAGCCTGTTTGCCGGTGAAGCCTTGCCGGTTTCCCTCAGTCGCAAATGGCGTGATGCAGCACCCAATGCGGCGATCTACAACATGTACGGACCTACCGAGGGCACGATCCATACGTCGTGGTATCGCGTCGATCCGTTAAACTTCTTTCAGGGCTCCGTGACACCAATCGGTCGGCCAATCGGCGAACAGCGGATTTCGATAAGGAACATGGATGGGCAGGAATGCCGAACTGGCGAGACTGGCGAAATCTGGTTGAGCGGGCCGCAGATGACACGAGGTTATTGGAACGCTCCCTCACTAACAGCAGAGAAATTTGTGCTGGACGCTGGCGAGCGTTGGTACCGGTCCGGCGATCTTGGTCGGCTAGACCCGAGACATGGTGTCATATTCGGCGGTCGTCTCGATCGTCAGGTAAAGGTGCTTGGCTATCGCATCGAACTGCAGGATGTCGAAGCGGCGCTGGCTACAGCCTCGCAGTCTGAGCAGGTCGCCGTGATTGCGCTACCCAAGCACAGGGGTGGCACAGCTGAGGTAATTGTTGGATTCGTCGCGGGGAACCGGGTCTCGATCGGGGATATCAGCGCAACACTGCGAAGCGTTTTGCCGTACTATATGCTGCCGAGGGACGTCCATCCGATAGCCGATCTTCCCATCAACGCGAACGGCAAGATCGACTATCGCGCTCTTGAAAATCTCTACAGCGAATTTGCCACTCGCTCGGCATCAGCCCAATGAGTATTCGGAGACCCATCCCTGCGGCTCTAGCCGTCGTAATTCGCGGCAAATCTCTTCTTTTGGTGCGCCGAGCAAACCCGCCCGATGCAGGCCTCTGGGGTTTCCCCGGTGGGAAAATCGAACTTGGTGAGACGCTGGCGCACGCAGCAGTACGAGAGTTATTCGAAGAGACCGGTGTAACGGCCGAAGCAGGACCAGTTTTTACAGCAGTGGACGCTTTCGATCGCGACCCCGATGGAAGGCTACGTGAGCATTACGTTTTGATCGCGGTAGCTTGCAGCTGGCAGCACGGGGAGCCACTTGCTGGTGATGACGCTCTCGAAGCGGCTTGGCATGATCTCGCCACTCTCGATAGCAATCTTCTTGCCACCAGCTTTGGCGTTGCAGCAGTTGCGCGCATGGCGATCAATTTGACAGCGGGATCTCGATGAATTTCGGCCCAAAGCTGACTGGCACCGGCAGTTGCCCCACTGAAACTTCGCTCTGCGGAACAGCAATCTGATCTCTTGGCCAACCCGTCTTAGCTGATAAGAAATTTAAGGAGCAATCTAATTCCCATGCAACTCTATACCTTCTGGCGGTCCAACGCCGCGTTCCGCGTTCGTGTCGCCCTTGCCTTGAAAAAGCTCGCTGCCAAGGAAATTGAAGTTGATCTCCTTTCGGGAGAGCAGTTCAATTCTGGATACGCTAGTGTAAGTGCGGGAAATGCGGTGCCGACGCTCGTGCACGACGGACACTTTATGTTCCAGTCGCTTGCGATCATAGAGTATCTTGACGATATTCAGCCGACGCCTCGCCTCGTACCGTCAGATGCAGCTGACCGTGCCTACGCTCGCGGGCTTGCCTTGGTTGCGACCGCCGACGCCCACCCTTTGGTAGTCCCACGTGTCAGAGAATACCTTTCGAAGCACCTCGGGGTCGATGCTGACGCGGTCAAGTCCTGGTGCAGCCATTGGGCCAATGAGGGGCTTGCGACGTATGAGCGACTTCTGACCCGCCGTGCGCCGGCACCATTCGCACTGGGAGAAGAGCCAACAATCGCCGATATCTGTATTGCCGGCCAGATCGTGACTGCCGATCTCTACAAACAGGATGTTAGCTCGTTTCCGCTTGTCGCCGCTCTTGGAAAAAGATGCTTTGACCTTCCGGAATTTGCCGCTGCTCACCCGTTCCAGCATCCCGATTATAGGGAGGTCTAAAGTGTGGCCGAAGGTTGTGCCGATCCGGGAAAAACTTGAGGGGGCAGATAGAGCCTACTTGCTCCTCAACGAAATCATGGCCCTGTCGCGAGATTGGATGCTGGTGCTTCCTGGCTTGGAGGATATCCGTGTTTACGGGTGAACGCGCGGGAAAATGCCTCGGCACTGCCGAATCCAACCGCAGCGGCAACGGCCTTGACGCTTCGACCGGCCCGCAATTGTGCACGTCCCAGCGCAAGCCGCCAATCCGTCAGATAGGAAGCCGGTGGCTGGCCGACAGTCTTGGTAAAACGTCGATGAAACGGCCGCGTTTCATGCCAACGATCCCGGCGAGATCCTCAATATGCCAGCGGCGAGCCGGGTCGTCGTGTATTGCTACGAGGCAAGCGTGGAGTTCAAGATGAGCAAGCCCTGCCAGCAGGCCCGCGTTTACAGTGCCTATCGCCAGGGCCCTGCGGATTGCGAGCACAATTATCACCTCACAAAGTCGCGCATGGATCGTGCCCCCACCGCACTTCCTGTCGATGGTCTCGGAAACAATCAGATCGGCCAACCCACGCAATTGCGGCTCAACATCCAGACTGAAGCGCAATTCATTCGGCAAGGCGCCCACGAGTGGGTTCAGGCTATCGCCGAAATCGATAGCCGCAGCGGCCAGTACGATGCCGCTTGCAATTAACGGGTTCGATCGTGGTCGATAGATCAGATGGCTCGGAGCGCCCGCTCCTTCACTATCGACAATCAAAAGGTTCGCGTCCTTGCCATTGCCGCCGTATTCGGCGCGAAGCCCGTAAGCTCTAAGGAACGCGGCAAGGCGATCATGTTTTTGTAACGGCTCCGAACGCTGGATCATGCATTTCTCAAAATTTCGACCTGCAAACTGGATAATCTCTTATCAGCTGCAATTCCAGCCAAAAAAAACAGTTTGAGTGACCCTTATGACGGACAGTTCCTCTTCCAAATTCGATCAATCGCGTGCGGATGATTACGGTCGACAGAGCCGCATTGCCTTAGCGGGATACGATGCGTGCCACGAGCTCTGTGCCTGCATTCTGGCAGCGTCGGGAATCGAGGCGCAACGCGCGCGCATTCTTGTCGTCGGAGCAGGTGGGACCGCTGGCGAGATCATCGCGGCAGCCCGACTGGAGCCATCCTGGACTTTCGTCGCGGTCGATCCGTCGCCATTCATGGCAGAGGTAGCACGCACCAATCTCGCGAGTGCGTGCCTGACGGAGCGCGTTGAATTCATCGACGGCAACCTTGGAGACATCTCAAGCAATGCCTCCTTCGACGCAGCCATCATGATCGGTGTTCTGCATCATCTTCCCGGCGAGGCGGCAAAACGCGACCTCATGGTTCAATTAGCTCAAAGGCTGAAAGCCGGCGCACCGCTGGTGTTGGCGGGAAACTATCGCGCGTACAGTTCCGAGCCACTGATGCTGGCGGCCTGGGCACAACGGTGGCGGATGCACGGGGCCGACACGGGGGAAGTGCGCGCAAAAATGGACAGGATCCTACAGGGGGCCGAGCCACCACGATCCGAGGAGGCAGTTGCGTCGCTTCTGTTGGATACCGGGTTTGAAGCGCCCCTGCGCTTCTTCTCAAGCCTATTCTGGGGCGCTTGGTTCACGAAACGGACACCCACCCCTTGGGTCTAACAAATTGAAAGTACACTTCATGCCCGCAATGTCATCGGTGAATACGAATCCCCCACGAACTCGAAGGGATAAGGCGACGCTGCGCGTTTCCTTTCTCCACACAATCCCAGCCAACCAAGCGCTGTTTGACGAAGCCGCGATCTCGATGGGATTATCTGCCGGGAACATTCGGCACGAGTTGCGACCAGAGCTCCGAGAGGCTGCGGAGGCCCGTGGCGGATTGACGGATGATCTAGAGTCACAGGTAGTCGATAATCTCTTGGCCTTGGCATCGACCTGCGATGTCGTCGTCCTGACATGTGCGACGCTTGGGCCGGCGGCTGACGGGCTTCAAAATTCCTCTGTGCCGATTATAAGGGCCGATGTCGCTTTGGCACGTCTCGCATCGGCTATAGGTGGCAGGATATCCGTCCTGTGCGCAGCCGAGTCGGCTCTTTTGTCTGTTGAACGAATCTACAGCGAGGAGGCGAAGGCGATTGCCGCCCAAGCGACGGTCGTTCATCTGCCGTATGTGTGGGCGCTATTTCAAGCAGGAGAGCGGGACGCATGTTTCGCCGCAATTGCCTCGGCGGCGACCGCCGAATATCGTGCGGGTGCTGATATTGTCACCTTCGCCCATCCATGGATGGCGCCCGCAACAAACTCAATTTAGAAGGCAGCCGCCCGCTCGATATCCCGAGTGCGTCGCTGGAGCTTGCCGTGCAGCGTGGTTTGGAAGCTCAATTCTCTATTCTATGACTTTGAAAATGCTTCCCTTGACCGCACCTCGTCACAGGAGTCGCCATTGAAAATCGTCGGCATCAGAGATCGTTTGATCCCGATCTCGCGATATGAGGATACCGACCTTACGACAAGTGTCGTCGCCGTCGAAACCGATATCATTCGCGGGGGTCGTCCGGTGACGGGCTATGGCTACGCGTCCGTCGGCCGTTTCGGCCAGAGCGGATTAATCCGCGAACGGTTTGCTCCCCGCCTATTGAAGGCACGTCCCGACATGATGGTAGGTGACGACGGCAATCTCGACCCGTTCGCTACCTGGAAGATAATGATGGCTGGCGAAAAGGCGGGAGGTCACGGTGAACGCTGCGTTGCCGTTGGGGCGTTGGACATGGCGATCTGGGACGCTGCTTCCAAGATCGCCGGCGTTCCGCTCTTCCAGTATATTGCAAACGCCTCAGTCGGGACGTTCCTGCCGCGCCCCGCGTCCGTGTCTATGCTTCAGGCGGCTATCTTTACCCAAGGGACGACGTATCCAGATTATCCGATGAAATCCGCCGCTTCGTCGATCTCGGCTATCAACAGGTCAAGATAAAGATCGGACAGGTCGATCTAGCGCGGGATCAACATCGCATCGAAGCCGCAGTTCGCCAGCTGTCGGGTTCCGAGAATCTATCCGTTGATTCAATGAACGCCTACGATCCGGCACAAAGCGTTCGAGCGGCTACGATGCTGGCGCGGTTCAGGCTGAGATGGTTCGAAGATGCTTGCGACCCACTGGATTTCGTCACGCAGTCGCATTTGACCGAATTCTATGACAGTCCTCTCGCGGCTGGCGAAGCCTTGTTCTCGTTATCGGAAGCAAAATTGCTTGAGAAGCATGGTGGTTTGCGATCCGGCAGGGACGTTCTCGTCTTCGATCCTGTGCACTGCTATGGCTTACCCGGGTATCTGCAGATTGTTGACTTTTTCATAGCGGCCGGCTGGGCACCCCGAGCCTTTTGGCCTCACGGCGGGCATCTCTTTGCCTTACATGTGGCTGCCGCGCTCGGTTTGGCGGGAGCCGAAGTGACACCCTTCGCATTCTATCCCTTCAACGGTCTCTTCCAAGGTGCGGCCATCACCGAAAGCGTTTCGAATCTTCCCGATATTCCAGGTATCGGCTTTGAATTGGCAGCGCCGGCGTATCAAGAATTGAGTTCATTGTCCGATGCGTAGGTCGTCCGACACTATAAGCATGTCATTCGGACAAATGGGCTATCGAGGAGCAGGATGGCTGGCTGGCGCTCCGCGGCGCGTTGTTTGCGAACTGGCCTGCGAACGCCTGGAAAGAGTCCGGCAGGGACTAATCGGGGTCGACCAGCACATGGTCCACGGTGCCGATGTCGTTTCCAAAGACAAACTCGTTCGAGTTCCATAAATTGGATTATGCAATATGTTATATCATAACGAGTCACTAATGAATCCACCCCGCTGGTACCACTGTCGATAAAGCGGCAGACCGGATTGCGGAGATTTGGATGATATTACAGATACGAGATAAATTTCAGAACCTTACCCTCGAAATACAAAATGCCCAAAGTGTTGATAACGCCTTGAGCATTCTTGAAGTGGCGTACGGGATTGACTTCTCTACCTACCATCTAGCTATGACAATTGCAGACGTGGTCGATACGCCGTATGTCCGCACCACCTATCGTGATGCCTGGGTTGCTCGCTACCTGCTGCGAGGCTACGTGAAAGTCGATCCGATCGTCCGCGAAGGTTTCATCCGGCAAATGCCGTTCGACTGGCGCGAGGTCGAGGTTCCACAGGCGGCCCATGACTTTCTGCTCGACGCACAGGAACACGGCGTCGGAGCCAATGGATATTCCATTCCCATTGTCGACAAGAAGCGCCGTGCTCTCTTTTCCCTGAACTCCAGAATGCCCGCCAGCGAGTGGAGCAACCTCGTCCAGGCCTACAGCCCCGAGTGGCTTGAACTCGCATTTCTGATCCACAGAAAAGCAGTGTTTGAACTTCACGGCGAGGACGATCCGATTCCCCAGCTTGGTCCGCGCGAAAAAGAGTGCCTTCATTGGTCGGCCCTTGGTAAAACCAACGATGAGATCGCTGTGATCCTAGGCCTCTCGATGCATACGACGCAACGGTATCTGATGTCGGCACGCCACAAGCTCGGTGCTGCGTCGACCACAGCGGCGGCCGCCCTTGCGATACAGCTGCGCCTGATAAACCCATATGGCAATACGCAGGATTTGGGGAGCTGATTCCCGAATATTTCGTGCGCGCGGATCCTGTAGCACGCTGCCTCTCGTCAATCTTTGGAGGCAAGCATGTACCTGCTTATTCAAGCGCACGAATATCACAAACATAACAAACTGCTCGATCAGTCATTCCGGCTGAGGAAGCGAGTGTTCGCAGACCGGCTCGGTTGGGAGGTGTGCGTGTCTGGCGATCGCGAGCGGGATCGCTATGACGACCTTCACCCTGCCTATCTGCTGTGGTGCGACGAAGATCGAAGTCACCTCTATGGCTCGGTTCGGCTCATGCCCACGACGGGTCCGACGCTTCTCTATGACGTCTTCCGAGAAACATTTCCTGACGCGTGCGACCTCATCGCGCCTGGAATCTGGGAAGGCACGCGAATGTGCATCGATGAGGATGCGATCGATCGAGATTTTCCCGACATGCGGCCGGATAAAGCATTTTGCTTGCTGCTTCTGGCCTTATGCGAAGCTGCGCTCGCCAATGGCATTCATACCATGATCTCGAATTACGAGCCGCATATGCGGCGTGTTTATCAAAAAGCCGGCGCCGAACTCGATGAACTCGGCCGTTCCGATGGTTACGGCCGTTACCCGGTCTGCTGCGGCGCCTTCGAGGTTTCGCACCGCGTTCTGACTGCTATGCGCGACAGACTCCAGATGGACGACCCGCTTTTTTACCGACCAATGTTTCCATCGCGCCTCGCCGCTGGGCCGGCATTGCAACTTGCTTGAACAGGCAACCTGGTAGTTCTAATGACCAAACACATTTCAGAAACGATAGTCTGGGTCGCCGACGCGGCCCGGGTCGCCGGAATACTATGCGGCTCGCTCCGTGATTGCGCCCTTTCGATCCACACGAATCGCACTGACCACGTTCTGAACTTTGGTGAAGGCGAGGCGATGGTCAAGCCGAGGGTCTGCGGCCTCCATCTCCGCGTGGAGGCGGACGATCTCGCAACATTCCTTGGGATCCGATCCTTGCTGCAAGTGGCGCTATCCCGGGCTTCGAATGATCAGTCTGGCCACGTCGAATGGCATCCAGCCGTCGACGAGCTTGCGGACGTCATCGGTCGGCGGACGGGCCGCATGGGCGGATCGCTGACGACCGTGCCCGTTCATCCGGAGAACATGGGTGGGATCAATGCTTTATCCCGAGCTGGTGCGTGCTCACAACCTGGCGCGTCTGTCGGAGGGACGGGCCTTGCAGCGCGCCGGCGCGATCCTGGATGAGCTTGAGAGAAGCAGCTTGCTCGGGTGTTATCCCAAGGGAAGATCCGAGCTTGGCGAAATTCTCCTCTTTCAGGGCAGATCTATCAGCCGCTGACAGACGTTTTGTCATTGCCAGCGTGATCTTCTCGAACTCGCGGTGGACCGCTGGATCTCGATTCAGACGGCGGACCTGCTCCTGATCAGTCCCCACCATCAAGGCGGCGAGTTCTTTCGATGGTCTGGGAACTTCCACCCTTTGGCGTGCCTGCTCCTCGAGGTGGCGAAGGTTGATCTGATGCCGCTCGAAGTCGACCGCCATCCCATAATCAACCAATGCCGCCGCGAGCTGCGGAGCGTGTGCCTCGGCTGTCTGGCGGGCCGGACTTGGTCCCTTTAACCATGTCCGCCCCTCCCCGGCCATTTCACCGAGGAGCCCCTCGCGCATGTCATCGCCGGCGGCCGCGCCGCTCTGCGCACCGGTGATCCGATCGACCGAGGCCGAGACTGCCTGACTGTTGCCGAACACCAGCCGGGACAGATTGTCGATCTCGGCCCGCTTGACGGCAAGCCGCGAAGACACACGCAGCCGATCCGCGATCTCGCTCTCCGACAGATCGGGCAGGTTCCGCGCCGGAACGAGGACGTCGGATCGAACCGCGCTCCGTTCCCGCGCGCGGCCCGCTCCAAGACTACGCTCGTTGGCGGCAATACCACGAACAAGCTCGCCGACATCGTGTCGTCCTTCGGCGTCGAGGCGATCGTGCCGCGCCGTCTCGGTTAGGATAGACTCCATCATAGTTTTGGCTCGTGCCCGGTTTTCCAGATCGGCTGTCCGTAACCGCAGGTCGTCGCGCAACGCACGGACCGGCTCTCCCTTTCCATCCACGATCACGGTGGCTATCGCCGTACGCTCCGCAATGGCTATGTTGCGCTCGAGTCGCTCGCGAACCCGAGCAATTGCCGTCGCATATCCCGGCTCAACCACCTCAGACATGGCGGCATCCGCCGATATGTTCCCGGAAGCAATGGCATTGGCGGCGCGAGCAAGCGTCGCGCGCATTCCGGCGGCCTCAAGCCATGAGT
>CABHNZ010000019.1 GCA_902167985.1 Shinella sp. UYSO24
ATGGAGACACAACTTCAGGAACTCAGGCAATTAGCGTCCCGTGCGGAAAACCGCCGGACGGAAACAGGTATTCCGCGCGTCGCTATGGTTCAGGGGGAGATCCCGGAGCATCAGCTCGCCGCCGTCTACGATCCCATGATCAATCTGATCCTGACCGGATCGAAGACGATGACTGTTGGCGACCGCACATTCCGATACGATCCCGCCACATATTTCGTGATGTCGGTGGATTTGCCGGCGGTCGGGTCCGTGCGCTCGACTGCGACGGAGATCCATATCTCGCAGTGAGCTTGACACTCGAGCCGGCGATCGTCGCCAATCTGTTGGCGGATCTGCCCAAACCTGCCGGGGGCGAACTTTACAGCTCCGGCTTCTCGGTCGCGCCAGTGACACCCGAACTGCTCGACGCCTGGCTGCGAATGTTGCGCCTAATGGACCGCCCAAACGAGATCGCTGCCCTTGCTCCGGCCTACGAGCGCGAAATTCTCTTCCGGGTTTTGCAGGGGCCACTCGGCTGGATGCTGCGGGATGTTGCGACGCCGGACACTGCTCTGTCCCGGATCGGCATCGCCATCCAGTGGATCCGGGAAAATTTTGCCAGGCCGCTGCGCGTCGATGCTTTGGCGGAGATGGCAGCACTCAGTGTCTCCGCGTTCCACCGCCACTTCAAGGCGGTGACGGCGCTTAGCCCATTGCAGTATCAGAAGCATGTGAGGTTGCTACACGCCCGATCGCTTCTCATTGCCGGCGAAGGCAATGCGACGTCGGTTGCGTTCGGCGTTGGCTACGAAAGTCCCACGCAGTTCAGCCGGGAGTACGCCCGTCAGTTTGGCCTGCCGCCCTCGAAAGATGCAGCAAGACTTCGGGCTTGATCCGCAGCGTGTTGCTGATAACGGGTCGAAGGTTCGAGCTCTACTCAATAGCCCACACCCGCACCGACGGAGAAGAGATTTCACGGTGACGGCGTGGATGAATTTGGTCATCATTCAAGCATGTTCAGACAGTCGACACTTTCGCCTTTAATCTTCATCTCATCCGATCTTTCGGAACAAGAGCTGGCGGACAGCCCGCTCGCCATCAACGGCATGAAACTCCTTCGCTACGCGGACCAGTCCGGCGGCATCTCCTTGACCCAGTCTTTGGGAGCTTTCCATCGCAAATGTGTCGAATGGGCAGCACATGAATTCCGCTGGCCCGGCTTCGAACCAGAAGTGCTTTATTCGGTAAACAAGGTTCTCAACGAACCGGACTTCCCGCCATTATCTATCCTGCATCAGGCGTTGCAGGACTTGCGTCTCATCCGCCATTACAGGGGCAAAGCTGTTCTGACGAAAGCCGGCAGGTCAATTCTCGGCAATCATGGTGCGCTTCAGGCATTTCTCATTGAATGGATCTTGGCCGGCCCGCTGCAGGAAAGTCTGTCGCCGGAGGCCGCGGTCTTGTTCTGGGATTTGCGGCATATGCTCGGCGTTGTTCCTAACCGAATGGTCGATTGGATGACGCTCGGGACATTCACCGAATGGGCACTGCCGGTCGAGCTTTTTCCAGGCAGGGGGCCGTTCGGACCGCGCCATGAGGCAAGCTTCTTCATTGCATATAATTTCATTCGGCCTTTGACCTGGCTTGGCCTATTGCAAAATTCTCCTCAAAATACGCCCGGCATGACAGTGACCGACAGGCAGTTCCGCAAGTTGGAGATGTTCGACAAGGTCATCAAGATTACGCTCCCGCACGACATCCGGGCAACCGGCGTGCATTGATGCCCGATGGCGGTTATCGGGCTGTTGAATCAACGATGCCACTATCGGTCAATCGCCATCGAAGACTGTGGACCGTGCCTCGACCTGACATCCACGGTTCATGACCGCAGGACGGCATCGTGCTAATCCTGTTCCATGACGCATAATGATGGTGCAGCGCACCTTGCCCAGTTCGATATGTTTTCGGACGGACCGCCGATGGCTCCGGCCAAGTCTCCTGTGAAAATGTCGGCCGGGCGTGTGGCAAATGTCGCCTTGTCCGAACAGGAGATGGTCGATCATCTGGCGGCAACAGGTCGCTATCGGATCTTGCGAAAGCTCGAGGCCCGTCCGGTTGTCCGTAGCCTACGCCCGGAATTCCCGCTCAATGGCATCATTCTTGACACCGAGACTACCGGCCTAAACCATCGCAAGGAAGAGATCATCGAAATCGGCTTGATCGCCTTCACCTTTGACGACCAAGGTGTGATCGGAGACGTGACGGGGATTTATGGCGGTCTGCAGCAGCCCGGCAAACCAATCCCCCCTGAAATCGTCAAGCTGACCGGGATCACCGACGACATGGTCGCCGGCCAGAAGATCGACATGGAGGCCGTCGAGACCCTTGTCGCGCCAGCGGACCTGATTATCGCTCACAATGCCGGCTTCGACAGACCCTTCTGCGAAGCGTTTTCTCGTGTGTTTTGCAACAAGGCTTGGTCGTGTTCGAATTCAGAGATCGATTGGTCGGCGCGGGGATTCGAAGGCACAAAGCTCGGCTACCTTATCGGTCAGGCCGGTTATTTCCATGACGGCCATCGCGCCGTGGACGACTGTTTTGCCTTGCTTGAAGTCCTGGATCGCAAGGTTGAGGGGGTTTGCTCGTCTCCGTTTGCTGAACTCTACAGGGCAAGCCAGCGATCGCTGGTGCGCATCTTTGCCGAGAACAGCCCTTACGACCTCAAGGATCACCTCAAGGCGAGGGGCTATCGTTGGTCGGATGGCAGCGAGGGGCGCCCGAAATCCTGGTGGATCGAATTGGATGAGGTCGCTTTGGCTGATGAACTCGACTACCTCCGCCGAGAGATCTACCGCCACCCGGAAGCGGACCCACCCACTAGGTACCTGACCGCCTTCGACCGCTTTCGCGCTTAATGGCGGAAAATTGGGCGAGCTTTTTATCAGGGGTGCGTTCAGGGCATAGCTGAGCTGCGGTGAAGCCGATAACGCGGCTGGCAGAATGCTTGTATAAGCAATCTCAACGAAGCGATGCACCTCCTCCCGCAAAGCTTCGTCACTCAGGTAACCCACTCCTCCTCCCAAGGGTTGCCTGACGGAACAGCAGCACTCCTCCTCCCAGCCGTTGTTCAACTCTTTCGAAAGCCTGCCGCACCTCCTCCCGCGGCAGGCTTTTTGTTTTCGCCTACATCCCGAAATCCAGCTGCGACTGATCCTGATCGTTATCTTCGTGACGATCCTGGGTGAGCGACGATAGCGTTATGCCCAGCAAGCGCACCGACCTCTTGAATGGATAAACCGTCGCCAACAGCCCGGTTGCTACCTCGAAAATCTCATTACTGTTGGCAAAGGGCAGGGCGGTGGTCCTGCTGCGCGTCGCCTGAGTGAAGTCGGAGTATTTGATTTTGACGGTGACGGTCTTGCCGCTAAACGCCTTGGCTTCGCAATAACCCCAGACTTTGTCCGCCAGAGGCCTCAGCTCGCTCGTCGCGAGATCAAGATCGGTGATATCCTCGTGGAAGGTATCCTCGGCGCCAACCGATTTTCGCACGCGGTCCGGGCGAACCTGGCGGTTATCGACACCGCGAGCAATCCCATAAAAGTAGGGTCCAGACTTTCCGAAATGCTGCGTCAGGAAAGCCAGCGACTGCGCCTTCAGGTCCGCCCCGGTCTCGATCCCGAGCTGATGCATCTTCTCAGCGGTCGCTGGACCGACACCATGGAATTTCTTGACCGCAAGTTCCTCCACAAAGGCCGGACCGTTCTTCGGCGTAATCACGGCCTGACCGTTGGGCTTGTTAAGGTCGGAGGCCATCTTGGCCAAAAACTTGTTGTAGGAAATCCTGGCCGATGCGTTGAGACCAGTCACCGCCTTGATCTTCGCGCGATTTCCAGCGCGATTCTGTCGCGACAGGCATGCCCTTCAGGTTTTCCGTCACGTCAAGATAAGCTTCGTCCAGCGACAAGGGCTCGATCAATGGCGTGTATTCGGCAAAGATCTCCCGGATCTGCTGCGAGACTGCCCGGTAGATTCGAAGCGCGGCTTTACGAAAATCAGATCCGGCCATTTGCGAGCGGCCGTGACCGACGGCATGGCGGAATGAACCCCGAACTTGCGGGCCTCATAGCTGGCGGCCGCCACCACACCTCTGGCGGCAGCACCGCCGACGGCCAGCGGTTTGCCGCAGCTCCGGATTATCCCGCTGCTCGACCGAGGCATAGAAGGCATCCATGTCCACATGGATAATTTTGCGGATGGTCTCTCCTGCGGGAAAGATATTTGTCATGGTTCTTCCCGCAGCCAAGCAACGGATTGGTTCTCAGAACGGACGGTGAACATATCACCATTTCTCCCGATCACAAACCGTTCGTTTAGTATCCCTAACTCGCGACACTGGTCCGCCTACAGAGGGGTAGGCTCTTGCCAGATGTCGTTTCATAGCCCGAACCGTTTCCGCATTTCCCCGGCCTTCGCCCATTCTTCGCCAGGCATCCGGTCGATGAGTTCCTTCATCACCCTTGCAAAGGCGGCCTTAAGCGTTTCTTCGGTCAGAGCCTTGGCGAGATCTGTCGGAAGCAGCGGGCCCATGTCAGTGAAGAAGCCCGGATTGACGAGCTTCTGGAACATGCGCTGCTGCGCTTCGGCTCTGGAAATCGCCACCTCTCCTTTTTCAAGGTAGAGCAGAAAACACTCGACGATCCTAGCCGAGTTCAGCCCCTCGAATACTCTGAGCGCGTAGTCCAGGTCAAACAGGTCGCGGCCTTTATTGCGTTGAAGCAAAGCACGTAGCTTGGTCGCCAACATTTCTTCCCGAGAGAAGGTCGAGATTGCAGCCGTTCCGGTGAACCACGGATTTTCGACGCCAAACGGAATCTCAATGGGCCGATCGTAAGCTTCACGCTCGCGCGTGTTTATTTCGATCTTGAGTTTTATCGGCCCGGCAGAAGCCTTGTCTTCGGCTTCGACAGCGTATTTGAGTTTGGGCGCAACCGGGCTTTGATCGAAACGCGGCCTGCCCAGCCACGGATCGAGAACGTCCTGCAAATGCTCTAGTAACAGGCGGATAGGACCGGCAGTCGTCCTCACAAGGTCGATGTCTTCCGAATAGCGTAGCGGCTTGGGGAAGTGCAGCTTGTTGAGCGCAGTGCCGCCGCGGAAGCGCAGTTCGTCGCGCAGGAAAGGATCGGAGAAGATGGCAACAATCGCGCGGCTGATGATGAGATCCTGCTCGACTTGCCGTTGACTTGCCCACGGCACCACACGATTCCAGGCGGTGATGTAATCCTGCGGTATCATTCGTCGATCTCCGGCGGCCGGCGAACGATTACACGCCAGTGTTCATCGCGTTCGGATGGCGGCGGGGACAAATCTGGATCACCGGCCTGCTTGGGGTCGAGTTCCACCCATTGCAACGGCCCACGCGGAGATAGCGCTGCAAACATCGCATCCGCTATCTGCGAGTGCCCCAGCCTCACAAGAAGATGCCCGAGGCGTTGTGCGACCGCTTTCTCGAAAGCACGCGACAGGGAAGCAAGCTTTTTCGGTTGCAACCGCTCGGCAAGTTCGGAAAGCACCGTAGCAATATTGTCCAATCCAGCCCCGGAATGCGGATAGCGTACCAGGTCGAGCGCCGTCAGTTCGGCGAGGATAGCTTCATATATCCCGAAGGCGTTTTGCGGCCTTCGATTCCCGCCGACACCGCTCCCATATCCTTGCGGTATGAAAACACGATCCGCGTTCGCCCGGCCTCAATATCGGGCAGGAGTTTATTCGTGACGACCTGAAATACCATGGTGGCTTGGTGGGAGGCGCCATGGGCGGCGGCGGCCGTCAGCAATCCCACATAGTAGGGTCGTTTTTCGTGGCGCATCAGGGCGTCTATATACCACTCCGGCGGCGGCGCTCCCATGACGGCGTGCTGAGGGGGCACAACCACATAAAGCCGCGACGGGGCCGGATAAGCTGGCCGCGTCGCTGCAAACGCTCGGCAGCGTCAAGGAATGCGCCACGGCTGATGCCGATCTCCTGCTGGGCTTCATCCACAGAGAAAACTCCCCGGCCCGTAGCAAGTAGACCAGAAGCGTAGGAAGACAGTGTTGGCCGACCGACTTGCATCATATCTCCTTATCCGCTTTTTGCGCGGAAAACTCAATATGATTCCATTACTGAATCATTCTCGAAAATCCGCCCTTATCGCGGAAAATTCAATATGAATCGTTAGCGCGGTCGCCACCGATGCCAGCCGCTAGGGCAGATGACCGTCGCCATTTACTCACCATTCAGATGCTTCACCTAACCCTGGTAACTTCCAGGTGCGGCCTAACCCGTCCCCGGTCGCCGTGATTGCGGCTTTGGCGCATCCTCGCCGCGGCGGCGGCCGAGAAAATACTTGTGAGCTGATTCATTTCGTCAGTCATTGTACTCGTCGGGTTCCAGGCCTGACGATCGATGGGCTATCACCGGCTCTTAGCATCCAAATCCGGGCGACGGTAACCATCCCGTCCATTTTAGAGATAAGCTCGAACCAATCGCGACGGAAGTATGGGTTCGAGGTAGTCATTCAAATAGGTATGCCAACGGTGGCGGTAACTCCGTCCGCTCTTGGCTACAGATCGGAGATCCTGGAGCGTAACCTATCCCCGAGCTTACAAAAATTAGCACAAATATATGCTGCTTAAATGACGGGGCCGATGGTTCACATCCTTTCAAGAGCTAAAACGCGATCAACGGCTACAGCGTGCAGTTTTCGCCTGCGGGGTGTATTAGGCTGCGTCGAAAGCGGGTTGCGTTCGAAATTGACTCCAGCCTACCAACGATTCTCCTGCACGTAACTGATGAATGCCTTCAGGGGGGCGGGAACGTACTCCTGTCCATGGTAATACAGATAGGGACCCGAAAAGCTCTGCCAGAACGGTTCCAAGATCGGCACCAACGAACCGCTTTCGAGAGCCGGCCGCAGCCAGTCCTCGAACAGATGTATAACGCCGCATCCGTCGATGGCGGTCGAAACAGCAAGGTCGATGGCGTTTATGTCCACCGATATCGGACCCGTTGGCTCAATCCTCACCACAGCGCCGGCGCGTTCGAATTCCCACGCAGCAGATGCTCCACTGCTGAGCCGACCGTGCAGGCAAGCGTGATCGAGAAGATCCTCAGGTTGTTGGGGGCACCCGTGGCGTGCCAAGTAAGCAGGCGAGGCGGCAGTGGCAAACCGTTGTCTGCTAGGCCCGATCGGTATAGCGACCATGTTCTTGGTCAACCGCTCATCGTATCGGATGCCGGCATCGCATCCCTCGGCAAGTATGTCCACAAGTCCGTGTTGGGCCACAACTTCTACCCGGATTTTTGGGTAGGCGGCGATAAAGCCCGGTAAAAGTCTCGGCAGCACCAGGCGGGCTACATTGACCGGAACATTGAGGCGGATTTTCCCCGCCGGCTCATGCCGGTACTTATTGGCGCGATCTAACGCTGCCTCCACGTCCGCCATGGCAGCTTGCAGGTGCTCCAGCAAGTGAGCTCCTGCTTCGGTCGTGACCACGCTGCGGGTAGTGCGGTGGAGCAGCCGGACGCCGAGCTGGCTTTCGAGCCGTTTCACCGCACCGCTAAGGCTCGATGCGCTGATACCCGTTGCGACCGAAGCATCACGGAAACCGCCTGCTGTCGCCACGGCGACGAAGGCCCGAGCTGCGGCGAAGTCAGTAAGCATTGTTCAAAATTCCGTACAGCATGTGACATGATTACTGTATTTTCTGCGCGAGCTGAAGCGCCTATGTCTCTCCGTGAAGGAGATTAAACATGAACGTTATTCAACGCGTTGCCATCATCACCGGGGGCAGCAGGGGAATGGGACGCGACACAGCGATGCGTCTCGCCCATCAAGGTGTCTCGTCAATCATCACTTACAACACTCGGAAGGACGAGGCCGATAAGGTCGTGGAGACCGTTCGAGAAGCCGGTGCGGCCGCAGTGGCTTTACAATTGGACTTGGTCAGGCGGCTAAATTTGATGGGTTCGTCGCGGAGGTTCGAGATGCACTGGCGTTGCTCGGCGCCAGCCGCTTTGACTATCTCGTTAACAACGCGGGAACGTCATCGACAGCGACGCTTGAAAACGGAACCGAAGCAGAATTGGACATGCAGTTTGCAATCCACTTCAAGGGCCCTTTCTTGCTGACGCAGAAGCTGCTGCCGCTGATGAACGACGGTGGTCGCATCGTGAATATCTCGTCCGGACTTGCGAGATTCTCATTTCCAGGGCGAACAATTTATGGACCGATGAAGGCAGCCGTTGAGGCGCTGACCCGGTACATGGCCATGGAACTGGGTGCGCGTCGTATTGCTGTGAACGTTGTCGCCCCTGGCGCCATAGCCACCGACTTCAGCGGTGGCGTCGTGCGCGACAACCCGGAAGTGGCAAAAGCGCTAGCCTCGCATACTGCGCTTGGTCGTGTAGGTGGACCCGAGGATGTTGGGCCGGTAATCGCCGGCCTTCTCTCCGACAATTTCGGCTGGGTCAATGGCCAACGGATCGAGGTCGCGGGCGGAATTCACATCTGATCGGCGCCGTCTAGCTGGGCCGCGGCAACGCGGCCCAGCTGCAAATAGCTCGTTGCGCTATGTCGCACTGCGCCTTGCTGGTCCGCGCAGACAGCCTCGCCATTACCGCCAGATCGCCAAACGCGCGCACTCTGGAGTCGATAAGCGCGTCGAGGCAAAGTGGGCCGCACGATTATCCTCTGCTAGTCAAGGCGCGCGGCACCGAATTGGTTCCAAATCTCCTCGCGATTGATTGCTAATCGAGAGCAAGGAGGAGCTTGATTGCGATGAAAGACAGCACGGCCAAAACAACGATCCCGCCGGCAAGCGCCCAAAGTCCTTTGTTGAAGCCTCTGGTCGTGAGGGGTGGAGTATGCGGATTGCCATCATGTTCATGATCGTCTGACATGGTTTGAAACTCTTTGGCTGCTGCTTTGGGCACGGGAAAGCGGGCGACTTTGCGCTAATGCGGGGCGGCTCAGCAGTAGGCCGATCTCCGCGCTTTCACGACAGTGTGCATATAGCAGGCAGCGACTATCTTCAGAATCAATAGGCGATCTGATCTAGTTCGGGGTAGTGGCGGAAAATGCCATTCTGGTTGAACGCCAATCGCCTGTCGGAGGCAAGATAGGCGGCAATGCCCGGTCTCTGCCTGACAGTCTCGCGCACTGCCGCCACATGGGGATACGCGTCGTCGAAGTTTGCCAGCGCACGCGGGAATGCATAGGCTAGTCCTTCGGCAATCTGGAACAGTGAGAGGTCAACATAGGTGAAGCGGTCGCCTAGCGCGAAGGCTTGGTCGGCGCCGTCACCGCGTTTCACGCCGCGTTCGGCGGATACGGCCAGCAAACGGTCGAAATAGCCGACGAACTTCGGAACCCGGTGCTTGAGGAATGCCGCGGTGCGTGCTTTCGCCTCGTCCTTCTGGTCTTCGTAATAATCTGCTGTGCTGATCGGATGATGCGTGTCGTGAACTTCCGCGACAAAGTCGGTGATCGTTAGCTGCATGCCATGTGCCTCGGCTCGCAGCGCTTCGACGTCTGGCACAAGCCCCAACCTTGGAGCAAGATAGTGAAGGATGTTTGCGACGTGGGAGATGATCTGGTCACCGTCCTTAAGGAAGGGTGGCGCGAACGGCGGTACGCCCATTCCGTCTTGACCTTTCAGGCAGGCCATCATCGTCTCCATGCCGTCAGGCTCGCGTGCGACGTCGCGATACTCGGCACCCGCATCCTCCAGCGCCAGACGAACGAATTCCCCTCGGCCCTGAATGCCATCCCAGTAGAATAGTTCATAGGGCATTGTCACACCTTTCAAGATTGGTCGGTAGGGCGACGGGCCGGGATCAGAGTCCGCGGCTGGGTTGCGGCTCAAGCGCCTCTATGGCGTTTCTTACCTCCGTTACACCAAGAATCGCTGCAGCCACTTCACCTGCGCGGACCGCTTCCTGCGGATAGAGAACCGTGCCGGTCAGGCTTATCACTGATCCTTCCGCCACCACTTTGACATTCGCGGTATCGACACCACCGGCAACGCCGAGCGCATCAGAGACCGCGATTTCAAGCCTTGCCAGTGGCGGGCTTTCGTCGTTAATCGCTGGGGCTGCTTCGTGAAATTCGCGTTTTTTGTACACCATCTTCGTTTCCCTGATCTACCGTCGCCGCCGCCGGGGAAACGCGCGAGGCGGATCAAGGTTCATGGACCGCCGGTTGCACCACTTGGCGAGGGGCGTATTTCGAGGCACTGGCTAACTTTGAAACGTGTGAGTAATCGCCGGAGACTTCTGCGTGGCGTGACGTCGGGTGTCGTTGGTGCCGACACAATGTACGTACAGCCGCTTTGGGGATCCGCGCAGGGACCAGCAGGTCGCCTCGGGAATGGCAGATGAGGCAAGTCACACACCATGGCATGCACGCTATGATGGAACTTACTGTGGAGAACCGTCTTACTTGAGTATCCGAGCCGGCTGGAGCGGTTGGGTAATCACAGTTATGGAGGACAAAATGGAACTCACTCGCCGATCTGTCATAGCTGCCGGCGTCACTACGCTTGGCGCAACCGTACTTAGCGCTCCGCATATTTCACGCGCAGCGTCCCCGTTACAGCGGCCAGCTCTTCCGTTTGCAGAGGATGCGCTTGCGCCGACGATCTCAGCAAAAACTCTATCGCTGCATTACGGGAAGCACCACAAGGCCTATTTTGATAAGCTGAACACTCTGACCGCTCCCACCAAATATGCGGACATGGATTTGGCGGCAATAATGGCGGAGTCTGCCAAGAACAGTTCCGACAGTGCAATCTTCAATAACGCCGCTCAGGCATGGAACCATGTCGTTTATTGGGAACAACTCAAACCAGGCGGTGCCAATCGTCCACAAGGTGAGCTGGCTTCTCAAATCGGTGAGACTTTCGGTGGCTATGAAGGCTTCGTGAAGAAGGCCGTAGACGCATCAGATCAGGTATTTGGGACCGGATGGGTCTGGTTGACGCGTGACGATCACAATGGCTTGGCTTTGGTCGGCTATGAAGATGGCAACAATCCCGCAGCATTTGGTCGCCCGGCTTACATGGGGATCGATGTATGGGAGCATGCCTATTATGTCGATTATGAAAACCGAAAGGCGGATCACATCAGAGCGGTCCTCGACAAGGCGATAAACTGGAATGTCGTCGGTGACCGCATACGGGCCTGATACGACTGAGATCCAAAGTGGCTGGCCTATATTGGCAGTTCCATGACGCGCTTTGCCATGGAGTTGTCAGATGGTTCACAGATTGAGACTTCTATCAGCCTGGACGATGAAAGCAAGAAAGGCGGGGAGGACCCGCCTTTCAGACGATGATCAGCAGCGATCCACGTACCTGTTGCCATTTCGGTCGCGATAGTAGCAGCGGCCAGGCTGATCCGCGACGTGGCCGATGAGCGCGCCGGATACGCCTCCCACAGCAGCGCCTACAGCCGCCCCTCGGATATTGCCGGTCGCCACACCACCGACGACGGCACCGCTTGCAGCCCCGATACCTGCCCCACGTTCAGTCGAGGAGCACGCCGTCAGCGCCAGTGCCGCGACCAATGGAATAATGAGCTTTTGCATATAGGTCTCCTTGTCTACCAACGGCAAACGCCATGAGGTTTGATCCGTTCCCTATAATCAGCGTGAGAAGAAGTTGGATTTGGCGACGTCGACCAACTCATCTCCGCGACCGCTCATTACTGCCTTTGCAGCCCACAGGCTCAAGCCCATCACCTGTGCGGCCTTGATCTTTGGAGGGATCGACAGCTCTTGCGGGTTCGTGACTACGTCCAGCAGTGCGGGTCCGGGATGACGCAGAACGGCTTCAATTCCACGTGCGAGTTCAGCGGGATCTTCAACGCGGATGGCATGAATGCCCGCGGCGCGCGCTACCGCTGCAAAGTCCGGATTGTCCAGATCCGTTCCCGTTTCGATATACCCGGCGGCCTTCATCTCCATGGCGACGAAACCCAGAGACGAGTTGTTAAAGACAATGACCTTCACGGAAAGATTCTCTTGTTTCAGCGTCAAGAGATCGCCCATCAACATTGTAAAGCCGCCATCGCCGGACATGCTAATGACTTGCCTCCCTTTATCGATAGTCTGCGCTCCGATCGCCTGGGGTAACGCATTGGCCATCGATCCATGCACCAGCGACCCGATCAGCCGTCGCTTGCCATTCATCTCAAGATAGCGGGCTGCCCAGACCGTTGGCGTTCCAACGTCGAACGTGAATATTGTGTCGTCGGACGCCTGTTCGCTCAGTAATCTCGCGACATACTGAGGGTGAATTTTTCCTCCCGCTTTGCCAGTCGCGAGGTCGTCCAGACCTTCGCGCGCTTTCTGGTAAGCGACAAGGCAACGCTGAAGATGCTTTGAATCCGGTCGGTCTTCCAGCTTCGGCAAGAGGGCGCGAAGCGTGGATTTGACGTCCCCAATGATTGCTAGGTCCAATGACGTTCGCCGACCGAGGTTCTCTGGCCGAATGTCGACCTGCACGATTTTGCGTCAGTCGGATAGAATTGTCGATATGGAAAGTCGGTCCCCAGCATGACGAGGGTGTCGCATTCGAGCATGGCTTTATAGCCGGACGAGAAGCCGATAAGTCCAGTCATGCCAACGTCGTAGGGGTTTTCCCATTCGATATGTTCCTTGCCGCCGAGCGCGTGAACAATCGGTGCCTTGAGGCGAGAGGCCAGCGCGACGACTTCGTCATGGGCGCCTTGGCAGCCGCGACCGCACAGGAGCGTGATCTTTGAACTTTCCCCCAGAAGGATCGTCAGATTGTCTATCTGTTCTTTGGCCGGAACGACGTTCGGCAAGGCGAGCCGCAACGCCTCTGACGATGAGATTTTGCGGAGAAATCGGCAAGAGCGACGTCCCCTGGAATGACGATGACCGCAACACCACGCTTGCCAACCGCGGTTCTGATGGCCGCCTCAAGGACACCCGGAAGTTGCTCGGGTTGGCTTACAAGTTCGCAATAGTGGGAGCATTCGCGGAAGAGCTGATCGGGGTGCGTTTCCTGAAAGTAGCCTCTGCCAATTTCTTGCGATGGGATCTGCGCTGCTATCGCCAGCACCGGGACACCTGACCGGTGGCAGTCAAACAGTCCGTTGATCAAGTGCAGATTGCCCGGACCACAACTTCCCGCGCAAACCGCGAGTTCACCCGTGATATGGGCTTCTGCGCCGGCTGCGAATGCAGCAGTTTCTTCGTGGCGTGTATGGACCCACTCGATGTCACCTGTCTTGCGCAAGGATTCGGTCAGACCATTAAGGCTATCTCCCACCACGCCGTAAATCCGCTTGACGCCAGCTGAGGAGAGTATTTTCGTCATTACGTCGGCAACCTTGGACTTCATCACAATACTCCTTTGGCAACGGCTGATGGGCGGGTACTGGAGCAATTAGTTCGCAAGACCGTCATTCCAACCCTGACTCACCCCGACCATGCCCGGATCGCATAAGCGATGAGCCGGCGACCGTTATCGACGGTATCTGCGGATACGAGGGTTTGACCACCGGCAAACGATGGAAGCGGGCTAATCGACAAATTCGACGATAATGCCGGGCTTCAACACACCTGCGAGCTCCTCGGCGTCCCAATTCGTCAAACGGACACACCCATGCGAGTCGGCCCTACCGACCAATTCTGACTCGAGCGTGCCATGGATCCAGTAGGTCGGCTCGGTGACATCGATCCACACGCTCCCAACTGGTCCATTCGGCCCGCCGGGTAGCTCGAGCTTCAATTGTTGTTTCCCTGCTGGAAATTGATCTTGGCGTTGTCGCTGTAGACCGGCATCTTCGGCTGTCGGTCGCGTACCCGATTGGCAGATACGCGAGAGGAGCGCGAGTTATGCCGAAAAATGCTCGTTCACGGAACACTGATAGGTCTTTGGTGTTTTAGCGACATGGATAGGAAATGCACTGAGATCGACCAATTGGGATCTGCCCTCGATATAGATGAGGCGCTGATATATGCGCTTTATCTGCGGTTGCGCTCCGAGATCGAAACGCGCGAAGCCATTGTCGATGCCATGGCCAACGGGGCTGGTGTTGAGGCGCTGGAAGCGATCGCCGGCGATCCGGTCCCGATCACCGACGAACTCGGCGCTGAGAAGACGGTGGCGGGCCTGATCGATGCGTTCAGACGCGCTCGGGCCGGACGGCGAAGCGACATGCTCGATATCGGCCACTGAGGCCATCAATGACCTCTAAGCTTTCCACCTATCACAGCAAGCGCGATTTCAAGAAGACGACAGAGCCGTCTGGCACTGTGGATGTCCGCCCCTCCAAGCGTTTGCGGTTCGTCATCCAGAAGCACGACGCGACCCGGCTGCACTACGACCTCCGGCTGGAACTCGACGGCGTCTTCAAGTCCTGGGCCGTGACCCGCGGTCCTTCGCTGGACCCTGCGGACAAACGCCTCGCTGTGGAGGTCGAGGATCATCCGCTGGACTACGGTGATTTCGAAGGGACGATACCGAAGAGCGAGTACGGCGGCGGGACAGTCATGCTCTGGGATCGCGGCTATTGGGAACCGGAAGGCGACATGTCGCCTGAGCACGCGTTGAAGAAGGGCGACCTGAAGTTTGTTCTGGATGGTGACCGCTTGAAAGGCAGCTTCGTTCTTGTCCGTATGAAGAAGGATCGTGATGGCGACAAGCGGACGAACTGGCTCCTCATCAAGCATCATGACGACACCGCCGTAGATGGAAACGGTGATGCCATCCTTGAGCGAAAGAAGACCTCGGTCGCCTCAGGGCGAGCCATGTCGGCCATCGCTTCGGGTAGGGGTCGGAAACCGAAGCCTTTCATGCTGACGGAGCCCGCCGTTCCGGCAGACGCTGTCTGGGACAGCAGCGAAGGCCTGGCCGCGGACGAGCGAAAGAAAGCTGAGAAGAACGACGGGCCCCGAAGCTCGCGAAAGAGCGAAGGCGCGATGCCATCTTTTATCCCGCCGCAGCTCTGCAGGTCGGAGGACCGGCCGCCATCTGACAAGGGCTGGCTGCACGAAATCAAGTTCGACGGTTACAGGATACAGATGCGTGTCGAAGGCGGTACCGCCCGCCTGCTGACCCGCAAGGGGCTCGACTGGACGAAGCGATTCAAGCAGATCGCAGCCGATGCTGGTGTTCTGGCTGATGCCATCATCGACGGCGAGGTCTGCGCACTCGACGAGAACGGTGCCCCGGACTTCGCCAGCCTACAGGCGGCCTTGTCGGAGGGCAAAACGGAAAGCCTGGTCTTCTTCGCCTTCGATCTTCTGTTCGAGGGAGATGAAGACCTTCGCGACCAGCCGCTGAAGGAGCGGAAATCCAGGCTGGAAACGCTGTTGAAAGCCGCTGATGCCGGTGCCCGTCTCAGGTTCGTCGATCATTTCGAGACCGGTGGCGACGCCGTTCTTCGCTCCGCCTGTCGCCTCTCGCTCGAGGGTATCGTCTCGAAGAAGGCCGACGCACCCTATCGGTCGGGTCGGAGCGATAGCTGGGTGAAGTCGAAATGCCGGGCGGGGCACGAGGTCGTCATCGGTGGATACGCCACCAATGGCGGCAAATTCAAATCGCTTCTGGCAGGCGTCTATCGAGATAAGCACTTTGTCTATGTTGGACGTGTCGGCACAGGTTTCGGTGCGGGCAGGGCGGCAATGCTGATGGAGAAGCTGGAGCCACTGCACATTGCCAGGTCGCCCTTCACAGGGATAGCGCACCGAAGAAGACCTCCGATATACACTGGGTCAAACCGGAGCTCGTCGCCGAAATTCAGTTCGCCGGCTGGACCGCCGACGGACAGGTTCGGCAAGGTGCCTTCAAAGGTCTGCGCGAAGACAAGCCGGCAGATGAGGCGACGACGGAGCGCCCTTCATCCTTTGATCACGAAACGCCGGAACCGGACACCGCGCCTCCTGCGACATCCAGGCAGAGATTGCCTGCGAAGCAGTCCCGGAAGAACGCTAAGGCGGAGGTGATGGGCGTCCTGGTTTCCCATCCGGACAAGGCACTGTGGAGCGACACCGTTCCGCCGGTTACCAAAGAGGACCTCGCTCTCTATTTCGAGGCGGTCGGTCCGTGGCTGATTGAACATGTCCGCGGAAGACCGTGTTCCGTCGTCCGAGCGCCCGATGGCGTCGGTCATCAGCAGTTCTTCCAGCGGCACGCGATGCCCGGAACATCCAACCTGTTGGAACTCGTGAAAGTCTCCGGAGATCGAAAGCCGTACCTGCAGATCGACCGCGTCGAAGGTCTGGCGGCACTCGCGCAGGCGGGTGCGCTCGAGCTGCATCCGTGAAACTGCTTGTCAGGCAAGCCGGAAGTTCCGGGGAGACTGGTTTTCGACCTCGATCCGGGACTCGGCGTCGAATTCGACACGGTCGTTGAAGCCGCTCGCGAGCTTCGTGATCGGCTCGACAAGCTCGGTCTGGTCGGCTTCTGCAAGACGACAGGTGGCAAGGGACTGCATGTCGTCGTCCCGCTTAAGGCGCCTAGAGGAAAGTCGCCCGGATGGGGCGAGGCGAAGGAATTCGCCCGTCGTGTCTGCGAGCAGATGGCGGAAGAGCAGCCTGACCTTTACCTGATCAAGATGTCGAAGAAGCTGCGCGACGGGCGGATCTTCCTCGACTATCTTCGCAACGACAGGATGGCGACCGCGGTCGCGCCGCTTTTTCCTCGCGCCAGACCGGGCGCGCCTGTGTCGATGCCCCTGACCTGGTCACAGGTGAAGGCCGGCCTCGATCCTATGAAATTCACGGTGCGGAGCGTGCCGGCATTGCTGAAGAAGAGCGAAGCATGGGCGGACTATGACAGCTCCGTGAGACCGCTCGGCACCGCGATCAGAAAGCTAGGCTGAGTCTCAGCTTGCCTTCTTCTTTTTTCATCCCGCTCGATCGACTTCCGCAGGACATCCATGATGTTCACGACGTTCGAGGCCGGGGCGGGTTCGCTCTTTTTCGATTTCGTCTTCTTCGCGGGCTTGAGGGACTTCTTCTTCTCGTCGATGAGCGCGAGCAGTGCATCCTGGATCGGATCGCTGACCATCTTCGGTGACCATGCCTTGGTCTTCTGCTTGATGAGCTTCCGCACCAGGGGCAGGGCGTCGTCATCCGCCTCGTCGTCTATGTCCTCGAAATAGTCGTTCTCGGGCCGGACTTCGTCGCCGAACCGCAGGGTCCACAGCACGATCCCGTTATCGCGAGGCTCGAGAACAACTGCACGCTCGCGGCGACCGACCACGAGTTTGGAGACACCGACGACTTCGGACGCCTTCATCGCTTCGCGGATGACCGAGAACGCCTCGTCGCCGACCTTGTCGCCGGGCGTGAGGTAGTGGGGCTTCTCAAGATAGATCCATGGAATGCTGTCGGCCGGCACGAACCGTGAGATGTCGATCGTTTTGACCGTGTCCAGTGCAACGGCATCGATCTCATCCTCGGTCAGCACCACGTAGTCGTTCTCGCCACGGGCGTATCCCTTGCCCTGCTTGTCGTCGTGGACAGGCTTGCCCGTGACAGAGTCGACGTACTGCGACATGACGCGGTTGCCGGTCTTCTCATTGATGGTGTGGAAGCGCACTTTCTCTGCCTCCGAGGTGGCCGGCACCATCTCGACCGGGCAGGTGACAAGTGAGAGCTTCAGGTAGCCTTTCCAATATGGATGGAGTGCCATCGTCGTTCCTCCTCATCCAGCCTTGCGCTGCGGGGCGGCCTTGGAAGGGGCGGACTTCTGGGCCGCCCCGCGCGCTGCGCGCTGCCGGCCCTTGCCATTGTTGGCATTTGCCGCGGTGCGTTTCGGTTTTTCTCGGCCTTCTTTGAGAGGCTTGCACTCTCTCGAAGGGCGGCGAGCAGATCGTTGGGCCGCGAGACCTTCACCTTCTTCCGTTTCGGCAGGGGCTTGCCTTCGATCTTCGCCTTAACCAGCGCGGCCAGCGCCTCTTCGTACCGATCGTCGAAGCTCGCAGGATCGAACTCACCAATCTTGGTGGAGATGATGTGCTTGGCGAGATCGAGCATTTCGCCCTCGATCTTGATCTCCGGCACGCTCTCGAAAGCCTTCTTCGATGACCGGACCTCGTAGTCGTACCGCAGGGTGGTGGCAATCAGTCCCTTGCCGTGCGGCCGGATGAGCACGGTGCGCATCCGGCGGAACAAGACGGTGCTCGCGATGGCAGCGACCTTATCTGCCTTCATGCCGTCACGCAGCAGCGCGAAGGCGTCTCCGGAGGTCTTGTCAGGGGTGAGATAATAGGGCTTGTCGAAGTAAACGTCGTCGATCGTACCGCAGGGTATGAAGGCCTCGATCTCGAGTGTCTTATTGCTCTCGGGGACGGTCGCCGCGATTTCCTCGGGATCGATCAGGACATAGCGGCCGTTCTCCAGCTCGAAGCCCTTCACCTGGTCGTCCTTCTCGACAGGCTCCTCGGTCTCGGAATCGACAAACACTCGGTTTACTCTGTTTCCGGTCGCGGTATTGATGGTGTTGAAGGCGATCCGGTCCGCGGTCGACGCGGCCGTGTAGAGCGCGACGCCGCAGCTCACCTCGCCAACCTTCAGGAAGCCTTTCCACTGCGCTCGATGCTCTGCCATATGCTTTTACTCCGAATCCCTTGGATGGCGACTCAAAGGTGTGAAGCAGTGATTCGTTCCGAGTCGAAACGAATCCAATCTCAACGGCTTAGGATCTCACGCTCAGAGATTGATTCAGGATGTATCACCCCGGCCGGCCTGCTTGCAGAATGACAGCTCGATAACCATTTCGGTTGTATCAGCAGCGCAGAGATTGCCTATGCCCGACGACAATAACCTGTCGAACTCGTTGATCGATATCATTCCGCCTGAGCGCGAAGATGACGGCTTGGATGCGAAGACTTGCCTTTGCTGCGAACGACGTCGCCCCGCGTCGTGCATGGACGAGGACGGCTGCGGCATCTGCGAGGAATGTCTCTCCCCGTGATCGCGACGCGAGACGAACAGCCAAATTTCGAACAAGCGCTGGCCAGCCATGTCGCGAATGCCCGGTATGCTACTTGTCGTTCATCGAAGGCAGGAGCGTCTCGACCTGGGTTCGCTGATCTTCAGGAAGCGAGGCGATGTGCTCCTTCCAGAATCGCGATGCCTCGGCTGGCTCATCTTCCCATTTCCGGGTGCTGACGATGTTGTCGTCCAGCTTCGAGAGGCGCTTCCCACCAAGCGCGAGATAGCGCTCTGCAAGCTGATGCGCATTCGTTTCAAGGTTCGACATTGTCCATTCCTTCCATCAATCGCCCGGCAGTCCTAACGGGCGTGCCGGGCCAAAGGTTAACGAAGTTGCGGGATCAAAGTTTCGTAGGCACCGCGGCTGCCGGGTCGCCCCTCTTTGCGAGCAGGTCGCGAATTTCCGTCAGCAAGCGGACGTCGGCCGGAGGCGGGGCGGGCGGGGTGGCGCCGGTCTTCTCATGGTGCTCGACCTGATGCCGCAGGAAGTTCACGCCCTTCACCATCAGGAAGATGATCCATGCGAGGATCAGGAAGTTGATGAGCACAGTGATGAAGTTGCCGTAGGCGAACACTGCTCCCTGTGCACGGGCGGCCGCCAGCGTCGGCGCATTCACTGCGGAGGACAGGGGGATGAAGTAGTTCGAGAAATCGAAGCCGCCGAAGAGAGCGCCGACGACCGGCATGATGACATCGTCTGTGAGGGATTTCACGATGCCGCCGAACGCGCCGCCGATGATGACGCCGACTGCGAGGTCCATGACGTTACCGCGCGCGATGAATGACTTGAACTCGTTGATAATGCTCATTTTCAGCCTTGTGGTCTTGGGAGGAGTAGGCTGAACGTGACAACTCCGAGCGTTGTTCCGTCGAAAAGACGCTTAATCGCCACTGACGCCGATCAGTGCGGACGATCGTGGCCGCACCATGTGTAGGTTCCGTCATCACAAAATCCTGGCGGAATGGACACTCCGAAGCGACGGGTGGCAACCTCTTCGGCGTTCTCGAACATCGCGCTTAGACGGATGTTATCCGTCTCCATCGATGCCAGGAGCTGCTCGAGATGACCGGAGGGCAAAGCGCCGAACAGGCCGTGCCAGCCGGCATCAACGGCTGGCTTCAAGGAAATCCTCGATCCGACGTCGTCCTGAAACTGGCAGAGAACCTTCCCAGCGGCCACGAGACGGTGGCGAATGTGCTCGCGTGGTTCGGTGACGATCGCCAGACGGAATCCATTTTCGATGCGGGGCTTGCTGTTGGGTAGACAATCCGTGTCGAGGATGTCGCTGCCTGGTGCGTGCTCCCGGATTGTCGCCAGGAAGGCGTCGACCAGTTCGCTGGCTGCTTCAAGAACGTCGGCATCTGATATCGAGTTGTTTTCGGTATTCTGACGCGTCTCGGATGTGTGCATGTCAGATCGGCGACATTGCGGCCGAGTGGCCGGCCTTCGTGCTGCCCTCTGTTGCAGTGGCATTCGGCTGGCAGTGGCTCTTTACGGAAAAGATGTTTGCGGTCTGGGTGCTGGATTTCCTGTTCGCTTTCATTCTCGGCATCGTGTTTCAGTATTTCGCCATCGCGCCGATGAGAAACCTGTCCGTCGGCGATGGACTGACGGCCGCACTCAAAGCGGACGCGCTGTCACTGACAGCATGGCAGATCGGCATGTATGGCACCATGGCACTGCTGCAGCTTGTGATCTTTCCCGTCCTGTTCGGGGTGCAGGCGGGAGTCGACAGCGCGGAATTCTGGTTTGCAATGCAGATCGCAATGATATGCGGCTTCGTCACCAGCTATCCGGTCAACTGGTACCTGGTCTCATCCGGCATCAAGGAACCGATGTAGCATCGAGCGCCAAAGATCTCGGCAATAGTAGGCACGCGATTGTCTACACCTCGATTCGCACTGGGATGGCCTTGCAAGCGGGCGTCTTCGACAACTCGTGACTGTCGATGGCGTTGTGCAAATTGGCCTGGGGAAAGTAGGCGCCGATCGAGCCGGTTAGCAGATATTGCTTCGTCACGGCAAGGCGCCCAACTCTCGGCGCAGGCCGTCACGGGTATCTCAGATCTGCAGACCTGTGCATACTTGCTAGAGATCGGAGGTAGCTGCGATGCAGAATTGGTTCCATTATGGAACCTTACGCCTCATCGGCCTTTTGCTCATCTAAAGCTGAAGCGTTCTTAGATGCTTAGCAGATCTCGGCGATCGGCTTCCACAGCCGACGCCTCACCGTATTCGTGCACTTGTATCAGTCAGCAAGTTCATCTTTTAGGCAGGGCTGATGCAACGCTTATTGTCTTCGATCCCGCCAAGTGTCCTTGGTACGTTGCGGACTGAATGATGACGCAAAAAGAAAAGCCCGGCGAACAGGGACATTCGCCGAGCTTTCTCGAGGTCTTACAATGAACGTCAGAAAATCGATGGTGGATCATCGAACTGAATGGTTCGATACTTACATTGCTCAAATTTTGATCTGTGTCAAATCACGAAACGCAAAAGGCCCAGCGGGTTAGAAACGCTGAGCCTTCTTTGACGAGGTATCCAAGCCCTGCGCTTGAACGAAATGCGTGTATCACATCACGGTTGTTCAACTCAACTCACGGGCATGTGAATAGTTGCGTTCCCACATAAATCGCTCCGAGCCCGATAGCGACGACGGTCGCACCGATCACGCTTTTCGATGGCAGCAAGTGTCCCGGTCGTGTGGCGCTCATCGCAGATCCTCGTTGTTTTACGCCAACGCGCCATCGGCTGAAGCGATCCGTGACCCAAACTTGGAACGTTCAAAATGGAGGCTGTTCTCAGATGTCGATGGTGCCGCGCTTGATGCCTTGGGAATTTTAGACCTCGTCGTACAGGTTGCGATCGTCCGTCCAGCGCCGGTCAAGCGGGCACGCATGCCTCAGGCGGCGTCGAGGTGCAGAGCCTGTCGGGTATCCAACACCGGAGTTAGAGATTGCTCTCGACACACTACGGGCATGCCTCTTGCTCGGTCACTAGAGCCGCATCCACGCGCGGTTTTGCAATGGTCGGAAGATCCACTTCCGACGTCCTTGCGGCCTAGAAGTAGAGGTTAGGGCTGCGTCACGCCGACTAGCCGATCACCGCTGCAAACCACCTCCGGCACCAGCTCAGAGATGCTGCCGGTCAACGTAGGATCCCATCGCTTATAAACTCCTCCCAGCCGCGAAGGTCAGTATCGTATTCGTCAGGAGAGGCAGCCTTTTTGCTCTCTCCGGCTCTCTTTTTCGGGTCCCGTGCCGGCTTCGACTGATGGGCTGTCCACCGCCGTTTCTCCGCCTTGGCTTCGGCGTCTTCCACCCGCCATTCATCGACTACGCCCCGATCCAGCAGGTCCTCAACGACTTTTGGATCGAAAACATGAAACGTAATCTTTCGAGCGCGACCGGCGAGCCTAACGGTCCTCGTTCCGGCGCTCGACAAGCGTCCGTCCGCGAGCCAGCGATGCCGCTCTGTGGCCGTGATCGAAAGGATGTCCTGGATTTCGCGCGGAATCACGGGCAAGGCTTCCGCCTCGGCGAGCGCCCGTGTCACGATCGCTACCGCGGCATGGAAAGCAGCCTTTGCTGATGAAGGCAGCGCCAGGGTCATCTCGCAACCGTCCAGCACCAAAGCCTTCTTTGACGGGGAAGGCAGTCGCGCCCGGATCTCTTGGACTATTCCCTTGGCGCGAATGGCCGACCCCATCGTCGCCGCGGTCGGCAGGGTCCATGTCCTCAGGAGCTCGATGTCATTTTTTTCGGTTTGCGGCATGCATGACAGATGGGGTGGATAAAAGAGCACGTCAACGCCAGTTGGTTCGACAGGCGTATCGATCGCGCTCATTATCGTGTTGCGGCTCGTCACGGGAACCGATGTGCAGCCTGACAAGTTTCTACACGGGCACCGAAAGCTCATATGTTCGGCGTGAGATAGCTTGGAAGGAACGATCATGAGTGCGAAGCGCAAGGTAGACGATCTGTCCCGCGAAGAGGATTTTCGCGATTACGAGGCAAGGGATGTCGAGGCGGGCTGGCCCTATGATGATGCATCCGGCGTTGGCAGCCGACCCTTGGACAATCAGGCATATGGGCGGCCCGGTGCGAACTTTGACGAGAGTCGTAATCGAGGATTCCAGACGGACGATGCGGGCTTCGACGGGCTGGAAGAACCGGTGCGTGATGCGACGCATCCTGTCACTTCAGGCGCTGAGGAGGACGACGAATGCGAAGAGCGCTTGACTGACGCGATCGAGGCTCTTGGTGTCGTCGATATGAATTCCCTGGATGTCCACGTTGTCCGCGGCAAGGCTACACTCATCGGCGTGATCGACGATGAGCAGAGACGCCGCCAGATTGTGGATGCCGCCGAGAGGGTGCCGGGGATCCGTGCCGTCCTGGACAATCTAAGGGTAGCCGGAACAGATGGTCGAGTTTCGGACGCCGACTGAATGTGTCGATGTCGATAGAATGGCCCGATATTTCTCGGGCCGTTTCATGTCTGGTTCGAATAATTGATGAGCCACACCTCCGCCTCTGTGAGGTCAGCGGGGTTAGAAGCTCTAGAGTCAAGCATCTGGGGCATCGCTCGGCGCAAAGCGCCAGCGGGACTGGTTGTCGCTATCGGGAACGATGACATCGGATCTACGCCTGAGGATCTCGACAACGTTCTCCAATCCTCTTGCACTCGAGAGAAACGGAACGCGTTCCGGGTAAAGGTCTTTGGCGGTATCGAGGCAGAACCCATGCAGCACGCCAAGTTCGATCGTGTCTCTTGGGGTCATGTCGCGGACGGCCAACAGAACCCGATCTACCAGTTCCTCAAGCATCGGTGGTTCCTGCATCCAATTCTCCCGTTTACCGGCCGCCAACGCCACGAGGGGCTTCATGCCCCGGTGGCATCTCGCGCGCCCATAACGGAACTCAGCGATGATCGTTCCGTTATAGGGCGCGGGTGACGACGTGAGGACGCCATGGCCAACGACAAGATTTCCAAAGCATTCTCGAAATTTGCAAACGTGATTGCCGAATGGTCCGGCCAGCCGGTCACATTCGTGCTTGCGGTGGTGCTGGTGCTCGTATGGGCGATAACCGGGCCATTGTTCGGCTATTCCGAAACCTGGCAACTCGTCATCAATACCGGGACCACCATCATTACCTTCCTGATGGTATTCGTCTTGCAGAACTCGCAGAATCGCGACGGCAAGGCGCTTCAGGCAAAGCTCGACGAACTGATCCTGACCTCGCAGGCCCAGGACAAGTTCGTCGGGATAGAAAAGCTCGATGAAAAGCAATTGCGCGAAATGAGCAAAAGCCTGGCCGACAAGGCCTCCCATGTCGAGCGTGTGGCAGCCAGCAGAGCCGGCGCGGCGACGATTAGTGCTTGCCTGGCTTGATGTGGATGGGCTGGCCAGATGAAATGCGGCCGCCATGCAGGAATTGGTTATAATCGCTGATCGGCGGGGTTCTGGCGAACCCCGCCCACGAGCTCAGACAATTGCGACGCGGGCAGCTTCTTCGTCATCGCGCTGGCGTCCGCCGAGCGCGCGGCCGCCGCCGCGATGAATGCACCAACGAGCAGGGAGAGAGCTCCGAGCATTGCCGTCGTCGAGGCCGATTTCCGCGCCTTGTCGGCTTTCACCTGAGCCGCCACCTTGGCATCTTCTGCCGCCTTCAGGATCTCATCGACGCGGGCGCGTGCCTGCTCGGGCGTCAGGCCGGCGCGCGAGGCGACAAGCGCTGTCAGGTAGGTCTTGTCGGGGTCTGACATCTGGCCCTGTGCAGCGGACCGGACGAGGATTCGGGAGACTTCGGCTGCGGCCGCAGCGTTATCCTCCTGCGCACGCGAGCGGAGATCCTGAGGTCGCAGGAGCGCATCGGTGAAATAGCCTGTCGCGGGATCCGGGCTTGCGGCCGATGACGCCGCGCCGGCGCTCGCCGCCACAGTTGCCGTAGACGCAGCCGACCCGATGGACTGAATGCTGCCGCCGACCAGACTGGTGAAGGCCGAGCCTGCGAGCCCGGCAACGATGACGGTCGCAAGCGCCCAGCTTAAAAAGCCGTGCGCGGTGTCGCGGAAGAAGACTTCGTCTGTGTGGACGCCGGCCCATTTCGTCCGCAACCGTCCGGTCAGATAACCGCCAAAAGCAGATGAGAGCCATTGGACGACGACGAACCAGATCGCCGCCGAGATGCTGACGGTGGTGAACGATGCGCTTTCACCCGCCCAGGGGCTGACCATGGTGAGGCCCACGCCGGCACCGAGCAGGAGAAGAATGAGCGCGATACTGGATGAGGCGACCGCGCCACCGATCACGGGACCCCATGCCAGCGCAGATATGGAGGATTCGACACCGACGTCTGAGACGCCTGTCTTGTACAAGGCCATGGCGGAACCCTCAATGTGTGAAGAGAACGAGCAGGATAACGATTGGCAGTGGAATGCCGAGCAGCCAGAGAAGAATACCGCGACCCATGAGAACCTCCCGTTGAAAAGCCGATTATGTGATTGACGCTAACCGTGCCGGAAAGCGCACGGCAAAAACGCCAACATCTCCACAAGGTTCCGACACGTCGCTGGAAACGGAGGGATGCAGGTTGGCCAATGGATCGGATGCTTGAGTTGCGCAATGACTGCATCCCGTCGAGGCTTACGTGTTCCGGAAAGTCTGCGCATTCGGGGAGCCGTGGCGATATCATGCTGCGGAGCGAGCATGGCCGCCCTCAGACCGGCCGGTATAAGATGCAGACGCATATTATTTCATCGCCGCGTCGGAACCTTTCGGGAAATCAATCCGTTACCTCGCCGACACGGACAACCGTGCTGTTAAAAAATACGAGGAAACTACCCATGAAAAATATCGTCGCTGCCGCCGTTATCCTGTCTGCCACCGCTGGAGGCGTTTACGCTCAGCAGCCCGCAGCGACTGCCGCTCCGACGGCCCAGCAGCCGGTCGCCTCCGCGCCGACGCAATGATTGTAGGTCCTGGCATCACCATGGGACGCGCCGCAACCATGCCGTTGAAGTACGTCGAGATCAAGGACACTGACCTGGTCACGTCGAAGCTTGTCGGTGTCGATCTCTACAACAAGCAGAACGAGAATATCGGCGAGATTTCGGATGTCGTCATCGGCGGCGGCAAGTCCGTCATAGGCATCGTAGCGAGCGTCGGTGGTTTTCTCGGCATTGGTAACAGCTATGTCGTGATGGACCCGGCGTCGATTGCTCTTGCCAACGACAATGGCACCTGGAAGGCCTATGTCGACACCACGAAGGACGACCTGACGAAGGCGCCGAAGTTCGACTACGATAAGCTGAAGAAGTAATCTCCCTCTCTCGCCGATGACCACGGATGGACTGGCATCTGGCGATAATGGGAAATGCAAGGTCGGTGCGAGGTTTCGCTCCGGCCTTTTTCAAATGATGCTTCCCGATGTCCCCGCAGGCCCTATGTTTGCGACAGCCACGCCATCTTCCGCTGTTCGAAACTCCGGCAGGCCCGCTGATCAGCCGGTAAGCTCTTAGAGGGACCACATGGCCGAACCCAAGCATGCCTGGCTTCGCGGCGATGATCACGAGGCAACCAAGGCCAGCTTTCCCGAGCTGTTCTTCGATCTCGTCTTCGTCTTTGCGCTGATACAGCTCTCGGGCACGCTCTCGTCGGATTTTTCGATCGGAGCCGCCTCGACAAGCCTTCTCTTCGTCTTTGCCCTGTGGTGGGTGTGGATCCAGACGACCTGGATCACCAATCTTCTCGATGCGGAAAAAGAACCCGTCCGGCTTCTGCTGTTCGGAATGATGTTCCTCGGCATCGTGATGGCGATCGCATTACCGCGCGCATTGACCGATATGGGACTGGTGTTTGCCATCGCCTACAGCGCCATGCAGATTGCCAGGAGCCTGTTTGCCACCTTTGCCTTCCGGGGAACCGATGGCGACAGCTTTCGGACATTCGTCAGGATAGACATCTGGGTCGTCACCGCGAGCCTCATATGGATTGCCGGTGGCATTGCAGAGAGCAATTGGCGTGTTTTCCTCTGGTCGATAGCGCTGGTCGTCGAATATCTCGGGCCAGTTGTCCGCTATTGGGTGCCGGGCGCCGGATCGGCCCCAAGGGAGACACTCGACATCAACGGCGAGCATCTTGCCGAGCGATGCGCGCTGTTCGTAATCATCGCACTGGGCGAGACGATCCTGACCACCGGCAAGACGGCGTCCACACATATCGAGGCGCCGGGGACGGTCCTTGTTCTCTGCGGTGCCTTTATCGGTACCGTGCTCATGTGGTGGATCTATTTTCATGACAATCAGGAGCGGGTGTCGGATAAGGCCGAGCATACGCAGCGGCCGCAAAAGACGGCACAACATCTCTTCACGTACGGGCATTTGCCGATCGTGGCCGGGATCATCCTCACCGCCGTCGGGGAGGATTTCGCCTTGTCTGCGCCGCATGAGGAAGGCTCCCTGAAACACGGTATGGCGCTGCTCGGCGGACCGGCGGTGTTTCTGGTCGGCACGGCGTGGATGAGGTCCGTCGCGGTGGGATCGATCCCTTATTCGCATCTGGCCGGCATCGCGCTTCTTGTGGCAGGCTCCGTTCTTGTTGCAACGGCAGACAACGCCACCCTGCAGATCTTCGCGACGGGCGTGCTGTTGGCTGTTGCCGTATGGGAAACTCTATCACGCAGACAGTCGCCAGCGCGCGCGACGGCCCCGTCGTCCTGACCCCGCAGGCACCGACATGGGCGACGCCAGATGCGAACGAGTTACCCGCAGGCTCGCCTGCGACGTGCCGCATCACGTCGGGATCGGAACCAAGGGCCGTATACGCCGTTTTCTGCCACCGGTCTGTTTCCAATGGTATTCTCAGGACGATAGCGTGCCAAAGCCACTGACGCATAAACAGAAACTGCGGCAAGACGAGCCGCTCTGGGTTGGCAAGCGTGGATCATCATCCCTGTCGATGCACCGGACGCCGCGCGACAATGCCTATGATGTCGTGGTCGTCGGTGCCGGTATCAGCGGTGTTCTGGTCGCGCATCGGCTCTGCCGACGAGGCCGCAGGATATTGGTGGTGGACCGACGCGAGCCTTCGCGGGGGAGCACATCGGCAAGCACCGCCATGATCCAGCACGAAATCGACATTCCCTTGCACAAGTTGCAGCAGGCGATTGGTGCTCAGAAGGCGGGCCGCGTTTGGCAGCGTTCAGCCCGCGCCGTCGAGGATCTGGCCGTCGTCGTCCGCGACCTTGCGATCGATTGCGCATTCGAGCGGCGCCGCACGCTGTTTCTGGCCGGGTCGGCCTGTGGATCGCGGGCCCTGAAGGCCGAAGTCGAGGCGCGGTCGAATGCCGGCCTCGATGCTCGATTGCTTCAACAGTCGACGCTGGCGAAAGAGTACGGGATTTCCAGCCGGACGGCGGCGATCGACAGCGCGATCTCGGCTTCTGCCGATCCGGTACAGCTTACGATGGGCATCCTGCGCCATGCCGCTCGGCAAGGTGTCGAGATCGTGCCTGATCTTGAGATCACCGACCTGCGGCAAGCAGGAGAGGAGGTCTATCTCGCAACGTCGGACGGGAAGATCATCTCGGCGCATAATGTCGTCTTTTGTACCGGTTACGAGTTTCTGGAGTGCCTGAGAGGGAAGGGACATTCGATCGTGTCGACATGGGCGTTGGCGAGCCGTCGTCACTTGCCCCGGCCGGCATGGCTCGACGACTATCTGGTTTGGGAGGGAGCAGATCCCTACCTCTATTTTCGCTCCACGCCGGACGGACGCGTCATCGTCGGTGGCGAAGACGAGGATAGCGACGCTGCCTATCGGGATGAGCGAAAGCTCGACGGAAAGGTGCGTACCCTCGTCTCGAAACTCTTCGACCTCACCGGAATAGAGATCGGCAAACCCGACTTCGCATGGTCGGCGGCATTCGGCGTCACGCCCCAGGGCATACCGATCATCGACAGGGCGCCCGGTTTCAACAACGTCTTCGTCGCCATGGGTTATGGCGGCAACGGCATCACATTCTCGCAGATGGCCGCCGATCTGATTTCGGCAGAGATCGACGGAGCCCGAGACGCGGACTGGGATCTGTTCTCTCAGCCCTGAAGAACAGGCAAGCGGTCGCGGTCAGGAGAGGATACGGTCCGCATATTCGATGTTGAACGCGAAACTCACCTTGGCGACCGGCGCATCATGCTCATCGGTAATCGCAATCGAGACGTTTTCCGGCGGCGGGAAGTTCCTGAACACGAACTGCGCCAGTGCGTTTATGCCTGTATCGATTGCCTGGTGTGAACTCTCGGCATCGATCGCAACCCTGGCTTCCTTGCCATCCATGATGTGCAAATTGTAGCTCGGCATGCTGTCTCCTTTTCCTTTTTCCAGCAAGAATGATCAATTCACCTCTGCTTCGATGGCGCCATCCGCCGCTTCAACGGATTCGAGGCAGAAGTCGCGAGAGCATCCGGCGTCTTGAGTGTCTGGGCACGAGGTCCTCGTCGCTGACCAGCCGCGCTCCGCCCTCGCGCTTCTCGAGGGTAATCTTGCGGCTATGGAAGGCTTCGAGTTCGGCACGATGCCCGACGCTCACGACGGTGACATCCGGCAGCTCGTCGATCATCATCTGCATGATCTTGTCCTGGCTCTTCTCATCGAGCGCGGATGTCGCCTCGTCCATGACGACGATATCAGGGTGGTGGAGCAGCAGCCGGGCAAAGGCCAAGCGTTGTTTTTCGCCACCGGACAAGGTGTGATCCCAGGGGGCTTCGTCCTCGATCTTGCTACTCAGGTGGCCAAGGCCGACCTTTTCGAGCGCGCCGGCGATCTTCTCCACCGACCACTCGTCTGCGCCATGCGGATAGGCAACGGCTCGCCGCAAGGTGCCTGATGGTATGTAAGGCTTCTGCGGCAGCATGAAGAGCCGGCTATCTGGACGAAAGCTGACGCTGCCGCCGCCCCATGGCCAAAGCCCCGAGATGGCGCGCACGAGCGTGCTTTTGCCCGATCCGGATTCGCCGGCAACGAGAACCCGTTCGCCCGGCTCGATCTCAACCTGTGTTTCCTTGACGACCGCGGTTCCATCACCCAGCGAAAGGGAAAGATCGTGAAGACTGAGCATTGTCTCGCCCACTGTCTCGCCACGCTTGATGCGTCCGAGACTTTCGCTCTGTTCGGCGCGCTCAAGACCATCCAGCGACATCATCAGGGAAGCGACCCGTCGGGCAGACGCGTTCCAGTCCGCAAGCCGCGGGTAATTGTCGACGAGCCATCCGAAGGCCGTCTGGACGATCGTGAAGGCGGATGCTGCCTGCATGACCTCGCCAAGCGACATGCTGCCATCGAGAAACTTTGGCGCGCACAGAAGTACCGGCACGACCGGGGCAATCAGCATCGAGCCATGCGACACAAGCGTGGTGCGCATGTACTGGTGGGCAAGAAGCCGCCATTGCTGACGCACGTTCTTGAACGAACGATCGAGGTCGTTGCGTTCCTCTTCCTCTCCGCCGAGCAACGCAATGCTTTCGCCGTTTTCCCGTACACGCGTCAAAGAGTACCGAAATTCCGCCTCGACCTGGTTCTTGACCTCGGAGACCTCGACGAAATGGCGGGCTATATAGGCAATCGAACCGGAAGTCGAGACGGCATAGATGATCGCGGCAACGACGAGGAAGCCCGGAATTGTGACGTACTGATCCGCAATCGGCAATGTCAGCGCGCCGCCGATGGTCCACAGAACGACGATGAAGGTCGAGGCGGAGACGAAGGCCGCGATTACCCCCGAAACGAAATCCACCGGCGATTCCGTCGCAATCCGCATGTCTTCCGACAGGCGTGCCTCCGGGTTTTGATGATCGCCACCGATGAGGTTCAACTGGTAATATCGCCCATGGTCGAGCCATCGAGCGATCATCGCCTTGGTCAGCCAGGACCGCCAGCGGCGCTGGATCGTCATGCGCACGAAAACCTGGCTGGTCACGAGCGCGACACTGCCGAGGACAAGCGGCGGAAAGATCATCCCGAGATGATAGACTGCCGGTGCATTGCGCTGTTCGATGGCGTCGAAAATTTCCCTGTTCCAGATGTTGAGGCCATACTGAACCCGACATTCATACCGATCAGGGCCAGCAGACCGATCGAGCAGGGCCAGGCAAGACGGTCGCCGCGGCGGCTCCAGTAGCCGCGCGCGCTGATCCAGAAGCGCTTCAGGAGATATTTCTTGCGTGCCCGCTCGGCCTCTTCGGGCGACAGATGTATATCTTCGTCGACAGCGTCAGGGAGTGGTTCGGCGGTGGGCGTCAACTGGCTCTCCTAAGCTCGACCGTATCACCCCACCTCAGGAACCGACCATGTGAGACACCTGTGCCGCCGGTGACGGCCTTCAAGACGTGGATCCGATGAGCCGTGACGTGCCCGGGGCGGGCAGGGATGGGGTGCCCTCACGCACTCGTGAGTGTCGACATAACGCGCGCACGGACGGGCGGTTCCGCCTTGCGAGCGGTTGTCCGTGCTTGTCATCGGAAGCCTTGGGACGCGTGGAAGACGACGCCAAAATTTCATTCGACAAAGGAAACTTGGCGGGTTCCGAATGCTTCTACAGATATGGATAGCTACTCGATCGCGCCTTCGCTTTCCGTGATACCGTCGCGGTCACCTTGCTCCGTGTAGCGTTCACCACTCGATAGCGCTACCGTCATATGCGACGAATGAACCTGTGTCGCCGGGTTGGAGGCGGTTCAGGACCGCAAGAATATTTCTTGCAGCTGTTGCGGGTTGTGTCGTCTGGTGCCCTGAGACGTAGGGGGCGGAGAGTTTTGTTTCGACGGTCCCAGGGTGGGTCGCAACGATGACACTTTCTGGATGGGTACGGCTAACCTCAATGGCGGCAGTCCTGACAATCTGCTTCAGTGCTGCCTTTGAGGCCCGGTAAGAGACCCACCCTCCTAATCGGTTGTCGCCTATGGAGCCGACACGCGCAGACAGGAATGCTGAAAGAGACCGGCCCTTCCGGTCGAGCAATGGAAGGAAGTGCTTAGCGATCAGCGCGGGACCGATGGCATTTACGCTAAAGTGCTCCAACATCACATTCGGGCTAATTTGCCGTAGAGACTTCTCTGGCCCGGTCCCGGCTATGGTCAGTACGCCCGTGGCACATATGAGAACGTGGATGGGCTGACCTCCCAGCTTTGAAGCCGCCTCTGCGACCATTTGCTCGTTGGTGATGTCCAAACCATCAGACGCTCGCGAAATACAAATAGCCTCGCCCAACTTGTTATCAGTCAGAAGCGCCTCATGGATAGCAGATCCAATGCCCCCTGAGGCGCCGACAACGACGGCGCGATATCCTTCAGGCAATGAGGAAAGCAAAGGCCCTGCAGGGCCTTTGCCGTAACCGGTTTGGGTCACCTTTGAAGTGCCCCGCCGATGATCGCGCCAATGGCGAAGGCGGCGGCAGGGTACCAGAAACCATCTGGGCCACGACGATAGCCGCGACGATGTTCGTGCGAACCACGATAGCCATGGTAATATCCATGGCCGTCCTTCCCACGATGTGGGCCCCAGCCTTTGGGATAATGCTGACCATGCGGCGGCGGCCTGTGATCCTGCGCTTCCGCAATGAGCGGGGTAAGGGCCATGCCAGCGGCGACGATAATTGCGAGTGATTTCTTCATGTGAAATGCCTGATATGTCTCGTTATGGTCTGGAAGAAGATAGAGCGAAGACGGCGCCCGGCAACGGAGATTGATCAACCTGGATGTCGAAGCCACTTGTGTCTCTCGATGCCCGACCTGATCGCCGCGGACGTACGTTTGCCCTCGCGAAACAAGGTCAGAATTGCCGCAGCGCCTATCTCATACTCGGGAGAGCCACGCTCGATACAGTTGGTGGGGCTCCACTCAAGAAGTTCCAATTCGACGACGTCAAGGTCGCCCGGAGTGAGCGCCGAATGGATGAACATTTTCATTGTGACTCTACCGGCGAAGGTAAAAAACGCCGCTGATTTGAAGGGGGACACACGGCTGCCCGGGGAGCCTAGTCTCGGTTGCATCGCAATCGTGGCTAGTGCGAAGGCTGGTTGGACTGGCCGCTCGGCGGAGTGATGTTTTGCCCATCGGGACTACCGGGCTTCAGAACGGTAAAATACAGACCCGCCACAACGATGCCGATGGCGAAAATCACGCCGACGAAGGTGAACATCTTGTGGCTGGCCTTCTTTTCAGTATTCAAACCGGTGCTCCATTTCTGATTCGGTGCCGCTCTTAACGCGGAGCACGCCAACAAGTTTCATCCGAAGCTTGCATTTGTTTCTCGTTGGATCCGCTAAAGCCTAGCCAGACGACTTCGCGGGAGAAACGCAATGTCTCCTCGGGAAGCGCCGAGCGCATATCATTCTGATGTGGATGTTCTTGCGCGGTTTCGTCGCACGAGTGGTGGGGAACACCCGGCAACGCCCGACATTGTTGCAGTGCAATAACATAGGGGCAGGGCTTTTCCCGCATGACATCAAACTCCCAAAACGTTTCCACGAGCTCAGGCGCTTCAACTCCGAAGCAGATCCGGTATCTGAATTTCATCACGCAGTCGCCACTCTCGGGGCCCTGGCATTCGGCTACGATACCGGCGTCATTGCGGGAGCACTGCCGTTTATGAGCAAGGCAGTGCACGAGGGAGGCTTGGGACTGACAGCCTTTTCGGAGGGGCTCGTCACATCGGCATTGATCATTGGAGCTGCCCTCGGCTCCTTTGCGGCTGGTCAGCTTTCCGATCGGTTCGGAAGGCGAAAATGCCTTCTTGTTCTAGCTGTCGTATTTTTTGTTGGCGCGCTTGGGACTGCATTCGCTCCCGATATCCCAATCATGGTCGCGATGCGCTTCATCCTCGGGATCGGTGTGGGCGGCTCCTCCACGATCGTCCCGCTTTTCATAGCTGAAGTCGCTCCTCCGAAGCGTCGGGCACGCTTGGTAACACGGAGCGAGCTGATGATCGTCAGCGGCCAGATGGTTGCATACGTCACCAGCGCTGTTCTCGCGCATGTCGTCGACAATCCCGAAGTCTGGCGCATCATGCTTGGTCTTGCCGCAGTGCCGGCAGTCCTTCTATGGGTCGGCATGATGTTCGCGCCGGAATCGCCGCGCTGGCTCGCCCAACACGGCCGTGAGAACGACGCTCGCGACGTCATGAAGGCAATCCGCCGGGATCCTCAGCAGCGAGAAAAAGAGATGGCGGCGATGACCGATGCTTCCTCTGACGAGGATGCTGCGTCCTTCGCAGATCTGCGTGAACCTTGGATCCGCAACCTTCTGCTGATCGGAATCGGTCTCGGCTTTGTGGCGCAGTTCTCCGGTATCAATGCCTTCATGTATTTCACCCCGATCATCTTGCAGTCTACGGGCCTTACGACCGAAGCAGCCCTGACGGCAACCATCGGGAACGGCGTGGTTTCCCTTCTCGCCACTTGTCTAGGGCTATGGCTGATCGGCCGAGTTCCACGTCGCCGCATGCTGCTGACCGGCCTGTCCGGGGTTCTGGTGGCACAGCTCGCTCTCGGTCTCGCTCTACAGCAGATGCCCGATGGCGCAGCGCGCAGCTATGCCGCGCTTGGCATCATCTTTGTCTTCCTCTTCTGCTACCAGAGCATGGTGTCGACCACCTACTGGCTGATGATGTCGGAACTCTACCCTCAGCGCATGCGTGGAATGATCGCCGGCATTGCTGTCGCCCTCCAGTGGGTGTTCAATGCGACCGTTGCCTTCCTATTCCCGATGATCATGTCGGTTGTCGGCTACTCGACGTTCTTCATCTTCTTCGCGATCAACGTGCTTTCTGTACTGTTCGTCGCGCGGTTTGTCCCAGAAACACGGGGGAAATCACTGGAGAAGCTGGAAGCACATCTGCAACGGGAACTCACCCCCGAGCCGGCTTAATCGTGGCGGGAAGGAGTATCGAAAAATGCCGGGTTCTTCGTCTCGGTCGATCCTACTCCCAGCTGTTTGTTAAACACATTCGAAAAGCCTGCCGCACCTCATTCTGATATAGTCGCGGGCGTTTCGTTTGAGGCTGGGTCCGCTAAAAAAGCGGCGGGTGGAATATCGTGATCGAAACTCACATAGAAAAAGATGGAATAACCAGTTGAGCTGGCCACGCCAATTAGGCTCCCATTAAGAGCTCAGATGAGTTCCCGTTCGGTGTGAAGTGAGGAAAGATAGGATAATATTCATGGCGGCGGTCATCATTCGAGATATCTCTGACGATATCGAGCGCTACGTGTCCGTGCAGCTCACGGTCGTAGAACCGAAGGCGAGATTCGAGAGTTCCTTGAAGCCCCGGTTCATCCGTCTGGACGCCTGAAGCTTCGATCATTGCTCGCGCAACATCGGCCGTGATACCGAACTGTCACGGAATGCGCAACCGAACCCTAGCAGCCAGCGCCTGAGGCTGCTGTGATTGACCGTCAGCAGACAACCTGATGATGATCGACTCTTTGAAAAGCAATTTTTATTGGAACGCGTTTGACACATTTTCGTTTCTTCTACTCAACGAAGGGAGAAACAAAATGCTCAAGGTAATCGCAACGTCGGCTCTGGTTCTTGGTTTGGCTTCTTCCGCATTCGCTCAGACTAGTGCTGGTAGCGACAAACCGATGTCGAACACCAAAGACCACAACCAGATGATGATGAATTCGGACGGCAACAAGACGGATGGCACGACCACGAATTCGGTCGGCACGACGCCGGGTGTGTCGGGAAATTCAGCCGCCGACCAGACGGAAAAATGCCCTGCCGGTTCGCCGGGTGTTGGCACGCAGGGCACGGCTCCCGGCGACAAGGTATCGAAGGCTACCAACTGCCAGTAATGCTACCTACTGGTATTTTCGAAGGGTCTCGGCGTTTTCGCCGGGGCCTTTTGTGCCCGTTTGTCGTCTATGCGGAAGCAGTCCTTCCATTAAAGTTGCGCCTGGGCGATTGGGCACCCGAGACCGCCAGCCGGACTAAGTTGAGGCGAGTGCCTCCCAAGGGGACCTGGAACAATCTCTCTCCAGATTTGTTTGCCAGTTTCCATACACACGGAGGAAACGATTATGGACCACACCAATCACGTACGCCTGACCCAGACTGAGCTTACTCCCACCATCCTCGAAGGCGCCACAATCTATGGCGCAGATGACCACAAAGTTGGCAAGCTGGACCATGTTCATGCTGCCGGCATGGGCAGCCAGGCGATCATCGATGTCGGCGGGTTCCTGGGGATCGGCGCGAAGCCTGTCGCAGTTCCGCTGTCCGACCTCGAGTTCATGCGCGACGAGGATGGCGACGTGCATGCCGTCACGACCTGGACCAAGGACCAGCTCAAAGACATGCCTGAGCACAAGCACTGAGATAGCAAGAGCCCGGCCCCAGCGCCGGGCTCTTTTGTTGCCTGCTCGAATGCCAACAGCCTCCCGTAGATTGCCTGCAGCCGATCGGGTGTCATGATCTCTGCCGGCTTGCCCCGCGCGATGATCTCACCAGAGTGAAGAGCAACGATGTCGTCGCAGACGCGCCCGGCCATATTGACGTCATGGAGGACGACGATCACGCCCAGTCCCCGCTCTTCCGTCAACCGCCGAACCAGCGAAAGAACGTCCACCTGATGGGAGATATCCAGCGCCGAGGTCGGCTCGTCGAGGAGGAGGCATTTGGGGTTTTGCGCGACCAGCATGGCAAGCCACACCCGCTGCCGTTCGCCGCCGGACAGTGTATCGATGGCGCGATCACGATAGGTCGAGACATCTGTCAGCTCCATCGCTTCCTCGACTATTCGCCGGTCCTCGGCACCGAAGCGGCCGAGCGGTCCATGCCAGGGATAACGCCCAAGCGCCACGAGTTCACTGACGAGCATGCCAGCCGCCCCCGGTGGCTGCTGTGGCAGATAGGCGACCTTGCGGGCATAGGGCCGGTCGCGCCATTCCTCCAGTCTCCTGCCTTCGAAGGAGATCGCTCCTTCGGTCGGCGTGTGCTGGCGCGCGAGAAGCTTGATCAGGGTCGATTTTCCCGAGCCGTTGTGTCCGATAAGGCCGATCATCCTGCGGGTGGGAAGCGTCAATGTCAGCGGCTTCAGGAGAACGCGCTGTCCGACCGAAAAGCTTGCCTGCGAGATCTCGAACAAGGGTGTACTCGCTTTGGCGGCCTCTGCCTGCGTTGAAGGGTGCAATTCAAGGTTTCTCGATGGATCGTGCATGTGATCTGCCTCGCGCTCCTATGACCGCGGCGCGGTTTTGCCGCTCGAGCTGACGACCCAGAGGAAATAGGGGCCGCCGATGAATGCTGCGATCACCCCGGCGGGGATCTCGTAGGGAAAGTCTGCAGTTCTGCCCAGCCAGTCGGCTGTCACCATCAGTGCCGCACCGATCACCGTGGAAGCCGTGACGATGCGCGTCTGCCCGCGTGCGCCCGCCATTCGCGCCATATGAGGCGCCATCATCCCGACGAAGCTCAATGGCCCGACAACCAGCGTTGCTATGCCGGTCAGCGTGGCGACGAACAGCAGCAGCACGCCGCGTGACCGCGCCGGATGCATGCCGAGCGCGCGCGCCGTGTGATCGCCGAGCGGCAGCACGTCGATCCAGCGCCGGAAGAGGGGAGAAACGGCAAGGCCGATTAGCGCCAGCACGAAAGCGATAATGGCGACGATATCAGTGGCACGGAATGTCGGCCCCATCGTCCAGGCCAGAATATAGCTGGCGCGCGGATCGCCGCTGGCGACGATGAGCGAGATGATAGCCGTTGCCAGTGCGCCGACCGCAATGCCGCCGAGAAGCACGGGACCCGCTGCATAGCTTCTGCGTCTCGCCACCGAAAGGACGAGGGAGAAGGACAGGATTGCACCGAGAATACCGCCTGCGATCGGCATCAGGGGAGAGGCCATGCCGCCGAAGAAAAAGGCGGCGATGATCCCGAGCCCGGCACCGCCACTGACGCCGAGCCCTTCGGGGCTGGCCATCGGATTGCGGGTGATCGCCTGCGTGATGGCACCGGCCATGGCGAGCATCGCGCCGGCACTGGCGGAGGTGAGCACGCGCGGCCAGCGCCCGGCAAAAAGTGCTAACGGTTCGAGGCCCTGGCTGAATTGCGTGAATATCTGTTCCGTGAGCGAGAGGATCGTGACGAGAACCAGGATGATAAGGCACACCGGAAGGAGGAAGCGGCCGGCGGTTCGCCCGGCGGAATGGTGTCCCACAATCGGCGCCAGCTGGTCGATCGAGGGCGGAGCGCTCTTCAGCAGCGCAAGCATCAAAATCGCCCCCGAGATCGCCGTGACCGTGCCGGTCGGAACTTCACCGATCAAGGGCGCGCTGACGAGAACGATGCCGTCGGCGACGAGCAGCAGAACGCCGCCGATCAACGCGCCCCAGAATAGCTGTTCCCCGATCGTCCGGGCACCGGCCATGCGGGCGACACGGCTTGCGGCAAGGCCGACAAAGGCGATCACGCCGACCCGCGCGACGACAAGGGCGGTGAGGATCGTGGCGATGATGAGAACGAGCGCCCGCATGCTGGTGAGCGACAGTCCGAGGCTGCGGGCGTCGCATCATCAAGCCCGGCAATCGTCAGTGGGCGCTTGAAGAGCAGCAATACTGGCACGAAAATGACCAGGCGCACGGCAAGTGCAATCGCGTTTCGATAATCATTCTGGATCAGCGATCCGCTTCCCCAGATGAAGACACCCCGCAGATACTCATGGTGGAACAGCGCCAGGATGACTGATGCCGAGCCCGACGAGAAACTGATGACCATGCCGCAGAGAAGCAGCGTCATCGGCGAGAAGCCGGTTTTCGCGTGAGGCCCACGATAATCGCAACCGCGGCCAGTGCGCCGATGAGCGCCGCGATATCGCGCTGGACGGCCGATACCGTCACAGTTGAGAGCGTTACGAGCGTGATCGTCAGCTGCGCACCCGACAGAATGCCAAGCGTCGATGGTTCGGCCAGCGGGTTTTTCAGAAGCAGCTGGAAAATCGTGGCCGCAAAGGCCAGTGCGGCGCCTGCGAGCACGGCGACGACGAGCCGCGGCAGCAGCGAATAATGAACATAGATCTGCCCGAACGACGCGGGGTCCGGGTGCAGCAGGGCGACCGACAGATCGGCCGCGGGACTATAGCCGAGGATGGCGATGGCATAGAGGCCAAGCCCGGCCAGTGCCATCGGCACAGTCAGGCGGGCAGGGGTTATCAGGCGTGATGTCATGCTCATGCGATGCCGAGGCCTTCCCGGATGACTTCGGCAAACCGCATGGCCGACGGAAAGGCGCCGAAGACCCAGGTCGGAGGTATCGTTGCCACATGGCCCCGGCGCACTGCCGGCAGCGATTGCCAGAGCGCGCTTTGCAGGAATGCACCGGGCGGGCCGGGTTCGATGATGATGATGCGGGCGTCAGGATAACGGGCGATTGCATCGAGCCCCGTCGTCGCAAAGCCCCAGTTATTGGTCGCACCGTCAAAGGCATTGGCAAGCCCAAGGCGTTTCAACACATCGTCGAACAATCCTGCGGCGCCATAGATGTCGATCAGCCGGTCGTCGGTGAATTTGATGATCAGCAGCGGCCGTCCGTCATAAGTGCCGAGCGACGCAGCGATCTCCTTCAACCGGGCATCAGCCTGTTGCAGATAATCGATGGCAGCTTGTGGCCTGCCGGTTCTGGCCGCGATGTCCTTGAGCGCCCTCTCGGCGGCGGTGAGCGGGTTGCGCTCCGCGCTGTATAGCGGCAGAGCCAGTGTCGGGGCGATCTCGTTCAGCCGTGCCTGCGAGACGCCGTATCCGGCCTGCGACAGGATGAGGTCGGGCTTCAGCGACTTGAGGAGCTCCATGTTCGGCCAGGAGCGAAGGCCAAGGTCGATCGTGTCCGGTGACAGCGCCGGGCGAACCACGCGGTCGCCATAAAGAGGGGCTTCGGCGACGGCGATCGGCTGAATTCCGAGTGCCAGCAGGCTCTCTGCCCATCCCCAATCGAGAACAGCGATCCGCGACGTCGTCGGGGCTGCCGAGACCCCCGCCGGCACAAGAGCAGACGCCAACGCGGCGGCAAACTGCCGTCGCGTCAGGGTGTTGTCCCTCATCGGTTCGACTGGACGAGCCACGGTATTACCAGCTGTATTTGAGCGTCGCGTAGACGCTTCGACCTTCGCCCCAATAGCATCCGGTGGCAGCAATGCAGGTGGAGACATATTTGCGATCGAACAGGTTGCTGACGTTGAGCGATGCCTTGAGCCCCTCCAGCTTCGGGTTCGCCTTGCCGAAATCGTAACGGATGGCGGCATCGAAGATCGTGTAGGAAGGGATGTCGAACTGGTTGGCATTGTCGCCGAATGTCTGGCCGGTATAGCGGCGCCGCGCCGAAGCTCAGACCATCCCAGGCATCGGATGTCTGGACGGCATAGTCGAGCCACAAGGATGCCTGCTGGCGCGGCACGAAGGCGAAGCGATTGCCCTGGTTGCTGATGCCCGACGCGTTGGCATTGGCTTTGGTGATCTCGCTGTCGGTATAGGCATAGGATGCCAGGACCGATAATGCGTCGGTGATTTCCGCCTTGCCTTCCAGTTCGATGCCACGCATGCGAACCTGGCCGGTCTGGACGTTGAAGCTGGTATTGTCGGGATCGGGCGACAGGACATTGTCTTGCGTCAGGTTATAGGCCGATAGGGTGATGAAGCTGTTGCTGCCATCCGGCTGGTATTTGACACCCACCTCGAACTGTTCGCCAGTGGTCGGGTCGAAGGCATTGCCGGCGCGGTCGGTGCCGCTTGCGGGATTGAACGAGGTGGAATAGCCGGCATAGGGCGAAAAGCCATTGTCGAAATTATAGACGAGGCCCGCCCGCCAGGTGAACTTGCCGTCCCTCTGGTCGATCGCGCTGTCTGCGGTTCTGGTACGGGTTCTCGTATCGGTATTCGCCCAGTCGTAGCGGCCGCCGAGCGAAAAGACGAAATTGTTCCATTCCACCTGATCCTGGGCATAGAGACCCACCTGGCTGCGGGTCTGGTCGATGCGCGTCGCTATCGCCGGCCGGGTGATCGAAGTTGCGCCATAGACCGGGTCCAGCCCGTTGAAGGGTGTGAAGATCGGCGAGAGCGCGCTTTCCTCGTATCGGCTGCTCTCATAGGAATAGTCGAGGCCGAAGAGGGCCGTGTGCGCGAGATCACCCGTCTGGAAATGGCCGACGGCCTGATTGTCCACGGTGACGGCACGGGCGCTTTCCGGGAATGCCCAGGCATAGCGATAGAAGGCGGCAGGGTTGCAGGCCGCCGGGCAATAGGGCTGCACGCGCTGGGTATCGGTGCTGATATAGGAATAGCGAAGGTTCTGTCGGATGGTCCAGTCGTCATCGAGATCATGTGAGAACTCGTAGCCGGCGGAGGCCTGATCGCTCTTGTAATGGTCGTAGCCCGGCTCGCCGGGGAAGGCGCTGCGCGGCAATTCCGGATAAAGGCCGGTATAGAGCGTGCCATTGGCGGGAAGCGCCGGCGCGCCGCCGCCTCCGGGAGAATCGATACGCTGATAGCTGCCGTAAAGCGTCAGCGAGGTTCCTTCGTCGGGTTTGAAGGTCAAAGACGGCGCAATATAGGCCTTCTTCTCGCGCACAAAGTCATACTGGGTGTCCGTCAGGCGGCCGACGCCGACGACGCGATAAAGAAGACTGTCATCATTGCCGAGAACGCCGCCAAGATCGAATGCCGTCTGGATACGATGATCGGTGCCGAACTGAAGCTCGACTTCGTTCTGCGCGGTCGCGCTTGGCCGCTTCGAGACCATGTTGATCAGGCCGCCGGGATCGCCCTGGCCATAGAGAACCGATGCCGGGCCCTTGAGCACTTCGGCGCGCTCGAGGCCGAAGGGCTCGACGCGCGGCTGGGCATAGCCACGTGCGCCAAACGGCAGCCGCAAGCCATCGAGGTAGCGGCCCGGGCGGAAGCCGCGGATCGTGAACCAGTCATAACGGGAATCATCGCCATACTGGCTGATGACACCGGGCGTATAGCGGAAGGCTTGCGTCAGCGTAGCCGAACCCTGCGCGGCCATCTGGTCCTTGGTCACGACATTGATGGCCTGCGGGGTGTTTTTCAGCGACGTATCCGTCTTGGTGCCGGTCGCGCTCTGCGTGGCGACGAACCCCTGGACCGGCCCGCGGGCCTGTTCGCCCTGCAGGATGATCGGCTGCAGCGATGTGGCACTGTCGGCGGTACCCGCGGCAGATGCGCCTTGGGGTTGATAAGGAGTACGGTGGTCGCCGTCGTGAAGCGATAGGTCAGGCCGGTTCCGGCCAGAAGCCGGTTCAGCGCGCTTTCTGCCGGAAGATTGCCGGTAATGCCGGCCGTGCGCAGATTGGCCGGCAGCGAGCCATCGAAAGCGACGTCGATTCCTGTGATGGAGGAAAAGCGGACAAGCCCGGCCGACAGGGACTGACTCGAGATCGCAAATTCGAAATTCCTCGCAGCTTGCGCCTCAGCCATCGTAGCCAAGGCGAGCGGCGCAAACCCGACGCATCCCGCCATCAACACCGTGCGCAACAACCGAAGGCGATCACCGCCGATTTATTGTTCTTCACCACTCGCCTTGCCCCCTGCAAACGCATGAATTGCCCGCCTGTTGTCGGGTCTCTCAAAAGGGGGGACGCGGTGGCCGGCGAAAAACCTCGGTCGATTTTTCAGATTTTTTTATTGCGGGTAGATCAGGCTCAGCCACGGCGAATAGCTGGCAATGCGGATAGGCAGACCATGCTCCAGATTTTCCAGTATTCGTCCGGCCCGCCGCACATCGACGATGATGCTGACCGGCCGGCGGGCGAGCGTCCTGTCCATGACGATCATCTTTCCGCGCCGCCATCTGGAGAGCGTGGCCACAACCTCCTCGAACGGGGTCGAGATGAAGACAAGCTTTCCATCACGCCAGGCGAGTTGGGTATCGACATCTGTCCGGGTCGGCGTCGAAAGCAGGTCATTGGCGAAAAGCACCGACTGGCCTTCCTCCACATCCTGTTCCTGCCGGGGCGATGCCACCCGAACCGTATGTTGCGCAACGGAAACGACAATGCCTTCCTCACGCATGCCGACCGAGAACTGGGTGCCAAGCGCGGTACTTTTCAGCTCCCCGCAATTGACGACGAAGGGCCGGTTCGGATCCGCAGCGACGGTGAAAAACACCTCGCCGTCCTGCAGGATCACTTGCCGCTGGGCGCTTGTGAAATTCAGGGAGATGGCGCTTGCGGTTGACAGTTCCGCGATGGAGCCGTCCGGCAGCGTAAAACGCGCAGTCTCACCAACCGCGGTGCGATAATCTGCGGCTGCCAGCCTCAGATAGATAGTGGACGCAGCACCTGCCGTTGCAAGTATGGCCAGTGCCCCACCGGATTTGAGAAATTTTCGGCGCATATGTGACGTGGGTGTTGCCGTCTCAGGCAGAGCTGACGCCCCAAGCCACAAACGCTCAAGCTCGGCATAGGCTGTCGCATGAGCAGGGCTGCGCTCGAGCCAGGCCCTGAAATTCGCCCGGTCGGTCTGGGTGGCGCCATCATCCAGCAGCAGGGCGAACCATTCGGCGGCTCGCCGGTCGATATCCGCATCGTCTTCGGGACAGTGCTCGCGACTGGATATGCTTTCCATCTTCAGCCTCCTCGGTGACGCCTACGCCAGAGGCCTCAGCGATGAGCCTTCATTTCCGCCCGCAGTCGTTCAAGCGCAACGACCATATGGCCGAATGCCGTCTTGGGCGATATCCCAAGGCGTTCGCCGATCTGCACATAGGTCAGGCCGTCAATCCGCGACATGATGAAAACCTGCTTGGCGCGAGGCGGCATACACTCCAGGGCCGCCTGCACGAGCAGGAGTTCCTGTCGGCTGATCGTCGATGCTTCGGCCGAAGGTGTCGGGTCGGAAATGGTCTCAAGACCGTCTATGCCCTCGATAAAGGGAGCGATCTTGCGACGGCGCTCGTGGTCAAGCGCGAGGTTTCGGCCGGTAATCATAAAATACCCGGCAAGATCGGCGACCTCGCGCAGGAGACCGGGCCTTTCCCAGAAGCGCAGGAATGTGTCGTGAAGCAGGTCCGCTGTCGTGGCCGAGCAACGGACGCGGCGGTAGATGACGCGGGTCAGCCGTGCGCGAACGCCCATGTAGGTTTCGAGGATTTCAGGGTGCCGAGCGCTGTCCATGAGACGCAGCTACCACCCTCCGTCGAACGAAATCAAGATAAAGAAGACAAAATAACTCATGTTTGTTCGCCGGCAGTGCGTATTAAGTCAACATGGTAGCTTTTGCCAGAATGGTGGTATCTTCCCAAAAAATGCTGGACCGTTTGAAGGGAACATCAAATCGATGATGGCTATCCTTGGCACATGCGCCGATTAGGGTGGCTTGCGACCACTGGTAGCCTTCAGCATAAAATATTAGCCAACAAATCATAATGGGGTGCGAATCGGGTCCTGGGTTCTGATCTCATCAAGAGCGAAACGACGATGTCGGCTCGGACGTAGGCAACATCCAAGCCGAGCATCTCATCCGGGCCTACGCAGCCTCCCAAACCTGATTGAGGATTTTGGCAGCCAGAGCTGCCTTGTCCTGTGGCAAGAAGCGGGCATAGTACTGCTGCACGACGTCGGGCGTGTCTTGAATGGCGTAACTCGCCTGCTCGTAGGATCCGGTCTGTTTCAGGATATGCGTCGCAAGAATGTCCCGCAGGTTATGCGGTCCATGAGGCAATAAGCCCTTGATTGCACCGCGTTTGGTATAGGGGTTGTAGATACCGTAGCGCTGAATGACCGTCCGCCAAGCCTCGTAGAAAGTAGTCGAATTGTAAGCCGCATCTGTGCTGGTTGTCTTCACCGTCTTAACGAACAAGGTTCCGGGATCTGTGGCGCCGCCAAGCAGAACACCGCGGTGTCGATCGATATAGGCATCTAGATATTTATAGAGATCGAGCAGGTCTGGCAGGATCAGCCGGAACGGTTTTTGTCCGAAGAACGAGGAGCCGGAGTTTTGAATGCGACCGACGGGATGAGGACCTCCCATCCATGATCGCGCTCGCTCCAGCGCAACTCCCCGCATTTCATGTCCTCGAGCCGGCGTTCCGATGTCGGATGATGTCCGCGCGGGCAGACACGCAATTGGCGAAGGTTCTTTTGTCGTAGCCCGAGGTGCAGGCCAATTCGGAGTAACAGGAACGACCTGACGGCCTCTGCCGCCGGCCGCGGATATCTGTGCTGATCCGGCATGCGTAAAAGAATCTCGTCGGTGATTTTGCGATACTCCGCCAATGGGCTCTCGGCCTCAAGGACACACATGATCGGTTCAAACGGGTCTCGATGGACGCGCATGACGCGTTGGATTTCCTTGGATCGGTTGGCGGCATGTCGGTGAAATGCGTCGCAGGCACCGTGCCAGTCGCGGGCTGCGAACTCTATGTCTTCCTGCTCAATCAAGCCTGCGATAGGCCGGACATTCTGAAGCAGCTCCGGGTGCTGCCGTATCCAGCCGACATCCGCGCGGGAAAGGGCCTGAGCAACCATCAGCATATCTTCTTCCCATTTGGTATAGAAGCCACGCCGCTGTTCCCGCCACTGAAGGTACCAGTCCCAAACACCGGGGAAGATGAGAAGCCCGAAGCTCAGTTGGCTGAGTGGAACGCCGTAGCCCTTCACGGCACTATTCGGTGACGCGGCTAGCGCCCCAAACATCAGGCCAAGATGCTCAATCTTCTGAGAGGCCGTTTCCTCACCCCAAACGCCATTCCGCTGAAATCCGATCGCCGTCAGAGTGGAGGTTTTGAAGCGGATAAGATCTGCCATTTCCATGGCAAGCCGCGGCGGCGCGTCGACGACGCCGGAGAGCAGGTCAGGATCATCAAACTCGGCCTCTAGATTCTGATTGGCGCCGACCGCAGATGCCAGGGATCTCGGCGACAAAGAGCTTCCTCCATAGGTGACTCCGGGAAAGCGGATCGCATATCGTTGCTTGCTGGCCGCCGCCTGATAGCGACGATACTCCGTTGATCCGGAAATGATCACCCGGCGCACCCAATCGAGGATCTCTTCGCGCTTGGTGAAGGGCAGACTGCTGAAGTCATCCGGAAGGTGCAATGAGATCCTGCGCCGCTGAGCCGGGCTAATAACACCGAGATCATGACCGTAAAGCGAACGTGCCTGATGCGGCAGCTTCTCTTTGAAATATCCCTCTGGCAAACGATAGCGCCGCTCGATCCTGCGGAGGATATCGAAACTTGCAACTGATCGGGGCACTCGCTCGCCCTGTATCCAGGACAGAAGCGTCTTGTTGTCGAAGGTCTCATTGAGATGAACAACGGCGCGGTAGAGCTGCCAATAGGTGTCACCGAACCGGTGCATATGATATGCCAACGCATCCTGAAAGCTTGCCGGATCTTCTGTCGCTTCGAATAGCGGTTCCGGGAAAGGACTGATCGGCTTCGGTGCAGGTCCACGCGGTGTCGACGTAGACCGGTCAAAGGAACCGTCGGCCGTCGCACGTTGCGGCTTCCTGGTCGAGGATGTGGCGACAGCCTTTTTGGCGAGTACAGTTTTGCGCGGGCTAGCTGTCGGCTTTGGTGGCCGTCGTCCTTCGGCTGCCGGTGGAGCACCGAGCCACCGGATGATTGCATCGAGGCCTGGCCGAAGCTGCTTTTTCAACTCTGCCGTCAACTCGGTTTCGAGCCCACAGGCCTGACCAATCGTCGTCCAGTCGATATGGCCATTCAGGAGCGGTAGCGATTTTCGGTAGATGATCAAACTGACCAGGTAGGGCCGGATATTCTCCAAGACCCGCCGGGATGCGATTGGCGCGATACGCAGCTCGCAGAATTCAGATATCTTTCGCTGAAAATGACGTGATGAAAGGTCGTTTTGGTCATGCTCATTCCGTTTCTCTCGGCGCCAATGCCGAGGGCGAGCGGAAATATGAGGTGAGCTTTAACAAAAGATGTTCAGGCTAGGTTGATAACTTTTCGATCGCTGCTGCTTGGATCGAGAGCTACAGATGCGGTGTTGAGCGATAGACGGACTTGCAATAACTCATTTATGGTGATAAACATGAGCTATAGAAAGGCTGGCTATAGCTCATGAAATGGAACTGGCAGAATGCCGAATGGCCAAATTTCAGGTATGACGCAGCAACTGTGATACCGTTGGAACAGAAATTCCTGCAGTCCGCCGGCGAGGTTATTGGTGCCGTCCGGCATTTCAATGAGGATGACAGCAATCAACTTCGCATTGAATTGCTGAGCGACGAAGCGATCAAGACCTCAGAGATCGAGGGGGAGTTTTTGGATCGCGCAAGTGTTCAATCCTCGCTCCGCTGGCAGTTCGGCCTCAACACTGACGACAGGCAGATCCGCCCCCAAGAACGTGGGATCGCGGAGATGATGGCAGATGTCTATCGAAACTGGCATAAGCCGTTGGATTATGAAAAATTGTTCCATTGGCATTCGATGCTGATGGCCGGAAATCGATACATTGAGACGATTGGTGATTACCGCAAGCATGAAGACGCGATGCAGATCGTATCAGGTCGCTTAGATAAGCCTACAATCCATTTCGAGGCTCCCCCATCTCGCCAGGTAAAAGCTGAGATGGAGACCTTCATCACATGGTTCAATCGATCCGGGCCGGATGGCCAAACACCGCTCCAAGCTCTAACGCGCGCAGCAGTGGGTCATCTTTATTTTGAAAGCATTCATCCATTTGAGGATGGTAATGGTCGAATTGGGCGCGCGCTTGCTGAGAAATCCTTGGCGCAGAACATTGGGCAACCAAGCCTCATTTCACTCGCATTCATGATCGAGAAGAACCGGAAGGCCTACTATTCCGAGCTTGAGCGGCACCAGCGCACGCTTGATATCACCGATTGGATCTTTTTCTTTTCAGAGACGATCTTGGATGCTCAACGGACAACGCTTGAGCGCATAGATTTCTTCATTCAGAAAGCAAAGTTCTACGACCGGTTTCGAGCCAAACTGAACGAGCGGCAAGAAAGGTGGTCGCGCGCATCTTCAAGGAAGGCACAGCGGGCTTCAAGGGTGGCCTAAGTGCAGAAAACTACATCTCGATCACAAACACATCCCGCGCGACAGCGACACGCGACCTCCAGCAACTCGTGGAAATTGGTGCGCTCACGCGTACCGGTGAACGTCGGCATACACGCTACTCGCTGTCATTGCTGAGATAAATTGATGCCTGTTAATGAACTTCATCAAAGCCATTATCTATGGTGAACGGCTGCTCGATTCCTATCAAGAGGTAAATGAAAGCCGTTTTTTCAATGCCATAATCGTTGCGCTGACGAACGCGGAGTTGTCTCCGCTGAGACACTCCCAAGCGACGTCAGGAAGGGTCGGCGCCCTGTCGCTCGATTAACGCAGGCGTTGTGGCGTTGCTTCAGCGGGAATCAACGGAATGTAGCTTTCACCGCCCAGTTGCTCGCGGTGCTCCGCTTTGGCAGCCAGAATGATTGCCGGGTCCATGAGTGTCTGTACCGCTGACGCCGCGAGAACCTTGCCAGCCTGGAGCATACCCTTGTGGGCGTATCTTGACTTGCCCTGCGAGACCATCTGCCAGGTGTGCGGCGGCGTGCCATAGGCCTCTGTTGCGACATAGACCTGCCCGGTCGGAACAAGCCAGCTGACATCGCCGACGTCGGTTGAGCCATGCAGGAATGTTGGTTCTTCCTGGAACGCGTTCAGGTCTTCGGACAGGATTTTTCCGCGTTTGGCGACCCTTGCCTGGACTTCCGGCGAGAAGGTCTTCTGGATGCTGGCGGCAAATTCCTTTTCGCTGTTTGAAAAGCTGGCTGCACCAAATTTCTCGAATTCCCGGTGCATCATGCGCGCAAGCGAAACATTAGGCACCAGATCGGCTGAGGCAGCATCGAATGTGATCTCCAGCTCGGTGCCGGTCATCTGGGCCGCTCCGCGTGCGACTTCCTTAACTCGTTCCGTGATCTCGCGAACCTGGTCCATGCGCGGCGCGCGAACCTTATAGAGTACCTGCGCCTGCGCCTGCACCACGTTGGGAGCTCGGCCACCGGTGTCGGTAATCGCGTAATGAATACGTCCATCCTGAATGATATGCTCACGCAGATAGTTGCAGCCGACATTGGTCAGTTCAACCGCATCCAGCGCGGAGCGTCCGAGGTGAGGCTCGAAGCCCGCATGGGCACTGGTGCCGCGGAACGTGAAGTAAAGTTGGTTGGTTGCCAGCATGCGGGCATTGTAGGCGAGGTTCTCGTCCCATGGGTGCCAGGTAAAGGCGACGTCGACATCGGAGAAAAGGCCTTCGCGGGCCATATAGGCCTTGCCGCCGCCGCCTTCCTCAGCCGGGCAGCCGTAATAGCGGATCGTGCCCTTAAGACCGAGCTCGTCCTTGCAGGCCTTGAGCGCCAAAATAGCGGCCAGCGCACCTGTGCCTAAAAGATTGTGGCCACAGCCATGGCCGTTTCCACCCTTGACTATGGGGTCATAACGGGTTGCGCCGCCCTGTTGGCTAAGCCCTGTCAGGGCATCGAATTCGCCCAGGATGGCGACGACGGGATTTCCCTCGCCGTAACTCGCCACAAAGGCGGTTTCGATATTGCCGGCTTGGCGGGTGACCGAAAAGCCAGCCTTGTCGAGCTCGTCGGCCAAAAGAGCAGCCGACTGGGTTTCTTCATAACGGATCTCGGCGAATGACCAGATTGTATCGGCTACCGATTTCAGATTGTCCGAGTGTTCTGCAACAGTGCGTTCGATGATATCGAGATAGGTCATTGTCTTCCTTCAGGCGGTCTGTTCGACAGACGTCTTGCCGTGGACGGCGGGAAATGTGGTGGCGATGGCGCAGACAACGACTGCGCAGGCAACGATGACCGAGAATGCGATTCCATAGTTCTGATTGGTCGCCGACAGCACGGCGCCGATCAGCATGGGAGAGGCAAATGATCCAAGCTGGGCCAGCGAGTTAATCAGGCCGGTTGCGGTGCCCACGGTGTTCTGCGGGAAATGCTTCATGATGCTGACGAAGACGCTGATCGAGATTGCATTCAGGAACACGTTCGAGACCGACAGATAGGCGAAGGCAAGCGGGATCGATTCCTCATTTGCCATCAGGTAGATGAAGATGGCTGAAACCGCCGAGCCGATGCAAATGAGGTACTTTTCCTTCTGGTGAAAGAAACGGTCGAGCAGCCAGCCGCAGGTCAGGAAGGAGATGAAGCCGAGCGTCGGCGGGATCATCGAGTAGGCACCCATTTCGACCATGCTCATGCCCTTCACCTTGACCCAGTAGGACGGCAGCCAGGACTGTAGGCCCCAGAAGACGATGTTGGTGAAGAAGTAGACGAGGGTGATCTTCCAGGTGAGCGTGTTCTTTAGGAGCGCGCCGATACGCTTCTTTTCGGAAACCTTTTCGACCTTTTCCTTTGTGACCAGCGTATCTGTTGCCGGCTTCATGACGACGTAAAGAGCGATCGAGAGAACAAGGCCGGCGGCGGCGAGAACAAAGAACATCACCTGCCAGCTATGCGCAGCGATCAACGCGGTTATAATCAGCGATCCGACCGCGAAGCCGACGGAAGCGCCCGACTGTAGCACGGATTTTGCGCGTGCCATCTGCGATTTTTCGAAATGCTCGGTGATCGCGACGGAGCCGCCGGCGGGGAAGACTGCTTCGCCAGCACCGGTGACCGCGCGGGCGGCGGCGAGCCCGACAGCACTGGTGACCGCCCCGGAAACGGCAGTGCCGAGCGACCATACTGCAACGGCCGAGCTTAGCACCCAGCGGGCGCCGAAGCGATCAACCAGATAGCCACCGATCAACTGTGTCATGGAATAGGCAAGGAAAAAGGCGCTGATTATCATGCCCTGATGATCCGGCCCCAGTCCAAACTCCTCGCTGATCGGAATGATCGCAATGTTGATTGCGGTCTTGTCGATGAAGCCGACAACCCAGCATATGAACAGCATGCCTATTATGACGTGACGACGTTGCATCTTCGAAAACATCTCAGTGGTTCCCCTTTTTTGAGATTTTTTCTGTTGTCGCACCGCTGGCACAAAACGCTATGTTGAGTGTTACATCAACGATAGGAATTATATGTAGATCCGAATATAAGATATGTCATGAAAATCGATCTTCTCTCGCATCCACTCCTTCGTGACCTCGTGCATCAAAGGAAGGTCCATCTGAAAGATGCAATGGTCGAGCCCGTCGGGACGTCGGCCTCCGTGACGCATGTCCGCGATGTCGCCGCAGGCGAAATGCGACTGGTTGTCGACCATTCGCATTTTACCGCCAGGCGCACCGAGTTCTCGATCCGCAGCGATGATGCGGAAAAGCTATCCTCGCAAATTGTGCTGGCCATTCAGGAGCTTGTGGTGGAGCTCCAGGCGCGAACGCTCAAGATGCTTGGATCGGTGAATGCGGATGTCATCAACTCTCTCGATGACAAGGAAATCGTTCATAACGTCCTGCGCAAGGTGATGAATGTCCTGCCCCACTGCGACGCTGGTGTTTTCCGACTGTTCGACGAACAGACCGGCTTTCTTGTTCCCGTCTCGCATGAGGGGCTGTCGGGAGACTATACCGACTATCGGCTTCAGCCCAATGAGTCCGTATCTGGGGAGGTATTTTCGACTGGGCGGCCTGCGATCCACAACGGCCGGCAAAATATTATCGATGCCCACCGGATCATGCGTCCTGAAAGCCAATCGTTCATGGAACCATCGCAGATCGCCAATGCGTTGCTTTGCGTTCCCGTCATGGCGGAAGGGCGGCGGCTAGGAACGTTGACCACACTGTGTTTTTCGGTCGATGGCGCCTTCTCGACCTTCGACCAGACGGTTCTGGAAACTCTCGCAGCGCAGATCGCCATCGCCTATCAACGATCGTTGGCCTACCGCAATGCGGTTGCCACATCGCATCGGCTCGAACAGATGCGGAATGATCTTGCGCGAAAAAATGCGGAACTCGACCGGGCTGTAGAGCTTCATGAGACGTTCCTGCGAATTTTCTCGGCCAACAGCGATCTGCGCAAACAGTTGCACGCGGTGTCAGAGCTCTACAAAATTGATTTCCGCTTCGAAAACGTGCTTGGGACCGGGTATCAGTCTGTTGGCTGGGTTGAGGACGGCGATATTCTCGCTCAGGTCGTGGAGGTGGCCGATGCGCCCGTCGGCCATTTCCATTTCCGCATGTCGGAAGATTTTGGCTTCCATCGCACGCTGTTCGGTACACTGGCTGCTTTCGTCGCATTGGATTTCGTCCGCGACATCTCGCGCATCGACCTGCTCAATGCAAAGAAGCAAGCCTATTTCGACGCTCTGCTTGCTGGAAGCGCCGTTAATTACCGCAGGGGCAGTGACGGCTTTCGGCTTGATCGCTTCACTCAGGTGTTTGTCGCAAAAAGCCCCAAGGGCGAGGTTTCAGGCAACTCTCACCTTTCGCTGCACAAGTCGCAATCGGACATCCAGAGGGGTATGTCCCTGTCCAATGTGCTGCTTTACCATCAGGATGACCATATTGTCATACTCGCTTCTGCGGCGACCTCGGGAGCGCTTGAGCGCAACATACTGGCGCTATCCGAGGTGGCAAAAGCGGAAGGCCTCTATGTTGGGGCTGGAGACGTGCATGAAGACATCTTGCGCCAAAACGATACCCTTGTATGCGCCAATCAGGCGGCCGACGTGTTGTTACGCCGCGGGCGGCCGGGTGTTTTGCTCTATCGAGACATAGGATTTGAAATGCTTCTCAAGGGCCGCGATCGTGCTGACGTTCTCGGCTTCATTCGTCAGACACTCGATCCGCTCCTTGCGGATGAAAAACATCGTGGGCTGCTCGACACGATTTCGGCTTACGTGGGGGAGGGTAAGTCGGCCACCCGCACATCTCAGGCTCTCAACATTCACATCAACACGCTATATCAGCGGCTTGCCAGGGTTGAGGCCCTGACCGGCCGCCGTATCGCGGACGCTTCCGATTTCACCTTGCTAAGTCTGGCCTGCCAGCTGCACGCCGAATATTCGAGAGACGATTCGATCGGATAAAGAGCGCTACAATATTGGATGCCGAATTGTCGTCACGAATTTTTTACGGCAAGCCTCATTCAAGAGGAGATCAGCTCTCGCAGAGGATATGCGGCGAGTAGCTAAGCCGAGTTCATCTCAAGTGATCGTTTTCAGCCCGCTTATTGCCTAGCCATTAGGTCAACAGTTCGATACCGCTCAAAGCCCCCTGACTAAACGAATGGGCGCTCGCCCATCCTTCTCGGAAAAAATCCTCAGTTGACGCGACGGAAACGGCGGTGGCTGCCGTGTAACGGATATGCCCGATCGTAAGAGCGTCGGGCTATGCGAAAGTGAGGATACCCATGAAGAAGTTTATTTCGTTGGCCCTGGCGGGTCTCGCAGTCTCTGCTGCCGTCTCAGTTGCGCCGGCTGAGGCGCGCCAGGGATGTGGTGTCGGTTTCCATCGCGGCCCGGCCGGATACTGCCGCCCGAACCGCCCAGCTGTCGTCGTCCGACCGGGTCTTCCCAAGGTTGGTATCTTTTACGCCGGTCGCGGTTACTGGGATGGTCATCGCTACTGGGCTCACCGGTATTGGCACCAAGGCGGCTGGCGCTATCGCTAAGCATACTGCCATCACATCTGCTGTCTGGTCTCGTGGCCGGACAGCAAGAGGATCACGACTGAGGAAATTTCGATGATGAAGCGATTGAACCTTATCCGCGTTGCCGGGTTGAGGACTGGATCTGCCGCGGCCCTTCTGCTCATCGCAGGCCATGGGGCCTTGGCGGCAGACGGTAATGGATCAAAGGAAGTAACCCGTGCGCAGTTCGAAACCCGTCAGCAAGCGGTGTTCTTCAAGGCTGACAAGGACAACAATCATCTCGTCAGCCGGGACGAATTTATTGCGGCGCGGCCGGCCGGAGACCCCACCAAACTGGGGAAACGTTTCGACCGCATGGACGCAAATCACGAAGGATCGGTTGATGCCGGTGAACTTACGGCGATGCTCGATCGTCGGTTCAAGAGGCTCGATAAAGATGGGAATGGCGCGCTGTCCGTTAGCGAGCGTGCGGCTGGACAAAAGCAGGTCGACAAACCGACAAACGGTTGAAAAAGCGTATCGTCGGAAAGCGATCGCTTGTGCGTGAGATCGATCCGGACCTTACCTTGATGCGGCGCATCGCAGCTGGAGATGCCGGCGCGGTGCGCCAACTGGTTTCAACCTCAACTCCGCGAATATGGTCGCTCGCGTGCCGTGTACTGCATGATCAGGCGGCCGCAGAGGATATCGTGCAGGAGACGATGATCCGCGCGGTCCGCACGGCGCCGAAATGGAAAGCAGGAAGCGCGAGGCTTGATACATGGCTCCACACGGTGGCGCTCAATTTGTGCCGCGACACGTTGCGGCGACGAAAGGAAATTGCGATGCCGGAGCTTCCCGAACGGGCAGATCCGGCCTCCGGAGCGGAGGCATCGCTGATTGACGCCGAGCGTTCGGAGCAGGTAGCGGTTGCGATTCAGGGCCTCCCTGATCGTCAAAGAGAGGCGATTATCCTCGTGCATTACCAAGAGCTTTCATCCAATGAGGCAGCGACCATCCTCGAAGTCAGCATCGAGGCGCTGGAATCGCTTCTTTCGCGTGGCCGCAGACATTTGAAACAGCAATTTTCAAAGCAGGAGCATGACGATGTATGACGGCCTCGATATCGAACGCTTCCGCCATTTCGCCGAATGCTACGGTGCCAATATCGATTGCTGGCCGCAGGAGATCAGGCAGGCCGCTCAACTGACTGCCCGCCTGCCTGAAGCCCGCGATATTATCGCTGGGGAGAAGGCGCTCGATATCACGTTATCCGCGTGGTCGGTCCCCGCTATTCCTCACGACCTTGAAAGGCAGATCAGCGGCATCGCAACTGCGTCCGGGCAGCAGTTCATACGCAAAATGAAAATCTGGTGGGCAAGCATCGGAATAGCGGCCGCCCTGTCCGGTGTGGCCACAGGAGCGATGGCGACCGTGCTGTTCTCGCAAGCACCCCAATCTTACAGCAGCACGGTTTTCGGCGATGTCGATGATGGGGACAACTGACACATGAACAAACCCCCTCTCGCACTCACTGTCTCGATCATCGTCAACCTGTTCCTGATTGGGGCTATCGTCGGAAATCTGTCATGGCAACGGTTCGGGCACCGCATGATTGCGGCTGGATCGCTCCGTGTCGCGGGAGCTGAACTGCCCGCGGAGGACGGAAAGGCGTTCCGCGCGGCGATCCGGGAGGTTCGGGCTGGGCTTGTGGAGACGATCACGAAGAGCCGAGAGGCCAAGGCCCGGGCCGCCGCCTTGCTCAAGGCACCACAAGTTGATGAGGCGGCCGTGCTCGATGCTTTACAGGACGCGCGGGTTGCCGATTTTTCCGTGCGGGAGGGTATAGAGAAGCGGGCTGTCGCATTCGCCCTTGGCCTTCCGGCAGACGATCGTGCGCGACTGGCCGACGCGATCGATGATCGGCTCCAGCGAGCGATGGAAAAGGCGCAGTAGACCGGCAATATCCGACCCGGATGAAGCGACCACATTTTGGACGGCGTCTCGGAATTTCATCACAGCCGATAACGACGATGCCGAGTAAAGAAGCCTTTATCTTGGTCCGCTCTTTTAATGCCGAGACAGTTGTTTTCTCGTGTCATCCGCCTATCTGCCCCGATCTATACCAGGCTGGGGTTAGGCATGAGTTCAAAATGGGTATGGCTGGTTTCCGTCGTGGCGCGGCGGATCTGGTTTCGCGCGACATTGTTTTCAGTCGCGGCCGTGGCGACGGCTCTGGTGTCGATCATGCTTCGCCATACTTCCCGGCCAGTCTCTCGACCAATATCGGTGCCGACTCCGTCGACAATATTCTCGGCATAATTGCCTCAAGCATGCTGACGGTCACGACGTTTTCTCTCAGCACGATGGTCTCGGCTTATTCGGCGGCGACCAGCAGCGTGACGCCGCGTGCAACGCGCCTCGTGATGGAGGACAGCACGACGCAGAACGTGCTTGCAACCTTCGTGGGCTCATTCCTCTTCAGTCTGGTCGGCATTATCGCTCTAACGACCGGCGTTTACGGGGCCCAGGGTCGGGTGGTTCTGTTCATTGTGACGATTGCCGTCATCGTCTTGATCGTGGTTACTCTGCTGCGATGGATCGACCACCTTTCCCGCCTTGGGCGGGTGACCGAAACCACGCGGCAAGTGGAGGAGGCGACGCTTGCGGCCGTTCGCGCTTGGCAGGAGGTGCCGAACCTCGGTGGGCGCCCGCTACCCGCCGAGTTTGAAACTCTTGTCGTCGGTGCATCGCCGATCTTCACCGACCGTATCGGCTACGTCCAACATGTCGACACCGGCGCCTGCACGCTCTCGCAGAAGAGGCCGCGGTCGAGGTCATCCTTACGGCCATTCCCGGAAAACTGGTGGCGCCCGGAAACCCGATTGCCTGGGTCCGCGGTCAATTCGATGAAGATCTCATCGGTAGGATGGAAGGCTGCCTGACGGTCGGTGATATCAGGTCCTTCGATCAAGATCCGCGCTTCGGTGCCGTAGTTCTTGCCGAGATTGCCTCTCGCGCGCTATCTCCGGCCGTCAATGATCCCGGCACTGCGATCGATGTGACAACTCGGGCGCTTCGCATCCTCGCTGCATGGCATAATACCAAAGCCGAAGACGACAGCGTGCCCTATCCGCGCCTGCAAGTCGCTCAAGTCGCGGTCGCCGATCTATTCGATGACCTGTTCGGTCCGATCGCCAGGGATGGTGCAGGCCTAATTGAGGTCGGACTGCGGCTGCAGAAGACGCTTGTGATGTTGGCCGGTCTCGGCGGCGAGTATGCGGAGAATGCGCGCCGGCATTCGAAGGATGCGTTGGCTCGCGCCGATGCTGTTCTCCACATCGACACGGATCGCAGACGCCTTAGAGATGCGGCTAAGCCTCTAAGCTGACGCTATCAGCCCTCTCACTCTACAACCGACAAGGTCAGGGCGCCGAGTATGCCGGAGAGTAAGCAACCCAAGCACAGGCCCTGGCGAAATCTATGCGTTCGTCATAGGCAGCTTGGTCCTGCCGACCTTATCGGCGCATCTGAGCCGCCTTAAGGAACTGTCATATCCCGTGCCATCCATTGACCGGTCGTTCTGTTGCCTGACTCACCGCCGGCATGTGCCGGAAGAGCCGTGGCATCGGCCAACACTGTTGGGCATCGAACACCGCATCCGAATATCGTTGGCTGAAACTTTCCGTCGCGTCGACACGTATAGCCTGTTGTGGCCCCAGATACGGGACTGAGCGGAGGCTCTATGATGACCGATGTACTGACATTTGACGAACTCACCGCCCGGGTGCTTTCCATGGCAATCGACCAGACCTCGAGGGAGACGATCGAGCTCGGGGTCATCCAGGGGTTCTGTCTCGATTTGGCCGAGGATCTGTCACCCGATCTCGTCCCTGTTCTGACCAGCATCACTGGGTTGGAGCTGCTGGTCGCGACACTCGAGCATATGCCGGACTTCGTGACCCTGGCCGCGACGGATAAATCGACATGGAAGCTGGTGCGAGATTGCAGGCCGACAGGATCTGTCGGTCGCGTAAACTGATTTCGCGCGAGCAGGGCTAAGGCATGCCGCACGATGTCCTGACGAAAGCTCCGATGGCCTATCAGCCGGCCCTGAGGATGCGCTCACGCTGCTTCTTGTCTTTTACTCACCGCGCTCTCTATTTCATCAGATTGGCGAGGGTTTCCCGAATGCAGACCAGCGATATCGCGGCATTGATCAATCGTGTTGCGATGGGTGACCGGGCAGCGTTCTCTCTCCTCTATAAGGAGACCAGCCCGAGGGTCTTCGCCATCTGCCTGCGCATTTTGCGTGACCGGACCGACGCTGAAGAAGCGCTTCAGGAAATCTATATCAAAATCTGGCAGCGGGCCAAAAGTTTCGCCATTGGTGCGGGCGCACCATCCACCTGGCTTTCGGCGATCGCCCGCAACCATGCGATCGATATCATTCGTGCCCGCAAGCCGGTCGCAGACGATCTGGATCAGGCCTATGAGATCGCCGACGACACGATCGCGACACCAGAACAGCAGACATTGATGGCGGACGAGGGGCGGCGGATCGACAGGTGCCTGCTTGAGCTCGAACCCAGCCATTCGAAGGCGGTGCGAAGTGCCTATGTCGATGGATTAAGCTATGCCGAGCTCGCCGACGAGCTGCAGGTGCCGCTCAATACCGTCAGGACATGGCTGAGGCGCAGCCTCTTGAAGCTGAGGGAGTGTATGCAACGATGACCCGCGACGATCGCAGTCCGAGCGGCCGCCCGAAGGATGAGATTCTGGCCGGCGAATATGTCATGGGGGTTCTATCGATCGATGCCCGACATATGGTCGAGCGACGCATGGTGGAAGATGAAGCCTTCTCCCGGCTCGTCGAGCGCTGGCAATCCGACATGTCCTCCTTCAACGAGGACTACCAGGAGATCGCGCCCCGCCCGGCGGTTTACGGTGAGATCGAGAAGCGCCTGTTCGGCACGCAGGCTGGGCCGCTCAAAGCGGGTCTGATCAACACGGTCGGTTTCTGGCGCTGCCTGTCTGGAGCCCTGGCAATTGCTCTGGTCGGCTCCTTGTTCTTCGCCTCAGGGCTCTGGCCGTCAATCCGAGACGGCGATAAGCTCGTTGCCGACTTATCTGCGCCGAATAGCGCGGTGAGCCTACTTGCGTCTTTCGATGCCGCCGATGGAAAGCTTCGAATTACTCCGGTAGCCGCAGGCAGGTCTCGGGAGAAGTCACTGCAGCTATGGCTCGTGCCGGGGAACGGAAATCCTCGCTCGCTCGGCGTCTTCCAAGCCGGGTCCAACGGGGAGATCATCATCCCGGACGAGCTTCGCGATACGATCAGCGATGGCGCGACGCTCGCCGTCAGCCTTGAGCCTTTCGGCGGTTCCCCGACAGGACTGCGACGGGCCCGATTGTTGCCAGCGGCGTGACGCGGCGGCTCTAGCTCCGATGGTGGACATAGCGATATCTCGCAGGCGGAGCGCGGTCGCTCTGAGCTTGCTTTATGCCGCCGCCGGCATTTTGCATCTGGCGCTGCCGGGCCCTTTCTCAGCATAACGCCGGAATGGGTGCCGTGGCCTGGTGACGTGATCCTTCTGACGGGTGTCTGCGAGATCCTCGGAGCGATCGGCCTGTGGGTTCCTCACCTGCGCAGATCTGCCGGCATTGCACTGGCGGCTTATGCGATCTGCGTCTATCCGGCAAACATCAAGCATGCGATCGACAGTCTGGCGGGCGGTTCCGGCACGTCGCTGCAATGGGCCTATCATCTCGTCCGCCTGCCGCTGCAGCCGTTTCTCGTCTGGCTCGCCCTGTTCGCGGCCGGAGTCATCACATGGCCACTGCCCAAAAAGCTGTCTGAGGAGCGGGAGACGCGAACATAATGCCTAGTTAAAACAATATGTTATCTGAAAATTTCGCGTCGTCGGTGCCTGAATGAAACTTTTTGTCGTCGGCCTTCGTCCCTTATCCTGTCCCCTCGGTCGAGGGGTGAAAGACGCCTTGGGAGGTGCGTATCCGCGCCGGGGCGATTAGAGGAAGAGGAACATCCAATGCGCAAGTCCGTCATCCGCACATTTGCCCTGGCCGCTGCCCTGTCGGTTTCCGCAGCCGGTGCCTTTGCCGCCAACCCGAAGGTTGGTGGTGCGCCGATGTATGAAACGAAAAACATCGTCGAAAATGCCGTCAATTCGAAGGACCACACGACGCTGGTCGCAGCGGTCAAGGCCGCCGGCCTGGTCCAAACGCTTGAGGGCAAAGGGCCGTTCACCGTCTTTGCTCCGACCAACGAAGCCTTTGCCAAGCTGCCGAAGGGCACCGTCGACAACCTCCTGAAGCCGGAGAACAAGGCGCAGCTCACCAAGATCCTGACCTGCCATGTCGTGGCCGCCGATGCCATGTCGATGACGATCAAGAAGATGGTCAAGGACGACATGGGCACACATGACGTCAAGACCGTCGGTGGCTGCATCCTCAAGGCCAAGGTCAGCAAAGGCAAGATCACGCTGACCGACGAAAATGGCGGCGTGGCGCATGTCACGATTGCAGACGTCAAGCAATCGAACGGCGTCATCCACGTCATCGACAAGGTGCTGTTGCCCAAGATGTGAGGCAAACCACTCCGACACGACGAGAAAGCCGGCCATGTTGGCCGGCTTTCAAGCTTCGCAATGAGGGCGATAGACTACATGGTCTGCAGGACAGCGATATCGCGGATCTCGTTATCGACGCCGGTGATCGGGCCGATCTCTGTCGCGGCACCCGTATCCAGGTTGACGGTATAGAGCGTCTTGCTTGCGGCCAGATAGGCGGTGTTCTTGCCGCCTTCCATGCCGTGGATATCGAAGGCGTAGGCAGCAGGCTTACTCGTGAGGCCAAGCTTGCCGATTGCCTTCAGTGTCCCGTCATTCGGCTTGGTCTGCTGAACGAGGGCGCCGATCGTGGCGTCGATATTGTACATGGCGGTCTTGTCCGGCTTGCCGACCGAATTGGTATAGGCGGCTGAAACGATGTTCGGGACCTCGCCCTTGTGCATGTCGCCTTCCTCGAAGGCGAGCGTGCCATCGACAGTGACGGCGCCGGTATCCGGGTGGACCCGGTGGTTGGTCGTGCCGGTCATGAAGCGCAGGCGATCAGCCATCGGATTGAAATCGACCACGACAGGCGCTTGCGTCATTGTCAGCGTCTTATCCATCTTGGCGACCTGCGTGGCGGCGCCCGTCTCCAGATTGATCGAGACGATGGTGTGGTCCGGCGTCACGCCGATCACGGTCTTGGTTCCGGGCCGATAATCGATGCCGACAAGCTTGTCGACGCCGGTAATATCCATCATCCTGGTAACGGCAGGTTTTTCCGTATCGAACATCACGAGCGTCTTGTCGCCTGTCAGGCCGAGGACAGGAGCCGCGGTGGCAACAGCAGCCGAGGCTGCAAGCATGGTCGAAGCAACGAGAGCGGTGCGGGCGATGGTCATGACTTTCTCCCTTGGTGTTTCCAAAATCAAAGAGAGCGATCCGGCACGCGGCCTTTGAAAAGCTCCCGGTTTGGAGACACGCGACGCCGTGTGTTTGGATGCAGCGTCGAAAAATAAATCGGCCTCTGCATCCATTTCGACGTTCTACGTGTCTTTCAGACGTGGCTTCGCATGGTTGTGCCAACTCTTTTTAAGGACTGGACGGGCGCGCGTTCGCCGCTACAACACCAGGGAGAGCGTTTGAAATATGCGACTATTGCGGGAGAGTGTCGGCGTGGCCTCGGGATCAGACCAATCGACGAATTTCGACGAGGCACTTTTTGCTTGCGCCAGAGGCGACCGGAGCGGACTACGCAGGATTTTCGATAGTGAGGCCGGCCGGCTGCTGGCTGTGGCGCAGCGCATCGTCAAACGGCGGGATCTGGCCGAGGAGGTGGTGCAGGAAGCATTCATCCGGATCTGGACGCATGCGCATCAATATTCGCCTGACCGGGGATCGGCGCGGGGCTGGATCTACGCTATCGTTCGTAACCGGGCGCTCAACATGCTGAGGGATGGGAAGCGCGAAGATCTTGTCGGCGAGGAGAAGTTGCAGACGCTTCAGGATCATGAACAGCTGGAGCAGATCCAGGCTGCCTTCAACCAGCTGGACAGAGCCAGTCGATTGAAGGAATGCCTTGGCCGGCTGGACGACATCAGACGTCGCGGCATCCTGATGGCTTATGTGGGTGGTTACACGCATGGCGAGATCGCCGGACGGCTGAAGCTTCCGCTCGGCACGGCGAAGTCGTGGATACGCCGAGGGCTCGCAATCCTGCGGGAGTGCATGGCATGACGATCGCACGTGAGGACTACGCCGCTATTGCCGATGAATACGTCCTGGGCCTTCTGGAAGAGGCGGAGGCGAGCAGGGTTGAGGGGGCCATGGGAGATGATCCGGAACTGGCCGGCGCGGTCGCGCGAGCGCGCGACCGGTTTTTACCGCTTGATACCGGCATTGCGCCGACAGAGGTTCCGTCGCTTTTCTGGGAGGCCATAGCCGCACGGCTGCCCGAACAGGTCGGCCGCTCGGTGGCGCCCCCTCAAGCTCCGCCCCAGCCCGAGGCCCAGTCTCCGCTGGCCGCGGTCGCCGGCAACGACAATAGGCGCTCGGGGTGGAGGGTGACGGCAATCTCTGCGATGGCTGCGTCGCTCATCCTCGCTTTCGGCCTTGCCTGGAACCTCACACGCAAAGTCGAGCCGGTTGTCGTCGCCGTGCTTTTGAACGAGGCCGGTGAGGTTCAGGCTGTGGTCGAAGATTTCGGAAACGACACGGCAACGATCCGCCTGCTTGCGGACTTTACCGTTCCGGCCGGCAAGACGATACAGGTATGGACCCTGCCGTCCCGCGAGATGGGACCAATGTCGCTCGGGCTTCTTGAGGATACGCATTCAACGAGATTGAGCGGCTCGGCCCTTCCGCGCCCGCACGATGCGCAGCTTTACGAAATCACGCTGGAGCGGGCAGGCGGTTCTCCGACCGGGCGGCCGACCGGACCGATCCTGGCCAAGGGTTTTGCCAAACTGCCGAGATGACTTCGACAAGGCGCCAATCCTCGGTAGCCCAGTCAAGCGTCGCGTTTCGCGCGGTCTCGTCCTGGTCGCAAAGCAGGACGAGCCGGTTGTGATGATCGGAATACTGGACCAGGATGTTGACGCCTGCTTCGGTGAGAGCGTGCGAAATCGCCCCTAACTGGCCTGGCGTGCCCTGCTTGAGCTTGCGAATAAGCGGTCGTTTCACCGCATGAACAGTAATGCCTGCTGCATGGGCAGCCAGTCTTGCTGCCTCGCCATCACGAAACAGAAAATGTGCGACCGCACGGCCGCCAAAGCTGAACACCCCGCCGCCTTCGAAGGATATGTCCGCCTCTCCCATTGCCTTGCCGAGCCTTGCAAGTTCTCCCGGTTGGTTCTCGAAGTGGAATTCGAGGTCAAACATCGTGGTCGGTATCCTCTGAAATGACAGGGTGCGTTGCCTTGCTGTCGGTTGGTGCTTGATCGCGGGAGGTCATGCTGTAGTCGCGTGTCACGGCTGCGATACGCAAATGATAGTCGGCGAAGACGTGATTGCGGCCGGCGGTCTGGACGCGTCGATGCTCAGGCAGGTTCCGCCATCTGGCGACCGCCGCCTCGTCGTGCCAGAATGACAGGGACAAGACCTTGCCGGGGGTCGACAAGCTTTGAAACCGCTCGATCGATATGAAGCCATCAAGGTCGACGAGATGCGGCCTGAGTTCGGCGGCAAGATCCATATATTCCGCCTGTGCTTCACCAGGAACCCACGCTTCGAAGATGACGGCAATCATGAATGCCTCCCGTGTGGTGCCGAAGCCAGCGTGACGAGCAGGCGGCCTTCTCGTCGAATGAAACCTTCGCGCCGGGCGACTGGTAGTTCTTCTGTCCCAATGGGTCGGCAGCCAATTGCGCCCGATACGTTTCGTAGGACGCGAGAGACGGAAGCGAGTAAATGCTGTAGGCCGTCGATGTAAATCCCTCATGCAGGGCAAAATATCCGATCAGGTCGGCCCCGCATCTGGGGATGCATTCGCCCCAGTTGCGCGCATACTGCTCGAATATCTCGCGGCAGTTGGGATCGATGTCATAGGGAATCACGCAGGTATTCATGTTGTGGCCTTCCTTTGTCTGCCCTTCTAATCAGATTGGAGAAGGCCAATGGTTCGATTAGGATCGAACTATGAGTGAAGGTCCTGATATCGCCCGCGTGGCTGCCCTCGTAGCCGATCCTGCCCGTAGTGCCATGCTGATCGCACTGATGGACGGGCGCGCCCTGACGGCAACCGAATTGGCCGGGGCCGGCGGCATCACAAAACAGACTGCCAGCAGCCATCTGGCAAAGCTCGTCGATGGTGAGGTTCTGACTGTCGAGGCGCAGGGCCGCCATCGCTATTTCCGTCTTGCCGGCTCGCATGTGGCGGGCTTGCTTGAAGCTTTGATGGTCTTTTCGAGCGATATTGCACCGCCCTTGCGGTCTGGCCCAAGCGATCCGGCATTGCGCAAGGCCCGCATCTGCTATGACCACCTTGCGGGCGAGATGGGCGTTCGACTCTTTGATCGCATGGTTGAAGATCGTTGGCTGGATGCTGATCTGACACTCACGGATCATGGGCGTGAAAAGCTCGAGACCATCGACCTGAATGTGTCGGACTTGCCCAAGAGCAATCGCCTCTTTGCCGTTCCTGTCTGGACTGGAGCCACCGCCGGCATCATCTGGCGGGACGGATCGGTAAAGCTGTGCTGGATCGGATCCTTGCTCTGCCCTGGGCGAGGCGGTTGCCGGGTTCACGGGTCATCAGTTTCAGCCCCGAAGGCGAACGGCGTTTCAATGCATGGCTGGAATGACAGATGGTGCTCAGGCCATCGCCTTGGTGTTTTCTGTGCGCTATTCGGACTAACAATATTCAATTGCTAGTTTCAGACGCTTGGCGCTCCGTGTCGGCCAGTGGCACGAACCGGATAGTAACGGGATGCAATCGAGCAACATGGCGTGGAGGGCAGAAGCCGGAGTTGAGTGTGACAATGAGGCCTGCAACTAGACTAACGAAATAGCAGAGTCGCAGGTTCGGATACCATCAAGAGCTTAAGTGACGGGCGAATATTGCTTCAAATCAGCGTCTCGAAATCAAACCCCTGAGCCTGCATATCCCAGCAATGGGCGGTGATGATCTTTCGCAGGACGGCCTCGAAGCGCACCAGCAGTCGTGGTACGGGCCTGTTTCTCGAATAGACCAGCGCGAATGTCAGAGGCACTTTCTGCTCATAGGGGATGGCGACGACCGCATCGCGATGGTCGAAAGGCAGGATGAGCGGGTGGGTGAAAGCAATTCCGAGCCCGTATTGGACCAGATGGATCGACGCCATCGACTGGTTGGTCGTCAGCATCTGGAACTGGCTGACATCGGAACGCAAACCTTCGCGAAGCAGAAATCCCGGCGTTGTCTGAGCGCCGTGGGCGATGATCGTTTCGCCGGAAAGGTCGGCGGCCGTAATCACGCTCTTCTGAGAAAGCGGGTGTTCCTTCGGCACCAGACAGATCATCGACATGCGCATGATCGGCTGGATCGCCACGCCGGCCTCGTCGAAGGGCAGGAAGGCAAAACCGACATCGCAATATTCCTGTCTGACCTGACGAACCACGTCGGATGCGCTGTGGACTTCGAGCCGCATCGCGACATTGGGGCGTCCTGCCGGAAAGCTCGCAAGGCCTTGGGTAGAAGATCACCGGTGAATGACGGAACGGACGCGATCGAAAGCGATCCCGCCTGCGTGTCGCGTAATTCCGCAGCCTTGCCCTTCAATGATGCCATCTGAGCGAACATCCGCTCCACGTCCGGCAGCACGCTGCTCGCCTCCGTTGTCAGGCGCGTACGCCCATTGGAGCGCACAAAGAGCGCAAAACCGAATTGCGCCTCGAGGTCCTTCAATGTCTGGCTCACGGCGGGCTGCGAGATCCGCAAGAGCCGTGCCGTTTCTGTCACGCTCTGGGTCCTGGCGAAGAGACGAAAGGTCTCCAATTGGCGAAAGCTGAGGTTCATAACCCATAACTTATGTCGATATCTTTCTTTTGTATTAGTTCTAATGCCGTCAATCTGCAATGACTGAGCGCATTCCAATCTCTCTTCGGAACGCTTGTGCAAAACATCCTCGAAATTAGTGATCTTGAAATCGACATTCCGATGAAGGACGCATTCTCAATGCCGTGCGCGGCGTGTCGTTCTCGATAGAGAAGGGTAAGACACTTTGCCTTGTGGGGGAATCCGGCTCCGGCAAATCGCTGACCGCGCTGTCGATCATCGGACTGCTGCCGCCGAAGGCGACGCGTCGCGTCTCCGCCGCGGTATTCGATGGCAAGGAGATTTCCGCTCTTGGCGAACGCCGTCTGCAGGATCTGCGCGGTCGCGCTATCGGCGTTATCTTTCAGGACCCGATGATGGCGTTCAACCCGACGATGACGATCGGCCGCCAGCTCGAGGAAGTATATCTGCGCCACATCGCGAGAGATGGCCGAAAGGCCCGCGAAAAGGCGCTCGATCTGCTGGTCAAGGTCGGTGTGACGCAGCCCGAAAGCCGTTTGTCGCAATACCCGCACGAACTGTCCGGCGGCCTGCGCCAGCGTGCCATGATCGCCATGGCGCTGATGTGCGAACCGTCGCTGCTGATTGCCGACGAACCGACGACTGCCCTCGACGTCACGATGCAGGTCCAGGTTCTGGCGCTGTTGCGCAAGATTCAGCGCGAATTCGGGATCTCCATTCTCTTCATCACCCATGATCTGGGCGTGGTCGCCGGTATCGCGGACCGCGTGGCGGTGATGAAATCCGGCCAGATCATTGAAACCGGCGATGTCGCCCAGATCCTGCTGTCGCCCCAGATGGATTACACGCGCGCGCTGATTGCCGCCGTCCCCAAGGTCAAGGCGCTTGGAAACCGGTCATCCGTCCATGCAACGACACATTCCGCAGAGGCGGCCCATGTCTAATTCCTCACCGTTTAAGTCTTCGGGCGCACCACGCACCATTGCTCTTGAGGCGGCAGCCGTCACACGGGAATTTCCGGTGAAGGGCAAGAAATTGCCTTTTACTGCCGTCGATACCGTGAGCCTGCGGCTCTATGAGGGTGAATCGCTTGCGCTCGTCGGTGAATCCGGGTCGGGCAAGACGACACTGTCGCGTATGATGCTCGGCCTACTCGCTCCCACACGGGGTGACGTTCAGGTTTTCGGTCGCGACATCTCCACCTATTCCCGTCTCGAACTTGCGCGTATCGTTCAGCCGGTTTTCCAGGATCCTTATGCATCGCTCAATCCGAGAAAGCGCTTGCATGACGTGATCTCCATGCCGCTTCGCGCATCATCCTCGCCGTCGCGCGACGAAATCCGCTCGCGGGTCGAGGAACTTCTGCGTCACGTCGATCTGCCGTTGTCCTTCGCAGAGCGCTTTCCGCACGAGCTTTCCGGCGGCCAGCGACAGCGCGTTGCGATCGCAAGGGCACTGATCAACAGGCCTAAAATCCTCGTCTGTGATGAGCCGACCTCTGCGCTGGACGTTTCGGTGCAGTCGCAGATCCTCGATCTCTTGAAATCGCTGCGGGCAGAATTCGGACTTTCCTATCTGATCGTCACCCACAATATCGGCGTGGTGAGCGAACTCTCGGACCGCGTGGCTGTCATGTATCACGGCAAGATCGTAGAGGAAGGCAGCGTCGACAGCGTGCTGTCCGATCCGTCCAACGATTATACGCGTCAATTGTTGTCTGCCGTCTTGCCGATCGATCCCGATCAGGCGCGCGCCGCGATTGAAGCCGCCATTTCCACTTTATGACCAGCCCTCGCCAACCCGGAGACGACCGCATGTTCAATCCCATTCGCAAAGGGGCACTTGCCCTTTTCGCGGCCAGCCTTTCGCTTGCACCGATGACAGCCTTCGCCAACAAGGCCAATGACACGGTGATCGCTGCTTTCCAGGCCAAGCTGCCGAGCCTTGATCGTTATCACGCACCGGGTCGTGAAGGCTTCCTGCTCGGCCTTCTGATGTATGATGCACTGATTTATCGTGATCCGAACACGTTCCAGCTCAAGCCGCTTTTGGCCACGGCGTGGAAGCAGATCGACGAGAAGACCTGGGAATTCGACCTTCGCCCCGGCGTCAAGTTCCACAATGGCGATCCTATGACGGCTGAAGACGTCGCGTACAGCTTGATGTACTCGGCCGATCCGAACAACCGCGTCTTCAACCGCATGACCGGCGGCTGGATCGACCACGTCGATATCATCAATCCGCTGAAGATCCGCGTTGTCGGCAAGCAGCCGACCCCGCTTGCGATCGAATACCTCATTCAGCTCCCTATCGTGCCTAAAGCTTATCGTGAAAAGGTCGGAATTCAGGCCTTTGCAGAGCATCCGATCGGTACCGGCCCTTACAAATTCGTCAAGCAGAGCGGCAACGACATCGTCTTCGAGCGTAATGACGATTATTTTGAAGGCGGCGGCAAGTCCAAGCCGGCGATCAAGACGCTGATCTACCGGGCCATCCCTGACGTGAACACCCAGGTCGCCGAGCTCATTAGCGGTGGCATCGACTGGGCCTATTACATTCCGAGTGATCAGGCAGAGAAACTGAAGCACCTGCCTATGGTCAATGTCATCAATGCCGAAACCTTCCGTATCGGCTTCATGACGCTGGACGCGGCCGGTGAAACCGATCCGAACAGCCCGCTGAAGAACGTCAAGGTTCGCCAGGCGATTGCCCATGCGATCGATCGCGCAGCACTTTCCAAGACGCTGGTCGGCGGCGCATCGAAGCCCGTGTCCTCGGCCTGCACGCCATCGCAGTTCGCCTGCACCCAAGACGTCACCCAGTATGACTACGACGTCGCCAAGGCGAAGGAGCTGATGAAAGAAGCGGGCTTCGCCAACGGTTTCGATATCGATATCTATGGTTACCGCAGCCGCCCGGTTGCCGAGGCCATCATCGGTTATCTCAATGCAATCGGCATTCGCGCCAACCTGCATTGGCTGCAATATTCGGCCGTAATTCAGGCACGTCGCGACCACAAGACTCCGATCGTCATTGACGATTACGGCTCGGCCGGTGTCAACGATGTGGGCGGCATCTTGCCGTTCTTCTTCGCCGACTCCCCCGATGACCAGTCGCATGATCCGCTGGTGACGAAAGACGTCAAGGAAGCCGGCTCTATCTCCGATCAGGACAAGCGCAAGGCCCTCTATACCGAGGCGCTGAAGCGGATTGCCGATCAGGCCTACTGGGTGCCCATGTTCTCCATGCCGGTCAATTACGTCATGTCGAAATCCATCGACGTGCCGGTACCTGCCGACGAGAATGTCGAATTCTGGCGCGCCAAGTGGAAGTAATTTTCGACACGTCCTGCCGGGCCGTTGGCCCGGCAGGAACTCCCTGCTGACGAAAGACACGCCAATGGCAAACTATATCGCCCGAAGATTGGGGCTCGCCGTTCTGGTGATGCTGACGATCTCGTTTCTCAGTTTCATCATGCTCAAGATGTCCGGCGATCTCGCCATCTCCATGGCAGGCGAGGGCAGCGGGGCCGATTATGTCGAGTTTCTGCGCAAGACCTATGGCTGGGACAAGCCGCTGGTGGTGCAATACTGGAACTGGCTGATGAAGGCGTTGACGGGCGATATCGGCACGTCTTTCTATTATGGAAGCTCGGTCACTTCGCTGGTGGCCGATCGCCTGCCGACGACTTTGGCGCTCGGCGCCATGGCTATCGTGATTGCGCTGGTGATCGCCATTCCACTCGGCATGGCAGCCGGTCGTTATCAGGGCAAGATCATCGACAAGATCGCGCTCTTCATCGCGCTTCTCGGCGTTTCAACGCCGATTTTCTGGCTGTCGTTCATCCTGATCCTCGTGCTTGGCCTGCAGCTTGCGATCCTGCCGATATCGGGTGGCGGCTCTTTCGAAGGGCTGATCATGCCGGCACTGGCGCTGGCTTTCTATGCCATGCCCGCCGTCATCCGCATCTCCCGCGCCGGGATGATCGACGTGATGCGCTCCGATTATATCCGCACTGCGCGCGCCAAGGGGCTACGCCCCTATCAGATCTACGTGCAGCATGCCTTGCGCAACACGCTTGTTCCGGTCGTGGCCGTCGCGTCCGTACAATTCGGCTTTCTTCTTGGCGGTTCGGTCGTTGTGGAGAACATCTTTGCGATTCACGGCATCGGCTATCTCACCTGGGAAGCCATCAACCAGAACGACTATCCGGTCGTACAGGCGGCCTTGCTGACTGTTTCCGCCGCCTATGTTGTCCTCACCCTCCTTGCCGACATCATCAACATGATGATTGATCCGCGTATCCGATTGAGCTGAACCGATGGCCACACAGACTGCAGAGAACAGCACCGCGGCACGTCTTTGGAAGCGACCACGCTTGCCGGTCGGGCAATGGGGGCTCTATGTTGGTGGCACCATCATCGGTATCATCGTGTTGATGGCGATATTCGCACCTTGGATTGCCCCGCATTCTCCCTATGACCAGTCCCTGACGGACCGGCTCATCCGACCTGTCTTCATGGAAGGCGGGACTTGGGCCCATATTCTCGGTACGGATCATCTGGGCCGCGATTACCTCAGCCGTCTGATCTATGGGGCCCGGCTGTCGCTGATCATCGGTTTCGGCACGATCGTCATCTCGGCTGTCCTCGGCATCGGCCTCGGGCTTCTCGGCGGCTATTATGGCGGGCGCACCGATATGGCCGTGATGTTCCTGCTGACGGTTCGGCTCAGCCTGCCGATCATGCTGGCCGCGATCTCGCTCGTCGGTCTTCTGGGCAATTCGCTGCCGCTGATGATGCTGGTTCTCGCCTGCTTCCTGTGGGACCAGTTCCTGGTTGTCACCCGCTCACTCACTATGCGTTTGCGTAATGCCGAATTCGTTCTGGCTGCCCGCGCGGCCGGCCTGTCTGACTGGCGCATCATGGTGCAGGAAATTCTGCCGAACCTGGTGAGCCCGCTCGTCGTCGTCGCCACGCTCGAAATGGCACATGCCATCTTGCTGGAAGCAGCCCTGTCCTTCCTCGGCCTCGGCGTTCGTCCGCCGGATGCATCCTGGGGTCTGATGATCGCAGAAGCCAAGGATTTCGTCTTTTTCGAACCGTGGCTGGTCAATATTCCGGGCCTCGCCATCTTCATTCTGGTCGCCGGCATCACCTTCCTGGGCGAAGGCTTGAGAACCCTGCTGGCGCCGGATGCCTCGCAATAACAGCATTTGAACAGGATAAAGATCATGGGCACGGACATTCACAAACTGTCCATTCGCGAGATGCATGCGGGCATGTCGGCCGGCTCGCTCACTGCGCCGGCCATTCTCGAACACTATCTGGAACGGATCGAGCGGCTTGATCGGCGCTCAATGCCTTCGTTCATCTCGACAAGGCCGGGGCGCGACAGGCTGCTCTGGCATCCGATATCCGCTTCAAGGCCGGCAAGCCCCTCGGCCTGCTCGACGGCATTCCGGTCGCGATCAAGGACAATATCCTCGTTGCCGGCATGCCCTGCGTTTGGGGTACCAAGCTTTTTGCAGATTATGTCGCCGATCACGACGAGCTCCCGGTCACGCTTCTGCGCGAGGCGGGTGCAGTGATCCTCGGCAAGACCAATGTGCCGGAATTCACATTGCGCGGGTTTACCGGCAATGCGGTCTTCGGCGCGACCGGCAATCCCTGGAACCCTGAACTGACGCCGGGCGGCTCCAGTGGTGGCTCGGTCTCTGCTGTTGCGGCCGGACTTGTGCCGTTTTCGCTCGGCACGGATGGCGGCGGCTCGATCCGGCGTCCCGCCGGCTATACCGGTATTGTCGGCTTGAAGACATCGATCTCGCGCATCCCGCGCGCCGATGGCCTGCCGCCGCTTCTCGCCGATTGCGAAGTCGTCGGCCCGCTGGCCCGCACGACAGACGACGTACGTGTCGTGATGAGCGTGCTTGCCCGACCTGATCGGCAGGACCAGCATTCGCTCGCCTTCCAGCCGATGTCGGATATGGCCGCATCGCCGCGCTCGCTCAACATCCTCTTCGTCGACGCCTCGGTGAGGCCCCCGTCGATCCCGAAATTGCCGCGCTATGCCGGTCGGCGGCGATGTCGCTGGAAGCCTTCGGCCATTCCGTCTCCTGCGGCGCCATGCCGGTTGATCTGGGGCCTGTGACCGCCAATTGGCAGATCCTCGCCAATGCCGGGCTCGCAAAGCTCGCGGCCGACCGGCCGGATTATTTCGACCGCGTTTCGCCGCCTTTCGCCGATCAGGCGCGTGCCGGTGCCAAGCTGTCGGCCTCCGACTATCTCGGCTTCATCGACACGATCTCTGACTTCCGGGTCAAGACCGCACGCGTTTTCGAGACGATCGACGTCATCATCACGCCGGCCTCTGCCGCAAATCCCTGGCCGAAGGCGACGCAGTTCCCGCCAGTCATCGACGGCAAGGATGCCGGCCCGCGCGGCCATGCCGTCTTTACCGGTTGGGTCAATGCATGCGGCCATCCGGGTCTTCTGTTCCGGCCGCTGGAATGCCGATGGCCTGCCCGTCGGCATGCAGATGGTCGGTGCCTTCGGTGCCGATGATCAGCTGCTCGACCTTGCCCAGCAATATGAGGCGGCGAAGCCCTGGGCTGATCGCTGGCCGGAGATGGCTGCCTGATCATGACTGCGATCTCAGTGAAGGCACCGGACTGGCGCTCGCTCCGCCGGGTTTTCGTGACATTGGTTCTCGGGGCAATCGGCGGGGCGCTGGTGCAGGCAAGCGGCTTTCCCGCCGGCTGGCTCTGCGGCTCCATGGCAGCGGTGATGATCGGCGTTCTCTGGGGCCGCGATCTCAAGGTGCCGGAAAAGCTGCGCGGCTTTGCATTCGTCTTTCTCGGCACCTCGATGGGGACCAGTCTCACGCCGGAGACAATCGAAAAGATCCAGACCTGGCCGCTCAGCATCACCATTCTGATGATTTCGGTCGTCGCGACAATGGTGGTCGGCACCCAATATCTGGTGCGGCGGCATCAATGGGACATCATCTCCGCTAGATTGAGTTCGGTGCCTGGTGCGCTATCGGCCGTATTGGCAATTGCAGGCGATTCGAAGGGGGATATCGGTAAGATCACCGTCAGCCAGGGGCTGCGGCAGATCGTTCTGGTCTGCATGGTGCCTGTCATGTTGTATTTCAGCCCTGACATCGCGCCTGTCGCGAAGGCGGCCGTTGCATCCCTGCCGGATCTTTTCCTCATGCTCGCAGTCGGGGCAGTCGGGGCTTTTATCGGCATGGCCCTGCGCATTCCCGGCGGCCTTCTGGTTGGTGCTCTGCTCGGGAGTGGTCTGATCCATGCGATGGGATGGGTCAGTGGCACGATGCCGTCGATCGTTCTCGTTCTTGCCTATATCGTCGCGGGCTCTGCCATCGGAGCCCGCTTGCGCGGCATGTCGATGGCCGTTCTCAAGAGCATCTGCGTTCCGGCGATCGGCAGCATCATGGCGGCGATCGTCGTCGCCGCGATCTTCGCAGCTCTGACGTCGACGTTGACCGGACTACCATTTCTCGAAGTCTGGCTGGCCTTTGCCCCTGGAGGCGTGGAATCGATGACCATCCTCGCCTTCGTTCTCAATCTGGATCCGAGCTTTGTCAGCTCCCACCATATCATCCGGCTGATCGCCCTGATGCTTCTAAGCCCGATCTGGACGATCGGCCTGAAGACGCGCCCGGCCGCCTAACCACAACGTCAAGCAAGGTAGACGAAAAATGAGCGATGCGCTTTGGAAACTGTCGGCGACGGAATTGTCGCAAGGCTATCGGGCTGGCACGTTTCGCCCCTCGCAGGTCCTCGTGGCGATCCTGGAGCGGATTGCGGTAGTCGATCCGAAGCTGAATGTCTTTGCAGTGCTCGATGTCGAGGGTGCGAAGGCCGCTGCAGCCGATAGCGATGCCCGCTTCGAGGTCGGCCAATCGCTCGGCGCCTTCGACGGCATCCCCGTCACGATCAAGGACAATATCAACGTCAAGGGCCTGCGCTGCGCCTGGGGCAGCAATCTCTATCTCGATCAGATCTCGGCCGAGGACGAGCTGCCGGTGGCACGTCTTCGCGCACAGGGGGCCGTCATTCTGGGCAAGACGAACGTGTCGGAATTCACACTTGGTCGCGGCACCGTTCACACGCTTGCCTTCGGCACCAGCCGGAACCCCTGGAACCCTGAGCTGACGACGGGCGCCTCGACCGGCGGCGGTGCGGCAGGTGTGGCGGCTGGCCTTGGTCCGCTGGCGCTCGGCACGGATGGCGGCGGTTCCATCCGTCGGCCGTCATCCTACCAAAACCTTGTCGGCCTGAAACCATCGACTGGCCGTGTTGCCCGCACGCATGGCCTGCCCGTCATCCTCCACGATTTCGAGATCATCGGGCCGATCGCCCGTACGGTGGACGATCTGGCGATGGCGCTTTCTGCGATCGAGGGACCCGATCCACGCGACCGGCTGTCTTATGGCTTTGCACCCGGCGCGATCGAGCCCGTCGAGCAGGGGCTCAAGGTTCTCTATGTCCCGAAATTCGGTCACTGGGACGTCGAGGAGCCGATTGCCAAATCCTGCGCTGCGGCAGCGCGCAATATGGCCGCGCTCGGTTTCGAGGTGGAGGAGGGCGGCACGCCTTTCGACCTCGACCTGTTCGAGACCTATTGGCCGTTGATCGGCGGGGCCGGGCTTGCCTGGCTCCTGAAGGACACCAATTGGCAGGGCCGGATCGGAGATGCCTACCCGTCGATGATCGAAAAGGGAAAATCCGCAACCGCGATCGACTACGTATCGGCACTCGATGCAGCCCGCCAGATCTACCTGCAGCTTGCGAAAAAATTCGAAGACTACGACCTGATCATGACACCATCGGCCGGCGCGATGCCGTGGAAGGCTGACCAGCCGGGGCCGGCTTATCACCGTGCCTTTACTGGGTTCGTCAATGCAGCCGGTTTGCCGGCGATCAACATACCCTGCGATCCCGCTGCCAACAGCATGCCGGTCGGCTTCCAGCTGATCGCTCCATTCGGTCGCGACTGGCAGTTGATCTCGATCGCCAAAGTGTTCGAGGCCGCTCACCCCTGGGCGCAACGCCGGCCGCATCTCTGAGGACGGTCAAGCGCCGTCACGCTGTGTCTTCTCGTTGATAAGGGAAACGCCGCTGCCACCAGACGCTGGTGGCAGCCTTCCGTCAGCCACAGACTGAAAACGTGCGGGCCAGCAGGCTTACATGGCGATCCCGTCCGAACGAGGATCGCTTGCTCCTTCGCACAAGCCATCGGGATGCAGTACGACGGCTCCTGCATGGCCGCAGAGATCGGAGAAACCGGCGATCTCTTCGATATCATGGCCCGCATCCCTGAGTGACGATACCAATTGCGGATCGAAGCGGCTTTCGAGCTTCAGATTGGTGCTGGATGCGCCCCAGGTGCGCCCCAGCAACCAGCGCGGCGCGGTGATCGCCTGCTGAAGCGGCGTACCGAACCGGGCATAGCGCGTGAAGATTGCTGCCTGCGTCTGCGGCTGGCCTTCACCACCCATCGTGCCATAGGCCATGATCCGGCCATCGGCGAGATAGGCCATGGCCGGGTTGAGCGTGTGGAACGGGCGCTTGCCCGGCTGCAGCTGGTTTGGCCCGGGCTGCAGCGAAAAGCCTGCGCCGCGGTTCTGAAAGAATACGCCGGTCTTCGGGCAGGTCAGGCCCGAGCCGAATTCCCAATAGACGCTCTGGATGAAGCTGACGACATTGCCGTATCGGTCAGCTGCTCCCATCCAGATCGTGTCGCCATCTTTCGGCACATGCGGCCAGGGCAGGGCGCGCTGCATGTCGATTTGGGCAGCCAGCGTATCGAGTTCGGCCTCTTTCAGCCAGTCCTGCGCCGGTGAGGCCATGGTGCGCGGATCGCCAAGCTCACGGTTACGGCGGATGAATGCCTGTTTCGTCGCCTCGACGATAGCATGGATATGCTCGGCACTTTCACCGGCGGTAACACTCAACCGATCGAAGAGGGCGAGGATCATCAGCGAGGAAACACCCTGTGTCGGTGCCACCATGTTGAACAGGCGGTCACCGCCGGTCTCGACCGTCAGCGGGGTCACATATTCTGCGCTGTAGGCAGCAAAATCTGCCGGTCGTAGCGGGCTGCCATTGTCTTCGAGGAAGCTGGCGTTTTCCTGTGCCAGCCTGCCGGTATAGAAGCTTCTCAGCCCATCGCGTCCAAGGGTTTCAAGCGTCTCGGCAAGCGCCACCTGTTTCAGGCGGGCACCGGGTGCCGGTACGGTGCCGTCAATTAGGAATGTGTCGGAAAAGCCGGGAACACCTTTGAGCTCGGCGAGCTTCTCCGCAGTACAGACCGACTGGTTGCCGGTCACGGCAATACCGGCGCGCGCCTTGTCGGCAGCCGGTTGCAGGAGGCCGGCGACGGATAGCCTGGCTGGCCGCGAGACCGTGCCAAGCGCTAGGTCCCATCCGCCGATCGTGCCCGGCACCGTCAGTGCCGCCGCGCCGCCACGGGTCGGAAGTGTCCCGCCATGTCCCCGCTCGCCATACCATTGCGGCGTCGCGAGCGCTGCAGCCTGGCCGCAGGCCGAGATGCCGATCAGATCTTCGCCGGGCCGGTGGATCAGCCAGAAACCGTCTCCGCCAATACCGTTCATATGCGGGTAGACGACAGCGATCATCGCCGCCGCAGCCACCATCGCCTCCATGGCGGTCGCACCTTCGTCCAGCATCTTGCGGCCTATATAGGCCGCATCGCGATGCGGTGCGGTGAACATGCCACCGTGATTGAGGGCCGAGACGAGCATTTTATCCTTTCGTGAGGAATGGTGGTTTGGCTGGGTGTGCCTGCTATGCTGTGTGTTCGGCCATGCGGCTACGTGCGATCACGACGCGTACGAACATCGATGCCCCGAAAGGGATTGCCGCGTCGTTGAAGGCGTAGCGGGGGTTGTGAAGCGCAGCGCCCTTTCCTTGCCCGAGGAAAAAGTAAGCGCCGGGGACATGGAGGAGCATATCGGCAAAGTCTTCGCTGGTCATGGCAATCGGCGGCGCGCGATCGACATTGGCCTCGCCGACGACTGCATCTGCCGCATCTGCAAGGATTGCTGCGTGGAGCGGATGATTGACGAGTGTGCTGAACACATCGCGGATCTGGACGCTCGCCTTTGCGCCATAGCCCTCGGCAATGCTTTTCGAAAGCCGGACGAGCCGTCCCGACATGGTTTTCCGCACGTCCGGCCGCATGGTGCGGATCGTGCCGGAAAGCCGCGCGGTATCGGGAATGACGTTATAGGTGGAGCCGGCCGACATGGCGGTGACGGACAGAACGGCAGAATCGACCGGGTCGACATTGCGGCTGACGATCGTGTGCAGGCCTTGCGCAATCGCAAGAGCGGCAAGGCCGGCATCGACTGTGCGATGTGGGAAGGCGGCATGGCCGCCATTGCCGGCGATATCGATATCGAAGAAGTCTGCACTGGCCGAGACGGGGCCGGGACCGACGGCAATCGTGCCGAAATCTCTATCCGGGGCATTGTGAAGCGCATAGATCTCGTCGCAGGCAAAGCGTTCAAACAGGCCGTCCGCGATCATGGCGCGCGCACCGCCGCGCCCCTCCTCCGCCGGCTGGAAGATCAATACGACCCGGCCGAAAATCTCATCCCGATGAGCCTGCAGATAGCGGGCAGCTGCAATCAGCATGGTCATGTGGCCATCGTGGCCGCAGCCGTGAAAACAGCCATCGACGGTCGAGCGGAACGGCAGGTCGCTCTCTTCGTGGATGGGCAGTGCATCCATATCGGCGCGAAGGCCGATCGAACGACCGGGGCCGGCCTTGCCCTCGATAATACCGATCACGCCCGTCGTCCCGATACCGCGGGCGACGGCGATCCCGATTTTTTCCAATTCCTCGGCAACGCGCCCAGATGTCCGCATCTCCTCGAAACGAGCTCGGGATGGGCGTGAAAATCTTGCCGGAGCGAGGTCAGGTAATCGAGTTCTTGTGTCGAAAAGTCGAGCAACGCCATCGGGGCCTCCTGTCGGGCAGTGCCGGCGTCATCGACCGGCTCAGGTCTTGCGCAAGGGTCTGTTCAGGTCGCTTGAAATTGGCGTGCCAGTGCTGTGCAATATCAATGCCGCGGCAGAACCAGACGCCCTCATGCTTCTTCATGTGTTCGAGCAGGCGGACAAGACCCTGAATGCGGCCCGGCCGTCCGATCAGGCGATCGTGAAGGCCGATCGACAGAAGCTTCGGCGAACCGGCCTCGCCTTCCTGGTAGAGCGTGTCGAAGGCGTCGCGCATATATTGGAAGAAGTGATCGGCGGTCGAGAAGCCGCTGTTTTCGTTGAATCGGTTGTCGTTGGTCTCGTAGGAATAGGGGATGACGAGATGCGGACCATAAGGGCCTTCGACCCAGTAAGGAAGTTCGTCGGACAGGCTGTCGCGGTCATAGAGGAAGCCGCCTTCCTCCATCACGAGACGACGGGTATTATGCCCTGGGCGGCCGGTCATCCAGCCAAGCGGCCGGCTGCCGGTCAGCGTTTCGAGAATGTCGACGGCCTTTGCCAGATGCTCCCGCTCGACCTCCTCTTCGACCTCGCCATAGTCCACCCAGCGATAGCCGTGGCTGACCATTTCATGGCCGCGTTGCACAAAGGCACGCGCGAGTGCCGGATTGTGCTCCAGCCCACGGGCAACCCCAAGCACGCTCATTTTCACGTCGAAGCGACCAAAGACATCGAGAATGCGCCAGGCACCGCGGCGGCTGCCGTATTCGAAGAGCGATTCCACCAGCGGCACGCGACGGCCAACCTGGGTATCGACACCGATATCGTTGAGCATGCCCTCTGAAACCGGATCGCCATTGGCCAGCGTTGCCTCGCCACCGCCCTCGACATTGAGGTTGAAGTTGACGGCAATCCTCGCGCCGCCAGGCCATTTCGGATCGGGCATATGTTCGCCATAGCCGATAAAGTCGCGTTCGATCATGGAATCCGGGCCGTAAGCGGGCATGGGGCAATCCCTTTATGGGGTGAGAGGAGGGCCCTGCGTATCGATCGCGGCACGCAGGCTTTCAAATTCAGGGTCAGGCAGCCTTTGACAGCTCGTGCGCATAAGGGTCGTAACCGAAAAACCATTCCGTCGGATGCGGGGTCTTCAGCCAAGAGTTTTCCGCGGAAATCCGCTGGACGTCGCCGACGCGGGTGATGCGCATGGTTTCGTAAATGCGGAAGGCGTCTTCCGGGGACGATCCGGCCGCGATCGCGCGGGCCAGGATCGCGCCGTCTTCGATCGCCATCGATCCGCCGGCCGCCATGAAGGGGCGAACCGCATGGCAGGCATCGCCAGCCAGCACGATCCGGCCGTCGCTCCATTTGTCGTTGCGCGTGCGATCGCAAATCGGCAGGAGCTGGACCTTCTCGGCGGCCATCATCAGGCCGAGGAGATCGTCATGGGCGCCGGCAAAACCGTTGAGGAAGTCTTCGCGGCTGCCTTCGCGCGGTGGCGTGCTCTCGTCCCAGTCATCACTTGGCACGGCACCCATGATATAGCATTCGTCGCGACGTTCGCTCATGTAATAGGCGAGCAGGTGGCGGTCGTCACCCCACCATTTGGTGCAGTCGCGCATCGGCACGCCGGCAATCTTTTCGGTCGGGAATGTAGCCCGCAACGCGACCTTGCCGACATAGCGCGGCGCGCTCGTGCCCTGGACGAGATCGCGGACGACCGAGCGGATGCCGTCGGCGCCGATCACCAGGTCGGTATCGAAATGCTGACCGTTGGTGAAGGATAGCCGCACGCCATCGGCGGCATGGTCGATCCCTGCGAGCTGATGGTCGAAATGCAAGGTCTCGGGCGCGAGCGTCGAGAGCAGGATCTGGTGCAGGTCGGCGCGATGGATGTTGACGAAGGGGCCACCAAAACGACCCTCGGCCTCCGCGTCGAAGACAAGCTCGTTTAGAACCTCGCCGGTCGTCACGTCTCGGCTGACGAAGGCATCCGGCTTGACCCCGGCGCGCACCATATCAGCCTCGATGCCCAGCTGGCGCATGACCTTGGCCGTGCTTGCGCCCAGAATGATGCCCGATCCGATGCGCCAGAAGCTCTGGGCCTGATCGAACACGGTGACCGAATAGCCCTGCTGGCGCAAGAGGCCGGCCACTGTCAGGCCGGCAATGCCGGCGCCAACCACGGCGATCCGTGCTGTTTTATCCATTCTGGCGCTTCCTCAGATATTTGTTCTATAGCGAATGATATTATGCCTATGGCGTTCGCAGGCTTTCTGTCAAGAGGTGTGCAGCCTGATGTGGCTGGCCGAGACCGTTTGCGGGCAGGCGCACGGCATAGGCTGAAAAATCCGCGGAAATTCTATTGAATACCAATTAATCACGTTGATAACGAAGTTGGCAATTTATTTGATTGAATGCCTAAACATTGCGCTGAATGGCAGATTGACCAAACGCAAGTCACTCCATAAGCTAAAATCATTCGATAAAGAACGAATGTTCATTGCAGGCTATATCCAACTCGAACCCCCGCCTTCCGGAGTGAAGAAATGAAAATGCGCGTTGCCCTTATGCTCGCCCTGTCAGTCGTGACCGGCGCCTATTCGTCGGTCGCCCGGGCCGCCGAGATCAATTTCATCACCGACTTCGGCTTCAACGGCCGTCACTCCTATTTCTACGTCGCGCTCGATAAGGGGTACTACAAGCAGGAAGGCCTCGACGTGACGATTGTCCGCGGTCAGGGCTCTGCCGATGCGATCAAGAAGGTCGGCTCGGGTGCCGCGACCGTTGGCTTTGCCGATGCCGGTTCGCTGGTTCTGGCGCGCGGAAATGACAAGGTGCCGGTCAAGATGATCTCGGTCGTCTACGCTACGCCGCCGCAGGCCATTTTCGTTCTGGGCGACAGTACTATCAAGACGCCGAAGGATCTCGAAGGCAAGACGCTCGCCGATACGGCATCGAGCTCGGTTCGGCTGCTCTTCCCGGCCTATGCCGAAGCGGCGGGCATCGATGCGTCCAAGGTCAACTGGGTTGCTGCCGATAGCGCCGCGCTGACCTCAATCCTTGCCACCAAGCGCGCTGATGGCATCGGCCAGTTCACCGTCGGTGCGCCGCTCGTCGAGAAGGCGACGGCTCCGGCAAGCGTCCGCGTCCTCTCCTACAAGGATGTCGGTCTCAATTATTATGGTAACGGTATCATCGCGTCCGAAGACACGATCGCCAAGGATCCGCAGATGTTGAAGGCCTTCGTGCGTGCCACGATGAAGGGCATGAAGGATGCATTTGCCAATCCGGCTGAAGCGGCGGCTATCATGAACAAGTACCAGAAGCAGATCGAGCCTTCGATCATCGAAGGTGAGACCAAATGGTAAAGGATCTGGCGACCGTCGATGGCAAGCTTGCCGGCAAGATCGATCCGACCCGCGTGAAGGAAACCGTCGACATCATGGCCAAGTATTTCAAGCTCAATTCGCCGGTTGATCCCAAGGACGTCTATGCCGAAGGTTTCGCCGAATGAATGATGCGATTGAGAGCCGTATGACCGACGGTTCGCGCGCCAAGCAAGCCGGGACGTCATCCGTCCCGGTGATCGACTTTACGGCGGTCACCAAGAGCTACAAGGACAAGGCTGGTCTTGACGTCCACGCGATGGGGCCTGTCGATTTGAAGATCGAGCCCGGCGAGTTTGTTTCCGTCGTGGGGCCCTCGGGCTGCGGCAAGTCCACGCTGTTGCGTGTCATTGCCGGTCTCGAAACGGCAACGGGCGGCGAATTGAAACGGTATGGCCTGCCGCTCGACGAGCCCTCCTATGAGGTGGGCATCATCTTCCAGGAACATGTCCTTTTCCCCTGGGCATCGATCATCGAGAATGTCATGCTCCCGGCCGATATCCTCCATCTCGACAAGGAAGCAGCGCGCAAGCGCGCCTGGCAGCTTCTCGAAATGACGGGCCTCAAGGATTTCGCCCAGCATCGCCCGCAAATGCTTTCGGGCGGCATGAAGCAGCGCGCCGCATTCTGCCGCGCCATGTTGTCCGATCCGCGCTTTCTTCTGCTCGACGAGCCTTTTGGCGCGCTCGATGCGCTGACCCGCGAGGAATTGTCGTTGGAACTGTCCCGCCTTTGGGGCGAACTTGGCCGGAGCGCCTTCATGATCACCCACGATATCGAAGAGGCGATCCTTCTCGGCGATCGCGTGCTCGTCATGTCGCCGCGGCCGGGGCGCATCATCGCCGATATCAAGGTCGATCTGCCACGCCCGCGCTCCGTTGGGACGGCCGTTCTGCCGCGTTTCCAGGAAATCAAGCAGCAGGTGCGCGAACTGATTTTCGCACGCCAGAAGGATGAGGCATGACCTTCGCTTCCATCGCTACCCGGCTGGTCACGCCGGTTGTCTATCTGATCTGCCTCATCGCCTGGGAATGGCTCTGCAAGGTGCTCAACATTCCGTCCTGGCTCTTGCCGGCGCCGACAGAAATTGTGTCGGCGGCAATCGCCTGGGCACCCGATCTTCTCACCAATTCGCTGGTGACCTTGCGCGAAACCGTTTTTGGCTTTGTGCTTGCGCTTGCCCTGTCGCTGCCGCTGTCGGCGCTGATCGCCTTCAATCCGCTCGCACGCAAGCTCATCTACCCGCTGCTCCTTGGACTGCAGTCCATCCCGAAAGTGGCGCTCGCGCCGCTGGTGACGCTCTGGTTCGGCTTCTCCGAATGGCCGAAGATCGTCATCGTCGTGCTCGTCTGCTTCTTTCCCATTTTGGTCAATGTCGTAGCCGGCCTCGAAAATGTGCCGAAGGCGATGCTCGACTGATGCGTTCGCTTGGCGCGCCTCAGCACATGATCCTGCGCCGCCTTCGCCTTCCGGCCGCGATGCCGTCCTTGTTCACCGGCTGCAAGGTGGCTATCACCTTTGCTGTTATCGGCGCGGTTATCGGCGAATTCGTCTCAGCTCAGAGCGGTCTCGGCTACTTGATCATGATTTCGACCTCGCAATCTCAGACCCCTGTCGCCTTTGCTGCAATTCTGGCCTTGACGCTGCTCAGCGTTGCGCTCTTCTACGTGCTTGAATTCCTTGAGAAGCGTATCGTCACGTGGTCAATGTGACAGACGCATATTTACCCCTAATCGACACGGACAGGGCATGACCGACAGCAACCGCGGCAAAAGAGGCAGACGGATCGCGACCGATAGTGCGGCGCGAGAACGGGTTGATGAGATTTTCCGGCAATGGCAGGCGGAGCGGCCGGATATCGATCCTGCGCCCGCCCGAATTTACGGCCTGATCGGCCGTATTCACATCCAGTCGACGGCCTTCATCGACGAGGTGCTTGCGCCCTATGATCTGGCACGCGGCACGTTCGACGTTCTGACTGCGCTGCGCAGGGCTGGGACGCCTTATAGTTTGACGCCCAAAGAGCTCGCGAAGTATCTTCTGCTCAGTGGTGCCGGACTGAACAGCAGGATCAACAAGCTCGAGGCGCTGCATTATATCGCAAGATTGCCGGAGCCCAATGATAGGCGCACCATTCGCATTCAATTGACAGCATCTGGTGAGGCGGTGATCAACAAGGCGATTCCGGAGGTCTTCGAGGCGCAGTGGGAGAGGCTGACCCCTCTTGGCGCTGAATCGCAGCAGAGGCTTGTGGAAGAATTGCTACGGTTTGCCGATGCGATCGACGGGTCGGGAACGGGCCATAGTTATCATGATAATTGATACGGCTATGGTCCTAGGAACATTGCTTGCGTCGGATCGCATCGTCTATGCGCATCTTAAACGACGTTCAATTGCCGATACGGCCAATGAGTAGCCAGTGGATGCAATGACCGGAGTGCTGTTTGAGATCATCGGATGGCACTGCGTGACGAGCGGAGCCGGAGCTGTTCGATAGCCAGATATCGGTTATAAAACAGACAGATAAGATCGTTTGTCAGGCAGCCGCTGGTTCGATCCCTTTCAAAGCCAAGCCGAACGCCGACATGAGTGCCTATGTGCTGTCGCAAGTGATTACCTTGTCGTGCTGAAAACCATGAGGGCAGTTGCCACAGCAGGCCCAATGCTCCGCAACGCGTGCTCCAAATGCCGCGGGAAAATGATGGTGTCGCCAGCGTCAAGCACATAGCTTCGGTCTGCGAATCGTACCTCGACGCAGCCGGAAAGGATTAGCAGAAGGCCATCTCCAGGCGGCTCTGGCAGGCCTTTGAAGATGCCGAAATCCGCGCCGGGTGTGATCATGTATGTCATAATCGACCGGCCTTTTCCCACGGTCGTCGATGGCGGCGCGGGAGAAATATCATGGGGCATTACGGGCATTTGTGCCCGCCGTGTCAGCCGAATCTGAGAGAGCTCGCTGCTGCCATCAACGAGTGTGGCAATCGGGACATCGAAGACACGAGAGAGCCTGGCAAGGGTCTGGACCGATGGCGTTTTAATGCCTCGTTCCAGCCTGGATAAGTACCCCTTATTCAGCGAGGTCTTGAGCGCCAGTGCGTCGAGGGTGATATTTTGAGCCTTTCGAAGTGTTCTGATCGTCGGGCCGATATTCATACAGACTGTCTCGGTTGCTCATCAATTTCGCTAGAAGCAAACCACACGTGTAGCGCTTTGCGCATCGATATATCCCACGGAATATATCGATGCGCAAACGAAATGAACCGTTGCCGGTTGCCGTGACCGATGTTGGCTAACGTGTACAGATTTTGCGGCGCCGAAAGCTGTCGATGAGCGCTCGAGCTATCGGGCGCGTCAGATGCGTAGCTTGGTCCACCGACCATTCAGGCGAGAAGAGGATACACATGCCTCGATAAAAGCGACCCCCTCCAACCCGTCATCGATAGAGGGGAGGACGCTGGAACCATCAACGTTCATGCCGTTCCTTTTGGCATCTATCGCGATGGCCGCTTCGGCATAGATTGTCGCGAAGGCTTCGATATAGCCTTCAGGATGGCCGGCGGGGACGCGCGACACCCGTTGGGCCGCGACGTTTGCACCTGCGCCTCCCCGTGTAATGAGCCGTTTCGTCTCGCCAAATGGTGTAAACCACAGCCGATTTGGGTCTTCCTGCGACCACTCCAAGCCCGCCCGGTCGCCGTATACGCGAATCCTCAGATTGTTTTCGTTGCCAGGCGCGACTTGACTGCACCACAACATCCCCTTGATGCCGCCATCAAAGCGCATGAGCACATGGGCATTGTCATCGAGACGCCTGCCGGGAACGAAACAGTCGATGTCTGCGGATAGGCTCTCTAGCTGCAAGCCTGTGACAAAGCGGGCCAAATTGAATGCGTGAGTGCCGATGTCCCCTGTCGAGCCGCCAGCGCCAGATCGTGCAGGATCGGTCCGCCACTGCGCACCCTTGGCATCGCCCTGCTCAATCGCGTCTGTTAGCCAGTCCTGAGCGTACTCTACCTGGACAATTCGCAGCCGGCCTAGTTCACCCGCGGAGATCATTTCGCGGGCCTGTCGTATCAGCGGGTAGCCGGTATAATTGTGGGACAGAATGAACAATGCGCCGCTTTTCTCGGCAACTAGTTTCAGCTTTCGGGCATCCGAAAGGTTTGACGTTAGAGGCTTATCGCAGATGACATGAACGCCACGTTTGAGAAACTCCTTGGCAGCAAGGTAATGCAAGTGGTTTGGCGTGACGATTGCAACGGCCTCGATGCCATCCTTGCGACGCGCTTCCCGGGCTGCCATTTCCTTGAACGTCGCGTACGACCTGCCTGGATCAAGACCAATCTCGCTTCCTGAAAGTTTGGATTTTTCCGGAGATGATGATAGGGCGCCAGCCACGAGTTGAAACCTGCCATCAAGACGCGAGGCCATCCGGTGGACGGCACCGATAAAGGCGCCGGAGCCGCCGCCGACCATGCCTAACCGGATCGGGCGCTGGCTTCTGTTCTCGCTTACGGAAATACTGGTCATGAATACCTCATGGGTCATGAGAGAGCGTTCAGCAACTCGGTTTCGACAAAGCCGATACCGAGCGCTGGGTGCTCAAAATTCTTGGGTGCTTATTGTGGGGCCGGTCGCGGGAATCAAAGCCCCAGCATCCGCCGGTTGGCCGCGTCGTCTGTGCCTCCGGCCGCAAAATCATCAAATGCCTTTTCTGTGACGCGGATGATATGGTTGCGAACGAATTGTGCCCCCTCGCGAGCGCCGTCCTCGGGATGTTTCAAGGCACATTCCCATTCCACCACCGCCCAGCCATCGAAGCCATTGGCCGTCATCTTGGAAAAGACCGCGCCAAAATCCACCTGACCGTCACCCAGCGAACGGAACCGTCCCGCTCGGTTCACCCAGCTCTGGTAGCCGCCATAGACACCCTGCCGGCCCGTCGGGTTGAACTCGGCATCCTTGATGTGGAACATCCGGATCCGGTCCTTGTAGATGTCGATATTGTCGAGATAGTCGAGGCATTGCAGCACATAGT
>CABHNZ010000020.1 GCA_902167985.1 Shinella sp. UYSO24
TCCATAACCTCCGTAATGGACACAAGCCTGCTCAACCCATCTCCGCAGCAGGACCTGAAAATCGCGCTTACCCAGTATTTTCCCCAAGCTGAGGTGGATGCCATTTGGGAAGCTATTGCCACGCATGTCTCTGGACAGCAGGAACCAAGCGAGGGCGGCGCAGATAATGACGGGCAAAAGAACCAAAACAAGAAAAAGAAAAAGCGGAAGAAATCTCGCTAGAGCTGCAACGTATTGATCAGGGGACATGGCCGGCAAACTTTATGACACAAGCAACAGATAAAATTCAGCCCCTTGCTCCATCTCAGGCCGACATCGATACATGGCGCATCCTAAAAAAAGCGCTGAAAACGGGATTGTCAGATCGAGGCTTTACCATCGATGCAGCAGAAGCATCTCTGATCACACGCTTCATGCTGGAGCAGATTGAGACGAGCGGACTGCGTGTGGTGCCAGTGAAACCGACAACAGAAATGCAGCGGGCCATCAAGCAGGCTCTTGATCAAGGCAAGCGAATGTCTGTTGCTTGGGTTAAGCCACGCACGAAACAGCGGTGGCGCTACCAAGCCGCGGTTGAAGCGGCTCCAGACTGGCGCCGGGGTTACCTCCAGGAACTTGGACTTGATAGCGGAAAACCGAAGGCATGAAGCTATGCGGCGCTCTCCAGCCCATCTGACAGCCTAAGGTGATCCAAGACCAATCCCGGATAGGCGATCGAATTCACCAGCTTGACGCGATCCTCGAGCATCCCCTGTGGCAGGGTGCCGTAGCGTTGTGTCATCGTTCCGGATGTGTGGCCTAGAATGAAGCCAAACTGCTCGTCGAGGAAACCCGCTCGGCGGAGCGCGTCGGCCGCGCCATGCCGGAAGCTGTAAAGGGACAAACCGCGGCCGTCCTTCAGGCCAATCTTCGTCAGATACCGTGGAAAATCTCGGCTGAAATCTGCAATCATCTGGCCGCGATCATTCCGCTCGGCCAAGGGGAAGAGACGCTTGTCGCCTTTCTCTTTTGTCTTGGCGTGGTAGTCGAGGAAACCCAGCTTCACCAATTCTGGATGCACCGGCACCACGCGCATTGAACCGGCAGTCTTAACGGACTTCTCGCCGTCCCCTTCGGTTGTGATGTGCATGATCCAGTGACCCCATTCCTTACGCACGTCGTCAATACCGAGCTGCGCAATCTCCGCAGGACGCGCGCCGGAATACAGCATCACAAGCGGGACCCAATAGCGATGATCGCGAATGAGGACATTTCCAGGCTTGCTCCAAAACCGGGGCGCCTCATCATTCTGGCATCCGGTAAAGAACGGCGACTTGAACAAGGCATTCATTTCCCCGACCGTGAACGGCTTCGTAGTCTTCTCCTTGGATTTCTTCAGAAACATATCCGCCGCAGGATTTGCAGGGATATAGCCATGGTTTGCCAACCAGGTGCAAAATGCGCTGAAGCCCGAGAGATAGCGATTGACGGTCGACGTGCTGATTGTCGGCTTTTTTACTGTCTCGTTGTGCTTGACGATTTGAGCGATCGTCATCCCCTCGAACGCTTTCGTCTCAACTGCCTTGACCGGAAATTGAAGCAATAACGCTTTCCACTCGCGGACGGACTTCTTGTCTATCCGATGCACCGGGAACGTGCTGCCAACAGATTCGACAAACAGCCCCACGTCTCGGCGAGCCTGCGCAAGCGTGTCGGGCTTGATCTGGTTCGGGTTCTCTCGGGAATAACTTTCGAACAACTCCATGATGGTCTCGCCTGGCGCAGCAGCTTCGCGAGCCTTACCGCTTGCAGGCTTGACGATGGGATCCTTCGGAGCGCCTGAGAAATCTCCTGTGTCGCGTTCCAAGGTGCGCTGCAGCCCTTCTATCTCAGCCCGCGTCATCAACGTGCAGAGTTCGCGATATTCATCAGAGCCGGTATCGACAAGCAGCCGATGCTGGACAACGAACTTGTTTACTGCCGGCTCGATCAGCTTCACATCGCCGGCCGCAAGCGTGCTCTTCAGTGCGCTGAGCCGGCGAGCACGAAGATTTGCATCATCTGTGCGTGCGCGAAGCATGAGTTCGTAGTCGGTGTAGGCGTTGATCATGCCGAAGAAATTCTCGGACGTGATCTCCCCCATATCGATCTGCCGGTAAATCTGCTGCAGCTCGGCGTCCATCTGCTCCGGCGTCGGCATGGACCGCTGCTTGCGGTCATATCCGTCGATCGTATCCTCGTAGTGCTGCCAGACGGCGATCGCCTTATCGTCCGAGGTAATTTCCCGGCGAGCGCGAACCTCTTCGAACTCAGCGCGCCATCCCTCGATCACGGGCCAGAGGCGCTTCTTCGCTTCGTTTTCATCCTTGGTGCGCAGAGACTTCTTTCGTGTCGTGGTTCCGAAATGCTTGACGAGATCAAGCGGGACATCCAGCCGCGCATAATAGGTAGCGTTTCGTCGTTCTAGATACGTAAGCCTTGCCAATTTCGCCCATCCGTAGCACTATTCCGGAACACCCAACCGGAACAGCTCTAGAAAATAAGCTATTTATTTGCAATAGGTTGTTTTGCATCATGGGCTTACTGAAAGTTGGATTACTTTCCAGGTTCCCCAGCCAATTCTCCACAATTTTATGATCTGCTTTCAGACAACGCCACAGCCATAGCGTGTCGTCATGCTGCTTTATCGAATGGCTTTAAGGCCTTGGGGCGCGTTTCTTTCGCATTTGCGAAATGATGGCAGGAGGCGTTTCGGCCAGGAATCGGCCGGCGCTTTAGCATATCTTTTTGACAAACACGTATCTTCACACATTTTCCCATATCGCTCGGCGGCGCGACTCGCTAATATGGGTGGGCGTTCTGGTTTGACCCCCGACTACGGTGAATGCACGGAATCGTGCATTGAATTGGTTGACCGTCAGGTGTCCTATCAAAGTTTACGAAACATATTGATTCCCAACGGGATGCGACTTCGCGCGCTGGCGTGATCGAGCAGACCGAATGCTGTGGCACAACCCGATATGGAGGGCCCATGCTGAATGAATCGTTGTTCGATGCGTTTGCCAAGAGTTATGAAGCGCGACGCGAAACAGATATGTCGATCAGCGACTATCTGAACCTCTGCAAGAAAGACCCGATGGCTTATGCCAATGCCACCGAGCGGCTGCTCGCGGCAATTGGTGAGCCGGAAATGATCGATACCGCACGAGATGCACGTCTCGGCCGGGTATTCATGAACCGGACGATCCGCTCCTATCCCGCCTTCGATGGCTTCCATGGCATGGAAGAGACGATCGAGAGGATCGTTTCCTTCTTCCGCCATGCGGCTCAAGGGCTCGAGGAACGCAAGCAGATCCTCTACCTGCTGGGGCCTGTCGGCGGCGGCAAATCCTCGCTGGCGGAACGGCTGAAGCAGCTGATGGAAGTGCATCCCATCTATGTGCTGAAGGCCGGGGACGAGCTCAGCCCCGTGTTCGAAAGCCCGCTCAACCTCTTCGATCCTGCGACGATGGGGCAGCTCCTGCTCGACGAATACAAGATCCCCACACGGCGCCTCAGCGGGTTGATGAGCCCCTGGTGCCTGAAGCGGCTGGATGAGTATTCCGGCGATATTTCCAAGTTCCGGGTCGTCAGGATGCAGCCGTCGCGGCTGCGCCAGATCGCGATCGCCAAGACGGAACCGGGAGACGAGAACAATCAGGATATTTCCTCGCTGGTCGGCAAGGTGGATATCCGCAAGCTCGAACATTTCTCCCAGAATGATCCGGATGCCTACAGCTATTCCGGCGGGCTCAATCGCGCCAACCAGGGTGTTCTCGAATTCGTCGAGATGTTCAAGGCGCCGATCAAGATGCTGCACCCGCTTCTGACGGCGACGCAGGAGAGCAATTACATCGGCACCGAGAATATCGGCGCCATCCCCTTCTCCGGCATCATCCTTGCCCATTCCAACGAGGCGGAATGGCAGTCGTTCAAGGCCAACAAGAATAACGAGGCGTTTATCGACCGTATCTGCGTTATCAAGGTGCCCTATTGCCTGCGGGTGACGGAAGAGGAGAAGATCTACGAGAAACTGATCCAGGGGTCGGAGCTTGTCGATGCGCCCTGCGCACCGGGAACGCTTGAGATGCTGGCGCGTTTCTCCGTTCTGTCGCGGCTGCGCAAGCACGAGAATTCCACCTATTTCTCGAAAATGCGCGCCTATGACGGCGAGAGCCTGAAGGAGACCGATCCCAGGGCAAGAAGCGTGCAGGAATACAAGGATGCGGCCGGCGTCGATGAGGGCATGGACGGGATTTCCACCCGCTTTGCCTTCAAGGTTCTGGCCTCGACCTTCAACCACCATACGAGCGAGGTGGGCGCCGATCCGGTGCATCTGATGTATGTGCTGGAACAGTCGATCCGCCGCGAGCAATTCGCCGACGAAACGGAGAAGCGCTATCTCGAATTCATCAAGGCCGAACTTGCGCCACGTTATGCGGAGTTCATCGGCAATGAGATCCAGAAGGCCTATCTGGAATCCTATGCGGATTACGGACAAAACCTCTTCGATCGCTATGTCGATTATGCGGATGCCTGGATCGAGGATGTCGATTTCAAGGATCCGGACACCGGACAGCTGCTCGATCGCGAGCTTCTGAACCAGGAACTGACGAAGATCGAAAAGCCGGCGGGCATCGCCAACCCGAAGGATTTCCGCAACGAGATCGTCAAGTTCTGCCTCAGATCGCGCGCCAATCATGGCGGCAAGAACCCGTCTTGGACGAGTTACGAGAAGATCCGCGAAGTCATTGAAAAGCGGATGTTCTCGCAGGTGGAGGATCTTCTTCCGGTGATCTCGTTCGGCTCCAAGAAAGACGGCGATACGGAAAAGAAGCACAGTGATTTCGTCTCGCGCATGACCGAACGCGGATATACCGACCGTCAGGTCCGCCGACTGGTGGAGTGGTACATGCGTGTCAAACAGGCAGGTTAATCTTAAACTGGAGCCAACATGCACATTGTCGACCGCCGGCTTAATCCGCGCGGTAAAAGTCTGGAAAATCGTCAGCGGTTCTTACGGCGCGCCAAGAGCGCCGTACAGCAGGCAGTCAAACGCTCCCTGCAAGACCGAAACATCCGTGATGTGCTCGACGGCGGCGAGATAAGCCTGCCGATCGACGGCGTGGCAGAACCCAGTTTCCGCCGTCGGGAAGGCGGGATCAGCGATCAGGTTCTGCCCGGCAACCGCGCCTTTGTCGAAGGCGACATCATTCCCCGGCCCCCCGGTAAAGGTGGGGGCCGGCCCAAGGATGCAGGCGAAGGTGACGGGGAGGATGCGTTCCGTTTCGTGCTGACCCGGGAGGAATTCCTCGATGTATTTCTCGACGACCTAGAACTTCCGGACCTTGCCAAGCGCCGTCTCAGCGAGACGGAGGAAACCAATCCTTCGCGCGCCGGATTTTCCGTGTCCGGCTCGCCCTCCAACATAGCGGTCGCGCGCACCACGCGGCTCGCCATGATGCGGCGCATCGCGCTGAAGCGACCGCGTACAGACGAGATCGAGGCGCTGCAGAAGCGGCTCGATGAATGCGACGACGAAGATGAGCGGCTGGCGCTTGCCGCCGAACTCAAGGTACTGAGGGAAAAGGGAAAGCGCATTCCTTATATCGACCCTCTCGACGTGCGCTATCGGCGCTTCGAGAACGAGCCGAAACCGGTCGCCAAGGCAGTGATGTTCTGCCTGATGGACGTTTCCGGGTCGATGTCGGAGCATATGAAGGATCTCGCCAAGCGCTTCTATCTGCTTCTCTATCTCTTCCTGTCGCAGCGCTACAAGAAGGTCGAGATCGTCTTCATCCGCCACACCGACAAGGCGGAGGAGGTGGACGAGGAGACCTTCTTCTACGGGCCGGCAACGGGCGGCACGCTGGTATCGAGCGCGCTTGAGGCCATGCGGCGCATCGTGGCGGCGCGGTTCGATCCGGCCGAGTGGAACATCTATGCGGCGCAGGCCTCGGATGGCGACAATTCCTATTCCGACGGCACACGCACGGAGCAGCTCCTGCGGCACGAGATCCTGCCGCTCTGCCAGTATTTCGCCTATATCGAAGTGGACGAGGAAAGCGGCATTTCCACATCGTCGCGCTCGCCGCTCTGGATGCTCTATGACGGGTTGCGCCAGACGGCGATGCCGCTTTCCATGCGCAAGGTCTGCCGGAAGAACGAGATCTTCCCGGTCTTCCACGATCTCTTCCAGAAACGCGGCAGCGAGAAGGTGGCGACATGACGGTTGCAACGGCGAAGGGTGTCAAACACGGGCTGCTGTTCGAGGGGGCGGACTGGGATTTCCAGACGCTGCAGAACATCCATGATGCCTGCCAGGAGATCGCCATCGGCGAACTGGGGCTCGACGTCTATCCGAACCAGATCGAGGTGATCACGTCGGAGCAGATGCTCGATGCCTATTCGTCGACCGGCATGCCGCTCTTTTATCGTCACTGGTCCTTCGGCAAGCATTTTGCCCATCACGAGGCCTTCTATCGCGGCGGGTACCGGGATCTCGCCTATGAGATCGTCATCAATTCCTCGCCCTGCATCTCCTACCTGATGGAGGAGAATACGGCGACGATGCAGACGCTGGTCATCGCGCATGCCGCCTTCGGCCATAACCACTTTTTCAAGAACAACTATCTGTTCAAGCTATGGACCGATGCAGAGGGCATTCTCGACTATCTCGGTTTCGCCAAGGGCTATATTTCCCAATGCGAGGAACGATATGGCGAGATCGCCGTCGAGCGGACGCTGGATGCCGCCCATGCGCTGATGTCGCATGGCGTGCATCGCCATGCGGGCAAGGTGAAGCTGAACCTCAAGGAAGAGCAGAAGCGCGAGCAGGAGCGCCGCCTGCACGAAGAGCAGATGTTCGACGATCTGTGGCGTACCGTTCCGCATGGAAAGGCGGCGAGTGCGGCGGATGCCGATCTGGAGCGCCGGCGGGCAGCACTTGGTCTGCCGCAGGACAATCTTCTCTATTTCCTCGAAAAATCCGCGCCGCGGCTGGCGCCGTGGCAACGCGAGATCCTGCGGATCGTGCGGCATGTGGCGCAGTATTTCCATCCGCAGCGGCAGACCAAGGTGATGAACGAGGGCACGGCCACCTACGTGCATTACCGGATCATGAACCGGCTGCACGAGCGCGGCCAGATCAGCGACGGCAACTATCTGGAATTCCTGAAGTCGCACGCCAATGTCGTGTTCCAGCCGACCTATGACGACCGGCGCTTTTCCGGCTTCAACCCTTATGCGCTCGGCTTTGCCATGATGCAGGATATCGAACGGATCGTGACGCAGCCGACTGCCGAGGATATCGCATGGTTTCCCGATATTGCAGGCCGCGGCGATGCCATGGCGGTGCTGCGCGGCATCTGGGCCGACTATCGGGACGAGAGCTTCATTGCGCAGTTTCTAAGCCCGCATCTGATCCGCCAGCTGCGGCTTTTCCATCTCTATGATGATCCCGAACAGGAAGAAGGCATTCTCGTCTCGGCCATTCACGACGAGCGCGGCTACCGCCGCATCCGCCGCCAGCTGGCCCGGGAGTATGATATCGGCTGGACGGATCCGAGCATCGAGATCGTCGATGTGGATCTGGCCGGAGACCGCCGCCTTCTGGTGCATCACCATGTGACGAATGGCTGGCAGCTGGAGGACAAGGACAGCCGCCATGTGCTCCAGCAACTGGCCGACCTCTGGGGCTATGACGTTCTCCTGCAGGAGATCGACCCGGAGGGCGATGTCCTTGCCGAATACCACGCCTATCCGCGCGGGAAAGTGGCAACCGGCAACCCTTGAGACCCCCCCTAAGATATGGGTAGCCCATAAGATGGGCAGCCCCCGAGCGGGTGGCATCAGGCCTGCTGAGGTGCCTCCTCGCGCAATTTGTGCGCGGCGGGAACCCAGAGCGATGCGAAGACGATCATCGCGGCCATGGCCAGCATGGCGATGAAGGTCGTGTGCAGCGCCCCCTGCAGAACGAGACGCAGCCCATCCCCGCCATCGGCTGCCGGCGTGCCATTCAGGAGATTGCGGAGCTGTTCCGGCGTCACGATGCCGCCCGTGCCGGCGTGGGTGAGGCCATAGCTCAGAACCGCACCGAGGATGGCGGCACCGAGCGTGCTGCCGAGATTGCGGGAGAAGACGTTGGAGGCCGTGGCGCTGCCGCGTTCCGTATTACCGACGCTTTCCTGCGTGATGACCAGCGCGCAGATGTTCAAAAGCCCCATGCCAAGCCCCATGACGAAGGAGCCACCCCCAGCCTGAAGGGCAGAGCTCTCCGGCCGCAGGAAGACGAGCAGGAGGCAGCCGAAGGGGATGAACAGGCTGCCGACGATCATCAGTGGTCGCAGGCCGAAGCGATGGAAGGTGCGCGAGCAGAAGGTAGCGCCCATCGGCCAGCCGAGAAGCAGCATGGTGAGCGCAAAGCCGGCCACAAGCGGCGACCTGTCGAGAACCGTCTGCACATACATGGGAAGGAAGGTCGTGAGCCCCATGATCGCCATCGAGGCGAAGAAGACCGCAAGGTTGGAGGCGGCGATCGGCCGGTGGAGCCAGAGGCCGGGCGCAACCATCGGGTCTTCGGCGCGCGCCTCCTGACGCAGGAACAGCAGAAGGCTGGCGATGAAGACGGCAACGGCTGCCATTGTGCCAAACGAGAAGAGGCTTTCGGTCTCCGTCAGCGCGATCATCAGGGCGGAAATGCAGATGGCGAAGAGAACGGCGCCCATGACATCGATCGAGACGCGGCGGGACTTCTTTTCCTCGTGATAAAAGGCGGCGAAGCCTGCGGCGGCCAGCAGGCCGACCGGGATGTTGATCCAGAAGATCCATGCCCAGGGCAGGCTGTGAATGATGAGACTGCCAAGCAGCGGGCCGACAACGGCCGAGAGAGCCCAGACGCTGGCAAGATAGCCCTGCACCTTGCCGCGCTGCCGGCCGGGGAATAGATCGGCCACAATGGTCATCGATACGGGCTGGACGGCACCGGCGCCGATGCCCTGCAGCAAGCGAAAGGCGATCATCGACGGCATGGACCAGGCAAAGCCTGCCAGTATCGAGGCAACCAGGAAGATCGCGATGCCGAGAAGCACGATAGGCTTGCGGCCATAGATATCCGAAAGCTTGCCGAAGACAACGGTGAGAGCGGTCTGGGACAGAAGGAAGGCCGAGAAGACCCAGCTATAGAGATTGAGTTGGCCAAGCTGGGCTGCAATCTGCGGCATGGCGGTGGAAACGATAGTCGCCTCGATGGCGATCATCGCCATGGAAGCCATGATCGCGGCAACCACGGGGCCGCGACGGGAAGGCATGTCAGTCATGAGAATTTCCAGAACCGCCTGGAGATCGGCAGCTATCGATTTCGGCGGTCGGACGGCCGTCAGTCCCTTTTGAATGTCCCGGTTGCAACCTGCCGTCAAGCCTATATTTGATTTGAGTCAAATACGGATGCCGCTGTCGAGGCGACCGGCCTCATCGGAGCCTCGTGATACGTTCCGGGAGCGAGCCATCCGCCTGCCTCCTGTTGCTCCTCCCGCGAGATGGCGGCGGCGACCAGAAGGACGATCAGCAGAACGAAAACCGTGCCAAGGAGACGGACGGACGGCTTCCCGCTGTGGGTCCCGCCTGCCATGCGTGGATAGACGTGGCAACGCGCAATCCGAATAGCCCTACCGAGCCATGTCAGCACCGCCCTGCCCTTTTGGCAGATGCGGGGGCCGGTGGTCTTGTGTCCGGCATGAGGTCGAGGGTCAAAGTAACATGATCGGGCACGCAGCAGACTGCACCCGGCAGGTGATCGCTCTCGAACATGGCGAAATGTACGGCCGATTGCCGATCGGTGAAGATGCCGCCGACGAGGCCATCGCGGTCATTGACCACCCAGCGTCCCTGCTGGTCGCGACCAACGGTGAAACGGATGCCGGACAAGGCCACCTGCGGAGAGGCGACTGAAAACCTGGAATTCCTGATGGACATGCCCATGATGCCACCTCACCCGATCAACGCGCCAAATGCCATGCGGAGGCCAGGGCAAAACCGAGGACGATGGCGAGCCTCAGGAAGACGCCCGCATCGTGATGGGCAGACCGTGAGCCGGGCGTCGCCGGCTCCCCGGCGTGAGATTTCAGGCGATTGCGCCGCGCATTGGCCTCCGCCAGATGGACGAGATGAAGATATCCCAAACGACCGTACATGCTACTCTCCCGGCTTTGCCGATCTTCTGCCGGGTTATCGCCCGGCACTGCACCAGGATCGGTGCATGAAGAAGCTATCGCCTCGGCCATAGGCTTTCGATTGGGAGGCTCGAACGAAGACATAGGGACGCCATAGGAATCGGTCGCGACGCCAGATCTGTGGTGCGGCCTTGAGAAGAAACAAGCAGCCGAACCGCGCGTGAATGGTATAAGTCCGCCCGCAGCCTGTCGTGCGGCGTGAATGCATGACGGACCGCCGCCATTGCCATAGGCAATGGGTGACACCCCTCAAGTGCCGGACGACCTGACATGGCTTTCAAAACCAGTGCCACCAGCAGCAACAATGCCGGTCATGCCAATTCGTGGTATGCGGCTTCTGCGCATGACAAACGCGTCCGCCCCACGCTTGTTGGCGAGACAGATGCGGATGTCTGCGTGATTGGCGCGGGCTTTACAGGGATTTCGGCGGCACTGGAGCTTGCCGAGCGCGGCTATTCGGTGGTGGTTCTGGAGGCCGAGCGGATCGGCTACGGCGCCTCCGGCCGCAATGGCGGGCAGATCGTCAACGGCTATAGCCGTGATCTGGAAACGATTGCGGGGCGATATGGTGCCGACAAGGCGCTGGCGCTCGGGCGGATGTCGCTTGAGGGCGGCGAGATCATCCGCGGCCGGATTGCGCGCTACGGGATAGATTGCGATCTCGTCGACGGTGGCTTTTTCGCAGCCTTTACCGACAGCCAGATACGGACGATGGCGGCGCACAAGGCGCATTGGGAAAAGCACGGCCATACCGGGCTGGAAATGGTGTCCCGATCGGAGGTCGGGCGCTATGTCCGCACGGATCGTTATGCCGGCGGGATGATCGACCGTTTTGGCGGACATATTCATCCGCTCAATCTCGTGCTCGGCGAGGCCGGTGCAGTAGAGGCCCTGGGTGGGCGGATCTTCGAAGGCTCACGCGTGACGGCGGTCGAGACCATGACGGGCCGAGGCACACATGGCACCCGCGTGGTCACAGATAGAGGTGTCGTTGCCGCCGATTATGTCTTGATCTGCGGCAATGCCTATCTGGCGCCGCTCATGCCAGAAATCCATGGCCGCATGATGCCTGTGTCGAGCCAGGTGATGGCGACGGAACCGCTGGATGCCGACCTTATCGAAAGCCTGCTGCCTGCCGATTACTGCGTGGAGGATGCCAATTTCATTCTCGATTACTATCGGCGCACTGCCGACAACCGTCTGCTTTATGGCGGCGGCATCGGCTATGGCGGAAATCACCCGAGTGATCTGACCGGTGGCATCCGGCCAAACATGGTGAAGACCTTCCCTGCCCTGAAGGATGTGCGGATCGATTATGCCTGGAGCGGCAATTTCGCCCTGACGCTGACGCGCATTCCGCATATCGGCCGGCTATCGGAGAAAGTCTATTTTTCCCATGGCGATAGTGGGCATGGTGTGACCACGACCCATCTGCTTGGAAAGATCCTTGGAGAGGCTGTATCGGGCCATGCTGAGAGATACGACGTGTGGGCGTCGCTCCCCAACCTGCCCTTTCCGGGCGGAAAGACCTTCCGCGTGCCGCTTACCGTGCTTGGTGCATGGTGGTACGGCCTGCGAGACAAGCTCGGCCTCTAGAGGTCGTGCTCATGCATATCGTCACGCGGCGTCCGGAAAGTTGCCGGTGAAGTAGTAGGTCGATTGCGCACGCACGATCGACTTGAACTGTGCAATGATCTTCTTGGCTTCCGCATCGGGGACCATCAATGCGAGACGCAAGGACGCCTGCGCCATGTGGAACATGATGAACAGCGTGCGGGAATAGTTTTCGTGCAGTTGCTCGCTGACGAAGCCCTTGGTGATCTCGAAGAAGATCTCGGCCTGAAAGCGGGTTTCCGCGATATCGCGATCCGCCAATGCCTTGTCGGCCTGGATCGCGTTCAGGAGATCCTGGGTCGAAGGCTTTGCACGCATGCGATTGTAATAAAGATCGAACAGAAGATCCGTCGCATTCAGCGCGTCCTCGGCCGAAGCGATCTTCGGCGTGTGTTCGGCAATGAGGTTACGAACATCATCGACGTAACGCTCGTGCAGCATGGCGATGATCGCGGATTTGTTCGGAAAGTATTGGTAAACCGAAGCGATCGGACCGCCTGACAGTGCGGCGATTTCCTTCATGGTAACCGCATCAATACCCTTCTGGCCGATCAGATCCATGGATACTTTCAATATCTCATCGATACGCTCACGGCTTCGTTCCTGTTTCGGAACGCGGCGAAGGGCGCCTCCTCCCGAACCCTGCATCGAATCTGGCATGCGCAAATCATCTCCTTGCATCGCATATCTTCCCGCATGGCAGCGCAAAAAGGCGCCCCCGAAACTACGGCATAGAAAAAGTGTGTCTTTATACGACGCTTGAAGTTATCCGGATCACTCCGATGAGTGATTTTTTATCTAATACTTTCGTATCAAATCAACTTCGTCAAAAAACGAAAAACAAGACCAAGTATCACATTAAGGCACTTCATTACAACTTGGCGAGTTGGAAAACTGCGGCGTCGATCACAACATCCACCGGTTCGTCGATACCGACCGATATTACACCTGGTTCCCCTTCCGGATTTTCCAGCGTGGCAAGCTGGCTCTCAAGCAGAGACGATGGCATGAAATGGCCCCGACGCTCACGCATTCGGGATGCCAGGAGATCAGGACTACCATCAAGATAAACGAAATATAAGTCGCCACCTACGGCTTTACGCAAACGATCGCGATAAATACGCTTCAGTGCGGAGCAAGTGACTATTATGCCATGGCCTTTGCTATGGGCGCGCGCCAGTTCGGCGCCGACGAGATCGAGCCAGGGCCAGCGATCCTCATCTGTCAGCGGAATGCCACGCGACATCTTATCGACATTGGCTTGCGGGTGAAGGCTGTCACCCTCGACGTAAGTCCAGCCCATCCGATTGGCGACACCCTGCCCGATCGAGCTCTTGCCAGAGCCGCTGACACCCATGACGACCACTGCCTTTGCCTGACCGGCTGCCATCAAGCCCTTCATTTCGCTCCCCAATATGGTTCGCCCGGACTATCGTCCGTCTTGAGGCAAAACTAGGGCAATCACGGCATCGACGGCGCAGAAACGCAAAAATGCGACCCAAGGGCCGGCATCAGAGCATGTGGGCTTGTCGCTGGAAAATCAGGCGGCGGGCGCCACGACCTTCGGAAGATCAACGTTATCGAGACCGAGCAGGAAATTTATCTGCGGGCGGGCCTTTACGAGATCGTCGATCGTGTATTCGGCAAGAACATCGAAGAAAGCATTCAGCGCCTTGCGCAGGGCCGAATTGAGGCCGCAGCTATCGACCAGCGGGCATTCAACGACGCCGTCCTCGAAGCACTCGGCCATGGCGAAACTGTCTTCCGTCACCTTGACGACATCGAACAGCGTGATGCGATCGGCAGCACGACCAAGACGAACGCCACCATTGCGACCACGCACGGTTTCCACCAGCCCCGCCTTATTGAGAGGCTGCAGGATCTTGAACAGGAAGAGTTCGGAGACGCTGTAGGCTCGGGCGATTTCGGGAACACGGCTCAGGTGCCCATCATTCGCAGCACAGTACATCAGCATGCGGACAGCGTAATTGGTCTGCTTCGTCAAGCGCATCTTCGTCTCCAGACTTTTTCAAGTCCTCTATATAGTGTCATTGCTAGTTTTGAACAATTCCAAATTTCGAATTTCACCGGACCGTGTTGTCGCGGCCAGCAAGCCATGAAATCATGGCACCATGGTGTCGCGCGATCTCTATGACCTGCTCATGATCCTCTATGATGCCGGGGCGCGCCGCGTTCCGGCCGAGGAGGTCGCGTGGACCAGCGACATGTCTGCCGCGCTCAACCGTGCCCTCAACATGCAATATGTCACCTACAGGGACAGCAAGGACGGAAGACGCTTTTCGCTGACCAAGGCCGGCTATCTGGCAATCGACAAACAACCACCCGACTACACGTCCCTCTCCAGCATTGTTTCGGCTCTTTTTGGCCGACGGGGCTAACGCTCTTTCTTTCGCCGGCTTGTGACATTTTCCCAAAACAGCCCGGCCTCAGCCAGGCAAGGCGGAATTCAGCGCATACCACAGCGGCAAGGCCAGAACCCCAAGCAAGACAAGGCAGCTCATGCTTCGTCTCATCACGCGGTTACGTCGAGCCCGTACAGGGTCCCACTCATACACCATGATTGTACTCCCACACTACAGCGCCACCGAAGGTAGGCTCATCAGCCGGGAGGTCAATGGCAAAAGTGACGGGACTTAACAAAAGATGAACGGAGGCTAGAGCCTCCGTTCAACCGTCACTGCATTACTTCATCACCGGCATGACGAACTCGGCACCATCCTTGATGCCGGACGGCCAGCGGGCGGTGATCGTCTTCGTCTTGGTCCAGAACTTGATCGAGTCCGTGCCATGCTGGTTGAGGTCGCCGAAGCTGGAGGCCTTCCAGCCGCCAAAGGAGTGGTAAGCGAGCGGAACCGGGATCGGAACGTTGATGCCGATCATGCCGATGTTGATACGGCTGGCGAAATCGCGGGCCGCATCGCCGTCACGGGTGAAGATGGCGACGCCATTGCCGTATTCATGCTTCATCGGCAGCGACAGGGCATCCTCGTAGTTCTTGGCGCGAACGACCGAGAGGACCGGGCCGAAGATTTCCTGCTTGTAGATTTCCATGTCCGGCGTGACGTCGTCGAACAGCGTGCCGCCGACGAAATAACCGTTCTCATAGCCTTGCAGCTTGAAGCCGCGGCCATCGACGAGGAGCTTGGCGCCTTCCTCGACACCCTTGTCGATCAGGCCGTTGATACGGGCATGGGCTTCCTTGGTGACGACCGGGCCCATATCGGCCTTTTCATCGGTGTAAGGGCCAATGCGGAGGGATTCAATCTTCGGAACGAGCTTTTCGATCAGCTTGTTGGCGGTTTCCTCGCCAACTGGAACGGCAACAGAGACAGCCATGCAGCGCTCGCCGGCCGAGCCGTAGCCCGCGCCCATCAGGCGTTGACGGCCTGGTCGATGTCGGCATCCGGCATGATGATCATGTGGTTCTTGGCGCCGCCGAAGCACTGGGCGCGCTTGCCGTTCGATGCTGCCGTGCCATAGACATAGCGCGCGATCGGCGTGGAACCGACAACGAGATGGCGCCGATATCCGGATCGGTCAGAAGCGCATCGACGGCGCTCTTGTCACCATTGACGACATTGAGGATGCCGGCGGGAAGGCCAGCCTCGATCATCAGTTCGGCAAGGCGGATCGGCAGGGACGGATCACGCTCGGACGGCTTGAGGATGAAGGCGTTGCCGCAGGCGATGGCGGGCGCGAACATCCACATCGGGATCATGCCCGGGAAGTTGAAGGGCGTGATGCCGGCACCGATGCCGACCGGCTGGCGGATCGAGTACATGTCGATCGCCGGACCTGCACCTTCGGTGAACTCACCCTTGGAGAGATGCGGAATGCCGATGACGAATTCGCAGACTTCGAGGCCGCGGACGATATCGCCCTTGCTGTCCTCGACGGTCTTGCCGTGCTCGCTCGACAGGAGCGTGGCCAGCTCATCCATGTTCTGGTTCAGAAGGTCGACGAACTTCATGAAGACGCGGGCGCGGCGCTGCGGGTTGGTGGCAGCCCATTTCGGCTGAGCCTGGCGGGCGTTTTCGACGGCGGCGCGGATTTCCGCATCGCTTGCCAGCGCTACCTTGGCCTGAACTTCGCCGGTCGCCGGATTGAAGACGTCGCTGGTGCGGCCGCTGGTGCCGGCCACCTTCTTGCCGCCGATGAAATGTCCGATCTCACGCATGGATGGTTCCTCCTGGTGTTTTATGGCTGGCCGAAGATACTCCGATATTTGCACAGGACAATGCGATGGTTTACGCATCCGTTGTGCAAATTTCGACATCAGATAGAGGCATGCGATGAACTGGGACGATGTTCGGCTGTTTCTTGCCGTCGCGCGGACGGGGCAGATCCTGGCGGCCTCCCGGCGGCTCGGCATCAACCACGCCACCGTCGGTCGGCGGGTGACGGCGCTGGAGGAAGCGCTCAGAACCCGGCTCCTCGTTCGCCGCACCAATGGCTGCGAGCTGACGGCAGAGGGCGAGGCCTTTTTCGTGCGGCCGAGCGGATGGAGATGGAAATGCTGACGGCTGCCGCCGGCACCGGGCGGATCGATGCCAAGATTGCCGGGACGGTGCGGCTTGGCGCGCCCGACGGGTTCGGCGTGTTCTTCCTGTCATCGCGGATGGGGCAGCTGATTGCGCGGCACAGTGCGCTCAAGCTGCAACTCGTGCCGGTGCCGCGCTCCTTCTCCCTGTCACAGCGCGAGGCCGATATCGCCATTACCATCGAGCGGCCGGAACAGGGTCGGCTCATCTCCTCCAAGCTGACCGACTATACGCTCGGCCTCTATGCGTCGCGCGCCTATGTGGAAGAGGCAGGCCTGCCCCAGACGATCGAGGCTTTGAAGGACCATGCCCGGATCGGCTATGTGGAAGACCTGATCTTTTCGCGCTCGCTCGATTTCACCGGCGAGATCATGCGGCACTGGGATGCGCGTTTCGAGATTTCGAGCGCGATCGGCCAAACGGAGGCCGTGCGTTCCGGTGCGGGGATCGCCATCCTTCACGACTACGTGGCGCGGCAATATCCGGAACTGGTGAGGCTTCTGCCCTCAGCATCGATCCGCCGCTCCTACTGGACGACCTATCATGAGACCGCGCGGCACATGGCGGGGCTTAGAACCGTGGTTGCCTTTCTGAAGGAACTTGTCGATGCGGAACGGGGAATTTTCGTCGGCGGCAATGAGCAGATTTGCGCCACAGAGGATGCACGGCAGGAGGGGAAGGCCGAGCCTCTACCGGCAAAATAAAGGCGCCGCAGGCAGATAGGATGCCGACGGCGCCGGAAGGTCATGCAGGGCATAGTCCCGGACAAATCATTGAATGCGATTTGCAGGCTATGAACTGCGCAAGCGATTACGAGGCGTAAAAGGCCGAAGCGGGCACCTTGAGTGCCGCGGCAATACGCTTCAACTTGGCGGGATCGGCATCGCTGCCGTTCTCGATACTCTCGATCTCGTCGTTCACGAGGCCGGTGGTGACGGCAAGGTCATCGACGCTGTAACCGGCGGCGCGGCGCGCCTCCGTTACCAGCGAGGATACCTGACCGGATGCCAATGCGTTGGTCGAAGCGGCATGAATAGCATTAACAGAAACTGCCATGATATTTTCCTTCCGAAGAAACCTGTGCGAATAACAACAGGTATGGAGGGGGCAAAGCGCAGGTCGGAGATTTCCATAATCCGGCCATCCCGAAGCCCAATAGATAGGCAGTCGGTTTTAGCCGACAAGATCCTTATACCGCACCGCACAAAAATATGTCCAGTCGTCGCAGGGCCAAAGCTTGGCGAAATGCGAACAAATCGGGCGATGAGACGTTACCTTGGTCACAGGCCGCGGAAATCGACCGTTTTCGGCCTTCAGGGACGAGGAGCGCCCCATGCCCGAATCGACGCCATATTCGCAGGAGCCTGCTGAATTTTCCCTCACGAGCGACGCCGAGACGCTTGCGGCTGCGCATCGGCTCGTCGATGCCTATCTCATCTACATGCGCGAACATGATACAGGCGGCGGGTCCGGCGACGACCTTCTCGACGCGGACGATCTGCCGGCCGGCAAGGATGCCATCATCAACGCTTTCCGGGTGGTGATCGCCACGGAAAGTCGCGCTGCGGTGCGCGGGCTGATGGTGCAGGCCGGGATGACGCTGGCGCTGTTTCAGGACAATGTCGAGAGGAGGCCTGCACTTTACCAGGCGCCAGCAAGACATGGCGAGCCGACATCATCGCGTGCCGGAGATGGGAAAGCGGATGATCTGGCGCAGGCGATCCGACGCGCTGGAGAAGAGCGCGCGCATCTGGCTTCGATTTTCCGGCAGGCAGCGAGCATGGCTGAAGATCGGCGAGGCGCCTCACACTAGGAGCAAAGCGGTACGGCGGCTTTCGTTATTTGCCGCCGGTCTTTGCATTGCGGGCACGGGCGGCAAGTTCCTGGATCGTCAGGCCCGTGCTTGCCGAAGCGATCTGGTAGAGGGCTTCGGTGATATCCTTCGTCTTGAAGGCGATGCCATCGCGGCCGCGATCCCGGTTGAAGCCGAGCGGCTTTCCATCGCGATCGACGATCATGTGAATGCCGAAGATCATCTGATCGAAATCACGGCTGACCGGCTTGTAGAAATTGGCCGGATCGCTTGTGTCGAGCTCGCTGTCGAAATTGGTGATGAAACCTGCGTCACGCCGAGCTTGTCATCCGTCCGATCCGTCAGGATTTCACCAAACTTGCAGGCGCCGAGATAGGGCACGCGCGGCAAAACCGAAGACCGGACGGATTTTCGCAGACGATGGCCGGCCGGCAGACGGGCGGTAAAAAGCTCGCTTGCATCCTCACCCAGGATGGCGAGGTTGTCCTTGGTGACGGCGGCCACTTCGGCGGCCAGCATTTCAGGCGTCAGCGGACGGAATTTTCTGATCGAGGTCGAAAGCGGCTCCGGCTGCGCGTCCTCGCCGTGGAACCAGCGGGTATAGCGCGCCGTGGCCACCATGGCTTCCGTCGCGCTGCTGGCAACAGAAAGAGGCGATTTGGCGATCTTGGCAACATCCTCGCCGAACCGGCTGCCGTATTGAAGCTTCGATACGGTACTCATCATCACTCCTGCGTTTCACCTGAACATGCAAGAAATCTAAAGTTTGATTTCTTAACACATGCGCGCATCGATGATGGTGAATCTACCGGGAATGGCAGGTTCGGCCAGACCGAATGAAAAACGAGACTAATAAAGAATAACCGAATTTGCTCAAATACTCGAAGGGAATACGAGGAGAACGGGTCGCAGTTGAATTCGGGGGTGCGGAGGAAGAGGACATGTCCTCTCTCCCGGGCAGTCCTTCAAAATATTCAGACTTACCGGGAGAGAGGAATGGTACGGTTGAGTGGGGTCGAACCACCGACCTCAGGTGCCACAAACCTGCGCTCTAACCAACTGAGCTACAACCGCACACGACGCCTCGAAGGGCGTTGCGGCTCCAATACGGCGATCGGAGCCGATTTGCAAGCCCTTTCGTCACAAAGAAAACGTCTCTCCTGTGACTAACTGCCTTCACGCCCTTTTGGCCAGACAGTGACGGCCATCAAGGGCAAGGGATGCCGCCTACCCAGGCCCTTTAAGGACCGCGGCACCTCAAGTGCTGCGACATTCGACAGCCATCAATGCGGCTGAAATTTCGCCATAACCTTTTCGGCGGCCTGCTTTCCGGGCTTGGCAACATCTTCCGCGACCTTGCGGGCCGCATCCTGCATGGAACGCGCCTGCTCAAGCGTGACTTCGGCCTGCTTGCGCATGAAAGACGTCTGCAATTCGAGGAATTGCGACAGGCTTTTCGCCCCGATCAGGGCCTCCATATGGGAGAATGACATGTCGGCATTCATCCGCAGGGCATCGATTGCCTTGATACCAAGCTCCATCGACCCGGCCTGGGCCGAATAGATTGTGGATTCCACCGTGCGCGAGGCTTCCTCGGCGGCGGCTTTCATCCTAGCATAGGCCTCTCGGGATTGGGTTGCGCCCTTTTCCGCAAAGTCCCTCATGGTCTCTCCGAGCCGCGATGGGTCGAAAGCGGAAAAGGAAAAAATGTCGTCAGTACGATGTGCCATCCTCATCACGTCCTTGCTGACACCCTCGGCCAAAGACAATCGATTCCGAGGGATATGATCGAAATGTAATAGACATGACGGTTCCTCGCAATCGCACATTGCGCAATGCACAACCAAGCCCAGAACGCCCGGGCATTAACCGTGTTGCAGCTTTGGTGGCTGCCATGGTGGACCGGCAAGGCAGGGCGCGGTATTTAACAATGAGTTAATTTCCGGAGAACGCCGGTTACTTATCCGACAGGTCAGTTGATGCCCGCATTCCAGTATCCGTTCATCGACATCGCCGTACACGAGCGCGTGCGGGGGCATTTTGCCGCCGGCGAAGCGGCTGTGCTGTTTTCGCCGGATATGGATATGGCGCTGTGGGCGAACGGGCGTGGCGCGGATCTTTTCGGCTTCAGCTCCATCTATGATTTTCTCGACCAGGGGCCGGTGCGCAGCGACGTGACGTTTCGTCAGGCCGAGGCTGCTGCCCTGCAGCTGGCGCGGCCCGGCGACCGCCGTGAACTGACCATCCGCATCACCGCCGGCTTCCAGCGCGTGGCTGCAAAGGCCGTCTGCGAGCTGATAGAGGTTCAGGGCGAGCCGGTCGTGCTCTTCACTGCAGCCCTTGCCGGTGGCCGGCTCAGTACGGCGGCAAGCGCTGCCCGAATGATCGAGGGCCTTGGCGATCCGGACACCCATATCGCAGTCGTTTCCGGGCGTGGCGAAACGATTGCCCGCTCGCGCGACTTCAACGCGCTGGAGCTTTCGGAAGCCGCAACCGCCCGGCTTGCTGCTTCTGCCGATTACGACACGTCGCGCGTCGCCAAGCGGCCGCTGCCGACAGCCCGGGGCTTTCTGCCCGCCGCCATCGGCAAGCTGGCAGATGAGCCTGCACTTTATCTGCTGGTCGTCGTCGAGCCGGGCAAGGACGTGTTTGCCGAGGACGATATCGCCCCCGACGCAGTGTCACAGGAGCCCATGGCCGACGAGGCCCGTGGCAACATCGAGGGCGAAAGCGTAAACGAGGCCGAAGGTTTCGACGCAGCCATGACCGCCGTTGCGGCCATCCAAGACGAGCCGGAGCCGATGGAAGAAATCGTGCTCGACGTGCCCGAGCCGGTCGCGCTTGCGGATCATGAGGACATCGCCAACGCCGAGCCTCAGGCCGACAGCGCGCCGGAGGCAGATGACCTTAAGGAGACATCTGAGATCGAAGAGACACTTGCGATCGCAGAAGCCGGTGAGGCGCCTGATGTCGACGGCGAAGAGGCCGTTGAGGTGTCACAGATCCACGGCCTGCCCGAACCGGAAACGGCCGAGCTTGCGCCTGACGTTTCCGGCACCGAGATCGCGGCGCCATTCGTTGACGCCCCTTTGATTGAGGCAACGGCAGCAGAGCCGGAGCAGGCTGGCGAGATGATCGCCGATGCCAGTGCGCAACCCCGGGTCGCCAAGACCGCCGTTTCATCCGATGATGAAGACGGGTTCGTCTTCAAACGCGATGGGCGCGCGGTGCGTTTCGTCTGGAAGATCGACTCGCACGGGCATTTCACCGAGATCTCGCCGGAATTTGCCCAGAGTGTCGGCCCGCATGCGGCTGACATTATCGGCATGGCCTTTGCCGATCTCGCGACGCTGTTCAACCTCGATCCGAGCGGCAAGATCACCGAGCTTCTCGGCAAGCGTGACACATGGTCCGGCAAGACGATCTTCTGGCCGGTCGAAGGATCGAGCCTGCGGGTGCCTGTCGATCTGGCAGCACTGCCCACCTATACCCGCAGCCGTGAATTTGACGGGTTCCGCGGTTTCGGCATCGTTCGCGTTGCCGATGCGATCGAGGATCCGCAGCAGACGGGCCTGACTTTCGGCGCCAATGCCGAGCTGGACGATGCCGCTCTGGACGATGCTTCCGACGAGATCGAAGACGCCCTCTCCTTCCCCCCCGACGAGCCCGAGGTGGAAACCCCGGCCGTCATCGACAACGATATCGGCGGCAAGACCGTCGATGACGCCCCTCCGGGCGCGCAGAGGCTGATGAAGAGGCGGGCGCCGGTTACGAAGCCCATGAGCCAGGCCCCGCCGGCTCGGATCTCGACTGGCCACCCGGCGAGCGTCCGGCCCTGCGGATCGTCGAAAATCCGGGCAGGCGTCACTCGGACAAGGTGATCCGTTTCGACGAACGCCGGGCACAGCTGAGCGTCGGCGAACGCGCGGCCTTTCAGGAAATCGCCCGCCAGCTCGATCGTTTCACCGGGCAGCCGGCGGCCAATGACGACACCGCCGAGCAGCGGCCGAACAGCGACGTCCAGCCAGCAGATACCTCTGAGGCTGCCGACACGACGTCCGAGCCTACGGACGATGTTTCGACAACAACAGTGGCGGATGAAGGTTTGCTGCATGCGGCAGCCGAAGAAGGCAACGACGACGCCATCGAAACGGATGCTGACAGGCGTGATGCTGCCAGCGAGGTGGAAGCTGCTCTCGAGATCCCTGACGCTCATGAGGCCGTAGAGGGACAAGCGGGTGACGCATCACCAGGAGAGGTATCGGCTGAAGACGAACAGGCCGAGCACGAGCGGGCCGACGAACCTGTCGATGCGGATATTGAAGCACCGGTGTCAGCCTCGCCATCGGCAGACCACGCCAGCGACGAGACAATCGCTCAGACGGTCGATGAACCGGTCCATTCCGGCGACGGGCATGAGGATGCCGCGCGCGATGAGGCGGTGAAAGCCTCGCTTTCCGCGATCGACGACGACGCAGAATTTGCGCCTCAAGGCGATGCTTCGGCAGTCACGGCAGATGCGGCCGGTAGCGCAGAGACGGCGAGCCTTGGCAACGGGCAGGCTGGTGCCGAAGATGAAAGTCAGGGCGAGGCCGTTGATCTGACGGATACGCCGTCTGCCGCACAGAATGCAGAGGCCCAGCCGGAGGAAGCCTCGGAACGGGAATTGCTCAACCGCATGATGCCGGGCCGCGAGCGGATCGGTCTTTCGGCGGAGATCATCGACCAGATGCCGGTGGCGCTTCTCGTGCATAGCGGCGACGATCTGATCCATGGCAATCCGGAATTCCTGCGTCTTACGGGCTATGGCTCGATCGGCGAGCTTGCCGAGATCGGCGGTCTCGATGCGCTGCTGCAGCGGCAGGAGCTCGAGGGCAAGACGGCCAATGCCAGCGGCATGGTGGTCGTGCGCGCGATGACGAGATCGTGCCGGTGACGGCACGCCTGCAATCGGTACGCTGGGAAGATGCGACGGCTCTGATGCTGGCACTCATGCCCGTTGCGGCAGCATCGGACGATGACAAGGCAACGGATGCTGTGCAGGCGATACCGCTCCGGCCGGTCGTGCGGCCGGCAGACCAGATCGTGCGGCTGCAGGTCGAAGTCGACGAGATGCGCTCCATTCTGGAAACGGCGACGGACGGCGTCGTCATCATCGACGGCAATGGCGACATTCGCTCGATGAACCGGTCGGCCAGCGCGCTCTTCAACTACGATGCCGAGGAAGTGGAAGGAAAACCCTTCGTCGTGCTGTTTGCGCATGAGAGCCACAAGTCGGTTCTGGATTATCTTGGCGGGCTTTCCGGCCACGGGGTGGCCAGCGTTCTCAATGATGGCCGCGAGGTCATCGGGCGCGAAGCGGCCGGCGGTTTCCTGCCGCTGTTCATGACGATCGGCCGGCTGACATCCTCGAACGGCTATTGCGCCGTGATCCGCGACATCACCCAGTGGAAGCGGACCGAGGAAGAGCTGCGCACCGCCAAGCGCGCGGCGGAAACGGCAAATGCCCACAAGAGCGAGTTCCTCGCCCATGTCAGCCACGAGATCCGCACACCGCTCAACGCCATCATCGGCTTTGCCGACATGATGGCAAGCGAGCGGTTCGGACCTGTCGGACATCCGCGCTATATCGAATATGCCAATGACATCGGCCGCTCGGGCCGCCATGTGCTCGATATCGTCAATGATCTCCTTGATATTTCGAAGATCGAGGCTGGCGAGATGGAGATGGATTTCGTCGCTGTCGGGTTGAACGAAAGCGTCTCGGAAGCGGTTTCGCTGGTACAGCCGCAGGCCAATGGCCAGCGCGTCATCATTCGCACGGCACTTTCCAATGCGGTTCCGCAGGTGGTCGCGGATTTGCGCTCCATCAAGCAGATCGTGCTCAACATCCTGTCGAACGCCATCCGCTTCACCCCGTCTGGCGGGCAGATCGTGGTGTCGACCGCCTATGAGGCGAATGGCAGCGTGGTTCTGCGCATCCGCGATACCGGCATCGGCATGAGCCGCGCCGAGCTGGAACTGGCGATGAAGCCGTTCCGTCAGGTTCCGGGCGGCACGCGCAATCGCGGCGACGGGACGGGTCTCGGGCTACCGCTCACCAAGGCCATGGTCGATGCCAATCGGGCGATCTTCTCGATCAGCTCGGAACCGAATGAGGGAACGCTGGTCGAGATCAGTTTCCCATCGCAGCGGGTTCTTGCGACCTGACGGCAGTATGACAGACAGTCAAAAAAGAAGGCAGCCGAGGCTGCCTTTTTAGTTTCATGCTGTCCAAACTAGTTGGATGAGGTTGAAAGGCGATGGACCGTGGAAGTCGCCGGCTCGCCCTTCGAACACGGAAACGAATTGCGTGTTGCTACCACTCTTGGCTGGCGCGGCTAAACAAAAAGTTAATGCGCTATAGCAAGAGACCATAGCCCACCAGCGCCCACTGGACGCTGCATCATACCCTTCCGATGCTGCGCTGCCCGTCAATGCTTGAGATCGGCAAGGTCGGCATAGAGGGCGAGCGCTTCCGGGTTGGCAAGCGCCTCCTTGTTGCGCACGATCCGGCCATGAACGACGTCACGGACGGCGAGCTCGACGATCTTGCCGGACTTGGTGCGTGGAATATCCGCCACCTGAATGACCTTGGCCGGCACATGCCGCGGCGAGGCGCCGGCGCGGATCCGTGCCCTGATCGCCCGCGCGAGATCGTCATTCAGGGTGATGCCATCGGCAAGCCGCACGAAGAGAACGACACGCACATCGTCATCCCAATCCTGACCGATGCAGATCGCCTCGGCGACCTCGCCCATCTGTTCGACCTGATTGTAGATTTCCGCCGTGCCTATCCGCACGCCGCCGGGGTTGAGGGTCGCATCGGACCGACCATGGATGATGATGCCGCCATGTGGCGTCCATTCGGCAAAATCGCCGTGGCACCATGTATTGTCGAAACGCGCGAAATAGGCAGCACGGTATTTCGCGCCATCCGGATCGTTCCAGAACATGATCGGCATAGAGGGAAAGGCCGTCCGGCAGACGAGCTCTCCCTTCTCGCCGCGAACCGGGCGACCGTCGTCATCCCAGACATCGACGGAGAGGCCGAGCCCCGGCCCCTGGATCTCGCCGCGCCAGACAGGCTTCAGCGGATTGCCGAGAACGAAGCAGGAGACGATATCCGTGCCGCCGGAGATCGAGGCCAGATGAACGTCGCTCTTGATGCTGTCATAGACATAGGAAAAGCCGTCGGGCGACAGGGGCGAACCCGTCGAGGTGACGAGGCGCAGGGCCGAGAGGTCATGGGTCTTTTTCGGGTCGATGCCGCCCTTGCGCAGCGCATCGATATATTTGGCCGAGGTTCCGAAGACGGCAAAGCCTTCGTCTGCCGCATAGTCGAAGAGGACATTGCCATCAGGTGCGAAGGGCGAGCCGTCATAGAGACAGAGCGTGGCGCCGGCGGCGAGGCCGGAAACGAGCCAGTTCCACATCATCCATCCGCATGTGGTGAAGTAGAACAGCCGATCGCCCGGCTCGATGCTGCAATGGAAGCGGTGTTCCTTGAGATGCTGTATGAGAGTGCCGCCGGCGGAATGGACGATGCATTTGGGGACGCCCGTCGTGCCGGAGGAGAAGAGGATATAGAGCGGATGCGCGAAGGGTAGCCGGACGAACTCCACTTCCCTCGGCGAATAGGGGGCCGTCATCTCCGGCAAGGTGCAGGCATCCGGAACGCTTGCGGCGAGGCTTTGGGCATCGCCCGCATAGGGTATGACGAGCAGCGGGACTGCAAGTGCTGCGGCGACCGCCCTCACCTTCGGCGCAACATCCTGCAGCTTGCCGTTATACCAATAGCCGTCGCAGGCAATGAACAGTTTCGGCTCTATCTGGCCGAAGCGATCAAGCACGCCCTGCTCGCCGAAATCGGGCGAACAGGAAGACCAGATCGCGCCGAGAGAGGCGGTTGCCAGCATGCAGGCAACGGTCTCCGGCATGTTCGGCATCATCGCCGCAACGCGGTCTCCCCTGCCGATACCAAGTGCCGCAAAACCCTGTTGCAGGCGCGAGACCTCGTCACGCAGGCGATCCCAGGACCAGCGATCGCGCACCTTGTCTTCGGCACGAAAGATGATCGCATCGGTGTCGCCACGACCGTTCAGCAGGTTTTCGGCGAAATTCAGCGTCGCATCGGGAAAGAAGCGCGCTGCCAGCATATCATCGCCATCGACGAGCACGCGCTCGCCGCGTTCGCCCTTGACCGCACAGAAGTCCCACACGGCCGACCAGAAGGCCGGGCGGTCCTCTATGGACCAGTCGTAGAAGGCATCGTAGTCCTGAAAATCATGCCCCGTCTGCCGGCCGCAGCGCAGCATGAAGCGGTGAAGCGGCGTTCTTAGCCGCATCTGTTCGGATGGTTTCCACAGCGGTTCCTCCATAACCAAGCTCTCCTCAAAGCCGCGGCCACCATTGCATACCACACGTGCAATCCCACAAGTACGTTCCCACAAGGGCGCTCCCAGAGGAGCGATCAGGGGGACTTACGCCTCCTATGTACCGGCTTGAAGCGCTATTCAGCGCCGCTGCCACGTGTGGCTTTTGCCTTGCCTTTCTATATCATGTTGATACCCGCGACAAAGCGCAAGCGAAGAGGTTTACGCCGCATTTGCGCCGTGTTGGCATTTCCTATATTCGCCTCGTTATGCTTGGAACTTCGGCCGGAAAATTGCGCATATTTCTGCGGCGTCCGCTTGGACGGCGGCTGATGGTGGCTGGCGGGATCATTCTTGCCATCGTGGTGCTGTTTCGTGTCGTCGCTCCCTTCCTGATCTCGTCTTCGCTCGTTCGTGACCGGATGGAACGGGCGGTCGAAGCCTGGACGGGACATGACGTAACGATCGGCGGCACGCCCGACATCCGTTTCTGGCCGGAGCCGCGTATCACCCTGCCGGACGTGACGATCCGCGAGAATGACAATGCGAATTCCCGGCTGCTCGGCAGTGTCAGGCGGGTATCGGCATCCTTCGATCTTCTGGAAACGTTGATCGGCAAGCCGGTCTTCAAGAATTTCCACCTTGCCGATCCGCATGTCTTCATCCAGCGCGCCGCAGACGGGCATCTGAACTGGTCTGATGGCGGGCTTTTGAGCCAGGCCGTCCGTAAGGCCGGATCCGATGGCGGGCAGCAGGTTCTGGATCGTGCCCTCGACGTGCCGATCGGCGAGATCCGCATCCGTGGCGGCATGCTCGAAGTGCGCAATCAGGCGGATGGGCGCAGCTTCAAGGTGAGCGGCATAGATGGCGACATCGGGTGGCGATCTCTCGCCAATCCGGTGCAGATCTCCGCATCGGCCCGTTTCGGAACGCAGCCGGTCACGCTCGACGTCAAATCGCCGGATCCACTGCTGCTTTTCAGCGGCCGCGATGGGCGAGCGAGCGCGATCATTCACTCCAGCCTCTTCGATGCGAAGTTCGATGGTCTTGCCAACCTTGCGACGCACGGCTTTCTCTCCGGCGATGCGGCGCTGTCTACGACCGACTTTCCTCGTCTTGCCAGCTGGACAGGGGCTCGATTCCCCGGGATCGGCGAGATGAAGGCGATCTCGTTGCAGGCGCGCGTTCTGACCAATGACGGCGCCTTGCGCTTCGAGAACCTTTCCTTCGACATCGACAATGTAGAAGGCACCGGCATTGTCGATCTGGTGACGCCAGCCGGTCGTCCGCCGCGACTGACAGGCACGCTTGCCCTGCAGAATGTGAATTTCCTGCCGCTGATCAAGACCGCTGCACCGCTTCTGATGGAAGACACGCCCGAGGCGAAGGTTCTGCGCAACCGTATCGAACTGGATCTGCGGCTTTCGGTGAAAAAGGCGTCGCTCGGGCCGTTCGATATCGATGAAGTGGCGCTCGGGCTGATGAACACCCAGGAGCAGTCCCGTCTCGACATTCTCGATGGTGATTTTGCATCGGGCCGCCTTACCGGCCGCTTCGCCTCGGTCAAGGAAGGGACGAATGGTGGTCTTGCCGTGCGTCTGGCGCTGCACAGTGTCGATTTCGCCAGCATCATCCAGCGGCTTGCGCTGCAGGGACCGCTGCCGGCGGCACATGGCTCGGCAGAACTCGACGTCGATATCGCCAGACCGCTGACAGCCGAAGCCTGGCGCAATGCCAAGGGCAGTATTCATTTCACGGCAGGGCCGGGAACGATTGCAGGGATCGATCTTGGGGCTGTCAGGCAGCTCTCGGCCACGGCACCGTATTTTTCGCTGTCGCAGGCCGGCAACGGCACGCTCGGATTTGCCGGGATCGATGTCACGGCTGCCCTTGCCAATGGATCTGCAGACATCCGCAACGGTACGATTACCGGCACCAATGATCTGATTTCACTGGCCGGCGTCGTGCCCTATCTCAACAACAGCCTTGCGCTTTCCGCCACGCTGCAGCCGCTCTCCACCGACAGCTCCACCTCATCCGCCAGTCCCGCGACCGGCTCGCCACCCGAGACCTTCTTCGTTGGCGGATCATGGCCCAATCCGGTGATATGGCCGATCGCCAAGCCGGCAAAGCCCGCCGGGCAGGATTGAAACACACTCTCTAAGTGGCGTTGCGCACCGCCAGATGCTCGTCGCGGATCCGCCGGAGCTCGGCCCGTTTCGTGCTGATCGAAGCGGCGATGACGCCGAGCGTGACGAGCGCGATGAGGATGGTGCAGATGGCATTGATCTCCGGCGTCACACCAAGCCTCACCTGCGAATAGATCTTGATCGGCAGCGTCGTTGCGCCCGGCCCGGTGGTGAAACTTGCGATCACGAGGTCATCCAGCGACAGCGAGAAGGCAAGCATCCAGCCGGCCAGTACGGCAGGGAGGATGAGCGGCAGGGTGATGCGGAAGAAGGTTTTCACCGGCGGGCAGCCGAGATCGAGAGCCGCCTCTTCAAGGCTTCGATCGAAGGTGAGCAGGCGGGACTGCACGACGATTGCGACATAGCACATGGTGAAGGTCGTATGTGCGATCGTGACTGTCCAGAAGCCGCGATCGACGCCCAAGGCCACGAAGAGCAGGAGAAGCGACAGGCCGGTGATCACCTCCGGCATGACGAGCGGCGCATAGATCATGCCGGAAAACAGCATGCGGCCGGGGAAGCGCCCGAAGCGCACCAGCGCCAGTGCCGCAAGCGTGCCGAGTATGGTGCCGAGCGTGGCGCTGATGACACCGACGCGGGCGGTGATCCAGGCCGCATCCATCAGCCCCTGGTTCGACCACATGACCTTGTACCAGTTCAGCGAAAAGCCGCCCCAGACGGTGACGAGGCGCGAGGCATTGAAGGAGTAGACGACCAGGATGACGATCGGCGCGTAGAGAAAGGCAAAGCAGAGCGCCAGCACGGTGGCATCGAAGCGGGATGGTTTCATCGTTACACCACCTTCTTCTGCTGGTTCTGGAAGATCATGATCGGCACCACAAGAAGCACGAGCAACACCACGGCAACGGCGGATGCCAGCGGCCAGTCCCGGTTGCCGAAAAACTCGGTCCAGAGCGTCTTGCCGATCATCAGTGTATCGGCGCCGCCAAGCAGATCCGGAATGACGAACTCGCCGGTGATCGGGATGAAGCAGATCATCGAGCCGGCAATGACGCCCGGCAGCGACAGCGGGAAGGTGATCTTCCAGAAGGCCTTCCAGGGCGGGCAGCCGAGATCGTTGGCAGCCTCGATGAGACTGTGATCCATCTTTTCCAGTGCCGAATAGAGCGGCAGGACCATGAAGGGCAGATAGGAATAGACCATGCCGATATAGACGGCCGTATCGGTGCGGAAGATTTCAACCTGATCGTCCGGCCCCATCAGGCCGATCGTCTGCAAGAGCAGCGTCAGCAGCCCATCCGGCTTCAATATCCCGATCCAGGCGTAAACGCGGATCAGGAATGACGTCCAGAAGGGCAGGATGACCAGCATGACCAGTGTCGGGCGGATGGTGGAGGAGGCCCGCGCCATGGCGAGCGCCATCGGATAGCCGACGAGGAGCAGCAACACGGTGGAGATCAGCGCGATCTTCAGCGACGAGATATAGGCCTCGATATAGAGCGGGTCGTCGGTGAGGAAGACGTAGTTCTCGAAATCCAGTTGCGAAAGGAAATCGCCGATCGCGCCGAAGCCTTGGAAGACCGGCGTATAAGGCGGAATGGCGATTGCCGTATCCAACAGCGAGATCTTGAAGATGATCAGGAAGGGCGCGACGAAGAAGATCGCCAGCCACAGATAGGGAATGGCAACCACCAGCCAGCGGGACAGGCCGGGGCTGTGTCCGCTGTCATCGCTTGCAGCGACTGCATTGGTTTTCGGAGCGGTATTGCCGTCTGCTGCAGCCATCGCCCGTCTCCCTTATCGCGTCAGAACGAGACCGGCCTCGACCGGCCAGGTGAGCCAGACCATATCGCCGAAGGTGATCGGGCGATCGACGAGACGCGAGACATTGGCCTGCGCCGCGCGCATGACCCGGCCATCATCCAGCCGGACGATGAAGACGGAGAAATCGCCGAGATAGCCGATATCCCAGACCTCGCCATGCACCGCATTGACCGACGGATCGGCGGGCGGATCGGCAGAGATGCGGACCTTTTCCGGGCGGATGGCGAAGGCTACCGTGTCGCCCCTGACGGCTGCGCATTCCTGCTCGACGGTGATCGACAGGCCCTGGCTATCCAGTTCCACGATGCCCGGTGCGCCGAGCCCGCTCGCGGTTTCCTTGACGGTTGCCTCGACGATGTTGATATCGCCGATGAAATCCGCGACGTAGCGGCTGTTCGGTGCCTCATAGATCTCGGCGGGCGTTGCCACCTGCACGATGACGCCCTTGTCCATCACCGCGATGCGATCCGAGACCGTCATCGCCTCTTCCTGGTCGTGGGTGACAATGAGGAAGGTGAGACCGAGCGAGTGCTGGATATCCATAAGCTCGAACTGGGTTTCTTCGCGCAGCTTCTTGTCGAGTGCGCCGAGCGGCTCGTCGAGCAAGAGAACCTTCGGACGCTTGGCAAGCGAGCGGGCAAGCGCCACGCGCTGGCGCTGACCGCCGGACAGCTGGTTGGGCTTGCGCTTGGCAAACTGTTCCAGCTTGACCAGTTTCAGCATTTCCTCGACGCGGGCCGTGATTTCGCCCTTGGGCAGCTTGTCCTGTTCAAGGCCGAAGGCGATGTTCTTCTCCACCGTCATATGCGGGAAGAGCGCGTAGCTCTGGAACATCATATTGGTCGGGCGCTTGTAGGGCGGCACACCGGAAATATCCTTGCCCTGCAGAAGGATGCGACCCTCGGTCGGATCCTCGAAACCGGCCAGCATGCGCATGAGCGTGGTCTTGCCACAGCCCGAGGGGCCAAGCAGGGAGAAGAATTCCCGCTCGTAGATATCGAGCGTCAGGTTATCGACGGCGGTGAATGTGCCGAACCGCTTGGTGATGTTTTCGAAGCGGATGAAGGGCACTGAGGCCGGGTCCATCCAGGGGGAGAATTTGCGCTTTACCGGTCCGAGAGTTTTCGCCATGCCCTGACTGCCCCTTTGGCCACTGACCCTTGCCTATCCGAAAGCGAACGAGGGGGCAGACGATGGCGCCTGCCCCTTGTAAACTGTCACTTGCCGGTCTTGATCTGGGTCCAGACGCGGTTCAGGACGCGCTGTTCCTTGGGGCCATAGGGGGAAATGGTGAAGAGGCGCTTCACCACATCTTCCGGCGGGTAGATGTTCGGATTGTCCAGAACGTCCTTGTCGACGAATTTCTGCGAGGCAAGGTTGCCGTTGGCATACTGGACATAGTTCGATGCCTTGGCGATGACTTCCGGCTTCATCAGGTAGTTGATGAACTCATGGGCTTCCTCGACATTCTTGGCATCCGCCGGGATCGCCAGGTTGTCGAACCACATATAGGTGCCTTCCTTGGGGATGATGAACTGGATGTTCACCCCATTATTGGCCTTTTCAGCGCGGGTCTTGGCCTGGACGATATCGCCCGACCAGCCGATGGTGGCGCAGATATCGCCATTGGCAAGATCGTTGATATAGGCGGAGGAGTTGAAGGTCTTGGTGTAGGGACGGATGGCCTGATAGACCTTGCCACCGGCTTCGAGATCCTTGGTATCCTTGCTGTCCGGGTTCTTGCCGATGTAATTCATGGCAATCGCAAAGGTCTCGTCGGAAGCATCGAGAATGTTGATGCCGCAGGCCTTCAGCTTCTTGGCATTTTCCGGCTTGAAGAGAACATCCCAGCTGTCGAGCGGGACATTATCTCCCAAGGCCTTCTTGACCTTGTCGACATTGATGCCGATGCCGGTCGTGCCCCACATGTAATTGACGGCATACTGGTTGCCGGGATCGTATTTCGACAGACGCTCCGTGACCTGCGGCCACATGTTGACGAGGTTGGGCAGTTTCGACTTGTCGAGCTTCTGGAAGACGCCGGCCTGGATCTGGCGTGCGAGGAAGGGGCCCGTCGGCACGACGACGTCATAACCCGAACCGCCGGCAAGCAGCTTGGTTTCCACCACTTCATTGCTGTCGAAAACGTCGTAGACGACCTTGATACCGGTTTCCTTGGTGAAATCGGTGAGGATCGATTCATCGATGTAATCGGACCAGTTGTAGACATGGACCTCCCGCTCCTGCGCTATGGCGCCAGCTGCGGAAAACACCGAGGCCGCCAACAGGGCGGCGAAACCAAGCAATTGCTTTTTCATGAAAATCTCCTGTCCACCTCTTATTGCACGCAGCAAGAACTACGTGATTTCCCTTATAGTTGCATGGCAGACTAGGAAGGATTTTTAATTGCCACAAGTGGGAATGTGTACTGCCGCAATTGGAGGCTACCGAAAGTGGAAAGGCGGGAGTGACCGAGGAGCCGCGAGTAACGAGCGTGGCGGCAACCCTGACGCTCAACCAGTTTCGCACAAGCGCTTTCGGATAGGCTGAATGCTGTAACTGGACGGAAGTCGCGCTCGTGCTCACCTTTTGAGGTGTCGCAAAGGCCGTTCCGGATGAGTGGTCGAAGGTGGATCTATGCAGTCGGCTTGAGAAGTCAATTTTGTCATCGGCGGTGAGCCAGTCGATCTGGAAAACGTCTCGACACCGTCCGGACGCAAGATCGCGGTCTATACCGCCATCTTTTCGGACTATGACGAGCCGCCGGCTCTTCAGGTCATCGATGACCAGATCGACTACTTCCTGTTTACCGACGGGTCCGTGCAGAACGCAGCCGAGCCGTGGCAGATCCGGATCATCGATCCGGTTTTCTTCGACCCGCAGCGCGATGCGCGCCGGGTGAAAGTGCTGCCCCACCTGTTCCTACCCAAGCAATACGAGATCTCGGTCTGGGTCGATTCCAGCCTGAGCCTGAAGCGGCTAACGGCCGAGACGATCGAAGCACTGCTCTCGGGCGGCGATATTGCCGTCACGCGTCACAACATGCGTACCTGCATCTATGATGAGGCGCAGGCCGTTCTCGACGTCAAATACGAGACTGCGTCACGCGTCGAGAGACAGATGGCGCGCTACCGAACCATGGGGTTCCCCGACCATTTCGGTCTTCATGCGACGATGTTTCTGGCACGACGGCACCTGACCGAAGCCGGTATGGCCTTCAATATCGAATGGTGGTCCGAACTCAGCCGTTTCTCGAAGCGCGACCAGCTGAGCTTCGATTACGTCAGATGGCGCCATCCCGGCATTCGCGTGAATACGCTCCAGATGGAAGTACGGTACAACCCGATCTTCGGCTTCAAGCTCAGCGGGCGTGACCACAAGTCGTCGAACCGGGTGATTGACGAGCATCTCCACACCGCCCTGCGCACCGTCGACGGCGGGAAGGCGCAGCAGCTTCGGTACGACGATCTCTACGATCTGTTCTCTGCTGACTTTCTGGCGCACCTTCGCAACCTGCGGAAAATCACGGCAGCGATTTCCAGCGCGCCGCTGTCGATGCCTTGATGGAGACAAGCCCGAAAGGCCTGCCCTATTCGCCGCCGGACCCGAGGAAAGGCCTCGAGCGCGAGATATTCCTCAGGGCACTTGCCGGTCGCAAGCGGCTGCTGGACATGCAATTCGGCAATGGCAGCAGGGCTGCGCTGGCTCTCTGCGAGACTGGATTGTCCGTGACAGCGCTTGGCACGGAAAGTGTCGTCTATGCCGAACCATGTGCCGGCTATCTGGGCGTCTACTTTCGCGAGCGGCTGGAGTTTCAGAGCATTGCGCCAGACGTGCTTGCCGAAAGTCTCGAGGGTGTATCGTTCGAGATGATCGACGCCATCCATATCGATGGCAGCGCCGAAGCCGATGTCACTACAATCTGCCTGAAGGCCGCCGCGACGCATGCACGTCCAGGCACGGTCCTGATCCTGACGGCCGCCGATCAGGAACCCTTGGCCGACGCATTACGGGCGCTCTGCGCGCAAGCGGTGCTGACGCCTTATGGCGACCTGCTGTCGAGCGATCAGTCTTGTTTCATCGTCGCCTCGAACCTCCCTGCCGAGAGAGTGGCGCCGCTCTTCGAACCATCAGTCGCTTAATCCGGAGGGCAAATTTTCATGGATACGATGTCAAACCCAGCAGCCGCTCAACCGGTGCAGAACGACGTTGCCGCAATCAATATCGGCCAGAGTGGAGGAGAAGCCATGGCACAGGCCGAGGAAAGCAGCCTTTCCGCCATTTCCGGAAGAGCTACAGCAAGAAGGTCCAGATGTCGCCGCCTCAAATCGAGGCGATCGCTGCAGCCATCCGCTCGCGCGGCCCGAACTGCAACATGCTGGTCTTTGGTCTCGGCAATGACAGCCCGCTATGGGCCGCCCTCAACAGTTCCGGCTACACGCTGTTCCTGGAAGACGTGCAGGAATGGATCACGAAAATGCTTTCGCTGCATCCGACACTCAATGTCGAGCAGGTTTCCTATGCCGGCACGACAGTCGCCTCCGCGCTGCAATCTCCCAATGAAACCATCGCCTCTGCCGAGGTTCCGCTGTTCCTGCTCAAGCGGAAATGGGACGTCATCGTGATCGACGGTCCCATGGGATACGCGCCCGGCCTGCCGGGACGGGCTCTGCCGCTCTGCTGGACCCGGCAGATCAGCCAGACATCGACCCATATCTTCGTCGATGACTACGACCGGCAGCTGGAAAAATCCTACGCCGACTTCCTTTTCCAGCATCTGAGTGCATCACGGGTCGTACTGCAACGACCGGCGACCACCGAGGTAACGGCCAGCGCTATGCTCTGGCTCATCGGTTGCTCAGATCCGCTGATCGGCAAGTAGCCGATCTTTCCATCAACGGGACTTTTGAACGGAACGGCCGGCAGCACTCACGCTGCCCGGCTCATTCCCCGCGCCGTGCCACGATGATCCGCCTCGATGCGGAACTGCTCGACGAGGTCGAGAAGAGCCTGCGCCTCGCCGGCCAGCTGGCGGCTTGCTTCGCTGGTTTCTTCCACCATGGCGCCGTTCTGCTGGGTCATCTGATCCATCTTGTTGACGGATGTGTTGATCTCCTGCAGGGCGGCCGACTGGTCCTGGCTGGCGGTGGCGATCGTGCTCACATGCTGGCTGATGGCGGTGATGTCGCTGCTGATCTTCGCCAGAACCTCGCCGGCCTGCTGCACCAGAGCCGAGCCGGAGCTGACCTCCGACGTCGACTGGTTGATCAGATCCTTGATCTCGCGGGCTGCGCTTGCGGAACGCTGCGCCAGTTCACGCACTTCCTGTGCGACGACCGCAAAGCCCTTGCCGGCGTCACCGGCGCGGGCGGCCTCGATGCCGGCATTGAGCGCCAGAAGATTGGTCTGGAAGGCGATGTCGTCGATCACTTCGATGATGAGTTCGATCTTCTGCGACGCCTGCTCGATACGCCCCATGGCCGCGACGGCGCTCTTGACCACCACGCCTGAATCGTCGGCGCTCTTGCGGGTGCTGGTGACGGCCTGATTGGCCTCATGGGCGCGCTCCGCCGAAGAGCGGACGGTGACGGTGATCTCATCGACCGCCGCTGCCGTTTCCTCCAGCGATGCGGCCTGGCTTTCGGTACGGCGCGACAGTTCGGTGGCGGACTGGCTGAGCTCGGCGCTGTTGCGCTGGATGGCAAGCGTGCTGGCGCGGATATGGGTCAGGGTCTCGCGCAGGCGCACCACGGACTGGTTGAAGTCCGTCCTCAAGGTCTCAAGCTTGCCGGCGAAGGTGGCATCGATCGAGACCGAAAGATCGCCCTGCGCCAGCTTGGACAGCGCCGTGGCCAGCTGCGAGACGGCTGTATCGATCTGGAGATCGACGAGGCGCTTGTCAGCCTCGTTGCGAAGGCGCTCGGCTTCGGCAGCCGCGCGTTCATCGGCGCTCTCTTCCTCGATACGCTGCTTTTCGAGCGCGTTGTCGCGGAAGATCTGCAGTGCGCGTGCAATATTGCCGAATTCGTTGTTGAGCTTGGCATAAGGGATGTCGGCGGCATTATCACCGGCGGCGATCGCACGCACCGTACCGGTCAGCACGCCGAGCGGGCGGATGAGCGCGCGAAGGGCAAAGAAGCTGAGTGCCGCCATGACCAGAAGCGCGGCGAGCGAGCTGAAGACGACGATATAGCCCGATGTGGCGATATGCGAGAGATAGACCTGGATCGGAATACCGATGAAGAGAACACCTGTGACGCTGCCGGCGGCATTGGTGATCGGGAAATAGCCGGTCATATAGTCCTGGCCGAAGAGGACAGCGGCGCCGTAAAAAGCCTCGCCGCGGGCGAGCTTCGCCTGTGCCGGATGTTCGGCAGCCAGCTTCGTTCCGACGGCGCGCTCGCCCTTCTCGGTCTTCACATTGGTGGAGATGCGGACATAGTCGCTGCCCTGCTTTTCAAACACGGTCGCAACGCCGCCGATGGCGGCCGCGGCGCGGTCCACGACATCATAACCGGAAAGCCTGGACGTGCCTTCAACAACACGGGTGACTTCGCCATCCTTCAATTCCACCCGCGCACCCGGCAGGGCCGCCTCATAGACGAGGCCCATGGTCCGCATCGCCTTGTGCGTGTCCACATCGGCACTGTCCATCACGTCGAACGAACGTTCCAGAACGCGAGGCCGCCAACAGCCAATACGGACAGGGAGATGAGGAAGAGGCAGAGGAGAACGATACGGGAAACGATCGAGGACGGGAGTAGCTTCGTCAAGTGGGCGCTCTGTCTGGCGTGGGGTACAGGGTTTTACCCCCAATAAATGACAGAGATGAAAAATAAGCTAAATTTGTACAAAGACCCACGTCAGGTAGTGGATGCCCGCGATTTCGAGCGGTATTCGCGGCCAATCGGGTCGATGAGGCACAAGACGACCTCAAATCGCGCGTCAATCATGGTGTCATTTGCGCTCGGCATTCTGCCTTCCGCGCAGACATCGATCAGCGACCGACAGGACCGATCTTCAGAAGAGTTTTGGAACGGCCAGAAGAGCGGCCGTAGCCCCGACGGCGATCATCAAGAGGCTCCAGCGGCGGAGCTTGCTGCCATCCTCTGCCTTGGCGATGGCGATTGCACGGGCGCGGCGGGTGTTCTGCATTCTGGTCGAACTCCACAAGGTCGGTGGCGTATAGTCTGCCACCATAGGGCGACTATACCCTGCAACCATTAAATCACAAGATTTGGCTGCATTAAGGCAGCATCTGCGACCTATATTAAAAAGTGCTGAATCACATGGCGTCCCGGCGCATTATCGCAGGCTCTATAGGCTGTCACCGCAAGCATGTCCGGACGCCCATGCCCATTGGAAATTGTAGCCGCCGAGCCAGCCTGTGACATCGACACATTCGCCGATGAAATGCAGGCCCGGAACGGACTTGGCCTGCATCGTCTTTGAATCGAGTTCGGTGGTAGCGACACCACCCAGTGTCACTTCCGCCGTGCGATAGCCTTCGGAGCCGGCGGGGCGGATGTTCCAATTCTGGATAGTCGCCACCAGAGCATCGATCGCCTTGTCGGAGAAATCAGCCATCTGGCCGGGCAGGCTTTTGCCTTCGACGAAGAATTGCGCCAGCCGTTTCGGCAGAACTTCGGAAAGCGCCGTCTGAACCGCCTGACGGCCGTTGGCCTTGCGGGCGGCCTTCAGCGTTCCGGCAATATCGGTATCCGGCTCGATCTTCAGCGTCACGTCGTCGCCTTCGCGCCAGTAGGACGAGATCTGCAGCACGGATGGGCCGCTCAGGCCGCGATGGGTAAAGAGCAGCGCCTCGCGAAAACCGGTCTTGCGTGGCGCAGTTCGGCATCCACCGAAACGCCGGACAGGGGTGCGAGACGTTCGAGCAGCGCCGGATCCAGCGTCAGCGGCACGAGGCCCGGCCGGGTCTCGACCAGCGACAGGTCGAACTGACGGGCGATGTCATAGGCAAGGCCGGTCGCGCCCATCTTCGGAATGGATTTGCCGCCCGTCGCGACAACGAGGTTTGCGGCGGTCACGGTACCGCCCGAGGTGGCGACGCGGAAACCGTCCGGCGTCTTTTCGACGGAAGAGATCTGCGTCTGCAGGCGCATGTCGACATTGGCGGCCTTCATCTCCGCCAGCAGCATGCGGATGATATCCTTGGCGCTGTCATCACAGAACAATTGCCCGAGCGTCTTTTCATGCCAGGCGATGCCATGGCGCTCGACGAGATCGAGAAAATCCCGCGGCGTGTAACGGGCCAGCGCCGACTTGGCGAAATGCGGATTGGCGGAGAGATAGTTCTTCGCGCCGGCATGGATATTTGTGAAGTTGCAGCGCCCGCCACCGGAAATACGGATCTTGTCGCCCGGTGCCTTGGCATGGTCGATGAGGATGACCGAACGGCCGCGCTGGCCGGCGCGGATGGCGCACATCATGCCGGCGGCACCGGCGCCCAGAACAACCACATCGCAATTTGCCGCCAAGAACCAATCTCCGTCTTTTCAGACCTTGCTGTTTTCGATTGCTGCCCCAAAGTCAATGCTGCCCGCTGGCCAATCGCCACTCCATGGCTATTATGGCGGTCCGATCAACGAGATCCGGTGTCTCATGCCGCGCAAGAAGCCTACGCCCTCTGCATCTGCCTCCACGTCTTCGCCCGTTCTGAAAGCCGCATCCGGCCAACCGGCCCTGACATCGCTGCGCGGTGTGGCCGACTGGCGCGATGCGACCGCATGGCTGCGCGCACGCGGGATCGAGGATGTCGAGTGCATCACGCCCGATCTGGCCGGCGTGCCGCGTGGCAAGATGATGCCGTCTTCGAAATTCACCTCCAACACGTCGCTCGCCCTGCCCTCAGCGCTTTATCGCCACACGATTTCCGGCGAATACCCGGAGGAGACGGAAAGCTTTCGCTACGAGCCGCGCGACAGCGACCTGAAGCTTGTGCCGGACCTTTCGACGCTTGCCGTCGTGCCGTGGGAAAGCGATCCGACGGCGCAGGTGATCTGCGATATCGTCGACACAGACGGCAAGGCCGTGGCCTATACGCCGCGCAACGTGCTCAAGAACATCGTCTCGTTGTACGCGGAGCGTGGCTGGAAGCCGGTCGTTGCACCTGAGATCGAGTTCTATCTCGTCGCCAAGAACGACGACCCGGATTATCCGCTGCATCCGCCGAAGGGGCGTTCCGGCCGGTCCATCCTCGGCGGACAGGGCTATTCGATTGCCGGCATCAACGAGTTCGACGAGTTGATCGACGACATCTACCATTTCTCCGAAAAGCAGGGGCTGGAGATCGATACGCTGATCCATGAAGAGGGTCCGGCGCAGCTCGAAATCAACCTGCGCACGGTGATCCGGTGGAACTGGCCGATCAGGTGTTCATGTTCAAGCGCACGATCCGCGAGGCGGCGCTGAAACACGGGATCTATGCAACCTTCATGGCCAAGCCGATGCAGGGTCAGGCGGGATCTGCCATGCACATTCACCAGTCGGTCGTCGACATCAAGACCGGTGAGAATGTCTTCTCCAATCCGGACGGCTCGCCGTCCAAGGAGTTCTTCCATTTCATCGGCGGCATGCAGGCCTTCATTCCGAAGGCGCTGGTGATGATGGCGCCCTATGTGAATTCCTACCGGCGCCTGACGCCGGACATGGCCGCACCGGTCAATACCGCCTGGGGCTATGACAACCGCACCACGGCCTTCCGCGTGCCGGTCTCCGACCCCAATGCGCGGCGGCTTGAAACCGCCTCCCGAGTTCGGATGCCAATCCCTATCTGGCGCTTGCAGCCTCGCTCGGCTGCGGGCTGCTCGGTATTCGCGACCAGATAGAGCCTACACCGCCGACTGACGAATCCGCCAATGAAGGCGCGATCGATCTGCCGCGCGATCTTCTGAAGGCGGTCTCGCTTTTGGAAGACGAGCCGGCACTGGCCGACGTGTTCAGCAAGGAATTCATTGGCATCTATGCCGGCGTCAAGCGCGGCGAATTCGAGACCTTCATGCAGGTCATCAGCCCATGGGAGCGGGAATTCCTGCTTCTCAACGTGTGAGCGGATCGCGCATGGATGGACGACATGGATAAGTGGCAGAGCCCGATCGCGCCGGGGATTTCCTGGTATCAGGCGAGTGCCGGCGAGCGACCGACCTATCCGGCGCTCGACGGTTCGAAATCCGTCGATGTAGCGATCATCGGCGGTGGCTATACCGGGCTTCAGGCAGCCTTCACGCTTGCCAAAGACGGCACCTCGGTTGCGCTCATCGAAGCAGCGCGTTTCGGCGACGGGGCTTCCGGCCGCAATGGCGGCCAGATGGGTACCGGACAGCGCTGGTGGCCGGAGGATCAGGAGAAGGAACTGGGCTATGCCCGTTCCAGAATGCTGTTCGACATGGCCGAACATGCCAAGCAGTATCTGCATGACTTTGCCGCCAGCCACGGCATCGACATGGAATACATGCCCGGCCAGATGAACGTCGCCCACAAGAAGGGCTATGAGGCGGATTACCGCGCCAATGCCGAGATCGCGGCCGAGCGCTACGGCTATCCGCACATCACCTTCATGGATCGCGCAGAGACGGCCGAGCGCGTCGGCACGCAGGATTATTTCTGCGGCGTGCGCGATACCGGCACAGGCCATATCCATCCCTTGAAACTGCTGATCGGGCTTGCCCGTGCGGCATCTGATGCCGGTGCCTCCGTCCATGAGATGACGCGCGCAACGGCCATCCGTCGCGAGGGCGGCAAGATCAAGGTCGAGACCGAACGCGGTACATTGAGCGCCGACCGAGTGCTGATCGCCACCAATGCCTATATCGGCAATCTGGAACCGGTGACGGCCGCGCATATCATGCCGATCGGTTCGTTCATTGCGGCGACCGAGCCGCTCGACAACTTTCCGACCGTTATTCCCGGCAGCGAGGCCGTCTGCGATTCGCGCTTCGTCGTGCGCTATTTCCGCAAGTCGAAGGACAACCGCCTGCTCTTCGGCGGGCGGGAGACCTATGCGTCGAAAGACTTCCGCAATACGGCCGCTGCCATCCGCAAGCAGATCGTCGATACCTATCCGGTTCTCAAAGATGTCGAGATCACCCATGCCTGGGGCGGCAATGTGGGGATTACGCTTCCCCGCCAGCCCTTCGTCCGAGAAGTGCAGCCGGGCGTGACTGCCATCGGCGGCTATTCCGGCCATGGGGTAATGCTGTCAAATTACTGCGGCAAACTATATGCTGATATGGTTTCGGGCAAAGCGACCGAACTCGATCACCTGTCGCAACTCGACCTGCCGCCGTTTCCCGGCAGTCAGCGCATGAGAAGTCCGCTCCTCTTCCTCGCCCTCACGTGGTTTGCCTTGCGTGACCGGCTTTGAAGAGGCATTCAGTTTCAACCATTCAATCGGTCGATTCAGACTAGCCTTTTTAAATCGATTAGATTAAGTGTGCTCCCAACCGTGCAAGATGAAAGAAGAGCGATGAGCAGCCAGATCATCCCAGTCGAACCCTTTGATTGCATTGTCTTCGGTGGCAGTGGCGACCTTGCCGAGCGCAAGCTCCTGCCCGCCCTTTACCATCGTCAGATCGAAGGGCAATTTACCGAGCCGACGCGCATTATCGGCGCATCGCGCAGTGCTCTTTCGAACGAAGATTATCGGAAATTTGCCCAGGACGCGCTCAAGGAGCACCTGAAAAAGGGCGAATATGACGAGGCCGAAGTCAAGAAGTTCTGCGAACGGCTTTTCTACGTGCCGGTCGATGCCAAGACGGAAGCCGGCTGGGCCGAGCTGAAGAAGCTGCTGGACGAGGGCAAGGACCGCATCCGCGTGTTCTACCTCGCGGTTGCTCCGGGCATTTTCGGCGCCATCTCGCAGAAGATCCATGACCACAAGCTGATCACCAAGACGACGCGTATCGTTGTCGAAAAGCCGATCGGCCGTGACCTTGCCTCGGCACTCGAACTCAACGACACGATCGGCCGGGTGTTCAAGGAAGAACAGATCTACCGTATCGACCATTATCTGGGCAAGGAAACCGTCCAGAACCTGATGGCGCTGCGTTTTGCCAACGCGCTCTATGAGCCGCTGTGGAACGCCAACTATATCGACCACGTCCAGATCACCGTGGCGGAAGCCGTCGGTCTCGAAGGTCGTGCCGGCTATTATGACACCGCGGGCGCACTGCGCGACATGGTGCAGAACCATATCATGCAGCTCGTTTGCCTTGTCGCGATGGAAGTGCCGTCGTCGATGGATTCGGAATCCGTCCGCGACGAGAAGCTGAAGGTGCTGCGCGCCCTGAAGCCGATCAACGACGACAATGTCGAGCAGATGACGGTTCGCGGCCAGTACCGCGCCGGCGCTTCGGCAGGCGGCCCGGTCAAGGGCTATCTCGAAGAGCTGGAAGGCGGCGTTTCCAACACCGAGACCTTCGTCGCCATCAAGGCCGAGATCGGCAATTGGCGCTGGGCGGGCGTGCCCTTCTACATCCGCACCGGCAAGCGGCTGGCGCAGCGCATGTCGGAGATCGTCATCACCTTCAAGTCGATCCCGCACAACATTTTCGACAACGCGGCAGGCCGCATCTCGGCCAACCAGCTGATCATCCGCCTGCAGCCGGATGAGGGCGTCAAGCAGTCGCTGATGATCAAGGATCCGGGCCCGGGCGGCATGCGCCTGCGCAACGTCTCGCTCGACATGAGCTTCGCCGAAGCCTTCAGCGTACGCAGCCCCGACGCCTACGAGCGTCTGCTGATGGACACGATCCGCGCCAACCAGACGCTGTTCATGCGCCGCGACGAAGTCGAGGCCGCATGGGACTGGGTCGATCCGATCCTGAAAGGTTGGGAAGCCACGGGCCAGCTGGCACAGGGTTACACCGCCGGCACCTGGGGTCCGAGCCAGGCGATCGCGCTCATCGAACGTGACGGCCGTACCTGGCACGAGGGCTGAGACGGATGACGTCCAACCTTCACACGTTCTCCACCCCCGCCGATCTCGCCGCTGCCCTTGCGAGCGAAGTGGCCGCCAAGCTCTCCGCCGCAATCGCGGCGCGGGGCAGCGCCTCCATCGCGGTTTCGGGCGGTTCCACGCCGAAGGCCTTCTTCGAGGCGCTTTCGGGCAAGGTTATCGACTGGAGCAAGGTCACGGTCACGCTGGTCGATGAACGCTTCGTGCCGGCCGACAATGCTCGCTCCAACCATCTTCTGGTGGCGACGCATCTGTTGAAGGACAAGGCTTCGGCCGCGTCCTTCATCCCGCTCTATTACGATCGCCCGTCGATCGAAGATGCGGCAGTTGCGGCAACAGAGAAGACGGCTGCGATCGGTAATCCGTTCGATGTCGCCATTCTCGGCATGGGCGGCGACGGGCATACGGCCTCGTTCTTCCCGCATGGCAACAATCTGGCGCGTGCGCTCGATCTTTCCGGTCCGCGCGGCATCATGACCATGGTGGCCGAAGGTGCCGGCGAAGAGCGCCTCACCTTCACCTTCTCCAGCCTTTCGGATGCACGTTTCCTCGTGCTCCATATCGAAGGCCAGGGGAAGAAGGACGTGCTGGATGCGGCCAAGGCCGGCAGCGACGAGGCAGAGATGCGATCCGCGCCGTTCTCAACCGCGCAGCATCGCCGCTCGAGATCTTCTGGGCTCCCTGACCGGGGGCCCGCGACGGGATGCCCTATCGGGCTTTCCGGCCGCAATCCGTTATGAACGATCAGCAGTCCCGGCACTCTCCCAGTGCCGGGCATGCAAGGAGGAACAGACCAATGGCCGCACATCCGAGTATCGAAGCGATTACCGCCCGCATCGTCGAGCGATCAAAACCCCATCGTGAAGCCTATGTGGACCGCGTTCGCCGGGCCGCCGCGAAAGGACCGCACCGGTCGACGCTTTCCTGCGGAAACCTTGCGCATGGATTTGCCGTCTGTTCCCCCGCCGAGAAGGAGGCCCTCGCAGGAGACGTCGTCGCCAATCTCGGCATCATCACCGCCTATAACGACATGCTCTCGGCGCACCAGCCCTACGAGACCTTTCCGGCGATCATCCGTGAAGCGGCGCGTGAAGCCGGTGGCATCGCTCAGGTGGCCGGCGCGGTTCCCGCCATGTGCGATGGTGTCACGCAGGGCCAGCCCGGCATGGAACTGTCGCTCTTCTCGCGCGATGCGATTGCCATGGCGGCCGGTATCGGCCTGTCGCACAACATGTTCGACGCGGTCGTCCATCTCGGCATCTGCGACAAGATCGTTCCCGGCCTCGTCATTGCAGCGCTTTCCTTCGGGCATCTGCCGTCGGTCTTCATTCCCGCCGGCCCGATGACGTCCGGTCTGCCGAATGACGAGAAGTCGCGTATCCGCCAGCTCTATGCAGAGGGCAAGGTCGGCCGCGCGGAACTGCTTGAGGCAGAATCCAAGTCCTATCACGGCCCCGGTACCTGCACCTTCTACGGCACTGCCAATTCGAACCAGATGCTGATGGAAATCATGGGCTTCCATATGCCCGGGTCTTCCTTCGTCAATCCGGGCACGCCGCTGCGCGAAGCTCTCACACGCGAGGCTGCCAAGCGGGCGCTCGCCATCACCGGGCTCGGCAACGAATTCACGCCTGCCGGCGAGATGATCGACGAGCGCTCGGTCGTCAACGGCGTCGTCGGCCTGCATGCGACCGGCGGCTCGACCAATCATACGCTGCACCTCGTCGCCATGGCGCGGGCGGCCGGTATTCATCTGACCTGGCAGGATATTTCCGAATTGTCGGACGTTGTGCCGCTTCTGGCGCGCGTCTATCCGAACGGGCTTGCGACGTGAACCATTTCCATGCTGCCGGCGGCATGGGCTTCCTGATCAAGCAGCTCCTCAAGAAGGGCATGCTGCATGACGATGTGCGCACCGTCTACGGTCACGGTCTCGAAGCCTATACGGTCGAAGCGAGGCTTTCCGACGACGGTCAGGTCGTGCGCGAGCCGATCCCGGACGAGAGCGGCGACAAGAAGGTTCTCGCCTCCATCGATACGCCGTTCCAGCCGACGGGTGGCCTCAAGATGCTGTCCGGCAATATCGGCCGTGCCGTGATCAAGGTCTCGGCGGTCAAGCCTGAGCGTCACGTCATCGAAGCGCCTGCGATCGTCTTCCACGACCAGCAGGAGCTCCAGGAAGCGTTCAAGCGCGGCGAACTGAACAAGGATTTCATCGCCGTCGTGCGCTTCCAGGGGCCGAAGGCGAACGGCATGCCGGAACTTCACCGCCTGACGCCGCCGCTCGGCGTGCTGCAGGATCGCGGCTTCAAGGTGGCTCTCGTCACCGACGGCCGCATGTCCGGTGCGTCCGGCAAGGTGCCGGCGGCCATCCACATCACCCCGGAAGCCTGTGACGGCGGCCCGATCGCCAAGATCAAGGATGGCGACATCATCCGGCTCGATGCGGTCAAGGGTACGCTGGAAGTGCTTGGCGACGCTGCGGAATTCAATGCTCGCTGTCCGGTCGAGGCGGATCTTTCCGCCAACGAGTTCGGCATGGGCCGCGAACTGTTTTCCGCCTTCCGCCGCAATGTCGGCCACGCGGATCAGGGCGCCAGCGTTTTCGCCTGATAAAAGGCATCAATCGAATACGAAAAAGGGCGGTCGAGCCGCCCTTTTTCTTTGCCTGCATGACAGGCTGATCTTGTTCTGCCCGATGGGCCGCTGCCTTACCAGGCGCGGATATCCAGCGTGCGGTCGCGGTGGTTACGATGGGTCGAGAAGACGAAAATCCGGTCCAGTTCCTTCTCCGTCAGGAGCTTCAGGAAGCGGACTTCGATCGTGTTGTTGGCGTTGACCCGCATCAGCAGGCAGCCGATCTTGTTGATCCGCGCATCCGGGATATCCAGATAGAACTGCTGCGGCAGCTTGTACTGGGTCATGATGCCGAGGATGGCGCTGCTCTTTGAGATCTTCAGAACGTCGCAGCGGCGCTGCGCCATGTTGAGAACGCCGTTCTCGGTAAATTCGATGCGGCCGGCATTCATCGTATCTTCCATTTTGAACCGCGCCTCGCGGTCGTACATGAAAGATTCTTCCTTGTTCAAATAGTGGTTCTTGAAATCGGATGCCGCGCTCACGACCGTCCCCCTTGATTAACGAATCAAAGATTAACGGCCGAAGCTTAACAGAGGCTTGGGGCGCGAGCGTAAGAACCCCTTTTTAGCCCTTCACACGCCGCTCGCGACGATCATTTTCGATAGGCTTCCCCATCGGCATCGAAGAGATGCAATTTTTCGGCGGATGCCGCGAGCCGCAGGCTGTCGCCGCGCTCGACGCGGGCAATGCCGGGGATCTTGGCGATGACCGGCTCCGCCTCCCCGACGGCCTCCAGATAGATGAGGGTTACTTCGCCAAGCGCCTCGACGATCGAGACGCGGCCCTCGAAGAGATGATCCTGCCCCTCCCCCGCAATCGCGAGATCTTCCGGCCGCACGCCGAAGCTCGCGCGCTTGCCGGTATCGCCTTCAGGTGTGGCGATCGGCACATGCGCATGCCGGCCGCCCGGAAGAACGACTTCCGTCCGTGCGCCTGCCGTCACGATCTCCGCGGCGACGATGTTCATGGCGGGCGAGCCGATGAAGCGGGCGACGAAGAGGTTTTTCGGCCGCTCGTAGAGGTCGAGCGGCCTACCGACCTGCTCGATCCTGCCGGCCGAGAGCACGACGATCCGGTCTGCCAGCGTCATCGCCTCCACCTGATCGTGGGTGACGTAGATCATCGTCGTATCGGGCATCTGCTCCTTCAGCCTTGCAATCTCGATACGGGTGGCGACGCGCAGCGCCGCATCGAGGTTGGAGAGCGGCTCGTCGAAGAGAAACACCTTCGGATCGCGGCAGATGGCCCGGCCGATCGCCACGCGCTGGCGCTGGCCACCGGAGAGCGCCTTGGGCAGCCGGTCGAGATAGGCCGTCAATTGCAGGATATCGGCAGCGGAGCGGACCCGCCGGTCTATCTCGCCGCGGCTTTCCTTGGCGATCCGCATGCCGAAGGCCATGTTGTCGTAGACCGTCATATGCGGATAGAGCGCATAGGACTGGAAAACCATGGCGATGCCGCGCCGCGACGGCGGCACGTCGTTGACCATCTCGCCATCGATATACATCTCGCCGGCACTGATGCTTTCCAGCCCGGAGATCATTCTCAGAAGCGTGGACTTGCCGCAGCCGGAGGGGCCGACGAAGACCACGAATTCGCCCTCGGCGATATCGAGATCGATGCCGTGCAAAACATTCACATGGCCGAAGGATTTTCTGATGTCCTTCAAAACGACGCCGGTCATGTCTCCTCCCAGAGTTCAATGGCAAGCAAGGAATGGCGCCGGTTATCCCGGCGCGCATGATTTTCAGGCCTGCCGGGCGAATAGGCGCCCCAGGCCGGCAGTTCCACGTCTCCGCCATCCGCAGGCGTGACCACTTCGAAGCCGTGGCCATCAAGTGTCTGCCAGTTACCGATCGGCAGTGCGGTGGCCAGAGGCGCCGCGCCCATGTTGAAGAGGCAGAGCACGACCTCTCCCTCATACCGGCGCTCATAGGCGAGAAGCGCGCCATCCTGCGGCAGGAAGCGGATATCGCCCTTGGCAAAGGCCGGATGCAATTTGCGGAAGGCGAGGAAGCGGCGGTAATGTTCCAGCACCGATGCCGGATCGCCATATTGCGCGCCGACAGCCCGCAGCTGGTGTTCGACCGGAATGGGAAGCCAGGTCTTTTCCGCCGTGGAAAAGCCTGCCTGCAGCGCCTGCGCATCCCATACCATCGGCGTGCGGCAACCATCGCGGCCCTTGAATTCCGGCCAGAACTGGATGCCATAGGGGTCGCGCAGGTCGGCGTAGGCGATATCGGCTTCGGTCAGGCCCAGTTCCTCGCCCTGATAGAGGCAGACAGAACCGCGCTGCGACAGAAGGATGCCGGCCAGCATCTTGGCGAAAGCCTCGCGGTCGAGCACTTCCTGCCCCCAGCGGCTGACATGGCGCACGACATCATGGTTGGAAAAGGCCCAGCAGGCCCAGCCTTCCGAGGCGGCGGACTGGAAGGCGCTCTGCACCTCTGCGACGCGGGCCGGGGTCAAGGGGTCGGGTGCCAGGAACTCGAAGGCGTAGCACATCTGCATCTTGTCATCGCCGGACGTGTATTCGCCGACGATTTCGAGGCCGCGCTGGCTGTCACCCACTTCGCCAACGGCGGCGATTGCCGGAAACTCGTCGAGAACCGCACGAAAACGCTTCAGGAATTCGAGGTTTTCCGGGCGGTTCTTGTCGTAGATATGCTCCTGGAAGTTATAGGGATTGACCGCCGGCGCGGTGGAGGCGTTGCGCCTTGACGGTTCCAGCGCCGGGTTGTCGCGCAGTTCCTTGTCGTGGAAGTAGAAGTTGATCGTATCCAGCCGGAAGCCATCCACGCCACGCTTCAGCCAGAAGCGGGTCATGTCGAGCAGCGCATCCTGAACCTCGGGATTGTGCAGGTTGAGATCCGGCTGCGAGGTCAAGAAATTGTGCATGAAATACTGCATGCGTGTCGGATCCCAGGCCCAGGCGGAACCGCCGAAGATCGACAGCCAGTTGTTGGGCGGCGTGCCATCGGGGCGCGCATCGGCCCAGACATACCAGTCGGCCTTGGGATTGAAACGGCTCGACCGGCTCTCGACGAACCAGGCATGCTGGTCGGAACTGTGCGACATGACGAGATCGATCATCACCTTCAGCCCGAGGCGGTGGGCTTCCGCGATCAGGCCGTCGAAGTCGGACAGCGAGCCGAACATCGGATCGACATCCATGTAGTTCGACACGTCGTAGCCGAAATCCTTCATCGGCGACGGGAAGAAGGGCGAGATCCAGATCGCATCGGCCCCCAGCGCCGCCACATGCGGCAGGCGGGCGGAAATGCCCTTGAGGTCGCCTATGCCATCGCCGTTGCTATCCTGAAACGAGCGCGGGTAGATCTGGTAGATGACCGCGCCGCGCCACCAGTCCCTGTCCGGGCCTTTATCGGGTGTCGTGGTCATGTCTGCGGAAATGGTCATGTAATATCCTGCTGTTTACGAATGACAGACGGATCAGCCGCCCTTGACTGATCCGGCGAGGAGCCCCCGGACGAGGTAACGTTGCAGCGCGAAGAAGACGACAATCGGGACGATGATGGTGATGAAGGCCGATGCCGTCAATATTTCCCATTTGCCGCCGCGCGAGCCCAGAAGCGCATTCAGCGCACCCGTCAGGACCAGCTGGTCGCTGCCGGTGCCGAGGAAAACCATCGCCACCAGAAGATCGTTCCATGTCCAGAGAAACTGGAAGATGGCGAAGGAGGCGAGTGCGGGAAAGGAGAGCGGCAGCACGATCTTCAGAAAGATCTCGAAATCCGTCGCGCCATCGACACGGGCGGATTCGATGATCTCCTTGGGAAGTCCGGCGATATAGTTACGCAGGAGATAGATCGCGAGCGGCATGCCGAAGGCGGTGTGGAAGAGCCAGACGCCGGCATAGCTGCGCGAGGGAATGCCGAACGTGGCGCCGATACCGTTATACATGCGCAGGACCGGGATCAGCGACATCTGCAACGGCACGACCATCAGCCCGACGACGAGCGCGATCAACAAGGCCTTGCCGGAGAAATTCATCCAGGCGAGCGCATAAGCCGCAAAGGCGGCAATCAGCACCGGAATGATCGTGGACGGAATGGCGACCGTCAGCGAATTGACGAAGGACTGGCCGATGCCCTGCGCGGTCAGGACATTTTCGTAATTGCCCATGGTGAAGGAGGGTGGCGTCGAGACGGTGAGATAGACCCGCTTGCCGCGACCGCCATCGAAGGGGCCGGTCTTGCTGTGCCGGTAGCTGCCATCCTCGTTGACGACGAGGGTTTCGCCGTCACCGAGATCGGCCGTGGTTCCGGCTGTAAACTCTGAAGGGGCCGTGACCCTGGTGCCGAAGGAGCGGACTGTCCCGCCACCTGACGGGCGTGCCTCCGCGTTGCCGGCGGGTGGTGAGCCCGCCTGAGGCGCATCGAAGACGGAACCGGAGATGACGTAATTTGCGCCCTCCTGTTTTGCCGCCGCCGGATCGCCCAGACGCGCGGCCGTCGTCTGCGAAGCGCCGCTGAAGGCTGTCCACCAGCCGGAACTGGTGATCTGGCCCGGATCGCGCAGCGACGTCACCAGAATGCCGAGCGTCGGCACCAGCCAGAGAATGCAGATGAAGAGCACGGAGGCGTGGACGATGAGGCGCGGCAGGCCGATCCTGCGCAAGGTTGCTATGGCCGCCATCAATAGCCTCCCGCGTCGCGTTGGGCCTGACGGATGTTCCAGATCATGATCGGGGTTACGGCTGCCATGATGACGAGCGCGATGACGGCGCTTCGGCCGCTGTCACCACCGCCGCGGAACATCCAGTCGAACATCAGGTTGGCGAGGACCATCGTGTTCCACTGGCCGTTGGTCATGGTCAGCACGATATCGAAAACCTTGAGGACGAGAATGGTGATCGTCGTCCAGACGACGGCGATCGTGCCCCAGATCTGCGGCACCATGATCTTCCAGAAGATCTGCCAGCCATTGGCGCCATCGATGACGGCGGCCTCGATCGTCTCTTCGGGAATGCCGCGCAACGCTGCCGAGAGGATGACCATGGCAAAGCCGGTCTGGATCCAGATGAGGATCGCCATCAGGAAGAAATTGTTCCAGAAGGGCAGCGAGATCCAGACCTGCGGATCGGCGCCGAGCGCGGTCACGATGGCATTGAGGAGGCCGATCTGGGTCTCGTTGCCGCTGCGATATTCATAGACGAATTTCCAGATGACCGAGGCACCGACAAACGAAATCGCCATCGGCATGAAGATCAGGCTTTTCGCGAGATTGCCCCACCAGATGCGGTCTGTGAGCACCGCGATGACCAGACCGAAGAAGGTGCAGGCGGCGGGCACGACGGCCAGCCAGAGGATGTTGTTGAAGATCGACTGGCGGAACTGATCGTCAAAGACGGCCCAGCGATAGTTGGCAAGGCCGACGTAATTCACCCCGGCACGGTCATAGAAGGAAAGGACGAAGGTGGCGATGACCGGATAGACGAGATAGACCGCGACCAGCAGGATGGCAGGCCCGAGGAAGAGCCAGGGACGGATCGCCGCGCGTCGGCGCAGGTTGACGGTCGCGCCACGCGCCGCTCCCGCAGCGACCGGAAAGATGAGCTGCAGCAGCCTTTCCGACAGCCAATAGTAAAGCGCGCAGCAGAAGACACCGACAACCACCACCCCGATGGTCGAGACGACCTGCGATATCATGCTTCCTCCCCAGGATTGCCGATTGCGACGCGGTTTTCACTCAACCTGTTTTGAGAGCCCGCCGGATCAGAGCCGGCAGGCCGATTGCGCGGTGACGGGCTATTTCAGCCCGTCCCAGGCTTTCTGGATATTCCCGGCTGCCGCCTTGGCATCCTTGCCGCCGACGTAATCGATCATGCCGGTCCAGAAGGCGCCGGCGCCGATCTTGCCGGGCATCAGGTCCGATCCGTCGAAGCGGAAGGTCGTCGCCGAGATCAGGAGCTGGCCTTCCTTGCGCAGCGTGTCATTGCCATAGGCTTCGGGCTTCACGCCCTTGAAGGGAGTGAGGAAGCCGGATTGCGCCATCCAGACTTCGTGGGCGATCGGGGTCTTCAGGAAGTCGATGAAGGCGCGGGCGGCCGGTGTGTCCTTGGTGATTGCCGCAAGCGTGCCGGCACCGAGAACCGGCTTTCCGAGATCGGCCTTCGATGCATAGGTCGGCATGTAGAAGAAGTCGCGTCGGTGCCGAGCTTCGTGCCTCCGGGAAGAAGGAGGGAATGAACGAGCCTGATGCTGCATGTAGCATTTCGGCGGAATGCCGAAGAGGCCCTTCGGGCTGTCCCGGAAATCGGTGGAGGCAACGGCCGCGACGCCGCCGCTGACATATTTCTCGTTCTTGGCAAACTTGCCGAATTCCTCGATGGCACCGACGACGGCCGGATCATCGAATTTCACCTCGTTCGTCACCCATTTATCGTAGACCTCCGGCTTTTGCGTGCGCAGCATGAGGTCCTCGATCCAGTCCGTGGCGGGCCAGCCGGTAGCGCCGCCGGAGCCCAGACCGATACACCAGGGGGTGCCACCATCGGCCACGATCTGGTCGGAGAGCTTGAACAGCTCTTCCATGGTTTTTGGAATTTCGTAGCCGGCTTCCTCGAAGTTTTCCGGCACATACCAGACAAGCGACTTGATATCGGCCTTGTAGGGCAGCGCGTAGAAAGCTTGCCTGCCGTCCTTGCCCTTGTAGGTGCCGTAGCCGACCCAGCTGTCGCCGGCGCCGTAATTGTCCTTCACCCATTTGGCGTTGTCATCGCCGAGCGGGGCGAGGTAGCCCTTGCTGGCGAGATCGGCCAGAAGCCCCGGCTGCGGCAGGATGGCGATATTGGGCGGTGAGCCCGCAGAGGTATCGATGACGATCTGCTGCTCGTAGTTTTCAGAGGAGGAGTAAGTAGCGTTGACGCCGGTCGCTGCGGCGAAATACTTCATGACGCTGGTGAAAAGCGTCTCGTCCTCGCCGCGCCAGGGGCCAAAGATAGTGAGGCTCTGGCCCTTCAGATCCGCATGGGCGGCCTTGAAATCCTCGTAGCTCTTCCAGTTGAAACGCTGATCCTGTCCGGGCGGAAACTTCAGTTCCTGCGCGCCCGCATGGCCTGCAATCATGAGAACGGCTGCGGCCGATACCGTCTTCAGCCAAAATGATAGCGTCATGAAAATCCTCCTCCTGAACCCTCTTATTTGCCAGCATGCGATGTCTCCCACGTCGCAAGCAACTAGAGATTTAACGCATGTTCCAAGGAGTCAAGGGCAGGATTTCGCAGACAGGGCCGCGAGGAGGATGCAGCAAGGTGTCCGCGCAGGCCTGTTGCTGCGCGGATCACTCGGCCCGGGGGCTTTAAAGAGGGGGGATCAGAAGCGCGGGGCTTCGAGACCTGCAGAGCGATAGGCGGCAATAACGGTATTGGCCATCAGCATGGCAATCGTCATCGGGCCGACGCCGCCCGGAACCGGGGTGATGGCACCGGCGACCTCTTCTGCCTCAGTGAAGGCGACATCGCCGACGAGGCGGGTCTTGCCCTCGCCCTTTTCCGGCGCATCGATGCGGTTGATGCCGACATCGATCACGGTGGCGCCGGGCTTGACCCAATCGGCCTTGACCATCTGCGGGCGGCCAACGGCTGCGACCAGAATATCGGCATTGCGGCAGACGGAGGCGAGATCCTTCGTCTTCGAATGCGCCATCGTGACCGTGGCATTGGCGGCCAGAAGCAGCAGGCCCATCGGCTTGCCGAAGAGGTTGGAGCGGCCGATGACGACGGCGTTCAGGCCCGAGAGATCATCGCCATGGATGCGGCGCACCAAAGCATGGAGCCGGCCGGCGTGCAGGAAATGAGGCCGGTCGCCAGATCGCCCGAGGCGATCTTGCCGGCATTGACGGTGCTGAGCCCATCGACATCCTTTGCAGGCGAGATCGACTGGATGACCGGATCGGCATTGAGATGCTTGGGCAGGGGCAGCTGAACCAGAATACCGTGGATGGCCGGGTCCGCATTGAGGCCGGAGACGAGCTTTTCCAGATCGGCCTGGCTGGTTTCGGCCGGCAGGCTGTGCTGGATCGAATTGAAACCGCACTGCTTGGCCATGCGGCTCTTGGAATTGACATAGGCATGGCTTGCCGGATCGTCACCGACGATGACGACGGCCAGACCGGGCTTTACCTTGGCGGAGGCTTCCAGCGATGCCGCTGCCTCCGTTACGGCGGCGATCACGCCTGCTGCCGCTTCCTTGCCATCGATGATCTGTGCCACAGTCCGTCTCCCATTCGTCAGTCGGATCTCACCATGCGCGCCGAGACCGGGGCTGGCCCGCCTGCGCCCTATGCTGTCCGATCAAAGCAAATGCAAGAGGAATCGTTGTCGCGCCGGCAATGATCTCAGCGGCCGCTCGCGTGTTTCCTGCCGGAACGGGCTTCCAGACGTTCCCGCAATTCCGAGAGTTCCTTTTGAAGATCCCGCAGCTCCGTGCGACGCGCGCCTTCCCTCGGCCGATATTCGATATCGTCGTCATCAGCGCTGCGGGTGATCGCGGCGGCGACGAGCGGTGGCAGGCCGGCATCGGCGCCGGGCGCTTCTGCGCGAGCAAGGCTTCCTGCATGTAATGCGCAAGCGGCCGGCGGTCGTGGCGGGTTCGGTATAGGCGAGTTCCGGAAGGGCGAGTTCTTCCTCATCCGTCTGCAGTTCGGCAGCGACGTCTGTGAGAGCCTCATCCAGTGTCGCGATCGCCGGTGTCTCTGCCGAGGCGTCGGATATGTCACCCTGTTGGCGGGCAAGCAGTTCGTCGATCAGTACGTCATCGATGACGAAATCGTCGCCCTCGGCCTTGTCGCTGCCCGGTACTGCTGCAACGTCATCTGCATTCGGCATGGCGAGACCTTCCGTCAGATCGACAGTTTCCAGCATCTGATCGAGCGCTGTTCGTCATGGGACATCTCGTCCTCCTGTCTTGCGCGGCGCAGATGGGCGGCGAGCATGAGCGCAAGGCCGATCGCCAGACCGGCAAGGCCACCGGCCGCGGCAAATATCCAGCGCGGCAGCGCGGTGCTGGCCAGCGGCAAGGCCCTTGCGCGAGCGGTGACGGTTGCCGTTGCGGTCTCAGAACGTTCGCCAACCTGCGAGCGGTTCTCGCCTTCCAGATAATTGCGATTGGCTTCGGTCACGGCGGCTTCGAGCGTTGCCAGATGGGCAGCATCGGCGGCGGCATCGGCGCCACCCGGCGGATTGTCGATGCTTGTCTGAAGCTCGGCGACGCGTGCTCCGATCTGTCCCTCCTGCTGGCGCAGCGAGCCGACGAGCTGGGTCAGCGCCGAACGAATACCGCTTTCGGCGTCCTGAACGGCCGCCTGTGCTGCCATGAAGCGCGGATGACGGGGGCCGAGACTGCTCGACAATTGCTCGACCACAAGCTTTGCATCGACATAGCGGCGGCGCTGATAATCGAGACCGGTGAACTCCACGCTATCGGGCAGCGTCTTGTCCAGCACGTCGGCAACCGTCAGCGATGTGGCGGCTTCGAGCTTCGCCTTCAGTGCTGCCTGCTCCTGCTTGGCGCCCTCAAGCGCGTGGGCGGCCGTCTCGGCCTGGCTACGGGCCTGACGCAGGGTCGCAAGGCGGGCCTCGCCTGCCTGGTTCTCAAATCCCTGCAATGCGGCCTGTGCCCGCTCAAGGGCGGCATGCAGGCCCTCGATCGCCGGGTCGGGCGCGGCCCGTGATGCCTGGGCCAGTGCGGCGGGGAAAGCGGAGCCGAGCATGGTTGCGATGCGCAGAGCGTCGCCCGCGCTGCCCGCATCGACGCCGATCGCCAGCAGGTGGCGTTTCGCATCGTAATTCGTGGTGATGGCCTGTGATAGACGATCCCTCAGTGCAGTCTCTGCCTCCAGCACGGTGATGCTGCGGCCGGAAACGATGTCCGAGACGACGCCTGTGGCTGTCGGTCGATTGACGGCGAAATTGCCGTCCTGCGTGAGATTGAGGGCACGGATGACATTATCCAGAACCGCCTTGTCGCGCAGCGTCTCGACGGCCTGTTCGACGATCTGCGGATCAGCGGCAGTGATGGTGAGGCCGGTCGAGGCGCGGAACATTGGTTCCGGCGCTGAAAGGAAAAGAAGCGGCAAAGCCACACCGGCGAGCATGAGGCCCGCCAGTTTGGCAACCGGCATTGCAGCGGCGGCAAAGCCTCTTTTCGAAAGGGATGCCTGCTCTTCCGGCGTGATGTGCTGGATGTCGCCTTGTTGATCCATGACCTGACCGCATTGATCCCGGCCGACCGATATGGCGCGGCTGTTGATTAAGGCAGTCTAAATATACGTGGCAAACAAAAGGTTAACGTTCAGGTCGCAAGGCCGGCCATGGCATGCAGCGACTTTGCGCCCCGGCGCTTGCGCTCAGCAGCGGGCACAAGTGCGGAGAGGCTTCGTCCGCCCATCAGCAGTAATCCGTTGGAAAGACCGAAGAGCTGGCGCTCGACAAGGCGCTCTTCGGCCGGCGAGGCCGCATCAGCAATGACGAGATCATATTCGGCCGTCGGCAGATCAACGGCCGTCACGATCGAAAACTCATGCCATGGCGCGTGGCGGCGAAGCGCCAGACGCAGGCGTTCAAGCCGGCCGGCATCGCGACCGGCAAGACCGATACGGCAGGGACGATCAAGGAATGTCAGCAGGGCCGGAATGAAGCGTGCGGCCGTCAGCGAGGCGGTGCGGGCGCGCGTCCCGCGCATAGGCCCGGCCGAAAAACGGCGAGCATCGATCAGGACGCGCTTTCTAAGCGCGGCACGATAGTGGCCGTCGAGCACCCGGTCGATTGCCGCGCGGTCATCGAGAAAACCGAGGGTGGCGCGGCCGGCATTGCCGCCGATCAGGCTGTCGGCCAGCGTCAGTGCCGCAGTCCAGCCGAGATCGAAGATCTGCGGATCCGCCGCCGTTTCCGCGCGGTCATGCGGTAAAGATTGTGCGGACGTGTTCATCCCAGCCACTCCAGTCGAAACGAGTGGAATGAGGAATAGCATTGCGCGCTGAATGTCACTTTAAGTAGATCGCTAAAATGCCAAGGAACCGTCTGCTTGTGGGAACGGCACGGAAAAAGCGGTTCGCGAGGCGGTGCGGCGCTCCGCTCCACCTCGCGTGCTGTGATGAAGGAAGGTGCGCGCTCGCCCTCAATGGGAGGGCGGCGGGCTGACCTCGTCGAGCTTCACGCCTTCGACGATCTTCGTGACCGGTGGCGGCTTGCTGCCGCCGCTGATGGCGTTGGCCTTCACGTCGTCCTTGTTCATGTAGTCGAGCTGGTCGACCAGAACATCCGTCACAGTGCCCTCACCCAGCCGCTTGTTCATCGCATCCTTGATGCGCGAGCGGAACGTGTCGAGGCTGAAGTTGGCAGTATGGGCGAGATCGACCATCTTGTCGCCGACGAGCAGCGTGAAGAGCTCGTCGCGCAGGATATCCTTCAGCGGCACGGCGGGGTTCGACGCCTTGGCCTTGTCGGCCAGCAAGGAAACGCGACCGAGGAAATATCCGCGCACACCGCCATTCTCGATCATCGGGATCGTGACCGTCTCACCCTTGACGAGCTGGGTGTCACGGGCTGCGGTCTCCGTCGGGGCGCTTGCAGGCGCCAGCGCGAGATGGATGGAAAAATACACCGCGGCGAGCGTGACGGCACAAACCCAGACGCCGGTCAGAACGATCTTGATCATCAGGGCGCGCTGTAACGGAACTGATGTTCGGTATAGGTGCCGTCAGCCTCTTCGGCGCGGGCGGCATTCTTGAGGATGTCGGCGACGGCGCGGACGGCTTCCAGATGCGCCTCGACGCGCTGGGCGTTGAGCGCGAGCTTCTTCTTCAGCGCGCGCAGCTGATCGCCGTAGGCCGCAGCCATTTCCTTGATCTCACCACCGCGGAAGAGCGTCGTCAGCTCATAGAGGCAGCGGCTCTTGTGTGCGTTCGAGAGCTTGAGATCAAATTGCGGATCCTGCCCGATGCGCTCGTTCTCATTGTCGATAATCATCTCAAGACGCTTGAGTACCGTCTTGATCCGATACTCGGTGGAGATAATTTCCATTGGTATGTGCCGCCTCTAGGCTAGTGGTTCAGGTATTCTTCGTGTCGTCAGTCTGGTTGACGGAGAAGGTTCTCCGCTGCAGGTCGGTGATCATGTTCATGGCCACGCTGCGATCGGTCTCGTCAGTCTTGACGTTGGGGGTCTCGTTACGTGCATGCTGCAGCGCCTGCGAGTAAACCTGCTGGGCAATGCCGAAGCCGCCCTTCTTGGAAACCTCGTTGGCGATCTGCTCCGCCATCATGCCCTTCCAGTAGTCGCCGGCAGGCCCCTTGCCGTAAACGTCTTCGGATTCCTTCGGCATCATGCTCTTGATGAAGGTGGAGGCGATGCTGGCCTCGAACTTGCGGTAAACCTCGGGGATCTTGCTCCCGTCATGGGCCGAGCCGACGCCCGCCGCCGTCGCGTGGGACGCAGCCTGTGCGGCCGATGTTGTCGAGCCCGCACTCAACGCATTGTTGATCTGGGCGGCAAAGCCATTGCCGTTCGCAGCCAGCTGGACCGCCTGATTGGCAGCCTCGTTGACCTTCAATTTCTCGCGGGCAGCCATGACATCATGGGGATCGGCGGCCTGGACGACATCCATGACCAGATCGCTGGGGGGAGAAATAGCCAATTCAACGCTCCTTCAGTGCCGCGTGCCCTGGAACCGGACGCTGGCGCTACAAGTTTATGTCCGGCGCACCGACCCGAAAATCGAATCGCTTTCGAAAACACGATGCGCTGCTTCACAGGATCGGAAGCATCTCGGCCGTGTCCTTCAGGACACCGGATGTTTCCGGGCAGTCCGTCACCGCACATTCGCCATCTGAAAAAGGCGAGCAACGGTTCGACATGGAGGCTATTATTCGTGGTTAAGCTTGGCCGAAGCTGACGTAAGGCGCAGAAGAGCAAGCTCGACCAGATTGTAGACCGCCTCGTCCTGTAGTTCGCGATCTTCATCCATGGCCGCTTCTACACGGCGTTCTTCAAGGCGGTCGCCCTTGGTCTTCTCTTTGAGGATCTTCTGTTCCTGAAGTTGCTGGGCGATCTTCAGCTGTTGGTTGCGCGTCTCGAGCCTCGACAGATTGGCGGCATAATCGCGTGCGAAGACGCGGTGGTACTCTTCCAGCGAAACCATCGCGTTCATGGTGCGGTCCATGGTCTCGGCCAGTTCCGCCTGGCGAGCCGTGGTGGCGGCCAGCTCATATTCTGCGAGCTTTTCCAGATGGCGCTGGACATCGACCAGCCGCTTCAATTTTGCCGAGCGCTTTTCCGCCATGGGTCAGAAGCCTCCGAAGACGCCGGGGAAGCCGATCGCAAACTGGTGCAGCATGGCGGCGATGCCGAGATAGATGAGGAAGATGCCGCCGGTCACGATAAAGGGCGTCGAGATGAAGTAGACCGGGATATGCGGCGCGAGCTTGTTGACGAAGCCGACCGCGAGGTTGAACAGCAAGCCATAGAGCAGGAAGGGGCTCGATAGCCGCAGCGCGATGTTGAAGGTCGCCGACAGCGTGTCCGTGAAGGTGATCAGCAGGCGGTTCGGTTCGATGATCTGACCCATGGGCAGCGTGTTATAGGAATCGACAAGCGCCTTCAGGACGATGTGATGGAAATCGAACATGAAGAGGATGAGCATGCCGGCAAGGCTCATGAAGGAGCTCAGATGCGCTTCCGACGTGTCTTCCAGAATATCGCCGCCCGGCGGGCCCTGGAAGGCGATCAGCATGCTGATTGCCGTGCCGGCAAACTGCAGGCCGAGGATATAGAGATGGGCAATCAGGCCATAGCCGACGCCGATCACGATTTCGGTCATGATGACCAGCGCCAGTGCTGACGGCTCGCCATGGACCTTGGGATAGACGGTGCTCCAGAGGATGGGCAAAAGCGCCATGCTCAGCGCCAGCGAAATGAACAGGCGGATCTGCATCGGCAGGCGTGCCGAGGAGAAACCGGGTAGCACCATCATGCATCCGCCGATGCGGCAGAAGACGAGAAAGAAGGCTACGACGGTTCCCTGCGGATCCGCGATCATGAAATCGATCCCAGCACCTTGATGTCAATTCCCTTGGCCAGCTCGACATGCGACAGGACCGGAAGCGTGGGGAAGAGACGCTCGATGATCATGCGGACATAAGAGCGGGTATCGGGCGAGGTGACAAGGACGAAAGGCAGGCCGCGGTCCATATAGTCGCGGATGACGCGGGTGGCCTGTTCGCTGAATTCTTCCAGCATGCGCGGGTCGATATCGAATTCGATGATTTCGCCCTTCGGATCGCGCTTGATCGCCTGATGGAAGGCAAGATCCCATTTGGAGCCGAGGCGCAGGACGCGCAGCGTGCCGTTGTCGGCAAGATCGCCGCAGATCTGCTGCGACATGCGCAGACGGACATGCTCGACGATCTGTTCGGTCTTGCGCATATGCGGGGCAAGTTCTGCCACGGCTTCCAGAATGAGGTGCAGGTTTCTGATCGAGACGCGCTCGCTCAGGAGCAGTTTCAGAACGGCCTGCAGGCCGGAATAGGACATGTGTGACGAGCAGATCTCGTCGGCCAGTTTCTTGTATTCCGGATCAAGGCGCTCGATGAGGATCTTGACGTCCTTGTAGGAGAGAAGCATCGGCAGATTGTTGCGGATGACTTCGCTGACATGGGTCAGGAGAACCGAGACGTTGTCGATCGGGTGGAAGCCTTCGCGCTTCAGGTCTTCGACGAAATGCTCCATGACCGAGACGGCCGGCATGCCGAAGGCGGGTTCGCGGATCTCGTCACCCGGTACCGACGGCTTGCGGCCGGGGCTGGTGATGACGAGGACTTCGCCGACACGCAGCGCGTTGGTCGCAACAGTCGTGCCATGGATGCGGATCTGGTAGGACTTTTCCGGGATGGCGATATCGTCGAGAACCTTGATTTCCGGAACGACGAAACCGTATTGCAGCGCGAATTTCTTGCGCATCTTGCCGACGCGATAGGCGAGTTCCTGGTGGGCGCCGAGAAGACGGGGCGAGACCTGCTTGCCGAGCGCGAGCTCGATTTCGGCGGTGCGTAGCGCGCTCTTGACAGAGTCCTTGTCGTTTTCCCGGGACTGGACGACCTTCTGCTCCTCCGCCTCGCGCAGGATCTTGTTCTCGGCTTCCTGCTGGCGCGGGATGTACCAGGCACCGAAGGCAAAGAGACCGCTCAGGACCGCGAAGGGCACAAGCGGAAGGCCGGGAATGACGGCCAGGATCCCCATCAGCGCCGAAGCGACGATCAGGGCGCGCGGATAGCCGCTCAGCTGGCCGATAACGGCGGTATCCGTCGAACCGAGCGTGCCGCCGCGGGTAACGATAAGGCCGGCTGCCAGCGACACGATAAGCGCCGGAACCTGCGAGACGATACCGTCACCGACGGAGAGCTTGACGAAGACGTCGGCCGCCTGGCCGATCGGCATGCCATGACGGAAGACGCCGATGATGATGCCGCCGAAAATGTTGATCGTGGTGATCAGCAGGCCGGCGACCGCGTCACCGCGGACGAATTTCGAGGCACCGTCCATGGCGCCGAAGAAGGAGGATTCCTCTTCGAGTTCACGGCGACGGCGCTGCGCTTCCTTCTCGTCGATGATACCGGCCGAAAGGTCGGCATCGATCGACATCTGCTTGCCGGGGATCGCATCGAGGGTGAAGCGGGCGCCGACTTCCGCGATACGGGTGGCGCCCTTGGTGATGACGATGAAGTTGACGACGATCAGGATCAGGAAGACGATCAGACCGATTACGAAGTCACCCGACATGACCAGGCTGGAGAAGCCGGCGATGACGCCGCCTGCCGCCGTGTGGCCCTCGTTGCCGTGGGACAGGATCACACGCGTCGTCGCCACGTTGAGCGACAGGCGGATCATCGTCGCGATCAGCAGGACGGTCGGGAAGGAGGAGAAATCGAGCGGACGCTGGATCCACAGCGCCACCATCAGGATCAGCACCGAGAAGGCGATCGAGAAGGACAGGCCGATGTCGATCATGAAGACCGGTATCGGCAGGAAGAGGATACACAGTACCGTGACGATACCGGCTGCGAAGCCTATGTCGCGGCCGCTCGGCCTGAGCTTGGGTGTCGGGACTGCGGTACTCGTATTCGCCATCTGGATCATCTCTTCATGAGATTGCCGAATGCTAACCGCATCCGGGCCAATATAACCGGCCGGCATCGATGAGCCAAAATGACGGCCCACCTGTCGGATCCTTCACCGGTGATAAAAGGCAAAGCTTGCGCGAGGATGATGCGGGCTCAGAAGCCCGACTGGACGCGCGAGAAGACGAGATTGGTGAAAAGCGAGATCTGGCCGCCGATGAAGGGCGCCGAAATGCCGAGCGCGACCATCACGGCGATGATCTTCGGCACGAAAGTGAGCGTCATTTCCTGGATCTGGGTCACAGCCTGGATGAGCGCGATGATGACGCCGACGACCATGGCGGCCAGAACGGCAGGGCTTGCAGCAATCAGTACCGTCCAGACGGCATTCTGCACGATATCCAGCGCGTCGGCTTCATTCATGCTCTCAAATCCCAATCTGGACGATCCGTCATGGTCGTCCGGCCGAGGGCATATGCATGCCACCCGGCGCTGTTGCCGCGATCCGGCGGGATACGATTACGACGAAGTCGAGCTGGAGCTCGAGTCAGAGATCGTGATTCCCGAACCGATCGTGATGGTATCGCCGTCAGTGGTGGTCGCCGTCAACCCATCGGAGGTTACTTCGACCGACTGGACTACACCGGTGGTATCACCGTCGGCGCTGGTGATGGTCTTGCCGATATAGTTCGACGCGTTGGTGAGCGACGACTGGGCGATCAGGCTTTCCAGATTGGTATTGGTCTGGATCGTCTGTTCGACCTGCGAGAAGGTCGCAAGCTGCGAGATCTGCTCACTGGCATCCATCGGATCGGTCGGATCCTGGTTCTGCATCTGCGCGATCAGCAGCTGCAGGAAACTGTCATAATCCAGCGAAGCCGAGGCCGACGCCGAAGAGGCGCTGGACGACGATGTCGAGGACGAGCTGGTCGTCGACGTCGTGGAGCTTACGGAATCTACCGCCATGTTGCCATTTCCTTCTGGAAGGATGCGAAGGTCGCTGCCGGCACGTCCTCGTTGTTGAGGATGCGCTCTTCGATCGGATAGAGGTTGCGGATGGCCTTCAGGGCGTTGAAGGCCTTGCCGGAGGCGACCATGACGTCGATCCGCTTCAGTTCCGCCAGGATCTCTTCATTGTTGAAGCAGCCGAGCAGGAGCATGATCGAACGGCGGAACATCGCAGTCGCGTGGTCCTTGCCTTCCGGGTTGATGAGGATCATCTGCGCGATGAAATAGAGCTGGCGCAGAGGCGTCGTGGTGTCCTCCGGCTGGAGAACGTGGTTTTCCAGAAGGAACGTGACATCGTTCAGGAATTCCAGCGAAACCTTGCGGTCGACCCGGAGGACGGCGCCGTTGATGAAGATCTTTTCGCCGGATTTCAGCGAGATACGCAGCGTGCTTTTCATTTCAGTCCATCCCTGATGATGGTTGTCACGTCAATAATGCCTTGGTAGTTCGTCGACTTCCGCTGACGGATCCGTTCGCATTCCTTCAAGATCCAGATCGCGATGGATATCAGCTTGGCCCTCAGCTCGACCCCGAGTTCGTTGTCCGGCTGCTTTAAATCGTCTATGAAGCGTGTCCAAACCTTACGCGTGTAGTGGATCGCTTCAATTGCCTCGCGGCCGTAGCGGTTCTGGTCACGGGCGACGGCAAGCATGTCTATGGAACGGTCCAGTACCTGGCGTTCCCTGTCGCGAGCGCTGGCAAGATCATCTTCCATCACTTCCGCATATGAAAACTGGAGCATTCCTGTTTCTTCCGTGTGGCAAGCCGCCATCCTGGCGGCCCATGTTTAAAGGTAGTTCACGAGGCTCAGCTGCGAGATCTTCGCCGTGATGCTGTAGGAGGTTTCCACCTGCGTCAGCAGCGTGTTGAGCTTGACCGAGGCCTCATAGCTATCGACACCCGTGAGGTCGTTCAGCTGCGTAGAAATGATCGTCTGCTGGTTCTTCAGCGCCGTATTGGCATCCTCGACACCCTGCTGCGAAAGACCGAGGTCGATGCCTGCAGGTTGATGCCGGAGATCGCCTGGCCGGCGAGATTGGTGGTCGTGGCATTGACCGCCGACAGGGCATCGCTCGACAGACCGGCGGTCGCCAGCTGCGAGGTGATGACCGAGGACATGACGAGGTTCTTGAAGCCATCGGCATTCAGAGAGGTCGATGTCTGGGCGCTCTGCGAGGTGCTGATGCGGCTGGTCATCGTCGTGTCCGACGCGCTGGTGTAGCTCGACCAGTCGAAATTCGTCGTGTAGTCGTTCAGAAACTCGGTCATCTGGTCAGATGACAGGTCGCTCGCCGAAGACACGCCGTTCGAAGCCATGTAGCTGTCGAGCGACGTATTGAAGTCGCTCGTCACGTCATCGACAAAGCTGTCCGACAGAGGCTGGACATCGGTGTTGATGCCGGAGAACAGATACTCGCCGTTGGACGAGGTATTGGCATAGCTCTGGAAGCTGTTGAGCACGGCCGTTGCCTGATCGGCGGAAACCTGAAGCGTGCTCTGGTCGCTGCTGCCGGTCAGCGCGACAAGCGAATCCAGCAGGGTCTGGCCGTTGCTGGCCATCTGCGTCAGCGCCAGCTGGGTGGAGTCCATACGCTGGGAAGCCACCGAATTGGAATCGACGATTGCCTGCAGGCGGTTCGTTTCGTTGTTGTAATCGAGGCTCTGCGAGGTCTTCACACCGAGCGCCAGGCCGACGTCGTCGTAGGTACCGCTGACAGCCTCGTTTTCCAGTGAAGAGATCTGGCTCTGCGAACTCGTGACCGTGCTCTGCATTGCACGGCTCAGAGAAAGTGTTGATATCGATGTGGTCTTCATGACTTAGCTCGCCGCATCCATCAGAGTTTTCAACATATCGTCGACCGTCGAAAGCAGCTTTGATGCTGCCTTGTATGACTGTTCGACGTCGAGGAGCAGGGTGAGCTCCTCATCCAGGTTGACACCGGTTGCGTTCGAATAGGCATCCTGCGACCGGCTCAACATGGCCGACGTCGTTTCGGACGCATCCGAAGCACCGCTGCGATAATCCTCGACCCAGCCGACAGAGTCGCTGGCGTAGTTCAGGAGCGTCACGCCCGTACCGATGCCTGCGCTCTGATCGAAATCCATCTGGTCCTGAAAACCATCGACGTATTTGTTCAGAAGATCAGAGTAGCCACTGGCATCCTCGGTATTCGTGCTGTCGCCCGCAATCGAGCCGTCACGCAGTTTCGACGGGTCGTCCACGGCCGCTGAATTGACGGTTATCAGCGACGACAGACCCGGAATTACCGATGCAGTATCGTAGTCTACGGTGGTTCCGTCAACCGTTGTGAACAAACCTGCTACGGAACCGCCCCCAGACGTTTCCGAAAAGCTGGACATCAGGCCGCGCGAAATCTCGTCAAGCTGGCTCTGATAGGTGGGGTAAACTTCGTCACGCAGCTGCAGGGAGGCCTGCAGGGAACCCTGCGCAGTCGTGGCGCTGCCGGTGCCGGCCTTGACCGCCACGCCGTCGATGTAGACGCTGTTTCCAACGCTGTCGGCGGCATAGGTCTTGGTGGCATCGAAGGTAACTGCGCGCGGCGTCGTTTCGAAAAGCGTCGTGCCGTCGCTGGTGTAGATCGCGACATCGTTGTTGTCGCGCGTGACCGTGGTGACGCCGATGATCTGCGAGATCTGCTTCAGCAGGCCGCTTCTCGTATCGAGCGCATCATTGTCGACCGCGCCGGCGGCCGTGGACGACTTGACCTTGTCATTGGCGTCCTTGAACTGCGACAGAAGGCTGTTCAGCGACGTGACGTCGGTCGCGATATCCGCATCCGACTGTTCGCGAAGCGACTGGACGTTGGTCGACGCCGTGTTGAGGGATGTGGCGACATTCTGGGCGGCGTTGACGGCTGCAGATGCAAGCGTCGTGTCGCTCGGCGATGCGGCATAGGTCTGCAGCGCATCACGGAAGGTCGAAATCGCCGCCGAGGGCGCGGCGGTGTAATCATCACCGCCCATCGAGGCGTTCAGGGAGGTAAGCCCGGCCAACAGCGCCTGCTGGCCGGCATCGCTCGATGATGCAGACAAGGTCTGCTTCAGCAGAGCTGCATCTTCGCTGCGTTCGATCGTGACCGTCGTTGCGCCGCTGTAGAGATTGGTCGTCGTCTTGGCGATACGGCGGTTGTAGTCACTGTTGCTCGTGTTCTGGATGTTCGTCGACAGCACACCGGTCTGCGTCGCGGTATTGCTGAAGATGTTCTTGGTCGTATTGAGAGCAGAAGCAAGCGACATTGACTACAAACCTTCGCGTTTAGCGGACCAGGTTGATCAGGGTGTCCATCAGATCGGACCCGGTCTGGAACACTTTCGAGTTGGCGCTATAGCTGCGCTGCGCCTCGATCATGTCGGTCAGTTCGCTGGCCAGGTCGACGTTGGACGTTTCGAGCGCGCCGGAGACGATGCTGCCGAAGCCGCTGCTGCCGGCAAAGCCCATGGTGACGACACCCGAGGTGCTGGACGTCTGGTAGACGTTGCCGGAGAGAACCGTGAGGTTGTCCGGGCTTGCGACCGTTGCCAGCGGGATCTGGTAGAGCGCCTTGGTGGAACCGTCGGCGTAAACGGCGTTGACGGTGCCGTCGGAGTCGATGCTGACGCTGCTGATCGAGCTCGGGGCACTGCCGTTGACCGTACCGCTGGAGATGTTCGACGATGCGGAGAGCTGCGTCATGCTCGACAGGTCGATCGAGATACCATCGACGGAAATCGAGGTCGTATCAGCATCGCCATCGATCGAAGCCAGTTTGCCGCTCGAGTCGAAGCTGAGGCTGCTGGAAGCCACGGCGCTCGACGAATAGGGGAAGCTGCCGCCAGTGGTCGTCGATGCATCAGCCGCGTTATAGACGTCCACATCCCAGTTACCGTCAGCGGTCTTGGAGAAGTAGAGGTCGTAGACGACGGTGTTGCCGAGCGAATCGTAGGTCGTCAGCGATGTCTTGACGACGCTGCTCTGATCGACGTCGACCGTCTCGTCGTTGGCGCTGGCCGGCACGGCTGCGTCGGTGGCTGCGCTGTTCAGGTTGCCGGAGAGCGAACCGGATGTGGAGGCAACGGCGCTGAGCGTCGAGCCGCTGACGTTGACGGGAACAAGGCCGTCATAGCTGTTGACGACCGTCGTCGGCGTGCCGCTGTCATAGGAGTAACCCATGAGCGTGTAGCCTGCGTCATTGACGAGGTTGCCGCTTTCGTCAGACGTGAACGAACCATTTCGCGTCAGGTAGGTGTTGCCGGCCGAGTCCTGGACGATGAAGAAGCCGTTGCCCTGGACTGCGAGGTCGGTATCGGACGTGGTGTATTCGAGCGCGCCCTGTTCCGAGACGGAGTAGGACGTGTTCGATTCCACGCCACCGGAATTGTAGGTACCGGTCGTCGACGGGAGAACCAGCGACGAGAAGGAGGTCGACGCGCTCTTGTAGCCGGTCGTCGAAGAGTTCGAGATGTTATCGCCGACAGTTGCCAGGCGGTTCGCTTGCGCGTTCATGCCCGAGACCGCCGTCTTCATGGTTCCAAAAAGGCTCATGTCAGTCCTCGCTCAGTGTGTCAGTCACAATTATCTGGCGGGCCTTGCGTGAAGCTGTCTCGATCAACTGCTTGTGAAAATTTCGCTTGGCCTGATGGCGCCGGAAGGTGGGGGTATCGGGCTGAAATCATTGCCCGATTTTGAAAAGGTATAAAAAGAAAAGGCACCCTGGCGGGTGCCGTTTTATCGTCAGTTCCAGTCGATGCAGTAGCCGAGGAAGCGCTTGCTATCGATCGGGTCGAAGCCCAGTTTCTTGCGCAGTTTCTTGCGCAACTTGCTGACATGGCTCTCGACCACGTTCTCTTCGACGTCTTCATCGAAGATGCCGTAGATGGCGTTGAAGATCTGCGCCTTGGACACGCGGCGACCGCGGTTGGCGACTAGATATTCCAGAATACGACGTTCGCGCCGCGGCAGCGGCATGGTTTCGCCGTTGATCTCGGGATCGCGACCGTCGGAGTAGACGCGGATCGGGCCGATATCGGTCCAGTTCGAAATCGCGGTCAGACGACGACGGATCGCCGCTGCACGGGCGAGGATCTCGCGCGGATGAACAGGCTTGCGCACCACGTCGTCGACGCCGCAGTCGAAGAGCGCGAGCGTCGCCTCAAGCGAGGGCTGATCGCTGACAGCAATCACGGGAGCCTGCGAACGACCTCGTATCGTGCGCGGGAGCCCATGTGCCAGGTCGCTCTGACCAATCAAAAACGTCTCGATGGCGACGACGTCAGAATCCGCCGCCGAGCTCATCCATTCACAAAATTCTTCCGGATCAAACCCCGTGGACGGAATTCCTTCCCGTCCAAACAGGGAGGTGTAACCGTCTTTGACGATTTCACGCTCATCAACCACCACGATCATTCGCCGCCTCCGAATCAGTGGACTAATTCCACATGCCGATCAGTACGAATCGGGCAGAATCCGGACAACTACAGAAAGTTACAGGGCCTTGCTAATAGTTGATTAACCATATTGCAGCGATTTGCCCTAGATCTAGTATGCCTTGTTAACCTAGGCACTACAAACTGGTGGAAAAGATTAATGATTGGTAATTTACCCTTGCCAAGCGCAAGACCAGACCAGGTAGCGCATTAAGGGTAAATTTACCTGAATGAGATAAGGCGAATAACCTCAGGTTGTGCCGCCGCGGCAGAAGTTCGAGGCCGTTCCGGTCCATTTCCATAGCCGGTTGCAACCAGATTGGCGATGACCCGACAGACATATTCGCGCTGAGCCGGATTGTTGTTGGGGCCGGCATGGTATCTGGCCACCGCCATCGTCCAGGTCTCGTGCTGATCGTGAAGGCGACGCAGGAAGAGTGCGGCATATTCGACGTTCTTTTTCGGGTCGAACATCTCGCGGATCGAGGAGAATTCACCACCGTGGTAATACTGGTTGATCTGCATGCAACCGATATCGATGAGCTTTGCCCCCTGCTGCACGGCAGAGGCGACCATGTTCAGGGCCTCCTGCTCTGAGGCGGGGAAATAGGCCTTGCCTTCGATATTGAGTGCATTGGCGCTGAGCTTGCCCTTGCGCCCGGTCTCCGTCAGGCCGACGGAGTAGAGGATGCCTTCGGGTATCTGATAGCGATGGGCGGCCCGCTGGACCTCCCGTTCGCATTCACCCTCTGCGTGGGCCTCAAAGGTAGACGCTGCCAGAAGCAGCGCTGTTGCCGGCAACAGCCTCGCCCACGCCTTCATTGCGACCCTCCGTCTGGCTGCCATTGCTGTTGGTCCAGCGCCCCTGCTGGCCGCTGCTACCGTCGCCCGTACCACGCTGCCAGGCCTGCTGGTTCTGCTGCTGCCCCTGCTGGCCCGTCTGTGCGGATTGCTGCTGTGTCGAGCCGTTCTGGGTACCGGAGTTACTGTTGTTGGAATTGGACGACGTACCGTCGGACGACGACGCGATGCTGACCGAGATATTGTCGACGCTGAAGCCCTGCGAGCGCAGGCCGTCAACGATGGACGAGCTGCCGCTCGTCAGCTCCCGATAGGCGGCGCTGTTATGGACCGTCAGATGGATCGACAGGTCGTCACCGACGAGGCGCATGGAGGCCGTGACCGTACCGAGATTATCCGGGTTGAGCTGGAGCTTCAGCGTGTGAACCACGTTGCTGGTCGGCGCCAGGCCATCATCGAGAAGATTGACACTCGTGGCACCGCTCATGGCGCCGGCCCAATCCTTGTCGCCGGACATGGCCGCAACGAGCATTCCGGTATTACCCGTCTGTGCCAGACCGAGGAAGCGGCGGGAATCGAGAATGCTGACGGTGTCAGGCGTCGTCTGGTCGGTCGGGTCGGTCGATGTCTCGGTCTTGCCGTCAGTCCCGGTCTTCAGGGCGATATCAACCGACTGGGCAACCAATCCTGCCTTCTGCAAGCGAAACAGCTGCGTATCGTCGGTGGTGGCAGCCGACTGGCCGTCGGCATCGACGGTGATCGCGGCGTCATCCGCCTGCGTATCCTGCTTGGCAGACACGAAACCTGCAATATCAGAGACGGCCGTGCCGGCATCGGTGGAAACCTGCGCCGTGTCGCCGCCCGCCTTGGTCGAGACCGGCTGCTGCGCCTGACCGGCGGCAGCGGCAGCGATAGTGCCGGCCGTGAGCATCTGCAGGAGATCGGCAGCCTTGCCTGTCGCATCGGCGCCTGCGGCGGGCGTATCCGCAGCATCCGCGTCCGTCTTGTCATCCGCATCCTTGTCCTTGGCGCCTGCGGCAGCCGTGGCAGGCTGCGCGGCAGCTTTCAGAGCCAGAAGCGCTGCAAGCGGGTCATCGGCCACGACGGCCGTCTCATCGGCAGTTACAGCTGCGTCCGACGTGCTGACCTGTGCGCTTGACCCGGTCGTGGCATCGGCGGCCACCTGCATGTCTTGCGTGCCTTGCGTGAGCGTCGCCTGCCCGGCGGCAGCTTGCGTCGAGGTATCGCCCGCGGCCGTGCTCGATGGCAATTGGCCCTGCGTGAGGGCGGCCAGCTTCTTGTAGGCCGAATTCAATGCCCCGGCAGCCGTCTGAGGCGTGTCCTGGGCGGTGGTCTGCGCGTCATCGGCGCTGGTGGCCTTGCCGTCAGCAGCGGTGCCGGTATCGTCGTTACCGTTACCCTTGCCGGATTGCTTCTGCGTGCTGCCGCCGGCCTGGTTGAGCGCCTGCGAAAACTGGTCCTGGTCGCCATCGCCATTCTGCTTGGCCGTAACCGGCGCCGATGGCGTGTCCTGAACGCTCCGCGTCAACACACTTGCGATATCCGTCATTTCTTTGAACTCCCCTGCCCGAGCATGGCATCTATTTCCTTCAGCTTGGATCGGTTCTCCGCGAGGAAATCCTTGATCCCGCCATCAGGTGCCGCGCCGGCTCCATTCCCTTGCGCTCCATTGGCCGGAGCGCCGTTATTCTGTGTCGTCTGCGCTGCCTGCGCCGTCTGTGATTGCGCCGCGCCCGCCGCTGCTGCCGGTGGTGCAGCAAGCGGATTGTCGGCCGACTGCCCGCCTGCTGGTGCAGTCCCCGCAGGCCGCCCGGCCGCTGCAGCAGTTTCCGGCTGCGTCGGAGCTACCGTTTGCGACGGTGTCGGTGTCGGCGCCGCGGCCGGTTGCAGGATTTGCTGCGCAACGCTGCGTGCGGCATCCCGCAGAGCCCTGTCGCGCGGCGAAAGCTTGTCGTCGGGGATTGCCGCAATCGCCTGAGCCGCCTGCAGCACGTTGCGCCCGATACGCTGGCAATCCCGCCATAAAGCTTGCCAAGATCCTGATCGGAAGCCGGGCCGACATTGCCTTCGCCGGCAGCTGCGCGCGCGGCACGGCGCGCCAGATCATCGGCGCCGGCAAGGCTCGCCTGACGGGCGACGCGCAGGTAGAGTTCCTTGGCGCGGTCGGCATCCATCATGTTGACGATTTCCGACATGGCATCGAAGGTGACGTGCTCATGCTGTTCGACCACGAGCTGGACGAACATGTCGACGAACTGCCCCGCATAGGGCGAATAGAGAAAACGACGGACATAGCGGTTGGCCGTCGCCATGCCACGATCGACAAGATGATCCTGCAATTCGATCGCAAGACTGCGGCGTAATGCCGCCTCTTCCAGGTTGGTTCCCGGCGAGGCGAGCCGCACCTGATCGAAATAGCCGAGCGCGCGGTTGCTATCGATGCCGATGCTGGCATTGCCGGCGATCAGGAAGAGGTAGGCGCCCACCTGAGAATTGCGATACTCGTTGAGAAGCGGATCGATGGCGCCGACGGTCTCGGCCCCCTGCCCCTTGAGATAGCGACGAAGTGCATTTGTAAGGCGGCTGTCGAAGTAACCGTTGACGTCATGCGAGACGAGAAGATCCATCGTGGCCGGATTGCCGCCGCTCATGGCGTAGACAAGCGCGGCATCAATGTTGCGCGTGTCCTCGAAGATCTGCGCGGGCGCCGCCCTCAGGCGCTGATCGATGACGCCGAGCAGGAAGCGCTGCATGTCGCCAGCGGCATGATCGCCGAGAACGATCGAGTCCTGCACATATTGCAGGGAACGGACCAGCTTGAAGATCTCGGGATCCTCATCGGCGCGTGCAACGGCGGTGCCGGCGAGGACGAGCCCGCCAAGCAAAGCAATCCGCTTTATGTTCCACCATCGCGTCAAACGCATCGTCTCATTCCAGTTTCAGTCACGCACCCGCGGTCGTCGCGAGCCGGTTCCGTTCGGGATCAGAGCCCGGGACAGCAGCCGGGATCACCCCTTGCCGCCCAGCAGGATCTCGATACGGCGGTTGGCGTCGGCCATCGGATTGTTCGGTACCTGCAGACGCCGGTCGCAAAGCCGCTCACCTGCTCCACCCGGTTTTCCGCCAGGCCGCCGCGCACCAGCATGTAATAGGCGGCATGGGCACGGGACATGGAGAGGCTCCAGTTATCACCGTCATTGCCCTTGTAGGCGCGGCCGTCGGTATGACCGCGAATGATGACCGGGCCACCCTTGTCAGCAAGGATCTTGCCAATCTTCTCCATGGCGAGAACCATATCCCTGTTCGGCACGGCGGAGCCGACATTGAACATTGCCTCGTTGGACTGGTCCGAAATCGAAATCAGCATGCCACCTTCGGACGGCGTCACCATGAGGCCCTCCGCCAGCTTGCCGGCAACGCCGGACACTGCGCTCTGGAGTTCCGATTGGAGTTCCTTCGCCTGCTTCTGTTCGGCGACGGTGCCGGCGGGCTTGTTCTTTCCTGTATCGGCCTTAGTTTCGTGGGCATCAGCCTTTGCCGTCACAGCATCCTTGCCACCTTGAGCAGCGGCCTGCGCCTGACCTTGCGATGCCTGCGTTTCCTTTGCCGTCAGGGCCGCGACCTGCTGATCGTTCCCCTGTTTGGCATCGGCTGCCTGCTTGGCCGCCTGTTTGGCATCTGTTGGCTTCTCGGCGGGCGCTGCCTTGGCCTCGCTTTCCGGCGGTGCGGAGAAGGCGCTGTTATCCTGACCCGGGAGGGCCGAATCCTTGCTGGGAACGCCGGGCTTGCCCTGCTGCTGAACCTGCTTGCTCCAGAAATCCGGATCGAACGGGTCGCGATAGGCCTGACCGCCATCCGCACCCGTCGAAGGACCGCTGTCGCTGGCGCCGCCCTCACCCTTGGTGCTGACATTGGCCTGCTGGCCGACTTCCTGGGCAATGTTGGACAGAACCGCATAGGGGTTCTTGAAGAGGTCCGCCTCGGAATAGCTGGTATCGTCGCCGGACATGGCCGGCTTGGTCTGATCCTGACCGCCAACGCCGCCGCCATCCTTATCGGACTGCTGTTGCGACTTCGGCTTGTCGTGATCGCCCTGCAACTGGTCGGCAGGCTTCTTCAGCCCCTTTTCAGCGGGCGTATCGTCAGACAGTTCCACCGGGTTGAAGAAGCTGGCAATCGACGCCTTGGTTTCCTCGTTGGCCGCATTGACGAGCCACATGACGAGGAAGAAGGCCATCATCGCCGTCATGAAGTCGGCATAGGCAATCTTCCATGCGCCACCATGATGACCGTCGTGATCACCCTTGTGACGGCGAACGATGATGATCTCGTTCTTGCCGTGATGGTGGTTTTCGCCATCCTTCATGCCAATACCCTCTGAACTTCCGTGGCAAATTCCGCCATCTGGGTCGTGACCACCGCGTCTCCCGTGCGCAGCGTCAATTCTTCACCTTCATCCTCAATGAAGGTCAGGCCTTCGGCCGCCTCGCCCATCGTGTCGCGCAGGAGCGCAATCAGTTCGGCCGGGCCGACAACCTCGATCTTCTCGGCAATCTCGTGCTTCAGCTCGGTCTTCAGTGCCGCAGCCAGATCTTCGACGGCCTGCCTTGCAACTTCCTGCCGGATGACCGGCGCCAGAGCCGCGACCGCCTGATCGACAAGCGCCTCACTCAATTGCGACGTCAATGCGGGGATAGCCTCGCCGATCTGCCGGGCAAGCTCGGCGTCGTGCTGGCGGCGCAGCTCGGCCATCTGCTCTTCGTGTTCGGCCTTCAGTTTGTCGATCTCGGCCTTGTGGCGGGCGTCCGCCTCCTCCGTCGCGGCCTGCGGCCCTCATCATGAGCTCGCGCCGCTCGGCCTCAAGATCCACGGTCGGCATTGGCAGCGGCAGCATTTCCTCGTCAAAGGAAAAGTCGGCGGTATGCGGCTCCGAGGCCTCAAACGGTGCGGGCTCGGGCGGCGAACCGAAATCCTTCAGGAAATTGGCGAGCGACGCACTCATGCGGCGGCTCCAACCGGCTGCTGGAAAAGGCCGGCGGACAGCGCACGTTTCTTGCGCGCCGATATACCGAATGCCGTCACGATCATTGCCACCTTCGTCCCGAAATCGCACAGGCCGGCGCAGAAAGGCCGGCAGCTCATGCAGCGGACACTAGAAAGCCAAACTTGTGCGAGGATGACCGATAGCCCCTGCCGCCTGTCCGGCCCCCGGCGCCGGAAACGCCCTCGACAGAAATGGCAAAGCCGGCCACGATGACGGGCCGGCCCTGCCTATAAAGACGAGTGCCGGATACGGCTTACTGGAAGAGTGTCGCGAGAGACTGGAGATGCGAGTTCGCCATGGACAGGATCTGTGTCGATAGGCTCTGCTGCGTCTGGTAGGCAGTCAGCTTGGTCGATTCTTCCTCCATGTCCGCATCGACCAGGCTCGAGACGCTGTCATCGAGCGTGCTGCCAAGGCTCGAGACGAAGGTGGACTGGGAATCGATCCGGTTCGAGATATTGCCGAGCGTGGTTCCAAGCGTGGTCAGCTTGTCTGCAATCTTGCCGACCACACTGATCATGTCATCCAGCTCGTCGTCCGTCGTGTCGTCGGAGATCGCAATCTGCGTACCATCGTCCGTCGTGCCCGTGCCTGGGTCGAGAAGGTAATAGTTGCGTGCGGTTCCGGTGCTGTCGGAAGACAGGCTGTCGGCATCGATATTGCCGGTCAGCAGGCCGCGGCTCGGATCGGCCGTATCGACCAGCGTGTTACTACCGGCATCGAAGGTCAGATAGGAAAGCGACACGGCGCCGCTGACCGTGCGATGGAAATCATTCGGAACCTGCTTGACACCGGCGCCGGCATCCTCGGTATTGTAGAGCCAGTTGTCACCACTGAAGCTGGCGCCCTTGATCACCGAGAGCAGGTTCTGCTTGAGGCCTGCAATGGTTTCATTGATCGTCGACTTATCAGTACCGGCTTCCTTGGCGGTGGTGAGCTGGCTGGTGATCTGATTGACGATATCAATTGCCGAATCGACGGCCTGGTAGGCGGTATCCGTCTTGGAAGAGCCCAGGCTCAGGGCATCGCCCACACTGGACAGAACCTTGTTGTCCGACTTCATCGCGTTCGACATCGACCAGTAGCTGGCGTTATCGGAGGCCGATTCGATCTTGAGGCCGCTGCTCGTCCGCTCCTGAGTCTCGTTCAGGTTCTTGGTCGCGGTCTGGAGCGTCTGGAGCGCGCTCTGAATATAGTTGACGGAAATGGCGTCGGACATGGCTACGCTTCTTTCTGGGATGCGCGGAAAGGACGTCGGATGCCGGTTCTTTGGCGACGTTGAGGCGTCATGCCCATCTGGCAGGCAGCACAGATGCGTCAGAATTTGTTAACGATAGGATCTCACAATCATGGTTAACAACTACTTAACCACGCTGCGCCGCGTTAACAACATGTTGGCGTTTATCTACTCTGGCTTGCGCGAAGCCGCCTAAGCGGTGCTCTCATAACGCAAAAACCGCGCCGTTGCCGGCGCGGCTTTCGAAAGATGCAGGCGATCCGGCAGATTACTGCTGGAACAGCGTCATGATGTTCTGCGACGAGGAATTCGCGATCGACAGCGACTGGATGGCCAGCTGCTGCTGCGTCTGCAGGGCAGACAGTTTTGCCGATTCGGATTCCATATCGGCATCGACCAGACCGCTGACGCCTTCGTCGATGGCGTCGGACAGCTTGGAGCCGAAGGTGGTCTGCAGGTCGATACGGGTGGTGAGCGCGCCGAGAGCCGATGCACCGTCCGTCAGGTTCGACAGCGCCGTTTCGACGGTGTTCATGAAGTTGCTCAGGTCGCCCGAGGTCGAGAGGCTGGACAGGTTGATTTCCATCAGGCTGCCGAGAAGGCCGCCCGAGCCGGTGCCGACCGAGCTGATCGAGCTGAACATGGCGTAGGAGCCGGTCGAGTAGGAAGCCGTCGTGACCTGAACCGTTCCGTCGCTGTTGCGAACGAAGCCGTCAACAACCGAGGCGGTCGAGGTGTCGGAAGCAGCAACAACCCAGTTTTCACCGCTGAACGATGCCGACTGGGCGATCGAGGACAGCTGGTCCTTGAGCTTCGTGACTTCCAGAGCGATCTGGTCCTTGTCGGTCGAGCTTTCGTTGGCGGTAACGAGCTTGGCCTTGATTTCGTTGACGACGTCGATGGCGCTGTCCATCGCGTCATAGGCAACGTCGACCTTGGCGGCACCGACGTCAGAGCGTCGGTCGCGGCGTTGATGGCCTTGTTGTCGGAATTCATCGTGGTCGAGATCGACCAGTAGGCAACGTTATCCGAAGCCTTGGAAACCTTGTAACCGGAGGAAACGCGGTTCTGGGTGTTTTCAAGGCTCTTGTTGATCGAGTCCAGGGTCTGCAGCGCGGAATTCGCGGCGACGTTGGTCAGAATGCTGGTCATAATCTCTGCCCCTCTTGGCAATGTGAGAAAGGGACATCCCGGATCGGCCGGAAGCGACGGTCAGCGTCATGCTTGCCAATGCTTTTTTGTTGCTTGCCTGGCTCGTCGCTTCGATGCTCTTAAATAATCACGAACATGGTTAACGAGCGGTAAACGGTTAATAAATATGGTTAAAAAATACTGATCATGTGTAGCAAACAAAAAAAGGGCCGCGCCAGTGGCGCGACCCTTCCGGTTTTTTATGTCGTCCGCTCTTAGCGGAAGAGCGACATGATGTTCTGCGACGAGGAGTTCGCGATCGACAGCGACTGGATGGCCAGCTGCTGCTGCGTCTGCAGGGCAGACAGCTTTG
>CABHNZ010000021.1 GCA_902167985.1 Shinella sp. UYSO24
TTACGTTGCTTGTGGACACAACCTGCCTAAGCGCTCCCCCGATTCATAGGTGACCCAAAAATCGCGTTTACAATCGGATGGCTTGCCAAGCTCAGTCCACGGCCGATTGATCAGCAGGTATACCTATGCTCCAGCAAGAGCCAGAAATAGGCGTAAGGCTGCAACGTTAGGGTATAAGGCCGTGCCGCCACTGCGGGAAAGCTCTGTCCACCCACGAGCTCCTTTGGGACAAATCCTTCAAAGTCGCTTAGTATCAGGCTTGTGGCCAGCGGTTGGTTGGCCAAATTGATCACGCAGAGAATGTGCTGGTCGCCGAGACTGCGGACATATGCAACGACTTTATGATCATCAACCTCTACGAAATCCATCCCGCCGCGTGCGAAGGCGGGGTAATGGTGTCTTATGCAAAGCCTCTCCCGTATCCAATTAAGCAGTGAGTGCTGGTCACCGTCCTGTTGGTCGACATTGATGGCCTGATAGTTGAAATGCGGATCGACGATGACCGGGAGGTCCAAAGCTGATGGCGTCGCTGTCGAAAACCCTGCATTTTCATCTGCCGACCACTGCATGGGGGTGCGGACGCCATCACGGTCGCCCAAGGCGATATTATCGCCCATGCCGATTTCATCCCCGTAGTAAAGCACAGGGCTGCCCGGGAGCGACAAAAGCAGAATGTGCAGAAGTTCGATCCTGCGTCTATCCTGATCGAGCAATGGAGACAGACGGCGGCGGATGCCAAGATTGAGCCTGGCCCGCTTGTCGGCCGCAAATGTATCCCACAGGAACTCTCTCTCTTCCTCGCTGACCATCTCCAGTGTCAGCTCGTCGTGGTTGCGCAGAAAGATTGCCCATTGGCATTGGCTTGGGATTGATAACGTCACCTCCATGATATCTCGGATCGGTCCGCTGCTGGATTTTGCAAGCGCCATGAAAAGCCTTGGCATCAGGGGAAAATGAAACGCCATGTGACACTCGTCGCCATCCCCGAAATACTCGCGCGCATCGTCGGGCCAAAGGTTGGCCTCTGCGAGCAGGACTGCATCGGGGAATTCCGTGTCGATGACACGTCGTATTTGTTTAAGGAGTTGGTGCGTTTCAGGCAGATTTTCGCTCGAGGTGTTTTCCCGCTCAATGAGATGCGGAATGGCGTCGAGGCGAAACCCATCTACCCCCTTCTCGAGCCAGAACCGCATGATGGCCAATAATTCATCGACCACTGCAGGGTTGCGAAAATTGAGATCCGGCTGGTGAGCATAGAAGCGATGCCAATAATAGGCACAAGCAACCGGGTCCCAGCTCCAGTTGGACGTCTGGCTGTCCACGAAGATAATACGTGTATCCGCGAATTTCTCGGTCGTATCCGACCAAACGTAATAGTCGCGCTCTATTGATCCTTCAGGGGCGCGTCGTGCCCGTTGAAACCAAGGATGTTCGTCGGAGGTGTGGTTGACCACCAGTTCAATGATGATCCTGATGCCACGTGAATGTGCGGCCTCCACCAAGCGGGAAAAGTCTTCGATTGAGCCGTATTCCGGGCTGATAGACCGGTAATCCGAGATGTCGTATCCGTCGTCGCGGCCTGGCGAGGGATAGAATGGCAACAGCCAGATTGTGTTCACACCAAGCGATGCGATGTAATCCAGCTTGCGTAACACGCCAGCGAAATCACCGACGCATCTGCACTTGCATCGAAGAATGAGCGCACATGGATTTGGTATATCACAGCGTCCTTATGCCATGAGACACTTTGATCACTGTTCGGTGCCTGTGAGAATAGAGCCATCAGTCCGCTATACTGCGTTCGCGTTTCATTAATGCCGATTAGCGCTTTCGCATATGTTCCCTCTCCCGTTTCAACCAAAGGGTTTCTGCCTCTTCAGGCGCTTCCTGCCTGTTCGGAGTTCTGGCGGTCTTCCAACGATGAAGCGTCATATAGCCGATGAAAGCGATCACCAGAATTAAGACGGCAGCAAGAACTACCATGGGGAGATCTTGGAGCATTTTTCCTCCTGAGCCGCACGATGAGCCTCGGGTAAGCGAGTCGGGCGGCGTTCCTGATTGGCTCCTCATCTCCTTGCGATCGATTGCTAATTCACAGCAAGGAGGAGCTTGATTGCGATGAAAGACAGAACGGCCAAAACGATGATCGCGCCAGCAAGCGCCCAGAGCCCTTTGTTAAAGCCTTTGGTCGTAAGGGGAGGCGTGTGCGGATTGCCATCATGTTCCAGATCGTCTGGCATGGTACAGACACCTTTGGCGGCGGTTTTGGGCCGAGTTGGCTGGGTAATCTTGCGCCAATGACTGTGCTAGATCGCCGTTATGTTGTTTTGACGTAGCCGCCCTTGCTGCCGTTGAGCGGCTTTTTTTCGCGAATTTCTTGTTCCGGCGTTTTGGTCTTGTCGACGCTAATTGGATAACGATCAATCTCGCCCGTGCGGCGGAGCGTTTCGTCAGCGCTCTTGATTGTCTTTTCTGTCATTTTTCCATCTCCTTCCGCCTCCTATCATGCGAATTGGAGGCGATCGACTTCAGGGATTGTCGGCTGGACTGCTCTTATTTGTTAAGATCGGTCGCCATCTGGAGATGATGCTCTAGAGCGGGACGGGTGGCCGCGGCCCAGGCCTTTAGATCAGCGTTGTCGCCTTCATCGCCATAGCGCTTGAAAAGATCGACGGCATCTTCATGCGCCTCCTGCTGATCGGAATGATACTGCTTCGTGAAGTCGGCACCCTGCAGGCCCTTTAGCTTGTTGAGCATGTCTTGCTGCGAGGAGGTCATGGCAGTCGGGATCGCGGCTTTCACTTTGCCGCCGGAGACCAAGCCCTTGAGCTCACCCGTCGTCTTCTCGTGATCTGCGATCATCTGTTGTGCGAACGCCTTTGTGGCGTCGTCTGAACGCTCCAGCGCGAGCTTGCTGGACTCAATTTCGAACATGTCACTCGTCGCCGCTTCCGCCACAAAGTCCTCGGTCTTTGGGGCAACTCCCAGCACGGAGTTGACGCCAGTCTTTTCAGCGGCGGACTGGGCGAATACGGGCGGTGCGATCAGCAGGGTAAGTCCTGCGAGGGCGATGAACTTGTTCATGGCAATAACTCCAATCTGAGGGTTCTTCCATGCGAACATTTGCTCCACGCAATAGTTCCAATCTTTTGATCTTCGCGGTCTCGGAGCGCCCAATCTTCCGACGTATGAAATATTAGCGGCGCCGTTCACTCGCCTCGCTCGGCCGCAAGCTACGTATGATGCGACCTCGATATCCTCAGCAAACTGGTCGCCTCGTTGATGGTCATCAAGAAGTCCGGCGCCCTCCACCCAACAGATAAGGTGCACCATGGAATGGAGCATGGTGTGTTCTCGGGCCGTCCATCAGCTGCGGTACGCCAGCATTGGATCGTGCCCGCGGTTCATCAGTGAGTGACGCCAAGCCGAATGTTCCTTGCCTTGCTCCGGACCGCCTTGCGCCAAGTGGTGATGGACGTATCCGACAACTTTCTGCATGAGCGCGTAATCATCGTCCGTGAGGTTGGTCTTTTTCTTATGCAGGACTTGAACAATGCCGCGACAGGCATCGTGACCGGTAGCTTTGCCACGGCTCTCCTCCATCCGATCGGCCTGGCGGCTCTCTTCCGTACCGAGCCAATCATTGAGGGCTGAAGCGGTCATGTTGACGACTTCTCCGAATTCTTTCCATACCTGCTCGCGATCGATACCCTGACGCTTTGTCATCGATTTTGCTCCTATATTCATAAAGAAAGCGACTATGGCATCGCTGCACCTCAGCCACAGATTGCAATCATTGCTGGAGGTCGCGCGGGCGGAGGAGGCCCATTCCGGCAATCGCGGCGCGCAACGCCGCAGTAACGCCTTCCAAGCTGAATGGGCCGCCAGTTCTGAACGGGTTCTGCGGTCGCCGGGCCATTAGTCTCTCCGATTATGGGAGACAACGAGATATCCACGCGAGATCCGAAGCAAGTTCCACTTATTAAAACACGAGTGGAGGGCGTGAGTTCCTGGCGGCTGCGATATATTGGCTGGGATCTGCAAAGGGGCCTCTTTCCCATAACTTGCGCCACCCATCGCCAGCAAAAAGGTTCTCTAATTCCCCAACGCTTTAGCGACCATCCGGCTGGCAGCCGAGTAGGCCGTTCGTAAGGAGAGTGGAACTTTGAAGACGCGTCTTGGTTGAGTGGAAGTTTAAGGGAGGGAATGATGACCGATCGAAAAGTCGTAGAGACGGCGGCAGAGGCCCGCCAAGGCCGACCAGGTCGGCCTATGCTCGTCGTGCTCATTGCAAGCCTTGTATTGGCGCTTGTCGCGTGGTTGGGCGCCGAGATGTGGGGAGAGGCAACAGATGCTCCTGCTGATCAAACTGCGACACCGCCAGCACAAAGCAGTCCGCCATCCAGGCAGACGCCATCAAGCACCGGCCTCGCAGTACCTGCCCCAGCGGACCGGACGCCTCATCCTGATGGAGGAACTGGCGGCGAATCGCAAACAAAACAGCCGGCGGGAAGCACTACTCAACCATAAAAGAGGGAAGTAATAGTGGCGTTCCAATAACCTGCCGCGCGAAATTATCTGGCAATATTACGGTCATATGCGCCCATTTCAGGGCCCAGTCCACGGGAGTTTCTGAAATGGCAATTGCGGGTACCGGTCTGACGTCCACCTGTCAGATCGAAATTTTTTCTCCTGAACGGGAAGATGCTCAGACAGTCTCGAAGACCTGCCTGTGTTGCGAACAGCCTCGCCCAGCGTCCTGCTTGGACGAGGACGGACGCGGTATCTGCGAGGAATGCCTGTCTCCATGACGACAACGCCACCTCACGCCTGAATTCGAAAACGCGCTGTCACAGCTTCCTGACGGTGCCATAGAGGGCGTGTTCCAAGGTCGCAAATGGGGGTGCTCCAGTCGAAGTCCCGCGGGAAACCGACAGTGCCAGACGTAGGGTTTTCAACGATACGAGGAAATATCACCATATCGTTGACCGTGTCGAGAAGAAGGATCAGGCGGCCGATGCCAATTCTTCAATGGTTTCAGGCACTTTAATCCGCTGAGCACCCAATAGCCGATCAAGCTCGTGCCTGTCGTCGCCGAAGCTGGCGATTAGCCTCTCGGCCTCCCCTACATCGACCTGGTATCGGTCGCGGAGAGTGGAAGGCGTGTACGTTGCTGGTGTTTCGTGATTCATTTCAGATGGCTCCTTTCAGGTAAGCAACGGGTCAACGCCGCGCGTCGTTCCTTCAAGGCTTGTCACGGCCTGAAACCAGATTTGAGGCACTCGGGTGATCTGTTACGGCGCTTTGTCCGTCGGCCTCAGGGCCAATCTATGCACGTGCTAGGCAATACGTTCCATGACTGAGCCCAACGCCCCATCGGCCATTGCTGCTTGAGAAGCGTAGCGTTCTCAGATGCTTAGGAGATCCGAGTTGTTGGTCGTCCGTTCAAATCCCGTCAAGAGCTCAATCGCCAAATTCTCAACCGGAGTGCGCTACTCAAGCATGCCCTTCGTCCGCATTTCGTCGCGAGCCTTTTCAGTTTTCACGTCAGAAACCCCAAGATGCCGCATTACGGCCGCCGACTTCGTGAACTGAATTTCGTGATAATCGACGACCTCGATATGGTTGCCCCAGGGGTCCAGAAAGTTGAATGGCCGCTAATCAGAGATTGTGGCTCCCGCCGCCAGGCGTCTTGATCACTGGCAAGACCGCACGCAATTTCGCTCGGACACATTGTGTCACCGGCGCGTATCGCAACACAAGATAGAATCGACTGTTCAATTTGATCAATCATTCGCGGCCCCATAGCTCCAAACACAAAAAGCCCGCAAAACAGCGGGCTGATTTGATTGCGCACCTTGCTCAGGCGCGGTCTACGATGTCCTTGGCGGCATCTTTTGCCTTGCCTTTGAACTGCTGCGCGTCGCCCTTGGCTTCTTGTGCTGCACCCTTGGCCTTCATTTCGTGATTATCGGTCGCATCACCGGCGGCCTGACGTGCCTTGCCGGCGAGTTCGTTGGTCTTGCCTGCTACCTTGTCGGACATGCTGCCCATAATCGTACTCCTTTTCGATAACCGTGATAGTTCAAGGATCAAACCGCGCAGGCTCACTTCCGTTCCATTGTGGCGTTCATTCATTCAGCATTCTCGCAAGGTCAATCCTCACGCGCCTCGACGGAACCTTCTCACCAGAGACAGGTTCTGACCATGCTACCCATGTCGAAGGATGTCGGGGCTGGCAGTGACCGGCCCCGACGCTTGAGATGGACATCATCTTGAAGATTGGTGAACTGACACGCGGGCATTGAACGCGGCTCGTGAACCCGCGGGGTTGACTGCTATCCGCCTGAAGGGTTGCCTCGTGGGCCGTCGTATTTGAGAGTCTCGCGAGCTGTAAACGGTCTTTTGCTTGGTGTGCCAGATTAAAAATATGAGGTTTCGGCAGGGATTGGCCGCACCAGCAGAGTCCAGAAACGATTACGCGGTATTGGAACTGTTCCTGCGCTCCGCCGGTTAGCCTTTGACGTTTCGAAAGAACGCAAGCCTGACGAGAGGACATCAGGATATGGCTCAGAAGCTTGACCCGACCAGCGACGCCGCACGGACCGGCGAAGATGCCGATGCAAACCGCGAAATGCTCGCTAAAAATGCTTCCGCCAATCTGCATAGCGCGGACCACGGCGGCAAGGAGACCCAAAGAGCGGCATCCCATGTGTCTAACCTCACCAACGTTAGGGAATTCTCGCGCAGTTCCAACGGTGATACCTGGTCGATTGGGATGAACCGTCAGGGCGCAATGATGGTGCTTCACCGCGGAAACCTGCCTTCCGGGGGCCATGAGACTGTCACGCCTGTGAATGCCTTCCTCGATACCGGCCCCAACGGTCCCCAGCATGAAGCTTTGGCCGCTATGCTGGCGGACACCGAAGACTGCGGTGCTGTCCAAACCAATCAGGTCAAGCGAACTGGCGTGTTGAGCAGCCTGTTGACCGAACTGGGGCTGTCTTCGCCTGAAAGCGCCGGAGAGGCTGGCCTCACTGGCACTCAAAAATAGGGCGTCGAGGATTATCGCTCGGGCCAAATGATCTGAGGGAATTTGCGCAGACGACCAGCGTTTGCTTTCGTTCCAAATGGCGCAAGAATTAGGTGGTCAGCGGTTCGTATCTCATCAACACCTCGCGCTAGCCAGCGAGATCGCTTAGCCCGCGATGTTTGAACATAGCAGTTTCCAGTGCCGCCTGAGTATCGTGGCCTTCGCGAAAAAGGGTGATAATGATCGCTGCGGCAAGCTCGGCTTCTGGGCTGCTTTTGGGAATTCGGTTCGCGTCCAGCCAGTTCTGAAACGCCTCATCAACGGTCTGCAACTCTCTTGGTCCGAATGCCGTTTCCAGAAATGCTCTCATAGTCCTTCCCTCTGTCGCGGCGCGATATGGGCGAGCAGGCCTGAACGGTCAAGACCGGATTAGAATCGATATTGATGATGAGGCTCTCTGATTTCATTGCGGAAAGACCTTGCAGAGCCTTCCCTTCGCCATAGATCTAGCAGCGACAGGTGAGGGTCGTGCAATCACGCAATGGAAATTTAAAGCGGGTACCAATGCGGAGCGAAACGGGGAAGATTTTTAAAGGGACGGACGAGATCTCTCGGCTTATCGAGAGCGGAGACTGGGACGATTCCATCCTCGGCCCGCCGTCGTCATGGCCTCTCTGTCTGAGATCCGCCGTCGACATCATGCTTCCCGCGATGGCCCAGATCGTAATGTTCTGGGGTCCCGATCTGGTTGCGCTCTACAATGAGCCCTACGCTCCGACTATCGGCCAACGGCATCCCAAGGCGTTGGCCGACCGGCACGCGAGAACTGGCCCGAGCTCTGGGATGATCTCGAACCGCTTTTACGTCGAGTGATGGATACGGGTGAGACGGTGGCGGCGAAGGACCGTCCCTTCTACATCGAGCGACACGGGTACCCGGAAACAGTCTATTTCGACATTTCTTACTCAGCCATTCGCGATGAGTATGGAGCGGTCCGCGGCGTCTTTTGCATCGTCAACGAAACGACCGACCGTGTCCGAGCCGATCAGGCACTGCAGGCGAGCGAGGAGCGGCTTCGGGCGGTCGTCTCCCAATCGGCCGCCGGCATTGGGCAGGGCAGCCTTCAAGGCAAGATCCTGCACGTTAATCGACGGTTCTGTGAGATCGTCGGTTATGAAGAGGGAGAACTTCTCGGAAAGAACATCGCCGACATTACCTATGCCGGTGACATGGACGAGCAGACCCGCCTGTTCAGCCGGCTGGCCGCGACCGGCGAAAGCTTCGATATGGAGAAGCGCTACGTCCGGAAGGACGGTGGCCTGGTCTGGGTGAACAATACGGTTTCCGCGCTGCGCGATGACCAAGGGCGAATCCATCAGGTTGCCGTCATCTCGGTCGACATTTCTGAGCGCAAGCAGGCTCAGGAAGCCGAGCGCCGCTTGGCTTCTATTATTGCATCATCCAACGATGCGATCCTTGCGATCGACTTGGACATGAGGATTACAGCCTGGAACGGTGGTGCTGAGCGGCTCTATGGCTACACGGCTGAGGAGATCGTCGGTCAATCTGTCCTGATGCTGGTGCCTAAAGACCGGATCGATGAAGAGCCGGCCTTGCTCGAGCAGGTCAAAGCTGGCTCGGTGATTGAGGCTTATGAGACCAAGCGCCGCCACAAGGACGGCCATCTGGTCGACGTTCTATTGAGCGTCTCACCCATTCACGACACCGCCGGCAAGGTTGTTGGGGCCTCGAAAATTGCCCATGATATTTCCGCGAAAATGGAAGCCGACCGTCTCCAGGCCGTTCTGATCGGCGAGCTGCATCACCGGGTGAAGAATGTATTCGCGACGGTGATCGCCATTGCGCGTCAGACCTTCGCAAAGGCGACTGATACACAGGACGCGGTCGCCGCGTTCGAGGCGCGGCTCTCAGCAATGGCCCACGCTCACGATTTGCTTGCGGAAGGTGACTGGCAGAGCGCGGATCTCGCTGCGGTGGTGGAGCAGGCCGCCGCCCCTTATCCGCCGGAGCGATTCACCGTCTCCGGTCCATCGGTTCTCTTGCCCCAAAAGGCCGTCGCGACATTGTCGCTCGCCCTCCACGAACTTGGAACGAACGCGGCCAAATACGGGGCCCTCTCCGTCCCAACAGGACGGGTGTCGATTATTTGGACCTATGACCCTGAAACCTCGGCCCTCAGCGTCCGGTGGCAGGAGAGCCACGGGCCGAAAGTCGATATACCGACCAAGAAGGGCTTCGGATCTCGACTGGTCGAGCGCTTGCTGGCGGCGGAGCTTAACGGGGCATCGACAATCATCTACGACCCTGCCGGGGTCGTCTGCGAGATCGAGGCATTGCTCCCGCCGCATGGCAGAGTGTAACGAGCAGGAACGAATTCTCCCGCCATGACTTCTGTCGTGACGTAACGCAATCAGGACCACTATGCAGGAAAAGGATCAAAATCGACACGAGGCGCGTAGCGCTGGCGATCGCCTGGTTGCCGGGCATGTGAGTGAAGATCCATTCGCGGCGGCGTTCAAAGCCACGCGCATGCCGATGATCGTCACGGATCCCAGCCAGCCCGATAATCCGATCATTTTTTGCAATGAGGCATTCAGGAAACTGACCGGCTACAGTGATGACGAAGTGATCGGCCGGAATTGTCGCTTTCTGCAGGGGCCGGAGACGGACCGGGACACCGTCGCTAAAATTCGCGACAACATTGCCGCCGGCCAGGATGTGGCAGTGGATATTCTGAACTACCGCAAGGACGGCAGCACGTTCTGGAACGCCGTCTTTATCAGCCCCGTGCGGGACGAAGCGGATAAGATCATCTATTTCTTTGCCTCCCAGCTTGATTTCACGACGGTCAAAAGCCGGGAAGCGGATCTTGCAGCGGCTCGACATCAGGCTGAGGCAGAGGTGGCAAAGCATACCGCCAAACTTCGCGCGGCGCTGGATGCCCGCACGCTGCTCGTCCACGAGGTGGATCATCGCGTGAAGAACAACCTGCTGACGATGGCCTCGATCGTCAAAATGCAGGCGCGGGTCACCAAAGACGATCGGCAGCGGCATACACTGATGTCTGTCCTCAATCGTATTGAAGCGCTCAGCACGGTCCAACGCAAGCTGTTCACGCTCGATGACGTCTCCAAATTCGACATGTCGGAATTCACCCGAGAGCTGGTGACGGATCTGGTGGATGCCACCGGCCGCAAGGACATCCGGTTGTCTCTGGATCTCTCCCCGCTTCTCGTGCCGGCCGTGAAGGCAACACCGCTGTCCCTGATCGTCAACGAGCTTGTCGGGGATGCCGTTCGTCGCGGATTGAGCGATGGTGGCGGTGACATCCATGTTGTCGTACGGCGCCTGAACGGTCATTTCCTGATCCGTGTCGAAGACACGTCGGAACCGGTCGAGCCGGACAGCGAGAGCGCTGAGCTCGGCAAATTGTTGCTGGAAGCATCGGCCTTGCAGTTGGGCGCTGAAATTGAACGAAAACAGGACGGCCGAAAGACGATCGTCGATGTGGTGCTGCTCGTCGGCGACCACCAGGAGAATGCACATTGAAAGTCATGATTGTCGAAGATGAAATGCTGCTTGCCATGGAGCTTGAGAGCGAAGTGGAAATGGCAGGCCATCAGGTGACAGGTCTTGCTATGAGCAGCACCCAGGCACGCGAACAAATCGGTGCCTCGAAGCCAGACTTCGCGTTCGTCGATATCCACCTGATGGACGGTCCGACCGGAATCGACGTCGGGCGCGAGCTGGCGGCCGCCGGCATCCCCTATGTTTTCGTCAGTGGAAACATCAAGCGGATACCGCAGGATTTTGCCGGCGCCCTTGGAGCAATCGAAAAGCCCTACACGATGAACGGCATGAAGAATGCCCTCGCCTATGTGTCGGCGATTATTGGAGGCGATGAAAGCGGCGCGCGCCAGCGAGCCTGGTCCTGGCGGAGGATGCGAACGCAGGAAAGGGAGGTGGCGGAGCCGCGTAAATACTCTTTCAAAGCGCTATGGTCTCTCCACTCCACAGTCTGCTTGACGCTTCAAGCACCTGAATGCGACGGTTCCTTTGGAGCTGAACGGCCGAAAAGGCTACCCCAGGATCTCGGCCGGCTTCATCTCGTCGTCGCGCTCTGCTCGTCGGCGAAGCTTTAACCGGGGCCTTTTCTACTCAATCCAAGACGGTATCAGGTTTCCTAAAGCCGAGCCTTGCTCTTTGACCTCGCCTCGAATTTGCACCTGAGACGCTGTTGCACTCCATGAGATTTAGTCGAGCAGGAACTTTCGGCTCACGAACCGTGATGCTTCCAGGCCGAAGCGCCATGGGAGATCGACTGCTTTGGATATTCCGATTCTTCGGCCGGTCACGACAGACGCCGTGATCGTCGGACAAGACAAGGAAAAAGGCCATTTGCCAATAAGCTTTTCATTGTCTTCCAGCGAGATACCGAGTGCCTGACACAATTTCCCGGGGCCAGAGCAAAGAAGCCTAATGTCTGATGTCCTGCGTCGCTCCTGCATGCTGGGGATGCCCATCACAGGCTCAATCGCACGGATTAATACGGCGCTTCCTCGTCGGCACACAATATTGAGACAGAAATGAATGCCGTATGACCGGTAGACGTAGACGTTGCCTGGTTGGCCGAACATTGCAGCATTCGCCTTCGACAGGCCCCGAAAGCTATGGGATGCGGGATCGTCGATCTCATACGCCTCACTCTCCACAATGGTGCCTCCGACATTGTGATAGGAAAGCAAACAACCTATCAAGTCTGGTGCCACCTCGATGGCGTTGCGCTGAAAGAATGGCAAATCGGGTGTCTTCATTTTTTGATCAATTGGCATTGCCTCCGAAAGATCTGTTGGTTCGTCGACATGAATTGGAACTTTTCGTCGTTCGGCGGTCCTTAGCGCGTCGCTCCCACTGTGTGGCTTTAATAGCCGACGTTGAGATCTTCGAGATCGCCAATTTCGGACAGATGGTGCGGAGTAATATCAAAGTTACTCGCTTGGCCACGCAGCTACATAATTTCGCACACGCTAGGTTCGGCTCTCGACTTGGAGGGATATGAGGTTAGTCGGAGGGTGGGGAGATTCGTCGCGATTGATCTCTCTACAATCAAGTGATCTGCGTGACGACGGCACGCCTCCCAGGACGCTCAGATCTTACGAGGCTCGCCCTACACGCTGTGAGCAGGGCGCGCCCTTTACCGTAGGCCGAAGAACGACAGGATAGCGAGAACGATTACAATGGCACCGACTAGCCAAATGATGTTGTTCATGATGTTCCTCGTGAGTTTGTTTATACATAACGGGAACGTGAATGCATCTGACCGTTGATCGGTTCCTGAGAAAATATAGTCACGATAGCTATTGACGGTATTTGGAGAATTGCGCCGCTTTGACGGTTCAGTTCGCCGGCACGGGATTGCGGCATGACTGATTGGTGCCGACAAACCGGAGAGAGCGCAGCACCAACCGTGGTCGCCAGACCTGCAAGCGGCGATCAACGACGCCTAGCGTCAATCTAACTGAGGAGACCGACGTGAGTTCCAGAAAAGGTTTAAGGGGGCGGTATCGCGAGACGGGCGCACTTGTCGGAGGTTGCAGCGCAAACAACACGTGAAGCCCCCCCCGAAAACAAGGTAGTTGCGGGTGCCGTAATGACCCTCTCACGCTTAGCCGTTCAATTTCATACTTGACCAAGCCCTCTCTCGAGGCAGGTCGGTCATCAACGCATTATGCCCCAAATGAAACCGATGAGAGCTGCAATGCCGACGGCCGGGAATGGCTCGGCGCGGATCCGCTTTTCTATGCCCTCGATAACTTCAGAGGTTTGCGCCTTTGCGACGCGCACAGTTGCTGACCCGATCTCGCTGGCACTTACCCTCAGCCGTGCAACCTCCACCTTCAAGGCAGCAAGCTCTTCTTGGGCGGATAAGATTGGCACCTCGTCAGTTTCTTCGAGCTCCCTCATCGATGCCAGAGCCTGGTCAACGAGGGGGGCGTCCGACCTTTTGTCAGCACCCGACGACGATGAAGGCACGGTCCCGGTAGGAGTAGATGTCGTTGTCGCCGAGACCGGGTCGGATGCTGGGAATGTGTCTTCCAGTGCGACGTCGAGTTCGGATTGAGGTTTCTCTGACTGGCGGGCTTTTTCTTGTCCAAGGGCCTCGAATGCTGGGGATTTCGACGGGGTCATCGGTTTCCTCCTAGGTTCTCACCACGAATACTCTCTGAGGTGGAAAGTTCCGTATCTTTCAATCGACATCGGTCAACGAAACCACCCGGTCTTCCCGGCGTTTGTAGCTTTAGAGCTTGTGGGAACAGGAGACAGCCTCATGGCAGACGATAGCACCACCACTATCCGCGCGACCTTCGACACGCGCGAAGCAGCAGACCTCGCTGTTGAGCATCTGGTGCAGCAGCACGGGATCTCGCGCCCCGATATTTTCATTCAGTCCGCGACCGATCGAAACACCACGGGCTCCAGGCCCTCGGGCGGCGATGCCTCGCACGAGAGCGGATCACGGGAGGACGCTGCGCTGCAGGGAGAAATCGAGGTTTCGGCCGATATCGCTTCCGACCAGACCGCGGCGGTCCAACCGAGGCGTAAGCTGATGAGAGGTTATCCAGTCCCCCTGATCATTTTTATGTAAGTAATTTGGATAACTGCTGTCCGCTTTTGATTGCCCCAGCGCGGCGTTTCGGCGACCGTACTTTCAAGCGCCGTCTTGTCATTTGTGACCAGTGGGCGGGATGTAAGGCGATCGCTGCCGCGCTTTGTGAGATTTGCGCAGATCCAAGCTTGTAATGCCGCCAGCATTGCAGCCAGAGTTCCATACTAGGACCTTACGCCTCATCGGCTTTCTCGCCATCTAAAATCAGCGCCTTTTCAGAAGCTTAGCCGACGTCAATTGTTGGTCGTGGGCTCGAGTCCTGTCAAAACCAGCTGCTGTCGCATCGGTCTATCAGGACGTTTGACGGCCAGCGCGCGATCATCTCATACTCGCCGAGTGTATAACGGCAGCATTCCTGAACCAGTTGCGAGCGGCAATGCCATCAGGCGCTCATACTCTTCCTCCGGGGTGCCACAGGCCTCCCCGGCAGCACTGACCAGGCCGCGCCGATCACGTATCTCGATATTGCCTCTCGTTGAGCGAATGAGCTTATGCCCCTCAAGCTTGTGAAGCGCTTCCGTGACCGATGGTCGCCGAACTCCAAGCATGATTGCCAAGTAATTGTGGGTTAGGCGAAACTCCCGGCCCGGCACTCTGTCATGGACCATTACCAGCCAGCGCGCCAGCCGTTGCCTTACCTCAAACCGGGCGTTTGATAAGGCCGTGTAGCTGACTTGAATGCCGAGCGATCGCGCAAAGCGGCCGCTGAGAACTCGCAGTTCAGGAATAGCCACCAGAACCGCAGCGAAGTCATCTGCCTTGATCGCGAGGGCTTCACCGTCAATCTGGGTGATCAGCTCATAGAGTGTCCGGTCATCACCATCGGCGACGCCTGTACCGGTCATGCCCTCCCTGCCGACAAGGCCGGTTTCGATACGTGTTCCTTCTCGTCCCACCACAATAAGCGATCCGACGCAGTCGATTGGAAAATACACTTTGCTGACGGTCTGGTTGGCTCTCTCCATCACCGCACCACGAGGAAGGGTGACCATTTCAAGCTTGGTCAGGATCAAATCCAGACTGCGATGTGAGAGCTTAGCGAGCAGGCGGTTACGACACGCCTGCTCAACCGAAACCGAACTACGGCGAACCTCATGGCTAAGAGCGGTAAGAACTGCACCGTCTTCGACTGGCTTGCGCAAGACCATCCTGTCCGCGTGCCTGGCCGGGATCTGGTCGGGTTCCAAGGCCGTGGCGAACACATAAGGGATGCCAAGCCGCTTGAGTTCATCTGCGACTGGAAACACGTTCATGTCGCCAAGTTTGATGTCGAGAACCGCACCACTGAGATAGGGTCGTCGGCTGATCAACGCCAACGCATCATCAACATTAGCCGTCGGTCCAACAACGTCTATGCCTGTCGATGAAAGTTGCGACGAAAGCTCTGTCGCTATGTGGTACTCGTCCTCGACGATGAGGATGCTTTTTCCGACCAACGGTTCCCGGGACATTGAAGTGCTCTCTCGAAAACAGGCCCCCGACGACGTGGGGTCGACCAAGCAGATTCGGCATGGCGATCATGTTGGCAAGCACGCGCCATGTCGGTCTCCCAGCGTACACACACTCTTAAATATTGCAAACCGACACCACCAGTGACACTCTCACCGTGAATATGGCCTTCGGGAGTGCTGCCATGACTTACGCTCGATTGCAGCAGTGCGTGTTCGAGCCTGACGAGCTAAAACTCGTTCGAGACGTTGTTGACCGCATTACGTCTCAGCATTGGTTTTCGAAGGAGCCGTCACGCCAGTCGGATTTTGCACTGTACGTTCTGCATATGTACTCGCGAGGCCTGGTCCGAGCGGAAAAGCTAGAATCCGTTTGCACGATTGCCGCGAGAAAATATCATGCTGTGCCGCCAATCGGACTTGAGGGCCGCCGAATCCTGGTGGTGGATGACGACTATTATGCCGCCCAGGAGGCGGTTGAAGAACTCAGCGCACTTGGTGCGACTGTGGTCGGGCCGATCTCGAACCTGTCGGAGGCGATGGACATTGCGGGCCGTGATCTCGAGCTTGACGGGGCTTTGCTCGACATCAATCTTGATGGGCAGATGGTTTACCCGGTTGCCGGTTTCCTCAAGATGCACGGCATTCCATTCGCATTCCTGACCGGTTATGACGAGCGCGTTTTGCCACCGGCATTTCGATCATCGCCGCTTTTCGTCAAGCCGGCGAGCTGGACGGCTATAGCCTCCAAAATTCCATATCGCGAACGACCACAAACGACCCAGCCAGATGCGCTTCATCACTCTGAAAAGGCTCTCGCGCAGCCCATCGCGCGTTTAGAGAAGGTGGGCGCGTCTTTTCTCTGGTTTTCGAGGCGCGTGGATTAGCCGATGTCAACTATCAACAATTCGGCCGATTGCCTTTATGACGACCCTCATGTCGACGGGCTTTTCGCAACGGACGATGTCGGCGAACTTCGGACCGAGGCTTAGTTTGTCAAAGCCCGTCACGAACATGAAAGGCACGCCTCGGTCGAGGAGGACGTCTGCCACGGGGTCGACCTTCTCGCCACCCAGACTGACATCAAGGATAGCGCCGTCCAAGCAGGCTTTGGTGCTAATAAGGTCCAAGGCCTGCTCGACTGACGGCGCCGGCCCAACGACGATAGCGCCAGCGTCATCCAACTCGCGGCTAAGCTCATCGGCGAGCATATACTCATCCTCCACTACGAGTATGTGGCGGCCCTTTAAGGTTCGTTCAGTCACTGAATACCTCCTCCACCGTGTTCGCGGAAACCGGCAAGCTGATCGTGCAATGCACCCCGTCGGGGCCAAGCACATAGGATGTTTTCGCTGAAAGTTGATAAGGCAACGCTCGCTCTATCAGCTCGCGCCCCTGGCCGCCGCCGCAGGGCGCGGCTCCCGCTGGCTGCGTTGCGACCCCGCTTTCACGCCAATCTATGTGCAGCCAAGGCTTGCCGCCGTCACCTATCGGTTCGAATCGCCAGCTGATCAATAAGCGGCCATCTGGTTGGGCGATCGCACCATACTTCACAGCGTTGGTGGCCAGCTCGTGCAGCCCCATGGCCAGGGTTTGGACGGTGGAGGAGCGCAGACGGATGCCAATTGGGCCGCTCAGGGCCACCTTGTCGGCGCCGCTGTCAATGGCGTCCATCTCGGCTTTGATCAGTTCGTCGAAAGTCACCCTGTCGAAATCGTTCAGCCGCGAGAGGAGGCCCTGTACTCGGCCGAGCGCCGTGAGGCGGTCGCGAAAGCGGGGCTGGAAGTCGGCAAGCTCGGCGCTATTGCGGAGCGTCTTGTCCGCCACAGATCGGATAACGCCGATAAGATTGCGGGTGCGATGCTGCAATTCCGCGACCAGCACCTCCTGGCGGCCCTGCAGCTCGCGCAGATCGTGGACGTCGGTTGAGGTGCCGAGCCACTCGACGATAGCGCCGGCGTCGTTTCTGACCGGCGTGGCGCGAGTTTGAAACCAGCGATAAGCCTTGGTGGATGCTTTGCAGACCCGGTACTCAACTTCAAACCCGCCCGTTTCCATCGCCTGTGACCACGCTTCTTCCGCGGCAGTGCGGTCGTCTGGGTGAAGCGCATCAAGCCATCCCCATCCAAGGCTTTCTGCCTCTGACTGGCCCGTGAATGCCCTCCACTGTGAGCTAGACCAAGTCCATCTTCCCCCGTCAACCGCGCGCCAAACCAGTTGCGGAATGCCTTCGACCAGAGTCTGCAACCGTCCCTCAGCTTCCTGAAGCGCCTCCCCGGCGAGCGTGCTGTCGTGGATATCGACCGCCGCGCCAAACCAGCGAACGATTTCGCCTCTCTCGTCGCGCACAGGAACGTGGCGCACGAGATGCCAGCGCCAGCCGTCACCAGTCTTATGGATGCGGTGCCGCCGTTCGAGGGGCTCGCCGGTGGCGAAGGCATGTTCGAACGCCGCACGCGTCTCGGGCAAGTCATCGGGATGGATCGCACGAAGCCAGCCGAAATTGTTGGTCTCCTCAGCCGTCTGGCCCGTGTAGGTGAGCCAGCGGTCGTTTAGTTGGATCTCCTGACCATCCGGACCCGCCGACCACAACAGCACCGGGACCAGTTCGACCGTCAGTCGCTGCCGCTCCTCGCTTTCCCACAGCGCCGCCTCCGATTGGTGAAGCTCTGCCAGCACTTGGCGAAGGTCCTGCCCCGCCTTGACGCGCTCGGCGTCCGATGGGCTCAGAAGTAGCGCGGTGAGGTCGGCGCGCTTCTCCATGACCGCCAGCATGTCCGGCTCGTAGGCTAGCTCAGGATGGGTTTCGGTCCAGTAGTGCGCGGTGCGGATGAAGGCGAGATATGCCATCAGCAGCTCGAATCTGGCGTCACCGACCGCGGCCCGTGTAGCCACACGCGCGCGCTCGGAAATTGCGGGCTCGATGAAGACCACGGTCAACGCGTCGAAGAGGTCGGCTTCGGCTTGAGAGCCCGGCTCGGGGATAGGCGAGTCTTCGTTGCCTGAGGCGAGCCTGGCCAGCGCGTCCGCCAGCCTTGTCGCGTCTGGGATAGGCCGGCTGAGGAGCGCGATGACTTCGTCAACGCTTTCCGTCGGTGCGTCAGCGTCGCCAGCCGGCCGGCCGTTGCCAAGCAGAAAGCCAACGTGACGTATGATGCAGTAGCGGACCACGCAGAAGCGAGATAGGTGGACAAAGAGACGCTCCTTGAAGCGGGAAGGCAGCGGGCTATCGAGGTAGGCCGCCTTGGCGAAGCCCCACAGCTCCTCGATTAGCCCAGGGGCGGCTTGCGCTGTGCAGAAGAAATTGGGCAACATGCCGAACCGATCGGCGACTTCGCGCTGGAAGGGTGTCGCGGCAACGCTGCGGTCTCCGGTGTCGTTAAGCATCCACATCTCCTCCCAACCAACCTTTGGACCGTCTTGCTATAGCACAAAACCGCGTCCGGAACTCACGGCCGACATTTGAGAAGAAGGCTGTCTTGGCATGATCGATCGCTGCCCGGGCTTCAGCGCGTCGTGTTGTTTGGGAGCCATCCACGAGAGTGGAAGTTGCAAGGCATTCAAAGCGAAACTCGGTGTGTGAGCTGATCGCGATGATATGTCGGCTCGAGCGGATATCTGTCTGAATGGCTATTGACAGTTGACGGCTCCAACCTTTCGCTCTCAATGACCCCCAAGCGCCAGGCAGACGCCAGACAGTAGCGAACTACCCAGCGGCCGCGAACCTCCGACGTAGACGCTGCCTCTTCGTTCGCGACGCTTGCTTCACGGATCGCGGAGCAAACGCCCTCTCCCGGTTCGCTGAGGCGGAACAGAGCGCAGATTTTGACTACTGCGGAAGCTACTCCTCTTCGTCCCACGTCGCCGGCGAATTTTCCGCTGGTGCCGACGAAGACTGCCGGGTTTCCCATTCGCTGCTGGCCTGGCTCCAATGTTCATGGTCCTGGCCATCAGGCATGCCAGACTGTTCCCAAAGCTCGTAGGCGCGCTTGGTGATCCACTCTTCTCTCTGTTCGGGCATATCTTCCTCCTTTTGTATGTTTTTATGCGGTATCTGAGTTCAATTCCTGCGGACCTCAGATCATTATCTGTCCGCCGGTGACCGGCACGACGGCACCTGTCATGTAGCTGCCAAGGTCTGACGCTAGGAGCACATAGGCGCCGGCAAGCTCCGCGGGCTGGCCGGCGCGCTTCAGCAGCGTCTGCTTGCCGAAATTAGCCGATTTTTCCGGCGGCATGGTCGATGGGATCAGCGGCGTCCAGATAGGTCCCGGCGCCACCGCGTTTACACGGATGCCTTTCTCGGCCACCATTTCCGCCAGCCCTGCCGTGAAATTAGAAACCGCGCCTTTGGTCGACGCGTAGGCCAGCAGATGTGAGGATGGCTGGCGGGACTGGATTGAGGTCGTATTGATGATCGCGCAACCGGCGGTCATATGGGGTATCGCTGCCTTGGCCAGGAAAAAGGGGGCGTAAATGTTAGTTCTGAAAGTCCTGTCCCACTCTTCGGCGTTGATGTCGGCGATATCGGCATAGGTCCGCTGGAATGCGGCATTGTTGACGAGGATGTCCAATCCACCGAGCTCATCCACGGCGCACCTCACCAGGGATTTGCAATGGTCTTCCGAGGTGATATCGCCTGCCACAACAAGCGCTTTTCGCCCCGCGTCCTCGACCCATTTGGCCGTGTCGCGAGCGTCCTCGTCTTCGTTCAGGTAGGAGATGAGGACGTCGGCTCCCTCGCGCGCAAAGGCGATCGCCACGGCCTTGCCGATCCCGGAGTCGGCGCCGGTGATCAGCGCCACCTTGTTCTCCAGCCTGCCGCTTCCATTGTAGGAGTGCTCTCCATGATCGGGGATAGGTTGCATTATGCCGGTCAGACCAGGTGGCTCCTGCTGCTGCTCGGGTTGTGGCGGCGTGGGGTGACGTTGCTCAACCATCTTGCTCCTCCAGTTTTGGCAGACGCTAACTGGAACCACCTCCCGAAGTTCCCGAGTGTCGGGATGGTTCTCAACTTTGCGGGTTCAGGAACTTACGCAGGTGTCAAAGGTTGCGGGCTTCTCGGAGGCGGAAGCATGCGGTTCTTTCGGGATAACGGACTGACGATCGTGCTGGTCATGCTCACCGTCGGGAGCCTGCTCGGAATGTTCTTCGCCGGCTGGAGCGTACACAATGACGAGCTTTCTCAACATGCAGCCGCTACAGTGGGGCTCACCGAATACATTGCATCAGGCCACTTCCTCTCGGCGGTTTTTGAAAACTGGGAGAGCGAGTTTCTGCAAATGTCAGCCTATGTCGTGCTCACCGCGTTTCTGTTTCAGTGGGGATCCGCGGAATCGCGGGACCCGGACAAAACAGATGTTGAAGCGGAACATGAAAGCGTAACAACGAGTAGCTCCCGACATCGACTGCGCAACTCGCTTCAGCGCACTGGCCAAGCGATCTACGCGTATTCGCTGGGCATCGCGCTCTTCAGCTTCTTTGTTGTCAGCTTCGCCATCCATCTCAGGTACAGCGCGGACGCGGCAAATGCGCAGGCTATCCTTCGCGGAGAAGAGGTCAGGACGCTCTCCCAGCATCTGACGAGCGCAGAATTCTGGTTCGAGTCTCTACAAAACTGGCAATCCGAATTCTTGTCGACCGCCGTAATCGTGGTGCTGTCGATTTTTCTGCGCTTCCGTGGCTCGCCTGAGTCAAAACCGGTCAGCGCGGAAAATGGCAATACAGGACACTGATCGCCATGATTGGCCAACGAATAAACTCGGGGGCGATGGTCGCCCCTGAGCAGATGCGGTCAGAGGAGAAGTGAGAGATCAAAACATCCCGTCTTCATCCTCGAAACTCGCCTTCATTCGAGTCAGCCGGATCGTAGTTGAGGTCGAAATCCTTCTCAGTTTTTTTGCCCGGCGGGTCGCGGTGGACGGTGGCATCTTCGGAGCCGGTGACAACCGTCGGCTTGGCACTATGGACGCCGTCAGCCCTTCGATCGGCCTGCGACGGCGCGTATTGTCCTTTGGCATCTTTTTCTGGATCGGACATTTCAGTCTCCTTTGGTTGTCCCGGCGTCGGAAAGGTTTTTCCGTACCGGGTTCTGGTTGTTCTCGCCGACGGCGTCACAATCCACATTGGGATCGTCCTTTGCCGGCATGTACCCGCGCGGACGATTTTCCTGCGGTCCTTCCCAGCGTGGCGATTGATCGGTCGTGCCTGAAGCTCCGGATTTGGGTGTGTCTTGCATCATGATCATTCTCCTTACCTGTCTGGCTCAGTGACCCGCATGCTGTTCATTGCGTTTGCGTGTCGCTGCGGCCTTTTTGGCCGAGGCGGAGCGCACAGAGGCCGGCCTATTGGCAGAGGCTTCGCCGCCGATTTGGCCGCCTTTTTTAGACGAGCCATGGCTTTCGGCATGACCGCGACCGGATCCTGATTTATTGCCGCCGCCGCTTTCCTTGTTTACGGTGGCCCAGGCGCGTCGCTCGGCTTCCTTTTCCGGCACGCCGCGGTCCTCATATCCTTCCTCGATGTGCTCAGCTTTGCGCTTCTGTTTGTCAGTATATGCAGACTTGTCACCGCGAGGCATGCTCATCTCCTTTTCAACGTTATGATCCGTCTCGAACCTCGCCGACAATCGAGAGTTCCCGGACGCTGGTCCCTCAAGGCCGAAAATGATTTGTCGAAGGTCTGCAACTTTCATGTCTTCGCGAAGTTCGCGGGCTATGAGGTGGAGACCATGATGCAGCCACGGCCCTTGACCGGCAAAACCTATCTTGTCGTCGAAGACGAGTATTTGACGGCCACCATGCTCTCCATGGCATTGGAGGAGGCCGGGGCGCGGATAGTCGGCCCTGTATCAAATTCAAAGGGCGCCCTGGAGTTGATGGCTGATGAGAGGGACGGCGCAGTCAACGCAGCGATCCCTCGACATCAACCTGGGCGGATCGATGGATTTTGCTGTCGCCGATCACCTGGCCACTCAAGGAACGCCGATCATCTTTGCAACGGGCTATGATCGGAGCGCTCTTCCCAGTCGATTTTCTTCTGAACTCTGCTTCGAAAAGCCCTATGACCATGACGCATTGATTGACGCTCTCGCCAGGCTGTAGTTCTTTCGCGAGGGGTGTTTTTAGGTCTATTCCAAAGGTAAGCCGGTGCACTCGACCAATTTTCTGTATCTTTTCGAAGGCAAGCGCATCCTCGTCGTCGAGGACGAGTATTTTCTTGCTGATGAGACGCGCGTGCAGCTTGTCGCACTGAAGGCCGAAGTCGTCGGACCAGCGGGAAATGTCGACGACGCTCTCGAACTAATCGAAACCAGGGATATCGACGCAGCCATACTTGACGTGCATCTCGGTGACGAATTGGTGTTTTCGGTAGCGGAGAGGCTGGAGGCGCTCGGTATCCCGTTCGTCTTTGCCACGGGCTACGATCCGAGCATCGTGCCGGAGAGGTTTTCCGGGTTTTTCCTTTGCGAGAAACCGACGGAGTTGGGGAAGATCGCGCGAGCGCTGTTCGATGAAGGCGGCAATGGCCATTTGCAGTGAGCTTAGGGCTTTCTGATGACTATCGAAGTTCCCTCGCCAGGATTTCTCGGGCGCGATTTACACGGCTTTTCACCGTGCCGATCGGGCAGTCAAAAGCTAGTGCCGCTGCCTCATAGCTCACGCCTTGAATGAAGATCAAATCAAGCGCGGCCCTGTAATGGTCGGGGAGCCGTCCTATCGCCTCTTCCAGCTCGTGGCCGCGCACCGACCATTCCTGGGAGGGTTGGACACAGGAGCGCTTTGCACAATCGTCATCCAGCCCGACGACTTCGCGCTTGGCCAGTCCGAATTTCGTGCAAAAAGTGTTGCGCATGATCGTGAATAGCCACGATTTCAGCTGGGTCCCCGGCTGGTACTTGTCGAGGTTCGCCAGCGCCTTCACGACAGTTTCCTGGACAAGGTCATCGACGTCGCTCGCAGAGGTATGAAAGCGTCGCGCAAATTTTGAAGTGCTGGGACATAGCTGACCAGCTCTTTTTCGATTTGCCTTCTTTGGTATTGGCTGCTGAGCATTGGAAACCCCTCCGGTCCAGCAACGGGTCAACCGCAATCCCGTTCCGACAGCCTAGTCGATGGTACGCTGCCGTACGGATAGTTTCGGCCAATGGCCGCATGCCTCCAGCGCTGCGGAATTCTCGCGATTGATCGCGAACAAGACGCGATCGAAAAAGTTGCATCCATGCTGGAACTTCAAGATGTGAGACCTGTTCGAGGGCTTCAATCACGAGGACCTCATATGAACCTGCCCCACGGACGTACAGACTCGCCGCACTTGCGCTGATAGCAGCCACCGCTCCAGCAATTCCCAGCTTTGCCCAGGAAATGGCAAAACCAACGACCGAGATGCAGGCCGTGCTCGACAAGCTCGGTGCGCTTGAGGCAAAGCCCTTCTCTACACTGAGCGTTCCGGAAGCCCGCACACAGGCAAGCCCAGCAGACGCGGCCAAGGCTGTTCAGTGGGACAAGCGCCTTTCCTCAAACCCCGAAGCACAGGTGACGACGAAAGACATCACCATTCCGTCGCCTGAGGGCGGGTTGGCCGCACGCGTTTATATCCCGGGCGGCGAGGGGCCTTTTCCGGTCGTGGTCTATTACCACGGCGGCGGCTGGGTGGTGGCCGACATCAACGTCTATGATGGTGCGCCACGGGCCTTGGCGATGGGTGCCAACGCGATCGTCGTGTCGGTTGAATATCGTCACGCGCCGGAGCACAAATTCCCGGCAGCCCATGACGATGCCTGGACCGCTTACAAATGGGTGGTCGAGAACATCCATGAGCTGAACGGCAATTCCGACAGACTGGCCGTTGCGGGCGAGAGCGCCGGCGGTAATTTGGCTGCGAACGTTGCCTTGATGGCCAAAGAGCAGAAGACAAAACAGCCTGTTCATCAGCTCCTCGTCTATCCGGTCGCCGGCAACGACATGAACACGCCATCCTACAAGGAGAATGACGAGGCCAAGCCGCTCGGCAAGGCCGACATGGAGTGGTTCGTGAAGAACACGGTCTCCTCCATGGAGGACAGCAAGGATCCGCGCATCAACCTCAACGGCCGTTCTGATCTGGCCGGGGTCGCTCCGGCAACGGTGATCCTGGCGCAGATCGATCCGCTACGCTCCGATGGCGAGACCTATGCGGCAAAGCTGAAGGATGCGGGCGTGGCGGTCGACCTGAAGACCTATGCCGGCGTGACGCATGAGTTCTTCGGCATGGGAAAGGTCGTTCCGGAAGCCAAGCAGGCTCTTGACCAGGCCGTCGCCGATCTCACCGCAGCCTTTGCCAAAGCCAAGTAAGGAGAACCGATCATGAACAAGATCATTTCCGCTTCGCTCGTATCGCTCTCGCTTCTGATGTCCTCGACGGCTTTTGCCGCCATGCCGGAAAGTGCCGACAAGGCCGCGGCGCGATGAATGTCGATAAGGCTCGTTCGTCAAGGTCGTCTCCAGTTCGAATGCCTTCGAGATCGAGTCCAGCAAGCTCGCCGAACAGAAAGCGAAGGATGCTGATGTCAAGGAATTCGCCAGGCAGATGATCGCCGACCACACAATGGCCGGCGAAGAGCTGAAAAAGGCCGCCAAGCTCGGCGACGAGGCGCCAAAGCTGTCGCCGAAACATGCCGCCATGCTGGAGCTTCTCAAAGGCGCATCCGAACAGGATTTCCAGCCGCTGTATATCGACATGCAGGCAAGCGCGCATATGGAAGCCGTCACGCTGTTTGCGACCTATGCCAAGGGCGGAGATGACGCGGCGGTCAAGGAGTTCGCTGTCAAGACGCTGCCCAAGCTCGAGATGCACAACATGCATGTGATGAAACTCGTTGCCGCTCATTGAGATCGGAGAACCCGGCTTCGGGACGACCAGCGGAACTGGCGTCGATCTATGTCGAATCCGCTGATCTGGAAGCTAGCTGTGCGACCGGTCAGGTCTATGGGTCTGCCCGCGGCAGCGGTCAGCCGTAACCGGAAACGCTTTCTGAAAATCGACAATCAAAGGAGTATGCGAGATGAAGGCACTAACCTGGCACGGAAGCGGCGACATTCGTTGCGAACAGATTCCCGATCCTCAGATCCAGGATGACCGCGACGCGATCATCAAAGTGACGAGCTGCGCCATCTGTGGCTCTGATCTGCATCTCTATGGGGGCTTCGTGCTGGGCATGCATGCCGGCGACGTCATGGGCCACGAGACGATGGGTGAGGTCGTCGAAGTCGGCCGCGGCAACTCCAAGCTCAAGGTCGGCGACCGCGTCGTCGTGCCGTTCACGATTTCCTGCGGCGAATGCCGTCAGTGCAAGTGGGGCCAGTTCTCCCTTTGCGAACGGTCGAACCCATCGGGTGCGATGCAGGCGAAGCAGATCGGCTATCCGACCGCCGGATTGTTTGGCTATTCCGAGATGTATGGCCGCTTCCCCGGCGGGCAGGCACAGTATCTGCGCGTACCCTATGCTGATGTCGGCCCGATCAAGGTTCCGGATGGTCTTTCAGACGAGCAGGTCCTCTTTCTCTCCGATATCTTCCCGACTGGTTGGATGGCTGCTGAGAATTGCGACATCAAGCCGGGACAGACCGTCGCCGTCTTCGGCTGCGGTCCGGTCGGCCTCTTCGCCATCAAATCGGCATTCCTGATGGGCGCCGAACGGGTCATTGCTATCGACACAGTACCGGAGCGTCTTGCGCTGGCGCAGGCGTCCGGCGCGGAGACGCTCGACTATACCGACGAAGACCTGCAGCAGCGGATCCTCGACATGACGGATGGCAAGGGGCCTGACGCTGTGATCGAGGCCGTCGGCATGGAAAGCCACGGAACCGGCGGCATGATGGAAACCATGCAGACGAAGCTCACATTGACCGAGCGGCCCTACGCACTGTCCCAGGCGATCCTGGCCTGCCGTCCCGGCGGCACAGTATCGCTGCCGGGTGTCTTCGTCGGCGCGACGGTGCCTGCACCGCTTGGAGCGTTTGTCGGCAAGGGCCTGACGCTTAAGACCGGCCAGACGCACGTCCAACGCTATCTCGAGCCGCTGATGAACCTCATAGCCGAGGGTAAGATCGATCCGTCCTTCCTGATCACGCACCGGATCAGCCTGGAAGAGGGTCCCGACGCCTACAAGACGTTCCGTGACAAGGAAGACGGATGTGTGAAGGTCGTGATCCGGCCCAACGGCTGAGTTGGCAGGCCGCGACAATCAAGGAGATCTCGAATGACGCTCAAGGCACTCGCACTCAATGCGACCCTGAAACCGACCGGAAAGGACCCCTCATCGACCGACCGAATGCTGGCCTTGATCGCCGAGCGAATGGCCAGGGCAGACGTCGAGACGGAAATCGTGCGCCTGGCCGACCACGACATCAAGCCGGGCGTCACGTCCGACGAGGGGGCTGGCGATGCCTGGCCAACCATCCGCAAACAAATTCTCGATGCCGACATTCTCGTGCTCGGCACACCGATATGGATAGGCCAGCCGTCCAGCGTCGTCAAACGCGCGCTGGAAAGGATGGATGCATTCTTAGAAGAGACAGACGACCAGGGTCGAATGGTCTCTTACGGCCGGGTGGCGGCTATCGCGGTTGTCGGAAATGAGGATGGTGCCCATCATGTGAGTGCCGAACTCTACCAGGCTTTGAACGATGTCGGGTTCACGCTTGCGCCGAACGCGGTCGCGTACTGGGTTGGCGAAGCGATGGGGAGCACGAATTTCGTCGATCTCGACCAGGTTTCCGACAAGGTTATGACAACTGTCGATATGCTCGCCGTGAATACGGTGCATCTGGCCAGATTGCTGAAAGCGCAACCCTTCCCTCCATTGAAGTGATGGTCGGCTCACCGTCGGATATGGTGGGGGCATAGCTCATCGCGTTGCCATGCTCGCGCGCTTGGTCAGAAACTTCGCTCATATCTTAACGGACGCTTCAAGATTTCTGGCTCGGACTGTCACTGTTTCGGTCGAGGTTCTCTTTGCCTAACAGTCGAAAGCAACACTCATTTCGAAGCGCTAGACCTCCGGGTTCTCACTCGCCGAAACAGACGATTCCAAAATTTCCCTCGGAACATCTGTCGGCGCCACGCCTTTCCCATCGTCCCCAAGAAAGGAATCATTAGAATGGCAACTGCCAATCAGTTCGATATCCAAAATCCCCTCACGCAATACCCGCAGCCTGAATTCCCCAAACAGCCGCAACCTGTCCCAGGTCTCGCATCTAAAATGGACCCTGTTCCCGATCATGGCGAAACGAGCTATAAGGGCTCCGGCCGGCTGAATGGCCGCAAGGCTCTTGTCACAGGCGGGGATTCCGGTATCGGCCGGGCCGCGGCTATCGCGTTTGCCCGCGAGGGTGCCGACGTCGTCATCAACTATCTCCCGGAAGAACAGTCCGACGCTGACGAAGTCGTGAAACTGATCGAGGCGGAAGGACGCAAGGCGGTCGCTATCGCGGGCGATCTGAAGAGCGAAGAGTTTTGCAGGCAGTTGGTCGAGCAGGCTCACAGTGCACTCGGCGGCCTTGATCTGATTGCGAATGTGGCCGGCCGTCAGAAGGCAGTCGAGAGCATCGCCGAACTCACCACTGAGCAGTTCGACGAAATGTTTAAAACCAATGTCTACGCGCTTTTCTGGATCTGCAAGGCGGCGCTGCCGCTCCTGCCGGAAGGTGCGACGATCATCAATACCGCCTCGATCCAGGCCTATGAGCCGTCTGCCAGCCTGCTAGACTATGCGCCAACCAAATCGTCGATCGTTGCCTTCAGCAAGGCGTTGTCCAAGCAGGTCATCGACAAGGGTGTTCGTGTAAATGTCGTCGCACCCGGTCCGGTTTGGACGCCATTGCAGACGTCGGGCGGTCAGCCGCAGGAGGCGATCGTCAAGTTTGGCAGCCAGGTGCCGATGAAACGTCCCGGTCAGCCCGCCGAATGTGCACCTCTCTATGTGTTCCTGGCCACCCAGGAATCGAGCTACATCACCGGTGAGGTTTTCGGTGTCACAGGCGGTAACACGCTGCCTGATGCTTAAATCACTCACACCCGAACGCTCGGGCGGCTTTCTGCCGCTCGAGCATTATGCGGCTATCGGCGAGGGGCGCTCCGTCGCTTGATCGGTGCAAATGGATCGATCGACTGGTGGTGCGCGCCTGATATGGATTCGCCGCCGCTCTTCAATCGATTGCATGATGCTGACGGCGGGCGGTTCTCTCTGATGCCCGTCATGCCATTTTCCATCGAGCGGCAGTATCGCGAAGACAGCAATGTCCTGGAGACCATTTTCATCACGGATACGGGGCATGCCCGTGTGACGGAATCTCTCAATAGCGGGGCCGGCGGGCGACTGCCTGGTGTGAGCTTGCGCGCCGCATTGAAGGACTATCCGGCTTTGTCGACTTCGAGATTGTCATCACCCCTATCTGCGCACAGGGCGAGGTCCGGCGCGTCAATCACCCGAACGCGGCCATCCGCTATATCGGAGATTTAACGACGACATTTTGCCATCCTGACACGGTTTCGATTGTTGAGGATGGCGACGAGATAACAAGGGCTCGTTATAGAGCTGGAGCGGGCGCCAAAGCGTGTATCGCATATCTGGTTGCCGACAAGGCGCCACTGGCAATGCCTGATTTGTCGGAGATCGATGCGAGGATCGATTTCAGTGACGACGAATGGCGACGATGGTCGCAAAAGCTCTCCTACGAAGGACCGTTTCGCTCAGACTTCGTGCGATGCGCACTCTCCCTCAAATTTCTGCTCTACTCCAAAACCGGTGCCATCGCAGCGGCTGCCACGTCAGGACTTCCCGAGCGGATCGGCGGGGAGAAAAATTACGATTATCGCTACGCCTGGATCCGAGATGCTGCCTACACGATCAAGGCGTTTCTGCGCGCAGGCGCACTATCCGAGGCGATCGCAGCCTTCGGCTGGTTGATCCGCACGATCGATGAAGACGGCCCGACACCTTCGGTGGTCTATACGCTGAGCGGTGGTGAAGTCCCAGACGAAGAGATCATCGAGGTGCCGGGCTACAAAGGATCGACACCCGTGAGGACCGGCAATCGCGCCAAAAGCCAGGTCCAGCTCAGCTGCTATGGGGATCTCTTGGAGACTGCTGCGCTATTCGCTGACATGGGGCATGTTCTTGATCCTGCCACAGCGCGCCTCGTCGAGCGCTTGGCCAATCAGGTCGTCGATCGCTGGGAGGAAAAGGACTCCGGTCTATGGGAATTGGAAGAGCAGCAGCACTATACCTTTTCCAAGATCGGCTGCTGGCTGGCGCTCGATCGCGCAGCTCAGCTTGCACGTGGTGGCCACATAGGCGGTAACGCGGATCGCTGGGAACGGGAGAGCCGCAATATCCGTGACTGGATCGATGCCAACTGTTGGTCGCAGGCCCGGGGCGCATACACTTTCTTTGCCGGGACAGAAAAGCTCGACGCCGCCTTGCTCTTGACGACGAGGTTCGGCTTCGAACATGAAGATCGCCTTAGTCGCACCCGCGACGCCATTCACCAGGAACTCGCTGTTGGACCGCTTGTTTATCGTTATAGCGGCGCGTCAGAAGAGGAAGGTGCGTTCATGGCCTGCTCCTGCTGGCTGGTGGAGGCATTCGCGTTTCTGGGCAAGGTCGATCGAGCGGAAGAGCTGCTAGAGGACCTGCTAAAGCCACTCGGCAACAATTTCGGCATCCTTCCCGAGCAGATCGATCCTTCCAGTGGCGCAGGTCTGGGCAACTTGCCTCAGGGCCTTAGCCATCTCACCCTTCTTCACGCCATCTACTCACTGCAGGAAAATCGATGACACAAGCTGTACTCCTAGATGCTTCTTTGCCTGCTTGTCAGCTCGGTGAAGGTATCCATTGGGACGAGCATTCCTCGTCGCTCTGGTGGGTCGATATCCAACAGCAGCAGATCTACCGGTATGATCTCGACCAAAAACATCACCAGTCCTGGACGGTTTCGAAGCCGGTGAGCTTTGTGTTCCCCCGCCGTGACGGCCAGATCCTGATCGGTCTAGCCGATGGTGTCTATGAGTTTGATCCCGCAACCGGAGACGAGTTTCCGATTGCGCTTCTCGATCTTCCGCATGATCACCGCCTCAACGACGGGAAAATGGATCCGGCAGGACGGCTGTGGGTCGGAACGATCAATACATCGGCAGAACCCTTGGAGACGGCAGCACTCTACCTGCTTGAGGGCGATCATCTCCAAGAAGTCGAGGGTGGCTATACCAATGCAAACGGCAAGGCGTGGAGTGTCGACGAGAAGACAATGTTTCACGCCGATACGGGCCGCGATACCATCTGGATGTACGACTATAATCTCGATGATGGCTCGCTCGCAAACAAGCGCGTCTTCGCCAAAACCGTGGACGGAAGTCCGGATGGACTCGAGGCCGATCATGAGGACAGGCTCTATGCCGCGATCTTCGGGGGGGCCAGAGTGGATATCCTTTCGATGCGAGGCGAGGTCCTTGGCCACATCGGTCTTCCTGTGCCGAACGTTACAAGTTGCTGCCTTGGTGGATTGGACCGAAGGACGCTGTTCATCACGACGGCTTTTGATGGAATGAGTGAGGAGGAACGGAGGTCGGCGCCCTTGTCCGGGCAGATTTTCCAGTTTGAGCTGCGTCGATGGGCGCCAAGCTTGGCATCGAAACCCTCAGCACTCATCGGCAAGATTGTTGCGGGAGAAAACATTGCCAGCCCGAAGCGTAGCAATTCCGATTCCCCTGTTGCGCGAGAACCGACATCTGGGCCGACGCCGAGTTGATACGTTTGCGTAGGGGATTTTCGCAAGTGGACTTGTGCAGGCGGATTAGCGCGTCATGCCCCATAAATATCCAATCAAAGCGGCAACGCCCACCGCCGCCATGGGTCGCTCGCGAACTCGATCCTCAAGGCTGCGAACTGCGTTCGCACTTCCACCTTTATGACGTCTACGCCACCTTCCGCAACCTCCCGGATATTTTCCCTCAGACGGGCGACGTCGCGACGCAGAGCGCGGACTTCCTCCGACGTATCGAGCAGTTCCGGCTCTGTGGCACCTCGAATTTCAAGGGCTTCCTCGACCAGTGGGTAGTCGCCGTCGTCGGGCAGGTCCGCTGCCCGGTCTGATTGCACCATGCCGATCACATCCGCCCGACCCGCTGGAATGGAGGTGATCGTCGTGGATACAGGATCGGAAGCAGGGAGTGTTGCTTCCAGGCCTTTGTCCAGGGTGCCGGAGCCAGCTGCAGCGCGCTGACGGTTCTGTTCCTCTCGCATCGATTGGACGGCCGGCGAATTGCTCGGTTCAGACATGGTTCTCTCCTTCTCGGAAGCTAGCGTTCATGCGTTTGTGCCCGTTGAGAGCGCGCTCGCCGAACGGAGTACGTCTTCTTCACTCGGAACCTTGCCATCCGGCGTGAGATCGTCCACGGCCTTCGGCAGATCGCGAGTCAGCCTCTCGAGGATGTCCTCGCGCGACAGTCCGGTCTTTGCCGTGAGCTCGTCGAGGACATCCGGGCCGAGGGCCTCGGAGAGCTGGCCCCGTTCAATAGGGGCGTTCGGGCCCGGCTGGACCCAGGTGTCTGCCTTATCGCCGTGACCGTTTTGCTGAAACGTCTTCAAGAGGTCGCCGAGGCCGCCGCTCAGGATGCCGCCGGTTGTGAGGCCTCCGAGCAGGTCTCCAAGACCGCCTTGGCCACCGAAGAGACCACCCAGCCCACCATTCGCCTTGTCGTTCGGGCGAGATGTCTCGCCGTCTTGTGGCTGCCTGTTCTGTAGGCCGCGCAGCACCTCTGCTATCTTGTCCCGGTTTTGATAGCCAGCCACGGCAAGCGCGCCCAACAGCGCTTTCATAGGTCCACTCATCATTTTTCGATCTCCCGGTTCGCCGCTTCGAGCGCAATGCTCCAAAGACCGACAATACTGAACGGCGTCTGCCGTTTCCGTCATCTCCTAAAGGGTGGACGGCGCGGACAAACGTTGCCCGCGCCTCCTATTCACTTGATCGGCGGCGAAGCCTTGCCAAGCTTGAGAGCGGGCTCTCGCCCCCAGACCCGCAGCTTACCAAGCTCGGATGCGAAGGCGGCAAGCCCTCCCTCTCCGGGGAGGACGATGGTGCCTTCGTCGAGATCCTCGGCAATGCCGGCCTTCGCAAGAAGCGGAACGGCGCTCTCGTCGTAGCCGATGAACTTGCAATGCTGGAACGCATCGGCCACAAAGTCTCGTGCGGTTGCTTCCTTCACCAGATCCTCGATCGCGGCCGGCGAGGCGAGGACGGCCACGGCGTCGAATAGCACCGATGGACCGCCATCGATCATGTGCTGCGCCTCGATCCACGATCCGTCTGAGGCGGTCACACCTCCAACTTTTGGGGCGATCAGCTCCACCAGAGCCTTTTCCTTCTCGATCGCGGTCTTCAGCCCCTTGAGCAGCTTGGCATCGACCCCCTCGGTGACGAGCACGCCAAGCTTGCGGCCCTCGAAACGCTTCGGTCCACGCTTGACAATGCTGAGGGCAGGAGACGGCTCAAGATCCTGGCGCGTCGGCATCGCGGCGTCCGCGGCCTTAGGCATCGTCTGGATGCCGAGTTTCTCGGCGACCGTAGTGGCGAGCGTCTCGTCGATGTTCAGCAGGTGCGAGATCATCCGTTCCCGGATCGCCACCGTCTCGACCTTGCTCAGTTCGAAGGTAAGCGCCATCGCGATGTGCCGCTGTTCCGGCCGCGTCTGGCTGAGAAAGAACTGGCGAGCCTGGCTGTAGTGGTCGGCGAAACTTTCCGGACGCAGCCGGACCTTCTGGCCGTTTTCCTCGGCTGGGAAGTGGCTATAGCCTCGCGCAGGCGACTCCCGCGGACCTTCCCCGAACGAATTCGGCTGGTAGTTCACTCGGCCGACCAAGTTGCGCATTGCCATGTGCCCGTCCTGCTGAAAGTTGTGGAAAGGACACTTCGGCGCGTTGATCGGCAGGTGCGTGAAGTTCGGGCCGCCAAGGCGCTTGAGTTGCGTGTCGAGGTAGGAGAAATTCCGGCCCTGCAGAAGAGGGTCGTTGCTGAAGTCGATGCCCGGCGGCACGTTCTGCGTCATGAACGCGACCTGCTCGGTCTCGGCAAAGAAATTGTCCGGCATGCGGTCGAGGACGAGACGGCCGATCGGCTTGACGGGCAGAATCTCTTCCGGAATTATCTTCGTCGGATCGAGGACGTCGAAATCGAAATTGTCGGCGAACTCCTGATCGAAGAGTTGGACGCAGAGTTCCCATTCCGGAAAATTGCCGGATTGGATCGACTGCCACAGATCGCGGCGATGGAAGTCGGGGTCGGCGCCGTTGATTTTGACGGCCTCATTCCACGCGACCGACTGCAGGCCGAGTTTGGGCTTCCAGTGGAATTTGACGAATGTGGACTCCTGCTTCTCGTTCACGAACCGGAAAGTGTGGACGCCGAAGCCCTCCATGAAGCGGAAGGAACGAGGGATGGTTCGATCGGACATGATCCACATGACCATGTTCATGCTTTCCGGCGTCAGGCTGATAAAGTCCCAGAAGTTGTCGTGGGCGGTCTGCGCCTGCGGAAAGGCACGATCCGGCTCCTGCTTGGCGGCATGCACCATGTCTGGAAACTTGATCGCGTCCTGGATGAAGAAGACCGGGATGTTGTTACCGACGAGATCCCAGTTGCCTTCCTGCGTATAGAATTTGACGGCGAATCCGCGAACGTCGCGTGCGAGGTCGGCGGATCCCTTGTTGCCTGCCACTGTCGAGAAGCGGACGAAGACGGGCGTCTTCTCCCCTGCGCGCTGGAAAATATCGGCGCGCGTGACGTCGGACAAGGATTCGTACGTCTCGAAGAAACCATGTGCGCCATAGCCACGCGCATGGACCACGCGCTCCGGAATGCGCTCATGGTCAAAGTGAAAAATCTTCTCGCGGAAATGGAAATCGTCGACCAGGAGCGGACCGCGCGGTCCGACTCGAAGCGAGTTCTGATCGTCGGCGACGGGGCCGCCCTGCGAGGTGGTCAGCACGTCGTGGCCGTCCTCGGCGATCTGGTGGAGCTCGCCGCCCGCGCCGCGGTGAAGCTGCTGATCATGGATGGTGACGGTGTCGGTAGAGGAGGTCGAGCTGGAGGCCCGTGTCGTACGCTTTGCCATGGTAGTCCCCGATGAGTGTGGTCGGATGTCAAAAGGCCGCCCCGAGGGACGGCCTTTCAGAGATTGCGATGACTTAGGCTGCCTTGCTCTTGCCCTTGGCGTTTGCGGACGCCTTCGCAAGCTGTGTAAGCTTCTTGTCGGTAGCCTCCTCCTCCGAGAGGTTCGCCTGCAGCAGCGGCACGGCGTCCTTCAGTCCGAGCTGGTTCGCCCATTCGATGAGCGTGCCGTAGCGGGCGATCTCGTAGTGTTCGACCGCCTGGGCGGAGGAGATAAGGCCTGCGTCGAGAGCCGAAGAATCCTTGAATTCTTCGATAATCTCTTCGCCTTCGGCGATGATGCCCTGGATCGCCTCACAGGTCTTGCCACGCGCCGACTTGCCGAGGAGTTCGAAAACCTGCTCGAGGCGTTCAATCTGTCCCTGGGTCTCGTCGCGGTGCTGCAGGAAGCCGGCCTTGCCTTCTTCGGACTGCGCGGCGCGGGCCATCTTCGGAAGGGCCTTCAGGATCTGCTTCTCTGCGAAATAGATGTCCTTCAATGTGTCGAGGAACAAGTCGTCCAGTGTCTTGGTGGCTTCCATTTCATTTCTCCCTTGTGATTGAATGGTGGATCAGACCCTCAGTCGAGCAGGTCTGCCGGGACTTTGCCGCCGTTTTCGGAAAGCTTTTTCATGAGCGCCTTGTGGAGGAAGGTATTCATTTTCGCGCTGTCGTGGACATCTCCTGAGTAGCCGAGCTCCTGGGCCAGCTCCTTGCGTTCTTCGATGCTTGCGTTCATGCCCAGGGCCTTCATCAGGTCGACGATGGAGTGCCGCCAGTCGAGCTTCTGCCCAGACTTCTTTACGGCCGCCTCCAGGATCGTTTCGACATCGACGGGATCACCTGCCCTCACGCCCGTCGCTACGTCACCATTCGCCTGCTGCTGCTGACCGGAGGACTGCGCCGGTGCGGAGGCCGCAGCGGTCAATTCTGGCGTTGTCGGGGTCGGCGACGCGGCGGACGATCCGGGCGTTAATGATGGCGAAGTTGTGGACGGCGTAGACGACTGCGTCGCGGGGGCGGCATGGGCCTCGCCAAAAATCGCATGCTTGATGCGGTCGAGAATGCTCAATGTTTCCTCCTTTGCGGGTTCGGGACGCTTTGCGACCGCTCAGCGCGTGGCGAGCGGGGCTCAGATTGTCCGATCACGTGACCGTGAGGCTCATCTAACGATGTGAGATAGTGAGAGTTCCAGCGGGCGAGTGCCGATAGATGACATTCGTCCGAAAATGGGGTCCTGTACGCCACCGTACGAAAGAGTGCCGAGCTTTTGAAATCCGCCGACGAACTTCAACGAACTTGCGCTCAATGCCGGCAAAGCGATAGCAGCATCCATCCTTACTGCCGCACAGGCCACGCCCTTCTCTGGGTCAATCTAAAACGTGGATTGCGCAATGGTGGGCGCTTTGCGCTGCAGGACGGATAACGTCTCGTCCGACGAGCGTGTTCGCAAACTTCTATGAGATGGTCCCTATTCATCAGTCTCCAAGCGGGCACTATTAAAGGGCGCTCAAGTCTGCGAGGGGGGCACGTCTCCCGGGATGTCTGATCACGCCATTAGACCGAAAGCGCTCAGTGCTTCAAACAGTTCGGTCTCACTAACCGGCTTGGTCAGGAAGGTGGCATCGGCAGGCAACTTCGCAGGATCTGGATTGTATCGTCCGGAAATGACGATGATCCGGCGATTAGGCCAATGGCCGCAAACGCGGCGCGCCAACTCCAGCCCATCCATCGAACCGGGCATATCGATATCGGTGATGAGCGCTGAGATATCTGTTTCAAGCAGGATCGCCCAGGCCTCGTCGGCATTCGCCGCTTCCAGCACCCGGTAGCCGAAATCCTGCAGGGTATCGGCGAGATCCATCCGGATCAGGCCATCGTCTTCGACGACCAGAAGCGGTCCTTTTGTCGACAAGGCCATATCAGTGCTCCTTCTGGAAACCGGTAAGATCGGCCGAAATCGAAAATCTGAGGCCGTCGGCTTCGTAGCCGATCGACAACTGACAATCCGCTGTGCCGTTGAGGCCGGCTCTGATCAGGCGACTGCCTGTCCCTTCCTTTTCGGGTTTGGACACAGGTGGCCCGCCATGTTCCTTCCACTCGAGCTTGAAGCGATCGCGATATGGGCCGCCGACGCGCCAGGTCAACGTAACGCCGCCGTCCGGCGCCGAGAGCGCACCGTACTTTATGGCGTTGGTGGCCAATTCATGCAGGATCAGAGATAGCGAGAGAGCCGGTCGAGACCCCACGGTCATATTCGGGCCGGCCACGAGAATGCGCGGATGATCGGGGTTGTCATGGATGGCGGTCATCTGGCCGACGAGATCACCAACCCTTGAATGACCGGTTCCACCTTCGATGATCGCATCGTGCGATCGGCTGAGTACCGCAATCCGATCGCTGAGGTTTGTGCGTGCCGTCTGTGTATCGGGTGCATATCGTAATGTCTGCGAAGCGATTGCCTGGACCATGGCGAGCTGGTTTTTCAACCGGTGGCCGAGCTCGTAGGCGAGCAGCTCGCGATGCTTTTCTTCCGCCCTTAGCGCCGTGACATCGCGGGCCTGCACGAGAATTCCGGTGATGCAGCCTTCGGCGCTGCGTGTCGGCTGGTATACGAGATCGATGAGACGGTTCTGCTCTTCGCCCTCAGGACCCCGGTTCAGCTTGACCGGCAGGTTCTTTGCGATGAACGGATCACCGGTCTTGAAAACACCGTCCAGGATTCCGATGAAGCCCTGCCGGATCACCTCGGGCACGGCATCTGCGACGGTTTTACCGATGATCTCGCGCCCAACGCCGATCATCGAGTAATATTCTTCATTGGCGTATTCGAAGACATGATCTTTGCCCGTCAGCATGGCGATGCCACCTTGGCTGAGTTCGAAGACCTGCATGAAGCGTTCCTTGAGGTCATCCTGAACCCGGCGGGCGCGCACCTCTGATGTCGTCTCGGTGCAGGCGCAGAACATGCCGAGCACAGATCCCCATGGATCGCGTACCGGCGTATAGGAGAATGCGAAATGGGTCTCTTCGGGATAACCGTTTCGGTGCATCGTGAACTCGATGTCGTCCATTGAGGTGCCCTGACCTGCATAGGCTGCCGATATGATCGGCTCGACCTGGTCCCAGATATCATGCCAGAGCGACTGGAAGCTTCCACCGAAGGCGGCCGGGTGGCGATTGCCGCACATCGCCGCATAGCCGTCATTGTAGAGCGTGGTCTGCTCCGGACCCCAGACGATCAGCATCGGCTGCAGCGAGCCGAGCATGACGCTGGTCAGCGTTTTAAGTTCGGGCGGCCAAGCTGATTGTGATCCCAACGGTGAAGTCGCCCAATCGAAGCTTTCGAATATCGTCGCGCAACGACTGGGCGGAAACTGACTATGCAAGCTGCGACGTTCCTATTGTTGAGCGGAGACCGATATATGGAGGAGGTAGGTCGTTTGGAAGGTCTGATAACACAGCGTTCAACCCAAAAGAGTGCTCCAAGAGGCCGAGCCTAAGACGACGCGTTAAGGGCGTCACTGGCTTGGCTTAGCCCAGCAGCGTTTCGATCACCAACGATCCTCCCATCGACTGCCATGAAGTTCTGTTGCGCTTGGCTTTCTACCGTGACGTCAGCGGTTACGGGCAGGACGTTCTTCCCTGCGGAAGGGGGAAGCATTATCTTTGCCTACAATTGACATACCTGGCGGCTCTCCTAGCTTACCGGCCAGGCTCTCCGCGGAAGTCGCGGTAGATGGCAGGGTGAGTAGACAATTGGATCAACACCAGTATTGCGTTCAAGCCGACCGTGATGCAGCCAAGGGGTTCGGCGCGAGCAAAATGGCCGGCGAAATTCGGGCGTTTGACTGGTCCTCCACCAGCCTCGGGCCCATCGAGGCGTGGCCATTCTCCCTGAAGGCGACGCTTCGACTTGTCCTCAACACTGACCAGCCGATCTGCCTATGGTGGGGTCCGGACCTCGTCAATTTCCACAACGACGCGTACGCGCCGATGCTCGGCTTGCGGGCGCCGGCTCGCTCGGTCGTCCGGCGACCGAATTGTGGCCTGACGTCTGGGAGGATGTTTTGCCTCTCGTTCGCGCCGCTCTGAGCGGTCACTCGACTCGCATCGAAGACCTTCCTTTGCTGATGACCCGTTACGGCATCGAAGAGCCAACGAACTGGAGCTTCTCCTATTCTCCTGTTTTCGATGACGATGGCGACATCGTCGGCATGATGAACATTGTCGTCGAGACGACCGAGGCCGTCAGAAACCGGGAACAAGCTAAGCAGGCCTTCGAGGAAGCCCAAATTCAGTTAAACTTACAACGTAAACTCGAGGCCCGACAGAAAGCCCTCAAGGCCGAAATGGCTCATCGGATGAAAAACACTTTGGCGATGACGCAGGCTGTTGTTTCTCAATCGCTGCGGAATGCGAGTTCGACAGAAGAGGCTGCGAAAGTCATCAGCGGTCGGATGCTGGCGCTTGCCGAGGCGCAGGACGTGCTTGTTGATGGGCCGTCACAGCGCGCGTCCATTCGAGCCGTACTGGAGCGAGCGCTCCGCCCACATGAGGACAGGGTCGGTCGTTTCTGTTTGTCCGGGCCCGAGGCGACGTTATCTCCTGCGCAGGGGCTCGGTCTTTCCCTCGCCGTCCATGAACTGGCAACCAATGCCACAAAATATGGCGCCCTGATTGCAGACGAGGGCTTTGTCGAAATTGTCTGGACGGTCGACACGGCAAACGCCTTCCGATTGGAATGGAAGGAGCGTGGTGGTCCAGCCGTTTCGGCGCCCGCCCGGACTGGCTTCGGGTCTCGGCTCACACAGAAGATCGTCGCAGGTTATTTCCGCGGATCGGGCGCTCTTCTTTATGAGACGGATGGTGTGCGGTTCGTTCTGTCAGGGTCGCTTGCTGACGACGACATTGGCGAGCCATCATCATAGAACCGCGGCTTCCCATATCGCTCTGTTCCCTAAAAGCACCGTCGATCAACTCGCGGCCCTGAGCTTTCGATCTGTGGCGAGCATGTACACCCCCTTCAATGCTTCACGGTCGGTCGTACGAGGGTCTAACATGGCAAGGAGGGCGGCACGGCAAAGGCGTTTGTGGGAGAAAGCGTCACAGCTCTCTGTGACAAACCTGTAGAGATCGTGACCTGCTAGTCCCGACGACATTCCTCTAAAGAGAGCTGTGTAGACACTCGTCAGTTTCCGGCCCATGTGCGCTCCCGCTCGTGATTGGGTAGGATCCGGCGTAACGCATGAGCTGGGGAGAGGTTTCACTTCTACAGGGTCGACCTGGCAGAGTCAGATTCCTCATTTGACCCATCTATTAGGGTTTGGAAGTCTGCGTCTGCCTCCGATGAAAGCCTCAACTAATTCTCTAGCGCAGGCCATGCATCTTTTTCTATCGGGAGCCGTTCTTCTGTGAACGAGATGGAGGAACACAATGGTCTCACAAAGCGCGAACGCGGAAAGAGAAGACGCGATCACTGAGGTTCGGCGCTTGCGTGCCGAAGTAGAGGATCTCAGGCCCGGCTGGCAGACATTCGCGCCGTGTCCGACGTCGATCACGCTCAAAAGGACCTGCAACCCTGGCTGAGGATCGCGGCGACTGTCGGCGTGACATTCGCTTTGGGAAAGCTCATCCAGGCTCTCAGGTTACCAACGGCTACCGCTGTCGCGATCCCGATGATCAGTAACGAAGTCAATCGTCGTTTTCTCTAAAAACTGGGAGGATCATTATGTCAAACGATATCATCCGTGCGGACGCGTATGCGAGATGGGAAGCGGAAGGCCGACCAGACGGCCAGCACGACCGTCACTGGCAAGAGGCGAGCGAAGCAGTAAAAAATTTTGGCTTGCCGCAGACCTGGTCGGCCGATCACGGAGGCGGTGTCGGGGCGACCAGTGCTCTATCTGATCGGAAGGCAGATCAGGGAATTAAGCCGGAGGACCTGACCACGGAAAACGATCAGGGAGCCACCTGAACTGGCTGAATGAGCGTTGGTGTGGGGATAGTCCCGGTGAGTTCCGTTACGTGACATGGGTGACCCATATGAGCGGCAGAATTGGATAGCTGCGTTTTTCGCTGCGGTCGCCTTGACCTCGTGTTCTTACGAGCAGGAACAACAGGAGAAAACGCTACGCGGCATCTTGTCATGGACGGCCAGCGCCGAGTTCATTATCGATGAACGTTTGCGCGGCACGGTCCCGAAGGCCTTTAGTCAGTTGGCGATTGAGCGGTGTCGAGAGGAGGTCGCTCTCCTCAAAGAAGACCTCGTGGGCTCGTCGTTGGAACAAGTCGGCGAGCTACAATCCCATCTTGATTATGCTACCGAGGCCGCAAACAAGGATAATCGGTCTGCTGCGCGTCCAGCGCTTCTGGCGCTTCGCGAGGCCCGATCGCAGATTTCGGCCGGGATGTCGAAACCATGAAGAAAGTCCTTCAGATTTCGCTCGGGATCGTCACCAGCGTCGGAGGCTTCCTTGAAACCGGTCTGATCGCAACCTCGACCCAAGCGGGGGCAGCTTTCGGATATCGGCTCATATGGGCCGTGATCCTTGGCACAGTCTGCCTTATCTTTCTTGTCGAGATGTCCGGCCGTTTCGCAATCGCGAGCCGTATGACAATCGCGGACGGGATCCGCGACCGCTTCGGCTCGAACATGTTTGTGGTGATGCTCGCAATCACCTTCATCGTGAACCTCATGGTTCTTGCCGCCGAGATCGGCGGCGTTCGCTCGCGCTCCAATTTGTGACAGGGTGGAGTTTCCAATGGTGGGCAGTGCCGGTGGCCATCGCGGTCTGGCTGCTGCTTTGGCAAGGAACATTTGGCATCATAGAGGATGGCGTCTCCTTCCTCGGCCTGATAGCTCTTAGCATCGTCGTTGCGATGTTCGTCATGAGCCCCCCCTGGGCAGAGGTGGCGCACGGTGCAATGCCCACCCTGCCGGACAATGACCCTTTGCATTATGCGTTTATCGCGGTCGGTATCCTTGGCGCTGTCATCTCACCCTACCTGTTCTTTTTCTACTCCTCCGGTGCGATCGAGGACAAATGGGACAAGTCGTATTTCGGGATCAATAGGGCCATAGCGATCCTTGGCATGAGCTTTGGGGCGATCATCTCGGTCGCCATTATCGTGCTTGCCGCCATGATCTATCCGCCCCATGGGATCGAGGACGTCGAGGGTTACGAGCAAATCGCCATGATCCTGACCCCGGCCTTTGGAGGATGGGGCCTGTATCTGTTTTCCGGGTCTCTGCTGATCACCTGTTTTGGTGCGGCCCTGGAAGTGTCGTTGGCACAATCCTATCTGGTCGCCCAAGGGTTTGGTTGGAACTGGTCTGAATCTGCGCGTCCGAGGACCGATCCCGCCTTCTGCCTAGTCTATACGATCTGCATCCTGATCGCGGTCATTCCGATCGCGCTCGGTCTCGATCCTCTTACGGTGACGATCTTTTCGATGGCGATCACCGCAGTCAGCCTCCCGTTCGGTGTGGTGCCTTTCATTTTCCTGATGAACGACCGGAAATATGTCGGCAACCATGTGAATGGCCGGATCGGCAACACGGTCGTGGTGTTCGTTATCGCCCTGGCATTCCTGTTTGCCATTGTCACGATACCGCTACAGATTTGGGGAGGATGAGATGCATCTGGTAAGAGACCTTCTCGACAAACAGCTTGTCGATCGCGGTGGCAACAGGATCGGTCAGGTCGACGGGCTCGTTATCGACCTTCTCCCCGGCGAGCAGCCGCGGGTAAAGGCCATCGAGACAGGCTTGGGTGTTGTGCTTGACCGCCTTGGCTGGCGCACGAAAAACCGCCGCCATCGCATTTCGATCAAAGAGATCCGCGATGTAGACATTGCAGTCGCGCTCGATGTCGATAGCGATGAGATGCCCGTCACCAAATGGCAGAACTGGCTTCGCCATCGCGTTTTGCGATGGATCCCGGGAGGCTTGTCATGAGCGAAATCGCGCTGCAGCATCTGATCGGGAGCAAAGTCTTCGGCCCTGACGGTAAACCCATCGGTCGCATCGAAGAGGTGGTCGCCGATAGGGTCGGCGAGGATCTGCTGGTGCGGGAATATCATATCGGAGCGTTCGCACTCCTGGAGCGCTTTTCCGCCGGCGAAATCGGTCGTTCTCTCCTGCGGTTCCTCGGGACGGGACGCGGCGACGGGCTGGCTGTGCCTTGGGACAAGCTTGACCTGACGTCACCCGAAACACCCAAACTGTTATGCAGCGTCGATGCGCTGCGACCACCCGAACGCGAGGCTCCCAATCCATAGTCTTGAGCTGCCGCGCATCATTCGCCGCTCTATCCGCCGGTGGATCCATTTTCCGGAAGCTTGCCGCGCATACTGAAACGCACGCCTTCTGGCTGGTAGCTGACGTTAGCGTCACCTTGAAAATACGGAGCTACCATTCGACTGATCAATTGCGAGCCAAAACCCGTTCGAACTGGAGCGGTGACGACGGGGCCACCGGTCTCTGTCCAGTCGAAAGCAAACTCACCGAGCTCATCCACCGTCCAATTGATATGGACCTGCCCCTGTTCGCCAGAAAGTGCGCCATACTTGGCGGCGTTTGTCGCCAGTTCATGAAGAGCCAGCGACAAGCCCAGTGCCTGCGGCGGGGCCAGTCTCCGGGATGGTCCACTGACCGTAAATCTACCAAAACCCCCGTCATGCGGCGCAAGGGCGCTCGATACGACATCTGCGATATCAGCCATCGCGCCCGCAGCCGATGTCAGGATATCCTGGGCTTTCGCCAGCGCTGCTACGCGTTTTGAAATGACGTCTTTGGCGTCCTGAAGCGTGCCAGCCGTCTTGAGCGACTGCGAGACGATTGCCTGGACGATCGACAGCGTATTTTTGATCCGGTGCGCGGCCTCGGCCATCATCTCGGTTCGTCTGATCTCCTCGGCCTTCTGCTCCGTGAGGTCTTTCGTGACCACACCGTAGCCGACGATAGCATCATGCTCATCGCGCATCGGGAACATCGTGAAGAGGGCAGGGACGGCATTGCCAGTCCCGAAATCACGCAAGCGGATTTCTCGCTCGCAGCTTTCTCCCGCCCTGATCAGCGGCACGACCTCATCTTGGAAGACGCTACGGTCCTCTTCAGCGATATAAGACATGACATCGTGGGGTAGCTTGCCATCAGGTCGGAGACCGACAAGCTCGCGCGCGGCGTCGTTCATGAACACGACCCGGCCCCGGTCGTCCGCAATGCCGATGAAATCCGAAGCCTGTCGGACCACCCGCTCGAAGTTGGCCTTTGCGCGTTCGGCGATCTGCGCTCTGGCAAGCAGAAAACGTTGCTTCGAGACTGTCTTTCGAAGTTCGAGCTGGGTCATTGCCTGGCGGGCTAGGAACCTGAGCATTTCGACCTGCTGGTCGGTGAACTCGCGGACGGTGTAATCGAGGACGCAGACTGTGCCGATGGGAAGGCCATCGGGTGTTTTTAGAAGAGCGCCAGCGTAGGAGCGGATGTGAGGCGCGTCGGTTACCAGAGGATTGCAGCGCAACCGGACATCCACTGTCGCATCAGGAATAACAAGAACGTCGTCTTCGAGAAGGGCGTGACGGCAGAACGCGGTTTCCAAGGGTGTGGAGCGCACGCCCAGTCCGACCTCCGCCTTGAAGAACTGTCTCGTTGTGTCAACGAGGTTCACGACCGCAATGGGAGCACTGCATATCTCTGAAGCGACACGCGCCAGGTCATCGAAGTCGCTCTCGCGAGGCGTGTCAAGGACGCTGTAGCTGTGGAGCGCAGCCGATCGCTCGCTTTCGGTCCATGGCGTATCGTCCAGACTGTCTCGTTGTGGACGGTTCGCGCTCTCTTTTGTCAGCAAGGCTAGATTTCCAATGTTGGTCAACGCAAGCTGCGCCCATTTCGTCTGGTACACTATGGCGCTCAGTTCACCATAGATAGTGTGACAAGTGTCGCCGACCAGGGAATGACTTGCGGTCGATGGCTTCCTGCATCTCGTGTTTATTCCTTTGGGATCGGCGCTGTACTCAACTCCGGACTGTGCCTGCCGCATTTACCCCGATCCGACGAGGACCGATCTCAAGCCATGCTTTGACAAGCAGATAGCCACTCTCGGCTTTAGTGCCCGACCGAGATTATTTTCCTTTGTCGGCGGCGTGAGCAGCCAAGTCACGGCAATCGATAACCTCTTCGATGGCGAGACCAATCATCTCGACGAGGTTCGCGCACGAGCCGCGCGCAGGATCGACAAAGTCTCCAACGAACAAGATCACATTGTCCACGGTCAGAGGGAACCCGGCAACTGTGCATTTGAGTATCGCTTGATTCGCGATGGCGGTTGCCCCGATGCGTTCAAACAAATGCACACCTTCTTCTTCCGTCATTCCTGGCAGCAAAATCGGTCTCCCTTCCTTGAGGATATGGCTCCGCAAATATTTGGCTAAGCGGGCAAGCAGCATTCAGATAAGACAAAATTCCTAACTTTAGAAGAGGAAAATATACGTGGCAGGGTTGCGCAGAGCACGGGGGAGGGTCGGGAGGTCGCCATACACACAGGGTGATAACGCACTTGTCAGAGCCAGCCTGCCGGATCGGTGGAACGAACGCCACACATGACCTGTTTCGCGATGACAATCGGGACACACCATCATCATGTCGCCCTTCTCCTCTCTATCGTCAGTCGTTTGCTTGATGGCCTGCTTTGTCCTCGTGACGTTCCCCGGCAGAGCCGAGACGAGGACACCTGTTCGCGTAGCAGGGGAGCGCGCTGTGGTTGCCGAGAGCCGGGCAGGCTCGGCTCTGGACGAGGGTAGCCTGGATCGCGTGGAACGTGCTCGTCGCCTCGTCATCTTTTTCACGGCATCAGAAGTCGTGGCTCGGTCATGGAGGCAATTGGCAATTCCTGGACGTCAGTGTTGCCGGACACCGAGTTTGTCTCTCCCGATGCCCCGTTCGCCAGCAACTCCAGAGGGCGCGAGTGGTTTGTCGTTGACGATCAAGTCATGCGCCCTGATCGGATCGAGGCCGCCCGCCGGGCGTTCGACGATCTGGTTTCCGGCATCGTCAAACGCGAGGGTTTCGAGAACGACCTGAAGGACGTCGCTTTCGTGGGTGTCTCACAGGGTGCCGTTGTGGCGCTCGATGCTGTTGCGACGGGGAGGTGGAAAATCGGCGCGCTCGTGAGCTTCGCGGGCTTGCTCCCATTTCCGCCGACATCGATTTCGAAGGATACCGCAATTCTTTTGATGCACGGTGATGCAGATAGCAGAATTCCGTCGATAGCGTCAGTCACCGCGCAGGCGCAGCTACAAGCGGCGGGATACGACGTGACCTACAGGCTCTTCCCTGGCGTCGGCCACACAATCTCTTCTGAAGAAGCGGAGCAGGCCGGATCCTTTCTGCGGGAGCGATTGCTGAACTGACACACCCATGGCGCTGCTCTCGCGGCGACCCAAGGCATGCCTTTGTTAACGACCTATGGTCTATCCGGCGCCTCCGGTCCTCGGCACGTCGAGGTTGATCATGACCGGCGCATGGTCGCTCGTATGGTTCCAGCTTCTTGGCTTTTTCCGGACGGAAGCGGTTTTCAACCACAAAGCGGCCGCGGGCGATAGAAGGATGTGGTCGATCCTGAGGCCGGCGTCACGCTCGAACGAGTTTCGCCAATATTTCCAGAAAGTGTAGATCCGTTCGTCAGGGTGCAGGAGCCGGATTGCATCGGTCCAGCCCTGCGTGAGGAGACGAGCGTAGGCCTTTCTGACCTCGGGCCGGAACAGAGCATCGTCTTCCCACCGCTCGGGCTTATAGACGTCGAGTTCCGTCGGCATCACGTTGTAGTCGCCTGCCAAGACTACAGGGATTTCAAGCTCCAGCAATTCGGCCGAATATTTCTGCAACCGGCGAAACCAGGCCAGCTTATAATCGAACTTGGGTCCAGGTGCTGGATTTCCGTTTGGCAGATAGAGGCATCCGATCAGGATGCCATCCACCGCAGCCTCGATGTAACGAGAGTGGCTGTCGTCCGGATCGCCCGGAAGTCCCTTGCGTGTCAGAAGCGGCTCCTGTCCGCGGGCGAGGATGGCTACGCCGTTCCATGATTTCTGGCCCTGCCAGACGGAACCATATCCGGCGCGCTCGATCTCCTTCGATGGAAAGTCGACCGTCTTGAGCTCCTGAATGCAGACGACGTCGGGCTTGTCTTCCTTCAGCCATCTTAGAAGGATATCCAACCGGCTGCGGATACCGTTGACGTTATAGGTCGCGATCTTCATCAGAGCTGCTGTCACAAATCGATCAAGGCTATACCGAGATCAGGACGCTTCTTACGGCGGAAGCGACAGCGCTTTCGCGGATGATGATCTCGAGCGTGGGATGCACGATGCCGTTGATGAAGTGGCCACCTTTCGTCGAGCCATCCTCGAAACCGAGCACCGCATGCATGTGGAGACTGGCCTTGCCGTCGTCTCCGACGGCGACATCTCCAATGGCACTCAGGACCTCCGTCTGGCAGTCCACCGAGATTTCCTTGTACGTCTTCGTTGCAAAGTCGAAGAAACCCAGCGTGGCCGTTCGGAATGCACCGATCGCAGTCAAGGACGCGCCGGTGATCTTCTGCTCAGTTGCGAAGCGGTTGATGGCTTCGAACGCCTCCTCTCCCCCGTCGAGGACCAGCACCCAGTTCCGCTCGTTCCACGGATTTGTTTCACCCAGTTCCTTGCTTTTCATCTGTTGATCCTCAGTGTGCGTCGTAATGTGCCGCGACCTGATCCTTATCGTATCGGCGAGCGTCTGCCCTGTCCTGACCTTGCAGCGGGCGATGCATTGAGAGGTAACTGCTCTCCGTCCGGAGGGTTGCGTCGTCGGCTGTCGTATTTTTAAGCCTTTCGCGGCGGGAGGGGTCTCTCGCCTGGCTTGTACGATATCGTGCGCCCGACGCGAAAGGGCTCGCCGCGAGCCGTCGAGCAACGATCGCACCGTGTTGGAACCGTTCTCGCGTATGGACGGTTAGCCTTAGACGTTTTGAATAAACGCAACCCAAGCGATAGGATATTAGGATATGGCTCAGGAGCTCGACCCGACTAGCGACGCCGCGCGAACTGGTGAAGATGCTGATGCAAATCGCGAAACGCTTGCGAAGAACGCAGATACCACCCTGCATGGCGTCGATCACGGTGGCGAGCCGACCCGACGATCGTCGTCCGATGTGACTGACCTCACAGACGTCAGGGAGTTCTCACGCAGTTCGAACGGCGATACCTGGTCGATCGGAAAGGATCGTCAGGGCTCGATGATGGTGCTCCATCGTGGAAACTTGCCATCCGGCGGCCATGAGACTGTCACGCCAGTCGGCGCATTCCTCGGTACTGGCCCCAGAGGTCCTCAGCATGATGCTCTTGTCGCGATGCTGAGGGGCACCGAAGATCGTGGAGACGTGGAGCGAACTGGCGTAGTGAGCAGCTTATTGACTGAGCTGGGATTAATTTCGCCTGAAACCCGAGGAGGATAGCGTGGCAGTCAATCGGAAGGCGATCGTTGAAGGTTATCGGTCAAGCGCTCCAGACATAGAAACCGTGTCTAACCTTAGTCTCCGTCGTCGCTGATCAGCTTTTCGCACCGATTGCGGCCATTCTCCAAAGCTGGTCGAAGATCACCCCTGCGCCATGCTTGCGAACAAGGATCTCGCGCTCGAGTTCGTCTGAGAGCTTGCACAAGCGGCATTCCACCGCGATGATGGGCACCTTTAGCTGTAACTCATCTGCAAGCTTCTGTCTTGATCACGTTTCGATGCAAATCAAGCTATTGAACTACGGATGCCGGTTCGTGCCTTTCAAGACAAGTATTATCTCTCATCTTTCTCGATAGGTGAGGTGAGCGAGAAATCGTTCTCCAGCTGGTCCAGGCCCGGCCGATGTAACGCTACCTGTCCATGCTTGGGCGACAGGCCGCCGCGCGTAGGGATCTGTCGCGGCGGTCCCTGCGCGGAAACCTATAGAAATGTCTGGATCCCTTCAGTCTGGAGCACATCCAGAAATTCTTCCAAAGCCTCCTGGTCTGTTGCGAAGTCGTCGCTCCATTCGGTCAATTGCCCTTCTCGGCTCATGACCTCAAGGCGCCAGCGATCCGGTTCGGTGCCCCGGATAATTGTCACGGCTACTGTCACGCCGTCATGCGTGTAATCGCGCGAGTGCGATGAGATTTCATTTGCGGGGCTTGGATACATGGGATGGCTCAAAATTGGACATCAAGTAGATGTGAAACACCCCATCGCATTTGCAAGGACTTCCTGCAATTAAATATTCGATCTATCTCGTTGATACGCCGGCCTATTCATCATGTTGCATAAGCCTCTCTAAGGCTTCATGAGCCTGATCAGGAAAACGAACTCTTTTAGACTGCGATGTTGGTCCGACCCCATGACTGCGACTGTCCAGTACTCTCGGTCGGAGCCAAATACGTTGGACACCTGGACGATCTCGGCGTCCTCTTCATTGCATCGGCGGGCCCAGTAATAAGATCCTGGTCTCAGATCTTCATGGTCAATCAAAAGCTCAAGCGCCAAGCGGATGCCTTTTCGTGCTCTGGAAATTGGGGGGATGTCGCCGGAATCTGGCCAGTAGAACGCTCAATCGCCTTGCCCGGATGTGCTGATGATAGTCTCGACCCGCCCACCATGATCACGCGGTTGCTGAGAAGCGGCTCGGGCAAATCCACGAAGGACCAAAGCACAATCGTACGTCATCACAGCAAGGTCGGCGTTGACGGTCGGTCCGGCCCTCAATCCATTAATGCGGCTTTTCCATCTGGTGCGTTTCCGCGGGGATAACGATGCCGACATAGCGGACGGGATTGCCTGTCGCATCCCGAAATCCTCTGCCATAGGATGCGACCTGCACGTAATTGCCCGACGCGCTCAAAACGCGATAAGCTTCCTGCTGCGGATGATGTCCGACGATACTGTCCCGGATGGTCTTTGCCAGCCGAGGTCGATCCTCCGGATGAACCCGTTCCAGATAGATATCGATGGGGAGTCCCGTTTCCGCGAGGGTCGGATCGAGACCGAAGAGCTCCGACAATGCGCTGTCGGCATATAGGATGTTTTCGGGAATATCCCAGGTGTAAAATCCAGCGTCCGGCACACTATCGGACATCAGGGCCGATTCAAACGTCAGGTCGATTGCGGTCCGCATTTCCACTCCCAAAGCACTTACATCACTACATTAGTGCTTGCGAAAGTAGTTTCAAGCGGAACGAGACTCACATCGCTCACGGGGTGTACATTTCCTCAAGTTTCTGGAGCACAGTCAACACGCTAGCGCTTAACTCGGTGCAATCGATCGGCGTTATTGTAGGTCGAATGGCAGTGGATCGGATGCGGGCAAGATATGATGAAAGATCCTCGAGTTGAGGATCGAACGGCTTTGTCTCGTCGATAGCGAGCGGTTTATCCATAATCGGTGTGTCCGGTGAAAAAGGAGTGTTAGCCCCGGAGAGACGGCGCCAGCACGGACGGATTGATGCGCTATTTTAGCACCAATGTATATTCTCTATAGTCCGGAAGGGGCCTCCACCGCGCGAGATCTTGAGCAAGGTGTGTCCAAAGGGCTTCTCCCGATCGAGCAAAGTGTGCCTGCAATCGACCATGTCATCAGTACGGCGAAGAGGTGGGGCCTCAAACAGCGATCGTTCCGTTATCTTCGCCGTCCCAATAATGGACCCGCTCGGCATGAACCTTCACGAGGATCAAACCGGGTGTGTCGATCCCATCTGGAAACCATCGGTTCAGATCCTTCATCCAGTGGCGTTCGAATTCGGATTTTTCCCTCACTAAACTGGCCTCGCCCTCGATCGATATGAAAATTCCGGGTTTACCAAGCAAGCTTGGAGGCTCAGTGAAAGCCAAAGTGACGCCGGGATCGCGTTCGATGTCCGCAATTTTGCGCGTGCCGTCATAGGAGAAGAACCAGCTGTCTCCATCGTATTCCACGTCGCCATTGTTGCTCATTGGTCGGTTCGATATCTCTTCAGCCGACCCCTTCGTCGACATCATGCAAAAATCGATCTTCTTCAGTTTGGCGGCGATGTCGGACATTTGCAGCTCGGGCATGTCTTCCTCCGTTTTATGGTTGAGCGAGGGAACGACGGTCGTCAGCACATTCTCCGCGAGCAGCGACCTGTCGTTTCCCTCATCGCTGTGTCCTTAGTGCTGTTGATCACTGCGCGGATCGGAGCCTTTGATCGGTGGCGATCATGTACACTCCCTCGAGTGCTTCGGTCGGTCGTATGAGGATCGGACATCGCAAGGATGGCGGCGCGGCACAGGCGTTTGTGGGAGAACGCATCACAGGTCTCCGTGACGAACCTGTAGAGATCGTGACCTGCTAGTCCCGACGACATCCCTTCAACAAGGCTTCTGTAGACACTCGTCAGTTTCCGGCCCATGTGCGACTCCCGCTCTCGATTGGGTAGGATCCGGCATTAACGCATGAGCCGAAGCGAGGTTTCACGCCCGCAGAGTTGCCCCTGAAACATCCATGGGAAGGCTTTCCACAAGAGCTTGGGCCCGTTCCAAGCAGACCAGCGGACCTTCGACGACCGTCGCCCGCGGCTGCCTCTCTTTGAAGTCGATGACACGATTGCTGCCCGGCGGACAGATGACCGCGAAGTGGTCGTTCGGACTGTAGATCGCTATCCGGTAGCCCTTGAACTCACGCACGATGCTGGGCATGTCCTGCGTCCTTTACGACGGGAGCAATCGCTCGACGCCCGGATGGGGTTCCACCGAATGCAGCGAGCTGAGGAGGAGGCGACGACCGGACCATTGCCTCGTTGACCCAGAGCTTCTCGCCGACGTCCTCGCCGCGGCGGATCGCTTCCGTCGCCAGGTCGCGATAGTAGGCGGCGTAGCGCACGAGCCTGCGGAGCAAGTTCTCGGGCGGCGACGAGGTCGCCCTCATCGCTTCGCAGGTGACGATCACCTGATAGACCGTCGTCCCGTCCGTCATGGCGAATTGGCCGTTCTCGAAGTAGATGAAGGGGTCTGGCTCGCAGATTTCGAACTCTTTCAGGTCTCCCATCAGCTCGCCTTTTCTTTTCTGGTCCTGTTCGAGGCTCTTCCTCAATACGTCCATGATGTTCACGACGTTGGAAGGGGCGGCCTCGTCCTTCTTCGCCTTCTTCTTCTTCTCGGGCCTTAGTGACTTCTTCTTCTCGTCGATGAGCGCGAGCAGCGCATCCTGGATCGGATCGCTGACCATCTTCGGCGACCACGCCTTTGTCTTCTGCTTGATGAGCTTCCGCACCAAGGGCAGGGCGTCGTCATCCGTCTCGTCGTCGATGTCCTCGAAGTAGTCGCCCTCGGGCCGGACCTCGTCACCGAACCGCAGGGTCCAGAGCACGATCCCGTTGTCGCGCGGTTCGAGAACGACTGCCCGTTCCCGACGGCCGACGACCAGCTTGGAGACACCGACCACGTCAGAGGCTTTCATCGCCTCCCGGATGACCGAGAAAGCCTCGTCGCCCACCTTGTCGCCGGGCGTCAGGTAGTGCGGCTTCTCGAGATAGATCCATGGAATGCTGTCGGCCGGCACGAAGCGCGAAATGTCGATCGTCTTGACGGTGTCGAGCGCGACGGCGTCGATCTCCTCTTCGGTCAGCACCACATAGTCGTTTTCTCCGCGGGCGTATCCTTTGCCCTGCTTCTCATCGCGGACAGGCTTACCGGTGACCGAGTCCACGTATTGGGACATGACCCGGTTGCCGGTCTTCTCATTAATGGTGTTGAACCGGACCTTCTCGCTCTCGGACGTCGCCGGCATCATCTCGACCGGGCAGGTGACGAGCGAGAGCTTGAGGTAGCCTTTCCAATAGGGGCGGAGTGCCATGTCTTGTCCTCCTTATCCGGCCTTGCGCTGCGGGGCGGCCTTGGAAGCGGCGGACTTCGCGGCCGCCCCGCGCGCGGCGCGCTGCCGACCAGCGCTTTTGTTGGCGTTGGCGGCAGTGCGGTTCGGTTTGTCGTCGGACTTCTTTGACAGCCCCGCGCTTTCGCGGAGAGCGGCCAGCAGATCGTTGGACTGCGAGACCTCCACCTTCTTCCTTTTCGGTAGCGACTTGCCTTCCACCTTTGCCTTGACCAGCGCGGCCAGCGCCTCCTCGTAGCGGTCGTCGAATGTCGCCGGATCGAACTCGCCGATCTTGGTGGAGATGATGTGCTTGGCGAGATCGAGCATCTCGCCTTCGATCTTGATCTTAGGCACGCTCTCAAATGCCTTCTTCGACGACCGGACCTCGTAGTCGTATTGGAGGGTCGTTGCGATCAGTCCTTTGCCGTGCGGGCGGATGAGCACCGTTCGCATCCGGCGGAACAGCACCGTCCGGGCGATGGCGGCGACCTTGTCAGCCTTCATGCCGTCACGCAGCAGGGCGAAGGCGTCACCGGAGGTCTTGTCCGGGGTCAGGTAATAGGGCTTGTCGAAGTAGACGTCGTCCACCGTGCCGCAAGGTATGAAAGCTTCGATCTCGAGCGTCTTGTTGCTTTCGGGGACGGTCGCCGCGATCTCCTCAGGATCGATCAGGACATAGCGGCCGTTCTCCAGCTCGAAACCTTTAACCTGAGCGTTCTTCTCGACGGGCTCCTCGGTCTCGGAATCTACGAACACCCGGTTCACTCGATTGCCGGTCGCGGTGTTGATGGTGTTGAAGGCGATGCGGTCCGATGTGGACGCGGCCGTATAGAGCGCGACACCGCAGCTCACCTCACCGACCTTCAGAAAGCCTTTCCACTGCGCTCTATGCCCTGCCATACGCTCTACTCCGAATCACCTGGATGGCGACTCAAAGGTGCGAACGAGTGATTCGTTCCGAGCCCAAACGAATCAAATTTCAATGGCTTACGAATCTGCGCTCAGAGTTTGATTCAACGACGTGGGCGCTGTTCCCAGCTTTCCGACGAACCATTCCGCTCCGGCATCGTTCTGATCTGACGTGACGACGTTCTTCGTCGCTGCAGCCGGAAATCAGGAAGGAACCGCCCATGGCACTCTCAAGCCGCGTCCGCGACATCTACAAGCCCGAGTTCAAGTTTGGGATGGGTGGCGTCTCCCTCGGGAACGAGTTCAACAAGATCTCGGACAACGAGGCCGAGGCCGCTCTCGAAACGGCTTGGAACGTGGGTGTCCGCTACTACGACGTCGCCCCCTGGTACGGGCTCGGTCTCGCCGAACGCCGGTTCGGCCACTTCCTGCATAACCAGAAGCGTGACGACTATCTGCTGTCGACGAAGGTCGGCAAGCTGCTGAAGGCCTCGAAGACGAACAGCCACGAGAAAATGTATCCGCTCTCGGATTCTCCGAATGATCTCGTCATCGACTACACGGCCGACGGCGTCCGCCGCTCTATCGAGGACAGCCTGCAGCGGCTCGGCGTCGATGCGATCGACGTCGCCTTCGTGCACGATCTCTCGCCGGACTTCGCCTTCTTTCCAGGCGCATGGGAAGAGCAGTACGAGATCGCCCGAAAAGGCGCGTTCCCGGAACTCTCGAAGATGCGGGAAGAGGGTATCATCAAGGGATGGGGCGTCGGCGTGAACACCCCGATGGCGATCCTGAAGGTGATGGAGGACGCCGATCCGGACGTCTGCCTGTGCGCCCGCCAGTATTCCCTGATCGACCATGCGGACACGGTTGAGACCCTGTTTCCGAAGGTCCGCGAGAAAGGCGTTGGTCTCGTGATCGGCTCCAGCCTGAACGCCGGCTTCATCGGTGGCAGCCCGCGGTACAACTACGGCGCGGAAAACTACAAGATCCCGCCGGAAGTTATCGAGAAGCGCGGCAAGCTGCGGCAGGTGGCCGAGAACCACGGCGTCGATCTGCGCACCGCCGCGATCCAGTTCTCCGCCGCACCCGATGTCGCCGTCGCGCTTGTCGTCGGCGCCGGCAGCGACCGTCAGATCCGCGAGGACTGGAATTCGCTGCAGACGAAAGTCCCGAACGAGTTCTGGGCCGAGCTGAAGAGTTCTGGCTGGTGCATCAAGACGCCGAGGTGCCGGCTGTCTAGTCGCGGCCTTGAAACATCACAATGCCGACCTACATGATTGTCTGTCGGCATTGCTGACGAGCGCTGGGAACATCTGCCGCTCGCAACGCCGAACTCGCTTGAGACTTTGACCACGGATGTACTGGCAGGGACGAATAGCGGATGAGGAAGGTCGGTGCGGTTTCGCCCCGGCCTTTTGTGTTCGGCGATTAGCGCAAGGCGTGCTCGATGCGCTCCACGTGCTGTTCTTGAACAGGCACGCCACATTCCGCCGCGTTGATCTCCTCGGTCGTCAGCCCTGTCGTGATGGCGACCTCCTCAAGGGTGTATCCCTTCGCAATTCGTGCTTCCTGTAGTTTCGCGGCATTAGCGGCAGTGTTCGAAACATGATCCATGTCGAAATCCATCCTTCCTTCGAGTTTTGATCGTAGCTGGTGACAGCAATCGGGGAGAGCAGCGGGTGCCTACCTTTTCGATTGTGTCTCCATGGCGAGCCTCAGCTTGCGCAGGCGCTCGGTCCTCTCTTCACGACAGCGGCGCTCGTCGTCGGCCGCCTCCTGCGCGACAGTATTCGTGCGCTCGACCGCGGCCGCGCGCTGGCCGACGGTCAAGGTTCGTCTGATCCTTGAAACCATGATTTCCATCTATGTGAGTGGTTCGGCATATATGGTAATGAAGCATCCGTTCGGCAACGCATGGCAGCCCTCCGTCCAGCGCTTGGATCACCATCTTGCATCCGAACGACGCCGTTCTCATCTATCTCTCACACCCCGTATCGATGACCGTGGCCGCGACACCCCCTCTCCGTCGCGCGCGGCGTCCGGGATGGATGAGGACGCTCCCTGTAGACAGGTCGAGCGCCCTCTGAGCATCGACAAGACTGTCTGCGGGGGTGCTTCCGCTGAACCATCCGCCACAGCCTGCGTTGTCTGTTTACCATCATAAGGAGCCTGACCATGGGCACGAACGACACCAACGCGACCCCGGAACAGCGCCGGCCCGCCGACGTCCATCCGACCCCTTCCAATCCCGAGCCGGCCGACGAAGAATCCATGGCACCCACCTCGGTGCAGCCCGCCGGCAAGAAGGATGAGAGCGAACCGCCGATCGTCAATCCGGTGACAGGTGCTCCTCTGTAAGGAACCCATGACCGCGACCCCACAGCCCAAGACCGACGACGAACCCCAGCAGGAGATGGTCTCCTTCCCGTTCGACAGGATGACTGTCGCTCGCTTCCGGAAGGAGTTTCCGCGCGCCCGCTGGTCGGACACGCTTCAAGCATGGACGGTTCCCGGCAGCACGGCCCGGCGTCGGATCGAGAGATGGCTGGCCTCCGAGATAGACAGGCACGACCCCTACGAACAGGAGCGTGGCCGCGACGCCTACGAGTTCGAACCCATCCTCTCGCCATACCTCGAGATCATTCCGACCGGGTTCCGGATACGAACGCCGTATTCTCGGACCGTCGTCGACGAGCTTCGACAGATTCCATTCGCCAGATGGAACGGCGACGAGAAGGTCTGGGACGTCCCATACGCTTCATACGACGATCTCCAGCACAGATGGGAAGCCATTGAGGAGGCCGCGAAGAGAGCCGAACCCGAGGAGCGCCGGAAACGGGCCGAAGCAAGGAAGGGCACCGAGGAGGAGGCGAAGGCTCGACGCCGAACTTCAGAGCGCAGGAAGCGCCGACTGCCATTTCCGAGCGCCGACTTGCCGCCGCTGGATCGGCCCGTCGCAACGCCCGCGTTCGGGATCGTCGTCATCACCGAGGTCACGAGCGAGCTCGTCGATCCCGCGGAGGTGGCCGAGCATCATCCGGACGCCGACGACGAGCATGTTTGGGCCGGATGGCGAGCGGCCACGCTGGAGGAACTCATTCATACGTGGCCGGCGAAGGCCGGGCCGGGGGAGTACGAGCGGCTTCGGGGATGGTGGCAGCCGGAGATCGAGGAGTTGCGGGCCGCAAGGTCGGCAGCGAAGTCGCGGGAGAGGCAGAAGGCCGCTCAATCCCGCGTGTCTTAAAGTCCTTCCAATGACGCAGGGCCCTCGGCTTCCACATCGCCGCTCAGCGCGGACGCTTCTCATGGCCGTGTGGAAGTCACCTCAAGGCCGGAAGAGACCGAGTTTGTCGTGCCCTGCCTGCCTGTTAGTGATGGCGGTGTCAGGTTGCCCTAGCTTCTTCAGCAGCAGTGGCGGGGCGCATGCTGTCGATGCCTCGCCTCTTGTCGCTCCAGCGCATGACCGGCGTGACCGAGACACCATGCACGATGATCGAGATGAGGATGATCAGAAACACCGTCGCCCAGACGATATTCATCCCCTCGAATGATGCCCTTCCCGAAGCAAAGGCAAGATAGTAGATGGAGCCGATGCCACGAATGCCGAAGATCGAAACGATCAGCTTCTCCGACGTCGAGCGGTCGCAGCCGATCAGCCCGATCCATCCGGTCAGAGGTCGGACCACCACAATCACGACAACCGCCACCCCGACAATCCGCCAGTCGACCTGCGCGACAAGCGTGCCTTCCGCCAGCACAGAGCCGAAACAGACCAGCAGGACCATCGTGCCCAGCCGCTCGATCTGCTCCCCGAAATCGTGAAGCTGCCCATGGAAGTCGCTCTCCCGTTCGACGCTTCTCAGCGTAAGAGCCGTCACGAATACCGCCACGAAGCCGTACCCGTGCACCAACTCGGTCGCAGCATAGGAGACGCACGTGAACCCGAGCGCCGCCAGTCCGTCGCCCGTCTTTGCGATGCGACCTGTCTCCGGCACCTTGAAAGTCAGATATCCGAGAAGTTTTCCAGCCAGCCATCCGACAAGCACGCCCGCGGCGAGTTTCCAGACGACGTCGACCGCAAACCAGTAGCCAATCCAGCCTGAGACAGCACCCTTGCTGGCAAGCGCGATCGCCGCCATCACGAATGGGAAAGATAGTCCGTCGTTCAGGCCCGCCTCAGATGTCAGCGCAAACCGGATGTCGTCCTCTTCGCCTGTCTTTGGCGGCCCCACCTGCACGTCAGCGGCGAGCACGGGATCGGTTGGGGCGAGGGCGGCGGCAAGCAGCAGGGACGATGCAGCTCCCAAGCCGAGTAGCCCCCAGCCCAGGAAAGCGATGGCTGCGATAGAAAGCGGCATTGCGATTCCGAGTAGCCGCCAGGTGGTCATCCATCGTCTCCAACCCAGCGGTCGGTCAATCTTAAGCCCGGCCCCCATAAGGGAGACGATGACGACGAATTCGGTGAGATGTTCGGCGACTTTCGCGTCGTCGAGCGGATTCATATACGGCAGCGGTGTGAACGGAGACCAGGCGAGAACGATGCCTATGGCGACGCAGCAGATTGGCAGGGAGAGCGGCATCCGTCGTAGAGCGAGTGGAAGCCACGTCGTCAAAAGGACGACTGCGCCAAAAAGGAAGAGCGTGACGACATATGTGTTCACACTCCCAGCCTTTCCGGCGCAACAGCCGCTTCGATCCGCACAGGAATGGCCTTCGATGCGGGCGTTTTCGACAGCGCGTCATGGTGATCGATTGCGTTGAGTACGTTGCATTCGGGGTAGTAGGCGGCAATCGTTCCCCTTGGAAGATCATGTTTGCGCACCGAGAGGCCTGCGAGTTCGCGGCGCTTGCCGTCTCCGAAGTCACTGACCAGCGTCACGCTTTGGCCATTTGACAGGCCGGCGGCATGAATGTCGTCCTCGCACATCAACACCACGTCGCGTGTGCCTTCTATGCCGCGAAAGCGATCGGAATAACCGTAGATCGTCGTGTTGAACTGGTCGTTGGAGCGGATTGTTACCAGTCTGAAACGGCCATCTGCTTCCGCAAAGGATAGCGCGTTGAGCTGGCTAGGAGTGGTGAAGACTGCTTTCTTTTCCGGGGTCTTCCACACGCGCTCATGCGCAGCGTTCCCGCGGTAGAATCCGCCCGGCTGGAACATGCGTGCATTGTAATCCTTGAAATCCTTCGGATAGCTGTATTCGATCAATTCGCGGACGAGGCTGTAATCCCCCGTCCATTCGTCCCATTTCAGCTTGGGATGTGGTGAAAGCGTCGCCTTGGCGATCCCTGCGACGATTGCTAGTTCGCTCTTCAACTCTTTCGATGCCGGCGTCCGTTTTCCGACGCTGGCGCTGATATGCGAGAAACTGTCTTCGGTGGTGACAGCTTGGTTGCCGGTTGCCTGGCGGTCTATCTCTGTGCGTGACAGGCAGGGCAGGATGTAGGCGTTCTTTGCGGGAAACAGGTGGCTCCGGTTGAGCTTGGTAGACACTATCACAGCGAGATCCTGCGCAGCCCAAGCCTTTTCCATCTCCTTCTGATCCGGCACTGCCCGGACGAGATTGCCCCCTAGGCTGATGATGGCCTGATTGACCCGTTCATCAATCCTTTGATGGCATCGACGATAGGGGTACCGTCCTTGGTCGGCGGATCGAAGTCGAACAGCTCCTTCAGCTTGTCCATCGGGATAAGCTTTGTCTTTTCTGCGATGCCTACAGTGCGCTGGCCCTGGACATTGGAATGGCCGCGCACCGGACAGCAGCCGGCCCCCTCGCGTCCGATATTGCCGCGCAGCATCAGCAGGTTCACGACCATGGCAACATTGAGTGCGCCTTGGCTGTGCTGGGTAAGGCCCATGCCATAGACGCCGATTACGTTCTCCGCGCCGATATAGATGTCGCCAGCCCCCCGAGGTCTGCCTCCTTCAGGCCGCTCTCTCGTTCGATCTCAGGCCATCCGGTGGCGCGCACCAAGTCGATGAATTTTTCGAATCCGGTCGTGTGCTCTTCGATGAAGCCGATGTCGAGCACGCGTTCTCGGCCTTCGGCGACGGCGTGGTCGTCGGCCTCGATTACGTGTTTGCAGATGCCGAGGATCGCCGCGATGTCGCCGCCGGCCTGAACCTGGTGATACTGATCTGAAATCTGGGTCTCGTGGCCCGTCAGCATGTCCACAGGGCTCTGCGGGTTGACGAAGGATATGAGGCCCTGTTCGAGGATTGGATTGAAGGTGATGATCCGCGCGCCGCGCCTCTTGGCTTCTTGCAAGGGGTGAAGGAACCGGGGGCTGTTGGAGCCGGGGTTCTGACCGAAGAAGAAGAATGCGTCGGCCTTTTCGAGATCGTCCCACACGACAGTGCCGACGGGAGAGCCGATGACCTTCATCAGACCGACCGACGTCGTCTCATGACACATGTTGGAGCTCTGCGGCAGGTTGTTATTGCCATAGAGGCGCGCGAGCAGAGCGTAGAGATAGGATGCTTCGAGCCCGGCATGGCCGGAGGAATAGAAGACGACGCTGTCCTTCTCCAGTCGCTTGAGAACTTTTGCAATCCCCTCGAAGGCCTCGTCCCATGTCACTTCGACATAGCGGTCGGTGCCGGCGTCATAGCGAAGTGGATGTGTCAGCCGCCCCGTCTTTTCCAGGTCGTGATCTTTCCATCCGCGCAGTTCCGACACCGTGTGATCGTTCCAGAAATCCGGCGTGCAGCGATGCGACGTGAGTTCCCACAAAGTGGCCTTCGCGCCGTTTTCGCAGAATTCGAAGGGGTGGTAGTTGACGGGCTTGGGCCAGGCGCACGATACGCACATGAACCCTTCCGGCTTGTTCTGTCGGGCGAGCGTTTCGAGCGCTGCCGGTGTCGGCCAGCTTTCACCGTAGATGCTGGCAATACCCTTGAGCGATCCCCACCCGCCGGAAGGACCTTCGGCCTCGGGATTTTTGATGGTGTCCGCCATGATAGGTCCTGTGATGTAAGAGATCCAATTTGAAAGGTGCCGCTTGGAGAGCGGCGTCGGGAGCCACGCGCAGCTCGCTTAGGACGCCGGCTCGTGGATCGGACAGCGATTGAAGCTTTCGCGGAACCTTGAGGAGTGCTCGTAGGTCGCCTTGCGGGCGCGGTTGATGTTGCCAAGCGGCTCGTGGGCGGCAAGGCCGGTCCAGATGCTGAAACGCATCTCCTCATCGACTTTCTGCACCTTTGCGTCCGACCAGCTATCCTGCGGCTCGGCATGAAGCGTGGCGACCGCGACGAAGGGCGCATCCTTCTCGTCCCATTGGATCGTTGGATCCTCGATCGGCTGCTTTTCGAGATCACGACAAAGCTGCACGCAGAATTCCCATTCGCCTGTGAGATGCTGCATCTCAGCCTGGACCGTCTGACGGATCGCATCCGGCTGATCCTTGGTGTCGATCTCCTTGCCGGTCAGTTCGGTGAGGTCCTTCGAGACCGGCCGGATGCTGAACTTGGCGATGTAGTCGCCATACCGGAACGGTGTCACGCTGTAATAGGTCTCGCCGAGTGGATCGGAATCGGGTGCGCCGCCCAAGGACTGGACGGTGGAGCTCGACACGCCGACGGTTTCAAGGGCGGTGTTTACGCCTTGAAGGACGTCGGAGAGCACTTCCTTGGTGCCTTCCATGCGGTCGGTCGTCTTGGCAAGCATCTTCAGGCTGCCCAGAAACTTCTGGGCTGTTTTCGCCTGGAACACCGGGCCGTTGACCATGATGAAGTCCTGCGTCGTTCCTGCCGCGTCGGGCAGGCGATCGCCAGGGACGTCGACGACCTTAAGGGCCAGGCCACGTGGCAGCGAGATCGCATCTGGAAGGATGTCGCCGGCATTGGTCGAGATGCGCATATAGGTTTTGTAAATGCCAGGATGCGCGAACAGGCCTTGGGCCAGTTCGGGGGGCAGGTCATCCTTGACCGTCATCGTTCCTTCGAGGATGCCATGCGCTTTGGCATGCACCGAACGCACGGCGTGGCCATAGTCTTCCGCCGTCCTTTTCAAGATGATGTCGAACGTCTCATTGAGTTCAGAAATGGTCTTCTGTTCATCATCCTCGAATGTCTCGATCTGTGGCGTGTAGAGGATAGGGGGGCTGATCGGCATGGGGATCTCCTGTATGGCGGGAAAGGACTAAAGCGCCAAACCCGGCATAAGTTCCTCACGCAAGACCAGTCACTGCTCCATGGAACACCGTCAGCACCCGCGCGACGACATCGGGATCCTCGCGCTGACGAGTGGCCGATCTTATGCAGAAGGATCCACGCGAACTGCTACGCAAATTTCGATCCATATTCTCGGAAACCGCGGGTGGTTTGACGCCGTCCTCTGCATCACGGAAGTCGGTGGCTGGAAGCGAGAGGGTGCGAGGACCTTCATCGATCTAGGTGATGAATTTGTCGCTCTGCGCCGAGGACGCCATGAGCGTCCGAATCAGGATCGGCATTCGGTCTTGTTGTCGACGATCGGGGTGCTGCGCGCGACCTCGCGATAGAGGCGGGCGCCAAAATGCTGGATGCGGATTTCCTCGACCACCTCGATCCCTGGGCCAAACGGATCGAGGTGGTCGAGTACAGTGACAGACAATTCACCAAACCACCGGATGTTCTGCGCGGCGTGGGCCTTCACACGCCCAGGTCCGAAAGGGCGCTCAAAGAGCTCCACAGCAAGGGAATGGGCTGAGACCTATTCCTGGTCAGTCCTAATCGGCACCTTGTCGTAGGTGACGTCTACGGTTTTGGCGTAGCGATTGCCATTGAGCGCCCCTCCAATTGCAGCGATACGGAGCTCTACAGATTGGTCGTGCTAGCTGGGCCTGCATCGTCCTTCTTCGCGAGCAGATCGCGGATCTCCGTCAGGAGCCGGACGTCAGCGGGTGGTGGGGCAGGTGGGGTCGCACCGGTCTTCTCATGGTGCTCCACTTGATGGCGCAGGAAATTCACGCCCTTCACCATCAGGAAGATGATCCAGGCGAGGATCAGGAAATTGATCAGGACGGTGATAAAGTTGCCGTAGGCAAAGACCGCACCTTGGGCGCGGGCGGCCGCCAATGTGGGCGCATTCACGGCTGATGAAAGCGGGATGAAATAGTTCGAGAAATCGAAGCCACCGAACAGCGCGCCCACCACCGGCATGATGACGTCGTCAGTCAAAGATTTGACGATGCCGCCGAACGCACCGCCGATAATGACACCGACGGCAAGGTCCATAACGTTGCCGCGTGCGATAAATGACTTGAACTCGTTGATAATGCTCATGTTCGACCTTGTGCCTTGGGGGAAGAAAAGCCTGAACGTGATGCCTTCGCGTGTTGTTCCATCAGACAAAGCTCGGATGCTGCGCTGCAGCAAATTGTCACGTCATGGCGGGGAACCGTTCGCCGGCGGCAGGCATTTGGTTCTTGGTCGCCGTGGCAGTTTTAGCGGCGCCTATATCGATAACCCTAAAATGGAATTGCCCTCACCATGACATCAGAAGCAAAGAAGATCCGTTACGCCGTGGTCGGCGGCGGCCAAATCTCCCAGCAGGCCTTCATGCCTGGCATCGGTCAGACAACCAATTCCGAGCTCGCCGCATTGGTCACCGGCAATCCAATGAAGGCGGACAAGCTTGCGAAGCATACGGTATCAAACCGTGGACCTACGCCGAGTATGGCGATTGTTGAAGTCAGGAGAGATTGATGCCGTCTACGTCGCGACCCCGAATGCGCATCACACAGATCTGGTCGTCGCGGCGCTGGAAGCAGGTATCCACGTCCTCCTCGAAAAGCCGATGACATCGAGCGTCGCGGATGCAGAGAAGGTTCTCGAAGCGCAAAAGGCGAACAGTGCCAAGTTGATGATCGCTTATCGCCTCCATCACGAGCCCGGTACGGTCGAAATGTTCACGCGTGCGCGCAATGGCGATTTCGGCGACGTGCGCGCGTTCTCGTCAACCTTCACCCAGACGTCGCTGAAGAGAATTCGCGCGGTCACAACGGTTACTGGGGCGGCCCCGTACCGGATATGGGCACCTATCCGTTGAATGCCGTGCGCAACCTGTTCGGCGAGGAGCCAATCTCGGTCCATGCCGTTGGAACCAAGGCGCCGGATCGGGGCTTTGACTTTCACGATACGGTGGCTGTCACCCTGCGCTTTCCCGGAGAGAAGACGGCCCAGTTCACGGTTAGTTACGCGACGGCTGCAGCCGAAAGCTTCACGCTCGTCGGCACGAAGGCGACCATCTATGCGACGCCGTGCTTCATGTTCGGCCCGAAGCTCGGCATCACCTATGTCGAGAAAACCGAAGACGGCGAGAAGACACATACCTTCGATCCTGTCGACCACTTCGGCAATGAGACGCAGTATTTCTCGGACTGCATCCTGACCGGCCGCGACCCAGAAGCGGACGGCGAGGAAGGCCTGATGGACCTGCGGGTCCTTGCCGCCGTGGAGAAGTCGCTCGAAACGGGTGAAGTTGTGGTGCTCCCACCGGCGAAGCGGACGAAAAGCGTGTCTGCGGATCAGGCGCTCAAACTACCGCCTGCGAAAGAGCCTTCTGAAGACGAGATGATCAGCATCATCCCACAATCAAAGTGAACACTCTGTGCCGAGGTACGACTCTATCGGCGATCAGAAAGCTCCGAAGGCGCGGCCGGACATTGATGCTCTCAAACGATAACACCTATCCGTGATTGCCCCCTAATCGACCAAGGATTGTGCGCTAGCTCGTACCTTTCGCGTCGTCGTGCCTCGCTGGCCGGCGGCTGCCTTTCACCAAACCGATGCGGAGTTGACGATGCCCCCGACAAACCAACTCGATATTTCCAGGCGGGACTTGCTTATCTCGTCTGCGGCGACAGTTGCAGTGACAGGAGCCGCTTCCGGCGTTGCGGCAGCACAGACCGTAGCAGGAAACGACATGACTTACACTTCAACCATATCGCTCAAGGTCAACGGCGAGCGCCGCGATCTCGAGGTCGATAACCGAACCACTCTCCTCGACGCATTGCGCGAGCATCTCCATCTGACCGGAACCAAAAAAGGCTGTGACCACGGGCAATGCGGTGCATGTACGGTCATGGTCGAGGGTCGGCGCATCAATTCATGCCTGACGCTCGCGGTCATGCATGAGGGCGACGCGGTCACCACAATCGAGGGCCTCGGGCAGCCTGGCAATCTGCATCCGATGCAGGCGGCCTTCGTCAAACATGACGGCTTCCAGTGCGGATACTGTACCCCCGGGCAGATCTGTTCCTCCGTGGCGGTGCTCGAGGAGATCAAGGCGAATATCCCGAGCCACGTCACAGGCAGTCTTACGGACCAAGCAAGATTGACAGAGGTGGAAATCCGCGAGCGCATGAGCGGCAATATCTGTCGCTGCGGTGCTTATTCCAACATCGTCGAAGCCATTGTCGAAGCTGCGGGGACACGCGCATGAGAGCTTTTACCTATGAACGTGCGTCTTCACCCGAGGCTGCAGCGAAATCCGCGGCATCCAATCAGGACGCGAAATTCATCGCAGGCGGCACCAATCTTTTGGATTTGATGAAGTTGGAGATCGAAACGCCGACCCATCTCATCGACGTCAACGGGCTTGGCCTGGATACGATCGAAAAGACCGAGAACGGAGGTTTGCGGATTGGTGCTCTGGTTCGGAACACCGATCTTGCAGCGCATGAGACAGTCCGGCGCGATTACGGGCTCTTGTCGCGGGCGCTTGTTGCCGGAGCATCCGGCCAACTGCGCAACAAAGCAACGACAGCTGGCAACCTTCTGCAACGGACGCGCTGTCCCTATTTCTACGATACTGCCCAGCCTTGCAATAAGCGGCAGCCAGGTAGCGGTTGCTCGGCCATCGGCGGCGTGACGCGGCAATTGGGTATCGTCGGAACCAGCGACAATTGTATCGCCACCCATCCGAGCGACATGGCGGTCGCAATGCGGGCGCTCGACGCCGTTGTCGAAACGGTCAAGCCCGACGGAGACAAGCGGAGGATCGCGATTTCCGATTTCCATCGGCTCCCCGGCGATACGCCGAACATCGAAAATGCGCTCGACCAAGGCGAAATCATCACAGCCGTGACTCTGCCGGCACCCGTGGGCGGCAAGCAGGTTTACCGCAAGGTCCGTGATCGAGCCTCCTACGCATTCGCGCTCGTGTCTGTCGGTCTCGTGCTTAAGGACGATGGTAGCGGCCGGATCGCCGTGGGCGGCGTGGCGCCTAAACCCTGGCGGGTCGATGCGGCGGATGCGGCCCTAGCAAAGGGCGCGAAGGCGGTCTCACAGGCCTTATTGGCCGATGCCCGGCCGACAGATGAGAACCGGTTCAAAGTGGTGCTCGCCGAGCGCACACTTGCAGCTGCAATGGACGAGGCGAGGGGCTGACAATGAAGTTCGAAACACCAGCGACCACCAACCCTATCGATAATCTCAAGGTCATCGGCCAGCCGATCCACCGGATCGATGGCGAGCTCAAGACCACAGGACGCGCGATGTATGCCTATGAATGGCATGATCCGCAGATAAAGTATGCCTACGGCTATCCGCTCGGCGCGGCGATTGCCAAGGGCAGGATACGCGCAATGGACACGGCGGCCGCGAAGAGCGCGCCGGGCGTCATCGCAGTCGTTACCGCACTCGACGTCGGAAAGCGCGATCTCGGCTCGAAGAACACTGCCAGCCTCTTCGGGGGCGATGAGATCCAGCACTATCACCAGGCCATCGCCGTGGTCGTCGCGGAGACCTTCGAGCAGGCGCGCGCTGCGGCGGGTCTGATCGAGGTTGATTACCAGGCGGAAGATGGCGTCTTTGATCTGGTGAGGGCCAAAGCCGACGCCAAGAAGCCGAAGGCGGAAGGCGGAACCGAGCCCGACACAAGTGTTGGCGACTTCGATGGCGCCTACAGTGCGGCCGCTATAAAGCTGGACGCGACCTACATGACACCGGATCAGTCGCATTCGATGATGGAACCCTTTGCCTCCATCGCAGCCTGGAATGGGGATGAATTGACGGTCTGGACGTCAAGCCAGATGATCGACTGGTGGCGGACGGATCTTGCCACGACGCTTGGTATCGACAAGGAAAAAGTCCATCTGATGTCGCCTTTTATCGGCGGAGGCTTCGGCGGCAAGCTCTTTCTGCGTGCCGATGCGGTGATGGCCGCCGACGCTGCAAAAGCGGCGGGCTGCCCTGTCAAAGTGGCCCTGCCCCGGCCGCTTCTCGTCAACAATGCCACCCATCGTCCGGCAACTATTCAAAGGATCCGCATCGGCGCCGGGCGCGACGGCAAGATCACTGCGATCGGGCATGAAAGCTGGTCGGGCGATCTGCCCGGAGGCCAGCCGGAGACGGCCGTCATGCAGACGCGCCTCCTCTATGCCGGAGAAAACCGGATGACCGCAATGCGCCTTGCAGCACTCGACCTGCCGGAAGGCAATTCGATGCGCGCGCCGGGCGAAGCCCCGGGACTGATGGCGTTGGAAATCGCCATCGATGAGATGGCCGAAAAAGTGGGAATGGATCCGATCGAGTTTCGTATCCTCAACGATACCCAGGTCGATCCGGAGCATCCGAAGCGGAAATTCTCCCATCGCGACCTCGTCGGCTGTATGAGGCTCGGCGCGGAGAAATTCGGCTGGGGCAAACGCGGGCCGATCGCCGCCCACCGAGAAGGCGGCAAGTTGATCGGGATTGGCATGGCGGCAGCCTTCCGCAATAACCTCGTCATGCCATCCGGCGCGCGGGTGAAACTGGACGCACAGGGCAAGGTGACGGTCGAGACGGACATGACCGATATCGGCACTGGCAGCTACACGATCATTGCGCAAACGGCGGCCGAGATGATGGGGGTGCCGATGGACAAGGTCGGCGTGCATCTCGGAGATTCCCGCTTTCCCGTCTCCTCCGGCTCCGGCGGTCAGTTCGGCGCCAACTCCTCGACATCCGGCGTTATGCTGCCTGTGTCAAGCTGCGAGAGGCCGTCGCGCAGAAACTCGGTTTCAATTCTGAAGATGCCATCTTCGAGAATGGTCAGGTGCGTTCCGGCAATCGTACGGTTCCTCTTGGTGAGGCAGCGGGGGAGGCCGGTCTTTGGGTGAGGATACGATGGAGTGGGGAGACCTCGAAAAGACCTATCAGCAATCGACGTTCGGCGCGCATTTTGCTGAAGTCGCCGTCGATGTCGCAACCGGGGAAACGCGTATCCGGCGCATGCTGGCGGTGTGTGCGGCCGGCCGCATTCTCAACCCGATCACAGCCCGAAGCCAGGTGATTGGCGCCATGACCATGGGAGCTGGTCTGGCGCTATCTGAGGAACTGGCCGTGGATACGCGGCGCGGCTTCTTCGTCAACCATGATCTCGCGGGGTATGAGGTTCCGGTCCATGCAGACATTCCGCATCAGGAGGTGATCTTCATGGATGAGACAGATCCGATCTCTTCCCCGATGAAGGCAAAGGGCGTGGGTGAGCTTGGATTATGTGGCGTCTCGGCCGCGATCGCCAACGCGATCTACAATGCGACCGGCGTTCGCGTTCGGGATTATCCGATCACACTGGACAAAGTGATCGGTGGCCTGCCTGACGTCGCTTAAGCACCAGGGTGGAGGGTGTCATGCGGCCGTCGATTGGATGCGGGCCGCAGGGCCTTCACTCCATCATCAACCGTAACCATTACCGTCCCGCCATCGCCCGCCGGGTGAGCAGTACCGCTGGTTAGCAGCCCAGCATCTCAATCTGGACCAAGAGGTATTCCGATGAAAGCCAATGAAACAGCCCTGCTTCTGATCGAATATCAGAACGACTTCGTAAAAGAGGGCGGCTCCCAGCACGGGGCCGTTCGAGAGGTGATGTCGTCGACGAACATGCTTGCCAACACGCTTGAGGTTGCGAAGAGGGCGAGGCTTGCCGGCGTCACCGTCATGCATGCGCCGATCGCCTTCTCTGAAGGCTACCCCGAAGTTGGCCGTGACGCTTATGGGATCCTGGCCGGTATTGTCGGAGCCAAGGCGTTTCAAAAGGGAAGCTGGGGCGCAGAGATCGTCGATGAGCTAAAGCCGCAGAGCCAGGATATCGTGATTGAAGGGAAAAAGGGCCTCGACTGCTTCGCGAGCACCAATCTCGACTTCATATTGCGGGCACGCGGTGTCTCCAATCTGGCAATCGCAGGCTTTCTGACAAACTGCTGTGTTGAATCGACAATGCGATCAGCCTACGAAAAGGGCTACAACGTCTTCACGTTGACGGACTGTACCGCGACGCTCAGCGAGGAGGAGCAGCGCGTGGCAACGACGAAGACTTTCCCGATGTTTTCAAGGCCTGTAAAGTATCTGGATTTCCTTGGAATGCTTTAGCCTCCCTTTCGGATATCGACCTGCCGTTAATCTCCACGATACGTCGAGGTATAGGGCCCGGGCGACATCGTGCAGTCTTTCTCCGCATGGTAGCGTTCATCCCTCTTCTGGAAGGCCCTTTATCGGGCCAGCTTCTCTAGAATTTCTCCGCGACCGCCTTAGCGTCTAAGTTCGATAACACGCTTCTCAGGGCGCCGGCCGCTCCGGCGGCTTATTCGGAATATACCGCCGACGAAGACATGACGAGATCAATTGATGCTCGGGTCCCATAGGTCAGGGTTGGTACGCTGACCGGTGGCGTCCTCATTCTGCGTTTGCCGTCCCCCAAACCTCGTAGTCCTTTTCTCTGGCTTTCCCGGCCGTTCCGATAGCTCTTCGCTCATCGGCTCATCCAGCTTTTGCTGTCCTGCCGTCACAGCAGGTGACTTCCGTTTCGCACAGATGGAGCCAGCCGCGACCGTTAGCTCTTTCCTCGACGAAAAAACAGCCAATCACAAAGTGAAACTACCCGCTCTCCCTCGCGTTTGTAGCTCTAGACCTTGTGAAACAGGAGGCAGCCTCATGGCCGACGATAGCACCACCACCATCCGCGCTACGTTTGAGACGCGCGAAGCAGCGGACCTTGCGGTCGAGCATCTGGTGCAGCAACACGGGATCTCGCGCCCCGATATTTTCATTCAGTCCGCGACCGATCGAAACACCACGGGCTCCAGGCCCTCGGGCGGCGATGCCTCGCACGAGAGCGGATCACGGGAGGACGCTGCGCTGCAGGGAGAAATCGAGGTTTCGGCCGATATCGCTTCCGACCAGATCGCGGCGGTCCAACGCAGTTTTGGGGATGCCGGAGCGATCCGGGTGTCTGGACGCTGAATAGTTCGTGGGGCCGGCATGATGCCGGCTCCACTCGTTTGGGATCAAGGATCAGCAAACCGATGGCCGCCAACCTCTCCACATACCGAGCCAAGCGCAACTTCAAGAAAACGGCAGAACCAAGCGGTGAAGTCGAAGTGAGGACTTCGAACCGCCGCCGGTTTGTCGTCCAGAAGCATGATGCCTCTCGGCTGCATTACGATCTTCGCCTTGAGCTGGATGGAGTGTTCAAGTCCTGGTCGGTCACGAAGGGGCCGTCCCTCGATCCCGGTGACAAGCGGCTTGCCGTTGAGGTCGAGGATCATCCGCTCGATTACGGCGATTTCGAAGGAACGATCCCGAAAGGCGAGTACGGTGGCGGGACGATCATGCTGTGGGATCGCGGATACTGGGAAGCGGACGGAAACAGGTCGCCGGAAGAAGCGCTGGCCAAAGGAGATTTCAAATTCACGCTGGATGGCGACCGACTGCATGGCAGCTTCGTGCTGGTGCGTATGCGCCACGACCGGGAAGGCGGCAAGCGCACCAACTGGCTGCTGATCAAGCATCATGACGAATTCTCCGTCGAGGAGGATGGTGCCGCCGTCCTGGAAGCGAACCTGACGTCCGTCGCATCGGGCAGGACAATGAATGTGATCGCGGCGGGCAAGGGACGCAAGCCGAAGCCTTTCATGCTCAGCGAAGCCGTGGTCGACGCGGACGCCGTGTGGGACAGCAGCCAGGGACTGGCGGCCGAAGAACGCCAGGCGGGCCACAACATCAAGCCGACCGCCTCGAAGAAGCCGACTTCAATAAAACGCGCATCGTGCAACATGCCGGACTTCATTACGCCGCAGCTTTGCGAGACGCTCGATCGCCCACCCTCCGGAAAAGGCTGGATCCATGAGATCAAGTTCGACGGCTATCGTATCCAGATGAGGGTGGAGGAGGGACAGGTCACGCTGAAGACCCGCAAAGGTCTCGACTGGACGAACAAATGGCCGGCTATTTCCGCCGCTGCATCATCTCTTCCCGACTGCATCATCGACGGCGAAATCTGCGCACTTGATGAAAACGGTGCGCCCGACTTTGCCGCGCTGCAGGCGGCACTCTCGGAAGGCAAGACGGACAATCTGGTTTACTTCGCCTTCGATCTCCTCTTTGTCGGGGATGAGGATCTACGCGAGTTGGATCTGACTAAGCGAAAGGAAAGGTTGGCGGCGCTACTCTCAAACGCTGGCAGCGATCCACTTCTTCGGTTCGTCGAGCATTTCGAGACCGGCGGCGATGCGGTGCTAAAGTCCGCCTGCCGCTTGTCGCTGGAAGGCATCGTGTCCAAGCGGGGCAGCGCGCCCTATCAGTCCGGCCGCTCCGAGACATGGGCGAAGTCGAAATGCCGTGCCGGCCATGAAGTCGTGATCGGCGCCTATGCCAAGACCAACGGCCGGTTCCGCTCGCTGCTTGTCGGCACCAACCGCGGCAATCATTTCGTTTATGTCGGCCGGGTTGGCACGGGTTATGGTGCAAGGGTCGTGGAGGCATTGTTGCCGAAGCTGAAGGAAATGGAGACATCGAAATCGCCATTCACGGGAATCGGTGCGCCAAAGGGATCGACCGACATCGTCTGGCTCAAGCCGGAACTCGTCGCAGAAATCGAGTTCGCCGGCTGGACCGCCGACGGTCAGGTCAGGCAGGCAGCTTTCAAAGGCTTGCGAGAAGACAAGCCGCCGCGAGGTGGAAGCGGAAAACCGGCATCTCCCGTCGAGAGCGAGGTGCCTGATCCGGAAACGGCCGAGCCCGCCCCGAAGCGATTGCGCAAAGGAGCGAGGGTGGACGTGATGGGGGTGATGATCTCTAGCCCCGATAAGTCCCTTTGGCCGGATGGCGGCGACAGAGTGCCGGTCACGAAGCTGGACCTAGCGCGATATCACGAGGCTGTGGGCGCATGGTTGATCGACCACATCAAAGGTCGGCCCTGTTCGATCATCCGCACCCCTGACGGGATTGGCGGCGAGCAGTTTTTCCAGCGCCATGCCATGCCAGGGACGTCGAACCTGCTCGAACTCGTTACCGTGTTCGGCGACAAGAAGCCTTACCTGCAGATCGACCGGGTGGAGGGGCTGGCGGCCATCGCCCAGATTGGCGGCGTCGAACTTCATCCATGGAACTGTGAGCCCAACCAACCGGAAGTCCCCGGCCGTCTGGTCTTCGATCTCGATCCCGGTCCAGACGTCGGCTTTTCCACGGTCGTCGAAGCGGCGCGGGAAATCCGGGATCGCCTGGAGGATCTGGGACTCGTCAGCTTCTGCAAGACGACGGGCGGTAAGGGTCTGCATGTCGTGACGCCCTTGGCGGTGCCAAAGGGCAAGAAAATAAGCTGGGACGAGGCGAAAGGCTTTGCCCATGACGTCTGCGAGCAGATGGCTCTCGACACTCCGGCACTCTATCTGATCAAGATGGCCAAGAACCAGCGCGAGGGCCGGATTTTCCTCGACTATCTGCGCAATGATCGCATGGCGACGGCAGTGGCACCGCTTTCGCCCCGAGCCCGCCCTGGGGCCACCGTCTCGATGCCACTCACCTGGACACAGGTCAGATCCGACCTTGACCCTAAGCGGTTTACGGTCAGGACCGTGCCGGATCTGTTGAAGAGAAGCACGGCCTGGCAGGATTATTGTGACGGGCAAAGGCCGCTGGCGCAGGCCATCAAGCGGTTGGAGAAACTTACGAAAGCTGTCGCTTGATCACGCCGTTGTTGGTCTGCGCCACAGCTTGGTGAGAGGTCCGGATGGACCCTGAACGGGATCTGTCTCGGGCAGGGCGAGGCCTTTGATCCTGGCCAACATTTCTTCGGTCGCGGTCGAAGTCTGGATATCAGCGTGCTGATGCGGCGGATATGCGCCCACAACCTGAAAATCGGCGGATGATCCGAGGTTTTGATGGCCCGTTCCTGCAGGCAGAATGAGGCAGGAGCCTGTCTTCACGGCAAACGCGCGGCCGCCGGGACCGCCGATGAGCAAGGTTGCGGTTCCGCTGGCGACTCCGAGGACCTCGTGGGCACCGGAATGGTAATGCTGGTAAGTGAAGACGCCGTTCTTCCAGATGCCCGACCAACCATTTTCTGCAAACAGGCTTTCGAAGTCTGGATTGCGCACAGAGACGTTGAAATGCAGGACCGGAAGCCGCTGGTTGTTGGGGACCGACTCACTTCGGTCAAACGTGACAGCTTCGACATCCGTGGGCCGCATTTCCTAGCTCCCTGGCTCATCACTTTCATCATTTAAGGAGGGGAGAAAGCTCTCCACATCCCTTCGCTCTCGATCGGACAATGGGGCGATTTTCGCCTTCCAGAATGCGTCGGCTTCCGGCGTATCCCCGTCCCAGTCGCGTGAGGATCCAAGGTTGTCGTCGATGACTGCAACACGGCGCCCACCAAGCCGCCTGTATTCGTCAGCGAGTTCCTTCGATGCGTTTCCCATTTGAGCTTCTCCCCTATTTCTTAGCGTCATCGAGTCTAAAGCCAAGGTTCATCTCGTTCATTCAAGGCGTGTAGGTCGCGTTTGGACCGATTTGCGCCTGCTGCCCCAGCAAAAGCGATCGCAGGCTGATTGCGGAGGAAAGGGCACCTGACGGATTTCATGTCCACAATCGGTGCGTGGCAGAAAATGCCGGGATTGGCTGGAACCCATCATGGCGAAACTCTCATCATTGAAGCCGATTAGCCTGAACGACGCGGCGAAGAGGTGAATATGCTACCGCGCGCGGTCCAGAACTCTTGATTTGGGCAATAGGGCCGGTTCCAGCCCTACGTCACACGAACGAAAGCGCGTACCCGATAATGCCTGTGTAGACGCAAAACATTATTGCTGCGAAGACAGCCAATACGATCATTACGCCTTTGCCGAATTGGGCACGCTTGTTGAGAACACTACGCGGCTCGTCGGTCTGGGTAACACCAGTTGGGGCTTTGCTCACCATAGCTTGCTTCCTTTCGTGTTTAGCAGTTCGCAGCATGACCCGTCTCGGTTGGGGAGTTTGCTGTTTTTGTCGGGTCGCACTTGCCATCCGCCGAGCTTTTCTCGGGATCAGTCGTGGCACTGCCGCCGACGCCAGATGACCCATTGGACGTGCCGGTGCTACCCCCAGCGTTTCCATCTGTCGTACCGCTGTTGGCTCCAGAGCCGTCCGTTGACTGCGACCCGCCATCGCCATTGCTCGAACCCCCGCCTGCGCCCTGCGCCATTGCTGAGGTTGCCAGACCAGCCGACATCATAATGACTGTGAGGAATTTGATCATCGTGGCCTCCATTGTTGTATGCGGCTAACAATCGGTGGCTGCTATAGTTCCCTCTTCACAAGCCAGACTACCGAAGGTCGCGGCGCATATGGATATCGCTAGAACAACCGTGACGCGTCCGAATATACTGACGAGTAAGCTGATGAGAGGTTATGCAGTCGCCTCTAATCATTTTTATGTAAGTAATTTGGATAACAGCTGTCCGCTTTCGATTGCCCGAGCACCGAGTTTCTGCGACCGTACTTTCGAGTGCCAACTTACCATTTGTGACCAGCGGGCGGGATGTGAGGCGATCGCTGCCGCGCTTTGCGAGATTTGCGCAGATCCAAGCTTGTAATGGCTTATGCTAGTGCATTTGCCGCCAATCTTGCAGCCAGAGTTCCATAATGGAACCTTACGCCTAACGGCCTTCGCGCCATCTAAAATCGCAGCTTTCTTAGATGTTTAGCTAATCTGAGTAGCGGGTAGTGAGTTCGAATCCGGTCAAGGCGTATGATGCGGAGTGGGTCCAAATTGAAAGCGGTCGCAAACAGTGATGACGTGCTGAAATTCTGCATCTCCCGGCGCAGTCGTTCAGCCAGGTGGCAAGGCGGCAGTCAAGAGTTGACCGTCCCACTGTGGATTGCGTCGCGATACAGACTACGGTAACGCGCGGGTGATTGGCCGAGGGCGCGGCGGAAGCTGGCAGCAAAAGCGCTGTCAGAAGCGTAGCCCAGCGACTGTGCAATCCGTGGCAGTGGCTCGCTGCCACGCCGCAGCCGGGCGGCCGCAAGCCGCATCCGCCAGCCCACGACATAGTCTATCGGAGGTGTTCCGAC